>JABFRN010000001.1:0-1402500 GCA_013141175.1 Lysobacter sp.
CGGCCTTTCGGCAAGTTTGTGGTGGTTTCACCCTCCCGGCTTCCTTCCCGCCTAACAAGTCGTTCAAGCCGACGCCGTGTCGTGGCTTCGTTGAAACTTCCGGGTCTGCGGGCAATACTGGCACCCTACCGCCGCGTTCGGCGCGGCTTAACTCCGGCGTTAGGCCTATGAAAAACTTTCTGCAAATGCGCAGCTCAAGGCTTGATTCACCGGCTTCGGTAGGTGCTTCTTTCGGACAGATTCTCGGCGCGTTGCCACTTCGGTGACATCGCTTGGCGCTATGTCCACATCACATGCGTTTCGTTGCCCGGCTTCGGAAACGGTGATAGGCGCGGCCTATCTGTCTGCCACTGATGCGGTCGCTTCGGAGACAACTGGCTCAAAAGCTTCGCCGGGGCGCGCTTCCGGGCATCCAGGCTTCGGCCTTTCGGCAAGTACGCCAAGGCTTCACTTCACCGGCTTCCTTCCCGCCTAACAAGTCGTTCAAGCCGACGCCGTGTCGTGGCTTCGTTGAAACTTCCTGGTCTGCGGGCAATACTGGCTCCCATCCGCCGCGTTCGGCGCGGCTTAACTCCGGCGTTAGGCGGTGAAAAGCGTTCTGTAGTTGTGTCGCCCGCACCTGCAGTTCAATGGCTTCGTTCGGCAGTGCTCTGCGGACAATCTCTGGGCACGTTTCCACTTCGGTGACATCGCCTTGCGCGCTCACACTTCGCATGCGTTACGTTGCCCGGCTTCGGAAGCAGTGATTCGCGCGGCCAAGCTGTCTGCAACTGATGCAGTCGCTTCGCAGACGCCCGGCTGAAAGTTCGCCGGGCGCGCTCAGGCACCTGGTCTTCGGCCTTTCGGCAAGTACGCCAGAGCTTCCTCTCCCCGGCTTCCTTCCCGCCTAACAAGTCGTTCAAGCCGACGCCGTGTCGTGGCTTCGTTGAAACTTCCAGGCATGCAGGCAATACTTGCTACCAACCGCCGCGTTCGGCGCGGCTTAACTCCGGCGTTAGCCATCATGAAAGATTCGTCACATCTTCCCTGCTGGCACTAAAAGCTCTATCGCATGTTCTTCAAATGATCCGACAAATACAAACATGTTGTAACGGCAAGTATCAACGAATCGATCATGCCTATTGCAAGAGGAAAAAGTACGGCGATCCCTTAAATTCATTCTTGACTGAACGAGAAATTGGTGAGGTGACCGGTGGCGGATCCTCGCCAGGGCCAAACGGAGAACCTAATCGAGTTGACGTCAACTTCGATCTTAAAGACCCAGCAGTAAATGCTCTTATTGTCGCAAAGAAGCTCAAGGAACTAGGCGCACCAAAAGGTAGCTATCTGCATTACCGGATCGGTGAACAAGAACATAAAGTCCCAGTAACCAACTGATGGCTAACAATTCGTTCAAGCCGACCCCGCATCGTGGCGTCGGCCACGTGCCTGCGCGCTACGCTAGCACGCGTCCGCCGCCCGCTGCGGGGCGGCTTAACTCAGGCGTTAGCTACCTATGATAGTGCGCTGCAAATTCATCTTAATGCTCGCATTCCTCGCGTCTTCATGTGCAACGCCTGCTAGACGAGATGCGGTGAGCTTCACTTTGCACGCATCGCCCGACCCAGCCGCTTCGTATCAGCTGATGATTTCTCCTCGCAACAACTGCCCAACTCCAAATGGCGAGATCCCCGCAGTGGTTGCTCTGTGGAAAATGCTCGCCAAAGAGCAATGCCAAGGAAGAAAGGTTCAAATCGTTCATAGCCCAGAACCTATACTTGTTGTATCACAGCGCTTCTGTCCAAACTTCACCCAGAAGCGCGGCTACTTTAGTGACGTCGCTGGAGACTTCACTTGTAGGTAGCTAACAATTCGTTCAAGCCGACCCCGCATCGTGGCGTCGGCCACGTGCCTGCGCTACGCTAGCACGCGTCCGCCACCCCGCTGCGGGGCGGCTTAACTCAGGCGTTAGGCGGCAGAAAAGCGTTCTGCAAATGTGCCGTACACAGGCTTTGTTCACCGGCTTCGGTTGGTGCTTCATATCGGAAAGGCTGCCGGCGCGTTACCGCTTCGTCCAAGTCCGCAGGGCGCGCTCACACATCACATGCGTTGCGTTCACCGGCTTCGGCATCAGCGCTTTCTTTCGTTCGGTTTATCGGCTACGCAGACTGTCACTTCTGACAGGTCCAGCTGAAAGTTTGCGGGGCGCGCTCATACTCTCCCGCTTCAGCTTTCGGCAAGTTCGCCAGGGCTTCAACTTCATCGGCATCCCACCCGCCTAACAATTCGTTCAAGCCGACCCCGCGTCGTGGCATCAGCCGTGTGCTTTGCGCTACGCTTGCACACGTCTGCCGCCCCGTCGCGGGTCGGCTTAACTCAGGCGTTATACGCGGTCTAGCAGTAGGTTGTGTGGGTTCACAGTCGCTGCAATTTCATCAGTCATCATGCTGTGCCGCAGCCAAGCACAGCCCGCATTGGTCAGCCCCGTGTTCGCGCCGCTCGCCTTCCGGCGAGACAGCGCTCCGTGTAGTTGTTCGCTCCGTAGCGTGTTCGCTTGATGAAGCGATTCGCACCGGGCGGTCTGCGCTCCGGATGGGCGGCGCTCTGGACTTCGGTGACCAGTCATGGCCGCTGACTGTTATCGCCCCATCCAGTGATGCCCGGCTCCCGATTATCTGCTCCAACAAATCCTGGGAACACTCTCACTTCGCCGGGCTGAGCGTGGTCGCATAACGATTCGTCCAAGCCGACCCCATGTCGTGGCGTCGGCCGTGTGCTTTACGCTACGCTTGCACACGTCCGCCGCCCCGCCACGGGGCGGCTTAACTCAGGCGTTAGGCGGCAGAAAAGCTTTCTGCAAATGTGTCGCTCACAGAGTTGATTCACCTGCTTCGGTGGGTACTTCTTTTCGGAAAGACTGTCGGCGCGTTGCCACTTCGTTCAAGTCTGCAGGGCGCGCTCACAGCTTCACATGTGCGTTGCGCTTGCCGACTTCGGAAGCAACGAGCCTCATCGGTTAGTTTCCCCACGCCGGACCCGCTCCTTCGGAGACGGCCGGCGGAAAGTTCACGGGGCGCGCTCAGACCTTCCCGCTTCGGCTTTCGGCAAGGGCGCCGGGGTTTCACGTCTACCGGCATCCCACCCGCCTAACAATTCGTTCAAGCCGACCCCGCGTCGTGGCGTCAGCCGCGTGCTTTTACGCTACGCTTGCACGCGTCTGCCGCCCCGCCACGGGGCGGCTTAACTCAGGCGTTAGCCCTTCAGCGAGAGATACCAATGACGTTAAATAGAACCGCAAAGACTGCGGCTGCCGTGATACTTCTAGCAATTGCAAGCACCGCATTGGCTGCAAAAGGCAAGCTAGGCTTCGCAACTGAAGCATCAACATCTGGCTTCATCAGTCCGGTGCTTGAAAGTCTGAAGGTAACTATAGTTCGTCCTAAATCACCGGCTGCCGCCGCAGGCTTAAGGTCAGGTGATTACATCACAGCAGTAAACGACCGTTTGACAGCCGGAGCTGATGCGCGAGAAATGGCAGACCAGTTCAAGAGTATAGAAATCGGTCAGAAAATTCGCCTCAAGGTTAAGCGAGGAAATGTTTTCGCCGACATAGAGATTATTGCTGGCCAGTGAAGGGCTAACAATTCGTTCAAGCCGACCCCGCATCGTGGCGTCGGCCACGTGCCTGCGCTACGCTAGCACGCGTCCGCCACCCCGCTGCGGCGCGGCTTAACTCAGGCGTTAGGCCCCACAAGATGCCCCTCATGCAAGCTGAAGCAATGGAAGCGATGACTAGAGCATTCCAGCACATGGAGCGCTCCCTCACGCCACCCGAACGAGTGCCTCATCGCGATTCATTTGTCTTCCGTTATACGAACAAAGGCATTCACGAAGCTCTGGTTCAAAAGCTTGCGAGGAGCATCAGCGGCTTAAACGCAGTCGCAGTGCTACTCGAATCCGGTTACTTCCAAGAGGCTGGCGTTCTTTTCCGTACCTTGGACGAAATTCAGGAAGATATCTTCTTCTTGGCGAGCGCCGAAACGAACGGAGCAAAGACCGAGCGCCACGACCAGTATCTTAATGCCTTTTATGCGGAGGCTGTCTTCTCTCGGCCACAGGGAAGCCTAGAAGTACCGAAGCCCAATTTGGTTCCGCGCAAGAAGATTCGCGCACACACGATGAACACGCTCGGAGATGGGGTGAACGTCTCCCAGGCGTTGGCCGCTGGGGAAAGCGTCAGCACTGCTTACTCGGGGTACGTGCATGCGGCTTCCGAGAATGTAATGGACATGTACGGCGGCGACCCGCCTCACTTCCATCTCACTGGAATGCTCGGAACTCCGCGCGTTGCTACGTGGGCGCAAGAAGCTGAGAATTACTTATATAGGGGCCTTATGGCCACTGTCGTTATCGCAAAGGCGTTTGGTGACCGCCAGCTCGTCGACGAGCTTTACAAGTTCCTCCATGCGTATGAGTTAGCCAATGATCACATCTCAGCGCCGCCGAGTGGGGCCTAACAATTCGTTCAAGCCGACCCCGCATCGTGGCGTCGCCAGCGTGCCTGCGCTACGCTAGCACGCAGTCGCCGCCCCGCTGCGGGGCGGCTTAACTCAGGCGTTAGGGGTCAAAAATGGCATCACCGCAACTTGCAGTTTTTTTATTGCTTCTCAGCGGCTGTGCCACCAGCAGCCATCATACAAATCAAACTGCAATTGATGTGCTTATTGGCTATAACGATGCATACTCAAGCTCATCTGGCATTCTTTCCCGTGACATGTGCACTACGGATGCTTTCATAGTTAAATTTCATCTCGCACAAGAACAGCTCACAAAAATTGGCCACCTCGCCGAGAGCACGGATTTCTTTAGACTACCTAGGTACATAGATGCTGTTTCTGCGCCAGATGACACAATAACTGTCACTGCGCCATGCGCTGAATACTCGCTAGACATCTATCATCGTGGACAACATCATCGCGTTAATTGGGATTGCAGTACCATGTCGGACGGCTCCCCTCCACCGCAAATCGCTGAGACTTTCAATGCTGTTATCAATGTCTTAGCTCCTGCAATCAAAAAGCTGCCCGCGTCCGGGTGCCGCTACTATTGACCCCTAACAATTCGTTCAAGCCGACCCCATGTCGTGGCGTCGGCTGCGTGCTTTACGCTACGCTTGCACGCATCCGCCGCCCCGCCACGGGGCGGCTTAACTCAGGCGTTATACGCGGTCTAGCAGTGGGCTGTATGGCTTGCAGTCGCTGCCACTTCCTCAGTTATCACACTGCACCGCAGCCAAGCACAGCTCGCATTGGTGAGTATTCCGCTCGCACCGCTCGCCTCCCGGCGAGACAGCGCTCCGGTGAGTTGTTCGCTCCGGAACGCATCCGCTTGATGAAGCCATTCGCACCGGACAGTCTGCGCTCCGGATGGGCGGCGCTCTTGGCTTCGGTGGCAGGTCCTGGCCGCCAACCATCCTCGCTCCATGCTGTGCTTCCCGGCTCCCGATTGTCTTCTCCAACAAATCCTGGGGACTGTCTCACTTCGCCGGGCTGAGCGTGGTCGCATAACGATTCGTCCAAGCCGACCCCGTGTCGTGGCGTCGGCCACGTGCTATGCGCTACGCTTGCACGTGTCCGCCGCCCCGCCACGGGTCGGCTTAACTCAGGCGTTAGGCGGCAGTAATCCTTACGCAGTTCACCGCGATCGTCCTGCTCGCTGCTCCGGTCATTTCAGGCCGGCCGCCGTTTTCAACCGCTGCGCTTGTTGTTGTCAGTGTCTATGCATTGCTTCGGCAAGTTCGCAAGGCGCGCTCACATATCTCATGCGTTGCGCTTGTCCGCTTCGGCAACGATGATTGCCTTTCGGAGCGGTTGCTGGCTCCGGACGCTCTGCTTCGGAAGCAGCCGGCGGAAAGTTCACGGGGCGCGCTCAAGCATTCCGGCTTCGGTTCTTCGGCAAGGGCGCCAGCGCTCGATTCGCATCGGCGTCCACCGCCGCCTAACAATTCGTTCAAGCCGACCCCATGTCGTGGCATCGGCCACGTGCTATGCGCTACGCTTGCACGTGTCCGCCGCCCCGCCACGGGGCGGCTTAACTCAGGCGTTAGGCGGCAAAAGCTTTCTACCAGCAGTGCTGCTTTAGTCCGTTCTCGGCTCCGCTCATTTCAGCGCCGTTGCTGCCTTCCACTACTGCGCTTGTGGCTTCTGGGCTATCACGCTTTCCTTCGGATACTTCACTGGGCGCGCTCATGTTTCGCATGTGTTGCGTTTGCTGACTTCGGAAGCAACGATCGGCTTACGGTCGGGTCAGTCGCTCCAGATGGTCCGCTTCGGATAGATCCGGCTGAAAGTTCGCTGTGCGCGCTCAGACAACTGGGCTTCGGCGTTCGGCAGCGCACAATTCAACCGTGGCTCGGGCAGTTGGCCGCTCCGCGACGCCTCGGCCGCCTAACAAGTCGTTCAAGCCGACGCCGTGTCGTGGCTTCGTTGAAACTTACGGGCATGCGGGCAATACTGGCTCCCATCCGCCGCGTTCGGCGCGGCTTAACTCCGGCGTTAGCCTGCGAGGGAGAAATGGAGCACTGGTCACCACTACTACAAACCATCCTATGGGTCGGATTGATCGGCGGGATTGCATACCGTTTCCAAAAGCCCATACATGGGCTCTTGGAGGCGCTCACAGAGAGAATCAAGGCTGGCAGTGATGTTACTGCAGGCCCATTCTCAGTAAAGTCCATGCAATCCCTTCCCCCTCCAGAGCAAGCCGCACGTGCCAACAAAGAGATTGCGGAGGCAAATGAAGTAGCTCACGCTTTGGCACTGCCAGAACCACAAGATGAAGTACAGCCCATCACAGCACCTGCACAGACACCCACGCCGACACCTGAGTTCCGCGCGCAGCATTTTCAGGCAGAGGATCTCGCGCTCCGCGCGGTCCAAGCAGAATTCGGCCAACCAATCAGCAGACAGGTTACAGGCGGACATGATGAAGGATTCGACGGCGCGTTCGTGCTAAATAATAGACTCAACATTGTTGAGATTAAGTACGTATCAAAATCACCGCCAAAAGCGTTGCTACAGCAAGCATTGCACCGCCTCCAATCCTATGTCGCCAGTAATAATTGGAAGAGCGTTAATATAGTTCTAGTTGCTGTAGTTGACCGTACTACTGACATTGAACCAACATTGAAACGTCTCACCGCAGTTGCTGATGAGTCCGCAGTTCCAACAGTAGCTCGCGTGTATGCACTAAGTGAACTGCAAGCAAAGTTCGGCATTGTCGACGCAGGCTAACAATTCGTTCAAGCCGACCCCGTGTCGTGGCGTCGGCTACGTGCTTTACGCTACGCTTGCACGCATCCGCCGCCCCGCCACGGGGCGGCTTAACTCAGGCGTTAGGCGCTTACCTACTGCTGCCGAAAAGGGAGAAAAACATGGGTAGCTTCAGCATATGGCACTGGATCGTCGTGTTATTCATTGTAGGCATTCCAGGTGCAATCGGCTTGATCATTTGGCTGGTAGTCCGCGCTTCAACGCGCCCAGTTGCTCCAGCATCGGCAGCAGCACCGCCACCTCTTCCTGCTTCCGCGCGCTCATCAGTTGAATCTCGCTTGCAAGAAATCACTGACCTCAAGGACAAGGGGTTAATCACGGACACCGAGTATGAGCAGCAACGTGCGTCAATTCTTCACAGTGTCTAGGCGCGCGCCTAACAATTCGTTCAAGCCGACCCCGCATCGTGGCGTCGGCCACGTGCCTGCGCTACGCTAGCACGCGTCCGCCGCCCCGCCACGGGTCGGCTTAACTCAGGCGTTAGGCGCAATCATGCGACTGATATTTCTAATCCTGCTCTTAATCGTATCCCTCGTCGGATGCGATCGCCGCCTCAATAGAGAAATTACCCGAGAAGACGCACTGAAAATTGCTCATAGTGCTGCCAAAAAGCATGGCTATGACATAGATGAGTATATGCTTTCAGACTTTGCCGAAGAATTGAGTCAAGACAAGAAGAAATGGATGTTCCTCTTTCTTAAGAAACCTGTGCCTGCACTTGGCAACCAGTTTGTAGTTGTCGTTGATCGCTCTACAGGAGTTACACATGTAATTCCTGGCGAGTAGAGTTGCGCCTAACAATTCGTTCAAGCCGACCCCATGTCGTGGCGTCGGCCATGTGCTTTACGCTACGCTTGCACACGTCCGCCGCCCCGCCATGGGTCGGCTTAACTCAGGCGTTAGGCGGCAGAAAAACATTCGTTTTCAGCCGCACTTTGCCTGCTCAGCCGCTTCGCTCATTTTCGCTCCGTCACCGTCTTTGGCTGCTGCGCTTGCTGTATTCAGCAATCATGCAATGCTTCGGATCGTTCGTCTGGCGCGCTCAAGGTTCGCAAGCGTTACCTTTTCCCGCTTCGGAAACTGTGGTTGGTGCGGTCTGTGTTCCGCGACTGACACGGTCGCTTCGGAGACACCCGGCTGAAAGTTCTCAGGTGCGCGTCCGGGCCTTCCCGCTTCGTCTTTCGGCAAGTCCGCCTGGGCTTCATCGCCATCAGCATCCCACCCGCCTAACAATTCGTTCAAGCCGACCCCGCGTCGTGGCGTCGGCCACGTGCTATGCGCTACGCTTGCACGTGTCCGCCGCCCCGCCACGGGTCGGCTTAACTCAGGCGTTAGGCGGCTAATCTAGTTCTGCCTCGCGCCAACTATTCATCCAAATGGAGCTTCGCGATGGCAAGTACGCAAAATGCAAAATACAGATTCACGGTCAAGGAAGGTCAACCAACTGCCTCAGGCAAAGATGACGCTCCAATTTCGTTGATGCTTGAACCGACAGAAGGTGAACTGGATATTCTTGAGCCTGGATTTATGTCCCTTCACTTGGCTTCAGGGACAAGTATGAGTGAGGCACATGACCTAGAGAAAAAGCTGAATTTGATAATTAAATCAGTTAGCTTTACAAAGCTGTAGGTTTCAATATTCAGGTCGCGCCGCCTAACAATTCGTTCAAGCCGACCCCGCGTCGTGGCGTCGGCTGCGTGCTTTGCGCTACGCTTGCACGCAACCGCCGCCCCGCCACGGGGCGGCTTAACTCAGGCGTTAGGCGCCTAGGAAAGTTCGCAATTACCGACCTAAAAGCGAGGCGGTATCAGTTGTCACCCTCTTCAGCGGACATAGCATTTCACTTCGCGCCCTACTTCTCGGGGCAAGCCGCTGTAACCAATTGATTCCTTTCCTGGTTTCGCTGTTGACGGGCGCCAGGGAAAGAGCGAGCATCTCAATACCGCCCCAAATATGGGGTCGACTAAGCGTTAGGCCGCAAAAAAGCTGGCACTTTCCGAGAGTCGAGACATGGTGCCCATGCAGCTATGCTACTAGCCGAAGCTTCGGCCGCACTTGGCGTTGATTGGCCTTGATATCCGCGAGCTCCAAAGCTCGGCGTGCTGCATCACGGGCTGCCTGCTCAATGATGTTGTCCATGCCCCCAGCGTCCGAAATACGCACGTTACGTGCTGCGCCGCCGCTAACAATCTTTCCGCTCTTTGCCCGTACCCGGCTGCACCATGAATCCATCATCCGATCCTCTGAAGATAACGTTGTATTAGCTATATGTAGCGCTGCAGTTTCGGCACTTCCCACTAAAAACGGTCAACTTATTGCAGTTTGCACACTTCGAGCCTCGGCCACCCTTACCGCCATTCGCCGGAAGCTTCATCTCGTAGCTACATTTCGTACACTTTCTCCCAGTCGACGTCTCAAAAAAGGTCTGCTCGTCGCACTTGGGGCATCGTTTTCCTGCCATCGGTTCGCCTGATGTATGTGTGTATGTAATTGTGTTTATATGCTTCCACCGGGTCATTGTCAAGAGCTCCATCGGCTATCGTCAGAGCTTGCGGCCTAACAATTCGTTCAAGCCGACCCCGTGTCGTGGCGTCGGCCACGCGCTTTTGCGCTACGCTTGCACGTGTCCGCCGCCCCGCCACGGGGCGGCTTAACTCAGGCGTTAGCCCTCAGGAGAAAATATATGCGCGATGGACTACTTGAAATAATTGTCAGATTTTCGGAAGGCGATGATGCCCTGGAAATGCCGATTACTCTGATTGTCGGTGGATTGCTTGTAACAGGCCACATAATCAGTAAAAAGAAATATGTAGAACAGAACACACTTACTGCGCACATAAAAAAGCTAATGGAATCAATACCAGAAGAGGATAATACTCCTGAGCCTGAAGATGACGGAAAGCGCGAGTACATACATTTGCGCGATGCGCGATATTTATCTCCCGGCCAAGGCCCACTTCCGTCAACTGGATCAATTCAATGCCGGATCAAGCTATCTGATGTATCTGGCTTTAATTTCGGCAATTTTTCATCTTCGGCTGAGGGCTAACAATTCGTTCAAGCCGACCCCGTGTCGTGGCGTCGGCCACGTGCTATGCGCTACGCTTGCACGTGTCCGCCGCCCCGCCACAGGGCGGCTTAACTCAGGCGTTAGGGGGCACAGTGCCGTTTCACTATGGTCTTGGCTATCTGGCAATCGTCACGATCCCAATTGTCGTGGGCGTTGCTGTTGTCGTCGCAGCCATTAAAGGCAAACTGCCGATCCTGACCATACTCTTTATTACCCCAATCGGCATGCTACTTACCTTTGTGCTGACAACCTTCATCGTAGTTAGGTGTTCAAACTCATATGACGTTGTGCTCGCGGCCAAAAAGTTGCTCAATCCTACTGAGCGTAAGACCTTGCATGGTGCAGGATTTATTTGCCCAAACGTATACACTTTTCAGCGGGCAGGCAAAAAGACTTGCCTGGTGTCGGACGGAGATGGCGGGGCATTTGTCGGCTGCGGATAGAGTGCCCCCTAACAATTCGTTCAAGCCGACCCCGCATCGTGGCGTCGGCCACGTGCGTACGCTACGCTAGCACGCGTCCGCCGCCCCGCTGCGGGGCGGCTTAACTCAGGCGTTAGGCGGCAGAAAAACATTCGTTTTCAGCCGCGCTTTGCTAGCTCAGCCACTCCGCTCATTTTCGCTCCGTTACCGTCTTTGGCTGCTGCGCTTGTTGTATTCAGCAATCATGCAATCCTTCGGATAGTTCGTCAGGCGCGCTCAAGGTTCGCAAACGTTGCGTTTCCCGCTTCGGAAACAGTGGTTAGTGCGGTCTCTGTTCCGCGACTGACACGATCGCTTCGGAGACACCCGACTGAAACTTCTCGGGTCGCGTCCGGGCCTTCCCACTTCGTTTTCGGCAAGTGCGTCGGGGCTCGGTCAGCATCGGCATCCACCGCCGCCTAACAATTCGTTCAAGCCGACCCCGTGTCGTGGCGTCGCCCGCGTGCCTACGCTACGCTAGCACGCAGTCGCCGCCCCGCCACGGGTCGGCTTAACTCAGGCGTTAGGCGGCAAAAAGCATTCCGCAGTTGCATTTTCAGTGCTTCAACTGCTCGGCTTCGGTTGGCATTGCTCTTCGGACAGGCTCTCGGCCCGCTCACCCTGCGGTCACATTCGTCAGCGCGCTCATACATTGCATGCGTTGCGCTTACCGGCGTCGGTGGCAATGATTGGCTTGCGTTCGGTTTGTCCGCTCCAGATGCGGTCGCTTCGGTGACGGCCGGCGGAAAATTCACGGGGCGCACTCAAGCATCTGGTCTTCGGCCTTTCGGCAAGTTCGTCATAGCGTCACCCTCGCCGGCTTCCTTCCCGCCTAACAAGTCATTCAAGCCGACGCCGTGTCTCCGCTTCGTTGAAACTTCCGGGCATGCAAGCAATACTGGCTCCCATCCGTCGCGTTCGGCGCGGCTTAATTCCGGCGTTAGGCGGTGAAAAGCGTTTTGTAGCTGTGTTGTCCGCAACTGCAATTCATAGGCTTCGGTTGGCAGTACTCTTCAGATAAGTTCTCGGCACGTTGCGGCTTCGGTGACATCGCTGGGCGCGCTCACACATCGCATGCGTTGCGTTCACCGGCTTCGGAAGCCGCGATTTCTTTCGTCCAGTTTGCCGGCTCCACATGCTGTCACTTCTGACAGGCCCAGATGAAAGTTCGCGGGGCGCGCTCAGGCATCCTGGCTTCGGCCTTTCGGCAAGTACGTCAGGGTTTCACCCTCCCCGGCTTCCTTCCCGCCTAACAAGTCGTTCAAGCCGACGCCGTGTCGTGGCTTCGTTGAAACTTCCCAGCGTGCGGGCAATACTGGCTCACATCCGCCGCGTTCGGCGCGGCTTAACTCCGGCGTTAGGCAGCAAAATTGAGTCCGCTTATATGCTGACAAATCTTTACAAGGCAAATGTCTTAGCTGCTTCTACTTACGCCATAGTGAGTTTCTTCGTGTGCTCAAATTACGAGCTATGGCTACCACATCCAGTTGGTCATATATTTCCAACAGCAAGCGTTATCGTCTCAGTGATTTGGTCTCTACACTGCTGGCAACTCGGCATTGCACGTGGCTACCCCAACAAAACAGCCATCCATAATGCGGCTTATCCATTGGCTATCTCACTGATCGCTGGATTCGCTTGCTGGATCCACTATGAAATGGAGATTGTTCAATCCTTCAAAGCCATAGAGTGGTTTCACGGGTCTGCTGCCTAACAATTCGTTCAAGCCGACCCCGTGTCGTGGCGTCGGCCGCGTGCCTACGCTACGCTAGCACGCATCCGTCGCCCCGCCACGGGGCGGCTTAACTCAGGCGTTAGGTGCCATGGGAAAGTTCATCGTCAATCTACTCATAAGCCTAGTTACATTTCCATTGGTATATGCAGTTGCATCGCTTGCTAGCTTTGCGTGGATTGATGCCTTCTTAGCCGATCGAATCTTCACTGAATACTTCGGCTTCATGGCTGGTGACAGCCTGTTGGTCTGGGCTTTTTACTTCATCTTCTTTGTGGCAGTGGGCATTGGCTTTCCAGCCCTTCTGCGGACCCATCGGCCACTCATATGGGCCACTAGCTTCGGCCTCGCATACTCGCTCTATCGTTTAGTCGCTGGAACACACTACATCTTCTACCCCGACATGCACTTGTATGTGCAACTCGCAGGGGAGTACGCCATGCCCGTACTTGGCTGTGCAGTGGGTGCTTTGCTTGGCCGCAGGATACGCGGCATGGCACCTAACAATTCGTTCAAGCCGACCCCACATCGTGGCGTCGGCCGCGTGCCTAAGCTACGCTAGCACGCGTCCGCCGCCCCGCTGCGGGGCGGCTTAACTCAGGCGTTAGGCGGTGAAAAGCATTCTGTAGTTGTGTCGTTCGCAACTGCACTTCATCGGCTTCGGTTGGCAGTGCTCTTCGGACATTCTTTGGGCACGCTCCTACTTCGGTGACATCGTTTGGCGCGCTCGCACTTCACATGCGTTGCGTTGACCGGCTTCGGAAACGGTGATTCGCGCGGCTAAGCTCTCTGCCACTGATGCAGTCGCTTCGGAGACTCCCGGCTGAAAGTTCGCCGGGCGCGCTCAGGCCTCTGGGCTTCGGTCTTTCGGCAAGCACACCAAGGTTTCACCTTCACCGGCTTCCTTCCCGCCTAACAAGTCGTTCAAGCCGACGCCGTGTCGTGGCTTCGTTGAAACTTACTGGCATGCGAGCAATACTGGCCCCCAACCGCCGCGTTCGGCGCGGCTTAACTCCGGCGTTAGGCGGTGAAAAGCGTTTTGTAGTTGTGTTGTCCGCAACTGCGGTTCATCAGCTTCGGTTTGCAGTGCTCTTCGGACACTTTCTCGTCGCGTTGCCACTTCGGTGACATCGCTTGGCGCGCTCACACATCTCATGCGTTGCGTTCACCGGCTTCGGGAATTGCGCTTTCTTTCGTCCAGGTTGCCGGATCCACATGCTGTCACTTCTGACAGGTCCAGCTGAAAGTTCGCGGGGCGCGCTCAGGCATCCGGGCTTCGGCCTTTCGGCAAGTACGCCAGGGCTTCACCCTCACCGGCTTCCTTCCCGCCTAACAAGTCGTTCAAGCCGACGCCGTGTCGTGGCTTCGTTGAAACTTCCCGGCATGCGGGCAATACTGGCTCCCATCCGCCGCGTTCGGCGCGGCTTAACTCCGGCGTTAGACCTGCATGGAACTACCCAGCGACGTTAAAACATTCATTGAGGGCAACTTTCCACTCGATCAGCGGGAGGAGGCGCTATCCATCCTCTCTCAAGCCCGCATCGAAGACGGTACAGTCCCCAATCCTCGCCTCGTTCGGTGCGCTGCTTTTGCAAGCCATGGCAGTTTGCTGCAGTTGAAACAGCTCGCTGCATTGCTGGCGGTAGATTGGAGGGATGTGATAGTGGCGGGCGAGTACGAATTGCATGATGAGGTGCTGGTGCGCATTCGTGACCTGAGCCTGCCGCTGCAGGTCTAACAATTCGTTCAAGCCGACCCCGTGTCGTGGCGTCGGCCGCGTGCCTACGCTACGCTAGCACGCGTCCGCCGCCCCGCCACGGGTCGGCTTAACTCAGGCGTTAGGCGGCAGAAAAGCGTTCTGCAAATGTGCCGCTCACGGACTTTGTTCACCGGCTTCTGTCGGCAGTGCTCGTCGGACAGGCTATCGGCGCGTTGCCGCTTCTTTCAAGTCCGCAGGGCGCGCTCATCGTTCACATGTGCGTCGCGCTTACCGGCTTCGGAAGCAATGTTCGTCTGCTGCTAGTTTCCCTGCGCCGGACCCGCTCCTTCGGAGACGGCCGGCGGAAAGTTCGCGGGGCGCGCTCATGCTCTCCCGCTTCGGCCTTCGGAAAGTCCACCAGGGCTTCAACTCCGTCGGCATCCCACCCGCCTAACAATTCGTTCAAGCCGACCCCGTGTCGTGGCGTCGGCCACGTGCTTTTGCGCTACGCTTGCACGTGTCCGCCGCCCCGCCACGGGTCGGCTTAACTCAGGCGTTAGCTCTCAGGAATTATATAATGGCACACGAAGAAGAGCAGGAAGGATTTCTGCGCGATGATTCTTTGGAGAATCGTGTAACTAAACAAAGTAAAACAGACTGGTGGCAAACGATTGGGGTTTTCGCATCTTTCTTATTCGGAATATGGGGAGCCGGGCTAAGCTCGTGGCAGTACTATGAATCAAAAATTAGGGATAGCCCAATAATTTATGGTCTTCTCACAGTGTCACCGTCAACAACAGTGATATCGCCTTCAGGATATGATGTAGCGCTTAAGATTCATAATGCGGGGACTAATACCATAACGCTAGAACCAACAATGCAGCTCACCATGTTCGCGCCTAACGGGTCCATTGTACCTCATAGTTATTTTAAGCCTGAGTTATCTGTTGACGAAGATGAAAATGTTCAACTCCTCCTCCCGCTAAGTATTGATCCTGGCAAATCTGGAGTAATTAAGAAACGCATAATGTCACCTAGTGAGATATTTAAAGAAAAAATTCAATACGCAGTAATCATTACAGACTCTAGAAATCAGAAATACCGCGATACTTTTTCAGAAAATAGTATTACTGTAAGAGACAAGGATGAAATCTATCAACAGTTTGAATATCGTGTGCTAATACGACTCTGAGAGCTAACAATTCGTTCAAGCCGACCCCATGTCGTGGCGTCGGCTGCATGCTTTACGCTACGCTTGCACGCATCCGCCGCCCCGCCACGGGTCGGCTTAACTCAGGCGTTATACGCGGTCTAGCAGTAGGTTGTGTGGGTTCACAGTCGCTGCAATTTCATCAGTCATCATGCTGTGCCGCAGCCAAGCACAGCCCGCATTGGTCAGCCCCGTGTTCGCCGCCGCTCGCCTTCCGGCGAGACAGCGCTCCGTGTAGTTGTTCGCTCCGTAGCGTGTTCGCTTGATGAAGCGATTCGCACCGGGCGGTCTGCGCTCCGGATGGGCGGCGCTCTGGACTTCGGTGACCAGTCATGGCCGCTGACTGTTATCGCCCCATCCAGTGATGCCCGGCTCCCGATTATCTGCTCCAACAAATCCTGGGAACACTCTCACTTCGCCGGGCTGAGCGTGGTCGCATAACGATTCGTCCAAGCCGACCCCATGTCGTGGCGTCGGCCGTGTGCTTTACGCTACGCTTGCACACGTCCGCCGCCCCGCCACGGGTCGGCTTAACTCAGGCGTTAGGCCCTGTCCAAAGAATCACGTCAAGGAAGCACTTGAATGAATTTCTCGGAAAACCTCCTGCACACGCTGATAGCTCAAGCTGAAGCTTCCGATATTGATGCGGTGTATACCGACGATAACAATGAATACATTGTTGAGAAGTTTTTTATAACTAATCATGGTGCTTTCAACTACCGGCTGGCGATTAAAAGATTAGATAATGGGCTCATTCGGTCATGGCGCACTCTTCAAGACATAAAAAATAGCATTGTCGGAGAAGATGTAGTAGCAGTTGAAATCTATCCCCGAGAGTCAGATGTGACCGACACGGCAAATATTTACCATCTCTGGGTTTTCAAAGATGGACTTTCTCCAAACGTCGCCATAATTCCACCACAGAAATGACACCATACGGGCCTAACAATTCGTTCAAGCCGACCCCGCATCGTGGCGTCGGCCACGTGCCTGCGCTACGCTAGCACGCGTCCGCCGCCCCGCTGCGGGGCGGCTTAACTCAGGCGTTATGCGCGGTCTAGCAGCGTGTTGTGCGGGTTCACTGCAACTGCTGCTTCATCAGTCATCACGCTGTTCCGCAGCCAAGCAAAGCCCGCATTGGTCAGTTCAATGTTCGCGCCGCTCGCCTTCCGGCGAGACAGCGCTCCGGTTAGTTGTTCGCGCCGGATGGTACCCGCTTGATGAAACTGCTCGCACCGGAGAGTCTGCGCTCCGGATGGGCGGCGCCCTGGGCTTCGGTGGCCAGTCATGGCCGCCAACCATCCTTGCTCCATCCTGTGTTAACCGGCCCCCGATTGTCTGCGCCAACAAACCCTGGGGACACTCTCACTTCGCCGGGCTTCTGGTGGTCGCATAACAGTTCGTCCAAGCCGACCCCATGTCGTGGCGTCGGCTGCGTGCTTTACGCTACGCTTGCACCCATCCGCCGCCCCGCCAAGGGTCGGCTTAACTCAGGCGTTAGGCCTCACATCGTGTGGAGGATGGCCCCATGAAGAAAGATCGCCCAGACGTTGACCGAGCAGGTCGAACCGCGCTCCATTACGCCGCCTTGAACGGAGACCTTGCAGAGACCGTTAGGTTACTTGCTTCTGGCTTAGATCCGCGGGCCACAGATGACAATGGTTTCACCCCGCTCCATTTCGCGACTCAATCCAGTTCAATTCCTGTAAGTGAAGCGCTGCTCTCAGCTGGTGCTGAGATCAACGCGGTCGATCGGAATGGCAACAGCCCTCTCTCAAATGCTGTTTTCTATTCCGGCGGAAAAGGTAGTCTTATCGCCCTACTCATCAATGCTGGCGCCGACCCTGATTTGAAGAATTTCCACGGCGTTTCACCGATCGGCCTTGCCCAGACCATGGCAAATCCAGATTTGATCAAGTTCTTTGATCCGGCGTAGTTGAGGACGGCCTAACAATTCGTTCAAGCCGACCCCGCATCGTGGCGTCGGCCACGTGCCTACGCTACGCTAGCACGCGTCCGCCACCCCGCTGCGGGGCGGCTTAACTCAGGCGTTAGGCCCCATGACCAAGCATCGACTACTGGCTGTGTTAATTGGATTTTTTTCTGCCGGATGGATAGCACCGCTTTGGTGTGGCGTTTATTTTCTTATGATGCACTGGCAAGCAGAAGCTCTGCCGTTACTTACTGGGCAACAAACAACATTCAGTTCATTTTCCTTAGTGGATGCTTCTCTTGAAAGCTTTGGCATTGCATTTATTTGGCTCTTTGCAGCCATTTAATTTTTCTCATATAAATGCCATATGAAAAATTCACGCAAACATGTGTCCTAACAAGAGTCAAAGCATCTGAGAAAATGCTTGGTGAATCAGACCTAGAACCCCGGCTGGGGCCTAACAATTCGTTCAAGCCGACCCCGCATCGTGGCGTCGGCCACGTGCCTACGCTACGCTAGCACGCGTCCGTCGCCCCGCTGCGGGGCGGCTTAACTCAGGCGTTAGGCGGCAGAAAAACGTTCGTTTTCCGCCGCCGATTTGCTTGTCTGTCCAACTGTACCGCTCATTGCCGCGTCTTTGCCGTTTTCAACTGCTGCGCTCATTGCGCTCGGCAATCATGCATTGCTTCGGTACGTTTGCGGGGCGCGCTCAAACTTCGCATGCGTTACGTTCGCCGGCATCGGAAACGCTGATTGGGTTTCAGTGAGTTTCTCGGCTCCAGATACAGTCGCTTAGGAGACATCGAGGAAAGTTCTCAGGGCGCGCTCGGGCCTCACCGCTTCGGCTTTCGGAAGCATTGGCCGGGCTCATGTCGCGCCGGCATCCTCCGCCGCCTAACAATTCGTTCAAGCCGACCCCGTGTCGTGGCGTCGGCCACGTGCTATGCGCTACGCTTGCACGCGTCCGCCGCTCCGCCACAGGGCGGCTTAACTCAAGCGTTAGGCGGCAGAAAAGCGTTCTGCAATTGTGTTGCTCGCAAACTTAATTTCCTGGCTTCGGCTAGCGTTGCTCTTCGGCCAGGTTCTTGGCACGCTGCTTCTTCGGTCAAGTCCGTGTGGCGCGCTCACACTACGCATGCGTTGCGTTGGCCGGCTTCGGAAACGGTGATTGGTGTCGTCATGTTCTCCGCTGCTGATGCAGTCGCTTCGGTAACGTCTGGGGGAGAGTTCTCGGATCCGCGCTCGGGCTTTCCCGCTTCGGCTTTCGGCAAGTGCATCCGGGCTCGGTGCGCATCAGCATCCCCCGCCACCTAACAATTCGTTCAAGCCGACCCCGTGTCGTGGCGACGGCCACGTGCTATACGCTACGCTTGCACATGTCCGCCGCCCCGCCACAGGGCGGCTTAACTCAAGCGTTAGACCGACAGGATTGCCATGCACACATCTGCACGTTTGTACATCACTGTGATTCTCAGCATATTGGCCACTTTTGCAATTGCGGCTGATGGTGATTTTCAGAGAAATGTGAATAAGGCTCAAGCTAATGGTCGTACCCAGGCAGGCGCGACATACGACGCGACACTTGGAAAAATGCTGCAAAATAACGCCAAGTTTGAGTCCGGCATGACCGATTGCTTGACAAAGAATCCCGGCACTCAATCAGTTCGTGGCTATTTTCACTTCATATCTGCAACTAAATATCAGGTGGTTCTTGAGCCTCAAAATGATTTTTCGGCTTGCCTCGCCAATGCCTTGGAGGGTCTTAATTTACCTGAGCCCCCAAGCATCCCTTACTTCAACAGCTTTTCGTTTTCAACTGTCCCGTGAGTCGGTCTAACAATTCGTTCAAGCCGACCCCGTGTCGTGGCGTCGGCCGTGTGCTTTGCGCTACGCTTGCACACGTCCGCCGCCCCGCCACAGGGCGGCTTAACTCAAGCGTTAGATTTGCTAGGAGGCAACTGTGTCAACATTGAGCAATAAAGACCAAGCAGCACTGGCATCCCGCGGAATCTTCGTTACCACCAGATTATCCGAATCCGAAATCGGACTAACTCCCGTTGGCATTTCCTGGCTATTAAACTACCTTCACTCATCAGGAAAAATCGGCTCAAGCCTCAATCTCAAGCTCCTGAAAGATGTTGCCAAATTTCAGGCAATGAAAAACGCCTGGCGCGAGCTACGATTTATGGCGGTTCCGATACCTGTGTACAGCACAAACTACTTTCAACTGACTTTCTATCTTGAAGGCTCACCACCAAGAGCATTTCTGGCATTTTCTCCCAGCATTTCGTCAATTCCGGAGATCTTCGATGTTCCACACATGCAGGAAGGCGTGTTCAAAACTCGCAACGACCAGATAGTACAAATTATGTTCTCCGCGATCGAGGTCGAGCAGTTGTCAAAAGGCAATCGTCTCGCTGCCGACGTCAGTGGGCAGCAAATCTAACAATTCGTTCAAGCCGACCCCGCATCGTGGCGTCGGCCACGTGCTTTACGCTACGCTAGCACGCGTCCGCCACCCCGCTGCGGGGCGGCTTAACTCAGGCGTTAGCCCTTACCAGAAGTTACTCATGGCCCAAGAACTGATCAAGCTTCCAACTGACCAACTACTTACAAAATTCGGCTCCGGCGGTCACAAACCCGGATCAGGAAGTGCTGCGGCGTTGCTTGGTCTTGTCGCCTGCAAGCTGACTCAGACTGTTGTGTCTTTGTCAGCTGGCAGGGATCAGTATCAAGGTGTTGAGGCTCAGTTAACTCTGGCAAACCAAGACGTTCTTGACGGTATAGAACCCGTACTGTTGGCTGCCGTGCAAGAAGATTCAGAACAATTCGACCGGGTGATACAGGCACGTCGTCTAAGAGATGCAGAAGCAGACAAAGCAAAGAAGAGGCAACTTTCTGAAAAGGCATTAAGCGAGCTAAGGGATGCAACTGAAATTCCAATTCGCATTGCTGAGACATGCCTGCATCTTGCAGAAAAAGCTATCGTTGTTTTTGATCTTGGGTTCAAAGCTGCACGAGGCGATTCAGGCGTAGCCATAAGTTCAGCTCTTGCGGGTTCTTCTGGCGCAATCTCCATAATTTATCTCAATCTAACAAGTTTCAAAGGCGGTGAATGGGCTATTCAGACCAGAAAAAAAGCTGACGATCTATCTCAGAGAACTCAAGCTTTGCAGCTACAGCTGCTGGAACGAATAACTCGCCTCCAACAAGAGGTGATACTACGCGAGGGTCAGGGCTAACAATTCGTTCAAGCCGACCCCGCATCGTGGCGTCGGCCACGTGCCTGCGCTACGCTAGCACGCGTCCGCCACCCCGCTGCGGGGCGGCTTAACTCAGGCGTTAGGCCTCATGACAAAGATTTTCAAGGCTCACTTAGCAGTACTGATAATTGCTCTTGCAAGTTGCGCATCTGTTCAGGTATCTCCTCCTCGGGCAGGCTCTTGGACTGATCTGTGCTACACAGACTTTGATCGTGATGTTTCGGAAACAGTTGGGGAACCTGTTGTTGACTGCGGTTTCTTGTCGGCCATCTCTTCAAAGACTGATCGTTCTGCCACAAAAGCCTGCGCTAGAGATGCAGTAAATAACGGCAAACCATTTAAATTCGGATATAGCAGCTTTGGCTACGACTCTGCTTTTTGTGATGTTGCACTACGGCGAGCTGATGGACAGCTTATTTCATTCTTTTTCGACTCAGACGTGACCGGCCAATTCGGCACTAACGGCAACAACTCCACTGTGTGGACATCGCGCTGCTCGGCTATTGAGTTCAAGCCCGGCACTATAGGCCACGGCAGCTTTTTCGACATGCAAGGATGCGTAGAGGCGCCTGAGATATTTTCTGGCTTGTCTAGTCGGAAATGAGGCCTAACAATTCGTTCAAGCCGACCCCGCATCGTGGCGGCAACAGCGTGCTTTGCGCTACGCTGCACGCTGTTGCCGCCCCGCTGCGGGGCGGCTTAACTCAGGCGTTAGCGCCCATGAAGTACGTATTCGCAACTTGGGGTTTGATCATCTCTGCGCTGCTAGCCAACCCGGTTAGTGCCTGCATACCCATCCCGCCAAATCCAAACGAAGATGCTGCAGCGGATGCTGTCTTCTTCGGCGTTGTCGTTGCCATACGCCAACTGCCCTCCGAAGGACCACTCATTGAGTCCGCTTTAACTATCGAAAAATCCAAATTACTGAAGGGTTCTGCGCCACCCAATATTGAAGTAACACCTCGCTGCGGTGACTACTACCCAAGCCTCAATGAGCGGGTAATTGTGGTTCGCCTCGACAACTACGACATTGTTCGCCGTGCCGGAGGCCAATACGAGCGTCTTCTGCTTTCCGCACTCGGGCATGGGCGCTAACAATTCGTTCAAGCCGACCCCGCATCGTGGCGTCGGCCACGTGCCTGCGCTACGCTAGCACGCGTCCGCCGCCCCGCCACAGGGCGGCTTAACTCAGGCGTTAGGGCCCGCATGGCAAAGAATCGTGATCTGAAAGGAATTGCCTGTGGCGTTGCCGAGAGTTTCATTAGCCGCAACAACGATATTCCGGGTTATTGAGGCATAGGCATGCTCTACAAAGAATCTATTGAACACTCCGTAACGGTCATTGAGCTTGATCTCATCACAGGTCAATCTCTGCCGGATGCTCCAGCCTCACAAGCTGCCGTTTCGCATTACTCCACGTACATTACTAAACGACTCGCTGGCCAGCAGATTCTCGCTGGTAGAATTACGCTTGAGTTCGGCACTTTTGGCAAAGCAATACAACCTTGGACGTTCTCCTACGGCGACCCATTCGCCTGCACCGTACTGCTCACTTCCTCAGCCGGGCGGACATATGTTTGCTGCAGGGGCGGTCGTAGCAGGCCACATTCAAGTATTGAGTCTCGCAGGTATCAGGGCGGGCCCTAACAATTCGTTCAAGCCGACCCCGCATCGTGGCGCCGGCCACGTGCCTACGCTACTCTAGCACGCGTCCGCCGCCCCGCCACGGGGCGGCTTAACTCAGGCGTTAGGTGCCACAATGAACGCATACCTGATCGGCATTGGTATAGCGTGCCTAGCATCGGCAGTTTTCTTGCTGTGCAGGCGCCTCCTTGTCTTATTTGTTGGAGTGTCCGTGACCGGACACGTGATGGGGCACGAGGCACGTACGGATGATGGCTCTGTTTCTTACCTGCCAATCGTTGAGTTCAAGGACTCATGGGGCGTCGCACATCGGTTCACCTCGGTTGCAGGGCGCTCTACGCGCCATCCACTGCAAGGGACAAATGTAGTTGTACGCTACCTCCCCGCCCACCCCAAGATTGCATTCATTCAATCGTTTCTTCACATGTGGGCCGCGCCATTGGTTTTAGTCGTGCTTGGATTAGCCGCGTTATACGTCTTCGCACAAAGGTAGCTGGGTGGCACCTAACAATTCGTTCAAGCCGACCCCGCATCGTGGCGTCGGCCACGTGCCTACGCTACGCTAGCACGCGTCCGTCACCCCGCTGTGGGGCGGCTTAACTCAGGCGTTAGGCGCTAAACGAATTTTCTCGTGGCTCAATAATCTGGAAAATGAAGTGCAATCGCTTTCTCGAAACGACTTGCTTAACGAGGGGCTATATCTCGCCATGGAGTGGGGAGAGGATTGGTTAAAACCCATCCAGGAGCGTCTAGCTGTCCGCCATCCCGCACTCTCAAAAGAAGATCTAGATAAGATCAACGCTATTTCTCAAGAGGCAATGCGTTTCGGACACGGGGCTGTGTATGACCTCGCTTTAAAGTCTGGAGATGAAACAAGTTATGGAGACTTTGAGCCAGCAATGATTGCCCAATATCCTTGGGTTGACGCAAAGAACCTCTCGCGCCTTTTCAGTCAGGGCATGTACTACGCTTGGAAAGATACAGGCCTAAGGTGACGCGCCTAACAATTCGTTCAAGCCGACCCCATGTCGTGGCGGCTTAACTCAGGCGTTAGGCCTGAAGCTTCCGCTGACCGCTTGATAATGATATTAACGTTACCCTTATAGCGCGATAATCACATTAAATATGTGATCGCGCCTCTGCGGCCAATTTTCTCATATCATCAGGAACAGACTTAAGACTAGGGAGACATCATGATTATTCAAACAAACGCTCGTACATTGAACGAGTTGATAGAAAGCATCAATGAGCATGTTGCAGCTCTGCATGCTGCGTGCAGCGGCTTCTTATCTCAGCAAAGCAACACCCAGAAAACAGCACCACGTGAAATCAGGATTGATATACGGTCAAGTTTGGATGAGCCTGAGTCGCGGCGGTCGGTTCTAGACACCCGAGAGAGTTCGATGGAGTGCTGGGATAACACCTACATCTGTGGCAAGAGCGCATCAGGGTATATCTACTGCAATCAGAGAGTTTGCATGATTGTCGGTCCGATTACCCTTGAGTCCTGATAGGCAACGTACAAACCCCGGGCCCAGAAAGTTGGTGGGGCCTAACAATTCGTTCAAGCCGACCCCGCGTCGTGGCGTCAGTCGTGTGCTTTGCGCTACGCTTGCACACGTCTGCCGCCCCGTCGCGGGTCGGCTTAACTCAGGCGTTATACGCGGTCTAGCAGCAGGCTGTGTGGGTTCACAGTCGCGCGACTTCATCAGTCATCACGCCGTGCCGCAGCCAAGCACAGCCCGCATTGGTCAACTCCATGTTCGCGCCGCTCGCCTTCCGGCGAGACAGCGCTCCGTTGAGTTGTTCGCGCCGGATGGCATCCGCTTGATGAAACCGTTCGCACCGGGCAGTACGCGCTCCGGATGCGCGGCGCTCTGGGCTTCGGTGGCCAGTCATGGCCGCTGACTGTTATCGCCCCATCCAGTGATTACCGGCTCCCGACTGTTTGCGCCAACAAATCCTGAGAACAACCTCACTTCGCCGGGCTGAGTGTGGTCGCATAACGATTCGTCCAAGCCGACCCCATGTCGTGGCGTCGGCCACGTGCTTTTGCGCTACGCTTGCACGTGTCCGCCGCCCCGCCACGGGTCGGCTTAACTCAGGCGTTAGGCCTCTCATAAAGCTTCCACATGTTTGACCACATAGACTTCGCAGTCACAGATTTCCCTCGCAGTCGCGACTTCTATACCAATGTCTTGGCTGTTCTTGGCTTTTCTCCATTCATGGAGATCCAGCGTGAGGATGGCCGAGAAGGCACCGGTTTTGGTTCCCTGCACGGCCCACAATTCTGGATTGGTGGCGGTCAACCTGTTACTGGGCGCCTTCATGTTGCTTTCCAAGCCGCATCAAGAGATACGGTGGATGCTTTTTACGCTACTGCCCTGAGCATGGGCGGCGTAAGCCACGGAAGCCCTGGCTTGAGACCGCAATATGGAGAGCCATACTATGCTGCCTTCGTCCTTGACCCGGATGGGCACGTAATAGAGGCTGTTTGTCGACGGGCAGAGGCCTAACAATTCGTTCAAGCCGACCCCATGCCGTGGCGTCAGCCGCGTGCTTTTTCGCTACGCTAGCGCACGTCCGCCACCCCGCCACGGGGCGGCTTAACTCAGGCGTTAGGTGCGCTCATGCTTCGGATTGAACACCGCCAAATGTTCCGCCCCAATGGCCTCATTGATGACTTCGTGTTGTACGGAAGGCGAATCGATTACGTTGCTTTCGCGAGAAAAGTAGAAGCAGCAATTGACGGTGGGGGAGCGGAAACTCTCTGTACTGAGTCAGGCATCCACGTTGAGATCCTCAGCGTAGGCGGGCAAAACGAGCTGTGCACATCCCTACAGAACCAAAGAGATGTCTATCCATCAATGGACGACTGGCAGCAAAGGAACATCCTCAGAGTATCTGGTAGCGCAGTTGTGCTTGAGAAATTGCGCCACTTCTTGGTAGAACTATCTGGACGAGGCGAGGGCTACAGCTACATTTCTGAGTATTCTGAAGAGCCGCCTTACTCAATGGATTCTCCAGAGTGGAGGCTACATGTCCAAGCCACATAGGTTGGCTAGGTCAGAAGTACTTGCGGCAACGCTGCCAGAGCACGCACCTAACAATTCGTTCAAGCCGACCCCGTGTCGTGGCGTCGGCCACGGGTCGGCTTAACTCAGGCATTAACGTCATATGCACATAGACGTGTCGAGCGACCGGAATCAAGCATTGATCTTCATTGTTTCAGTGCTTGCAATAAGTTGGAGCTTTGAAGCCTTCATCATCGTCAATGGCGGTGTCAGGGACTTCGGCCCGCTCTGGATCGTCGCCCTGATGTGCATCCCGGGCGTCCTTTCCGTCATGTTGAGGTTCATCCTGAAATCGGGATTTGGAGATGTTGGATTTCGAGTCGGGAAGGGACGCTACTACATCCATGCCATCGCAGTTCCTCTGTTGCTGGCATTGCTCTTGGGGCTTTTATCCGCAGCCTTCGATATCCGGAAGTTCTCTCTGATTTCCCCGGAAGAACTCATCCAAATCACACCTGTTCTGCTATCCGTTCTCGGGCTTGGCCTCATTGGCGCGTTCGGGGAAGAACTCGGGTGGCGCGGATTCCTGTTGCCTAAAATGATGAGCGGTGGCTTCAAGAAGCCCTACCTTGCATGTGGGCTTGTGTGGGCGTCCTGGCATCTTCCGCTCATTGCCTTCGGGAATTTTTACCAGACGAACAGCGCATTGCTCATGGCGTTGATCTATGGCCTCGGCATCATCGCCATGAATTACGTTTTCAGCGAGCTCAGAGTGCGCTCCGGGTCTGTCTGGATTGCCACGATCGCCCACGCTGCCCACAACTTTTTCTTCCAGTTCGCGTTTCCGGTACTGCTTCTAACGGTGCCGGGGTCGTATTCGGAGTTGTGGGATGTCGTGGCCGGCGACACGGGCTTGTGTATCGCTGTGCTCTACACTGCTGCGTATCTCATCTTTCGCCATGTTCTTCGACGGCAGAGGGCTTGCAAGGATCGCAATGACGTCTGACGATTCATTCAAGCCGTCGCCGCTTTGCGGCACGGCTTAATCCAGGCGCCATGCGGCAGGAAATCCTTCTGCGACGGTGTTTCTCGCAAGCACGAGTCATCGGCTTCGGTGGATGATTCTCTTCGGAAAGATTGCTGGCGTATTGCCGCTTCGTTCAAGTCTGCAGGGCTCGCCCACACTTCGCGGGCGTTGCGTTCACCAGGTTCGGAAGCATGACTCGTTTGCGGTCAGGCCGGCATCTCGGGATCACGGCGAAATGACGATGGGGGTACCTACCGGCACCAGCCGCCAGACTTCCTCGATCTGCTGGTCCGTCAATGCGATGCAACCATCGGTCCAGTCCCTCGAGTAACCGGGCGGCGTCTTGCCGTGGATCATGATGTCGCCGCCGGGATCGACACCCCGTGCCTGTGCCTGCGCGCGATCGGCTTCGTTGGGATAGGAAATCCGCAGCGAGAGGTGGAAGCGGCTCTTGTCGTTGCGGAAGGTGATGCTGTAACGGCCCTCCGGTGTGCGCTCGTCGCCTTGCTGGCGTTTATGGCCGATCGGTGCATCGCCCAGCAGGATGCGATAGGTCTTGATGACCTTGCCAAGGCGCAGCAGTTCCATCCGTCGTTCGGATTTGTCGACGCGGATTTCGTCCGCGCGTTCCGGGGCAGCCACGAGCGCTGGCGGCCATGCGGCCTGCGCGGGCGCCACGGGCGCTATCGCCATGAAGACTGTCGCGATTGAAAAAGCGATTGGAACAAGGGTCGCACTCGCCGCGAGGCCGTTACGCTCGGATCGATGGCTCATCATGGTTCTCCAGCATTCGACAGTCTTTCGATGAAGTCCGGCGGCAACGGCCAACGCCCGAACCAGCCGCGCCGCGTTCCGGTCAGTATCCGCAGCGATTGTCCACGACCACCGGGGATGCGCGACAGCGGATGGAACAGCAGGTCGCGCAGCCCGGCTGCGTGGTCATGCTCGGACTGGAACAGCGGGGTCAGCCAACGGCTCCAGAAATGGTAGATGTCCAGATGCCGGCGACGCTCGCGCTGATAGGTGTCCAGCGCTTCTGGCAAGGTCGATGCACTGCGCAATACATCGCGCAATGCCAGCGCGTCGGCCAGCGCCATGTTCACGCCCTGCCCCAGCTGAGGGCTCATCGCATGGGCGGCATCGCCGACGAGGACAGCGCGTCCTCGATACCAGCGTCGAACCACCGTGTCGCGGTAGCAGGCCTGCGCGAGGCCGTCGGGCACTGCCGTCGTCTGCAGACGCTGCACCGCATCCGGCCAGATCTCGGCAACCTCCGCGCGCCAGCGCGCTTCATCGCGGCCCGCATCAGGCAGTTCAACGGCAGGCAGGCTCCAGAAGAAACTCAGTCTCGGAATCGGATCGCCCGGGCGAGTGCCCACCGGCAGCATGCCGACCATCCGTCGCGCATGGCGATAACGCTGGCGCAGTTCGTCGGGCCATGGCCAGTCGCCTGCGGGCACGAGACACCACTGCGCACCCCAGGGATACGGCCGATCGAACACGATCTCGCCGATCTGCGCGCGCAGCTTCGACCCCGAGCCGTCGGCGACGACGACGAGATCGAACGGCCCGTGTTCGTCGCCACGGTCGTCGCGCAACAGGCCGCGCTCGAGATCGACATGGACGATCTCGCGGCCACAGTGGATGCGACGCGCTTGCGTCCATGCGCGATCGAGCAGTTCGAAGATCGCGCCGCGTTGCAGCCCCAGGCCGAACAATGCCGGATGCAATTCGCGGTAGCGCATGTCCATGACCCTGCGCGACGCGATGGTTTCGCCGTAGAGCCGTCGCACCACCGCGCCGTGTTCCAGCGCAGCATCAAGCAGACCGAGCTCCCACAACACGCTCAGGCCGGTGGGCTGCAGCAGGAATCCGGCGCCGACCGGGCCCGGATCCGGTACCCGCTCGAATACCTCGACGCGATGACCGTCGCCGCTCAAGGCCACGGCAAGCGCTTGCCCGGCGGAGCCGTAACCGACGATCGCGATATGCATGACCGCTTTCATCGCGAGTTGGGACTCATGGATCCGGATTCACAGCACCGCATGCTCAAGACATGCCCATGCAATCGCGCATGAAAGCGCGCCCATGAAAAAGCCCCGCCGAAGCGGGGCCTGGAGTGCGGGTGGCGACCACGACCGTGGTCGACCTCATGCAACCGGCGTGATGTTTGCCGCCTGCGCGCCTTTCGGTCCCGTGGTGACTTCATACGACACGCGTTGTCCTTCCTGCAAACTGCGAAAACCTTTTGCGCTGATTGCAGAGAAGTGCGCGAACACATCGGCACTGCCATCCTCGGGGGCAATAAAGCCAAATCCCTTGGCATCGTTGAACCATTTCACTGTTCCGTACGGCATATCCTGTTGACCTCGATTGGGATGCGGTGGCGTGCGTCGTGAGCGCCCAGGCTAGGGCTCGCATAGCGCACGGCGCGAGTATGCCTGAGCGAAACGCGTACGCAAGGGGGCACGCGAACCCCACGGGGCCATGTCACAGGACGCCGCAAAACCGGCGCGAAGCCTCAGTCGTGCGCGAGCAGCGCCGACAGCAACGGGCCGAGTCCGGCGCTCGCGGCCTCGACATGGGCCAGCACTTCCTCGAGCGTGATCGGTTCGTCCGGATCCGGGCCGGCACCCGCGGCCCAATTGGCGACGATGGCCAGGCAGGCGTAATCGAGCCCGAGCTCCCGCGCCAGCCCTGCTTCGGGCATCCCGGTCATGCCGACCAGGTCGCAGCCGTCCCGGCGCATCCGCGCGATCTCCGCCCTGGTTTCCAATCTGGGGCCCTGGGTCGCGCCGTAACAGCCACCATCGACCACCGCCACGCCTGCGCCCGTCGCTGCAGCGATGACCTCGCGGCGCAGCAGCGGCGTGTAAGGATCGCCGAAATCCACATGCAACACCTCGCTACCTGTCTCTTCAGACAGGGTGGAAATGCGGCCCCAGGTGTAATCGATCAACTGATCCGGGCAACCGAGTACGCGCGGGCCGAAGCGTTCGGTGATGCCGCCGACGGTATTGAGCGCGAGCACGCGTCGCGCACCCACCGCCTTCAACGCCGCGAGATTGGCGCGATAGTTGATCCGGTGCGGCGGCACCGAATGGCCTTCGCCGTGGCGGGCCAGGAACGCCACCCGCTTGCCCGCCAGCCTGCCGATGCGGATCGGGCCGGACGGTGCGCCGTAGCGCGTCACCGGCTGGTGGGTTTCGACATCATGCAGATCGGCGAGCGCGTACAGGCCGGTACCGCCGATGATGGCGAGTGCGAGCTCGGGAACGGCCGGCATCGGATCAGTCCTTCAATGCGTAGATCGCGGGCAGATTACGGCCCTGTTCGTGATAATCCATTCCGTATCCGAACACATAACGGTCCGGCACCTCGACGCCGACATGATCGGCTTCGATCCCTTCGACGCGGCGGTCGTGGTTCTTCACCGCGAGCACCGCAACGCGTACGTCGGCCGCGCCCTGGTCTTCGCACCAGCGCTTCACCGCCAGCAATGTGTGGCCTTCATCGAGAATATCGTCGACGAGCAGCACACGGCGGTCGCGCATCGGCGTGGCCGGACGATGCAGCCAGGCCAGGCCGGAGCCCGAGGTGTGACCGCGATAACGCGTGGCGTGCAGATAATCGAATTCGAGATCGAGCCCGCGCTCGCCCAGCGCGAACGCCAGTTGGGCCGCGAACGGCATGCCGCCATGCATGATGGTGACGAACAGCGGCGGCCTCGCATCGGCCGCGTATTCGGCGCGTACGGCATCGGCCATCGTCTGGATCGCGCGATCGAGCGTCTCGCGGTCATGGATCACATCCGCGGCCGGCAATACTTCGGCGAGGTTCGGCGCGGTCATGCGAATGCTCCCATTCCATCGGCCAGGCGCACCTGCGCATCGCCGTAACGCGCGTCGGCGAGGAGGGCATCCCAGCTCATCGCACCGCGACCCATCAGGCCGGTCAATACCATGGTGTCGAGCGCGCGCCCATCGACCGCCGTCAGCGATTCTTCGACCAGTTCCGGATGGCAGACCAGCACCACGTCGCAGCCTGCATCCAGATGCGCATCGATCCGCTGTTGGATGCCGCCTGCGGAGAATGCCGCCGCCATACCGATGTCGTCGGAGAACACCACGCCGCGGAAGCCCATCTCTTCGCGCAGGATCGTGTTGATCCAGTACGGCGAATAGCCGGCGGGCTCCGGTGCGACTTGCGGATAGGTCACGTGCGCCAGCATCACCGCCTCTGCGTTCGCTTCGATTCCGGCCACGAACGGCACCAGATCGTGGGTGCGGATCAGATCGAGTGGACGGTCGTCGACCGCCGCATCGAAATGCGTGTCTTCCAGCACCGAGCCGTGGCCCGGGAAATGTTTGATCGTCGCCGCCATGCCCGCACTGTGCATGCCGCGCACGTAAGCCCGGGTGAAGTCGGCGACGATCTGCGGGTCGTCCGAGAACGCGCGGTTGCCGATGGCGAGATTGCCGCGGCCCAGATCGACCACCGGCGCGAAGCTCAGATCGACGCCGGTGGCGCGGATTTCGCTGGCCATCAGCCACGCATGCGATTCGGCCAGCGCCAACGCGCGCATCGGGTCGGCGGCATACAGCCTGCCGAAACCATCCAGCGGCGGCAGGGCGCTGTAGCCCTCCTCGAAGCGCTGCACGCGACCGCCTTCCTGATCGACGCAGATCAGCTGTGGACGCGACGCCGCCTCGCGGATCGCGGCGGACAGCTCGGCGACCTGCGCTTTCGATGCGAAGTTGCGCTTGAACAGGATGACGCCGGCGCAGGCATCGTGTCGCAGCCAATCGCGTTCCTGCGAGGTGAGTTCGGTACCGGCGACGCCGATCACAAGCATGGGTCTGACTCCAAGTCGGTTGCGGCGCGCTCGGCTTCGCTCCATTGCGAATACGGGCGCGAAGCCAAGGCGAGATTGTAATAGCGGGTGCTGTCGGTCACTTCCAGGCCCAGCCAGGCGGGACGTTCGAACCATTCGTCGCCGGAATCGAGTTCGACTTCGGCGACGATCAGACCCGCGTTGTCGCCGAGGAACTCGTCGATTTCCCAGAGGTGACCGAGGTGTTCGACCAGATGCCGGCGTTTGTCGATCAACCCGCCCACGCAGCGCCCCAGCAGCGCACGCGCGTCGTCGACGGGAATCGGATAATCGTATTCGTGTCGCGTGTGGCCGACATCGCGCGATTTCAGGTTGAGCCGGGCTTCGTCGCCCTCCAGCCGCACCCGCACCGAAACCCGCTGCGCACCGCTGTCCATCGACGCCTGGTCGTTGAGATAGCCTTGCGCCATCGGGATCACTTCTTTGGCCTGCGCACGCCAGGCGTCGTCGAGGACGAGGAATTTGCGTTCGATTTCGAGGGCCACGTTCGGCTGGGGTCCTGTCACAGGGCATGCCCGCAGGCTGGGGCGATATTGTAGGCGGTCGGAGCGGAAGTAAGATCGTCGCGCCAACGGCCATGGCCAACGATGCGGACGATCGCTTGTTTCGTCTGTGTCCCGTGCTACGATTAAGGCGGTTGTCTGGCGATTATCGAATTTTTAACAATTCATCGGCCTGCCGGGCGAAACTGACGATTGCCGATCGTCCACTAACTCAATGAGGGAAGCTCGCCATGAACAGCGAAACTCCGAAGGACAGCGCATCGTCTTCGCACCATCACGCCGTGCACACGAAAGACGAATCGAACAGCGAGACGCCGGGTTCCCACGGTCTGGAAATGCTCGAACCGATGGATGCGGACTTCGACGACGGCGATGGCTACGACGCCAACAACAACGACAACGATGGCAACTTCCTGGCGCCGCACGAGCGCAAGTTGTCGCTGGCGGAACAGCGCCAGCTTCTTGCGATGCGGCGGCGCCCGGACGACGACGACAATATCGAAGAAGTCGAAATACGCAATGGCCGTCGCCCATGGCATATGCACGACAAAGAGCACGGGATCAGCCACGACGGTAGTCATCGCTCCACCAGTGCAACAGGCGCCACGAAAGAGACACCCGCCGAATCCGCAACGACCGCTGCCGTCGCCCCATCCGGTTCTGCGATCCCCGGTGGGACAGCGTTGCTGAACGACCCCGCCAATCCGAACAAACCGCTTTACGACGCGGTCCTGCAGGGGGTCGGCAATCTGGATGCATCGAAGTTGTCGTTGACGGGGACCGAACAGATCAACGTCGCCGGCGCGCTGACCGCCAGCATGACCCAGACGCCCGGCTTCAATCGGGGCAATCCCGATCCTGCGGCGATCTCGATCGCCGTCAGCGAGAACGGCGATCGCGTGTTCGCGATCAATAGCCAGAACCCGGGCGCGCCGAATGCGATGTACACCAGTGTCGAGGTGGAACAGGTTCGCAACCAGTCGCTCCAGGCGAGCAGCTCGCAGGTCGCGCAACCGCCATCCTTGCCGGAGCCGCCGAAACCCGCCCAGGAACAGACGATCCAGTCGGAACAACCGCAGATACGCGGTATCGCCTGACACACGCGCTGCCTCCGTCCGCGCCGAAGGGCGCGGGCGGCATCACTTTGGTTCGAATACCGCGATCGATTCGACATGCGCGGTGTGCGGGAACATGTCCATCGCTCCCGCCGCCATGAGCTTCCAGCCGCGTTCGTTGACCAGATAACCCGCGTCGCGCGCGAGCGAGGCCGGGTGGCAGCTGACGTAGACGATCCGCTTCAGGCCCTTCAACGGCAGTTGCTTCAATACGATATCCGCACCGGAACGCGGCGGATCGAGCAGCAGTCTGTCGAAGCCTGCACGCATCCACGCATGACCCGACAGATCCTGCGCCAGATCCGCGGCGTGGAACTGCACGTTGGCCAGTGCGTTGCGGGTCGCGTTCTCGCGTGCGCGCGCCACCAGCCCCGCCTCGCCTTCCACGCCTACGACTTCGCGCCCGACGCGCGCCAGCGGCAAGGTGAAATTGCCCAGGCCGCAGAACAGATCGAGCACGCGGTCGTCGGGCTGCACGTCGAGCAGTTCCAGGGTCTTCGCGATCATCTTCTGATTGAGGCCGGCATTCACCTGGATGAAATCCAGTGGCCGGAAATCCAGTTCGACGTTCCACTGCGGCAGCACGAACGACAGCGGCACCGCTTCCGGCCAAAGCGCATGCACCGAATCGATGCCGCCCGGCTGCAGGAAGATCGCGAAATCGTACGCTTGGGCGAATGCGACCAATGCATCGCGATCGCGGTCGCTCAGCGGCTGCAGATGACGGAACACCAGCGCGACCGTCGCATCGCCGGCGATGAATTCGATCTGCGGAATATCCCGGCGGCCATCCATCGCATCGACCAGCGCCGAAATCGCGCCGAGTTTTTCGCCGATCCGCGGAATCACCGTGTAGCAGACCGAGAGGTCGGCGACAAAGCGTGGATCGGCTTCGCGGAAGCCGACCAATGTCTTGTCCTTCTTCTCGACCCTGCGCACCGACAATCGGCCCTTGCGGCGATAGCCCCAGGCCACGTCGGTCAACGCCGGCAACAGCGTGGCCGGCTGCACGTGGCCGATCCGCTGCAGGTTGTCGATCAGCACCTGCTGCTTCGAGAGGATCTGCTTGTCTTCGGCCAGATGCTGCAGCACGCAGCCTCCGCACACGCCGAAATGCGGGCAACGCGGTTCGACGCGATCCGCCGATGCGGATATCACTTCGACCGTGGTCGCCTCGTCGAAATGCCGCGATCTCGCGGTCTGTTTCGCCATCACCCGTTCGCCCGGGAGTGCGCCGGACACGAAGACGGTCTTGCCGGCGTTCGCATCGCCGTCCGGGCGACGCGCGACCCCACGACCGTCGTGGCCTAGCGAAACGATGTCGAGTGCGAACGGAGTCTGGTCGATGCGGGCCACGGGATTCTTGGAAGAAAGATGGGCCGGCGATTGTCTCATGACACCGAAACGACGACGCCCGCCGAAGCGGGCGTCGCGACAGTGTCCAGGAGTGGTCCCGGAAACGCGCTTATTTCTGCTTCCACGCCCCGCCGCGCTGATACCACCAGCCCGAACGGGCGCTGTCGACCCATTGCTTGGCGAACACGCTGCGGATCTGGCCTTCCCATTCCGCATGGCCATTCGCGACGGCGATTTCGCGGTAGACCGCCTTGCGGTCGCGGTTCTCGTCGGCAACGGCGGTATTGACCGGCACGCGGTCCTTCAGCGCCAGCGCAGCGGCATCGCGCACCACCACCAGGCCATCTTCTGTGAACCCGAGCGCGCCGGAATCGAAGTGCGGGCGCAGGGCGCTGTCGAAACGCTGTTCCATCCGCGACTGGATCGCGGTGATGGCCGGGGTCTGGATATTGAAGTCGGGCTGGCTCTGGGCGTAGGCCGGAGCGATACCGATGAGCATCAGCGGATCGAAACGCGGCGCTTCGAACGCCATGCCGCCACCGGGCTGCGGAGCGGGCTTCGGCGCTTCGGCGGCGTCGTTGATGACCTGCTCGACGAAGACCTTGGCCGCTTCCTTGGCTTCGGCCGCGGGGAAATACACATTGATGGTGACGCAAGCGCTGAGCGCCAGCGCGGCGACCGTGGAAACCCCCAACAAACGACGCATGTTCTTATCTCCCGGAATGATGTCGAATCTTACTTGACGGTGGGCCGCTCGAAGGGACATTACTCGACGACCGGTTTGAGATCGCCGCTGCCCACCGCTTGGAGACGTTCGAGCAGCGTCGGCCAATCGACCTGGCGGTTGAAGCCCACCACGTTCAAACGCGGAATACCCGCGCCTTGGATGACAGTAAATCCACTGGTGTCTGAACCGGAGCCGGCCACCTCTTTGCCGATGCTCTCCAGACCACCCATCGCGCAGACCTGATTCTGCAGCCGGCAGGAAATGCCGAGCCGCCGGTAGCCGAAATCGTCGAACAGGCCGATCAACTGCCCCTGCAGGCTGGTCACGAAAGAAGCATCGCCGACGCTGGAGATATTCTGCACCGCGCGCTGGCTGATCCGCTGCTTCACGCCTCGCCTGCGCTGGGTGTACAGCTCGGCGTCGAACGCGGTCGCGGTCCAGTCGACCAGACGCAGGTCGCGGATGCTGCCGTCGAGACGGCCGCTGATGCTGCCGAAATCGAAGACTTCGGTGACCGACAGCAGATCGAGATCGTCCAGCGCCAGATCGGCCGACAGCGTCGGCGCCACGCCGAACGGCCGCTCCATCGCCAGCGACGACACTTTGACGCTGCCGTCGAAAACGCGCATCTCCAGACCGCCCGCGAACACCAGTCGGTCGTCGAGATAGCGGGCGTCCGGAATGCTGCCGCTGAGCGTGCCCCGGAATGCCGGCCAGCCCATGCTTTGCGCGAGTTTGCCGATGTCGAACGCATCCAGGCTCAAGCCGAAGTTCGCCTGCAGCCCCTGTTCGCCCTGTGGCGGTCGCAGCTGGAAACGGTCGAAGCGGAGCTTGCCGCCGATCGCCTCGACCGTGGCCGGTGCGCGCAACGCGATCACACCGTCGGCGCTGTGCAGCGGCAATTCGACGGCACCGAAGTCCAGGCCATACAGCTGACCGCTGCCCCAACGCAATGTGCTGTCGACGGGCGAATCCGCAGAAAAGCGCAGTTCGCCGTCGAGGCGATCGAACCTGAATTTTCCGCCGGGTTCGCGCACGGCTACCTGATCGAAATGCGCGTCGAAACCGCGCATCCCGGCTGCGTCAAGCTGGACCCGGGCGCGCATGCGCCCCGTCATGCTCAGTTCGCCGAGGCCGAAACCGCCGAGCCAGCCGGACAGGTAACGATCCGCCACCGGCGACAGGTCGTCGCTGTCGATCTCGATATCGAGCGCGTGCAGACTGCCATCGGGCGCGAGCGTGGCGCTGCCCTGCGTCGCGAGCGTGCCGCCGTCGCCCCAGCGCAGGATCGGCAGCCGCCAGCCGTTCGCGTCGCCGATGGCCTCGACCTGCCATTCGACCGGCGTCGACGGCAAGGCGACATAGGCACTGCCGAAGAGGAGTTCGCCGCCGCGCAATGTGCCGCGCAGGTCGACGCGCTGCCCGGCAGCGGCATTGCGGTAGTCCAGCGTGAGCTGCGCGCCGAGACCTTCGGCGGCGATGCTGCCGTCCGGCGTTTCCAGCGCTGCGGCGGACAGCGTCAGCGGCCCGTAGACGCGCAGCGGCTGGTTCGCCGGCGCGCTGACCACCAGCCGACCGTCGAGCTGACCCGTCTTCCAGCGACCGTCTGTCCACGCGCGACCGAGCAGCGCCTGCGACCAGACCAAGGGGACTGTCATGAGATCGATGCGGGTGTCGTCGGGCGCGGCGGCCTGACGATGCACTTCCAGTCGCGATTCGCCCTGGCGCAGGACGACATCGGTGAATGCGGTCCCGAGTGCGATGTCCAGGCGCATCGGCTTCGCGCCGCCGCTGCGCAGTTCGCCCTCGCAGCGCCAGCCGCCGTCGCCGTCGCGCTGCAGCGGGCACTGCCAGCTCAGGTCGCGGAAGGCATAACCGAGCTCCGGCGCATCGAGCTTGCCGACGCGCAGTTGCAGCGTCCCGCGATCGGCGGTGTCCGGCCAGTCCAGGCGCACATGCACCTGTTCCAGCGTGGCGATTCCGGTGCGGATGCGTGCGATGTCGGCGGTCGCGGTACGCGCCTGCACCGCCGGCACCCAGAACGCGGCGGACAGCACGGACACCAGCAGGATGCGTAGGATCGACAGCGACATGGCCCTCAGCTTAAATGACCCGCGATGAATACATCCGCTTTCCCCCTGCCCCGCATCCTGCTGCTGGAAGACGATCCGGTCAGCGCCGCATTCCTGTGCGCGGCGATCGAAGGCGTGCCGGCAAGGGTCGACAGGGCCGGAACGCTGGCCGAAGCGCGCAACAAGGCGGCTGCGCAGACGCACGATCTGTGGCTGTTCGATGCGAACCTGCCTGATGGCCTCGGCGCGGATCTGCTCGCCGAACTGCGCGCGCAGGGCCAGCTGACGCGGGCACTGGCGCACACCGCCGACGCGCGGCGCGAAGCGCTCGATGCGCTGATAGATGCGGGTTTCGAGGAAGTGCTGATCAAGCCGCTGTCGGTTGCGCAACTGCAGGGCACCGTGCGGCGATTCTGCGGCGGTGCCTGCGTCGAAGCGGACGCCGTCGACAGTAACGATACCTTCCTGCGCTGCGGCAAACAGCCGGTATGGAACGACGATGCGGCCCTGCGCGCGCTCAACGGCAGCCGCGCGCATGTCGACACCATGCGCGGCCTGTTCGCGCTGGAATTGCCGCGGGTGTCGGAGCGTGTGAGGGCTGCACTGGCGTATCGCGATGTCGCTGCGCTGCGCAGCGAACTGCACAAATTGCAGGCGAGCTGCGGCTTTGTCGGTGCGGCACGCCTGGGCGCGGCGACGCGCGCACTGCAGGATGCTCCCGATGTCGCGAGCGTCGTCGCGCAGTTCGAGGGCGCGCTTCAGGACACGCTGGCGTCGCTGTCCGGCTGAGTCGCGACGGCCGCGCCATCCGCCGGCGCACGCGGCAGCGATGCGATCAATTCCCACGACTTCAGACCGCGTCCGCCGAGGTGATGCAGCAACAGCGCACGGATGACGCGGCGCAGGCCGGGCATGTCCTCGGTGCAGGGCTCGCGGTCGGCGGCGAGATCGAGCAGCGCGCGCCCGGTGGCGGTCTGGCTGCGTCCTGCCCTGCCCGCATCGCCCAGCACGCGCCGCGGTCCGTGTTCCGGATCCAGCACATAGCGCGCCGCCGGATCGATGACGATACCGTCGCCATCGCAATCCCAGGCGAACCCGACCCCCAGCGCTTCGAACAGGTCGCGCTCGAAGCGTCGCAGCGTCCACGCCAGCGGCAGTTCCAACCCCAGCCGCGCGCGGGTTTCGCCGTAGATCGCGTACAGCATGCCGACGCCGTCGTGGCGAGGCGCCAGTCGCAGCATCAATTCGTTGAGATAAAACCCCGCGAGCATCACCTCGCCGTGCAGGCGCGGCGCTTCGTCGATGGCTTCGGCCGCGCTCAGCTGCGCGAGCTCGCCGCGCTGCACGCCGTCGAAGCGGATGTGCTGCAGCGGCTGCAGCGCCGCGCGGAGCTGTTGCTTCTTCGGCCCGTGCACGCCGCGCGCGATCAGTCCCACGCGTCCGTGTTCATGGGTCAGCACTTCCACCAGCAGGCTGGTTTCGCGCCAGGCGCGGGCGTGGAGGACGAAGGCGGGCTCGGCGGCGTAGCGCATCGGATCAGGAGTCGTCCGCGATCTCGTGCGGGTTCGGTCGACGCACATGAGGCAGATCTTGTTCTCGCGATGCGCCGAACAGCCGGTAATTGGCGCGGCCCGCAGTCAAACTCAGATCGCCGTTGGGCCCGCCCCGCACGTCGTCAGCATCATCGTCGTCCTGGCCGTCATCTTCCCAGAAGCAGACCGGACAGATGTCGTAAGCGCCTCTCGTCGCAAGCGTCTTGCAGCCACAGCATGGACAGCGATGCGGAAGATCGGCCATCGTCGCTACGGCTATTCCGTATACCCGAACGCCTTCAATGCCGCCTCGTCGTCCGACCAGCCGTCGCGCACGCGGACCCAGGTTTCGAGGAAGACCTTGCTGTCGAACATCCGTTCCATCTGGATGCGCGCCTTGCTGCCGATCTCGCGCAGGCGGGTGCCGCCCTTGCCGATGACGATGGCCTTCTGGCTCTCGCGCTCGACGAAGATCACCGCGCCGATACGCAGCATGGTGCCATCGACGACGAAGCTCTCGATCTCGACCGTGGTCGCGTACGGCAGTTCGGCGCCGAGTTGGCGCATCAGCTGCTCGCGGACCAGTTCGCCGGCGAGGAAACGCTGGCTCTTGTCGGTGATTTCGTCCTCGGCGTAGAGCGCGGACTGCTCCGGCAACTGCGTCAGCACGGTTTTCACCAGCGATTCCAGGCCTTTGCGCTTGAGCGCGGACACCGGATGGATGCTTGCGAACTCACGGCCTTCGGTGGCCGTCTGCAGATACGGCAGCAGCGCGGTCTTGTCGGGGAAGCGGTCGACCTGATTGACCACCAGCACCACCGGGATGCCGGCGTTCTTGAGCGCGTCGTAGGCCAGCGTGTCTTCCTCGCTCCACTGCCCCGCGCGTACCACCAGCATTGCGGCGTCGACGCCTTCCAGCGCACCGCGCGCGGCACGGTTCATCATCTTGTGCATCGCCGAAGCGGTGGCCTTGCCGTGATCGCGATGGATGCCGGGGGTGTCGACCAGCAGCAGTTGGCCTTCGGGAAACGTGGCGATGCCGAGCAGGCGGTGGCGGGTGGTCTGCGGTCGCGGCGAGACGATGCTGACCTTGCTGCCGACAAGGGCGTTGATCAAGGTCGATTTGCCGACATTCGGTCGGCCGAGGACGGCGACGTGGCCGGCGCGGTAGGGAGATTCGGTCATGGCGGCATTGTACGGCGCCGACTACGGATAACGGGCGCGCAGCGCATGCGCGGAAAGGATGCTGCCCTTGTGGGAGCGGCGGAAGCCGCGATGAACAACGGAAATTCGGCTCAGCATCGCGGCTTCCGCCGCTCCCACAGGAGATTCAGGCGCCCGGCGCGACCACCTGCAGGACCGCCTCCGCCGCCAGTTGTTCAGCAGCCCGGCGCGACGCGGCTTCGCCTGCGCGGCGCACGTCCGGCTCGCTCAACGCGCATTCGGCGCGGAATACCTTGGCATGGTCTTCGCCGGTTTCGGCCAGCAGCGTGTAGGTGGGCAGCGGAAACTGCCGGGCTTGCAGCCATTCCTGCAGGCGGGTTTTGGCGTCCTTGCCCAGTTTGTGCGGCGGCGGGAGGGCCTCGATGGCATCTGCGAACCAGGGCAGCACCGCCGCGCGACATGCCTCGAAACCGGCGTCGATATAGATCGCCGCGACGACGGCTTCCAGCACGTCGGCCAGAATCGAATCGCGGCGATGGCCACCGGACTTCATTTCCCCCGGCCCGAGCACGATGCGCTGCCCGAGTTCGAGCTTGCGCGCGAGCTCGGCGAGCGAAGATTCGCGGACCAGTTCGGCGCGGGCGCGGGTCAGCTCGCCTTCGACCGCTTTCGGCCAACGCATGTACAGCGCTTCGGCCACGATCATCCCGACCAGGGCGTCGCCGAGGAATTCGAGCCGTTCGTTGTGGATGGCCGCGGCGCTGCGATGCGTGAGCGCCCGTTCGAGCAGCGCCGGGTCGCGGAATACATGTCCACCGCAAGCGATCGTCGCAGACACCCTCGATCGCCCCGTGATCAGTAGCCAGCCTGGCCGGTGAGCGGCTGATCGACGTTGAATCTGCCGACCGCATCGAGGTTGGCGATCATGTTGACGCGCACTTCGTAATTGATGTGCATGATCTTGCTGCTGCCGGTGCTCTCGATCTTCACGTGTTCGGGCTTCACATCGTCCACGTAACCGATATTGAACCGCCGGAACAGCTTCTGCTTGATCTGCGCGGGCTGTTCGTTGGCGATGCCGGCTTCGGCCGCCAGGCCCTTCACCGCCGACTTCACCGCGTAGTACTCCTGGTACATCGGGAACAGCTTCATGGCGATGTACAAGGCAGTGCCCACCACTGCCGCTACGATGACGAAGCTGATCAAGGTCATACCGCTCTGATTGCGTCGCATGTCTGAAATCCCCCGGAACGATGACGTAGTTGATGAAGGCGGTGTTGTTGAAGGCGTAAGCGGAAACGTGCGGATGCCGAAAACGGAGGTGCTTACGGAATCCCGTTGCCGATCCGGGAGGTGTCGAAACTGTCGGTGCAGAACCAGCCCTTGCAGTTCAACCACACCAGGAACGCCCTGCCGCGGAGCCGCTCCTCCGGCAGATAGCCCCAGAATCTACCATCATCGCTGCGGTCGCGATTGTCGCCCATCACAAGGTAGTGACCGGCCGGGACGGCCCACTCGCCCTCGCCCTGATCGATCCCCGGAAGCTGGGTGATCTCCAGCACCGAGTGCGGGTGGCCCTCCAGTTTCTCGCGGATTTCGCTGGCCCCGGTCATCTCCACACCGGGGCCGGTGCCCACGTATTCGCCGATCGGCTCGTACACCACCGGCGTACCGTTCACGGTCAGCTGGTTGTCGCGATAGCTGACGCTGTCGCCGGGCATGCCGATCACGCGCTTGATGTAATCCAGCCCGGTGTTCGGGTCGTTCGGGCCCTTGCCCGGGTAGCGGAACACCACCACGTCGCCGCGTTCGGGCTGGCCGATCTCGATGATCTTCTTGTTGGTCACCGGCAGGCGCAGGCCATACGTGAACTTGTTGACCAGGATGAAATCGCCGATCAACAGGGTCGGCATCATCGAACTGGACGGGATCCGGAACGGTTCGGCGACGAAGCTGCGCAGCATCAGCACCACCGCCAGCACCGGAAAGAACGCCCGTGCGTAATCGACCACGACCGGCTCCCTGGCTTCGTCCAACAGGCCTCCGGCATTCGCCCGGCGCTTGGCGAAGAACAACCGGTCCCCCAGCCAGATCAGGCCGGTCAGCAGGGTCAACGTGACGAGGATGAGTTCAAACCAGACCATGGGGCTTCCTTCGGAACGGAAATCGAGAATAGGGAATCAGAATGGGGAACGGGCCAATCGCAGATGCAGGATGCCCGCCCTGGAAGCGTTGCGACGCTTCCCGATGGCCGACGTCCGCATCCTCGACTTATTTGCTGTCCATCTGCAACACGGCGAGGAAGGCTTCCTGCGGGATTTCCACCCGCCCGACCTGCTTCATCCGCTTCTTGCCTTCTTTCTGTTTCTCGAGCAGCTTCTTCTTGCGGCTGATATCGCCGCCGTAGCATTTGGCCAGGACGTTCTTGCGCAGCGCCTTCACCGTGCTGCGCGCGATGATCTGCGAACCCACCGCGGCCTGGATCGCGACATCGAACATCTGTCGCGGAATCAGGTCCTTCATTTTTTCGCACAGGTCGCGACCGCGACGGTCGGCGTAATTGCGGTGCACGATGATCGACAGCGCATCGACCTTGTCGCCGTTGATCAGCGTGTCCACGCGCACGAACGGGCCGGCTTCGAAGCGCAGGAAGTGGTAGTCCAGCGACGCATAGCCGCGCGACACGGATTTCAGCTTGTCGAAGAAATCCAGCACCACTTCGGCCATCGGCAGTTCGTAGCTGATCTGCACCTGGCCGCCGAGATAGTTGATGCCGATCTGCGAACCGCGCTTCTCTTCGCACAGCGTGATGCAGTTGCCGACGTAGTCCGGCGGCGTGAGGATGTTCGCACGGATGATCGGCTCGCGGACTTCCTCGATGTGATTGGTCGGCGGCAGCTTGGCCGGGTTGTCCAGCGACATGACCGTGCCGTCGGTCTTCAGCACCTCGTAGACCACGGTGGGCGCGGTGCTGATCAGATTGAGGTTGTATTCGCGCTCCAGGCGCTCCTGCACGATTTCCATGTGCAGCATGCCGAGGAAGCCGCAGCGGAAGCCGAAGCCCATCGCTTCGGAGCTTTCCGGCTCGAAGCGCAGCGCGGCGTCGTTGAGCTGCAGTTTGTCCAGCGCTTCACGCAGATCGGGATAGTCCTCGGCATCGACCGGAAACAGGCCGGCGAACACGCGCGGCTGCATTTCCTGGAAACCCGGCAGTGGTTTGTCGGCGGGGTCGCTGGCCAGCGTCAGGGTGTCGCCGACCGGCGCGCCGTGCACGTCCTTGATGCTGGCGTTGATCCAGCCCACTTCGCCCGCGCCGAGTTTCTTCAACTCTTTGCGCTTGGGCGTGAATACGCCGACCTTGTCGACGAGATGGGTGCGGCCGGTGGTCATCACCAGGATCTTGGTGCCGGGCACGATCTCGCCCTGCATCACCCGGACCAGCGAAACCACGCCAAGGTAGTTGTCGAACCACGAGTCGATGATCAACGCCTGCAGCTTGTCGGTATCGCGCGGCTTGGGCGGCGGAATGCGATGGACGATGGCTTCGAGCACATCGATCACGTTCAGGCCGGTCTTGGCGCTGATCGCGACCGCGTCGGTGGCGTCGATGCCGATGACCGCTTCGATTTCGGCCTTGGAGCGCTCGATGTCGGCGGTCGGCAGGTCGATCTTGTTGAGGACCGGCACCACTTCCAGGCCCTGCTCGACGGCGGTGTAGCAGTTGGCGACCGACTGGGCCTCCACGCCCTGCGCCGCGTCCACCACCAGCAGCGCGCCCTCGCAGGCGGCCAGCGAACGACTGACTTCGTAGCTGAAGTCGACGTGGCCGGGGGTGTCGATGAAGTTGAGCTGGTAGACCTGCCCGTCCTTCGCCTTGTAAGGCAACGACACGGACTGGGCCTTGATGGTGATACCACGCTCGCGCTCGATCGGATTGGAGTCGAGCACCTGCGCTTCCATTTCGCGCGCCTCCAGCCCGCCGCAGAGCTGGATGATGCGATCGGCAAGCGTGGATTTGCCGTGGTCGACGTGGGCGATGATGGAGAAGTTGCGGATGTTCCGCATCGGATCAGTCATGGGGAGCGGCGCGGGCCATCGTGGCCTTGAGGTCAAACGTCGGATTATCGCACAGCGCGACCTCGGGCCCGGCACGGATCGGATCCATGCCTGCCGGAACGTCGCCCCGTGCGCCGGGGGCGACGCGTACGCAATTACTCCTTGTCGCCCTGGCTGGGCGCGATCGCGATGAACTGGGTCGCGCCACCGCGACGGACCAGCAGCATCACGGTCCGATCGACGCCGGTCCTGGCCACTTCGCGATCGAGCGCCGAGGCGGTGCCGACCGGCACGGTGCCGACCCGCAGGATGATATCGCCCGGGCGCAGCCCGGCATTGCGCGCCGCATTGCCCTCGACCCGGGCGATCGCCACGCCCTCGCCATCGCGCAGCCCCAGTTCGCGGCGCTCGTCGGCGCCGATGTCCTGACCGACCAGCCCCAACCGATTGACCTTGCCCTGCTGCGACGGCTCGCGCGGCGATGAGCGCTGCGGGTTGCCGGCGACGGTCGATTCGTCGAGTCGGGTCAGGGTCACGCTGCGCTCGATCGGCTTGCCGTTGCGCAGAATGCCCAGCTTGGCGGTCGCACCGGGCGTCATCGCACCGATCAGCGGCGGCAGATCGCTGAAGTCGTCGATCGGGGTGCCGTCCACCGTACGGATCACGTCGCCGGCCTCGATCCCGGCCTTCTCCGCCGGGCTGCCGATCCGGACATCGTTGACCAGCGCACCGCGGGTGTCGGGCAGACCGAAGCCATTGACCATCTCCGAAGTGACCGCGCCCACCTGCACACCGATCTGGCCGCGGCTGACCTTGCCGCTGGCCTTGATCTGCTGGGCGACATTCATCGCCACATCCATCGGGATCGCGAAGCTCACGCCCATGTAGCCGCCGGAGTTGCTGAAGATCTGCGAATTGATGCCGACCACTTCGCCACGGGTGTTCAACAGCGGGCCGCCGGAATTGCCGCGGTTGATCGCCACATCGGTCTGGATGAAGGGCACATAGCGTTGCTCGACATTGGCGGCGCGACCGACCGCGCTGACGATGCCGGCGGTGACCGAGTGATCGAGACCGAACGGCGAACCGATCGCGACCACCCACTGCCCCGGCTTCAACGCCCTGGATTCGCCGGTGCGCAGATACGGCAGGTCGTCGGCAGCGATCTTCAGCACGGCAACGTCGGACTGCGGATCGCTGCCCACCACCTTCGCCTTGAATTCACGGCGATCGGACAAGGTGACCTTGACCTCGTCGGCGCCATCGATCACATGATGGTTGGTCAACAGATAGCCGTCGCCGGAGATGATGAAACCGGTGCCGATGGAGAGACTGTCGGGGCCACCCTGCGGGCCGCCGGGACCACCAGGCCCGCTGGGACCGCCGGGAAACGGCGCATCCGGGCCGAAGAAGCGACGGAAGAACTCCGGCACTTCCTCTTCGTCCGGCGCGGCATCGCGATCGCGCGCAGCGGCCTTGCTCCGGCCCGAACCGGTGGCTTCGATATTGACCACCGCCGGCCCGACCCGCTCCACCAGTTGGGTGAAATCGGGCAGGCCGGTCACCATCGGCGCGTTGATCGCCTCGGCAGCGACGGCAACGCCCGTATGCGATGCCGTCGCTGGTGCGCCGGGCGACGCCGCGGTCTGGCTTGCGGTGATCGGAAGAATGGTCGTCGCGGCGGCGGTGGCCGCGACAGCAGCGGAGACGAGCGCGAGCGTACGGAACGACTGTTTCATCGGGGAAGCGTCCTCGATAAAGGGAGAAAGGGAGTTTTGACGATGGCTGCGGAGACGATGGCTGCGGACAAGCGCCGCCCGCCGCGGACGATCAGGGCGGCGAGGCGCTGTCTTCGACCGGGTAAGCGGGTTGCGGAGCCTGCGGGTCGAGCCGCGGCTGGAACGGACGGAACGCGGGCGATCCTTCGAAGTCGGCAGTCACTTCACCATGCACGGCGGCACCGGGCACCAGCGCGCGCGGCCATGGTTTGGACGCTATCTGGGCCTGGGCCGCGATAGCGCTGCCCTGGGCAGCGACGCCCGCAACAGCAGTCGTGCGCGCCGCTGCCGTAGCGACCGTTTTCGTCGTCGACGCGGAGGACACCGCGACGGCCTGATCTCGGGCGAGGATCCGCGGACGCGAGCTGCGGCGGTCGCTGCCGGCGACTGCGGCCAGTACGACGGCCGTGCCCGCTTCTGCGATCAACGATCCGGTCTGGTCGAGCGGCCGTGGCGCAAGGTCGGCCGCCGGGAGGGGTGTGGATATCGGTGCCGGTGTCGGAGATGTGGGCACCGGGGCCGGCTGTCCGGCGGAGGCCGTGCTCGGCGCCACTGACGATGATTTACCGTCCGGCACCGGCAGCATGCGGGTACCGATCAGCGCAGCCAATGCCACCGATGCGGCCAGCGCGGCACCGCCGCCCCAACGCAACAACGACCCGCGCGCGTTGCCATGCGCGGCCACCGCCAGCGGTGCGTCATCCATGGCGGCGACAGCAAGATCGTCGGCGATGGCGCGACCGACGCGACGCGAGAAATCAGCGGGCAGGGCGCGATCGGCCTGACCGCGCAGCGCATCGCCGACGAACTGCCAGCGTTCCCAGCAATCGGCGAGCGCATCGTCGTGCTCCATGCGTCGGAGCAGGAACTTGGCTTCATCGGCCGAAAGCGCACCGTCCATCATCGCGGACAGCTGTTCGCGGTGGAAATCCCGGCCATCGGCATCGCGTGAAACGGAAGAAGCGGGGGAATCGGGCAATCCAGTCATAGGGCGTCGATGTCGGATTACGGATGAAGGTCTGCGAATCAGCGGGTTGCGCGTTCGCGGGGATTGGGTGCATCCATGAGGGGGCGCAACTGCGTGTCGATGGCATCGCGGGCCCGGAAGATGCGCGAACGGACCGTGCCGATGGGGCACTGCATCTGCTGCGCGATCTCTTCGTAGCTCAAACCGTCCACCTCACGCAATGTGATCGCCGCCCGGAGTTCCTCGGGCAAGGCTTCGACCGCGCGCATCACCGTTTGTTCCATCTCCTGACGCATCAATTCGCGCTCCGGGGTGTCGTTGTCGCGCATCCGCAGCGCCGACTCGAACTGTTCGGCGTCGTCGATGTCGATGTCGTCGCCGGGTGGGCGACGCTTGTGGGCCACCAGATGATTCTTTGCTGTATTCACGGCGATGCGATGCAGCCACGTTGAGAACTGGGCGTCGCCGCGGAAGTTCCCGATCGCCCGGTAGGCGCGCAGGAACGTGTCCTGGGCGACATCCTGGCACTCGCTCCAGTCGTGGATATAGCGCCCGATCACGGCCACGACCCGATGCTGGTGCTTGCGCACCAACAGGTCGAACGCCGCGCTGTCGCCGCGCTGCACCCTTCGGACCAGTTCGAGGTCCAGGTTTTCTGTCGTCACTTCGGCCATCCGGCCGGCTCTCCTTGGATGTGGATCGGGCCGGCGGACTAGCCGGGCCTTCGGACAATACAGGTCGGGCAAAAGTTCCCCACCCCCGGCAGCCCGACCACGACCGCCCCATGCACCATGCATTCATCTGGGGACAGCGCACCACTGCCACAAGCCATGCCGCAAAGGCGTGCCGCGCCGGCTCGCGCGCTGGCTCGCGGGCCGTCTCGCAGTATCGTGTCGTCCGCCATCTCGAAATGCCCGATTTGACGCCGTCCCACCATGGTCCGGATCATAGGGCCATCCTCCAGCGTATGGATTCACGATCATGACCTCCGCCCTGCCCGGCCTCGATGGCCTGCGTCTGCGCCACTGGAAGACCGAACTGCGACCGGACGGCGTGTTCGTGCTGTCCTTCGATCGCGAGGGCGAATCGGTGAACACCTTCGGCCAGGAGGTGCTGATCGAACTGAACAGCCTGCTCGAACGCATCGTGCTGGAACCGCCGAAGGCGCTGGTGCTGCGCTCGGGCAAGGACAAGGGCTTCATCGCCGGCGCCGATATCCGCGAATTCCAGGAATTCGACCGCAAGGGCACCATCGGCGATTCGATCCGTCGTGGCCAGGCGATCTTCCAGCGCATCGCCGACCTGCCCTTCCCCACGGTGGCCGCGATCCACGGCTTCTGCATGGGCGGCGGCACCGAGATCTCGCTGGCCTGCCGTTACCGCATCGCCACCAACGACCCGTCCACCCGCATCGGCCTGCCCGAAGTGAAGCTCGGCATCTATCCCGGCTGGGGCGGCAGCGTGCGTCTGCCGCGCCTGATCGGCGCGCCTGCGGCGATGGACATCATGCTCACCGGGCGCACGTTGTCTGCATCGTCCGCGCGCGCGCTGGGCGTGGTCGACAAGGTCGTGGACGCTGCGAATCTGATCGAAGCCGCCGCGACGCTGGCGCTGAAAGGCAGCGACCGGCCGTTCAAGCAGAACTTCATGGCCTGGATCACCAACACCCGGGTTGCACGGGAGATCCTCGCACCGCAGATGGTCAAGCAGGTTGCGCGCAAGGCGCGCAAGGACCACTATCCGGCACCGTTCGCGCTGATCGAAACCTGGCGCCGCAGCAGCGGCGGCACCCGCGCGCTGCTCGAGGCCGAACGCAAATCGGTGACGAAGCTGGCCGCCACGCCCACCGCGCGCAACCTGACCCGCGTGTTCTTCCTGCAGGAGCGCCTGAAAGGGCTCGGCGGCAAGGATCATGGGATCGCGCACGTGCACGTGGTCGGCGCCGGCGTGATGGGCGGCGACATCGCCGCATGGGCCGCGTACAAAGGCTTCAACGTCACCCTGCAGGATCGCGAGCAGCGCTTCATCGACACCGCGATGGCCCGCGCGCAGGAGCTGTTCGCCAAGCGCGTCAAGGACGAGAGCAAACGTCCCGAGGTCGCGGCACGGCTGGCATCGGATCTCGAAGGCGACGGCGTGGCCAAGGCCGATCTGCTGATCGAAGCGATCATCGAACGCCCCGACGCCAAGCGCGACCTGTACACCTCGGTCGAACCGAAGATGAAAGCCGATGCGCTGCTCACCACCAACACCTCGTCGATCCCGTTGACCGAACTGCGCGGACACATCGCGCGTCCGGCGCAGTTCGCCGGCCTGCATTACTTCAACCCGGTGGCGATGATGCCGCTGGTGGAGATCATCCACCACGACAGCATGGCGCCGGAGACCGAAAAACGCCTCGCCGCGTTCTGCAAAGCCATCGACAAACTGCCGGTACCGGTCGCGGGCACGCCGGGTTTCCTCGTCAACCGTTTGCTGTTCCCGTACATGCTCGAAGCGGTCACCGCCTATTCCGAAGGCATTCCCGGCCCGATCATCGACAAGGCCGCAGTGAAGTTCGGCATGCCGATGGGCCCGATCGAACTGATCGACACGGTGGGTCTGGATGTCGCCGTCGGCGTCGGCGCCGAACTCGCGCCCTTCCTCGGCCTGCCGATCCCGGCCGCATTGTCCGCACCGCCGGAAGCCGGCAAACGCGGCAAGAAGGACGGCCAGGGCATCTACAAGTGGGAGAACGGCAAGGCGCGGAAGCCGGAGATTCCCGCCGACTACAAAGCGCCCGACGATCTGGAAGACCGCCTGATCCTGCCCTTCCTCAACGAAGCCGTCGCCGCCCTGCACGACGGTGTGGTCGCCGACGCGGAGCTGCTGGATGCCGGCGTGATTTTCGGCACCGGCTTCGCGCCGTTCCGCGGCGGCCCGATCCAGTACATCCGCGACACCGGCACCGACGCGTTGCTGGCAAAACTCGAAGCGCTGCGGACGGCGCACGGCGACCGCTTCGCGCCGCGTCCGGGCTGGGACAATCCGGCGCTGCGGAAACAGTAGCGTCCGCAGCGCGGGCCGAATGCCACCGCGCACGCGTCGTCCGGTCGGCTGTGCACCAGCCGACCGGATGCAACTCCGAACCGAACATCCCGCGCAGCGTTTGAAACCACGATGCACAACGACCCGCCGCCCGACCCATTCGGCGCCACCCAGACACCGGCAGCGGACGCGCAGTCGCTGAAACCGACGTCGATCAAAGCGAAGGCTTCGCCGCTGCAGCGCGAATTCGATCGTCTGGTCGGCCGGATCGAAGCGTGCCAGGCGCTGCTGACCGCATGGCGGCAGCAGCCAGCGGCGATCCTCGAGAAATATCACGCGAAGATGGAGCCTGCGCTGCGCGATCTGCGCGATGCGCAGACCACGTTGATCGTGCAACTCGACGCGATGCTGACATCGCCCCCGAAAGGCCTGCGCATGACCGCGCGCAGACGCGATGCATTGACCGACTATCTGCTCGATCTGATCGACAGCGTCATGCCACACAATGCGGACGATACGTTGATCGCGATCCACGACCGCTACAGCGACACACCGATGCAAGCGATTCTGGAAGGCGATGAAGCCGACGAGAAGGCCGAGATCATCGCGATCTTCGAGCAGACCTTCGGCAAAGGCACCATCCAGCAGGCGCCGGACGAAACCCACGATGCCTTCATGGCGCGCGCGCGGGCGCAGCTGTTTGCGGAGCTGGATGCCCAAGAGCGCCGCGAAGACGATGCGCGCCAACGTCGTGCCGAAAAACGCGCCGCGAAACAGGACGCCAAGCGCCGCGCGAAGACACCTGCGGTGAACGCGACGGAGCCCGCCGCCGAACCGCCCAAGCCCGACCTGCTGCGCACGCTGTATCGCAAACTCGCCAGCAACCTCCATCCCGATCGCGAATCCGACGCGGCGGAAAAAGTGCGCAAGACCGAAACGATGCAGGGCATCAACACCGCCTACCAGAACAAGGATCTGCTGGCGCTGCTGAAACTGCACAACCGGACGCTTCAGGACGACACCATCGCCACCGACGCGCTGGCCGAAGACACCCTGCGCGAATACAACGCACTGCTGAAAGCACAACTGGCGACGATCGAGTCCGAGATCTTCCGCACGATCGACGAAGTCACGCCGCCCGGCGTCGCCATGCGGAGCGGCCGGGTCAAGCGCCCCGAACAGCTCGAACGCCTGATGGACAACGACATCCAGCATCTCCGCAGCACGGCGGACAGCATGCTCCGCACCGTACGCGATCTGAACGACCCGAAGCTGCGCACCCATGTGATCAATGATCTGGTGGAGATGAGCGAAGAACGCCACGAGATGGATGAATTCGATGGAATCCTGTCCGGTTTCTTCGATCGATAGCGGTTGCCGCGAGATGAGCGCGGTGGCACGTAGGCTGGCGCTGGACACGGGGCATGATCGGGCCGACATGCGCGCGCGGGGAACTCGGGCGGATGACGACCCGGCCCCGCAACCGTGACGACATTGAAATATCGGGCTGGCATCATCGATGCTCCCACTCCGAGGCTCCCGCTCCGATGCGACGCGCCATGCCGAACCGCCTGCCCGCATACCTGTGCCTGCTGCTGACCATGGCAGGATGTGTTTCCATGCCCATTCCGAAGAAACCCGCACCGATGCCTTCTTCCAAAGCCCTGGTCATCGGCCATCGCGGCGCCAGCGCGCTACGACCCGAGCACACGCTGGCGGCGTATGCGAAGGCGATCGAGGACGGTGCCGATCTGATCGAACCGGATCTGGTCAGCACCCGCGATGGCGTGCTGGTGGCGCGCCACGAGAACGAGATCTCCGGCACGACCGATGTGGCGCAGCATCGCGAGTTCGCATCGCGCAGAACAACGAAGACGATCGACGGCGAGCGCACCACCGGTTGGTTCACCGAAGATTTCACGCTGACGGAGTTGAAGACCCTGCGCGCCCGCGAGCGCTTGCCGGAGCTGCGCTCGACCGCGTTCGATGGACAGTTCGGGATCGCGACGCTGGACGAGATCATCGCGCTCGCTGCTGAAGCGTCGGCGAAGCACGGACGAACGATCGGACTGGTGCCGGAGATCAAGCATCCGAGCCATTTCGCCGCGCTCGGTCTGGCGATGGAAGACAAATTGCTCGCCGCCCTGCGCGCGGATCCGCATACCCGCACCGCGCCGGTGATCATCCAGTCGTTCGAGATCGCCAACCTGCGCGAACTGCGCCGCAAGATCGCTGGCGATCCGAACATTTCGCTGCTGCAACTGCTCGGCAGCGCGGGCGATCAGCCGCACGACACCGTGATCGCAGGCGCCCCGCTCCGCTACGGGGCGATGATGACCACCGACGGCTTGCGCGAAGTCGCGACCTACGCCGATGCGATCGGACCCGCATATCGCGATCTGGACCCTGCGCACGGCCGCAGCCGGCTCGTCGACGACGCGCACGAGGCCGGTCTGCGCGTGATCGCCTACACCTTCCGCCCGGAAAATCATTTTCTCGATGGCGGCTTCCGCAGCGGTGGCGGCCCCGCCGAGCGGCATGAGGCGGGATCGGTCGCACAGATCCGCACCTGCCTCGCGCTGGGGATCGATGCTTTCTTCACCGACGACCCGGCACTGGGCCGGCAGGCGGTCGACGGCCGGTAATCCTTGGCCGGATGGCTGAACGGCAGTATCGAATCTATTGCATATGCAATAGTTGCATTGACAAATATATCCCGGTCAATAAAAAATACCGGGCATGAGCCTTTCCGACCCGCCCCCGCACATTCATTCCCATTCCGGGCCCCAGCTCGGTCTACTGTTCCGGCAACTGCGCGACGCCATGTGGGCGCGCATGGCGGTGGAACTGGCCGGCGCCGGCCATGACCTGACCTTCAGCCAGTACATCACCCTCAAACGTCTCTCCGAGGGGGATGCCAGCGCCAGCGAACTGGCGCGGACGGCGGACCTCAATCCCGGCGCGATCACGCGTCTGCTCGACCGGCTCGAGGAAAAGCGGCTCACGACCCGGATCGTCGATCCGGGCGACCGCCGCGCCCTGCGCGTGGCGCTGACCGAAACCGGCATGCGGATGTGGACGGATATCCACCAGTGCGGGCTTCGCGTACGCGAACGTGCGCTCGAGCACATGGATGCCGAAGAACAGGCCGTGTTGTTCCAACTGCTCGCCCGGATCCGCGAAAACCTCACCCGAGAAGACGATTGACCATGCCCGTCGTGTCCTTGCCATTGCGTTGCGTATCCGCCGCGACCCTGTTGGCTGCGTTCGTGCTGTCCGGCTGCGCCGGTACCCGCGGTTTGCGGCCCGCGCTCACGCCGGACGACGCTGATGCGCTGGCGGTCAGCCATAGCTTCGAGGGCGACACATTGTCCGCCGCAGCGTGGCCGACACAGGATTGGTGGCATGCCTGGGGCGATCCGCAACTCGATGCGCTGATCGCGGAGGCGCTGGCAGGCACCCCCGGCCTCGACGCCGCCGACGCGCGCGTGCGCAAAGCCGAAGCCCAGGCCGGACTGGCCGACGATGCGCGCCAACCGCACCTCGGCGCGAACCTGCAGTATTCCGGCGCCTATCTTCCGGAAACATTGCTCCCGGCCCCCTATGGCGGCGATTACAAAGGGGTCGAACTCGCGACCCTGAACTTCCGCTACGCGCCCGACCTGTGGGGCGGCAAACGTGCGCATTGGCAAGCGGCGGTGGGCAGTCTGCGCGCCGCTGAAGTGGACGCACAGCAAGCCCGCCTGCTGCTGGCGGGCAACATCGCACGCACCTATCTCGATCTTGACCAGGCGCATGAAGCCCATCAGGTGGCGACTGCGGAAACCGCGCGTGCGCAGCGGCTGCTGGCACTCGCGACGCAGCGTGTCCGCGCCGGCATCGACAACCAATCGCAGATGCGCCAGGCGGAAAGCAGCGTCGCCTCCGCCACGCAACAGGGCGAAGCCGCGCAGCAACGTATCGGACTGCTGCGCAACGCCATCGCTGCGCTGCTCGGCCAGGGACCGGATCGCGGCCTGGTGATCGAAGCGCCATCGCTGCTCGCGGTCGAAGCGCCGGCATTGCCGAGCACCCTGCCGAGCGAACTGCTGGGACATCGTCCCGATGTGGTCGCGGCACGGTGGCGGGTGGAAGCCGCCGCGCGGAACATCGATGCCGGCAAGGCCGATTTCTATCCCAGCCTCGATCTGACCGCGATGGCCGGACTCGCAGCGGGGCGCCTGTCCGACCTCTTCACCCGCGATGCCGGCGTTGCGCTGGGCGGGCCGGCGCTGAGTCTGCCGATCTTCGACGGACCCCGTCTGCGCGGACAGCTGGCCGGCAACAACGCCGACTACGACCTCGCCGTCGCCCACTACGACCAGACCCTGGTCGCTGCTGTGCGCGAAGTCGCGGATGCGCTGCAGTCCGCGCGCACGCTGGACAAACAGATCGCCGCAGTCGCGCAGGCGCGCGACGCTGCGCGCAAGGCGTGGTCGCTCGCGGACAGCCGCTACCGTGCCGGTCTCGGCACCCAGCTCGATGTGCTCGCCGCGCAACGCCCTTTGCTGCAGCTCGATCAACTGTCGGTCGCGCTGCAGGCGCAGCGTCGGACCGTCGCCGTCGATCTCGCGGTCGCCATCGGCGGCGGCCTGTCGCCGACCTCTCCCACACTCTCTTCTTCCGGTTCGCCATGACCACCGAAATCAATCCGACACCCGCCGTCTCCGCGTCGATGCCGAAAGCCGGCAAGCGCAAACGCGCGCTCGCGATCCTGGCGGTCGCGATCGCCATCGCCGCGATCGGCGCGACGATCTACTACATGTCGGTCGCGCGCTGGCACGAAGACACCGACGACGCCTACGTGCAGGGCAACATCGTGACGATCACGCCGCAGACCACAGGCACGGTCGTCAGCATCGGCGCCGACGACGGCATGAAAGTCGTGGCCGGCCAGGTGCTGGTGAGGATCGACCCCAACGACGCGCGCGTGGCCTACGAACAGGCGGAGGCCAATCTCGCCACCACCGTGCGTCAGGTGCGCGGGCTGTACAACGCGGTCGACGCCGGCCGGGCCGATCTGGACGCGCGCGCGGTCGCGGTGCGCCAGGCGCAGGCCGATGTCGCACGGCGTAGCGGACTGGTGGCGAACGGCGCGGTTTCGGCCGAGGAACTCGCGCATGCGCGGGCGCAACTCGAAGCCGCCGAGGCCGCACTGGGATCGGCACGTGGACAACTCTCGCGCAACCGTGCGCTGGTCGACCAGACCACGCTGTCGCGACAGCCGCAGGTCGCGGCGGCTGCCGCGCAATTGCGGCAGGCGTATCTCAACCTGCAGCGCGCCGCGATCGTCGCGCCGGTATCGGGTTACGTGGCGAAGCGCAGCGTGCAATTGGGACAACGCGTGCAGCCGGGCACGGTGCTGATGACCGTGATTCCGCTGGAGCAGGTCTGGGTGGACGCGAACTTCAAGGAAACGCAGTTGGCGAACATGCGGCTCGGGCAACCGGTGGAACTCACCGCCGATGTCTACGGCAGCGATGTCCGCTACACCGGCACGCTCGCCAGCATCGGCCTGGGCACAGGCAGCGCCTTCGCGCTGCTGCCCGCGCAGAACGCCAGCGGCAACTGGATCAAGATCGTGCAGCGCATTCCGGTGCGCATCGCGCTGGCGCCGAAGCAGTTGATGGAACATCCGCTGCGGCTGGGCATGAGCATGTCGGTCGATGTGTCGATCCGCGACCAGCACGGCGGTGTGCTGCCCGCCAGTCCGCCGAAGGCGCCGGTGCTCACGACGACCGCGTACGAGCAGCAGTTGTCCGAAGCCGATGCCTTGATCCAGCGCGTCGTCCGCGAGAACCTGCCCGGCCATCGCGGCTGAGCGACGGCGGACCGCGCCCATGTCCATCGAATCCGCCAACCGCGATGGCGCATCCGCCGCTGCGCCGACTCCGGCCGCTGCCGGATTCCGCCCGCCCAACCTTGCCTTGACCACGCTCGGTCTGGCGCTTGCATCGTTCATGCAGGTGTTGGATCTCACCATCGCCAACGTCTCGCTGCCGACGATCTCCGGCAACCTGGGCGGCAGCGCCAATCAGGCCACCTGGGTCATCACCTCGTTCGCAGTGAGCAACGCCATCGCGCTGCCCCTCACCGGCTGGCTGACCCGTCATTTCGGCGAGCGCAAACTCTTCATCTGGGCGACGTTCCTGTTCGTGCTCGCATCGCTGCTGTGCGGTCTCGCCAGCAGCATGGGGCTGCTGGTCGCGGCGCGCGCGCTGCAGGGCTTCGTCGCCGGGCCGATGTATCCGATCACGCAGGCGCTGCTGATCTCGATCTATCCGCCGCAGAAGCGCGGCCAGGCGATCGCGCTGCTGGCGATGGTGACGGTGGTGGCGCCGATCGCCGGACCGATCCTGGGCGGCTGGATCACCGACAACTACAGTTGGGAATGGATTTTCTTCATCAACATCCCCATCGGCCTGTTCGCCAGCTTCGTGGTCGGCCGGCAACTGCGCGGACGACCCGAGCGACTGGAAAAGCCGAAGATGGATTACGTCGGCCTGATCACGCTGATCTTCGGCGTGGGCGCGCTGCAGATACTGCTCGACCTCGGCAACGACGAGGACTGGTTCCGCTCCACCACCATCATCGTGCTGGCGGTGATTTCGGCGATTTCGCTGGCGGTGTTCATGATCTGGGAACTCACCGACGACGACCCCATCGTCGACCTGCGCCTGTTCCGACACCGCAATTTCAGCGCCGGCACCGCGGCGATGGTGGTGGCATACGCCGCATTCTTCAGCGTCGGCATCCTGGTGCCGCTGTGGCTGCAGCGCAATCTCGGCTACACCGCGATCTGGGCCGGCTTCGCCACCGCGCCGATCGGCATCCTCCCGGTCCTGCTGACGCCCTTCGTCGGCAAGTACGCGAACCGTTTCGATCTGCGCTGGCTGGCCACGATCGCCTTCATCGCGATGGCGATGACCAGTTTCGCGCGTTCCGGCTTCAATCTGGATGTCGACTACAGGACGATCGCCATCGTTCAATTGTTCCAGGGCTTCGGTGTGGCGCTGTTCTTCATGCCGGTATTGCAGATCCTGCTCTCCGACCTGCAGCCGCATGAGATCGCGGCGGGTTCGGGCCTGGCCACATTCATGCGTACGCTCGGCGGCAGCTTCGCCGCATCGCTCACCACCTATGCCTGGACAGCACGCGGTGCCGTGCATCACGCGCATATCTCCGAGAACATATCGGCCTACGATCCCGCAACGCTGGACACCGTCTCGCGCATGGGCGACGGTCGACTGCAGGCCGGCGCCGCAGCGCTGGAGCGCATGATCGCGAACCAGGCCGCACAACTCGGTTTCAACGAGATATTCCACCTGCTCGGCATCATCTTCCTGTTGGTGATCGCATTCGTCTGGATCGCCAAACCGCCGTTCTCGGCCAAGATCGGTCCAGCGGCAGCCGGGCATTGATCGGTAACGCCTCGGCGTTTGCGGGCAAGATCCGGCCTCTGTCGTATTCCAACCCGGACTGGTTTCGCGTTCCGCCACGGCACGTTCGCGGGTCGATGCAGTAAAGTCGGCGTACCCCACCCCACGCGAGTGCCCATGGCCCCCGCTCAATACGTTCTGACCTTTTCCTGTCCCGATCGCCCGGGTATCGTCAATGCTGTCTCCGGACTCCTGTTCGGCCACGGCGGCAATATCCTGGAATCGCAGCAGTACGGCGATACCGGAACCGGACGTTTCTTCATGCGCACCGTGTTTTCGTTGGCAGACATGTCGGTGTTCGCGGTGTTGTCGACGGAAATGGTCGCGATCGCCACGCATTTCGGCATGCAGTGGACATTGCGCGACCGGAGCCAGCGCCGGCGCGTGATGCTGCTGGCCTCGAAGTTCGACCATTGCCTTGCGGATGTGCTGTACCGCTGGCGGATCGGCGAACTGCCGATGGAGATCGTGGCGATCGTTTCGAATCATCCGCGCGACACCTACCGGCATCTGGATTTCGGCGATATCCCATTCCACTATCTGCCTGCATCGCGCGACGACAGGACCGCGCATGAAACGCCGTTGCTCGATCTGATCGAACAGACCGGGACCGAACTTGTGGTGCTCGCACGATACATGCAGATCCTGTCGAGCGAGCTGGCGGCCAGGCTCAGTGGCCGCTGCATCAATATCCATCATTCGTTCCTGCCCGGCTTCAAGGGCGCTCGCCCGTACCACCATGCGCATGCGCGCGGCGTGAAGCTGATCGGTGCGACCGCGCATTTCGTCACCGCCGATCTGGACGAAGGGCCGATCATCGAACAGGACACCCAGCGTGTCAGTCATCACGACACCCCGACCGATCTGATCCGCATCGGCCGCGATATCGAGCGCCGCGTGCTGGCGCAGGCACTGCGCTGCTATCTGGACGACCGGATCCTGCTCAACGGCCAGCGCACGGTGGTGTTCTCGGTTTAGCGCTCGCGGCGTCCGCGCCTCATTCCGCCAAACGATGGTCGTAACTGATGACCCGCGCGAGCTTCCACTCGCCGTCGACCTGACGCCACACATCGATGAACTTGCCGTCTTCGGTCAGGCGATCCGGCGAACCCGGTTGCAGCGCAAAGAAGCGGTGCTCGCCCATCTGCATCGCGCCAAAGTTGTTCAACACGTGCACGGTCATGCTGCCTTCGACAAGCTCCCGTCGCGCGCGGAAGTTCTGCCCGGTCTCCTGCCCTTTGCAGTTTTCGCGCATCGCATCAAGGAACCGTGCGCCGGAATCGGCGGTCTGCCCCCATTTGTCGTGGATGAACTCGAAGTCGTCGGCCACCAGCGTGGCGAGCAGATCGAGCTTGCACCCGAATACCGCGTCGAACAATTGACGATCCTTCTCGGCGAGCAATACGACCAGCTCCGGGGACGCGGGTGCCGCACCGGGTGTCAGCCGGATCGTGGCCACCTCATCCGTCGCGAAAATACTGGGCGCGGCAAGCAGCAGCGTAGACAGCATCAACGCGGATGTGCGCGTCATCGTGGGCACCGGAGGAAAGGAGTGCCCGTCACCATAGCAGGACCGTCGAGGCCTGCCGATGTGCCGCAAGGCGGGTGCAGGGACTCTGTACTGTACTGCGCTGCCTGCCAGTGCATGCTGCCTGATGCATGCTGTCCTTCCGTGGAAGAACCGGAAAACCCCATCCTGGGACTTCCCGGCATGCGACCCCACCGGCGAGCGGTGCCGCGAATGCGGATCGGGAGTTGGGGCTCCGACCCGCCGACATGCCGTCCATGACATGTCGTGTTCAAACCTGTGAATACAGGCGCTGTGCGTATGTGCGTATGTGCGTATGTGCGTATGTGCGAAGTGCGTCGGGGGCGGGCCGTCCGCTGACGAGGCCATCCGACCCGCCCCCGCTGCATCAGACTTCTGCGTCATCCTCCGCCACGGTGGCGGCATCGCGCGGCGCATCCGCCGGAACGAACTGGGCGCGCAGCGCAGCCTCAAGTTTTACGGCCATTGCGGGATTCTCCTTCAGATACTGGCGGGCGTTCTCCTTGCCCTGACCGATGCGTTCGCCATCGCAGCTGTACCAGGCGCCCGACTTCTCGACGAGCTTGGCCTCGACACCCATGTCGATGAGTTCGCCCTCGCGGCTGATGCCTTCGCCGTAGAGGATCTCGGTGACGACCTGTTTGAACGGCGGAGCGAGCTTGTTCTTGACCACTTTGATCTTGGTCTGGTTGCCGATGATTTCCTCGCCCTTCTTGATGCTGCCGATGCGGCGGATGTCCAGACGGATCGAGGCGTAGAACTTGAGTGCGTGACCGCCGGTGGTCACTTCGGGACTCTGGCCCGGCATCATCGCGCCGATCTTCATGCGCAGCTGGTTGATGAAGATGACCATGCAGTTGCTGCGCTTGATGTTGCCGGTCAGCTTGCGCAACGCCTGGCTCATCAGGCGCGCCTGCAGGCCCGGAAGCTGGTCGCCCATCTCGCCTTCGATTTCGGCCTTCGGGGTAAGCGCGGCGACCGAGTCGATGACGACGATGTCGACGGCATTGGAACGCACCAGCATGTCGGCGATTTCCAGCGCCTGTTCGCCGGTATCCGGCTGCGAGAGCAACAGTTCGTCGATGTTGACGCCGAGCTTCTGCGCATAGATCGGGTCGAGCGCGTGCTCGGCGTCGATGAATGCGGCGGTGCCGCCGGCCTTCTGGCATTCGGCGATGGTCTGCAGGGTGAGCGTGGTCTTGCCCGAGGATTCCGGACCGTAGATTTCGACGACGCGGCCTTTCGGCAGACCGCCGATGCCCAGTGCGATATCGAGCATCAACGAACCGGTGCCGATGACTTCGACCGCTTCGACCGGGCGGTCGCCCATGCGCATGACCGAACCTTTGCCGAACTGCTTGTCGATCTGGCTCAGGGCTGCGGAAAGCGCGCGCTTTTTGTTCTCGTCCATCGTGGAATCCTCGTCAGTGAATGGGTCAATGTCTGGTGTGGAAGCAGATTAGGGGTGGTCCGTCGCACTGGCTGCGACAGGACACAATGTATTTGCGTGGACCATGACGAAACATCGGGAAACCACTCGACGTACGGTAGGGAAAGTCCGCATACGCCGATTGCTCATCGAATGATGCTCATCGATTCGGCCTCACCAGGCCGCAGTACAGGCCCTCGATCGCGAAATCCTGATCGGGCTGCACTTCGATCGGTGCGTAGCTGGGATTCCGCGGCAGCAGGCGGATGCGGTCCTTGCCGATCTTCAGCAATTTGATGGTGATCTCGTCATCGATGCGCGCGACCACGATCTGGCCGGAACGCGCTTCGCTGGTGCGATAGACGCCGACCAGATCGCCTTCAAAGATGCCTTCGTCGATCATCGAGTCGCCCTGCACTTTCAGCAGGTAGTTCGGTGCCGGCGAGAACAGCGCGCGGTCGAGAAGGATGTAGTCGTCGGAGCGCAGGTCCGCACCGATTGGGAGGCCGGCCGCGACCCGCCCCAGCAGCGGCAGGCGCAGGACGTCGTCCGGCAGCGCGGACATCGGGGGGAGGTCGAGGGCGTCGTTCGCGGCCTCGTGCACCAGCCGGATGCCCCTCGCCTGCCCCGGCACGCGGCGGATGCAGCCGGCCTGCTCGAGCGCTTCGATGTGGTACTGGGCGGCGCGGACACCCTTGAAGCCCATGGCGTGGGCGATCTCGGTCTGCGAGGGCGGCACGCCGTCGGCGGCGATGCGCTCGGAGATGAGGGCGAGGATGGCTTGTTGGGTTTCGGTCAGATCCATGGTTAGTAGTAATACTACTAACGACCTGTTCCGTCAACGGGCCGCCGTATCCGGCTTGAGCCCTCCGACACCATGCTTGGCCAGCAACCGGCCGAGGCAGAGCAGTGACAGTGCGCTCACCGGCAGGCCCAACGACAGCCATACCCACTCAGCCTGCAGTTGCTTCAAGCTCGAAAACACCTGGACCCCCAATGGCATCTGCGCGCCCGCTTGCCGTGCCCAATCGTCGTACTGCGGGGCGGCGTATATGAAATACATGCTGTGGGCAAGTATGGGTATCACGAAAGGCAGAACAAGCAGGCCAGTCATCAGGGCATAGCCAAGATAGGCGCGCAGAAACCGTGCATTGGAGATCCTTGCAAGGCCCGAACGGACTTCCTCGCGTCGGCCACAAGCCAGCCAATTCACCACCGCAATGACCTGGGCAAGGACGTCAACGACACTTCCGAGCGATTCGATACCCACCGTTACCGGCCACGATCTGTCATCCGCGAGCTCGTCGGTGACGAACCCGGTCAACACGGGCAGCACCACGATGAGCAACAGGGCCACGATCACCTGTCTCCAGCCCGGCCACTTCAAATGCCACCAGTGCTGCAGCCGTGGCTGGTGGAGCGTTGCCGGGTTGAATGCTGCGAAAGGCGTCAGTGCGATCAGTGGAAAAATCACTGCGGCGATGATCATCGTCATGACCCACGTTTCGAGGCGTGGAGTCAGTAACAGCCCAACCATGACCAATACAGCCGGCAGCAGAAACATCAACAGGTTCAATGATCTCGACGATAGCGCCCAATGTAATGCCGCCCTCGCCGCCCTCTCGCGATCCAGCCAATGCAGCAGTTTCAACGGTAGCCACAGCAGCAGAAACGCTGCCACCGCAAACACCACCGCGACCAGCCACGGCGGTTGCCCGGTAAACCAGCGCAACACTTCGTAAGCGCCGCCGCTGCCTTTCATGCTGATCAGGCCCGGCAACGGGCGGGTTATCTCGAGCACGCCGAACACCCACAGTACGCACCAGGCCGAGAAGGTCAGCGCGTAACAGGGAATGCGCACATCGGGTCGCGTCCAGAACCCACGCATCGGATCAAGAAGTCCCGATCAATGTCTCCAATCCGCGCAGCGCAGCGCCGACCGTCTGCCGGCGCACGGCTTCACGATCACCATCGAAATGGAACAGTTGGGCGTGGGCGTAGCCGCCGCGGCGCTTCCAGCCGATCCACACCGTACCGACGGGTTTGTCGGGCGCACCACCGCCGGGGCCGGCGATGCCGGTGACCGCGACCGCGATGCTGGCGCCTGCATGCACCAGCGCACCGGACACCATTTCGATCACGGTTTCGCGGCTGACCGCACCGTGCACCTCGAGGGTTTCCGGACGCACGCCGAGCATCGCCTGCTTGGCTTCGTAGCTGTAGGCGACCATGCCGCAGTCGAACCAGTCGGACGAGCCGGCGATATCGGTGACGGTCTTGGCGATCCAGCCGCCGGTGCAGCTTTCGGCGGTGACGAGGGTGTGGCGCGAGGCGCGGAAACGGGCGCCCAGACTTTCGGCGTGTTCGCGAAGTTCGGCGTCGGTGGGAAACGTCATGCGGGCGCGGTCCGAGACGGCGCATGCGGAGCGCCCTGTCCGGCATGATAACGGCCAGCGGCGCCGCAAAAGCAATGGCCCGCGCATGCGGGCCATTGCCGTCACTGTGACCGGTGGAAGCGACTATTTCTTCTCCACCGCTGGCGCTGCGGATGCCGGCACCGCACCGGTGTCCTGGACCACGCAGTTGCCGTTGCTGTCCGCGCCGAACAGGCTCGGGCAGATATGGCTCACATCCAGCGGATCGGTCTGCGAGAACCCATGGCAACCGAAGCAGTTCGGCGCCCAGGACGTGTCGCCCTGCTGGAAGGTTTCCATGCTCATGTTGGTCAGCTCCAGCGAACCGCGCTGCAGACTGGTCGCATCGCCGGGCACGATCTTGTCGCCGGACTGTTCGTGCACGGTGTACGCCACCGGCGGATTGCCGGAGTCCGCGCCGCCCTTGGTCCAGATCGCGCCGATCAGGGTGTAGTGCTTCCAGACCGCCATCGGATCGGTGTCGGGAAGCACGGTCAGCATGCCCTGCGGACCGACCAGCTGATCGTTGAGCTGCTGGATGGCCAGCAGATTGGCGGCATTGTCGTTGCCGTTGATCGACGTGCCCGGCTGGTTGCCATTGGCGAACTGGCGGCAGATGTTGTTCGGCGCATTGGTCGCTGGCGGCGTGCCCTGGAAGGGGTCGGGCGTATCGAAGTTGAACTGCGCGCAAGCGGTGTTGGGCGGCCCGGAGGTCGGCTGCGGGTGCGCGGTGAGACATTGCGCTGCGTCGCTGCTGGCGAAGGCCCAGCCATTGGCCGGGGCGGCGCTGGTGCCATCGCACAGCGGAGCATTGTCCTTGTGCTCGAACGTGGCCCAGATCATCTCCGGATGCTTCGACGTCCAGTTGGCGATATGGAAACCCACCACGCCCAGCGTTACCGGCGTGGTGCTGCCGGGCAGCGTGGCTTGCATCGTGTAGTAGGTGGGATCGGGCTTCGGCAGGATCATCCACGAGACCTTGATTTCGAAGGTGCCTTCGGTGAAGCCTTTCTGGGTGGCCTGGCACTCGGCGCGCGAATACCAGATGTTGTAGCGCAGGATGTTGCCGTTCCGGTCGTACAGCGCGTTGCCGTCGGCCTGCGCGTCCTCGAAGTCCTGTGGTTTGTCGGCACGCATCGCGAGCATCTTCGCGGCGCTGGCGCGGCCGAGCATTTCGGGCAGCGAGCATTGCCCGCCTGAAACGTTGGGATTGTGCAGGCGGTTGGTCTCGAACACGCGTTCGCCGGCCATGGTCGGCGACGGGGATACTTCGGCGAGAAACCACTGCCACGAGAACTGGTAGAAATCGCAGAAGGATTCCGTGGCCGCGACCTCCAGCGGTGGATTCGGATTGCTGATCCAGCTGCCATTGGCCTGGCAGACGGAGGCATCGGCTTTCGGCGGTGCGACGGCCAGTTCGGGCTTCGCCGCAGGCTCTTCCGGTTTGGCGCCGCAGCCCGACAAGGCGAAGCCCAGCATGATCGTGGCGGCAAGCGCATGAGGGGCATGACGACTGCGGATGTCTCGGGTGGTACTGGACTGATTGAACAAACGTCTGGACATCGAACATTCTCCTTGGCTACGAGCCGTGTCTTCGGAACCCCGGCTGCCCGGAATTCCGTGCTTTTCGAGCGCAAGGCGGATCGCGTACGGATCCGGCGCTCGAATTCCCGCACTGCGGACACGGTCGAGACCGCGCCGGCAGCGAATCGATTCCTGTGGAATTCCCCGCGCCGAGCATGCGCGCGTCGTCAGGCAGCCGCAACCTGCAAAAACAGACGGCCCGCGCGAGGCGGGCCGTCGTCTTGCTGCGAACGGGTTTCGGGGATCAGTAGCGGAGGCGCAACGTCAGGCCATAGGTTCGCGGCGCACCTAGGAACGCATTCCAGGTACCGGTCTGCAGCGGCGCATCGATCGCGACCTGGTAGTACTCGGCATCGGTGATGTTCTGCGACCACAGTTCGACGTTCCAGCGGTCGTTGCGCGAACCGATGGTGAAACGCGCATTGCCCAGTACATAGGCGTCCTGCTGCTTCTGCGGATCCAGATCGGAGCCGGTGTTGTAGTCGGACATGTACTTCGCACCGAGGTGCGCACCTGCTTTCAGACTGCCGCCGATCCGCCAGTCGTAGCCGACCGAACCGGTGACGGACCATTTCGGAGCGAAGCTCGTACGGCTGCCCGGCAGCAAGGCCAGATCGGTATCGGGCAACAGGTCGTTGCCGTACTTGGTATCGGCATAGGTCAGGCCGCTCTGCACCATCCAGCCCCCGGTCTGCCAGAGCAGTTCGGCGTCGAGGCCCTGCGAAGTCACCTTCGGGACCGAACGCACCACGAAGCTGGTACCGAGGAAGCTGTTGAGCTGGAAGTCGGAATACTCCTGATGGAACAGCGTGGCATTGAGCAGCAGGTTGCCGCCGAGCCATGTGGTCTTCGTGCCCAGCTCGTAGCTGTTGACGAACTCGGCCGGGAACGAGGTGTCGTTCACCGGGACGATGCCCGAAGTGCCGCTGGACAGCCCGGTGTTCGACTGCACGCGATCGAGGTTGAAGCCACCGGCCTTGTAGCCGCGTGCGGCCGAGAAATAGCCCATGACGTGCTCGTTGAAGCGATAGGCCGCCTTGAACGTGCCGGACCATTCCTTCTCGTCCCGGCTCTGATCGGTGCTGCGGCCGTTGTGACGGACGTTGGTCCACGGCAGGCAGGCGAACCCGACCACCTGCGGTGCCGCTGCCGAAGCCTGCGCCACGCTCAGTCCGCGGGCGACCAGCGCGGCCACGACCTGCGCCGGATTGCCCAGCATCGCCGCGCAGCCGAGGCCGCCGTTCGGATTGCTGTAACGCGACGCCAGTTCTTTCTTCTCGCGGGTGTAGCGCAGACCGACGGTCAGGTCGAGCGCATCGGTGGCGTGCCAGGTGTTGTTGGTGAACAGACCGATGCTCTTGGACTCCTGCTGGTAACGGTCGGCGGCGGCATGGCCGGCGAACACGGTGCCGAACGGCCGGCCCGAGGCCTGCGACAGGAACAGCGGCGCGGTGGGGCTGGCGCCCAGCGCCGGATTGATCCGCGAGAGCAGCGCGATCGACAGATAGGGCTCATACGCCGAGCCGACACGGTACGCCTCGTTGCGGGTCAGGCTTTCGTCCGCATAGAAAGCGCCGACCAGCCAGTCGAGCTTGTCGGTGGCGCCGGTCAGCCGGATTTCCTGACTGAAGGTGTCGAAGCCGGTGTAATTGTCGCCCTTGGTCGGATTGCGGTACAGCAGGTCCGCAGTGCTGTAATCGAAGTCGATGCCGTTGGTGGATTCCCACTTGCGCTGCGCGGTGATCGAAGTGAGCGTCGCGCCGCCGAACCACGGCGTCTGCCAGTCGACCTGGCCGCTGACGCCCTGGTCCTTGATGTATTGCGCGGTGCTGCGGTTGGACCACGCATGGCGACTGAACGGATCGGCGACGGGGATGACGCCGGTATCGGGCGACAGCGCATCGAGGATCGCGGCAGTGGGGCCGCGGATGATGGTCACGCTGCCGCAGCAGTTCTCGTCGCGGTTGCTGAAATCGCCGCTCAGCAGGATATCGAGCGTATCGGACGGTTCGAGCAGCAACTGGCCGCGGAACGTGTGGAAGTTCTGATCCTGATCCTGCTTGTCCGTGCGCGGGCCGGCGCCGGTGTGCACATCCAGATAACCATCGCGCTTGCGCTTGGCTGCATAGATGCGGAAAGCGGCCATGTCGTTGATGGCATCGTTGTACGAGCCGGATACGCCGAATGCGCCGTAACTGCCGACGGTGACCTCGGCCTCGGCGCGCTGCTGGTAACCCGGGCGCTTGGTGATCACGTTGATGACGCCGGCCGAGGTGTTCTTGCCGAACAGCGTGCCCTGCGGGCCCTTCAGCACTTCGATGCGTTCGAGTTCACCCAGATCGGTGAAGCCGACACCGTTGCGCGGGCGGTACACGCCATCGATGACGATGCCGACCGATGATTCCAGACCGGCGTTGTCGCCGACCGTACCGACGCCGCGGATGCGTGCGACGGTCTGCGACTCGCTTTGGGTGCTGGTCACGGTCAGACCGGGAACGATGTGCTGCAGATCCTTGATATCGCGAACGCCGTTTTCTTCCAGCATCTGCTCCGAAAGCGCCGTCACCACGACCGGGACGTCCTGCAGCGCTTCCTCGCGCTTCTGTGCAGTCACCGTGATCTGGTCGAGCGTCGTTGCCTCTTCCTCTCCCGGACCGGCATCCTGGGCCAGCGCGAGCGGCGCCTGGACCAGACCGATGAGCGCGAGCAGCAGCGCCCGGGTGAGTGTTGAATGTTGCGGTGCACGATAAGCCATGTATTCCCCCTCGCCATGTGTCGTTGAATTCGTAATCGTTACGTGATCGTTGATCGACCATCGGCGGAACGCGTCCAAGCGTATTGGATGTCAGGGCAAAGGCGACCTCCCGGGCGACCCCCACGCAGACCAAGCCAAGGCTTGTCCATCTATGCCATTGTTGAATTGACAACCGCGTGGCGACGGTATCACAGCTTTCCGCCACTGTAAGCATGACCGAACGCAGGGGGGGCGGGCGCTGGCATACTAGTCGCTCTGCCCTCCGGTGCACGACGCGCGCCCGGGCCCCGACTGCAGTTTTCCCGTGCCCGACCCCACTTCCATTCCCGCATCTCCGGTGCGCATCGCCAGCGACCAGCACACTCCGCTCATGCGCCAGTTCTTCGCCGCCAAGGCGGAGCATCCGGATGTGCTGCTGTTTTTCCGGATGGGCGATTTCTACGAAATGTTCTACGACGATGCGCGCAAGGCCGCGCGTCTGCTCGACATCACTTTGACGCAGCGCGGCAATTCTGCCGGTCAGCCCATTCCGATGGCCGGCGTGCCGGTGCATGCGTACGAAGGCTACCTCGCGCGTCTGGTCGCGCTGGGCGAGTCGGTCGCGATCTGCGAACAGATCGGCGACCCGGCGCTGGCGAAAGGTCTGGTCGAACGCAAGGTCGTGCGCATCGTCACGCCGGGCACGGTCACCGATGAAGCGCTGCTGCAGGATCGCCGCGATACGCTGCTGATGGCCGTATCGCGCGGAAAAAACGGCTACGGACTTGCATGGGCGGATCTTGCCGGTGGACGTTTCCTGGTCAATGAAGTGAACAGCGAGGACATGCTGGAAGCCGAACTCGCGCGTCTCGATCCCGCCGAGCTGCTGATCCCCGATGAAGACGGCTGGCCGCTATCGCTGACCACCCGTCACGGCATCCGCCGCCGTGCGCCATGGCTGTTCGACACCGACAGCGGACGCCGGCAGTTGCTGAAATTTTTCAACCTGTTCGATCTCACCGGCTTCGGTATCGACAACAAACCGTTGGCCATCGCGGCAGCAGGCGCACTGCTCGGTTACGTCGAAGAAACCCAGAAGCAGCGGCTGCCGCATCTCACCGCGATCCGCCTCGAAACCAGCGACGGCGCGATCGCGATGAATGCAGCGACGCGGCGCCATCTCGAACTCGACACCCGCGTCGATGGGGATACCCGGCACACCCTGCTCGGCGTGCTCGACAGCACCATCACCCCGATGGGCGGACGTCTGCTGCGGCGCTGGCTGCACCGCCCGCTGCGCGACCGCCGGATCGTGAGCGAACGCCATGACGCAGTGCAGCAGCTGTTTGCGCAGCGCGCGGACACCAGCGTGCGCGAGGCATTTCGCGGCCTGGGCGATATCGAACGCATTCTGTCCCGGGTGGCCCTTCGCAGCGCGCGCCCGCGCGACCTCTCCACCCTGCGCGACGCCCTGCTGCTGATGCCCAAAGTGCGCGACGCGCTGTCGGGCATCGATTCGCCGCGACTGCAGGCGCTGTGCGCCGAACTGGGCGAACACGACGCGCAGGCGGCGTGGATGGCCAGCGCGATCGTGCCGCAGCCGCCGGTGCTGGCCCGCGACGGCGGCGTGATCGCCGAAGGCTACGACGCCGAACTGGACGAACTGCGCATGCTGAGCACGCATGCCGACCAGTTCCTGATCGATCTGGAAGCGCGCGAACGCGCGAGCAGCGGCATCGCCACGCTGAAGGTCGGCTACAACCGCGTCCACGGCTACTTCATCGAGATCAGCAAAGGCCAGGCCGACAAGGCGCCTGTCCACTACACGCGCCGGCAGACGCTGACCGGCGCCGAGCGCTACATCACCGAAGAGCTGAAACAGTTCGAAGACAAGGTGCTGTCGGCGAAAGACCGCTCGCTCACGCGCGAAAAGCTGCTGTATGAAGGCATCCTCGACGAGCTGAATCGCGACCTCGAACCATTGAAGCGCGCAGCGGGTGCACTGAGCGAACTCGATGTGCTCGCCTGTTTCGCCGAGCGCGCGCGTGAACTCGACTGGTCGCAGCCGCAGTTGGTCGAAGACGCACGCCTGCACATCGAACGCGGCCGTCACCCGGTCGTCGAAGCGGTGCGCGACGAACCATTCGAACCGAACGATCTGTCGCTCAACGGCGACGACGGCAGCGCGGCACGGCGCATGCTGGTGATCACCGGCCCGAACATGGGCGGCAAATCCACCTACATGCGCCAGAACGCGCTGATCGTGCTGCTCGCGCACATCGGCAGCTTCGTGCCCGCGTCGAAAGCGCAGATCGGCCCGATCGACCGCATCCTCACCCGCATCGGCGCGGGCGACGATCTCGCGCGCGGGCAATCGACCTTCATGGTCGAGATGAGCGAAACCAGCTACATCCTGCATCACGCCACCGCGCAGTCGCTGGTGCTGATGGACGAAATCGGCCGCGGCACCTCGACCTACGACGGTCTCGCGCTGGCCGAAGCCTGCGCGAAGCATCTGGCCGCGACCAATCGCGCCTACACGCTGTTCGCCACGCATTATTTCGAACTCACCGCCCTCGCCCAACCCGGCAGCGGTATCGCCAACGTGCATCTGGACGCGGTGGAGCACCACGACCAACACGGCGGCGACACCCTGGTGTTCATGCACGCGGTGAAAGACGGCCCCGCCGACCGCAGCTTCGGCCTGCAGGTCGCAGCGCTGGCCGGCCTGCCGAAGAGCGTCGTGCGCGAAGCGCGCGGGCGACTGGCGGAACTGGAACAGCGGCGCAGCGATCCCGCACCGGTGCTCACCCCGCAGGCATTGGATGCATCGCAGCAGATCGGTTTGTTCGCGTCGTCGTCCGCTGCGCTGGATGCGCTGGCGGCGATCGATCCCGACGAACTCACCCCGAAGCAGGCGCTGGAGGCGCTGTATCGGTTGAAGGCATTGGAGTGATGCTTTCGCAGGGTGTATCCAGCCATACGGCTGTAGAACACCAGGCCCGACGAAAGCGGTCGGCGCTGAAGCGCCTCCTACAGGCGCCGGGCGTCACCTACAGGACCAATACCCTGTCATCCCGAACGCCCGCACAGCGGGCGGAGGGACCTGCTGTTCGCGCGCCACAACATGCCGGATTGAAACATCGTGTTGTGGCGACAGCTGCAACTCATTGGTCAAAAAAGCGATTTTCGTCCATCACCGGAAACGCGACAGCGGTTTTCGGAGGTGGGCTTGTGACCATTCGTAGCCCTGCAGCGGGCATTCACCCTCCCCGGCCCTCCCCTTCGCTGCGCGAAAAGGGAGGGAGAACAGCGGCGGCATCGCGCAGGTTTGTTGTGCTGCGACGGGCCTTGGAGGTGCGGGCACGCACAGTACCGCTGCCCGATGCGTCTCAAGGCGCACCACTCCGCTCCATTACACTCTGCCGGCTGACAGGAGAGCATGCGTGACCATCGGAATCTTCATCGCAGGATTGTTGTTCGGCGTCTTTTTGACGGTCTGGCTGCGGCGCACCCCGAGCGAGGCCGCAACACCGGACGCGACCGCAAACTCCACAACGACCGAAGCCGCGCTGCCGGCGCCGGATGCCGCTGCGCCGGAAGAAACACCGCGCGATCGCCTGTACCGGCTGCGGGGCGAGATCGAGGCGGACGACGAGCGCGTCAAGCGGCCGGAGGATCTGCTGCAGTTGCCGCAGTTCCGCGAGGGCGTGGCGCTGTTGACGGGGAATGCCTTCGATGCGAAAGCGGTGCTGGATCAGCTGGAAAGCGACAGCGGCGCGCTGGGTTGCATGATCTATGTGGCGCTGCGCGAACGCGCCGATATCGATGCCGCCGCTGCGCTGGCGGCCACGCCGCCGCCGGGCTGGTATCAACTGCGCTTCATGATCGATTACCTGCAGTCGCGTGAGGACGCCACCGCCCTGCCCGGGCTGCTGCGGCACCTGCGCCAATGGTGGTACGAGCAGCCGCCGCTGCGGCAGCGGCTGCGCGAGTATCTGCAGTGGGCGGGCGCGCATCCGCCGGGCAGCGTCGGGACGATGACCCTGGACACGCTGCAGGAATACGAGCTGGAGCAACTGGCCGAGGGCCTGAAGTCGTTCGCCGAACCGGTGCTGGCGCCGTATCTCGCGCAGGTGACGGACGAAGTGGCGCGGCGGCGCGAGCGGCGCACGCTGGGTGGCGTGGGCCGGCTGTGGACGCCGCCGCAAAACACGAGCGGCGGCATCGTCGATCACCCGGAACTCGATCGCCAGATCGCGCAACTGTACGAATTGCTGCAGGCCACGCCGCCGGTGTCGGTGCTGATTTCCGGCGAACAGGGCGTTGGCAAATCGGTGCTGGTCGATCGTCTGTTCGCGCGCCTGCAGACTGAAGGCTGGCTGCTGTTCGAAGCCTCCGCCGCCGAAGTGCTGGCGGGACAGAAATACATCGGCGAACTGGAAGAGCGCGTGCGCGAGATGCTGACTGCGCTCGACCGTCCGCGTGCGCTGTGGCGGGTGCAGGATTTCTACGACCTGCTGCACAAGGGCGGGCACAGCCAGGACCCGCGCGGCATTCTCGACATGCTGTTGCCGGCGCTGGAACGCGGCCAGGTGCGGATGATCGGCGAACTGTCGCCGGCGCAGCTCGCGCAGCTGCTGATCGCGCGTCCGACGCTGCGACATCTGGTGAAGACCGTGGCCCTGCTGTCGCCCGACACCGACGGCATGCGTACATTGCTGTCGCGCTGGAGTGCCACGCGCGAAGCGGAACTGGGCACGCCGGTGATCGATGCGCGTGCGCTGGACGAAGCGCAGCGCATGGCCGCGCAGTTCTTCCCCGAGCAGCGCGAACCTGGACGCACGCTGCGTCTGCTCGAAGAGAGCCTGCGCGTCGCGTGCAGCGCGGACGCGCGCGAGCTGCCGTTGACCACGGATGCGCTGCTGCGCGGCATCGCGCGGCGCAGCGGTCTGCCGCTGGATGTGATCGACGACAGCAAGAGTCTCGACCTCGATACGCTGCGCGCGTTCTTCCGCAAGCGCGTGATCGGTCAGGACGAAGCGGTGGAATGCCTGGTCGACCGCATCGCGATGCTCAAGGCCGGGCTGATCGACAGCAGTCGGCCGATCGGCGTGTTCCTGTTCGCCGGCCCCACCGGCACCGGCAAGACCGAACTGGCGAAGACGCTGGGCGAATTGCTGTTCGGCAGCAGCGAACGCCTGCTGCGTCTGGACATGAGCGAATTCCAGTCCGAAGACGCCGCGTGGCGGCTCACCGACGTATCGAACGACGGCAGCACGCGCTCGCTGGTCGCGCGCATCCGCGAGCAGCCGTTCTCGGTGGTGCTGCTGGACGAATTCGAAAAAGCGCACCCGCGCGTGTGGGACATGTTCCTGCAGGTGTTCGACGACGGCCGCCTGAGCGACCGCAACGGCAACGTCGCCGATTTCCGCCACAGCATCATCATCCTCACCAGCAACGCCGGCTCCACCTTGAGCCGCAGCGCCGGCCCGGGATTCACCTCGGCCGCCGGCGGTTATTCGCGCGGCGCGGTCGAGAAGGCACTGTTCGAAACCTTCCGTCGCGAGTTCCTCAACCGCCTCGATCGCATCGTGCTGTTCACGCCGCTGGACCGCGCGCTGATGCGCGACATCCTGCACAAGGAACTGCAGCGCGCGATGGGCCGTCGCGGGCTGCGGAATCGCGACTGGGCGGTGGAATGGGAACCGTCGGCGATCGAATTCCTGCTCGACCGCGGCTTCACCCCGGACCTCGGCGCACGTCCGCTGCGCCGCGCGATCGAACAGCATCTGCTCGCGCCGCTGGCGCGCAGCATCGTCGAGCACCGCACGCCGCAGGGCGACCAGTTCCTGTTCGTGCGCAGCGCGGGCGATCGTCTGGACGTGGAGTTCATCGACCCCGACCGCACGGCCATGGATGCCGCATCCGCGTCCTCCGGCACTACGGCCTTTGCGCGCGGGGATCTCGATGCGCAGGATCTGCGCGATCTGATCTACACGCCCGAAAGCTCGGCGGCCCATCTCATCGCGCTGCACGCGCATCTGCAGCGACGCGCCGAAGCGGTCGCCGCCGCTTCGTGGCAGCAGGCCCGCGATGCCGATTTCGCGGCGATGAACGATCGCGAGTTCTGGTCGCGCGCGGAGCGCTTCGACGTGCTGGACCGCATCGAACGCCGCGACCGCATCCAAAGCGCGCTCGAAACCGCGCAGCGGCTCGACGAACGCCTCGCCCGCGACGGCGCCAATTCCGTTGTCATCGCACGGTATGCGCAGTTGCTCTGGCTGTTGGAGCACGCGATCACGGCGGTGGAAGATCGCGAGCCGCAGGATGCGGTCTGCGTCGTCGCCGCGAGCGCATCCGATCTCAAACGCGATCCGGCGCAAACGCGACTGTGGTGGCAGCAGACGCTGGGCATGTACATGGCCTGGTCCGAACGCCGCAACATGCGCGTCGAAACGCTCGAACAGGATGCGGAGCACGGACGCGCACGCTTCGCGGTCAGCGGCTTCGGCGCTTATCGACTGCTCGCCGCTGAACACGGGCTGCACGTGCTGGAACAGGAAGCGACCGATATCGATGGCGGCACGCGACGTTATTCGATCTCGGTACGCGTCGCGCAGGACCCTCCGGGCCGTACGCGGCCGACGCTGCAGGCGGCGGATGAAGAACCGCGCGTCTGTCGCCGCTATCGCGCAGCGCCTTCGCCGCTGGTGCGCGATGCCGTGCGCGGCTGGCGCAGCGGCCGGCTCGATCGCGTCCTCGCCGGTGAGTTCGATGTGATCCGCGTCGACAGCGATTGAACCATGGGATGCGGACGACGGGCTTCACACCGTCGTCCGCACCACTTCAACGTCTCACTCCGAACATGCGGCCACGCAGGCACGGTAGAGCACATTGCAGTGCCTGCTGTTCCACTGCGGATCGCCCACGACCTGCGCCCTGCAATCGTTCAATTGCTCCTGGCAACTGGCCAGGCAACTCGGGTCGTAGCCGTACGCGGACATCGATGCGCCAACCCCCAGGCCGAGCGCAAAGATCGACGTGAACACGAATCCATAACGTTTCATCTTGAATTCCTCCATGTGTGGATGAACGGACGCATCGGTCTGCGGACGGCCATGCGCGATCCGTGCCCGACGTCCACAGGCAGTATAGGGGCCTTGGGCTTGCATCCCGTACGCTCGAAAAAGCGATCGGGCGATTGATATTCCGTATCGTCCGCCCGGACGGGCGTGCGCATGGCGGTTCGACCATCGTCGACGGAAAAAAACACCTCCAGACCCCTATCGCTCCGCGCCATCACGGTAAAGTGAAGGCCCCGGCGCACACCGCCGATTCATCGCAATGAAGGACTTCCGCCATGAGCAACCTGACCAACGATCTGCTCGCCCAACTCCAGGGCGCCCCGTTGCAGCAGATTTCCCGGCAACTCGGCATCGACCAGAATCAGGCGGCCGGCGCGGTCAGCGCGGCGCTGCCGCTGCTGATGGGCGCGTTGGGCAAGAACGCCAGCCAGCCGCAGGGCGCGGAGGCGCTGTTCGGCGCACTGCAGCGCGACCATACCGGTGGCGGCGGCATCGGCGATCTGCTCGGCATGGTGCTGGGCGGCGCGCAGAGCCGGCAGACCGACGGCGCTGGCATGCTCGGGCATATTCTCGGTGGCCAGCAGGGCCGCGCCGAACAGCATCTGGGCGAAGCGACCGGGCTGGGCGGCGATCGCGCCGGCATGCTGATGAAGATTCTCGCGCCGATCGTGATGGCGTATCTCGCCAAGCGCATGTTCGGCGGCAACGAAAGCGGCGGCGGTCAGGCGATGGGCCTGGGCGGCGGCAACCCGACGGCCGACATCCTGGGCGCCGTTCTCGGTCAGGAACAGCAACAAGTGCGCCAGCAGGGCGGCCTGGCAGGCGGCCTGCTCGGCGCGGTGCTCGACAAGGACGGCGACGGCGATGTCGACCTGAGCGACATGCTGAAACTGGGCGGCGGTCTGCTCGGCGGCAATCGCTGAGATTTCTTTTGTGATTCGGAGCGGCGCGCAGTTGTGCGCCGCCCGATTCCGCAAGTCCAGGCACCGCCATCGCACACGTCGCATTGACGGTGTTTGGCCCGCGTGCGCAGAATCCAAGCCACACCCCAGTCTGGGGTTTCTCATGATGATCGAGCGGAGCAATGGATTCTCCTGTCAGCACGAAACGCTTCCGCATCGCATTTTCCTTTGCTGGGGAAAAACGCGAATTCGTACAACAGGTTGCTGACTTGCTTGCCGAGCGATTCGGGCAGGGAAAGATCCTCTACGACAAATATCACGAGGCGGAATTTGCGGTATTCGACCTCGGGATCAAGTTGCCCAAGCTATACGGCGAGCAGTCCGACCTCATCGTTCCTGTCCTCTGTCCTGACTACGACGCGAAGCGGTGGACCGGATGGGAGTGGGTCCACATCTACGGCCTGCTCACGAAAGCAGACGGTCATCGTGTAATGCCCAGTCGGTTCGAATATGCAAAAGCCGACGGCCTGAGTCCGGCTTCCGGCTTCATCGACCTCGACGACAAAACCCCCGACGAATTCGTCACCCTCATCCTCGAACGCCTCGCGCTCAACGAAGGCCACCCGAAGGATTACTACACCAAACCCGCCGTCGTTGTTGCATCCGCGCCAAAAACGCTCATTCCCCACAACCTGCCCGCGCTGCAGCCGTTCTTCGGCCGCGAAGACGAGTTAAGAAAAATCGCCGACGCTCTCGACCCGGATTCACGCACCTGGGGCGCATTGATCGATGGTCCGGGCGGGATGGGCAAGACTTCGCTCGCGGTCCGCGCCGCTTACGATGCCCCGCCGGAAATCTTCGACAAGATCGTCTACATCTCGCTGAAGAGCCGCGAGCTGGACGACGACGGCCTGCGCGACCTCAGCGGCTTTCTGGTCAGCGGTCTGGTCGAGCTGTTCGGCGAACTCGCCCGCGAGCTGGGCCGCGACGATATCGTCAAGGTCGCGGAAGACCAGCGTCCGCGCCTGCTGCTGGACGCCCTGCGCGGCACGCAGACGCTGTTGGTCCTCGACAATCTGGAAAGCCTGCTCAAACCCGAGCGCGACATCCTCTTCACCTTCGTCAAGAAACTGCCCGCCGGCTGCAAGGCCATCCTCACCAGCCGTGGACGCATCGGCTCCGGCGCAGAGGAGTTGATCCTCGAAAAACTCGGCCAACAAGCCGCGCTCGACACGCTGGCCGAACTCGCCACGCACAACCCGCACCTCGCCAGAACCAGCGAAGCCGAGCGCCTTGTGCTGTATCGAGAGACCGGCGGCAAGCCGCTGCTGCTGCGCTGGACCGCCGGACAGATCGGGCGCGGCCACTGCCTCACGTTCACCGATGCGCTCGATTTCCTGCGCTCCTGCCCGCCGGGCAACGACCCGCTGGAATTCATCTTCGGCGATCTGGTGGAGGACTTCAGCGAGGCCGAGACCCGGGCGCTCTGCGCGCTCACTTACTTCACTCTACCGGTCAAGTTGGAGAACGTCGCCGCCAACGCCGGGCTGCCGGAACCGGAGACCGACCGCGCCCTGCGCAGCCTCGTCAATCGCTCTCTCGCCGTACCGACCGATGAGCTGACCGCTTTCACACTCGTGCCTATGGCTGCGGACTTCCTGCGCAAGAAAAAACCCGAGGTGGTGGCGGACGCCGGTGACCGGCTGGAACAGCGCGCCTACGCGCTGATCATCGAAAACGGCTACCGGAACCACGATCGCTTCCCCGCACTAGAAGCCGCATGGCCCGGCATTGCCCCTGCACTGGCGCTGTTTCTCGCGGGCGACAACAAGCGCCTGCAAACGGTTTGCTTTGCTATTCAACAATTCCTGAATTTTCAGGGGCGCTGGGATGAATGGCTAGCCCTTAACGAGAAAGCCGAAACCAAAGCCGTAGCCGCTGCCGATCATGTCAACGCCGGCTGGCGCACTTATCACGCCGGCTCAGTTCACGTTCTACGCAAGCAGCCCGATGCCGTGCTTGCCTGTGCCGACCGCACCGAAGCACACTCTATTGCGGCGAAGGCGGGCGCCCATATGCGGGCCACTGCCATTCTACTGCGTGGCACCGGCTATCAATTGAAAGGCGAATACCCCGCCGCCATCGCCGCCTATAAAGAGGCACTCTTATTGTTCCGCAACCTCGCCGCCGAGAGCGAGGAAGTGGCAGCAACCCTGAATGATCTCGCATCGGCCGAAGGAATGTCTGGCAATTACGGCACTGCCGAGAAGCATTGCCGCGAGGCGCTCCGCATGGCCCGAGCCATCGGTGACGCCGAAGGCGTGGCCGTCTTCACCGGCAATCTGGCTGATCTGGCCATCGACCGCCAGGACTGGCCAGCCGCCGAAATCCTCGCGCGCGAAGCCCTGCCCTTGTCCGAAGCCGTCCACCGCCAAGAATTGATCGCGGAAGACAACCGCCGCCTCGCCAAAGCCCTCTTAAGCCAAGGAAAAGCCGCCGAGGCCCTGCCCCATGCCCAGCGGGCAGTGGAGATCTACACCCGACTCGGCTCCCCCGACCTAGCCGAGGCCAAAGCCACTCTCGCCGAGTGCGGTGGCTGATGCGATGCACGCAACGGCACTCTCCACGGCTTCATGAAACGTCTCATTCCAGCTTAGTCCGCAGACTGGACTTTAACGCAACCTCTGTTTCGTGAGATCGAATTCCTTCAATCGATAGTCATAAACTATCAAAACAGTCCAAACAATCAAATTCTCTTTATCGCGCCCCAGGCGTACGGTGGCTGCACTTTCCCCGATCGGGCCGTAGCGCCCCAGGAGCCCCCGCATGTCGACCGAATCCAAATGCCCATTCCCGCACGGCACACAGCACCAGACCATGGCCAGCGGCGGTCGCGGCAACCGCGACTGGTGGCCCAACCAGCTGAATCTCGACATGCTGCATCAGCGCTCGGAGAAGTCCGACCCGATGGGCGCGGACTTCGACTACGCCGCTGAATTCAAGACGCTCGATCTCGACGCCGTGGTCGCCGACCTGACCGCGCTGATGACCGATTCGCAGGACTGGTGGCCCGCCGACTGGGGTCATTACGGCGGCCTTTTCATCCGCATGGCCTGGCACTCGGCCGGCACCTACCGCATCTCCGATGGACGCGGCGGCGGCGGCAACGGCTCGCAGCGCTTCGCCCCGTTGAACAGCTGGCCGGACAACGGCAACCTCGACAAGGCCCGCCGCCTGCTGTGGCCGATCAAGCAGAAATACGGACGCAAGCTGAGCTGGGCCGACCTGATGATCCTGGCCGGCAACGTCGCGCTGGAATCGATGGGCTTCAAGACCTTCGGCTTCGCCGGTGGCCGCGCGGACATCTGGGAACCCGAAAAAGACATCAACTGGGGCGCCGAGGCCGAATGGCTGGCGACCAGCGACAAGGCCAACAGCCGCTACTCCGGCGATCGCCAACTGGCGAACCCGCTGGGTGCGGTGCAGATGGGCCTGATCTACGTGAACCCGGAAGGCCCGGACGGCCACCCGGATCCGGTCGCCTCCGGCCGCGACGTGCGCGAAACCTTCGCTCGCATGGCGATGGACGACGAAGAAACCGTCGCTCTCGTCGCCGGCGGCCACACCTTCGGCAAAGCACACGGCGCGGGCGATCCGAAGCTGGTCGGCGCTGAGCCCGAAGGCGGTTCGATCGAACAGCAGGGCCTGGGCTGGGCCAACGCCTTCGGCAGCGGTCGCGGCGCGCACGCCACCACCAGCGGCATCGAAGGCGCGTGGAAACCCAACCCCACCACCTGGGACAACGGCTACTTCGACGTGCTCTTCGGCAACGAATGGGTGTTGAGCAAAAGCCCGGCCGGCGCGCACCAGTGGACGCCGAAGGATCCGAAGCCGGAACACATGATTCCCGATGCGCACGATCCGTCGAAACGACATCCGCCGATGATGACCACCGCCGATCTGTCGATGCGCATGGATCCGGCCTACGAAAAAATCGCGCGCCGCTTCCACGCCGATCCCGCCGCCTTCGCCGATGCCTTCGCACGCGCGTGGTTCAAACTCACCCACCGCGACATGGGCCCGCGCGCCCGTTACCTGGGCAAGCTCGTGCCTGCGGAAGTGCTGATCTGGCAGGACCCGGTGCCCGCCGTCGATCATCCGCTGATCGATGCGCAGGACATCGCCGATCTGAAAACCAAGCTGCTCGGCTCCGGCTTATCCGTCTCGCAGTTGGTCTCGACGGCTTGGGCCTCGGCGTCCACATTCCGCGGTAGCGATAAACGCGGCGGCGCCAACGGCGCACGCATCCGCCTCGCGCCGCAGAAGGATTGGGACGTGAACCGACCCGCCGAACTGGCGAACGTGCTCGCGACGCTGGAACGCATCCAGGCCGCGTTCAACGGCGCGCAAACCGGCGGCAAGCGGGTGTCTTTGGCGGACTTGATCGTGCTCGGCGGCTGCGCTGCGGTCGAAGCCGCTGCGAAGAAAGCCGGCGTCGATGTGGTCGTCCCGTTCGCACCGGGCCGCACCGATGCGTCGCAGGAACAGACCGATATCGAATCCTTCGCGGTGCTGGAGCCGATGGCCGATGGCTTCCGCAACTATGCTCGTCCTGGACTGGAAGGCATCGCTGCGGAATTGCTGCTCGACAAGGCGCAGCTGTTGACGCTCACCTCGCCTGAAATGACGGTATTGATCGGCGGCCTGCGCGTGCTCGGGGCCAATGTTGGCGGCGCAGCGCACGGGGTGTTCACGCAGCGGCCGGAAACGCTGAGCAACGATTTCTTCGTCCATCTGCTCGATATGAATACCGCGTGGCAGCGTGCTTCCGCTGATGCGAATGTGTTGGAAGGCCGTGACCGCAAGACCGGTGTGCTGAAGTGGACTGGCACCGTGGTGGATCTGGTGTTCGGGTCGAATTCGCAGCTGCGTTCGCTGGCTGAGGTTTATGCGTCCAGCGATTCACAAACAAAGTTTGTGCATGACTTTGTCGCGGCTTGGGTGAAGGTGATGAACAACGATCGGTTTGATCTGGGGTGATGGTCTGGGCTGAACGCATCGATGATGCGTTCGATTACGGAATAACGGTGGATCTTGATCGATGCATCGCGAGATATTTGGCCGGCGTGTATAGCGCCGGCTTTTTTTGAATTTTCGACTGACGGAAATATTTTCTTACCGTCGTTCCCGCGCACGCGGGAATCCAGCGTCTTTGCGGTGAGAAGACTGACTGTTGGCATTAGCTCTGGGCCAGCTCACCGAACCGCTTTGGTTATCGGTACGTGATGTTGCGCGGGTAGAGCCGGTCACCTTTTTCGCGCTGGGGCGCGAGTTACTTTCTTTGGCGCAAAGAAAGTAACCAAAGAAAGCATTTCAAGTCCAAATCTAAACTGCCGCCTGAGACGAAGCCGGGATTTTTCGATGAGACATCCTTGTCTCATCGAAAAACGGCGCACGTCCTGTGCGCCGCCCTCCGGGTCTACAACCTTGTCAGACGAAACGATAGTCTGGATATCGATGGGATGATGTAGACATCTGGAATTTTGACAACAAGCGTGCGACCTCACAACGTGCTGCAGCTTCGATGCATGAAAGGCCACACAAGCGGCAGAACAATTGCTTGCATTACGGTAACGGGTAACGTCCCGATAATGTTGCAGACACGACACGCTATCCCTTGATCAGAGACCCGGAGGGCGATGCACAGGATGTGCATCGTTTTTCGATGAGACAAGGATGTCTCATCGAAAAATCCCGGCTTCGCCTCAGATCGCAGTTTAGAACTGGACCTGAGTGTTTCTTTGGTTACTTTCTTTGCGCCAAAGAAAGTAACTCGCGCCCCAGCGCGAAAAAGATGACAGGCTTTACCCATGGACCATGACGGACAAAATCAGAAGCGGTGAATCGAATCGGTCGCGCTGTTTTCACTCACCCATGACTTCGGTGACATGCACCGCACCGCCCGCCGGGCGATGCTGGCGTTCCGATGACGCTACCCGGAGCCATCGCTTGTCGCCGACACGACGAAAGATACAAGGCTCGAGCCTGTGGTGCGGCGTGCTGGTCCCGCTGGTGTACTTCGGTGCGCAGGTCGCCGCCGCGCCGTTCCATCCCGATTACAGCTTCCTGGTGAACTCGGCCAGCCAGCTCGGTTCGGACGCATCAACACTTCCGGCATTGCTCAACGGCGGCGCGATCCTGAGCGGCGTGCTCGGGCTGCTGTCGGCCTACGGCATCGGCACGGGGCTGCAAGCGGCCGGTGCAAAACCGTGGTTCGCGTGGCTCTGTGCGGCGTGCAGCGTGTCGGTCGGCGCGGCGGCGATCTGGGCGGGCTTGCATCCGATGCCCGACCCGCAGCACGACCCGGGCGCGCTCGGCATCGGAATGTTTCTTGGACCACTGGCGCTGATTGCGGCGTTCTGGAACGTGCGCGACGGCCGCGCGATGCGCGGCTATCTTTGGTTCACGCTGGTCGCGTTCGCCGCGTTGGTGCCGGTCATGAGCGGGATCACCCTGGTCGATCTGAATCGCTATGGCGGCCTGATGCAGCGGATCGCGGCGCTGGTACTTTATCTGCCGCCCGCGGTGACGGCATGGTGGCTGATGCGTGTGGGCGTTCAACCAAGCACGCGCCACTGAGCCCATCGCGAGCGCCACTTCGATTGCATTGCTGGCCGACAGCTACCACAGCGACGCACTCTACGCGCTTGGTGCACTGCGTCCGCATCGTTGCCGGCCAGACAACTCCCAATAGCAATTCGTCGCTGACCGTCTACGAACGAAAATCGCGTTGCTGCAAGTGACCGGACGATCACGACCAGGACCCGTCATGCCCATCGACTTCTGCCCCGGCTACACCACGACCCCGTTCAAGACGCTCGCACGCAATTACCCGGGTGCGGACATCTACCCCACCGACGACTTCCGCACCGAATGGGGCCCGATCCTCCATCGCGGCCGGCTCAACGGCACTGCGCGGGTGCTGGTCATCGGCCAGGATCCGGCGCAGTCCGAAGCGGTGGTGCGCCGCATCCTGGTCGGCAACGCCGGAAAACGCGTGCAGGGCTTTCTGCACAAGCTCGGCATCCGCAAGCGTTACGTCATCCTCAACACCTACGTCTACAGCGTGTTCGGGCAGCAGGCCGGCAATGCGCATATCCACGACCCCGCGATCGCCGCATACCGCAATCTCTGGATCGCCGGCGTGCTGGACAAGAGTCCGATCGATGCGGTGGTCGCGTTCGGCGGGCTCGCCCGTCAGGCGTGGGAAGCGTGGCTGGATTCGCCCGCCGCCATCGGCCGGCCGGCGCTGCACTTCGAACATCTGCCGCATCCCACCTCGCCTACCGCTGGCGGCGCGAGCGAGGCGCAGGCAGCAGCGGCCACCGCGACGATGCTGGCGAAGTACAACGCGGCGATCCAGCGCATCCGTCCGCTCCTCGGTGCGATCGACGCCGTCGCATCGCCGCTCTACGGCAACGCCTTCACCAACGACGATCTGCCCGACATTCCGATGGCGGATCTGCCACCGGGCACGCCGGCATGGATGTCGACCGAAGAAGAATGGGCCAAGCGTGTCGGCGACACCGCGGCGATCAAACGGCGCACGATCCAGATCGTCGTGCCGCCGTCGGTGCCTCTGTAACGACGGAGCCGGCGCACCACGAGGCTGCGCCGGCTCCAAGACACTTCGTGCTTCCGAAGTATCAGCTGTACTGCGAACTCTTCACCAGCAGATGCTTGGCGAACTGCCCGTGCAGATAACCGATGCCGCGCGCCACATGCAGGGTCACGAACAGCAGCAGCACGCCTGCGACGAACACCAGCGGCAGCGAGATATAACCGAGCGATGTGCCCAGGACGCCATTCTCCATGCCCAGCAGCGACCAGTTGTCGTAACTCTGGTTCACCGTTGCATAGCCGATCAGCACCATGACCGGCGCCGCGATGAACGACAGCGACACGCTGAGCAATGTGACCGCCAGGGTGAAATAGATGATGCCCAGCGGCAGCATCAGCACCATGTACAGCAGCGTGGTCCAGGTGCGCGGGTCGGACAGCATTTCGCCGATCCGCGCCATCCACGGTTTGCCGCGACTGTTGTACAGCGGCCGGCGCGGCATGCGCTCGCCGAGCATCACTTCGACGATGCGGCCTTCGAGCAGCGAGAACATCCGGGTCGATCCCAGGAACAGGATCGCGAACGGAATTCCGATGATCAGCACCGCCAGACCCGCCGACAGCGAAATGCCGGTGACCACCCAGGTGAAATAGAAAATACCGGTCGCCATCGACAGCAGCATGTAGAACAGCGCGGCGTAGGTGCGCGGCTCGGCGATCACGCCGAAGAACTTGCCGAACAGCGAACGGTGCTGGCGCGGCGGCGGTGCGCGCAGTGCGGTCTGCACTTTCACTTCGGTATCGCGATAGATGTCGGCGACTTCGTCGGGCGCGCCATAACTCGATGCGACCTGGGCGATCACCTCGGCCTCGCTTTTCTCGGGGTTCTCGGCCATTTCCGAGCGCAGGTATTCCTCGGCGTCGTACAGCGCGTCCTGGACCAGCGCCGGGTCGGCGCCGGCCAGCGAACGCCGCAGGTGTTCGAGGTAATCGGGGATATTGGTCGGCAGCGGACGGGCATTCATGATTGGGTTCCTTTCAGAACGGTATCGACGGAATCTCGGGTGGCGCACCAGGCGTTGCTCCAGGCGGAGAGGATCTCGCGGCCGAAGGGCGTGATGCTGTAGTAACGACGCGGCGGGCCGCTGATCGAGGGTTCGATCTGGCTCTCCAGCAACGCAGCGCCTTCCAGATTGCGCAGCACCGGGTACAGCGCGCTCTGTTTGCCGCTCAGCACGCCATCGCCCTGACGCTCCAGGGTCTTGGCGATCTGGTAGCCGTACATCGGCTCGTTGGCGGTGCCCAGCACCGCGAGCAGCGCCAGCGATACGGTGCCGGCCGACAGTTCCTTCTGGAACTTCCGCAGCAGCGCTTCGGTGGTGTCATCGGGGGTTCCGTCGGCGAGCGGTGGCGAGTGCATGGCGGCCTCTGCGGTGATCAGCTTGATATCGTGGAGATCACTCTATCCATAACTTGAACATAGTGGATGTGCCGGAGGTCACTGCGACTGCCGGCCTCGTCATCGTCACTGGCCCATGCCCCGCTTCTGGGCCAGAATCGGCGGTCAATCGAAGGGGAATCCGCTGCCGTGAGCCCGATCCGCATCCGTCTTTCCCCAGCTCTTCTGCGTGCCGCGCTGCTGAGTGCCGCACTGTCGACCGCTGCCCTCACCGCTTCCGCGCAGACGCCCCCCGCCAATCCGTCCGCGCCCAAAACCAAGTCGATGCAGGAACTGCTGGACAGCTCGAAGCCCGGAGACTGGCGCACGCTCGATCCGGCGCGGACGCTGTACATGGATTTCGCCGCCGGCCGCGTGGTGATCGAACTGGCGCCCGACTTCGCGCCGGCGCATGTCGCCAACATCCGGGCGCTGGCGAAAGGCCGCTACTGGGACGGCCTGAGCATCAACCGTTCGCAGGACAATTTCGTGGTCCAGTGGGGCGATCCGGCCGAAACCGAGGCCGCGCGCAAACCGCTGCCGAAAGGCGCGAAGCCGAAACTGCCGGCCGAATTCACCCGCCCCCTGAAGAATCTGGCGTTCACCCGCCTGCCCGACGTCGACGGCTGGGCGTCGGAAGTCGGTTTCAGCAACGGCTTCCCGATCGGCCTGGACCGCAGCGAAGGCGGCATCGCGTGGCTCGCGCACTGTTACGGCATGGTCGGCGCCGGTCGCGATACCCCCGCCGATTCCAGCACCGGCGCCGAGCTCTACGTCGTCACCGGGCAGTCGCCGCGCCAGCTCGATCGCAACATCACCACCGTCGGCCGCGTCGTGCAGGGCATCGAACTGCTCAGCGTGCTGCCGCGCGGCACCGGCGGATTGGGTTTCTACGAGAAGCCCGAACAGCGCTTGCCGATCCGGTCGATGCGCGTCGCCGCCGATCTCAAACCCGCCGAACGCCTGAAACTGCAGGTGCTGCGCACCGACACGCCGCTGTTCGAGGCCATCGTGGAAGCCCGCCGCAACCGCCGCGACGATTTCTACAAACGCCCTGCCGGACACATCGATCTGTGCAACGTGCCGCTGCCGGTGCGTACCGCGCCGGAACCCGCAGCGAAGCCGAAACGCTGACGCCTACGACCAATCGCCAATCGCCGGCTCCCCGACGACAACCTACGATCACGGCGATTCCCCGCCGGTCCATCGCATGCGCCTCGCCCTGCTCGCCGATCTGCACGCCAACCGCGAGGCGGTCGACGCCTGTCTCGCGAAACTGCGCAGGTTGGGCTTCGATCGCGCGGTGATCCTCGGCGATATCGTCGGCTACGGTGCCGATCCCGAATGGACGATCGATACCGTGCAATCGCTGGTCGCCGACGGCGGTCTTGCGATCTACGGCAACCACGATGAAGCCGTACTGCGCGACGCGCAGAACGACACCGCATCCACGAAGCATCCACATGCGCAGGCCGCGATCGACTGGACCCGCGGCCGTCTCGACGAAGACCAGCGCGCGTTCCTCGCCGCGCTGCCGCTGAGCATCGAAGACGAAGACCGTCTTTACGTGCACGCCAACGCGTGGGCGCCGCTGCAGTGGGGGTACGTCTCGAATGCACTGGCCGCCGCGCAGAGCATTGCCGCCACGAAGCAGCGGGTCACGTTCTGCGGCCACGTCCACGAGCCGGCGCTGTACCACTCGCAGCCCGAGGGCGGCGCGCGCCGTTTCTCGCCTTCGCCCGGTACCGCGATGCCGCTGATCGGCAGCCGGCGCTGGCTGGCGCTGCCCGGATCGGTCGGGCAGCCGCGCGACGGCAATCCCGCCGCATGCTGCGGCTTGTTCGATACCGCGAAAGGCACGCTGACCACTCTGCGCGTGGCCTACGACCATCACACCGCCGCGCGCAAGATCGTCGCTGCCGGCATGCCCGAATCCTTGGCGAAACGTCTGGTCGAAGGTCAATGACATGCCCGTACCGCTGAAACCCGGTTTATCGATCGACGGCTTCGAATTGATCGCACCGCTGCACGAGGGCGGCATGGCCACCTTGTGGCGCGTCTCGCATCCGGACCACACGATGCCGCTGCTGATGAAGCTTGCGCGGATCGGTTACGGCGAAGCGGCGACCCAGATCGTCGGTTTCGAAGTCGAGCGCATGATCCTGCAGCAGCTGACCGGCCCGTACGTACCGCGCTACGTCGCCGGCGGCGAGTACCAGGATCAGCCGTGGCTGGTGATGGAACACCTGGCCGGCGAAACCCTGCGGCCACTGCTGGAAAAGACGCCGCTGCCGCCACAGCAGGTCGCCGAACTGGGCGCGCTGGCCGCGACCGCGATCCACGCCCTGCACCAGCAGGAAGTGATCCATCTCGATATCAAACCGAGCAATCTGCTGCGCCGTCCCGACGGCAGCGTCGCGTTGATCGATTTCGGGCTGTCGCATCACGCGCATCTGCCGGATCTGCTCAGCGAACAGTTCAACGTCCCGATCGGCACGGCGCCCTACATCGCGCCGGAACAGGTGCTGGGCCAGCGCGACGATCCGCGCAGCGATCTGTTCGCGCTCGGCGTGACGCTCTATCACCTCGCCACCGGCGAACGCCCGTTCGGCAACCCCGGTAGCCCGGCAGGACTGCGCCGCCGGCTGTATCGCGACCCGGTGCCGCCGCGCGCGATCCGTGCGGACATCCCGCGCTGGCTGCAGGAGCTGATCCTGCGCTGTCTCGAAGTGGATCCCGACGCGCGCCACGCCACCGCCGCGCAGCTCGCGCACGATCTGCAGCATCCCGAACAGGTCGTTTTGACCGAACGCGCCGACCGCAGCCATCGCGATGGCCGGCTCACTGTGATGCGCCGCTGGTGGCGGAACTTCGGTCGCGATCGTGGACCGCGAAAGGCGGTCAGCGACCATCTCGACCAGGCGCCGCTGCTGATGGTCGCGATCGATCTGAAACACGAGGACGCGGCGCTCTGCGCCGCATTGCGCGGCAATCTGCAGCGGATCGTGTCGACGTTTCCGCATTCACGGCTCGCCTGCGTGACCGTGATGCGCACCGCGCGCATCGGCCTGGACAGCAATCTCGACGCCGAAGGCCGCAACCGCCACGTCAAACGGCTGATCGCGCTGCGCGACTGGATCCGTCCGCTCGGTCTGGACGAGCATCGCGTGACCGTGCATGTGCTGGAACACAGCGACCCCGCGCACGCGCTGCTGGACTACGCGCGCGACAACGGCGTGGATCATCTGATCATGGGTGCGCGCGGGGTAACCGGCATGCGCCGCATTCTCGGCAGCGTCTCCGCACACGTGGTCGCGGAAGCGCCATGCACGGTCACGGTGGTGCGCGCGCCGGCATTATCGGAAGAGACAAAAGACTGAAGCCTGCGATCGGGCTTCAGTCGGTGTCGGCGGTTACAGCCGGCTGGCGATCGCCTTGGCGAAGGACATCGTCGTGCCGGTACCGCCGAGATCCGGGGTGACCGAATCCTTGGCTTCCAGCGTGGCGACGATCGCGTTGCGCAGGCGCACGGCGTTCTCGGGCTGGCCGACGTGATCGAGCATCTGGCCGATCGCGAGCAGCAGCGCGCAGGGATTGGCGACGCCCTTGCCGGCGATGTCCGGCGCCGAGCCGTGCACGGCCTCGAAGATCGCGGCTTCGGTGCCGATGTTCGCGCCGGGCGCCAAACCCAGGCCGCCGACAAGACCGGCGCAGAGGTCGGAAATGATGTCGCCGAACAGATTGGTGGTGACGATGATGTCGAACTGCTCCGGACGCATCACCAGCTGCATGCAGGTGTTGTCCACGATCATTTCGTTGCAGAGGATGTCCGGGTATTCGGCGGCGACAACGCGCGCGGTGCGCAGGAACAGGCCCGAGGTCGACTTCAGGATGTTGGCCTTGTGGACGACCGTGATCTTCTTGCGGCCGGTCCTGCGCGCCAGCTCGAAGGCGTAGCGGACGATGCGCTCGGAGCCGCGACGGGTGATCTTCTGGGTCAGCATCGCGGTTTCGCCGTCCTCGGACAGCGACTGGCCTTCGCCGATGTACGCGCCTTCGGTGTTCTCGCGGACCGTGATCAGGTCGACACCGGTCGGAAAGCGCGATTTGGTATTCGGGAACGACTTCGCGGGGCGCACGTTGGCGTACAGGTCGAAGCGTTTGCGCAGCTCGACGTTGATCGAGCTGAAGCCCTCGCCGACCGGCGTGGTCAGCGGGCTCTTGAGGGCGATGCGGTTGCGGCGGATCGAATCCAGCGTCGCCTGCGGCAGCAGTTCGCCGTGTTTCTCCAGCGCGACCATGCCGGCGTCGGCTTCTTCATAGGTCAGGCCAGTGTTCATGGTGTCGAGCACGGACAAGGCCGCGTCCATGATCTCGGGGCCGATGCCATCGCCGCGGATGACGGTAATCGTTTGGGTCATGGTGTGTTCCAGGCAGTCTTCAGTGCAGGCGATCCAGCGTACTGACCCGACGCATGGCGCGCGGATCGTGCGATTCGTGAGCAGCGGGACGCGGCCTTCGACGGAAAGCCGGACACGCGGCAAAGCCTGCGAATTATGCCGGAACGCCCGGAAACCTGCTGGAAGCCGCACTCAGACGATGGTCGAAGGCGCCGCGATGATCGAGGCGCAGCGTCTACTCCGCAGCATCAGCCGTGATCGTGTGCCGGCGTGGCCGCAGCTTCACCCTGTTCGAGCCTGTCGAGGAAATCCACCGCGCGGCGCAGATGCGGGATCACGATGGAGCCGCCGACCACCAGTCCGACCGAGAAGGTCTCGAACATCTCGTCGCGCGTGACACCGGCTTCCTTGCACTGCGCGACGTGATAGCTGATGCAGTCGTCGCAGCGCAGCACCAGCGAAGCGACCAGCCCAAGCAGCTCCTTGGTTTTCACATCGAGCGCGCCGGCCTGGTATGTCTGGGTATCGAGCGCGAAGAAGCGGCGCACGACCTGATTGGGCTCGGCCAGGATCCGCTCGTTCATGCGCTTGCGGAAAGCGGTGAACTCGGCAAGACGGTCTTGTTCGTTTTCGCCCGCACCGCTCATGCGCCTTCCCCGGACAGCAGCGGCTCGAACCTGCCGGCGCGATGCAGGGCCATCATGTCGTCGAAACCGCCGACGTGCACATCGCCGACGAATATCTGCGGCACGCTGGTGCGCTTGGCGCGGGCCATCATCCGTTCGCGCTCGGCGGGATCCGTGTCGATCCGGATCTCGGTCCAGTCCAGGCCCTTGCTTTTCAGGAAGTTCTTGGCGGATATGCAATACGGACAGATCGCGCTGGTGTAGATAGTGATCGGCGCGGTCTGGGGCATGTTGTCGCTCAAAACGGTCTCCTCGCTGCACAGCGCTGCGGTCGGTATGTGGCGATCATGATGGGGGCCCCCTCCCTTGTTTTCCACCCGTGTCGCGAAACGCTGCGATGCAGGGAACGACAGCGGCCTGCCGGGGTCGAATCGAAGCGTGGGGTGAGGATTAACAGCGCATTCACGCCCTCGCGGTCGTTAACCGGCATGCTGTCCCACGAAATCCGCTGCTCCAAGCACTCCGCTGTCCCATGACATCGCTACTGGAACCCGCCCATGCGTTTGCCGGTCGTCATCGCCGCACTGACATTCTCCCTCGCCGCCGTCTGCGCCCCTGCGCAGGACAACCGGCTGCCGGATATCGGCTCATCGGCCAACGAACTGCTCAACCCGACCCGACAGGCCGAATACGGCAGCATGATGCTCAGCCAACTGCGGCACTACGGCTATGTGCTGGACGATCCGCTGATCGACGGTTGGCTGCAGTCGGTGGGCCATCGCCTCGCAGCGGCCAGCGACAAACCGCAGCATCCCTTCACCTTCTTCATGTTGAAGGACCGGCAGTTCAACGCGTTCGCCACCCTCGGCGGTTACATCGGGACCAACGCCGGACTGGTGCTGGCGGCGGAAACCGAAGACGAAGTCGCCGGCGTGCTGTCGCACGAAGTCTCTCACGTCACCCAGACCCACGTGCTGCGCAGCGTCGAGCGCGCGCAGAAGGACAGCGTGCCGATCCTGCTGGCGATGCTCGGCGCGATCGCGGTCGCGCAGTCCTCGGGCGGCAATTCCTCCGACGACGCCTCGATGGCCGCACTGGCCTCGGCCCAGGCGCTGATGGCCCAACGGCAGATCGACTACACCCGATCCAACGAATCCGAAGCCGATCGCCTCGGAATCCAGACCCTGGCGCGAAGCGGCTACGACCCGAACGCGATGGCCAGCATGTTCACCCGCATGCAGTCGATTTCCCGCGTGAACCAGGGCGGAGAACGCGAACGCGCCCCGGACTACCTGCGCACCCACCCTGTCAACACCACCCGCATCAGCGAAGCCAAACAACGGGCCGAAGACTTGATCTCCAAGCCGGCCGCCTTCAATCCGGGCGACACCATCACCAGCGAGAATCCGCTGATTCCCTCCAGCCTGCGCGTGTCCGGTCCGGCACGGCCCAACGACAACGTGCAGTTCGGCTGGGCGCGCGAACGGATCCGGGTGTTCAGCGCGAATACCCCGAGCGCTGCGATCGAAGAGTACGAACGCCACCGCCGATCCAAGCCGCTGAGCGACGCGCAGCGCTACGGGCTGGCGATCGCCCGCGAACGCAACGGGGATTACGCCGTGTCCGCGAAGGAGCTGATGCCGCTGCTGGCGAAATATCCGACCGATCCGTGGGTGGTGATCGCCATGGCCGAAAGCGAAGCCCGTGGCGGCAACCTCAGCGGTGCCGACGCCCGGATGGACGCCTTGCTGGAGAGAATGCCCGGCCATCGCGCAGCGGCGCTCAGCTATGCCCAACTCCTTGCGGAGCGCAACGATGCCGGTGCCGGCAAGCGCGCGCAATCGGTGCTCAGGCCGCTGCTGATCGGCAGCCAGGAGGATCCCGTCTTCCAGAGCACCTTCGCCCGCGCCAGCGAAGTCGCTGGCGACCCGGTTCGCGCCGGCGAAGCCTATGCCGAAGCCGAATTCCTCAACGGCCGGCCGGAACGCGCCCTGATCCAGCTCAACACCCTGCTCAAGCGACCGGAGCTGGATTATTACGCCCGCGCCCGTGTCGAAGCGCGGATCGCTGCGATCACGCCGGCCGTCCTGGAGCTGAAACGCCTCGGCGTACGCGACGAGGCGTTGGAGCGGCGTTGACCGCCTGGCCTTGACGGGTCCGCATCACGACATCAAGATGCGGTGATGCGGACCACCATCGATCTTCCCGAAGACCTCCATCGGATCGCGACCAGCCTCGCCCGGCACACCGGTCGCAGCCTGGGGCAGACCGTGGCCGAATTGATGCGGCGCGGCTTGGCCACGCCCGAACAGCCGGATCGCATCGGCGAGGCGGCAGTGGTCTATCGGCTGCATCCGCTCACCGGCCTGCCCGTCGTCGCTTCCCGCCAACCGGTGACCGGGGACGATGTCGAAGCCCTGGACGACGAACCATGACCCATCTGCTCGATGGCAATGTGCTGGTCGCGCTGGTCGATCGTTCTCACGTACACCACGCCGCTGCGGTCGAATGGTTCGCTTCGCATACCGGCGGCTTCGCCACCTGCCCGATCACCCAGGGCACTTTGATCCGGCTGCTGCTGCGGTTCGGCGCGGTCGCGGACGCCAACGGTGCGGTCGCGGTCCTGACCCGGCTGACCGCGCATCCCCGGCACGCGTTCTGGGGCGACGACATCGGCTACGCCGACATCTCGTGGGCCGGCGTGCTCGGGCACCGGCAAGTGACCGACAGTTATCTCGCGGGCCTCGCACGGCATCATCGTGGCCGTCTGGCGACATTCGATCGCGGTTTCGCCGCGTTGCATACCGACATCGCCGACGCGATCGGCGTCTGAATCCGCGGCAGATGTTGCGGCTGCCATCGCACATGTCCGCGGTCACGATTCAGTCATAAAAATGTCGTCTACTGTGGCCGTACCCAGTGCGGCCGAAGCCGCCCCGCGGTGCATTACAGCCAGCCCAACCGAGCATGTCATGCAAAAGCGCATCCTGATCGTCGACGACGAACCCGCGATCCGCGACATGGTCGCCTTCGCCCTGCGCAAGGGCGAGTACGACCCGGTCCACGCAGGCGACGCCCGTGAGGCGCAGGCCGCGATCGCCGAGCGCGTGCCCGACCTGATCCTCCTCGACTGGATGCTCCCCGGCACCAGCGGACTTGAACTGGCGCGGCGCTGGCGTCGCGATGCGCTGACCCGCGAGATCCCGATCATCATGCTCACCGCGCGCGGCGAGGAAAACGATCGCGTCGGCGGCCTCGAAGCCGGTGTCGACGATTACGTCGTCAAACCCTTCTCGGCACGCGAACTGCTGGCGCGCATCCGCGCGGTCCTGCGCCGCTCGCGCGAGGACGACGAGGACGGCAGCGTCCAGGTCGGCAGCCTGCGCATCGACGGCGCCTCGCATCGCGTCTATGCCGGAGACGCGCAGATCCAGATCGGGCCGACCGAATACAGGCTGCTGCATTTCTTCATGACCCACGCCGAGCGCGTCTACACCCGCAACCAGCTGCTCGACCACGTCTGGGGCGGCAACACCTACGTCGAAGAACGCACGGTCGATGTGCATATCCGCCGGCTGCGCCGCGCATTGGAACCGGTTCAACTCGACAACATGGTCCAGACCGTGCGCGGCTCGGGTTATCGCTTTTCGGCGACGCTGTGAGCGCTGCGCACGCCTTGTACGAAAGAGCTTTGTACGAACGCGCTTTGTACGAACGAGCTTTATACGAACGATTCCCATAGACTCAGCCGATGCCGAACGACACTCGCTCCGCATGGCTCAAGACCCTCGGCCAGCTCGCGCTGGTCCTGCTCGTGGCGCTTGCGATCGGCCTTGCCATCGGCAAGCCCTGGCCGGTGATCACTGTCGCCGCGCTGTGCGTGGTGGGCTGGCATTACTGGAAACTGCGCCAGGTGCTGTTGCGCCTGACCGCGCGGCAGCGGTTCACGCCATCGGCCGGCGACAGTGTCTGGAACGAACTCGATCGCCTGATGTTCCGCGGCCAGAGCGAGATGCGCGGGCGCAAGCGCCGCCTGATCGACATGCTCCGCGCCTATCGCGCCGCCGCCGCCGCGCTGCCCGACGCCATCGTCGTGGTCGAGCGCAACAGCCAGCGCATCCAATGGTTCAATGAAGCGGCAACACGCCTGCTGGGCCTGCGCTACCCGCACGACCTCGGCGCCGCACTCAGCGATCGCCTGCAGCCGCTGCCGGTCGCGCATTGGTTGGCGAGCGGGCGTTACGCCGAACCGCTGCTCGATACGCCCTCGCCCGCACGACCGGATCTGCGCCTGAGCCTGCGCTTGATCCCCTATTCCGACGAGCTCTGGCTGCTGGTCGCGCGCGACGTCAGCAAACTGATGCACCTCGAACAGATGCGGCGGGATTTCGTCGCCAACGTCTCGCACGAGCTGCGCACGCCGCTGACCGTGGTGCACGGTTATCTGGACATGCTCGATCCCGCCGAAAAGCCGGACTGGGCGCCCATGCTCACCGAAATGCAGCGTCAATCGCAGCGCATGACCCAACTGGTCGAAGACCTGTTGATGCTGTCGCGGCTCGAAGCGCAGGAACAGCTGCCCGAGGAAGTGGTTTCGATGGTGCCGATGCTGACCACGCTGAAGCGCGAGGCGGAAGCGCTGAGCCAGCGCCGGCATACGATCACGATCGAAGACGACGCCGGTGTTGATCTCTGGGGCTCGACCAAGGAACTGCACAGCGCCTTCTCGAATCTGGTCGGCAATGCGATCCGCTACACTCCCGCAGGCGGCCAGATCAAGATCCGCTTCTCCAGCGACCGCGACGGCGGCCCCCTGCTTTCGGTCGAGGATACCGGCTACGGCATTCCCGCCGCGCATCTTCCACGCATCACCGAACGCTTCTACCGCGTCTCCACCAGCCGTTCGCGCGAAAGCGGCGGTACCGGCCTCGGCCTTTCGATCGTGAAGCACGTGCTGAATCTGCATCAGGCGCGACTGGAGATCGAAAGCGAAGTCGGTCGGGGCAGCCGCTTCGTCTGCCATTTCGGCCGCGACCGCGTCCGCGACCGCGACGCCATCCATTTTTCCGAAGATCACGCATGAGTCCACGCACGTCAGCACGCACCAGCGCACGCACCCCGCCTGCGCCAGAACCGCATCAGGAGATCGCCGATCCGCTGCGCGACCCTGCCTTGTATCTCAATCGCGAACTGTCGCAGCTCGACTTCAATTTCCGGGTGATGGCGCAGGCGCAGGACGGCGCGGTGCCACTGCTCGAACGGCTGCGCTATCTCTGCATTTCCTGCACCAATCTCGACGAATTCTTCGAGATCCGCGCCGCGACCGTGCGCCAGGCGCAGGACTTCGGGATGCCGCTGGCCGCCGACGGCATTCCGCACGCGACCCTGCTCAAGCGCATCCACGATCGCGCCGCAGCGCTGGTGGACGCGCAGTACCGCTGCTGGAATGAAGTGCTGCGGCCCGCGCTGAGCGAATCCGGGGTGCGCGTGCTGCATCGCCAGCACTGGAACGCACGCCAGACCCGCTGGCTGCGCGCGTATTTCCGCGACGAGATCATGCCGGTGCTGTCGCCGCTGGGCCTCGATCCCGCGCATCCGTTCCCGAAGATCCTCAACAAATCGCTGAACATCGTGGTGGTGCTGAAGGGCAAGGACGCGTTCGGTCGCGCCGGCCATCTCGCCATCGTTCGCGCGCCTCGCTCGCTGCCGCGCATCATCCAGTTGCCGGAGCGCGCCTCGGGCGGCGAGCACGATTTCGTGTTCCTGTCCGCGGTGCTGTCGGCATTCGTCGACGAATTGTTCCCCGGCATGGACGTGAAGGGCGCGTACCAGTTCCGCGTGACCCGCAATTCCGAATTGATCGTCGATGAGGAAGAAGTCGAGAACCTCGCGCTGGCGCTGCGCGATGAGCTGGTCGGTCGCGGCTACCTGCGCGCGATGCGGCTGGAGATCGCTTCGGACTGCCCAAAACCCATCGTGCGCACGCTGCTGCAGAATTTCGAACTGCCCGAGAACGCGGTCTACCGCATCCAGGGCCCGGTGAATCTCAACCGCGCCATCGAAATCTACGATCTGGTGCAGCGCCCGGACCTGAAATTCCCGCCGTATCAATCGCGGCAGCTCAAGGACATGGAAACCATCTTCGAGCGCGCCGCTGCGGGCGACCTGCTGATGCATCATCCCTTCGATGCGTTCACGCCCGTGCTGGAACTCATCCGGCAGGCGGCCGAAGACCCGAACGTGCTGGCGATCAAACAGACGCTGTACCGCGCGGGGAAGGATTCGCCGATCGTCGAGCACCTGATCCAGGCCGCGCGCAACGGCAAGGACGTGACCGTGGTGATCGAACTGCGCGCGCGTTTCGACGAAGAGGCCAACCTGCGTCTCGCCGACCGGCTGCAGGACGCGGGCGTGCAGGTGGTCTACGGCGTGGTCGGCTACAAGACCCACGCCAAGATGCTGCTGATCGTGCGCCGCGAGGGCCGCAAACTCGTCCGCTACACGCACTTGGGCACCGGCAACTATCACGCGGGCACATCGCGCGCCTACACCGACTTCGGACTGATCACCGCCAACCCGGAAATCGGCAGCGACGTCCATCAGATCTTCCAGCAGATTTCGGGCCTTGCGCCTGCGATCAAGCTCAAGCGCCTGCTGCAGTCGCCGTTCACGCTGCACGCCAGTGTATTGGCGCGGATCGAGCACGAAGCGAAGCTGGCGGCAACCGGCAAAACGGGGCGGATCGTCGCCAAGATGAATGCGCTCAACGAGCCGCAGGTGATCCGCGCGCTGTATCGCGCTTCGCAGGCCGGCGTGCGCATCGACCTGGTCGTGCGCGGCGCCTGCACCCTGCGTCCGGGCATGCCCGGCGTGTCCGAGAACATCCGCGTGCGCTCGATCGTCGGTCGCTTCCTCGAACACAGCCGCGTCTGGTGGTTCGGCAATGACGGCCAGCCGCAATTGTTCTGCTCCAGCGCCGACTGGCTGGAGCGCAACCTGCTGCGCCGGGTCGAAATCGGGTTTCCGATCCTCGATCCGGAACTGGCCGCCCGGGTCAAGGAGGAGTCGCTCGACAACTATCTCCTCGACAACCTCAACGCCTGGGAGCTGCAGGCCGACGGCAACTACCGGCAGCTGACCCCCGAAGCCGATGCGATGCCGCATTCGGCGCAATCGACGCTGCTGGCCAAACTGTGCGGTTGAGCGGTATGCAGGCAGGGCGGGCTTCAGCCCGCTGTTTTCCGGCAGACCCGGCGGCGGGCGGATGCCCGCGCTGCCGACTGTGCGGCTAAAGTCTTAGCGCGGCGCATCGAAAGCCGACGCGCGATCGGTTCCGTTCGCGGGAGCATGTTGGTAGGCTGCGCGGGCGTTCGCACAGCAACGTCCCGCTACAGGCCCACCGCTTGAACCGATCCGCTTCTCCCGACCGTGCGACCGCCGCCCCATCGCTGGACGGCGACTTTCTTGCCGCCATCGATCTGGGCTCGAACAGCTTCCACATGGTCGTGGCGCGCACCGTGCTGGGCCAGTTGCGGATCATCGACCGCCTGCGCGAGAGCGTGCGCCTCGCCGATGGTCTGGACGGCAAGGGCGGATTGAACGCGGAAGCCCGCGAGCGCGCACTCGACTGCCTGTCGCGCTTCGGCCAACGCATCCGCGACCTCCCGCCGCACTGCGTCCGCGCGATCGCCACCAACACGGTGCGCGCGCTGCGCGAACCGCAGGCATTCCTCGCCGCAGCGGAGCACGCGTTGGGCCACGGTATCGAAGTGGTGTCCGGTCGCGAAGAAGCGCGACTGATCTACCTCGGTGTCGCCCACGCGCAGCCTCCAAAACCGATGCAGCGGCGCCTGGTGATCGACATCGGCGGCGGTTCCACCGAATGCATCATCGGCTCGGGCTTCGACACCATCGAACGCGAAAGCCTGCAGATCGGCTGCGTCGCCAGCACCCGGCGCTTCTTTCCCAACGGCAAACTGTCGAAAAAGCGCTGGAAAGACGCGTTGACCGAAATCGAAGCGGAATTCCAGCAGTTCGCAGGGCTGTATCGGGCGCTCGGCTGGCAGGAAGCGATCGGCTCCTCCGGCACCAACAAGGCCATCGGCGACATCTGCGCCGCGATGAAACTCACCAAAGGCGCGGTGACCGCCGAAGCGCTGCCGATCGTGCGCGACCGCATGCTCGCCGCCGACCGGATCGAGGACATCCAGTTGCCGGGATTGCCCGACGACCGCAAACCGATCATCGCCGGCGGCATTCTGGTGCTCGAAGCGGCGTTCGAAACGCTGGGCCTCGAACGGATGATGGTCAGCAAGGCGGCGATGCGCGAAGGCGTGCTCTACGACATGCTCGGTCGCGGCGGCGTGGACGATCCGCGCGATATTTCCATCGACGCGCTGATGCAGCGCTACGGCGTCGACCGCACCCAGGCCAAGCGCGTGGAAGACACCGTGCTGCGCTTGTTCGGCCAGGTCGCGACGCGCTGGAGCCTCGGCGACGACGAACGGCGGATGCTGGCCTGGGCCGCGCGCGTGCACGAAATCGGACTCGCCATCGCGCACAGCCAGTATCACGTCCATGGCGCCTACCTGCTGGAACACTCGGACATCGCCGGGTTTTCGCGGCAGGAACAACTCTTCCTGGCCGCGCTGGTACGCAACCACCGCCGCAACATCTCGAACAAGTCGCTGGACGCCCTGCCGGACCGCCTGCAGGCCCCGGTGCGTCGCTGCGCCGCGCTGCTGCGTATCGCGGTGCTGCTGCATCGTTCGCACGAGGTCGAATCGATCCCGAAACTGGAACTGCGCGTGCTCGGCATCACCGTTGCCATCTCGATGTCGAGCAGTTGGTTGGACAAGCGCCCCCTGCTGCGTTCGGATCTCGAACACGAACCCGAAGGCATCGCCGGGCTCGGCATCGAGCTGCATCTCGACGTCTGAGCCGCGCTTCAGCACGCGCGCCATCCCGGGGCGCGTCATCGCGCTGTCACCCGGACGCCACCGTCGTTTCATCGACAGGCTTCAATCTTCGTCAAACCGAAGAGCGACGCCGATGCGCTACGCGATCGTCACCGAAACCTACCCGCCGGAGATCAATGGCGTCGCGTTGACCGTGCAGAGTCTCGAACATGGGCTGCGCGAACGCGGACACACCGTCGGCGTGGTACGCCCGCGACAGAAGCGACACAACCGGCCTGCCCCCCACGAATATCTGGTGCCAGGCCTTTCACTCCCCCGTTATCCCGGCTTGCGCTTCGGCCTGCCGGCGACCAGAACACTCGTCTCCCTGTGGAACCTGCACCGCCCGGATGCGATCTATGTGGCCACGGAAGGCCCATTGGGGTGGTCGGCGCTGCGCGCGGCGCGGTCGCTGCATATTCCTGCGGCGACCGGCTTCCACACGCGGTTCGATCGCTACATGCGCGACTATGGCGTGCCGTTCCTGCAGCCGTTGGCATTGCGTTGGATGCGTCGCTTCCATAACAGCGCGAGCGCAACGCTGGTGCCGACCGAGGAATTGCAGGACGAGCTGCGTTCGATGGATTTTCTGCACCCGGTGAGGTTGCCGCGCGCGGTAGACAGCACGCAATTCCATCCCATGCATCGCGACGATCCGCTGCGGGCGTCCTGGGGGCTGCGTGCCGAGGATCTTGCAGTGATCCATCTCGGACGGATCGCACCGGAGAAGAATCTCGGTCTCGCGGTGCGCGCATTCCGTGAGATCCAGAAACAGTGCCCCGCCGCGCGCTTCGTCTGGGTCGGCGACGGACCCGCGCGCGAAACGCTTGCGAAGGAGAATCCCGACTTCGTGTTCTGCGGCCTGCAGCGTGGCGAAGCGTTGGCGCGGCATTTCGCGAGCAGCGACCTTTTCCTGTTTCCCAGCCGCAGCGAAACCTACGGCAATGTCACCCTCGAAGCGATGGCCAGCGGCGTACCCACCGTCGCCTTCGATTACGGCGCGGCGCGCGAATGCCTGCGCGACGGCGAGCACGGCGCCGCCGTCGCGAACGACAGCGCGGACGGCGACGATGCATTCGTTCGCGCATCCGTGCGGATCGCCACGGACGGAAACCTGCGCGCGCAGATGCGGCTGGCCGCACGCGATGCGATCAGCGTCCTGCGCCCCGAACAGGTCGCCGCCGATTTCGACACGATCCTCCAACGCCTGGCCCATGCGGGGAAACGTCATGAACAACAGCTTGTTGCGTCGCCGGTTGCGCACGAATGAATCGGAGTGGTGCCTGCGCGCGAACGCGCTGTGCGGACGCCTCGCGACCAGGCGCTTCTTCTCGCTGATCAGCCGCCTCGGAGATGGCGTGTTCTGGTACGCGCTGATGGCCGGACTGGCGTTGTTCGGCGGCAACAACGGGATGCTCGCGGCACTGCATCTCGCCGCGATCGGCCTGGTGTCATTGGCCCTTTACAAGGCATTGAAGCGCTGGACGCGCCGCCCCCGCCCCTGCGCTTCCGATCTGCGTATCCGCGCCTGGGTCGCGCCGCTGGATGAATTCAGCTTTCCCTCGGGCCACACGCTGCACGCGGTGGCCTTCACCATCGTCAGCTTGTCCTGCTTTCCCGGGCTGGCATGGCTGCTGATTCCGTTCACCGCCAGCGTCGCCGTCTCGCGCGTGGTACTCGGCCTGCACTACCCGAGCGACGTGCTCGCGGCGACGGGCATCGGAAGTGCTTTGGCGTTGGGCTCGATCTGGCTGCGCGAGAACGCGATGATGCACGCGTAGGGCGGGCCCTGGCCCGCCGTTGCAATATTGCAGTTGCGGATCGAATGATCGAAGCCACTCCGGTCATGGTTTGAAGCGAGCGGAAACGCCGCAACGGCGGGCCAAGGCCCGCCCTACGAACAGCGCTCGACCGTCGCCTGCAACAACTGCGGCGCGAGCTGCCCACGCCAATCGCGATCGTTCGCGACCTGCGCCTGTGCACGGCTGCCGTCGAGCTGCGCGACATCGATATCGGCATACGACCAGCCTGCGCCCTCATTGCTCGCGACCAGGATGCCGTCGACCGGGAAACCGACATCCATCGGCGCGTACACCGCCGCTTCGCCGGTATTGATATCCAGCGCAGGGCTCCACTCGGCTGCTCCGGTGGTCACCGCCTTGGCGACGAAACTGCGGTTTTCCAGCGCGCGCGCAAGGCATCCCACGCGCACGCGCGTTGCGCCCGCCAAGGTATCGGTGCAACTGGGCACCAACAGCAAGTGCGCGCCGGCCTCGCACTGCGCACGTACCGGCAGCGGGAATTCGATGTCGTAGCAGATCGCGATCCCCGCGCGCACGCCGTCGAAATCGAACACTTTCAGCGCATCGCCACCATCGATCACTCCGGTCTTCTTCTCGAAGCCGGTCAGCTGCAGCTTGTCCTGCCAGACCGCGCCGCCCTCCGGCGAAAACAGATCCGCACGATTACGGTAACGGCCGTTCCCGGTGTCGAGCAGGAACGTACCGGCGACGATGCGCATGCCGGTCTCTTGCGACAGCGCCGAATACAGAGCGAGCCATGCCCCGCGATAACGTTGGATCGCGGCGAGCGAAGCATGCAAGTCGTCCCGGATCGGTGCCTCGAAGATCGCGCCCAGTTCCAGCGACAGGTATTCCGGCAGCACGGCGATGTTTGCACCCGCAGAAGCGGCCTCACGAAGCCAGAGGCTCTGCTTTTCCGCGAAATCGTCAAAACGTCGCGGCGCGCCGATGGGATATTTCGCAACCGCGATCTTCATGCGTCAGGCGCCTGTTCCAGGGCGCGCGTCCAGAACGTCAGTGCATGTTCGATCTCTCCGCGACCGGTCTCGTTCCAGTGCAGGCGCATCGTCATCTCCGGCCGGCGCGCGTAGCCGCGCTTTGTCCAGAACACCTCGTTGCCGCGATGTCCTTCCGGGCGACGCGGGTCGTCGGCATCGCGATCCACCGCGCAGAAAGCGGCAAGTTCGAAACGGTCGAGCGCGCGCGCATGCGCTTCGCGATGATCGAAGAACGCATGACCGATGCCGCGACCGCGATATGCCGGCAGCAGGACGGATTCGCCGAAATAGAACACCTTGGACACATCGATGCCTGCCGCTTCGAACGGTGCGCGGAACTCGGCCGAGTCGTCCGCCAGCGGCAATCCGGTGGAGGCGCCGATCACCGCGTCGCCATCGAAGGCAAGCACGAAGACGCTGTCGGCGGAGCGGGCATAGGCATCGAGATACTCGCGTTCGTAGCCGGGATCGCCGTCGTAGAGGTACGGCCAGTCGCGGAACACGGCGATCCGCAGCGCGGCGACCGCGTCGAGATGCGGATGGATCTCGACGCCTGCGACACGGCGGATCTGGATGCGGGAATGATCGGGCGCATTCGAAGTCATGCGTCGATTCTATGCCAAAGAAAACGCCGCGGGCATGAGGCCCGCGGCGTCCAGGAACAACGTGGAAACGATCAGCTGCGCGGCAGCGGCGGCGGATTCGCCGTGCCGACGCTGTACCAGTCGATCTTGCGGGTGACCACCATGATCGCGGCGAGGATCAGGAACAGCAGGCCCGCACCAAGCACCATCGCGTTGTCCTCGGAGATCAGCAGCCCGTACAGCGCGCCGTACAGCGTGGACAGCATCGCGGCGAAGCCGAAACCGCGCAGCCAGGAGCGCAGCACATGACTGACGTAATAGCCCAGCAGGCCGATGCACGCCGCGCTGGCGACGAGATACGCCTTGCCGAATTCCATGTGCTCGGACAGCGCCACCAGCAGCAGGAAGAAGATCGCCAGCGCCAGGCCGACCAGGCCGTACTGGATCGGGTGGATCCGCAGCTGCTTGATCAGCTCGAACATGAAGAAGCCGACGAAGGTCAGCAGCACGAACAGGATGCCGTACTTGCTGGCGCGATCGGCCTGCGAATAGATGTTGACCGGTTCGACCAGCGACACGCCGATGGCATCCAGGCCCGACACCGTTTCGGCATTGTTCTCGGCATCCGCCGATCCAGCGGGCGCCATGCCAGGCACCCGCGAACCGCCGATGTACTGCGCCTGCGCATTGGTCGCCAGCGAAGAGATTTCCCACTCCGCATGGAAGCCCTTGCCGTCGATCGTGCGCTTGCGCGGCAGGAAATCGCCGTTGAACAGCGGATGCGGCCACGGCGAGTCGATGGTGATGATGTTGCGTTTGGCCAACGGCGCGATCGCCAGCGATTCCGTGCCTTCGAGGGTGAAATCGAGTTGGCTGTCGAGGACGATCGCACCGCCGGCCACGGTCACCGGTAGTCGCGCGTGCAGACCGCCGCCGTCGCCGCTGCCCGGGCCCTGCAGCAGTTCGACGTCCTTGCCGTTGATCGTGAGCGTCTGCAGACCGACCACGCCGCGGACATCGGCGATGGCGTAGCTGAGATACGGCTGCCCGATCCTGCGCGGCGCGAGCGCGTCGGCGTCGCTGGGAACGGTGGCCTTGAATTCCGCATGGAGCCGAGTCGCGAATTCGTATTTGCGCACTTCATGCAGGCCGATCTTGCGCACGATCGGTTTCATCGTGCCCTTGGCTTCCAGGGTCTCCGGGAAGAACATCCAGAGCCCGCTGTCTTCGCGCCGCACCTTGCGGGTGAACCCCTGGTTGTCCTTCTCCTCGACTTCGACCAGCTCGGTGTACGGCACCATCAGCACCGGCCCCGAGAGCGCCTGCGCGCCCGCCGAACTGCGCGCGACGGTCTGCACCGCCTCACGACGGTAATTCTGCCGGTCCTGGATGGTGCCGCGGATCATCAGCAGCGGAACGAGAATGGCGATGGTCAATCCAATCACCATGAGAATCTTCAGGAACAATCGCATGTCGGCCTCCGACGTTGTGGACGGCGCCAGTGTCGACAAGGCATGCGGGGCGGCGATGGCGGCTGTGTGAAGCCGAAGTGAAGCAGCAGGAGGATTCCCTGTGGGCGATTCGCTCGACGGATCCGCTTCGATCAGAGGGCGGGCAAACTCAAGCTGGCCGCTGCGCCGCCGCCTTCGCGATTGGCCAATGCGACGCCGCCGCCATGCAGCTCCACCGCCTCGGCGACGAAACATAGCCCCAGGCCGCTGCTGCGGCTGCTGCCGTCCGGGCGCGGCAGCGAGTAGAAGCGCTCGAATGTACGTTCCAGCGCGTAGTCCGGCACGCCCGGGCCCCGATCCAGCACCTCGACGATGAGACCGCCCGCTTCGCGCCGCAGATGCAGCTCGACCTCGCTGCCGCTCGGCGCGAAATCCGCCGCGTTGTCGAGCAGATTGAGCAGCGACTGCCGCAGCAGGAACGGATCGCCGGAGACACGCAGGCCACGCGCGTCGGCATCTGCGACGATGCTCAACCTCAGCGACGCCTGCGCGTATTTCGGCGCGATCCGTTCCGCGGCTTCGTCGGCGATGACGCGCATATCGACCGGCTGCGGCTGCTCGATCCGCTGCCGATGCTCCACCGCCGCCAGCGCCAGCAGCTTGTCGATCATCTCGGCCATGCGCTCGCTCTGGGCGCGGATCGTCGCGACGAAACGCGCGCGGTCCGTCGCAGGCATCGGCGCAATGGCGCTGTCGGCGGTCTGCAGCAGTTCGGCGCTGCCGCGGATCGCCGCGAGCGGGCTTTTGAGTTCGTGGGTCAGCGCGTGGACGTACTGCTCGACGTACTGCTTGCCTTCGAGTCTGGCGCGCATGGTTTCCAGCGCACGGCCGAGATCGCCGAATTCACCCGCGCTGTCGGGCGGAGTCGCGCGTTCGCCGGCAGTGACCGCATCGGCGTAACGGCGCAGCGCGCCGAGCTGGCGCGACAGCCACCACGCCGCCAGCAGACCGATCACCAATGCCGCGCCGAGCAGCACCGACCCCCAGCGCAGGATCACGCCCTGGCTGCGGGCGATGAACGGCGCGATGGTCTGGTTGGGCTTGGCGACGGTCAGCACGCCGACGATGCGAGAGGTTCCGCCGTCGCGGACGATGATCGGCGCGGCCACATGCATGACCGAACTGGCTTCGTCGTTCGGGTCGCTGCGCGAGGAGCGCGCTCCATAACGACCGCGCAAGGTGAGATGGACATCGTTCCAGCGCGAATAATCCTTGCCGACATCCTGTCCGCTGGAATCGAACACGACGATCCCCCGCGCATCGGTGACATAGATGCGGGTGCTGACCTTGCGCTTGGTGAAGCCCCAGATTTCGGCGCCGAGGTCGCGATCGGTCAGCGCGCGCACGTGCGCGGCGAAACGGCCGTCGTCGATGCGTCCGGCGATCAGATCGTCCTTGGCCTGCTCCGCCAGCAGATTGGCGGTATCGACGAGGGTGTCTTCCATCGCCTGGCGCACGCCGGGCTTCACTTCCTGCAGGAACACGCGACCCAGCAGCAGCGCGGCCAGCGCCACGATCAGGAAATAACCGAGCAGGATGCGAAGACCGATCCTCATGTCGTGATGTTCACGTCCGCGCCGCCGTCATCCACCGATGTCCAGCGAATAGCCCAGGCCGCGATGGGTACGGATCGGATCGTCCTGCTCATTCAGGCTGCGCAGCTTCGCGCGCAGGGTCTTGATATGCGTGTCGACGGTGCGGTCGCCGCTTTCCAGTGCATCCGCCCACACCCGGTCCATCAACTGCGTCCGCGACAGCACCGCACCCGGACGGTGCATGAGGACTTCGAGCAGCCCGTATTCGTAGCGGGTGAGATCGAGCGCATGGCCGCAGTAGCGGATGCGCTTGCCTTCGCGATCGATCTCGAACGTCCCCTGCGCCTGCCAGCTCGCGGTCTCGGTCTGCACGCGCCGACGCAGCCGCGCGCGCACCCGCGCCACCAGTTCGCGCGGCGAGAAAGGCTTCACCACATAGTCGTCGGCGCCCAGCTCCAGACCGACCACGCGGTCGATCTCGCTGTCGCGCGCGGTGAGGAAGATCACCGGCACTTCGCTGAAGGTCCGCAGCGTACGGCAGACCTCGAAGCCGGTGATGTCCGGCAGGCCGACATCCAGCACCACCAGATCGATCCCGCCAGCGCGCACTTTCGGCGCGACTTCGCCCCCCAGCAGCACGTGCTCGGCCGTGAAACCCTCGCTGCGCAGCGCATAGAGCACGGTCTCGGCGATCGCGGTTTCGTCTTCGGCGATGAGGATGGTCGGCGTGGCGGCCATGGCGGGCGTCGGAAAGGCGGCGTCGGGCATTGTAGGCCGTTCACGGCCGGGGATTCGCATACCATGACGGGCTCGCATCCGCGCCGCCGCATGAACCACACCGCATGAATTACCGTCACGCCTTCCACGCCGGCAACCACGCCGATGCGCTCAAGCACGTCGCGCTGCTGGCCCTGTGCGACGCGCTGGCCGCGAAACCGGCGCCGCTGTATGCGCTGGATACCCATGCCGGCGCCGGCGTGTATCTGCTGGATGGGGCAGAAGCGATGAAGACCGGCGAAGCCAGCGGCGGCATCAACCGGCTTCTGGACAAGCCGCCGCAGGATCCCGCGATCGCCCGTTATCTCGCGGCGGTCGCCACCTGTCGCGCGGAGACCGGCCAGCCCCTCGCCTACCCCGGCTCGCCGTGGCTGCTGGCGCATGCGCTGCGCGACCAGGACCGCATCGCCTGCTGCGAATTGCGCGACGAGGAAGCGGCGCTGTTGAAACACAATCTCGGCTGCGACATGCGGATCGCCGTGCATGCCCGCGACGGCTACGCGGCGATGTGTGCGCTGCTGCCGCCGAAGATCGGCACGACGAAATTCGCGCGCGGCCTGGTGCTGATCGATCCGCCCTACGAAACCCAGCTCGACGAGTTCGACACCGCGCGGACCGCGCTGAAGGATGCGCTGGAACGCTGGCCGCAGGCCGTGTATGCACTGTGGTATCCGATCAAACGACGCAGCACGCTGATGCCGTTCTATCGCAGCGCCGCGACGCTGCACGCGAAATCGGTCCTGCTGTGCGAACTGCTGGTGCGCGCGGACGACTCGCCGCTGCGGATGAACGGCAGCGGCCTGTTGATCCTCAATGCGCCGTGGCAGTTCGACCGCCGGCTGCAGGCCAGCGTCGGGGCGCTTCGCAATGCGCTCGGCGAGCCCGGCGCGTCTTCCCGGGTCGAATGGCTGCGCGAAGCGGCCTGAACGCTGGCGTGGCGATCCGCCCGATCTCCGGCGACGCGGCGTCTATGCGAAAATCCTAGGCCCGTTTCCACTGACCTTCGCCATGGCCGGTTCCAGCCTGTTCGCCCTGATCGACGACATCGCCACCTTGCTCGACGACGTGTCGGTGATGACCAAGGTCGCCACCCAGAAGACCGCCGGTGTCCTCGGCGACGATCTGGCGCTCAACGCGCAACAGGTTTCCGGCGTCAACGCCGACCGCGAATTGCCGGTGGTGTGGGCCGTGGCGAAGGGCTCCATGGTCAACAAGGCGATCCTGGTGCCGGCCGCGCTGGCGATCAGCGCCCTGGAGCACTGGCTGCATTCGCGCGGGATGAATGTCCCGTTGATCACGCCGCTGCTCATGCTCGGCGGTGCGTTCCTCTGCTACGAAGGCGTGGAGAAGCTGGCGCACAAGTTCCTTCACAGCAAGGCCGAGGACGACAAGCACCACGTCGAACTGATCGAAGCGGTCGCCGACGAACAGGTCGACATGGTCGCGTTCGAAAAAGACAAGATCAAAGGCGCGATCCGCACCGATTTCATCCTGTCGGCCGAAATCATCGTGATTTCGCTGGGCACGGTGGCGCAGCAGGATTTGACGCGGCAGCTGGCCGTGCTGGTGGCGATCGCGCTGATCATGACCGTCGGCGTGTACGGCCTGGTCGGCGGCATCGTCAAGCTGGACGATCTCGGTCTGCTGCTCAATCGCGACACGCGTGAAAGCGGATTGGCGAAACTCAAGCGCAGTCTCGGCGGCATGATCCTGCGTGGCGCGCCGTACCTGATGAAATTCCTGTCGATCGCCGGTACCGCGGCCATGTTTCTGGTCGGCGGCAGCATCCTGGTCCATGGCATCGCGCCGCTGCACCACTTCATCGAAGCCTACAACGCCGGGAGCTTCGGCTGGCTGGTGACGATGCTGTTCGATGCGGCCGTGGGTATCGGCGCGGGTGCGATCGTGGTCGCCGCGGTCACTGCGGTTTCCAGGCTGCGCAAGCCCAATGCGCCGAAACCTGCCTGACCCTCGGTTGCCACGCCCTCAGTTCCTGGACACGTCCATTGCGGCCAGTCGTCGCTGCTCAGCCTTGGGCAACTTGGCGCGCACCAGCTCATAACTGCGACGCAACAGCGCATGCAACTCCGCCTCGGCCAAGACGCGCGGCTCGACGACGCTGACCCAGCGGGCCCGGGCCAGATAGGGCGCGGGGATCACGCCGGGACGTTCCGTCAGCTCAAGGAACCGCTCATCCTCGACTTTGAAGCTCAGGCGACCGCTGCCGCCGGTATCCAGCACGCAGAACATCTTGCCGACCACGGAAAACACGAGGTCCGCACCCCATTTGATGTCTTCGGTGACGCCGGGCCAGGCACCGGCCACGGCGCGTAACGATTCGGGCTTCATGCCTAGAGCATAGCTTCATCTTCCCCGTGCCAAGATAGGGCAGTGAAACACCGCGACCGACTCCCACCCTGGCACGAGTACAAACGGCTGCTCAATGGCCGTGAGGTACTGATCCGGCCGATCCGGCCCGAAGACGCGGAGCCGCTACGCCTCGGTTTCGGCCTGCTGCGCCCCGATGAGATCCGCCAGCGCTTTCTCTACGCGATCAAGGAATTGACCCCGGAGACCGCCGACAAGCTCTGTCGACCGGACCCGGAACGCGAATTCGCGCTGGTGGTGTCCGAACCGATGCCTGCCGGCGAAGCGCTGATCGGCGCAGTGGCGAGAGTCGCGATCACACCGGATACCCGCGAAGCCGAGTTCGCCATTCTCGTCAGCCATTTCATCAGCGGCATGGGCCTCGGCCGGCACTTGATGCTGCGACTGGTGCGTTGGGCACGACGCAAGCAACTCACGCGACTCTACGGCGAGGTGCTGGAGCACAACACCGCGATGCTGGCGCTCGTGCATTCGCTGGGCTTCCATCGCGAAACCTCGGACTCGCCGGGGCTCGTGCGGGTGACGCTGGACCTGGCGCAGGCTCCGGTATCCGGATAAACGACGACGGCGCGCATATCGTCCCGACCGGACGCGCCGTCATCGTCCCAGCACGATCAGAAGGGCATTTCGATCTGATCGACCTGATCGCAGCGATACATCCGCTGGCTTGAACCGGCGCCGGTTTCGCCTACCAGCGGGAATCCGCAGGCGCCGACGGCCTCGACCCCGACCAGACTGCCGTTGCTGTCGTAATGGCTGGTGACGGATATCTGCTCCCATGGCCAATAGGCCAGGGCCGACAGCGATACCGCCGCAGTGGCCAGGAACGTGGCCGCCAGTACGAAACGACGGGACGTGGACTTGCGCATCGGGTGAGTCATGGCCTTCCTCCATAAAGAACGTCGGGAACACGGGGAACAACGGGGTCGCGACACCGGTGCCATCTTCCGGCAGGCGGCGCGGTCGAAGCAGCAGGGGCGCCGACCCGACGCATCATAGCGGCGGCTTCCGACAGGAAACACGACCTGCGCCCGGAGATCCATGCCAAGCAAGGTGACGCCACGATCCACCAGGGCTAACCTAGCCGCCCGCTGCACCCTCCAAGGCACCGTGTCCTCTTCCGCATCCGTACCCGACCCCCACTCCGCCCTGTTGCCGAAATCCGGGCAGTCGCGCGCATGGTGGCGTGCACCGGCAAGTGCGAGCGCGTTGGCATGGACGATCCAGCGCGTCGCGCGTGCGCACGACGGCCCGCTGCTGGCGATCGTGCGCGACAACCAGTCTGCGCATCAGCTCGAACACGATCTGCGCACCCTGACCGGCACGAACGACCCGCTGCCGGTGATGCATTTCCCCGATTGGGAAACCCTGCCCTACGACCAGTTCAGCCCGCATCCCGACATCGTGTCGCAGCGGCTCGCCGCCTTGCACCGCCTGCCGACGCTGCAGCGCGGCGTGGTGGTGGTGCCGGTGCAGACGCTGATGCAGCGCCTCGCGCCGTTGGCGCACCTGGTCGGCGGCAGTTTCGATGTGCGCGTCGGCCAGCGGCTGGACATGGATGCGGAAAAGCGCAGGCTCGAAGGCGCCGGCTATCGCAACGTGCCGCAGGTGTTCGATCCCGGCGATTTCGCGGTGCGCGGCGGACTGCTCGACATCTATCCGATGGGCGCCGAAGAACCCTATCGCATCGAGTTGCTCGACGACGAGATCGACACGATCCGCGCCTTCGACCCGGAATCGCAGCGCTCGCTGGAGAAATACGAGTCGGTGCAGATGCTGCCCGGCCGCGAAGTGCCGATGGAAGGCGATGCGCTGCAGCGCGCGATGGACACATTGCGCGACCGCTTCGATATCGACACCCGCCGCAGCGGTCTGTTCCAGGATCTGAAAGCCGGGCTGACGCCGGCCGGCATCGAGTACTACCTGCCGCTGTTCTTCGAGCGCACCGCGACCCTGTTCGATTACCTCACCGAACACGCGCTTCCGATCCTCGGCGAAGGCGTGAACGAAGCCGCCGATCACTTCTGGCGCACCACCGGCGAACGCTACGAACAGCGCCGACACGATATCGAGCGACCGCTGTTGCCGCCTGCGGAACTCTATCTGCCGCCGGACACGCTGCGCGAAACGCTCAACCGGGGCCAACGCATCGAAATCTGCGGCGAAGCTCATCCGCGTCGCGATGAATCCCTGGCGACGGGCACCCGGCCGGCACCGGATCTGCCGCTCGTGGCGAAGGACTCGGCACCGGCAGCGGCGCTGACATCGTTCCTGTCGGCCTATCCGGGGCGGCTGCTCATCGCTGCGGACTCGGCCGGTCGCCGCGAAGCGCTGCTCGAAGTGCTGCAGGCGGTGGACCTGCGTCCGCGTGTGGTCGCCAACTTCCAGGCCTTCATCGAAGCGGTCGCCAGCGGCGCCGTCGAGAAGGCCTTCATCGCGGTCGCACCGCTCGACAACGGTTTCGCGGTCGATGCAACAGTGCCCTGGGTCGTCGTCACCGACCGCCAGCTGTTCCCGGATCGCGCCTCGCAGCCGCGTCGCCGCAAGCGTGCCGGCCGCGAGCCCGAAGCGATCATCCGCGACCTCGGCGAATTGAGCGAAGGCGCACCGGTGGTGCACGAGGATCACGGCGTCGGTCGCTATCGCGGACTGATCACGCTCGAAGCGGGCGGCCAGCTCGGCGAATACCTCGACATCGAATACGCCAAGGGCGACCGCCTGTACGTGCCGGTCACCCAACTGCATCTGGTCAGCCGCTATTCCGGCGCGTCGCCGGAAACCGCACCGCTGCATTCGCTCGGCGGCGAAGCCTGGGCCAGGGCGAAAAAGAAAGCCGCCGAGAAAGTCCGCGATGTCGCGGCGGAACTGCTCGAAATCCAGGCGAAACGCCACGCGCGCGCAGGGCTGGCGCTGGACGTCGATCGCGCCAGCTACGAACCCTTCGCCGCCAGTTTCCCGTTCGAGGAAACCCCCGATCAGCTGGCATCGATCGAAGCGGTCTTGCGCGATCTCGCGTCATCGCGGCCGATGGATCGCGTGGTCTGCGGCGATGTCGGTTTCGGCAAGACCGAAGTCGCGGTACGCGCTGCGTTCGCGGCGGCGATCGGCGGCAAACAGGTCGCAGTGCTGGTACCGACCACGCTGCTCGCCGAACAGCACTACCGCACGATGCGCGACCGCTTCGCCGACTGGCCACTCAAGGTCGAAGTGCTGTCGCGCTTCAAGTCGACGAAAGAGATCAAGGCCGAAATCGAAAAACTGGCCGACGGCCGGATCGATGTGATCGTCGGCACCCACCGCCTGTTGCAGGGCGACGTGAAGTTCAAGGATCTGGGGCTGGTCATCGTCGACGAAGAACAGCGCTTCGGCGTGCGCCAGAAGGAAGCGCTGAAGGCGCTGCGCGCCAACGTGCATCTGTTGACCCTCACCGCAACGCCGATTCCGCGCACGCTGAACATGGCGATGACCGGGCTGCGCGATCTGTCGATCATCGCCACGCCGCCCGCGCACCGGCTCGCGGTGCAGACCTTCGTGGTGCCATGGGACGACACCCAGTTGCGCGAAGCCTTCCAGCGCGAACTGTCGCGCGGCGGCCAGGTGTATTTCCTGCACAACGATGTCGAAAGCATCGGCCGCATGCAGCGCGAACTCGAAGCCCTGGTACCGGAGGCGCGGATCGGCATCGCCCATGGGCAGATGCCCGAGCGCGAACTGGAACGGGTGATGCTCGATTTCCACAAGCAGCGTTTCAATGTGCTGCTGTGCTCGACGATCATCGAATCCGGCATCGACATCCCGAACGCCAACACCATCGTCATCAATCGCGCCGACAAATTCGGGCTCGCGCAGTTGCACCAGCTGCGCGGCCGAGTCGGTCGTTCGCACCATCGCGCCTATGCCTATCTGGTGATTCCCGACGGCCGCACCATCACTGCGGATGCGCGCAAGCGACTGGATGCGATCGCATCGATGGACGAACTCGGCGCGGGCTTCACGCTCTCCACCCACGATCTGGAAATCCGTGGCGCGGGCGAACTGCTCGGCGAGGATCAGAGCGGGCAGATGGCGGAAGTCGGCTTTTCGCTGTACACCGAACTGCTGGAACGCGCGGTCCGCAGCATCAAGCAAGGCAAGCTGCCCGGCGTGGATGCGCTCGGTCTCGATCTTCACGATCATCGTGGCGCCGATGTCGATCTGCATATCCCTGCGTTGATTCCGGACGATTATCTGCCCGACGTGCATACGCGCCTCACCCTGTACAAGCGCGTGAGCAGCGCGCGCGATGTCGATGCGCTGCGCGAACTGCAGGTGGAAATGATCGATCGCTTCGGATTGCTCCCGGATCCGGCGAAGCATCTGTTCGCCACCGCCGAACTCAAGCTCGACGCGACCGGACTGGGCATTCGCAAACTCGATCTGGGCGCGACCGGCGGACGCATCCAGTTCGTCGAAAAGCCCAACGTCGACCCGATGTCGGTGATTCGTCTGATCCAAGGCCAGCCGAAGCATTACCAGATGGATGGGCCGGACAAACTGCGGATCAAGCTCGATCTGCCGGATGCCACCTCGCGTTTGCAGGCCGCTCGCGGGCTGCTCGCGACACTGAAGATCACATCATGACGCACGCATCGCTACGCACACGGATCACGGCGCTGGCATTGTCGGCACTGGCCTTCGGCTGCGCGACGTTTCCCTCCCCCACCACGACACCCGCTGCAACAGCAGGCGAAACGATTTTCGTGGTTGTTCGTCACGCCGAAAAAGCCACGGACGACCCGAAAGATCCGACGCTGACCGCATCGGGCCATGCGCGGGCGCAGCGTGTGGCCGGGCGCCTGGCCGATGCGCGCGTGTCGGCGGTGTACGCCACCGGCTATCGACGCACGCAGTCGACTGCCGCGCCGACCGCGCGCGCACATGGTCTTGACGTTCGCACCTACGATGCATCGACGGCTGCTGCGGAACTCGCTGCGCGACTGCGGAGCGCCCATGCCTCGGGATGGGTTCTGGTGGTCGGTCACAGCAACACCGTTCCCGCGATCGCGGGCGCATTGTGCGGATGCGAAGTCGCGCCGCTGCGCGAGGACGAATACGACCGCTGGATCAGGATCCGCACGGATCGCGACGGTACGACGACACTGGAAGAAGAGCGTTACTGAAATACCGGAAGTCGATCGTCGCTGATTTCGACGCGGGGCGGCCCCCACGAATACGGAGGATTCGACGGTTGATTCAGAGGCCGAGCATGCGCTTGGGATCGTAATCGATGCCGGTGATGTAACGGCGGCCCGCATGCGCCTTGATGTGGACGACGATATCGATGGTCAGCATCAGCAGGCGCTTGATCACTTCGAATTCCAGACCGGAGCCCTCGGTCGACGCCTTGACCATCAATCCGAGCTGGTCCCAGGTCTGCGCAGTGCTGCCGGCATGGCAGCTCGTGATCGAGCCCGGATGGCCGGACGCGCAGTTGCGGATGAAGTAGAACGCCTCGTCGCCGCGAAGCTCGGCCAGGATGATCCGGTCGGGCTTCATGCGCAGACAGGCTTCCATGCATGTCTTGGCGGTGACGTTGCTGGCGCTCTGGCCGCCCTTGGAATACAGCAGATGCACGATGTTCGGCTGTTCGATGAACAGTTCGCGGGCGTCTTCGATGGTGACCAGGCGCTCTTCGTGCGGAATATGGCCCACCAGCGATTTCATGAACGTGGTCTTGCCGCTGCCGGTCGCGCCGGCGACCACCACATTCTTCTTGTACAGCACCGCTTTCTTGAAGAATTCCGCGTAGTTCCGCTCCGCGCGCAACTCCAGCAGCTCGCGGTCGTGATCGCTGATTTCCGGAGCGCCCTCGAGGATCTGTTTGAAGAAGCCGCTTTCCTCGTAGCTCTGCAGCGTGAAGTTCCGCTTGGCCGGCAAGCGGATGGTGATCGATGTCTTGCCTGCATCGCATGCCGGCGGGATCACGAACTGGGCACGCTGGCCGGTCGGGAACGTCAGCGACACCACCGGATCGACGTCGGTGATGCGCTGGCCGGTATTGCTTTCGTTGACGACGGCGGTGCAGAACTGCCGCGCCCGCTCGAAAGTGAGCGACGGCACTTCGACGTGCCGCCACCCTTTGTTCGTCTCCAGGTACAGCTCACCTGGCTTGTTGATGCAGATTTCGGTGACTTCCGGGGAGCTCATGTACTCGAGGATGCCGAGCACACTGTACTGGTACTCCAGAAAATCGTTGGAAACGTTGGCGATCGGTGAGTTGTCGATATCCATGGAGACGGGTCAGTACTGCTGTTGATCGCTAGTGGAAGCGATCAACGACGCGCAACAACGCCGGAGAAATCGACGTCGCCCGCGACATAGATATTCAGCACCGTGCCTTGATTGATCGTGACCGTGGCCGGACGGGCCAGCGACTTGCTCAACACCTGGTTGGCCAATCGCTCCGTCGTCTTCGCGGTATTGCTCTCGAAGGGTTGGGTGACGATGTTGCCGCCAGTGGTGACCGAGTCGGTCGCGGGACCTTCCGTCGCAGCGTAGTATTTGAAGACGTCGCTGATGAGGCTGATCATCAGGGCGGAACTCAACTTGCTGAACCAGTGCCCGTTGTAATCGCCCGGATGGCCGGAGCCGCCGAGATTGTCGACACCGGGGCCTTCGAGGGTGACGTCCAGGCCGTTCGGCGTCGTGATGCGGTCCCAGATGACGGCGACACGCGGGCCGGTGGGCTCGCCCTGATAGCGTCCGAGCGCTTTCGATCCCTTCGGAAGCAGCAGTTTGCGTCCGTTGATCGAATACACGGGCTCGGTGACGATGCACGAGGTGTAGCCCGGGTAGTCGGTGACGATCCGCGTCTCGAGCACGCAACGAATGTAGGTGCCACGGACCAGCAGCGTGTCGGGATTACGCAGGTATTGGGCGATGCTCACCTTGGTGGCGGTGTCGCGCGCCTGTCCGGCCGCCGCCTGCGGCGCACCACCGTTGGCCTGCTGCTGGGCGCTCCTCAGGTTGTCGAGCATGGCGTCCAGCACCTGTGCGTTCTGGTCCTGCCCCGGGGGGCCGCCAGCACCACTGATGCGCCCGCCACCTTCTCCGCCGGCACCCATGCGGCGCTCGGCCAATGTCGGGCCCTGCGGCCCGGCGGGCGCAGGCGGATCGCGATAGTCATCGCGCGGTCCCGTGCGGTTCTGCGCGGCGCGCGTCGGCTCTTCCGGCGGCAACGGCGGCAGTTCCTGGATCGGTACCGGCTGCGGTTCCTGCTGCAGTTCGGCGAAGTCGGGGCTTCCGGCCGTATTCGTGCCTTTCGGCAGTTCCGGAATGACGACTTTTTCCTCGCGCGGCTTCTCGACGGCCTCTTCCTTGTCGGAAGAAGCATTCTTGATGACGATGATCGTCATCAATACCAGCAGCGCAACGATACCGGCGAGGAACATCAAGGCCTTGCGGTTGACGCGCTGCGAGTCGACGGATTTGAGCTGCGGGGCGCCTGCATCGAGATCAGGCTGGTCCTGCGACTGCTGGGCGCTGTAATAAGGATTGCTGCCCTGGTTGTCGGAATAGTTGCCGGACTGGCCCGGCGGGTTCGGCGGCAGATTCTGGTTCACTTTTGCTTGTTCCTTCTCAGACCGACGACGTTCTTCCCGTGACGGATGACCAGGAAGGGATAGGTGCCATGGACGACGAGGGTACTGTCCTCGACTGTCGTATTGACCAGGAAATCCTCACCGCCCTCGCGTTCGCGGCCATACACGGCCGGGAAATCGCCAGTCGGGAAACGGTTGATGTTCGCCAAATTGATATACGTGAACTGTCCGTCATCGTAGACGTTGACCGGCACCAGCCACTTGTTCTTGGTTCGGGTCGAATACGAATAATCGAAATAATACGCGCGATCCTTGTCGAGCGAAGTCTCGATCTCGCTGGTCCGCGGCTTCGGCGCGTTCCCCGCCTTGCTGGCCGCCAACTGCTCGGCCGAGAACGCCGTGTTGTTCGGATAGCTGAAGGTGATCTTGTAATGCACGCCGGCACGTTTCGCCTGTTCCAACGCCGTCCAATCGGTCGCGACGACCTTGAGCTCGAACAGATAGGAGTGGGTGGCGGTACGCACCATCATGTTGGTGTCGACGTCGACATTCTTCGGCTTCAGATAGAAGACATTCTCGCGCCGGTTCAACTCCCAGCCCGAATTGAAACCGGTGCTGTAGTCGAGAATCTCTTCGCTCTGACTGAGCTCGATCTGGGTGGTGATGCCCAGACCCGTCCGCACCTCGTAGATCCGGTCCGGTTCGTATTCGTATTCGACGATGACCTGTGCGAATGCCGGCGTCGCCAGCGTCATCGACGCCAGGACACAGAGCAATACCGCATAGCAAGAGCGATGCAAGCGACTCATCTGTTGCCTACTCCATTGACTTGATTGGGGGCCTGCACGGCCGGAGCCTGCGGCTGACCTGCCGGCGGATATGTGCCTGCAGGAACGGCTGGATTCTGCGGCTGCGGCTGCGCTGTGGGAACGCCGCCTTCGCCGAAATCAGGAGCGGCCGGATAGCCTTGGACCGGCTGACCTTGCACGGGTTGGCCCTGGGCCGGATAGGCCTGGGCGGGTTGGCCGGGATAGGGCTGTGCGCCGGGCTGCGCCGGGTAGGCGGCCACGGGCTGCTGCTGCGCCGTAACGGGGACCTCGGCGGGCGGAGATGGCGCGAAATCGTTGTCCACCGTGTATTCGGTGACCTGGAAACCCAGTGGATTGACGTAGCGCTGCTTCTCGTCCATCTCCAGGTTCGCTTTGTAAGTGAACTCGAGCCGGGCGATCTTGCTGTCGAGCGGCTCGGTCGCACCGTTCTTCTTGTTGTAGATCGAACGCTGGTAGCGGACGGTCGCGCTCTTGCGGGCATTCTCGCCCTGCCCTCTCTGATCCAACTGGATGCTGAGGATCTTCACCCGGATCGAGCGGTCCTTTCCGTAGACCTTGTATGGGCTTTCCAGATTGTCGGCCGCGTGGATGGCCGCGTAACCGGCACGCACGTTCGACGAAGACATGCTGTTGATCAGCGTCCAATCGCGCAATGCCATCATCGCGGAGTCGAACGATTCGCGTCCGATGATGTACTGCGCGACGTTGCTGCGATTCAGCGCTTCGCTCTGGGTGATGCTCTTCGGGCTGCTGAAGTCGCCGCGCAGGGTCGCCACCGTGGCTTGTCCGGTGAAGGCATCGGCCATGATCAGATAAGGCACTTCTTTTTTCAGCGGGAGGATGTAGATGAAACCTCCCAACATGATCAGGACCATGAAGATCGCGACCCACGCGATCATCCAGGCGCGCTTTTCGCTGCGCTTTGCGATATCGGCAATACTGACCTCGAAATTGATGCTTTTCGCGGTGGCGTTATCGATCTGTGGCGTGTTTTTTTGCTTGCCGAACATTCTGAAGCCTGTGACCGGATATGTGAGAGGGAACGAGCGCGCGTCGAGACCGTTCGGCAGTCGGCGGCCGGCATGAAGCCGGAACGCCGCGACCGGTCAGGGCGCGGGTGCCCCGCTGGCGTCGCCGGACGAAATACGTACGACGATTTCGCCACCGCTCACGGCGACGGAAACCTGTTGCGACGCGTAAGCGGCGTTGAGCTGCGAAACCGCTTCCTGCAGGCTCGGCGTGCGGATGTCGGCAACCGCGGCATACAGGGTGTAGTCCATCGGATGACGATAGGTGAGCACCATGTCGGAGTCGTGAGCCCAGCGCTCCAGCATCTTTTTCAGCGTGCCGTCCATCGGAGAGGCATAGAACAGATAGGCGTCCTGGAGCGGGATCGCCTGCGTTTCTTCGGAGAAGCGATTGACGGTCTTCCAACGGCCGCCGAAATCGGGCGCCGGGCGCGAGGCGCAACTGGACAGAACCATGGCGAGCGCCGCAGCGAGCAGGAACTTGGACAGCATCGAATTGGAGAGCTTCGAGATTGAATGTTTCACACGCCACCCGGAGAAAGATCGAGAAAATTGAGTGAATCGAACGCCGCCCCGCGACCGTGACCGGGCGGAACGAACACATGTTCTGGACGGATGCAGCCCAATAGACTGCCGGAACCGCCATGCGCCCCCGACATGGACTCTACAAGAAAAAGACACCAGACACGGCGCGGCCGTATGCGGTTGGACGGAATCCTTATTGTCACGACAGATCAGGCCCCCTCCTCGCACCGATCATCGTCGCAGCGGCTCGTTCAACAACGAATCTCTGCGACGTCCTTCCAGCTGTTCATCCTGTGTGCTTCCCGACACCGTTCCCGCCATTGACCGATTGGTTGGCGGGACCGACAGCCTGGAACGCATCCTTTATGGCTGCGTGTGGGGAACATATCCCGATCTTGTATGAATGGTCAAGAAATCCTCGACGGAAAATCCAGCAAAAACGCGATCGATGCACGATTCGGCCATTCTGTGACGGTTGCAAGCATTGCCGACGGGCAGGCTGAACAGGCGGCACCTCGCTTGCCCGGAGCACTGCGACGGCCCAGGAACAGGTCGAACGCTCATCGCAGCGGACGCAAGCGCCCGTCGTGAAGCTCCAGCACCCGATCGAGCCTGCGCGCCAGCGCGTGATCGTGGGTGACCAGCACCAGGCTGGTGCCATGGTCGCGATTGAGGGCCAACATCAGGTCGAAGACGGTCGCGGCGGTCTTTTCGTCGAGATTGCCCGTGGGTTCGTCGCCGAGCACGCAGGCCGGGCGGTTGACCAGTGCCCGCGCCACTGCGGCACGCTGGCGCTCGCCTCCCGACAGTTCGCCGGGCTTGTGCTCCAGGCGGTGCCCCAGTCCGACCGATACCAGCAGCGCGCGGGCACGATCGGAGGCCTCGGCCACCGGCGATCCGTTCAGCAGGACCGGCAGCATCACGTTTTCCAGGGCAGTGAATTCCGGCAGCAGGTGGTGGAACTGATAGACGAAGCCCAATGCGCGATTGCGCAACCGGCCACGGTCTGCGTCGGAAAGCGCGCTCATCTTCTGGCCGGCGACATACACCTCTCCGGCCGTCGGCATGTCCAATCCGCCGAGCAAATGCAGCAACGTGCTCTTCCCGGAGCCCGAGACGCCGACGATGGCGACCGTTTCACCGGGATGGACGAGCAGGTCCAGCGCCTCGAAGACATGCGTGCGCAGCGTGCCTTCGGCATAGGTCTTGGCCAGGCCTTCGCAGCGGATCACCGCATCTGCGGGCAAAGTACCCGCGACTGATTTCATCTCCTCGCGATCACTCATAGCGCAGCGCCTCCGCGGGTGCGGTCCGGGCCGCGCGCCATGCGGGGTAAAGCGTGGCAAGGAAGGCCATCGCCAGCGCCACCAGCGCGATCACGGTCACATCGAAGCCCTTCAGTTCGGTCGGCAGGCCCGTGATGTAGTAGACGTCCTCGGGCATCAGGACGACGTTGAAGACACGCTCGATCAGTTTCAGGAGATGTTCGAGGTTGAGGGTCAACAGGATCCCGCCAAGCACACCCGCGACAGTGCCGATGGTGCCGATCATGGAGCCCTGCACCATGAACACCTGCATGACCCCGCGCGGGGTCAGGCCGAGCGTGCGCAGTATCGCGATATCGGCTTGCTTGTCGGTCACCAGCATCACCTGCGAATTCACCAGCGTGAACGCGCCCATCAGGATGATGAGCGACAGCAGGATCGCCATCATGGTTTTTTCGAGCTTCAGCGCGCGGAACATGTTGGCGTTCTCGCTGGTCCAGTCGCTGACCCGATACGCGCCGCGCAAGCGCAGGGCGAGGTCGCGCGCGACCTGCCAGGCCAGATCCATGTCGTGCAGTTTCAAGCGCACGCCGGTCACGCCCTCGCCCATGCGCAGCAGGCGCTGGGCGTCGGAGATGTGGATCACCGCGAGATTGCGGTCGAATTCCTGATGACCCGCCTCGAACAGGCCGCTCACCGTGAATCGCTTCATCTGCGGCACCGCACCGAGCGGCGTGCTCTGGAATTCCGGGGTATAGACGATCACGGTGTCGCCGACGGCCACCCCCAGCCACAGCGCGAGCTCACGTCCGAGAACGATATTGAACTCACCCGGCACCAGGGACTTCAACGAAGTGCCCTCGACCATCTTGTCGGCGATCACCGAAACACTGCCCTCGCGCGCCGGGTCGATCCCGCGCAGCAAGGCGCCTTCCTCGCGCGGCCCCTGCAGCATCACCGGCCGCTCGATATAGGGTGCGGCCCCGGCGACACGGGGATCCTTGCGCGCCTCGTCGATGGCATGCGGCCAGTCGTACAACGGCTCGCCATCGGCGCTGACCGTGGCATGCGCCGCCATCTGCAGCATGCGGTCGCGGATTTCGCGCTGGAAGCCGCTCATCACCGCAAGCGTGGTGATCAGCGCAGCCACGCCCAGCGCGATGCCCAGCATCGACGCCAGCGAAATGAAGGAGATGAAGCCATTGCGGCGCTTGGCGCGCAGATAGCGCAGGCCGATGGCGACAGGTATGGGTTTGAACATGGCAGCCCAGGCAGCGAGTGTCGGCTATGGTGCCATCGATGGCGGCGACTGCCCATTGCCGCCCGGGCGGAGGGCCAGCCGCAGTTCACGGCGTTGCGCGGGACTGAGGGTGTCGGGCCACAGGCTGCGGCGCACGAATCGCCCCTCTGCACTGCGCCAGGTCACGAATGCGAGCGGGCCGCGCCAATCCACTTGCAGCATCTGGACGGCCTGCCCATCGATGGTGGCCGCACCTTCACTGTCGATCACGACCGGCAAGACCGGCTGTTTCGCTTCGCGCCAGGCGAGATACGCACCGCAAGCGGCGGCGCATGCCGCCAACGGCCATGCCGCCCAACGCGGCATCTCCGAGGCCAGAACCGCGAACGGCGCGAGAACGGCCATCGACAGCATCGCGCCGATCAGCCAGCGCGACGGCCTCAGTTCAAACCGGCAGGGCGCGGATGCGTTCGACGAGCGCATGCAGACCGGGATCCTCAGCGATTTCGTAACCGAGGAACCAGCGCCAGAGCCGGTCGTCCTCGCAGGCGAGCAGCCGCTCGAAGGTCGCACGATCGTCGGCCGACGCGGCGAGCCAGGCACGATCGAGATAACGGGTGAACAGTTGATCCAGCTCGCGCATGCCGCGCCGGCAGCGCCAGCGCAATCGCTGCAGCTCGGCGGAGGCCGCAGCGTCGCTCATCCGGCGATCAAGCCATAACCAAGCACGCACCACAGCGCCAGCAACACGAACACGCTGAGCGCATAGGCGCGGAAACGATGCATGACCTTGTTGTAGCCGCAGTGGATCGCGCTGTGCAGCACACGCGCGGCCACGTAAGCCCATGCGAGCCCGAGCACCAGCGAAGAGACCTGAGCGGTCAGCGCCGCGACCACCAGCGCCAGATAGAACAGCACCGGCATTTCGAACAGATTGCGGAAGTTGTCGGCGGGCGCGACGTCGGTGTAGAGCGCTGCCGCCTGCTGCGATGTCGCCACTTTCTGCGGGTGGATGCGGTCGCGCTTCATCTGCGCGACGCGGCGGCTGAACATCACCGCCAACACGATGAACGTCAGCGCCACCATGGCGAGCGCGGGGAGGAAGATCGCATGACTCGACACGGTTCACCTCTTGGGGCGGGCTCAAGCCCGCCATTGCGGCATTGACAGGACCAACATCGGAATCGAAGCGACGTTGCTTGGCGCTGCGACACATCACCAACGCAACGTCGGGCCAGGGCCCGACCTACACCTGCCGCGCCAGCATCATCTTCTTGATTTCGCCGATCGCCTGCGCCGGGTTCAATCCCTTCGGGCAGGTCCGCGCGCAATTCATGATGGTGTGGCAACGATAGAGCTTGAACGGGTCTTCGAGATCGTCCAGGCGCGCGCCGGTGTCTTCGTCACGGCTGTCGATCAGCCAGCGGTAGGCTTGCAACAGGATCGCCGGACCGAGGTAGCGGTCGCCGTTCCACCAGTAGCTGGGGCAGCTGGTGCTGCAGCACGCGCAGAGAATGCACTCGTACAGACCGTCGAGCTTGGCGCGATCTTCCTTCGACTGCAGCCGCTCCTTGTCCGGTGGCGGCGGGGTCTGGCTGCGGATCCACGGCTTGATCGACGCGTACTGCGCGTAGAAGTGGGTCAGGTCCGGCACCAGATCCTTGATCACCGACATGTGCGGCAACGGATAGATCGGCACTTCCTTGTTGTCGCAGTCGTCGATCGCCTTGGTGCAGGCCAGCGTGTTGGTGCCGTCGATGTTCATCGCGCACGATCCGCAGATGCCTTCACGACAGGAACGACGGAATGTCAGCGTCGGATCGACCTCGTTCTTGATCTTGATCAGCGCGTCCAGGACCATCGGGCCGCAGGTATCCAGATCGACTTCGTAGGTGTCCGTGCGCGGGTTCTCGCCGTCGTCCGGGTTCCAGCGGTAGATCTTGAATTCGCGCGTACGCTTGGCGCCGGCCGGCGCGGAAAAGCGCTTGCCCTTGTGGATCTTGGAATTCTTCGGAAGAGTGAACTCGGCCATCGTACGTTTCCTGCTACCTCACCGGCATTCCGGCGTTTGTAGGAGCGGCTTCCGCCGCGAATGTGTTGGATTGAACGGCAATCGCGACTGCAGTCGCTCCTACGGGGATCAATAGACGCGCGGCTTGGGCGGAACGACTTCGACATCGTCGCTCAGCGTGTACATGTGCACCGGGCGGTAGTCGATGCGGGTATTGCCGGCATCGTCCACCCAGCACAAGGTGTGCTTGTGCCACTGCTGGTCGTCGCGGTCCGGGAAGTCCTCGCGCGCGTGGGCGCCGCGGGATTCCTTGCGGTTTTCAGCGGAAACAATCGTGGTCAAGGCCTGGCCGAGCAGGTTCTGCAGCTCGAAGGTTTCGACCAGATCCGAGTTCCAGACCAGCGAACGGTCGCTGACCTTCACATCGGCGAACAGGGCATTGATCTCGCGGATCTTGCGCACGCCATCCGACAGCGTTTCGCCGGTACGGAACACAGCGGCGTCGTTCTGCATCGTGCGCTGCATCTTGTCGCGGATCACCGCCGTCGGCGTGCCGCCGCTGGCATTGCGCAACTTGTCGAGGTTCGCCAGCGACTTGTCGCAGGCATCGCCGGCAAGCGTCTTGTGCGTCGCGCCCGGCTTGATCGTTTCGGCGCAGCGATTGGCGACCGCGCGTCCGAACACGACCAGGTCGAGCAGCGAGTTCGAGCCCAGACGGTTCGCACCATGCACCGACACGCAGGCGGCTTCGCCGATGGCGTACAGGCCCGGCACCACCTCATCGGGATTGCCGTTCTTCAACTGCACGACTTCGCCGTGGTAGTTGGTCGGAATGCCGCCCATGTTGTAGTGCACGGTCGGAATGACCGGGATCGGCTGCTTTTCCACATCGACACCGGCGAAGATCCGCGCGCTTTCGGCGATGCCGGGCAGCTTTTCGTGGATGTCTTTCGGGTCGAGATGGGTGAGATCGAGGTGGATGTGATCGGCATCCGCGCCGACGCCGCGACCTTCGCGGATTTCGATGGTCATCGAGCGCGAAACCACGTCGCGCGACGCCAGATCCTTCGCATTCGGCGCGTAGCGCTCCATGAAACGCTCGCCCTTGCTGTTGCGCAGGATGCCGCCTTCGCCGCGCACGCCTTCGGTGATCAGGCAACCGGCACCGTAGATGCCGGTGGGGTGGAACTGCACGAACTCCATGTCCTGCAGGCCAAGGCCGGCGCGCAGGGCCATGCCGCCGCCATCGCCGGTGCAGGTGTGCGCGGAAGTCGCCGAGAAATATGCGCGACCATAACCGCCGGTCGCCAGTACCACGCCCTGCGAACGGAACAGGTGCAACGTGCCTTCGGCCATGTCGAGCGCGAGCACGCCGCGGCAGGCGCCCTCCTCGTCCATGATCAGATCGAGCGCGAAGTATTCGATCATGAAGCGCGCATCGTGGGCGAGCGACTGCTGGTAGAGGGTATGCAGGATCGCGTGACCGGTGCGGTCGGCGGCGGCGCAGGTGCGTTGCGCGGTGCCCTTGCCGTAGTGCGTGGTCATGCCGCCGAACGGACGCTGGTAGATCTTGCCGTCTTCGGTGCGCGAGAACGGCACGCCCTGGTGTTCGAGTTCGATGATCGCCGGAATGGCTTCACGACACATGTATTCGATGGCGTCCTGGTCGCCCAGCCAGTCCGAACCCTTGATGGTGTCGTAGAAATGGAAGCGCCAGTCGTCTTCGCCCATGTTGCCGAGCGCGGCGGAGATCCCGCCCTGCGCCGCGACCGTGTGCGAGCGGGTCGGGAATACCTTGGTGATGCACGCGGTCTGCAGGCCTTTCTGGGCGAGTCCGAAGGTGGCGCGCAACCCGGCGCCACCGGCGCCGACCACGATCATGTCGTATTTGTGTTCGGTGATCTTGTATGCAGAGGTCATGGCTGCCTTGTTGAGAGCCGTCAGGCCAGAAGGGCGATACGGCCGATCGCGTAGAGAGAAGCGAGCGCGCCCAGCGCGCAGGCGAACGTGATCAGCAACTGCAGGAAGATCTCGGTCGGACGATGGTGGAAATAATCCTCGATCACCACCTGCAGCCCGAGCCGCGCGTGCCAGAACAGGCTGATCGCGAACAGCGCCAGGGCGATGGCGTTCATCGGCTTCGCCAGCGCGGCCTGCACCTGGGTGTGGTCGGCGCCGACCAGCGCGACGATCATGCCGAGGATCCACGGCGCGAGCAGCGCCAGAAACACGGCGGTGACGCGCTGCCACCAGAAATGAGCGGTGCCGGACTTCGCCGAACCCAGGCCATGGGCACGGCCGACCGGCGTACGGAAATCGGGTGAAGGGGACTTGCTCATGCGCCACCCCGCATCGCGAAGAACCAGATCGCGGCGGTGGACACCACGGTCAGCGCCGCAACGGTGTAGCCGGATTTGTAGACCTGCGGAATCTGGAAACCCCAGCCCGCATCCCACAGCAGGTGACGGATCCCGTTGAGCAGGTGGTACATCAGCGCCAGCGAGAACCCGAACAGCGCCAGCTTGCCGAACGGCGAAGCGAGGCATGCTGCGGCGCGATCGTAGGCATCACCGCCCTGTGCCACCGCCAGCAACCACCACGCCAGCACGAACGCACCGAAGGAAAGGACGATGCCGCTGATGCGATGCAGGATCGACATCACGGTGGTGATCTGCTTCCGGTAAATCTGCAGATGCGGCGACAAAGGACGTGCGCGGTTGCTCATTCGTGTGGCACCCAGATCGGGGAAGGGGTTGCACTTCAAAACGGTTTTCAGAAATCGATGCAGCGGCCGTTCTTTTCCCAGTCGCCGAAACGCGTCGGGTCGGGGCCATCGCGGCCCCCGATCTCCTTGGCACCGATGCACTGCTCCGGCACGGATGGCTCGGTCGGCACCGCATCGGGACGGGGTTCGGGAATGGGAACGGTTTCGCCTATCATGCGCTGATTCCTGAACTCGGTAGTTTAAGTCCCGCCCCCATGCCGAACAACCCGCAAACGCTGTCGACGTCGTGGTTCGCCTTGCCCGACCATCGTCTAATGGCGCTGAACGGCCGTGATGCGGTCGCGTTCGCCCAAGCGCAAACCATGAACGATGTCGCTGCACTGCGCGACGGCGAGTGGCATTGGAACGGCTGGCTGACGCCAAAAGGGCGTGTGATCGCCCTGTTCGCGCTGATCCGGCTCGACGCCGATACGTTGTGGATGCTGCTGCCGGATGCGGACGCCGACGCAATGGCCACGCAACTGCGCCGTTTCGTGTTCCGCAGCAAGGTCGCGATCGCGGTTCGCGGAGATCTGCATGTCGCCGGCAGGCTCAGCGCGTCAGATCTGGCCTCAGGCAACCATTGGGCCGGTGATGCCACCGATCTGATCGAACTGGACTGCAGCGGCGATCTTGGCAACGGACACCCGGGCAGGAGCCTGCGGATCACGACCGCGGCGGCAGCGTCCGAGGATGCCGCAGGCATCGCGGCTTGGCACCGCGCCGACCTCGAACACGGTTGGCCGCGTCTGGAAGCCGGTCAATCCGGGCTGTGGACACCGCAGCAGCTCTCTCTGGAGCGGTTGCGCGCCTACAGCGTCAAGAAGGGCTGCTACCCCGGCCAGGAAATCGTCGCGCGTACCCACTTCCTGGGGCAGGCCAAGCGCGGACTGGCGCTGATCCGTACGGCGATGCCGCTGTCGCCCGGGGCCGAACTTTCTTCGGGCGGTGTCGTGGTGGGGACAGTGATCAGCACCCGCAACGACACGGCGCTGGCGGTATTGCCGTTCGACCTCCACCCGCAAGCCATTGATCTCCAAGCCCTTGATGCCCAGGCCATCGCTTCGCTCGCGCCGCAGAAAGGCGAAAGCCCCGCGCTTGGCGGGGCTTTCTGGAAGATCGAGCCGCTGCGCCCCGGTCTGGCGCGCTGAGCGGCCGGAACGCCATGCAACGTCAGATCAGCGAGCGTGTACCCATGCTCTGCCGGTCCTGTTCCTGCGTCATCTGATAGGACTGCTGGCGCTCCTGCGACTGCGTCTGCTGCTGGCGCTGCTCGTTCATGCGGTTGATTTCCTGCAGATTCTGCTCGGCCGACTGGGTCAATTCCTGGGTCGGCACCGCATGGGTGCGTACGGTCGGGCTGTTCGGATCGCCTTGATAGAGGATCGCGTACTTGCCGTCGACGTCGCTGTTGCGGTCGTTCGCGCGACTGAGGACAACGCCATCGATGCCGGACTTCGGGTCCAGCGACGAATTTTCGCGCGCCAGTTCTGCCTTGAAAGACCGCAGCGCCGCCGAAGTGGCATTGTGATTGAGGTTGGGGCCGTCGATGCCGTTCTCGCCGTGCATCTTCTCGAAGTTGCTCCTGAGCGACATGTACTGGTCGTAGTCGGGATGCCCGGGTTGGTGCGCGTATTGGGGTTCGTGGCTCATCGCTGTCTCCTTGGCTGGCAGCTTGGCGGCCCCGACGAACGGGGCGGCGCCCATGGAACGGTCCGATACTACACCGGGCCGGCGCCGGTGGTCACGACACCGGCATCCGGGTCGCTGCCGTTCAGCCGGCCAGGGCGTCAGCCGCCGCGACGATGTCCCCGTCCGACGGAATCACCAGGAAGGCCGCCCCCGCCAGCGGGGTGAAGGTATCGGCGCCGACCACCCGACGCAGCGGCGTCTCGCCATGCTCGCCGCATAGCAGCCCACCCTCGACCAGCGCGGTGATCACGCCCTCGCCCACGCCAGCGCTGCGGCGGCCCTCGTCCACCACGATGATCCGCTTCGCCCCCGTGGCCTGCGCCTGGATGAAGGCATCGTTGAGCGGCACCAGCCAACGCAGATCGACCACCCGGGTCTTCCAACCGTGCCTGGCCTCGATCGCGCGCGCGGCACGCAGGCTCATCGGCACGCCGTTGCCGAAACTGAAGATCACCAGATCGTCGCCATCGCCATATGTCCTGCCCTCGCCGAGGGTCATCGCCTGATCCGGCGATGGGTATTCGGTCAACCACAGGCCGTCGCCCGCGTCGTACAGGTCCTTGGCCATGTACAGCGCGATCGGTTCGAGGAACGCGCAGACGCGGCCATCGACCTTCGCCAGCGCCATCATCGTGCGCAGCATCGTCGCGGCATCGTCGCCGCGCGAGGGGCAGCCGACCACGAGACCGGGGATGTCGCGCAACGCAGTGATCGAATTGTCGTTGTGGAAGTGGCCACCGAAACCGCGCTGATAGCCGAGCGAGGCGATCCGCACCACCATCGGGTTGCGGTACTGGCCGTTGCTGAAGAACTGCAGGCTCGCCGCTTCGCCGCGGATCTGGTCGCAGGCGTTGTGGAAATACGCGAGGTACTGGATCTCGGGCATCGGCAGCATGCCCATGTTCGCGTAACCCTGGGCGAGGCCGAGAATGATGGTTTCGTCGAGCAGCGTATTGAACACGCGCTTGTTGCCGAAGGCTTTGTGCAAACCCTTGGTGACGGTGTAGACGCCGCCCTTCTGCGCCACATCCTCGCCGAACAGCAAGGTCTCGGGATACTTGCAGAACAGATCGTGCAAGGCCTGGTTGATCTGGACCGCGAGATGTTTCGCCGGCTGCTTTTCCGGCAGTTTCGACTCGCCACCGAATGCATCGATACGTTTTTCGGCATGGTCGAAGCGCGCCGCTTCGGCCTTGACCTTGTCCGGCGTGTACGGCGCCAGCGGACGCATCACATCCTCCAGCGTGGTGATGCGCGGGCGACGGTCGGCGTCTTCGGCGGCTGCGAAACATTTCTTCCGCGTCTCTTCGTAGAGCGCGAGAATGTCGTCCTTCGACATCAGGCCGGATTCGAGCGCGATGCCGGCACTGCGCAACAGCGGATCGCTCGCTTCGACCGCGCACAATTCTTCGATATTCCGCCATTCGATCTCGAAGTCGGTGCCCGCATGGCCCATGATCCGCGTGGTGCGCAGATGCAGGAAGGTGGGGCGGCGCGTGCCGCGGCAGTGTTCGACCGCCGCCTGCACCTGGCCGTAGCCGGCGGCGAGATCAAGGCCATCGGCGTAGAAATAGTCGAGGTCCGGCCGGCTGCGGAAATTGCGCGCCACCCAACCGTCCGGCGTCTTCACCGAGATACCGATACCGTTGTCCTCGCACACGTACAGCACCGGCGCCGGCAGCTTCTGGTACGCGGTCCACGCTGCGGCGTTGAATGCGGTCTGCGCGGTGGCGTGGTTGCTGGAAGCATCGCCGAACGAGCAGATCGCGATGCTGTCGCCGGGAATGGGCAGCGCATGACCGATGCGGCGGGCGTGGTCGATCGCGACCGCCGTGCCCAGCGCTTTCGGCAGATGCGAAGCGATGGTCGAGGTCTGCGGCAGCACCCACAGCGGTTTGCTGCCCCACACCTTGTGACGACCGCCGCTGGCCGGGTCTTCGGCGCTGGCCGCGAACGACAGGGCCGAATCCATGATCGGATCCATACCCGGAATCTTCCGGAAACGTTCGGCCATGAATCCGCCGGAACGATAGTGCAGGAACGCCGGATCAGTGTGCCGTGTCAGCCGCGCGACCATCGCATTGCCTTCGTGGCCGCTGCTGCCGATGGTGTAGAACACCTTGTTCTGCACGCGCAGCACGCGCGCCATCAGGTCGAGATGACGGCTGATCAGCTGCGATTCGAACAGTTCCCGGAAGCCCTGCGCATCGAGGGCGCTGCCATCGAGAACGCTTTCGTGCGGCGCCGGCTTGGCCTGCGCGTGGCCGGCCCATTCGCGCACGAAGGTCTGGAAATTGACGTCGCAGATCTCGGCGCGGTTCAAGCCCTTCATGCGGGCGGGGATCGGGTTGGGCACGGCAGCGAACATGGCGTCTCCCCTGCCCTCGCGCGCGAAGGCCGGTACTTGTGATGTGGAAATCAGTCGGTCTGCGCGTTGCGCATCGGCACGAAGCCGGGCTGCATCCGCACGTGCTTGATCCAACGCTCGACATGCGGATACGCGCCCAGATCGAAGCCGCCGTCTTCGGCGACATGGGTGTACGCGAACAGGGCGATATCGGCGATGGTGTAATGCTCGCCGCCGAACCACGGCAGGCGATGCAGATGCCGTTCCATCGCCGCCAGCGCCTCGTCTCCCGAGGTTTTCAGGGCGTCCAGCGATGCGCGGCGCGGATGGTCGGACGGCAGGAACATGCGGACGAACCGCGACACCGCGATGTAGGGCTCATGGCTGTACTGCTCGAAGAACATCCACTGCAGCGTCTTCGCACGATCCCACGGATCGTCCGGCAGCAAAGGCGATCCCTCTGCCAGGTAGTGCAGGATCGCATTCGACTCGGACATCGTGCGGCCATCGTCGAGTTTCAGCACCGGCACCTTGCCGCGATCGTTCATCGCCAGGAACTCCGGCGACAGGTTCTCGCCGCCGGTGATGTCGATCTCTTCCCATTCGTAGGCGCGGCCGAGCTGCGCCATCAGCAGTTGCAGTTTGTAGCAGTTGCCCGAACTGGACATGCCATAGAGCGTGATCATCGCGATGCCCCTGCGCTTCGCGCGCGCCATTCTTCGCGGGTCTGTCCCCAGAGATCGATCGCATGCACATCGAGCGGCGGCGGCAGCGCACCCGGGCCGAGATTGCGCGACCCCAGACGCTGCGCGACCTTCTGCGACGCGATGTTCTGCGGCGAAATGCAGTGGATCACTTCGTCCCAACCCAGCGTGTCGAAGGCCCAATCGATCGCCGCAACGCACGCTTCAGTGCAGTAACCCTTGCCGTGCGCATCCTGATGAAAGGCATAGCCGACTTCGGTGCCCGGCCAGCCGTCGGGACGCCAGGGGCCCGCTTGCCCGATCCATAGGCCGCTGGATTTCTCGATCACCGAAAACATCGCGAAGCCCTGCACCGTCCATGCACCGGGCATCTGCAGAAAGCGACGCCAGGCGTCGCCGCGCGCGTGCGGGCCGCCGATGATCCGAGACGATTCGTGGGCGAAGAATTCGGCGTAGCGCTCGAAGTCTTCGATCTGCGGCAGGCGCAGAATCAGACGTTCGGTTTCGAGTTGGATCTGCGCGATGGACATGGGTGCAAGCCCGTCAAGAGATAAGCGAGGATCGGCAAGTCCAGTGTCATCCAGAGCGAAGCGAGGGATGACAGCGATCCTGAGCGCCGAGCTTGTCTTTCAATCAGAACGCGTTGATGCCGGTCAGCTCGCGACCGACCACCAACTGGTGTACCGTTTCCGTGCCTTCGTAGGTGATCACCGATTCGAGATTCAGCGCATGGCGGATCGGGCAATGCTCGGTGGTGATGCCCGCGCCGCCGAGGATGTCGCGCGCTTCGCGGGCGATGTCGATCGCCATGCGCACGTTGTTCCACTTCGCCAGACTGACCTGGGTCGGCTGCATGTTGCCGGCGTCTTTCAAACGGCCGAGCTGCAGCGACAGCAACTGCGCCATGGTGATGCGGCGGGCCATGTCGGCGAGTTTGAGCTGCACCGCCTGATTGGCAGTGAGCGGGCGGTTGAACAGGATGCGATCTTTGCCATAGCGCAGCGCTTCGTCGAGGCAGGCGATGGCAGCGCCGATCGGGCCCCAGGTGATGCCGTAACGGGCCTGCGTGAGGCAGCCGAGTGGACCCTTCAGACCCTTCACGTTCGGCAGGCGGTTGCTGTCGGGCACGCGCACGTTGTCGAAGAACAGCGCGCTGGTGACCGAAGCGCGCAGGCTCATCTTGTGCTTGATCTCCTGCGCGGAGAAACCCGGCATGTCCTTTTCGATCAGGAAACCCTGGATGCCCTCGTCGGTCATCGCCCAGACGATCGCGACATCGGCGAGGTTGCCGTTGGTGATCCACATCTTCGAACCATTGATGACCCAGTCGCTCCCATCGCGCTTGGCGTGGGTCTTCATGTTCGCCGGATCGGAGCCGCCGTGGGGTTCGGTCAGACCGAAGCAGCCGATGGCCTTGCCTGCGGCCATGTCCGGCAGCCAGCGCTGGCGCTGTTCTTCCGAACCATAGGCGTAGATCGGATACATGCACAGCGAGGACTGCACGCTGACGAAGCTGCGGATGCCCGAATCGCCGCGCTCCAGTTCCTGGCAGATCAGGCCGTAGCTGACCGAGTTGAGGCCGGCGCAACCGTACTGTTCCGGCAGCGACGAACCGAGCAGACCCAGTTCGGCGATCTCGGCGACCAGTTCGCGCGGGAAGCGGCCCTCATCGAAGGCCTTGCCGATGATCGGCAGCACCCGCTCGTCGGTGAAGCGCGCCACCGTGTCCTGCACCGCCCGCTCTTCTTCGCTCAGCAGGGAACGGACGTCGTAGAGATCGTAGGGATGCAAGGCCATGTCGGAACCGGTGGTCAGGGGTTAGCCCGCTATTGTATCGGGGCGAACTCCGGCCCGGCACCCCGCCACGCAACCCGGAACGAAAGACGGGGCCGGATCGCTCCGGCCCCGTCCCGATCAAGACCCGCCGAGGGACGGGTCTCGAAACCTGCAGTCAGGGGTCAGCCGCGCCCGCTTTTGTCTGCCGCAGCGACTTGGGTCACGACCTGGCCATCGATCACCGGCAGGCGGGCGCCCGGCTTGTCGTCCATCCTCACATGCTGTTCCTCGCCCCGGTAGCGATAGGTCACGTCGTAGCCGATCACGGTTTTTCCGGTGCCCAGCGGGATCCGGCTGCCCGGTTTGCGATCGGTGCGCATCGTGTCGGTGGTGCCGTCCGGATTGCGGTAAGTCACGTTCCAGGCCACGGTGCGGCTGCTGCTGGTGGCTTCCGAAACCGTGCGGCACTGGCGCTCGGTACGGGTCACCACCTTGCCGCCCACGTGCTTGCGATCGACCCGGTTGCCGATGTAACCGCCGGCGGCAGCACCCGCGACGGTGGCGGCCTTGCGGCCATTGCCGTCGCCGACCTGGTTGCCGACCAGGCCGCCGATCAGCGCGCCGGCCACGGTTCCGCCGACATTGCCGTCGCGCTCCGGCAGGCGATCCTGCACCGCCACGTCCTCGCAAATCTCGCGCGGCGCGCTGCCGTTGATGGTCTCGCGCACGGGCTCGGTACCGATCACGGTGGCGTACAGCTTGTCGCTCCTGGTCAGCGGCTCGACGGCCGTCACCTCGGCGTATTCGAGCTTGCCTCCGGACGGAATATCCGCATCATCATGCAGTCGATCCTCGGCGACCATCGCGGAAGGCATCGGCTGCGCGAGATCCGCTTCAGCGGTTGCGGCGCCGGATGCCGCCGGACGCGTGTTGTTGATGTAGGCCGCGGTGGCGACACCGCCGACCAGCAATGAAGCGAGCGCAATGGCCAATGTGTTGTTGTTCATATCGAACCTCCGTCAGGGTAATCCCCGCTGTCGGCAGGGATTGCAGCACCGGCAAGCTGAACCCGGACCCAGCCCGGCCATGCGCGCATGACGAAACCCTGAATCGCAACCCGCAAATCCATCACTGCGTGCTAGCGTTCCCACAATCGCTAATCGTCGGAGCCTCGCCATGGCCAACCCTCTCGTCTCCCCGATCCTCGGCTTTCTGGGTCGGCTCAGCTTCCCGCGCCTGTTCATGCTGGCCGCCGCATTGTGGGCGCTGGACATGGTGGTCCCCGATTTCATCCCGTTCATCGATGAACTGCTGCTGGGCATGGGCACACTGCTGCTGGCGAGCTTCCGCAAGCGCAAAGACCCCGCAGTGCCGGCCGCCAAGCCGCCGATCGAAGGCGAACGCGTCGGCTGACCGCGCATCGCACCATGCTCGTCGACAGTCATTCGCACCTCGACGCGGACGAGTTCGATCCTGATCGAAGCCAGGTCATCGTCCGCGCACGCGCCGCTGGCGTGACCCGCCAGATCGTGCCGGCGGTGAGTGCCGCCGGTTGGGAGAAGCTGCGGGCCCTCTGCGCGACCGAACCCGGGTTGTTCCCGGCCTATGGCCTGCATCCGATGTATCTGGCCGAACATCGCCCGGAGCATCTGGTCGCGCTGCGCGAATGGATCGAACGCGAGCGCCCGGTGGCGGTCGGTGAATGCGGGCTGGATTTCTTCGTCGAAAACCTCGATGCAGTCCAGCAGTCGCTTTTTTTCGATGGCCAACTGCGGCTTGCCCGCGACTTCGATCTGCCGGTGATCGTGCATGCGCGCCGTGCGGTGGATGTGGTGATGGCCGCGATCCGCCGCTTCGGCCCGCTGAGCGGCGTGATCCACAGTTTTCCCGGCAGCGCCGATCAGGCCAAGCGACTGTACGAACTCGGCTTTCTGATCGGCCTCGGCGGCCCGGTGACCTACGAGCGCGCGAGTCGGCTGCGCACGCTCGCGGCAACGGTGCCGATCGAATGCCTGCTGCTGGAAACCGATGCACCCGACCAGCCCGACAGCGGGCATCGCGGGCTGCGCAACGAGCCCGCGCGATTGACGACTGTGCGCGATGCCATCGCCGCTTTGCGCGGCGTCGCGCCGGAAGTCGTGGCGCGTGCGACGACAGTGAATGCGGAGCGGTTGTTCGGCTTATCCGGCCGTTGATTCTTCCGACGAAGCGTCGGCCTTCGGCTTCAACAAGAGTTCCAGCGCCTTACCCGCTGCAGCGAACGCAAAAGCACCGGTGATGTGGGTTGCGGCGCCGAGGCCAGCGCCGCAATCGAGTTTGAGCGCGGCATCGGCACCGACCTTGGGCCGCAACCCGCAAACGGTGCCGTCGGCCTGCGGGTATTGCACGTTTTCCAGCGAATAGATCGCAGGCACGCTGAAATACCGCTTCGGCGTTTTCGGAAAATTGAATTCGCTGCGCAGCTTCTTGCGGATCAGCGCAAGCATCGCGTCGTGCTCGGTGCGCGAAAGATCGCGCACGCGCACCAGCGTCGGATCCAACCGCCCCCCGGCAGCGCCGACGGTGATGATCGGGATCTTGCGTCGGCGACACCAGGCGATGGCTTCGACCTTGGTGCGAAAACTGTCGCAGGCGTCGATCACCAGATCGTAGCCGCGCCCGAGCAGGTCTTCGAGGTTGGCAGGCGTGAGGAAACTCGCCACCGCCTCCACCGCGACCCCCGGATTGATCGCCCGGCAGCGTTCAGCCATGGCCTCGGCCTTGCCGCGACCGTACTGGCCGGCCAAGGCCGGCAATTGACGGTTGGTGTTGGAGACGCAGAGGTCATCGGCATCGATCAGCGTCAGCCGGCCCACGCCGCTGCGCGCCAGCGCCTCGACCAGCCAGGAGCCGACCCCGCCAAGCCCGACCACCGCGACGTGGCTGCGCGAAAAGCGCGCCAGCGCGCCGGCGCCGTAGAGGCGGTCGATCCCGCCGAATCGTTCTGTCCAGCGGTCGTCGAGGGCGCTGTCGTCGGGTGCGATCGGATGCATCCCTCCAGTCTAACGGACCACGCGCGCCCGGCGCTCCGGCGTCTGCCGGTCGCCCGGCATGTTATGTTTTCGCGAAACCGCATGGAGTTGCCGCATGTCCACCACGCCCGACCAAGCCCGCCCGAAGTCCTCCGCTTTCGGACGCTATTTCTTCGTCTTCCTGCTCGGCGCGGCGCTCGGCGCCATCGGCCTGGTGGCAGCGCTCAACTCATGGAACGCGAGAAAAGACCACTTCCCGGAAGGCGTGATGTACGTGCAGGAATGGCATCTCAAGCAACTGGGCGCGAAAGCGGCCGAGAACCACTGCAACGCCACCGACATCATTCCGCATCTGAAAGGTCTGCGCACCTTGTCCGACGACCTGGAACGCGCGTTTCCGGATCTCAGCGACGACGAGCGTTTCGTCAAACAGGCCAGCGGCATGCGCGCCACGCTCGATGGCGCACTGTCCGCCCCGCCGATCAACTGCGAAGGCGTGAATGCGGTCGCGGCCAAGATCGGCGAAAGCTGCAAAGGCTGCCATCAGGATTTCCGCTGACGGAACGCCCGCTGCGCACCACCGCCGCGAAACAACGCACAACCCTGTCGCAAGACGGGGTTGTGCGTTTGTGATTCCGGACACATTCGGTGCTGCAAGGCAACGTGCACACGGGCATGTGCACGACATATGATCGGAGTCGCCCGCATCCGCGGGCATTTACTTAGACTCTGGGGGCAACGGAATGAAGTTCAACGCAATCAGTACGCTCGGCGCCACGACAGTGCTCGCCGCAACCATCGCCAGCGTATTCGCAGGCGCGGAAGCCGCTCCGAAAATCGAAAACGCCAATCCGCTTCGCGTCGGCATGCTGGCGCTGGGCGATGGCAACGTCGAAGTCACGGTCACGAATACCAGCCGCAAGATCGCGCGCATCCCCAAATGGCAGCTGCCGTCCGCAGTGGCCGAGTCCAACCTGTTCGCCATCACCCACGACGGCGAAGAAGTCCGTTACGAAGGCCGCATGATCAAGCGGACCACGCCGACGGCCGCCGATTTCGCGATCCTGCGTCCGGGCCAGAGCCATCGGGTCACGCTGAACCTCGCCGAAGCCTACGATCTGTCGCGGACCGGCGACTACACCGTCACCTTCGCCGCACCGCTGCAGTTCGCATCGCTGTCGGGCGGCGCGCAGTTGAAGCAGAGCAGCGGTCTGCCGATGGTCGCCCAGAGCGCACCGATGCGGCTCTGGATGGAAGGCGGCGCGACAACGCCGACCGAACGCCTGGACCAGGCCGCCGCCGAAGCCAGAAAGGCCAAGGTGAGCCCGACCGCCGTCGTCAACGGCGTCAACTATGTCGGCTGCACCACAGCCCGCACCACGTCGGCAGGCACCGCCGTCAACTCCGCGCGCACCTACGCCACCAATGCGAAGGGCTACCTCAACGCGGGCACGACCGGTCCACGCTACACCTCGTGGTTCGGCGCCTACACCTCCAGCCGCTACAACACCGCCAAGCAGCACTTCACCAGCATCAGCACCGCGATCAACCAGAACGCCGGCCAGATCACCATCAATTGCGGCTGCACGCAGAACTACTACGCCTACGTCTACCCGACCCAGCCGTACCAGATCTATGTCTGCAACGCATTCTGGAGCGCTCCGAACACGGGCACCGACTCCAAGGCCGGTACGCTGATCCACGAAATGAGCCACTTCAACGTGGTGGCTGCCACCGACGATTGGGCCTATGGCCAGTCGGCCGCCAGGAGTCTGGCGACCAGCAACCCGGCCCGGGCGCTGGACAACGCGGACAACCACGAGTACTTCTCCGAGAACACGCCAGCGCAGAACTGAGCCACCGGATTCACATGCACTTCGGAACGGCCCGCTTCGGCGGGCCGTTTCTTTTCCGGGCACCGGGATGGGACGGTGTTTCCTGAACAAGCCGGGCCGTGTACGCCCCCCATCGGCATCGATATGATAGGGCTCTGATCAGCGAGCCTCCGTTCGCGCAGGGGAACCCTCACGATGACGTACAAACTTCCGCACACCCTCGGCACCGGCCTCGCCCTGACCGCGATCGCCGCTGGCGCGCTGGCCGTCGCCACCGCGGCCCCCCCGGTCAAGTCGTTCAATCCTCTGCGCGTCAGCGTGGTTTCGCTCGGCAACGACAAGGTCGAAGTCACGCTCACCAACACCAGCCGCAAGAACGTGCGTATTCCGAAATGGCAGCTGCCCTCGGAAGTACAGCGTTCGAACCTGTTCCGGATCACCCGGGACGGCCAGGAAGTCGGTTTCGAAGGTGCGATGGTCAAACGCGGCGTTCCCACCGCCGAGGATTTCGCGATCCTGCGTCCGGGCCGCAGCTATCGCAGCGTCGTTGCACTGGGCAGCGCCTACGACCTGTCGAAAGCAGGGCATTACACCGTCACCTATGCGGCGCCGCTGCAATACGCATCGCTGTCCGGCGGCACCCGCCTGCAACAGACCAACGGCTTCCCGATGGTTGCGCAGGGCGCGCCGATCCGGATGACGCTCGACCAGCCGGCCACGCTCCCCAGCGGCGGCCGGCTCCGCCCTGTCTTGCCGTCCAATCCGGAACTGTCCGACGTCCTCGGCGTGAGTTACGCCGCATGCACCGCCACCCAGCAGACCGCCCTCGACAAGGCCGTCCTCTCGGCGCGGACCTACACCGAACGCGCCAAAGGCTATCTCAACGCAGGCACCACCGGTGCGCGCTACACCACCTGGTTCGGCGCTTATCTCAATACGCGTTACGCCACCGCGCAGCAGCATTTCACGAAGATCGACGAGGCGATGGATTGGACCAACGGCCAAGTCACCATCAACTGCGGCTGCACGCAGAATTACTATGCTTACGTTTACAAGAACCAGCCGTACGAGATCTATGTCTGCAACTCGTTCTGGACCGCACCGCTGATCGGCACCGATTCCAGGGCCGGGACACTGATCCATGAGATGAGTCACTTCACCGTGGTGGCCGATACCGACGACTGGGTGTATGGCCAAAGCGCCGCAAGCAATCTTGCGGCCACCAACCCCACGAATGCGGTGGACAACGCCGACAATCACGAGTACTTCTCCGAGAACACGCCGGCGCAGAACTGAAACGCCTTCACCACCTCCTCGACGGCCCGCTACGGCGGGCCGTCGTCGTTCAGAAACCCGAATGCAGTCGCCGCGCCGGCATGCCATCATGCTGCGCACGCGCGCGTCGCGCGCCACCGGATCGTCCATGGAACAGCAAGTCCTGCTCTATATTCTCGCCGCCGTTCTGATCGTCGTCGGCATCCTCGGTGTCATTCTTCCCGCACTGCCCGGGCTGCCGCTGGTCTTCGGCGGCATGCTGCTCGCCGCCTGGGTCGACGGCTTCGAGCGGATCGGCGTGTGGACGCTGGTCATCCTCGGCGTGCTTACGCTGCTGTCGCTGGTGATCGATATCGTCGCCACCGCGATGGGTGCGAAACGCGTGGGCGCAAGCCGGCTGGCCATCGTCGGCGCCATGCTCGGCACCATCGTCGGTTTGTTCTTCGGCTTCGTCGGCGTGTTCATTGCGCCCTTCGTCGGCGCGGTGATCGGCGAGCTGCTGCATCGACGCAAGCTCGAGCGCAGCGACGTCGGTCACGCCACGAAGGTCGGCCTCGGCACCTGGTTCGGCATCGTATTGGGCGTGGTGTCGAAACTCGCGCTCGCCTTCGCCATGCTCGGCCTGTTCTTTTTCGCGTGGTATTTCTGATCGCATGATGGCCTCGGCTTTCTTACCGCAACGGTTTGTCGCAATCGCACTGTGCTGCCTGCTGTGGCTGGGCGTGGCCTTTCCGGCAACCGCGCAGTCCAACCAGGTCGACAAGGCGATCGCCGCGCTTCGTACCGACCCGGTCGAAGCCGGATCCCCCATCCGCAGCCGCTGCGATGCAGGCCATCTCGGCGAGTGCGTCGACAGGATCGTCGACAACGCCAACGATGCGCTGGTCCGCCTGCTGGAACGCGTGCCGCAATTGATCCTGGCGCTGCTGGTGCTGCTGTTCGCCAGCTGGATCTCGCGCTTCATCGCCAACCGCCTGCACTTGATCAAGGTCCGTTCGCAGAACCCGTACATGAGCGGACTGCTGCGGACGATCGTGCGCACCGCCATCATGCTGGTCGCCGTGCTGATCGCGCTCGATCTGATCGGCCTGACCTCGGTGGTCGGCGCGGTGCTCGGCTCCGCGGGTGTCGTCGGCCTGGTCCTGGGCTTCGCCTTCCGGGAAATCGCCGAGAACTACATCGCCGGCATCCTGCTCAGCGTGCGCCGGCCGTTCGAGCCCGGCGATCATGTGATGATCGAGAGCCGCGAAGGCAAAGTGATTTCCGTCAACTCGCGCGCCACCGTGCTGATGACGCTCGACGGCAATCACCTGCAACTGCCGAACAGTCTCGTATTCAAGTCGGTCGTGCTGAACTACAGCAAGAATCCGAAGCGTCGTTTCGATTTCGGCATGCTGATCGACAGCAGCCAGTCGATCCGCGAATCGCAGACCCTGGCGATGGCGGCGATCGCGCAGATCGAGGGTGTGCTGGACGAACCCGCGCCGGCCTGGACCGTGGTCGAATTCGGTGCCGCGGGGATCCAGTTGCGTTTCTACGGCTGGGTCGACCAACGCGAAACCGACCTGGGCAAAGTCCGCAGCGAAGCGATCCGCCGGGTGAAATCCGCGTTCGCGGATGCCGGTATCGAGGCGCCGCGGACGACTTACCACATCGTGACCTCCCGGCAACGCGATGCGCAGGAAATCGATGCGATGATCGAGCCCGAAAACGGCGCGGACATTTCGGTCAATCGCGACATCGATGTACAGGTCGCGGCGGCGCGCGAAGGCGACGCCGGGCAGAACCTGTTGCAGCCGGAGTCGGCCCCGCGCTGATCGCCGGCCGCTTTGCAGGAATCTCCGCACGGTCACCCGCTTCGATACCACGGAATGGATCGGACGCAGCAGCTGAACGCGACGGATCGACGGGCACATTCCGCCACAGGCAAATCAATGATCTCCGTCGCAAATCATGGTTTATCCATGATGATTCGATTGACAACGCGGTCGACGCATGTGACATATCGACCCGGCTCAATCGGGCAATGCGCGGCGTCTGATCGTGAGATCGATCCAGCCGCACGACATATCCAACGGTTGCACAATCCTGTTTGCCGATCATGAACGTGGCGCATTCCGGAAGAGAGGGCCATTCCCAAGTGCATCATGCACACCGATCATCACGCCGCAAGGAGAACCAACGGCGCGATGCTTCGGAATCACGTAGATCTTAATGGAGGAAGACATGCGTACTGTCACATCGATCGAATCAGGAAAATCCGTATCCGCCAACAGCAGCGCACGCAGGCAATCGCGGCGCTTCGCGCTTGCGCTCGTCGCGCTCGCGGCATGTTTCGCACAGGCGCCGGCCATGGCGCAGGAACCCGCCAAAAACTGGATGCGCGAATACGTGCAACTGCGCGTCATGGAGAGGAATCTCGAATCCATGCCGGCAGACTTCACCAGGAGCGATATCGATCAGATCCTCACCCCCAGCATCGTCGGCGGCACCGTCGCGGGCGCAGCGGACAATCCGTTCCAGGTCGCGCTGCTCACCAAGAACGTCGCCAACAACTTCAACGCCCAGTTCTGCGGCGGTACGCTTTACAAGGCCAACTACGTCATCACCGCCGCGCATTGCAGCGATTTCGTCACTGCCGCACAGGTCCAGGTGCTCACCGGCACCCGCAATCTCGATGGCACCGGCGTCCGTCGCAACGTCACCCGGATCGTGATCCATCCGAGCTGGAATTCCGGCACGTTCAACAACGATGTCGCCGTTTGGCAGCTCTCCACCTCGGCGACCGGGATCCCGCTCGCAAGCCTGGCGACGACCGACGGCACCGTAGGCACCAACATGCTCGCGACCGGCTGGGGCGCATTGACGGAAGGCGGCAGCTTCCCGATCAACCTCAGGAAGGTCTCGCTTCCGCTGGTCGACCGGACCAACTGCAACGACGCCAATTCCTACAACGGCCAGATCACCACGAGCATGCTCTGCGCCGGACGCGACAGCGGCGGCATCGATACCTGCCAAGGCGACTCCGGTGGCCCGCTCACGCGCGGCTCGGTGCTGACCGGCATCGTCAGCTGGGGCACAGGCTGCGCGCGTCCGAACAAGTTCGGCATCTACACCCGCGTCTCGCAGGCAACGATCCGCAACTTCATCACCGGCGTTGCCGGGCTTTGACGAGCGCACGGCCGGGATGATCGGCCCGAGACCGGGAGTTCCGGCGTTTGAAAACAAAAGCCCCGCGATTGCGGGGCTTTTGTCGACGGCTTGCCTTGCATGGTGCCGGAAATAGGAATCGAACCTACGACCTCATCATTACGAATGACGCGCTCTACCAACTGAGCTATTCCGGCGGTGCAGCGCAATTCTAGGTTTTCCGGGCGGTTGCGGTCAATCGATCAGTTGCACCCGCAGTTCCTTGGGCAGCGCGAACACCATGTCTTCCGGCTTCCCCGCCAGTTCGCGCAGGCCACCCGCCCCCAGTTCGCGCAGCTTGGCGATCACGCCCTGCACCAGCACATCGGGGGCGGAAGCGCCGGCAGTGACGCCGATATGCCTGCGACCGTCGATCCAGCGCGGGTCGATTTCGTCGGCCCCATCGATCAGATAGGCCTCCACCCCTTCCCGCTCCGCCAACTCGCGCAGCCGGTTGGAGTTGGAGCTGTTGGGCGAGCCGACCACCAGCACCAGATCGCAGCGCTCGGCCAGCTCGCGCACGGCGTCCTGACGGTTCTGGGTGGCATAGCAGATGTCGTCGTTGCGCGGCCCCTGCATGTCCGGGTACTTGGCGCGGAGCGCATCGATGATCCCGCGGGTATCGTCCACCGACAGCGTGGTCTGGGTGGTGTAGGCGAAATTCTGCGGCTGCGCGATCTGCAGGCGCTCGACATCGTCCAGGTCCTCGATCAGATAGATCCTGCCTGTGCCGGCTTCGGCCAACCATTGGCCCATGGTGCCCTCGACCTCGGGATGACCGGCGTGGCCGATCAGCACCACGTCGCGACCGGCGCGGCAGTGGCGGGCCACTTCCAGATGGACCTTGGTCACCAGCGGACAGGTGGCATCGAAGACTTTCAGGCCACGGCGCGTGGCTTCGGTGCGCACGGCCTGGGAAACGCCGTGGGCACTGAAGATCACGGTCGCGTTGTCCGGCACTTCGTCCAGCTCTTCGACGAAAACCGCGCCGCGCTGGCGCAGGTCTTCCACCACGAACCGGTTATGGACCACTTCGTGACGGACATAGATCGGCGCGCCGAGGGTTTCGATCGCCCGTTTGACGATCTCGATCGCGCGGTCGACGCCTGCGCAGAAGCCGCGGGGGTTGGCGAGGATGATGTCCATGCGGAAATTATGCGCTCCCAACGCCATCGACGGGCTTCTTGCGTCCGCCGAACACGCCGAACAGCATCAACGCGATGGCGCCACCGACGATGGCGGAATCGGCGATATTGAACGAGGGATAGTAATAAACCTCTTTCCAGTGCCATTGGATGAAGTCGATCACGTGGCCATGCATCAGCCGGTCGATCAGATTGCCCAATGCACCGCCGATCACCAGCGAGAACGGCAGCGCCTCGCGCCAGTGCCCGCGCGCGGTTCGCGACAGCCAGTATGCGAGCACCCCGCTGATGACCAGCGCGAGCGCCGCGAACACGTATTTCTGCCAGCCACCGGCATCGGCGAGGAAGCTGAACGCCGCGCCGGTGTTGTAGCTGCGGAACCAGTTCCAATAGCCCTCGATCACCGTCACCGCCTGGTACTCGGGCAGGCTGTTCAGCACCCACTGCTTCGACCATTGGTCGAGGCCGATCACCACTGCGGACAGCAGCAGCCAGATGAGGGCGTTGGGTTTGGGGGCGTGTGGTTTTGGTATTTGGGTCATCGTGCGACTGCCGAAATCCGATGGCGCATCAAAACACCGTCATTCCCGCGCAGGCGGGAATCCAGTGACTTCAAGGTGCGGAGAGCAAAGACGCTGGATCCCCGCCTGCGCGGGGATGACAATCAAAGTCAAAGAACCGAATCAAGAGCATCAGAACCACTTCCTTTCTTCTCCCGGACCTTCGACGTTGCTCACGCAGCGACCGCAGATCTCGGGGTGATCGGCGTGCGAGCCGACATCGTCGCGGTGGTGCCAGCAGCGAATGCATTTGGGCTTGGCACTGACGATCGCTGAAACCGCATCGACACCCTGCACCACCGTTACGTCGCCACTGATGAAGAAGAATCGCAATTCATCGGCAAGCGGCGACAGCCAAACGAAGTCTTCAGCACCGCAGTGGATCGTGATTTCGGCATCGAGCGCGGCACCGATCTCGCCGCTGGCGCGCATCGGCTCCAGCGTCTTCGCGACCTGTTCGCGCAGCGCGAGCAGACGGTCAAAACTTTCGGCCATCCCGATACGATTAGGATAATGAACTTTATCAATTGCTGGCTGCTCACTAACTCCTAAACGATCAGCAGATATCGTACGCATCACTTCGTCGAATATCTCAGCGATTGGTCGCTCATTAGCGTGCAAACGGTTGCTGTCTTTTATAGGCGCCAAACCGTCGTACCACGTCGCGAACAGCACGTTCTCTTCGTGTTCGCCCGGCAGGTGCTGCCACATTTCGTCGGCGGTGAAGCTGAGGATCGGCGCGACCCAGCGCACGAAGGCTTCGCTGATGCGGTACATCGCGCTCTGCGCGCTGCGACGGCCGCGCGAATCCTCGCGCATCGTGTACAGGCGGTCCTTGGTCACGTCGAGATACAGCGACCCGAGGTCGACGCTGCAGAAATTGATCAGCGCCTGCACGATCTCGGCGAAATTGTAGCGCCGATAGGCGTTCGCGATCTGGTGCTGCAGCGCATCGGCGCGATGCACGATCCAGCGATCGAGCGCCAGCATGTCCTCGTGCGCGACCAGATGCACCGCCGGGTCGAAGCCGTGCAGATTGCCGAGGAGAAAGCGCGCGGTGTTGCGCAGGCGACGGTAAACGTCGGCATTGCGCTTGAGGATTTCCTGCGACAGCGTCATCTCGTTGGTGTAGTCGGCCGAGGCGATCCACAGGCGCAGGATGTCGGCGCCCAGGGTCTTCATGATGTCCTGCGGATCGATACCGTTGCCGAGCGACTTCGACATCTTGCGGCCGTGTTGATCGACCGTGAATCCATGCGTGAGGCACTGCCGGTATGGCGCGGCCTTGTCGATCGCGACACCGGTCAGCAACGCGCTCTGGAACCAGCCGCGATGCTGGTCGGAGCCTTCCAGATACAGATCGGCCGGCTTGCGCAGGCCATCCTGTGGCCGCTGCGCAAGCACGCAGTCGTGGGTGACGCCCGAGTCGAACCACACGTCGAGAATATCGGTGACCTTGTCGTAATCGCCCGCCAATTCACCGAGCAGATCGGCGGCGTCCAGCGCGTACCACGCGTCGACGCCTTCTCGTTCGACGCGTTCGGCGACCTGGCGCATCAGCGCCGGAGAATTCGGATGCGGTTCGCCGGTTTCGCGATGCACGAACAGCGCGATCGGCACCCCCCAGGTGCGCTGACGCGAGATGGTCCAATCCGGACGACCATCGATCATGCCGGCGATGCGCGCCTCGCCCCATCCGGGGAACCACTCGACCTGCTTGATCGCGTCCAGCGCGTCATCGCGAAGATTCGCCTGGGTCATCGAGACGAACCACTGCGGCGTGGCGCGGAACGCCACCGGCTTGTGATGCCGCCAACAGTGCGGATAGCTGTGGCGGATATCGTGGTGCGCCAACAGCGCGCCGATGCCGCGCAGCGCTTCGACGATGACCTCGTTGGCCTTCCAGATGTGCATGCCCGCGAGCACGATCTCGCCCAGCGGCGGCGTCGACGGCAGATACACGCCGCGACCATCGACCGGGTTGAGCTGCGCAGCCGTGTATTGCTCGACCAGGCCGTATTTCAGGCCGACCGCGAAGTCTTCCTGACCGTGGCCGGGCGCGGTATGCACCGCACCGGTGCCGTCTTCGGCGGACACGTGGTCGCCCAGGATCAGCGGGATATCGCGTTCCGCGTAGAAGGGATGCGCCAACACGATGCTTTCGAGCGCCTCACCGTGCGCACGACCCAGCACAGTCATATCTTCGACGCCGTAGCGCTGCAGCGCTTTGGCAACCAGCCCTTCAGCGAGCACCAGCAGCTGACGTTTGCCTTCGCGCGCCGGGCCTTCGACCAGCGCATATTCCAGATCCGGGCCCAGCGATACCGCCAGCGATGCCGGCAGCGTCCACGGCGTCGTGGTCCAGATCGGCACGGCGACAGAGACATCATCGTCGATGCCGACGCCGAACTTCGCCGCCAGCGCACGCGGATCGCGCGCGGCATAGGCCACATCCACTGCGGGCGACTGTTTGTCTTCGTATTCGATCTCGGCTTCGGCCAGCGCCGATCCGCAGTCGAAGCACCAGTACACCGGTTTCACGCCGCGCAGCAGATGACCGTTCTCGATGACTTTCGCCAGCGCGCGCATTTCGTTGGCTTCGAACGCGAAGTCGAGCGTGCGGTACGGGTTTTCCCAGTCGCCAAGCACCCCAAGACGCTTGAAATCGCGACGCTGGATGTCGATCTGTTCGTTCGCGTACTCGCGACACTTCGCGCGGAATTCCGCTGCATCGAGCTTCACGCCGACCTTGCCGTGCTTTTTCTCGACCGCCAGTTCGATCGGCAGACCGTGACAGTCCCAACCCGGCACATACGGCGCATCGAAGCCGGCCATCGTCTTCGATTTGACGATGATGTCCTTGAGGATCTTGTTGACCGCGTGACCGAGATGGATCGAACCGTTGGCATACGGCGGGCCGTCGTGCAGCACGAATGTCGGCCGGCCTCTGGCTTTCTCGCGCAGTTGCATGTACAGCCGCTCGCGCTCCCAGCGCGCCAACGTGTCGGGCTCACGCTTCGGCAGATCGCCGCGCATCGGGAATTCCGTAGCCGGCAGGTGGATCGTGGCTTTGTATCGCTGGTTGTCTGCAATGCTGTCTTGATCGCTCACGCGGGCACTCGTTCGGTCGTGTTCATCAGGATATGCCGCGCCTGCGCTGCGTCGCGGTCCATCTGCACGACCAGGGTCGGCAGATCAGGGAATTTCTCCTCGTCGCGCAGGCGCGCGACGAATTCGATCTCGATCAGCTTGCCGTAGAGATCACCGTCGAAATCGAACAGATGCGCCTCCAGCAGCGGTTCCTTGCCGTCCACGGTGGGACGCGTGCCGAAACTCGAGACCGACGGCCACGGCTTGGCGCCCACACCATGCACCCGGGTCGCGTAGATGCCGCGCAACGCAGGCGTCTTGTTGGCGAAGCGGAGGTTTGCGGTCGGATAACCGAGCGTCCGGCCGAGTTGTTTACCGTGCACCACTCGACCGGCGATCGAATAGGGCTTGCCGAGCAATCGCGTCGCCGTGGCGAAATCGCCGCTCTGCAGCGCCGCGCGGATGCGGGTGCTGGACACCGGCATGCCGTCGATTTCGACCGGCGCGATGGTATCGGCGGAGAATCCAAGTTCGCCGCCCATCTTCCGGAGCAGATCGAGATTGCCGGCACGCGCGCGACCGAAACGGAAATCAGGGCCGACCCAGATTTCGCACGCCCGCAGCCGTGCGACCAGCAGTCGCTGGGCGAAATCCTCGGACGACATGCTGGCCAGCGCCGCGTTGAAACGCAGCAAGCCGACCCGATCGATCCCCAGCGAAGCCAATGCTGTCAGCTTCATGCGCGGCAACTGAAGGCGCGGCGGCGGCGTATCGCCGGCGAAGAATTCGCGCGGCAAGGGCTCGAAACTCAGCGCGACCGCAGGCACATCCAACGCACGGGCGCGCGCGACCGCATGGCCCACCAGTGCGCGATGGCCGATGTGCAGGCCGTCGAAGGCGCCGATACAGACCACGCTGCCGTCCGGGCACAGCGGCCTGCCGTCGAGGTCGCGGAACAATTCAGTCATCCGGGTCCGTACTGTCCGGCCGGAGGCGCGGACAGCCAAAGTTCAATGAATTCCAAAGTATAGCGAGACGCGACAGATTCTGGCCTCTAATGACGCAGGTCGCGCGGCCTCAATCCCATCGCGATCAAGGCGACACCGTAAGCCAGCGCCCCCGCAGCGACGACCGCCAGCAGCCAGCCAACCCGATGCCAAGGGCTGGCGATGGCGGTCCAGTCGCCGACCCTATACGAGATCGCAAGCACCGCCGCCGTCATCGCGACACAGCCGCTCGCGATCCTCAACAGATGTTTGCCCCAGCCCGGCTGCGGTCTCAGCAGACCGTCGCGACGCAGGTATCGCCACAGCAGCCAGGCGTTGAAGATCCCGGCCAGCCCTGTGGCCAGCGCGATCCCGCCGTGCGCGCCATCGATCTTGTTCAGCCACAGCGGCAAGGTGAACGCGATCGTCATCACCACGTTGGCGATGACGGTGTAGATCGCCGCGCGCATCGGGGTCCTGGTGTCCTGGCGGGCGTAGAACGCGGGCGAGAGCACCTTGCTGAGCATGAACGCAGGAATGCCGATGCTCATCGCGCTGAGGCTGATCGCCGCCATCCGCGTGTCGTGCGCGGTGAATTTGCCGCCCTGATAGACCACCGAAGTCAGCGGCTCCGCCAGCAGCAACAGCCCCAGCGCGGCCGGCACGCCGACCAGCAGCGCCAACCGCAGGCCCCAGTCGAGCGCGGCCGAATAACCCTCGGCATCGGTCGCCGCATGGCGACGGGAGAGATGCGGCAGGATCACCGTTCCGATCGCCACCCCGAACAGCCCCAGCGGGAATTCGACCAGTCGGTCGGACAGGTACAGCCAGGTCTGGCTGCCGGTCGCGAGTACCGAAGCGAAGATCGTCCCGACCAGCAGGTTCAACTGCGCCACCGAGGACGAGAACAGCGTCGGCACCATCAGTTTGGCAACCCGGCGTACATCCGGATGCTTGAATCCGGGCTTCAGCCTGGGCCGCAGCCCCAATCGGCCCAATGCAGGCCATAGCACCATCAGCTGCAGGATGCCGGCCGCCAGGACCCCCCAGGCCAGCGCTTTCGCGGGCACTTCGAAATGTGGCGCCAACCACAGCATCGCCGAGATCACGGTGAGGTTGTGCAGCACCGGGGTCACTGCCGGCAGCGCGAACTTGCCGAAGCTGTTCAGCACCGAAGCCACGAGCGCCATCATCGAGATGAACACGAGGTACGGGAACGTGATCCGCAGCATCTGCACGATCAGGGCGAATTTCTCGGGTTCGTCCATGGAGCCGGGCGCGAACATGGCGGCAATCAGGGAGGCGGCCAGCATGCCGATCCCGGAAACCACGAACACCACCGAAAACAGGGCCCCGGCCATCCGGTCGACGAATTCCTTCAGCGCCGCCTGGTCGCCGCGTTCGCGGATCTCGTTCAGCACCGGCACGAACGCCATCTGCATGGAACCTTCGGCGAAGATCCGGCGCAGATAATTCGGGATACGGTAGGCGATGACGAAGGCGTCCATCGCAGCCGAACTGCCGAAGATGCGGGACTGCAGGGCATCGCGGGCGAAGCCGGCGATGCGCGACAGCAGGGTCATGGCGCTGAAGATCGAAGTCGACCTCAGTAGCCCGCCTCGGGACACCTCCTTGGGGCCGGGAGCGCTCATGACCGCCCCTCTTGTCCAAGCCAGTTGACCCAACCCACTGAATCGCCCATAATTTTCTGTCTAGCTGTCCGCATAGCGGCGGCCTGCCCTCTCAATGCATGCTGCTTTCTCGATTCACGCGACTTGGCAGCGAAAGAACCGCTCGGTTCCACACCTCCCGACCCAACCGATAACCCCAGGATTCCATCGTGGCCAACATCAAGTCCGCCAAGAAGCGCGCCAAGCAGACCGTCGTGCGCAACGCGCGCAATACCGCTCAGCGCTCCATGCTCCGCACCGCCGTCAAGAAAGTGCTGAAAGCTCTCGAAGCCAACGACGCTGCCGGCGCCGAAGCCGCTTTCGCCGTCGCCCAGCCGATTCTCGACCGCTTCAGCGCGCGCGGGCTGATCCACAAGAACAAGGCTGCGCGTCACAAGAGCCGCCTGACGGCACGCATCAAGGCCATCAAGGCCGCCTGATCCAGGCACTGCGTCCGCATCAAAAAACCCGGCTGCGGCCGGGTTTTTTATTGCACACGCAGCGCGAGCCGGCGCCTGCGACGCAACTCCGGCTTCAATCCGCATCGGTCTTGCCCGCCGCCTCGGCTTCGGCATCCGCTTCGAGCTGTTCCTCTCTCATGCGATCGAAAAAGCTCTGGATTTCGAGCATGATCGGCCAAGTGCCTTCGCGCGACAGCGCCGACACCAGGAACCACGGCTGGGTCCAGCCGAGTTCCGCGACGACCTGTTGGGCCAACGCGCGCGCTTCGTCCTCGAACATCAGGTCGGCTTTGTTCAACACCAGCCAACGCGGTTTTTCGAGCATCGCGGGATCGTATTTCTGCAGTTCGTGTTCGATTGCACGCACCTGCTCGGCCGGCGTCGCTTCCACGCCACCTTCCATCGGCACCATATCGACCAGATGCAGCAACAAGCGCGTGCGCTGGACATGGCGCAGGAACAGGCTGCCCAGACCGGCACCGTCGGCAGCGCCTTCGATCAGGCCCGGGATATCGGCGATCACGAAGCTGCGGTACTGCTCGACGCTGACCACGCCCAGATTCGGATACAGCGTGGTGAACGGATAATCCGCGACCTTCGGCGTCGCCGCCGATACCGCTCGGATGAAAGTGCTCTTGCCGGCATTCGGGAAGCCCAGCAGGCCAACATCGGCCAACAGCTTCAATTCCAGCTTGAGCCTGCGCTCTTCGCCCGGCAGCCCCGGCAGCGCTTTGCGCGGCGAGCGGTTCACCGAGCTCTTGAAATGCATGTTGCCAAGGCCGCCCTTGCCGCCCTGCGCGACCAGCAGGCGCTGGCCGTGGCGGGTCAGGTCGCCGATGGTCTCATCGGTCTCGACGTTGATGATCACGGTACCGACCGGCACGGTGATGGCCAGGTCTTCGCCGCCTTTGCCGTACCGCTGGCTGCCCATGCCGTTCTCGCCGCGCTGGGCGCGGAACGCGCGCTGGTGGCGGAAATCGACCAGTGTGTTGAGGTTTTCGTCGGCTTCGATCCAGACGCTGCCGCCGGCACCACCATCGCCGCCGTCCGGACCACCGAGCGGAATGAATTTTTCGCGCCGGAAACCGACGCAGCCGTTGCCGCCGTTGCCGGCAGTGACGTTGATTTCGGCTTCGTCGACGAGTTTCATGGCGTTCCGCTGGTGGTTGACGCGATTCTGACAGTCAGATTCTGACAGCGATCGGTGAAGTCTGGGAGAAGCGACCGTACGGGCTCACAAACGAAAAGCCCCGCCGAAGCGGGGCCTCTCGCGAATAGGTACGGCGATCAGACAACGCTGACCGTGCGACGTTTCTTCAGACCCTTGACCGAGAACTCGACCTTGCCGTCGACCAGCGCGAACAGCGTGTGGTCGCGGCCGAGGCCGACGCCCGAACCCGGGTGGAACTGGGTACCGCGCTGACGGACGATGATGTTGCCGGCATCGACGGCCTGGCCGCCGAACAGCTTCACGCCGAGATATTTCGGGTTGGAGTCGCGGCCGTTGCGCGAGGAACCTACGCCCTTTTTATGTGCCATGGCGGCTTCTCCTTACTTGTTGCCACCGGCAATGCCGGTGATCTGGATTTCGGTGTAATGCTGGCGATGGCCCATCTGCTTGCGATGGTGCTTACGACGGCGGAATTTGACGATGCGGATCTTGTCGGCGCGGCCGTGGCCGATCACCGTCGCGGTCACGCTGGCGCCCTTGAGCGCGTCGCCGAGAGTCACGCCCTCGCCGTCGCCCAGCATCAAAACATTGTCGAATGTGATCTCGCTGCCGGCTTCGGCTTCGAGCAGCTCGACGCGGAGCGTCTCGCCTTGCATCACGCGGTATTGCTTACCGCCTGTGACCAGAACTGCGTACATGAACGGGATTCCTCTGTAGTTATTGGATGGAACATGTCTCACTTGCAACCGTCCAAGCGGACGGAAAGAGGCGGGATTTTAATGACTTGCGGGAGCCATCGCAAGCTTTGGCCCGGCACGGAAACGATTGGCCCGGCGCTTGAGGGCCGAAATGGCCGCTGCCGGCGGCGGAAGACGTACGAAAGCACGAGATCCCCCTCTCGTTTCCACTGTCTGCGGGCACTTGGTTCCTGCCCCGTGGAGGCACTTGTCACAGACGGTGCGTGAGGATAGCCTCAGTTCAGGTTTGCAAGAGGCTGTGCGGCAGCACAGGGGCGGCTGCTGGCGTATTCCCATATGCCGCAGTGATCGCAGCCGCTTTCACGGCCGTTTTCAATGCAATCGCGTACAGGGAGATTGAATTTCGATGCTTTCGAGTCATTCCGAAGCCTTCGGGGGGGCGTTCGCCTCCACAGGGTTCTCAAGCCGGGCCTGCAGCGCGCGGACGACAAATACGCCACACAGATCGTGGCAGCCCATTTCAACCGCTCGCAGGCGCCGCGCCGCGCTCGCAGCCATCCGATGAGTCCTCGGGTCGCCGGCGCTCGCCGACACCCCTCCATCCTGTCCCGCAGTCGGAAGTCATCACCACAGGGGGACGGTTCCAACGCCGTCGGTACATCGTCGGCTTATCCAGTAGGTCCGCTTCAACGACGTCTGCCCGATTTGTGCAGGCACCATGCATGAAGGAGCTGTGCAACATGATTCGACCCCAAAAACACAATGCCCTGAAACTCACCGCACTCGCCATTGCCGCAGCCGCTATCGTCGCCCCCGTGGCGTGGTCGGGTAGCCGGGTGCCGATCGTCGACAAGACGTCGGTAGCCACCCGCGCGGCCTCTCAGGAAGAGTTGTCCGACCGCTTCATCGTCACCTATGCCGGCAATACGCGTTCCACTGCAGCGACCCGTCAGGCGACGTTCGCCAATGCTTCGACGGCCCTCGGCTACAACGTGCGCGGTGCCCGCGTCCTGTCCACAGGCGCGCAGCTCATCCGTACCAGCACCAAGCTCGACCTCGCCGCCTCCAAGCAGCTGATGATCGAGATCATGAAAGACCCGAACGTGATTGCGGTCGAGGCGGACGTCCGGGTGAAGCGTCTGTTCGTGCCGAACGACACGCTGTACGCACAACAGTGGCACTACAAGAACGGCGCTGGCGGCATCAATGCCGAGCCGGCATGGGACATCACCAAGGGCGCCGGCACCGTGGTCGCCGTGCTCGACACCGGCATCACCCCGCACACCGAGTTCGCGGGCCAGCTGGTCCCGGGTTACGACTTCATCGCTGATATCCCGACCGCTGCCGACGGCGATGGTCGCGACGCCGACCCGAACGATCCGGGCGATTACGACTACTACTACGACAGCAGCTGGCACGGCACCCATGTCGCCGGCACCATCGGCGCCAAGACCGACAACGGCGCCGGTACGGCTGGCGTAGCACCCGATGCCAAGATCCTGCCCGTGCGCGTGCTCGGCGTGGGCGGCGGTTATACCTCCGACATCCTCGACGCGATCACCTGGTCTTCGGGCGGCACTGTCGCTGGCGTGCCCGCCAATGCCAATCCGGCCGAAGTGATCAATCTCAGCCTCGGCGGCGGCGGCGCTTGCAGCACGGCATGGCAGACGGCCATCGACGCAGCAGTCGCCCGCGGTACGACGATCGTCGTTGCTGCCGGCAACTCCGGTGGCGATGCCCAGAACCTGACGCCCGCGAGCTGCAACAACGTGATCGCGGTTTCGGCGGTCGGCCCGACCGGCACCAAGGCTTCGTATTCGAGCTACGGCCCCGTTGTCGATGTCGCCGCACCCGGTGGCAGCGGCTTCAACCCCGCGGCAGACAATATCCTGTCGACCTACAACCTCGGTCTCACCACCCAGGGCGCTGAAGGCTACGCTTGGAATGCCGGCACCTCGATGGCGGCTCCGCACGTTGCCGGTATCGTGGCGCTGATCCAGTCGGCCTCGGCAACGCCGAAGACCCCGGCGCAGGTGAAGAAGATCCTCGAGAACACCGCCTATGCCAATGGTGGATTCCCGGGTGGTTGCAGCTACGCCGTGCCCTGCGGTACCGGTATCGTCGATGCCCATGCCGCCGTGCTGGTCGCCAACGGCACCAACCCGCTGCCGGCCGATCCGCCGCCTGCACCGCCGCCGCCGCCGGCCATCGAGCTGCAGAATGGCGTCGCCGTTACCGGTATCAGCGTCGCTTCTGGCGCATGGGTCCGCTATCAGCTGGAAGTGCCGAACGGCGCCAGCCATCTGCTGCTGGCCACGTACGGCGGCACGGGCGATGGCGACATGTACGTCCGTCGCGCCTCCGAGCCGACCACCAGCCTGTACGACTGCCGTCCGTTCCGCTTCGGCAACGACGAAACCTGCTTCTTCCCGGCGCCGCAGAGCGGCACCTGGTACGTGTACATCCGTGGCTTCAGCGCTGCAGCGGGCATCTCGCTGTACCCCAGCTTTGTCGACGCGAACTACCCGTACAAGCAGGCCGCCACGGCCGAACAACTGGCCAATCACCGGACCAAAGTGACGCTCACCTGGCAGCACGGCAAGAAGCAGGTGGACATCTACCGCAATGGCCTGATCTACAACAGCCGTCGCAACGCCTACACCTTCACCGACAACTTCCGGATCGTCGGCACCGGCACCATGACGTACAAGATCTGCAACCAGGGCACCGCCGAGTGCTCGAACGACGTCTCGGTCACCTACACGTCGGCCAAGTAAGCGCTACAGGCAAGACCTGCGACACCGCAACACCCTCCCCCTGCCGCGCGCAGGGGGAGGTTTCCGGCAACCGGCCGGACAATCCCCTCATTCATTTTTCCTCGCGAGAATCCGATGGCAGATTCGTTCTTTTCCCGTTCCGGTCATATCCGCAGCTTGCTGCTGATCCTGCTCGCGACGGTTGCCATCGCTGCCTGCGACCGCGCACCAGCGCCGGCCCCCAAAGCGCCGACCATCGAACGCGAACCCTTCGATGCGATGCTGAGCGTGGTCGACAACAGCAGCCGGATCCGTTTCGACGGCACCGTCGACAACGCCGCGACGAAAACCAAGATCGAACAGGCGTTGCTCGCTGCCTACGGCCCCAACCGCGCGGGCGGCGACATCCTGATGGACAACGTGGCACGCCCGGCACCATGGCTGCCGGGGCTTGCGGAATTCATGAAAGCCTTCTCGACGGTCACCAGCGCCGCCGTGAGCTTCGAAGGCGATACCGTCGTGCTCAGCGGCAATCCCAGCCTCGACCAGCGTCGCGCGCTCCGCGCAGCGGCCGAACAGGCATTCCCCGGCGCGCGTCTGCAGGGACTGTTCGAACTGCCGGCGGACCCCGCCGCGATGCCGGCGAAGCTCTCGCCTGAAGCTCTGGCCAAGAGCCTGAACCAGATGCCCGTGCAATTCAAACCCGGCAGCGGGGAGGTCAGCAACGACAGTCTTGCCCTGGTCGTCCAGGCCGCCGATGCCATCCGCAGCGCGCCTGCGGGAACACGGCTACTGATCGTCGGCCCCGTGGTCGCAACGGCCGATACCGGCAACGACATGTTCCTGTCCAAGCAGCGCGCAGAAGCATTGAAGGTGCAGCTGATCCTGAACGGCATCAGCCCGGCGGTCATCGACACCCGAGGCTGGGGGCAAAACACCGACGGCACGCCGGTGGAGGGCGCCGTTCTGCCACCGGAAGGCGCAGCGATGAGATTCGAACTGGTGAGATGATCGGATCTTGAACGGTTCGGCCATGCAGGCGGAACCGCATCTTCCGTGGATTTGCTCTGGCCGGGGCGGCTGGTTACGCTTGCGGATTGCCCACGCGTCGCCCGTTACCACTTCCGGGAGCGCATCGGCATCCCCTTAAGCCAGGACCTCTCCCCGCACCATGGCCATGGACACCATCCGCATCCGCGGAGCGCGTACCCACAATCTGAAGAACATCGATCTCGATCTGCCGCGCGACAAGTTGATCGTGATCACCGGCTTGTCCGGTTCGGGCAAATCGTCGCTGGCGTTCGACACCATCTACGCCGAAGGCCAACGCCGCTACGTCGAGTCGCTGTCGGCGTACGCGCGCCAGTTCCTGAGCGTGATGGAGAAGCCCGATGTCGATCACATCGAAGGGCTCAGTCCTGCGATTTCGATCGAACAGAAATCGACCTCGCACAATCCGCGTTCGACCGTCGGCACCATCACCGAAATCTACGACTACCTGCGCCTGCTGTACGCGCGCGTGGGCTCGCCGCGCTGCCCGGACCATCATTTCCCGCTCGAAGCGCAGACCGTCAGCCAGATGGTCGACCAGGTACTTGCCCTCGGCAACGACGGCAAGACCCGCGAGCAGCGCTACATGCTGCTGGCGCCGGTGATCCGCGAACGCAAGGGCGAGCACGCGCAGGTGTTCGAGCAGTTGCGTGCGCAGGGCTACGTCCGTGTCCGCGTGGACGGCGTGCTGCATGAAATCGACGCGGTACCGCCGCTGACGTTGCGCCAGAAACACACCATCGAAGCGGTGATCGATCGCTTCAAGCCACGCGACGATCTGAAGCAACGCCTCGCCGAATCCTTCGAGACCGCGCTGAAGCTTGGCGACGGCATGGCGATGGTGCAGTCGCTCGACGACGCCAACGCCGCACCGCTGCTGTTCTCGTCGAAATACAGTTGTCCGGTCTGCGACTACTCGCTGCCGGAACTGGAACCGCGGCTGTTCTCGTTCAACTCGCCGGTCGGCGCCTGCCCGAGTTGCGATGGCCTGGGCGTGAGCCAGTTCTTCGACCCGACGCGCGTCGTCGTGCATCCGGAACTGTCGCTGGCCGCAGGCGCGGTGCGCGGTTGGGACCGCCGCAACGTCTACTACTTCCAACTGTTGCAATCGCTGGCCAAGCACTACGGCTTCAGCGTCGATACGCACTGGAACGAACTCGAAGCCACCACCCAGCACGCGGTCCTGCACGGCAGCGGCAACGAAGTCATCGCCTTCAGCTACCTCACCGACACCGGCGGTCGCACCCAGCGCAAACACAAGTTCGAAGGCATCATTCCGAACCTGGAGCGCCGCTACCGCGAAACCGAATCGGCGGCGGTCCGCGAAGAACTGTCGAAGTACATCAGCGAACGCCCCTGCCCCGACTGCAGCGGCGCGCGCCTGAATCGCGCCGCGCGCAATGTCTTCATCGCCGACCGCGCATTGCCGTCGATCGTGATCCTGCCGATCGATGAAACGCTGGATTTCTTCAGCGCACTCGCCCTGCCCGGCTGGCGCGGCGAGATCGCGACCAAGATCGTCAAGGAAATCCGCGAACGCCTGAACTTCCTGGTCGATGTCGGCCTCGATTACCTGACCCTCGAACGAAAAGCCGACACGCTGTCCGGCGGCGAAGCGCAGCGTATCCGCCTGGCCTCGCAGATCGGCGCGGGTCTGGTCGGCGTGATGTACGTGCTCGACGAACCATCCATCGGCCTGCACCAGCGCGACAACGAGCGCCTGCTCGGCACACTCACGCGCCTGCGCGATCTGGGCAACACCGTGATCGTGGTCGAACACGACGAAGACGCGATCCGACTCGCCGACCATGTCGTCGATATCGGCCCGGGCGCAGGCGTGCACGGCGGCGAAGTCGTCGCTCAGGGCAGCTTCGACGATCTGCTGAAGGCGCCGCGCTCGATCACCGGCCAGTACCTCAGCGGCAAGCGGCGCATCGAGATTCCCGCGCATCGCCACAAACCCAATCCCAAGATGAAGCTCACGCTGCGCGGCGCGTCGGGCAACAATCTCAAGAACGTCGATCTGACTCTGCACGCGGGACTGTTCACTGCGGTCACAGGGGTGTCCGGCTCGGGCAAATCGACGCTGATCAACGACACGCTGTATTCACTGGCCGCAAACGAGATCAACGGCGCCTCGCACAAGCCGGCGCCGTACCGCGAAGTGAAAGGACTGGATCTGTTCGACAAGGTCGTCGACATCGACCAGTCGCCGATCGGACGCACCCCGCGCAGCAATCCGGCGACCTACACCGGCCTGTTCACGCCGCTGCGCGAACTGTTCGCGCAGGTACCCGAAGCGCGCGCACGCGGCTATTCGCCCGGGCGTTTCAGCTTCAACGTGCGTGGCGGACGTTGCGAAGCCTGCCAGGGCGACGGTCTGATCAAAGTGGAGATGCACTTCCTGCCCGACGTCTACGTGCCCTGCGATGTCTGCCACGGCAAACGCTACAACCGCGAGACGCTGGAAATCCTCTACAAGGGCTGCAGCATCCGCGATGTGCTGGAAATGACGGTCGAGGATGCGCTGAAACTGTTCGAGCCCGTGCCGTCGATCGCGCGCAAACTCGAGACGCTGGTGGATGTGGGCCTGAGTTACATCCGTCTTGGCCAACCGGCGACCACGTTGTCCGGCGGCGAGGCGCAGCGCGTGAAACTGTCGAAGGAACTGTCGCGCCGCGACACCGGGCGCACGCTGTACATCCTCGACGAGCCGACCACCGGCCTGCATTTCCACGACATCGAGCATCTGCTGACGGTGTTGCACAAGCTGCGCGACGAAGGCAACACCATCGTCGTGATCGAGCACAACCTGGATGTAATCAAGACCGCCGACTGGGTGATCGATCTCGGTCCCGAAGGCGGTCATCGCGGCGGCGAGATCATCGCCGAAGGCACGCCCGAGGAACTGGTCGCCGTCGAGGCATCGCACACCGGACGCTTCCTTGCGCACGTGCTCGATCCGACGCAGGCTGCGCGCAAGACCACCGCGTCGAAAGCGTCGATGATCTCGAAGGACGAGCGCGCGCTGCCGCCCAGGAAAACGAAAACACCAGCCAAGGCCCCCGTCAAGACGACTGCCAAGGCCGCTGGCAAACCCATCGGCAACACCCGCGCCAAAGCCGGTACCACCACCAAAACCAAACCCCGGAAAAAGCAGGCATGAGCCAGCGTTCCCAAACCGACGCCGATCGGAACGGGGAGTCGCCCACGATCCTGTTCCGCATGCCGCTCGATCTGCGCTGGCGCGATCTCGACGCGTTCAATCACGTCAACAACGCCAATTTCATGACCTATGTGGAAGAGGCGCGGATCCGCTGGTTCGAAAGCACGGGCAGCGACTGGCTGTCCAACGGTCGCATCCCGCTGCTGGCTTCGGTACAGATGAACTACCGGCTGCCGATCCCCTATCCGGCGCGCGTGTTCGTCGAACTGTTGACCGAACGCATCGGCAACTCCAGCCTCACGCTCGGCCACCGCATCATCGGCGAAGACGATCGCCTGTACGCCGATGGCCACTCCGTGCTGGTCTGGATCGAGCTGGCCAACGGTCGCCCGGTGCCATTGCCGGATGCGGTACGCGCGGCGGCATGCGTCAAGGAAAAACGAACGCCGCGTGAAACACCCTGACGCGGTGCGCTTGTACGATGGAACGGCGAGGGCTCAGTCTCCCGGATCGAATCCGTCCAGCGCCACCTTGATGGTCGCAACCCGACCACGATCGAGATCCACTTCGCATGCGTAGCGTCGATCGCTGACGTCATCGCTGCCGACGGCGCTGGAAACCTGCAATGCGCAATGCGCCTGTCGATAGGCGCGATAAGCGACGCGATCCTGCTCGAACAATGCCAGGGACCGGCGAACAACCGCGGGACCCTGCTCCCAGAGCGTGATCCGCGAGCGGAGCTGCCCCTCGATGCGTTCGACTTCGCCTCTGCTCTTGATCGCGTGCGTTTCCAGGCATGCGCGCTGTCCGGGATCCGTTTCATCGCCTGCGCAATCGCCTGCCGCAAAGGAAACCTGTGCCTGCGCGCACGAGAACAACGCAGCAAAGACCACGAACGCACGCATCTCAAAGTTCCGGCTTGCGCACCTCGAACTCGCCAAGCAGCGTGCCGCCGCCGGCCAATTCGAACTCGACCACGATCCTGCTGCCCGCCTTGAGCGCCGCACCCGGACGCATCAGCATCAGGTGCATGCCACCCGGCCGGAGGATTGCGGCCCCATCCGGTGCGACGCGCAGGGATGGCACCGGGCGCATTTTGCTGACGCCGTCGACGACCCGGGTTTCGTGCAGCTCGACGCTTGCGAATGAAGGGCTGCGCGCGGACAGGATCGTCGCCGGCGTCGAGCAGTGATTCACGATCCGGCCGAAGCCGGCCATCGTCGGCATCGATTTCATCGACATGCCGCTGGGCGGCATCCGGACCCATCCCTCGCGCACCTGCGGACGACAGTCGCGCGCGGCGACCGGCGCCGACAGGACCATGGCGAAAACGACAGCAGCAGCGAGGCGGTAGGCAAATGCGTTCATGCGCCTATGATAAAGCCTCCCGACCGAATCTCTGGACGCGATGACCGCAATGACCGACACAACCGCAACCCGGCCCGCCCTGGTACAGATCGAGGACTTCGGTGCGATCCGCTGTCTGCGCCTGGCGCGGCCACCGGTCAACGCCCTCGACCCGGACTTGTGCCGCGCACTGATCGCCGCGCTGGAGAGCGCCTACCACGACGGTGTACGGGGCGTGGTCCTGGCCGGCAGTCCGAAGATCTTCTCCGCCGGACTCGATGTGCCTTACCTGCTGTCGCTGGGCGACGACCGCCGTGCGGTGCTGGAATGCTGGCAGGCTTTTTTCGGCGTCGCGCGCCTGCTCGCGGAATCCCGCATACCGGTGGTCGCCGCGCTCACCGGACACTCGCCGGCCGGCGGCTGCGTGCTGGCGTTGTGCTGCGATTACCGGGTCATGGCGCGCAGCGCCGATCCGGCGCGTCCGTTCGCGCTGGGACTGAACGAAACCCAGGTCGGCCTGGTGGTGCCGGAAGGCATCCAGCGCCTGATGCGTCGCGTGGTCGGCGAGTATCGTGCGGAGCGCCTGCTGATCGCAGGCGAGATGGTGCCGGCCGAACGCGCACTGGAGATCGGTCTGGTCGACGAACTGGTCGATGTCGATCACGTCGTACCGCGTGCGTTGGCGTGGCTGGAAGCGCTGCTCAAGCTGCCGCATCAGCCCATGCTGCAGACGCGCGCCATCGCCCGAGCGGCGGTGGTGGAAGCGCTGTCGCCGGAGACCATCGATCTGGAGCGCTTCGTGCAGCAGTGGTGGGAGCCGGAAACGCAGGCGGCGCTCAATGCGCTCGTGGCGAGGCTGAAGAAGTGAGTCCGCAAAAGTAGCGCGTTGAAACAGCGCGGTGCGGGTGCGCGAGTTCAGCGCACCCGCACACCGTTCGCGTCGATCACCACTTCGCCATCCTCTTTGGCGAACGGCTTGTCGCAGGATGGCAGGATGTCCAGAACGACTTCCGAAGGCCTGCACAGGCGAACGCCGACCGGTGTGATCACGAACGGACGGTTGATCAGGATCGGGTGGGCAAGCATCGCATCGAGCAACTCGTCGTCCGCCAACGTCGGAACGTCGAGGCCGAGTTCGAGGTAAGGCGTGCCTTTCTCGCGGATCGCCTCCCTCACGGTCAAACCGGCGGCAGCGATGGTTTCGGCCAACACCTGTTTCGATGGCGGCGTGTCCACATAATCGACCACCTTCGGTTCGATGCCGACATGCCGGATCAATGCGAGCGCATTCCGCGACGTACCGCAGGCAGGGTTGTGCCAGATGTCGACCGGCATCAGTGCGTTGGGCATGCTGTCGAGCAAACGATCATCGATGCGGCTGTCGTCGACTTGCATTTCGATCTCCCTGCTTCTTTGGATTCAATCGCTGGTCGCGACGGGCCGCGACGGATCTTCGATCCAGCCGCTCCACGAACCGGTGAACAGGCGCGCGCCGGGCAAGCCGGCATGCGTCATCGCCAGGAGATGATGGCAAGCGGTCACGCCGGAACCGCACATCGCGATGAGCCGCTGCGGATCGCGTCCGTCGAGGAGTTCGACGAATTCCTGCGCGAGCTGCGCGGCCGATTTGAAGCGGCCTTCGCTGAGGTTGGACGCATACGGGCGATTGTTCGCGCCCGGCACATGACCAGCGACGGGATCGATGGGCTCGACTTCGCCGCGAAATCGTTCCGGAGCCCGCGCATCGAGCAGCAGATCGCCGGCCGCAAGGCGCTGCGCAATCACTTCCGCACCGAGCAGGCGATCCTGATCGAACGCGCTGCGGTAGTGCGTCGGGGAGATCGCGGGCGTTGCCCGATCGGCGGGTAAACCCAGCGCGGACCAGCGTGCCCATCCGCCGTCGAGCACCGCGACATCGCGATGCCCCAGCACTTGCAGCAACCACCACAACCGCGCCGCGAACGCGCCGTCGCCGGCATCGTAGGCAACGACCTGCGTCGCGGGCGTCACGCCACAGCGACCCAGCCAATCGCAGAACGCATCGACATCGGGCCACGGGTGTCGACCGGCACCGGCACGATGCGGGCCGGACAGATCGCGATCGAGATGCGCGTACTGCGCCCCGGGCAGATGCGACTCGCGCCAGGCGGCTTCGCCTGCCGCAGTGTCGATCAGCGCGAACCGGCAGTCGAAGATCCTCAGATCGTCGGAACCGGGACGCCCAGCCAGCGACTCGGCATCGACCAGCGTCGTCCAGCGGTTCCGGCTCGTATCGTTCATGGGTTCCCTGCCTGCGCCAGCCGTTCGCGGAGATTGAACAATATGGAGGCGGTCACGCCCCAGATCCGCTGATGCGGGGCCTGCGGTGGCCGGCGGAATTGCAACACGTGACGCGCGCGACCGCGGTATTCGATCGCGACCTGCTCCAGATTGTCCGGATGCATCAGAAAATCGAGGTCGACTTCGAATACTTCCGCCACTTCGCCCGGATCGGGCGTGGCCACGAAATCCGGATCGATCCGTGCGACCACCGGCAACACCCGGAAACCGGTGATGGTGATCAGCGGATCGAGAAAACCCAGCGGCGTCGCGAGCGCGTAATCCAGACCGATTTCCTCGTGCGCTTCGCGCAGCGCGGCGGTGATGACATCGCGGTCTTCGGCTTCGATCCTGCCGCCCGGGAAACTCACCTGGCCGGCATGATGACGCAGACTGTCGGTGCGTCGGGTCAACAACACCCGCAATCCGTTGTCGCGCGGAACCAGACCGACCAGCACCGCAGCCTCGACGGCAGGCGCATCGCCGAGCAGATCGGCCAATTCCTCGAAATTCCAAGGGGCGGCGCACGGCATCGCAGCGAGCGGATGCAGTGCATGGGAGAGCGCGGGGAGTCTCTCCATCATGCGGATGCGTCCTGCAGCGGCAGGCCGGCAGCCAAGCGCGCCTCGCGGGCGGGCAGCACGACATCCATCATGTACAACCGCTCTGTTTTCGACATGGACAGCCAGTCCGCGATTTCGTCGCCGGTTCGGAAACAGCCGTCGCAAAAACCGGCGGGATCGAGCGTGCAGACGCCGATACAGGGAGTGAGAACGGGCTGGACAGTGGTCATGCGTGTAGGGCTGAAAACATCACGCCGGCAGTAGGCCGGCGTGAGGATGGATCGTCCGTACGAAAGTGCCCTGCATGAGGATCCGATAGCGGATCCCCGCAGAATCAATTGCGCGGCTGAGCCGGCGCCGGTGCGGCGACGACCGGACCGACCGTGACCAGCTTGATGTTGAAGAGCACGACCTGGTTGGCCATTTCGCCGGCGCGATCGACCGTGGTGCCGTGCGCGGCGCTGCCCGGCAGGACCACTTCCCAACGTGCGCCGGTGGGCATCATCTGCAGCGCTTCACGCAGGCCCGGCAGCGGAATCTCGCTCAGGCGCACGGTCACCGGACCGGCCGGCTGACCTTCGCTCGGAACGCTGGTATCGGCGACAACGGTGCCGTCCGGCAGCGTGCTCTTGAACTCGACGGTGACCTGATTGGCCTGGGTCGGCTTGGCGCCGTTGCCGGGCTCGATCACGCGGTACTGCACGCCGCTGGCCAGCACCTTGACGCCCGACTTGCCCTTGTTCTGGGCCATGAACGCGTCGCCCTTGGTCTTGTTTTCGGCGGCGCGCTTCTCCAGCTCGGCCTTGGCCTTGGCGACCATGCGGCCCTGAAGGCCCTGCATCGCGGCGCCGAGCTGCTCCGGCGCGACGGCCGGATCTTTGCGACTGGTGGCGTCCTGGAACGCCTTCATCACGGTGGCCATGTCGACCGGTTCGCCGCTGCCGATCACTCGGGCGATGTCGAGGCCAGCGCGATAACCGAGGGCGTAGCTGATTTTGCCCTTCTCGGACGTGGTGTCCTGGGCCGAGGCCGCACCCGCGGTCAAAGCCAGTGCCGCAAGGGTGGCGGCGGCGAGCAGACGCAACTTCATTCAGTAACTCTCCAAGAGTGGATTTGCCGGGAGACTCCGGCATGGAATGGGGCGGCAGGGCCGCCCCGGGGTGGACTCTTCAAACGACAGGCTAGGATACTGTCCGTAGCACTTAACCGCCACTGAGGACGGGCCTCTGACCGGCCCGGATGCGCGCAAGTTCCCGCGTCGCTCCAGGGCGGCACCCTTCCCACGACCGATACCCTCATGACCCCAGACCCCGCAAGCGCACCCGCTCCGACCACCCCGCTTCTGCTGATCGAAGACCGCCCTGTCGAGGGCCACGGCGTGATCCGCCGCATCGCCATCGATCGCCCTGAACGCTTGAACGCACTGAACGCCGCCACCCTGGATGCCCTCCACATCGCCTTCGACGCTGCGGCAGAAGACCCAGCGGTGCGCGTGGTGGTACTGACGGGGAGCGGGCCGAAAGCGTTCGTGGCCGGGGCGGACATCGCCGAAATGAGTGGCCTGAGCCCGGCCGAGGGCCGGGATTTCTCCCTGCGCGGCACCCGGATGATGCGGCGGATGGAGAAAATGCCGAAGCCGGTCATCGCGATGATCAACGGTTTCGCCTTGGGCGGCGGCCTGGAACTGGCGATGGCCTGTCACCTGCGCATCGCTGCCGACACCGCCAAGGTCGGCCAGCCCGAGATCAACCTGGGCCTGATTCCGGGCTTCGGCGGCACCCAGCGGCTGCTGCGTCTTGCCGGCCGCGCCGCGACGCTGGAACTCTGTCTGCTCGGCGCGCCGATCGACGCCACCCGCGCCCTGGCGCTGGGCATCGTGAACCGCGTGGTCCCGGCCGCGGACCTCGAAGCCGACACCATGAAACTTGCGGAACAGCTGGCGACGTCGGCGCCGCTCGCCCTGCGCGGCATGCTCGACTGCGTGAACGTCGGCGGCGAATGCGGCATCGAGGAAGGTCTCGAATACGAAAGCGCGCAGTTCGGCCTGATCTTTTCGACCGACGACATGCGCGAAGGCACGAAGGCGTTCCTCGAACGGCGCAAGCCGGGTTTCAGCGGGCGATGACTTCCTGCCGCGCATGCGTGGACGACACGTTGCATGCGCTCGCCGAAGCGCTTGCGGTGGATGACATCGACCGCGCGCTGACGCTCGGGCTGCTGGATGCGCGGCCGGAAGCGGTCGAAGCGCCATGCGCCGATTGCCGGAAGCGCGCGCAGATCGTGATCGCCGCGCGCGACGAACGTCTGCGCGCGCTGGGCGCGCGGGAGCGCTATCGTGCGCGGCAGGCGCGGCTCTCGGAGCGTGCGGACGCGCGTGCGCGCAAGCGGGCCGGTGCAGCGGTGCGGACCTCGGCGGTCGCGGCGACGTCGGCACTGCCGCCCGCGGTAGCCGCTGCATTGGCGCGCGCGAAAGCGAAAGTCGCCGCGAAGCGACCACCGGAATAGCGACGATGGCGACGAAGAAAACCGCGCGCGCGCCGCGCGGCGGCATGCCGGCCGCCGACATCCGCACGATGTTCGAACGGTTCCGCGAGCTGAATCCGCATCCCACCACCGAGCTCGAGTATTCGTCGCCGTTCGAGCTGCTGGTCGCGGTGATCCTGTCGGCGCAGGCGACCGACGTGAGCGTGAACAAGGCGATGCGACGGCTGTTTCCGGTCGCGAATACGCCGCAGGCGGTCGCCGCGCTCGGCGTCGAAGGCCTGAAGCCTTACATCGCCACCATCGGCCTGTTCAACACGAAAGCCGCGAACGTGATCGCGATGTGCCGGCAATTGCTGGAGATGCACGACGGCGAAGTCCCGCGCATGCGCGCCGCACTCGAAGCGCTGCCAGGCGTCGGCCGCAAGACCGCGAACGTGATCATGAACACCGCCTTCGGCGAACCCACGATGGCGGTCGATACGCACATCTTCCGGGTCGCCAACCGCACCGGACTGGCGCCGGGAAAAACCGTGCTGGCCGTGGAACTCGCACTTCTCGAGCGTATCCCGCCGGTATTCCTCCAGGATGCGCATCACTGGCTCATCCTGCACGGCCGCTACACGTGCAAAGCGCGCAAACCCGAATGCTGGCGATGCCCGGTGCGCGATGTCTGTCGCTTCAAGGAAAAAACCGGCGACACCGGCGGACACTGACTCGCCCGCAGAAAAAAAAGCCCCGGCGAGCCGGGGCTGAAGATGGTCCAGTGGGAGGTTTCGGTTGGGTCAGAACGCGAACTGGGTACGCAGCGCGTACTGGCCGGTTTCGTCGCCGTTGACCTGATTGTCGCCCTGCGTGTAGTTGAACATGAAGCGCAGGTTCGGATTGACGTAGTAATTCACGCCGAACAGCCAGCTGCTGGCTTCGCGGTTGGCGATGTCCTTGTTCTCGATCGTGTCGTAGCGCGCGGTGAGTTCCCACAGGCCGTTGTCGCCGACCTTCGGCGAACCGAACACGCCGGTGGCCGGCTTGTAGGCCTTGTGACCGCCGTTGAGGATCCAGCTGCCCTGTACGTACCACGTGTTCACGTCCTGGTCGCCGCCGGACGGCTGCTCGAAGGTCGACTGCACGTATTCGCTCTGGAAGAACGCCGGGCCGAACGAACCTGCGGCTTCCACGCCGTAGGCGGTGATCTTGTCGCCTGCGGCACCGTTGACGGTGGCGATGGTCTGCGACGGGCCGCGACGGCCGGCGTAGGACACGGCCGCCGATGTCGTGGCCGAACCCGCGTTGAGGTCTTCAACGCTGAACCAGCCGCCGAGGTGCAGCGTGCTGCTCTCGTTGTTGATCGGCGCATAGGTGAAGCGGCCGGCAGCACCGACGCCCTCGTTGCGGACGCCGGCGGCACCACGCAGATTGAACACCGACAGACCTGCGGTGTAATTCGTGCCGGCACGCTGGTAGGCGACACCCTGCTGGAACTGTCGCGCGGTGAACAGGCCGGTGGCCGAGGAGAACGGGCGCTCCATCATCAGGATTTCGTTGGAGCTGGTCAGCTCTTCCATCGAACGATAGGGCTTGAAGTGACCGATGGTGACTTTGCCACCGAACGCATTCTTGGCGATGTACAGGTCGCGCAGGCCATCGAGGTTGGTACCGGCGGCGAAGTCCTGCTCCATCTTGTAATCCCAGCCAAGCGCCTTGCCCGAAAGCGTCAGCCGCGCGCGACGGAACTCGGTGGTACCGGTGGTGCTGGCGATATCGCGATCGAATGCGTATGCATCGAACTGGACGCGGCCACCGACGTTGGCCTCGAACTTGCCATCGGCCGACGTCACCTTGATGCCGCCCTTGGTGTCCACCTTGACCGACTTGTTGGTGATGGTGTCGAGCTGAGTCGCAGTGTCGACGTTGACGTCGGACTGCGCATCGGTACGCTCTTCGAGCGATTCGACCTTCTGCATCAGCTCCGCGATCTGGGCCTTGAGTGTCTCGATCTCACTGTCTCTGGACTGTGCCGATGCGGAAAGGCTGGTGCCGGCAAGGGCTGCGCCGACGGCGATGGCAAGGATGGCATGACGCATGGTGGTGTTCCCGATGGTTGGAGGGTGCAAGCGATGGCTGGAATCGGGCTTTCGCGCCGACGCAAGCGGCGGCGAATTGCGACTGAACCCGTTAAGACGGTGTAAACGGCCGTTAGAGTGCGACCCGAATCTGACACCGGGATGTTCCAGCCATGACGATATTGTGACAGCGCCGCTGATCGCTCTGCAGCATGACTGACTTAATCGGGCATTCCGGCCCTGCCGGGGAACACCGGAAATCAGCATGATGGCGATCCGGATGCGCGCAAGGATTTCCGGAAAATCATGGGGCAAACCGCATCTTCGCCGGGGCTCGCGCCTGCGGACGCGGGATTGTCATATTTTCGTCATCTGTGACACACATCGCTGTCATCCGCCTCCGCTCCAATGTGACGCATTCGGGACACCCCGAACCGCACCCCTCATGAGGAGCACCTCCGTGTTCAAATCGATCAAATCGCAGGCCGTTGCGCTGGTCATCGCCAGCGGCGCCATCTTCAACGCGCAGGCCGCCGACATCACCGGCGCGGGCGCCACCTTCATCTACCCGCTGCTGTCGAAGTGGTCGGCCGACTACTCGCAGGCGACCGGCAACAAGATCAACTACCAGTCGATCGGCTCCGGCGGCGGTATCGCCCAGATCAAGGCCAAGACGGTCGACTTCGGTTCCTCGGACAAGCCGCTGCCCCCGGAAGAGCTGAAAGCGGCGGGTCTGGTCCAGTTCCCGTCCGCGATCGGCGGCGTGGTGCCGGTGGTCAACATCGTGGGCCTCAAGGCCGGCGCGATGAAGTTCGACGGTGCGCTGCTGGCCGATATCTTTCTCGGCAAGATCACGATGTGGAACGATCCGCGCATCGTCGCGCTGAACGGCGGCGTGACCCTGCCGGCGCAGAAGATCACGGTCGTGCATCGTTCGGACGGCTCGGGCACCACCTTCAACTGGGTCAATTATCTGTCCAAGGTCAGCCCGGAGTGGAAGACCGCGGTCGGCGAAGGCACCTCGGTCAAGTGGCCGACCGGCGTGGGCGGCAAGGGCAACGAAGGCGTCGCCGCGTACGTCAAGCAGATCAAGGGCGGCATCGGCTACGTCGAACTGTCCTACGCGCTGCAGAACAAGATGGCCTATGCCCGCGTCAAGAACGCCGCCGGCAACTTCGTGCTGCCCAGCGACGAAACCTTCCAGGCCGCCGCCGCCAGCGCCGACTGGGCGAAGTCGAAGGATTTCTTCCTGGTGATGACCAATGCACCGGGCGCGAACTCGTGGCCGATCGCCGCCACCAACTTCATCCTGATGCAGCGCAAGCCGAAGGATGCGGCGCGCTCGAAGGAAGCCCTCGCGTTCTTCCGCTGGGCCTACGCCAACGGCGACGCGCAGGCCAAAGCGCTCGATTACGTGCCGCTGCCGGAAGCGCTGGTGCAGCAGGTGCAGGCCTATTGGGCCAAAGAACTGAAGTTCTGATCGCGATCCGGGCTGCGGCCCGCAAACCGATGGTTCGATTTCGACACCGACCACGCGCCTCGTGCGCGTGGTCGGCGTTCAGGGCTCCGGCGACCGCAATGTCCATGTCGCAACGCCGATGACATCCACATGACACGCATCCACAACGGTCACGCTTCTGCATGAGCACTCACTCGATTTCCCTGCCCGCCTCCCGACGCGACGTCCTCGATACGCGCGCGGACCGCGGTTTCCGCTGGCTGGTGACCAGCGCAGGCATCGTAGTGCTGATCTCGCTGGCTGCCGCCGCATTCTCGATGTTGTGGGGCGGGCTTGAAGCCTTCGAAAAATTCGGTCTCGCCTTTCTCTGGCGCGACGCCTGGGACCCGGTGCTGCAGGACTTCGGCGCGCGCGTGCCGATCTTCGGTACGCTCGTCACCGCCTTCATCGCCCTGCTGATCGCGGTACCGGTCAGTTTCGGCATCGCGATGTTCCTGACCGAGATCGCGCCGCGCTGGCTGCGCACGCCGGTCGGCACTGCGATCGAACTGCTCGCAGGTATCCCCTCGATCATCTACGGCATGTGGGGCCTGTTCGTGCTGGTGCCGTTCCTGTCGCTGCACGTCTATCCGTGGGTCGATGAAAACCTCGGACAACTTCCGGTCGTCGGCACATTGTTTTCCGGCCCGCCGCTCGGTCTCGGCATGGGCACCGCCGGTCTGGTGCTGGCGATCATGGTCATCCCGTTCATCAGCTCGGTCATGCGCGAAGTCTTCCTGACCGTACCCGGCCGATTGAAGGAATCCGCCTATGCGTTGGGTTCCACGCGCTGGGAGGTGATCTGGGACATCGTGCTGCCCTACACCCGCTCCGCGGTGATCGGCGGCATCTTCCTCGGCCTGGGCCGCGCGCTCGGCGAAACCATGGCGGTGACCTTCGTGCTCGGCAACGCGCACCGCTTGAGTCTCTCCCTGCTGGAACCGGGCAATTCCATCGCCGCCAGCATCGCCAACGAATTCTCCGAAGCCGATTCGCCGATGTATCTGTCGTCGCTGATCGCCTTGGGCTTCGTGCTGTTTCTCGTCACTTTCGTGGTGCTGACCATCGCGCGGCTGATGCTGCGCCAACTCAAAAAGCGCGAGGGCAACTGATGGCTGTCGCTTCCAACCCGCCTGCGTCGCCTGCCCGCAAGGTTTCCGCATCGCAGAATTCGCTTTACCTGCAGCGCAGGATCAAGAACATCGTGGCCCAGTCGCTTGCGGTTCTGGCCACCCTTTTCGGGCTGTTCTGGCTCGGCTGGATCCTGTGGACCACGCTGAGCAAAGGCATCAGCTCGCTCAATCTTGCGCTGTTCACCGAAATGACGCCGCCGCCCGGCGATACCGGCGGCATGGCGAACGCGTTCATGGGCAGCGTCATCATGAGCCTGCTCGGGATCGTCATCGGTACGCCGGTGGGCGTGTTGGCCGGCACCTTCCTCGCCGAATACTCGCGCAGCACGTGGGCGTCGCGGCTCGGCGAAACCGTCCGCTTCGTCAACGACATCCTGCTCTCGGCGCCGTCGATCGTGCTCGGTCTGTTCGTCTACACCCTCGTGGTCGCCCGGATGGGCCACTTCTCGGCGTTGGCCGGCGGGATCGCCCTCGCCTTCATCGTCCTGCCGGTCGTGGTCCGCACCACCGACGAAATGCTGCGCCTGGTACCGGCGCAGATGCGCGAAGCCGCGCTGTCGCTGGGCGTGCCGCAGTGGAAGGTCACGGTACAGGTGCTCTACCGCAGCGCATCCGCGGGCATCGTCACCGGCATCCTGCTCGCGCTGGCCCGGATCAGCGGCGAAACCGCGCCGCTGCTGTTCACCGCGCTCAACAACCAGTACTGGACCACCGATCTGATGTCGCCGATGGCGAACGTGCCGGTGGTGATCTTCCAGTTCGCGATGAGTCCGTTCGAGAACTGGCACACGCTGGCGTGGGCGGGCGCATTCATCCTGACCATGTTCGTGCTCGCCATCAGCCTCCTCGCGCGCGCCATCCTGCTTCGCAACAAGATTTCCCATGACTGACTTCGCCCGGAACACGCTCATGACCACTGCGACCAATGCGGACAGCCAGACGTCTTCCGCCCAGCACCAGCACGGCAGCACGCATCGGATCGTCGCCGCACAGCGCGACGCCATGACCGCCGCGCCCGTGAAACTCAGCGCCAAAAGCCTGGATTTCTACTACGACAAGTTTCTTGCGCTGAAGAAAATCGACCTGGATATCCCTGAAAAACGGGTGACCGCGCTGATCGGCCCGTCCGGCTGCGGCAAGTCCACGCTGCTGCGCATCTTCAATCGCATCTACGCCCTGTATCCGAAGATGACGGCGGTCGGCGAAGTGCTGCTGGACGGCGAGAACATCCTAGATCCGAAGTATCCGATGAACCGGCTGCGCAGCAAGGTCGGCATGGTATTCCAGAAGCCGGTGCCGTTCCCGATGACGATCTTCGAGAACGTCGCCTACGGCATCCGTCACCACGAGCGCCTGTCGAAAGCGGACATGGCGGTGCGCGTCGAAGAAGCGCTCAAACAGGCGGCGCTGTGGGACGAAGTGAAGGACAAGCTCGGCCAGAGCGCGCTGGGTCTGTCCGGCGGCCAGCAGCAGCGGTTGTGCATCGCGCGCGCGGTCGCGCTGCGACCGGACGTGCTGCTGCTCGACGAGCCGACCTCGGCGCTGGATCCGATCTCGACCAGCCGCATCGAACAACTCATCGAAGAGTTGAAGCGGAACTACACCATCGCGATCGTCACCCACAACATGCAGCAGGCCGCGCGCGTCTCCGACTACACCGCGTTCATGTACCTCGGCGATCTGATCGAACACGACGTCACCGAAAAGATTTTCTCGAAACCATCGAAACAGCAGACCGAGGATTACATCACCGGAAGATTCGGGTGACACTCGAAGCCCGCGCTGCCGGAACCGATCCGACCTCCGCCCGTTCCCATTGTCCATTCACGAGTTGCCGATGAACACGCAATCCCACGACCATATCGTCAAAAGCCACGACGACGAACGCCGCGTCATGCTGGACGAAATCCTGCGCATGGGCGAAATGGCCGCAGCACAGCTGGAAGCCGCGCTCGATGTGGTCGATCGCCGCGACGGCAAGGCCGCCGAACGGATCATCGCCAACGACGAGGCCATCGACGCGCTGGAATTGCAGGTCAGCCACGACGCGATGAAGCTCGCGCTGCGCGGCCCACTGGCCCGCGATCTGCGCGAGATTCTCGCCGCGCTGCGGATCGCTTCCGACATCGAACGCATCGGCGACTACGCCTCGAACGTCGCCAAGCGTTCGATGGCGCTGAACCTCTCGCCGCCGTTGCCGCACACGCGCGGCCTGGGCAGCCTCGGCCGTCTGGTCGTGCGCCAGGTGCGCAAAGTGCTGGCCGCCTATCGCGATGGCGATATCGAAGCCGCACAGCAGGTGCGCGCCGAGGACGCGGAGATCGACACGCAATACACCGGCCTGTTCCGCGAACTGCTGACCTACATGATGGAAGACCCGCGGGTGATCACGCCCTGCACGCATCTGCTGTTCATGGCCAAGAATCTGGAGCGCGTGGGCGACCACGCGACCAATATCGCCGAGAACATCTGGTTCCAGGAATACGGCGAAGGCCCGATGCCGCCGCGCGTGAAGCGCGACGAAACCAATATCGCGGGTTGAAGCATTTGCGATCCGGAACGAGGCCGCCGCAGGGCGGCCTCTTGCGTTCAGGCAACTATGGCCTGCGCATGCCTGATGCGAACGAAGGCCGGACTCGGCTGAGCCGCTTAAGGCTTGCCCTTCGTGGCCCTGCCCGGCCCGCAGGCCATCGGTGCGCAGACGTCGGCATTGCCGCCGCAGCAGTTTTCGGTCAGGAATCCGAGCAGCGCACGCATGGCATCGAAATCGGCGCGATAGCAGATGAAGCGGCCACGCGGCTCGGCCTGGACCAATCCGGCCGCCGCCAGCTCCTTGAGATGAAAGGACAACGTGGCCCCGGCGAGCGACAGGGCTTCGGCGATCTCGCCCGGCATGCGCCCCTCCGGTCCAGCCTGGACCAGGCATCGGAAGACGGACAGACGGGTGGACTGGCCGAGGGCGGCAAGGGCGGCGGTAGCCTGCTTGATTTCCATTAATCCATAATCCCGGAATGATGGAAGGATTATCCTTCAAAGACGGCACTTTCCACGAAGGGCGTCCGGACTGCCGATGGCCTGACCCGCCGCCTCCTGATTCTCGACTTTAAACGACGCCTGAATCCAGTCGCCATCGAAGCACCCGCTGCGCACCCGGCACGCCCCGGCCTAACTCTTTGTGCACAACCGCAGACGCCGCAACGCGTAGATTGCGGACCTTCGAAGGAGAGACCGTGCAACAACAGCCCCCCGCATTCCAGGATTCGCTCGCCGCCGCCCGCGACGGAGACCTCCGTGCGCTCGAACGGGTTCTGGTGCGTTCGCGCCAGGATCTGCGCCGCTACGCCGAGTATCACTGCGGGATCAACGACATCGAAGATGCCGTGCAGGAGAGCCTGTTGCTGGTGTCGCGCAAGCTCAAGGCGCTGCGCGAACTCGACGCCTACAACTCGTGGCTGTTCCGGATCGTCAAGCGCGAATGCACGCGGATGAAACGCGCCACGCGCTACCTGCTGATGCAGCCGACCGATCTCGAAGAAATCGATGGCCCGCATTACCCCGCACCTACCGGGCTGCTCCGCGATGTCGCCCATGCGCTCGCCGCGCTGCCCGCCCATTACCGCGAGATCATCCTGCTCCGCGATCTTGAAGGCCACACCATCGGTGAGATCGCGGCGTCACTGTCGCTGCACCCGGAAGCCGCCAAAGCGCGGCTGCACCGCGCACGCAGTCTCGCCAGACAATATCTCGCGCCGCAGCCGGCGCCGCAGATGCAAACCGTTGCTGTTCCACGCTAGGATTCCCCACCCCAGCGTCCCGATTCCACCACTCAGGAGTAATACGTTCATGACCAGCACCAAGAAACCCGTCGCGATCGCCGTCTCCGCAGCCTTGGCCAGCGGCCTGCTGCTGTCCGGCTCCGCGTTCGCTTCGACCCACCTGACCCAGGGCTATCTGCTCGGCGCCGACGCTGCTGCTGGCGACAAGGCCACACAGGGCAGTTGTGGTGCCGACAAGAAGCCGGCCCAAGGCAGCTGTGGCGGCGACAAGAAGCCGGCCCAGGGCAGCTGTGGCGGCGACAAGAAGCCGGCCCAAGGCAGTTGCGGCGGGGCCAAGGCCGCCGAAGGCAGCTGTGGCATGGCGAAGATGGACACCGACAAGGACGGCAAGCTCTCCCGCGCCGAATTCGCTGCCGCCCATGACGGCAAGGACGACAAATTCGCATCGCACGATGGCAATGGCGACGGCTTCATCACCGCCGAAGAAATGAAAGCTGCCCACGAAGGCAAGTGCGGCGGTGACCACAAGGCCGCTGGTGAAGGCAAATGCGGTGAAGGCAAGTGCGGCGGCACCCAGCCGGCTGCCGACGGCAAAGCCGCCGAAGGCAAGTGCGGCGAGGGCAAATGCGGCGGCAGCATGTAATGCGATCGCGCCGTCGTCGCTGACGACGGCCTTCGTTCCGGGGCGGCCGCACTGCGGCCGTCCTGCGTTTCGGGCCAAGCATGCTTTACCAGCCACGGTTCACCCGATGACACCATTTCCGCTCCCGACAGACGCCGCTGCTGGTCTCGGCCTGCGTCGCCCGCTGCTGGCGGCGATGCGCAACGCCCCCGCCGGCAGCTTCGATTTCCTCGAAACCGCACCGGAGAACTGGATCGGCGTCGGCGGCGCGCTCGGCGAGGGCTTCGCCGATCTGGCTTCGCGCTATCCGGTGGTCTGCCACGGCCTGTCGCTGTCGGTAGGGGGGCCCGCGCCGCTGGACGACACGTTCCTGATCAAGGTGCGCAGGTTCATGGAGACGCACCGCTGTCCTCTGTACAGCGAACACCTCAGCGCCTGCGGCGACAGTCGCGGCCAACTGTACGACCTGCTGCCGCTGCCCTTCAGCGAAGCCTCCGTGCATCACGTCGCCGCGCGCATCCGCCGCACCCAGGAGATCCTCGGCCAGCGGATCGCGATCGAGAACATCTCGTACTACGCAGCGCCATTCCAGCGCATGAGCGAAATCGACTTCATCAACGCCGTGCTCGCCGAAGCGGACTGCATGATGCTGCTCGATGTGAACAACATCATCGTCAACGCCACGAATCACCGCTACGACCCGTCGGAATTCCTCGCCGCATTGCCTGGGGAACGCGTGGCGTACATCCACGTTGCCGGCCATTACGACGAGGCCGAAGACCTCAAGATCGACACCCACGGCAGCGCGGTCAACGCGCAGGTCTGGGCGCTGCTCGAGGAAGCGTATGGATTGTTCGGTCCGCGCCCCACCCTGCTGGAACGCGATTTCAACCTGCCGCCGTTCGAGGATCTGCTCGACGAACTCGGCCAGGTCCGACGCCGCATCGCCGGAGCGCCCGCGCATGACCAGCGCCACGCCGCCTGACATGAACGACATCCTTGCGAAGCAACAGGATGCGCTGGCTGCGCATATCCGCGATCCGGAACGCGTGCCACCGCCGTCCGGCATCGAAGAGCGCAGAGTGAAGATCTATCGCGAACTGTTCTTCAACAACGTCGAGAATCTGCTGGCCGGCAATTTTCCGGTGCTGCGCAGGCTTTACGGCGACGGTGGCTGGCAGGCGCTTGTCCGTGCGTTCTATCGCGATCACGACTGCCAGACGCCGCTGTTCACCGAACTGGCGCGCGAATTCCTGCGCTATCTGGATGCGCGCGCCCATACCGACGCGGGTCGCGACGATCCACCATGGCTGCGCGAGCTGGCGCATTACGAATGGATCGAACTCGCGCTGCAGATCAGCGAAGCGCGCAACGACGAGACCGCGCACGACCCGGAAGGCGATCTGCTCGAAGGCCGCCCTTGGGTCTCGCCGCTGGCGTGGCCGCTCGCGTATGCCTGGCCGGTGCACAGGATCGGCCCGGACTACCGGCCGGACACGCCGCCCGAGGCGCCGACCCTGCTCATGCTGCGCCGCGAAGCCGACGGCACCGTCAGCTTCCATGCGCTGACTCCGCTCGTGTTCCGGCTGCTGCAGCGACTCGACGCCGAACCGGCGCTGAGCGGCCACGAACACTTGCTGGCGCTGGCCGCGGAAGCCGTCGCGACTGATCCGGATGCTTTCCTCCACGAGGGCGCGACAATGCTCGCGCGGATGCGCGCGGAAGGCACGATCCTCGGCACCCGTCTGGACTGAGACTTCCGACAGCGGGGATGCGTGCGGCGTCTGCTAGGCTTGCCGCATGACCGAAGTCGCTGCCGCCCCCGTGCGCCATAAAAAGATGTCGGAGCGTTTCCGCGGCTATCTGCCGGTCGTGGTCGATGTGGAAACCGGCGGCTTCGACTGGAACCGTCACGCCCTGCTCGAAATCGCGGTGCAGCCGGTCGATCTCGACGAAAACGGCCTGCTCGTGCCCGGCGAAACCGCCAGCGCGCACCTGATCCCGGCGCCGGGCACCGAAATCGACCCGAAATCGCTGCAGATCACCGGCATCGATCTCGATCATCCGTTCCGGCTCGCCAAGGAAGAACGCGACGCGCTGGATCATGTGTTCGCCGCCGTGCGCGCCGCCGTGCGCAAATACGACTGCCAGCGCGCGATCCTGGTCGGTCACAACGCGCACTTCGATCTGAATTTCCTCAACGCCGCAGTCGCGCGCACCCAGCACAAGCGCAACCCGTTCCACCCCTTCAGCGTCTTCGACACCGTCAGTCTGGCCGGCGTGGCCTACGGCCAGACCGTCCTCGCGCGCGCGGTGCATGCCGCCGGGCTGTCGTGGAACAGTGAGGAAGCGCATTCGGCGGTGTACGACACCGAACGCACCGCCGAACTGTTCTGCAAGATCGTCAACGCCTGGCCACGGATGGCCTGAGCACGGCCGTTCGATGCTGATCCGCAGTCATCGCATGGCGACCGATACGGTCGCTGGCGTCAGCCGGGCTGCACAGTGATGGTTTGCCTCTGACGCCACCCGCGCGCGATGCCATAGATGCTGATCACGATCCACGTCATCTGCAGCAGGCAGACCGCAAGATTGAAACCGCCGAACAGCGAGACCAGGATGCAGCTCGATCCGGCGATATTGATCAATTGATAGGGCAGGCCAGTGCCGGAAAGCCGTCCACTCTGCAGCAGGAAATAGCTGCCGACCACCAGGAAAGAGCCCAGCAATCCAACCCAGTCGTACCATTGGAGATTCATTCGCGCTTCTTTCCTTCTTGTGATTTTTATTGCCGCTGACGCACGGCTTCGAACAACACGACACCGGTCGCGACCGACACGTTGAGGCTTTCCACGCCGGGCGATGACGATGCGAGGCCCGGCATCGGAATCATCACCAGCTCATCGCAATGCTCGCGGGTGAGCCGGCGCAGGCCATCGGCTTCTCCGCCGAGCGCCAACGCGACATTGCCGCGCAGATCGAGTTTGTACAGCGAGCCCGTGGCTTCGCCGGCAAGCCCGTAGATCCATACCCCGAGCTGCTGGATGTCGCGCATCGCACGGGCGAGATTGGTCACCCGCACCACGGGGATGCTGTCGGCCGCGCCGGCCGAAGTCTTGCGCACGGTCGCATTCACCTGCACCGCCTTGTCTTTGGGAATGATCACGGCGGTCACGCCTGCCGCAGCCGCACTGCGCAGGCACGCGCCCAGATTGTGCGGGTCCTGCACGCCGTCGAGCACCAGCAGCAGCGCCTTGCCGGCGGCGGCTTCGATAAGCTCGGGCAGATCGTCTTCGTTGTAGGTCTTGGCGGCGGCATAGCGCGCGACCACGCCCTGGTGGCGCAGGCCGCCAGCGACACCGTCCAGCGCATTGGTCGCGACCCGGCGCACGTCGATCTCCTTGCGCCGCGCGTTCTCTTCGATCTCGGTCAGGCGCGGATTCTTGGCGCTGGCTTCGATCAGCACTTCGCGGACATGCTCGGCATCGTGCTCGACCGCGGCAGCGACCGCGTTGATACCGACGATCCACGCTTTCTGGCTATTGGTTGATGGGTTGCTCATGGCGCTATTGTGCCGGGATGGGCAGCATTTTGCCCGCACCGCGCTATCATCCGCCGCCCTGCCCGAACCCTTGCGCATGTCGCCCAACCTGCCTTCCAGCACCGATGTCGCCATCGTCGGCGGCGGCCCCGCCGGGCTGATGGCGGCCGAGGTCGCGATCGCGGCCGGATTGCGGGTCGATCTGTTCGAGGCCAAGGGCTCGGTCGGGCGCAAATTCCTGATCGCCGGCAAGGGCGGACTCAACCTCACCCACAGCGAGCCGCGACCGGCATTCGATGCGCGCTACCGCGAACGGGCGACGCAGGTCGGGCACTGGCTCGATGCCTTCGACGGCGATGCGCTGCGCGAATGGACGCGTGGATTCGGCATCGAAACCTACGTCGGCAGCTCCGGACGCGTGTTCCCGATGGATCGCAAGGCCGCACCGCTGCTGCGCGGCTGGGTACGGCGGCTGCGCGAGCGCGGCGTGCGCATCCACGTCCACCATCGCTGGACCGGTTGGAACGAAACCGGAGCACTGCGCTTCGATACTGCCGACGGCGAACGCAGCACCGATGCCAAAGCCACGGTACTCGCACTCGGCGGCGCGAGCTGGCCGCAGCTCGGTTCCGACGGCATCTGGGTTCCGGTGCTGGACGAACGCGGCATCGACATCGCACCACTGCGCCCGTCGAACTGCGGTTTCGATATCGGCTGGAGCGAACATCTGTCGACCCGTCACGCGGGCGCACCGCTGAAACCGGTCATTGCGCACTGGCAGGGGCCGGACGGCGCGATGCATTCGCTGCAAGGCGAGTGCGTGATCACGGCCACCGGCATCGAAGGCAGCGCGATCTATGCGATCTCCGCCGACCTGCGCGAACGCATCCTGCGCGACGGCGAAACGATGCTGTGGCTGGACCTGGCGCCGGGTCGCGACGAAACGCGCCTGCATCGCGACCTGGAAAAACCGCGTGGCAAACGCAGCCTCGGCGAACACCTGCGTCGACAAACAGGGCTGGACGCCATCAAGATCGCGCTGCTGCATGAAGGATTGCCCCGCGATGCGATGACCGACATCGACACGCTGGTGCGCACGATCAAACGCCTGCCGCTGCGCCTACGCAGCGCGCGACCGATCGCCGAAACGATCAGCACCGCCGGCGGCGTGCGGCTGGAGGCGCTCGACGATGCACTGCAGGCGAACGCAATGCCCGGCGTGTTCTGCGCCGGTGAAATGCTGGACTGGGAAGCACCGACCGGCGGTTATCTGCTCACCGCGTGCTTCGCGAGCGGAATCATTGCGGGACGCGGGGCAGTGGCTGCATGTGGAAGCGACGGAAGTCGCGATCTGTCACCGGATTGCGGATCACACGACGGGGCTTGACCAGCCATTCGGCTCTTGAGAACCGCCCCTTCAACACACCCCACTTCGTCAATACTTCTGCTTCGGTCGCTTCGCCGGCTGCCCACGCGGCGGCGGCGGTGCGACGCCGCGTTCTTCCGCCAGCCGGAAATCGATCTTGCGTTCTTCCAGGCTGGCTTTGAGCACGATGATGGTGACGGGGTCGCCGAGCCGGAATATACGGCCCGTGCGTTCGCCGCTGAGCGTTTTCCGGATCGGATCGAAGTGGTAATAGTCGTTCGGCAACTGGGTCACGTGAATCAGGCCGTTGACCTTCGAGTCGTTCAGTTCCACGAACAGTCCGAAACTGGTCACGCCGCTGATGATGCCGTCGAACTTGCTGCCGACGTGTTTTTCCATCCATGCCGCACGATAACGCTCGTCGACTTCGCGCTCGGCTTCATCGGCACGGCGCGCGCGCTCCGAACACTGCAAGGCCAGCGCGGCCATGCCGCTCGAGGAATACGCGAACGCGGCGGGTTTCGCGCCGCTCAACGCATGTTTGATCGCGCGATGCACCAGAAGATCGGGATAACGCCGGATCGGAGAAGTGAAATGCGCGTAGGCATCGAGTGCGAGCCCGAAGTGGCCGATATTGTCGGGCGCGTACACGGCCAACGACTGGGTGCGCAGCAGCACCGACTCCAGCAGCGCGGCATCGGCGCGCTCGCGGATCTTGCCGAGGAATACCGTGAAATCCCGCGGCTCCACCGTCGCCCACGGCGGCATCCGCAGCTTGAATTCCTTCAGGAATTCGAGCAGATCGGCATACTTCGATTCCGGCGGCTTGTCGTGGATCCGGTAGGGTGCAGGTACCCGCTGCTTCAACAGATAACGCGCAGCCTCGACGTTCGCCGCGATCATGCATTCTTCGATCAGCTTGTGCGCGTCGTTGCGCTGGACCATGCCGGCCTGCACCACTTCGCCCTGCGGACCGAGCACGAAACGCACTTCGGTCGATTCGAATTCGATCGCGCCGCGCGCCTTGCGCGCCTTCGCCAGCACCTGATACAGCTGATGGAGTTGCTGGACCTGCGGCAGCAGCGAACCGATCCTGGCGATGGCGTCGGCGTCTTCCTCACCGACCGCCTGCCACACCTGGTTGTAGGTCAGGCGCGCATGCGAATGCATCACCGCTTCGTAGAACTTCGACTTGCCCACTTCGCCATCGAGTCCGACCTGCATGTCGCAGACGAAACACAGGCGGTCGACTTTCGGGTTCAGCGAGCAGATGCCGTTGGACAGGGTTTCCGGCAACATCGGCACCACGAAGCCCGGGAAATATACCGATGTCGCGCGCTTCTGCGCTTCGTCGTCGAGTGGTGCGCCGGGACGCACGTAATGCGAGACATCGGCGATCGCAACGATCAGGCGGAAACCGTTGCGGTTCGGTTCGCACCAGACGGCATCGTCGAAATCCTTGGCGTCTTCGCCATCGATGGTCACCAGCGGCAATTGGCGCAGGTCGACGCGTCCGACGATGTCGCGATCAGTCACCTGCAGCGGCACCGCAGTGGCTTCGGCGCTCACCTCGGGCGGAAATTCGTGCGGCAGGTCGTGGCCGTGGATCGCGGCTTCGACCACCAACGAGGGCGTCAGCTTGTCGCCCAGCACCGCCAACACCCGGCCGATCGGCGGCCTGTACGCATCGGGGGCGTGAACGATCTCGCACACCACGAGCTGGCCATTGTTCGCGTCCAATCGTGCGTCGGCGGGAATCTGCACATTGCGCTGGATACGGGCATCGTCCGGAATCACATAGCTGATCCCCGCTTCGAGCGTGAACCGGCCGATCAGGCGGTTGATGCGACGTTCGAGCACTTCGACGATCGCGCCCTCCCGACGACCGCGACGGTCGACGCCGGTGACACTGGCCATGACCCGATCGCCGTGCAAGACCTTGCGCATTTCCACCGGCGACAGGAAGAGGTCGTCGCCGGGGCCGGTGTCGGGGCGCAGGAAGCCGAAGCCATCGGGGTTGGCGATCACCGTACCGGCGATCAGATCCATCCGCGCCGCCGGCAGATAGCCGCCTCGGCGGTTCTGCAGCAGTTGCCCGTCGCGCAGCATCGCCGCCAGGCGCTTGCCTAGCGCATCGCGACGTTCAGGAGTGTCGAGACCAAGACGGTCGGCCACGATCTCCAACAGCATCGGGCCGTCTGCATCGCCCAGGAGCTTGAGGATCGCCTCGCGGCTCGGAATGGGATCGGCGTAACGGGAGGCTTCACGGGCCGCATGGGGGTCCTGTACGAAAGCACCGTGATGGGCAGGTTTGCGTACGGACGGTTTCGACGCACCTGTCGTGCCGAAGCTGTCGGGCAGCCAAGGCGCCGCCTTGGCGGACTTTCCGGCGGGCTTGCCTGAATTTCGTGATTTGGCTTGGCCGCTTGGCTTCGGACGCTTGGCCGAAGGTTGCGATGCCGTCGCTTTGGGGGCCTTGCCCGGTCCGGACGACGCAGGTTTGCGTGGATCGGGGCGGGGGGCGGAATTGGCGGGGGCGCCGTCAAGGGGCGCGCGTGGCGCGAGGGCCGGTCGTCTTCTTGGTGGTTTTTGACATCGGCCGCAAGTATACGTCGGCAAGCCCTGAACCGAGCCGATCCCGGCGGTGATCGGCCCTGCGATCGATCGCGGCTGCCCCTGCGGGCGTTGACATCGCGCGCGTCGCAACGCAACATACGCGCCCTTGCCCTGGTGGCGGAATTGGTAGACGCACTAGTTTCAGGTACTAGCGGGTAAAACCGTGGAGGTTCGAGTCCTCTCCTGGGCACCAAGCAATCGTCCGCAGATGTTCCTCTTACATCGCGCAGACAAACACCGGAACCCCGCGAAAGCGGGGTTTTTGTTGCCTGGATATCCCTTGGGCATACCGCACCGGCGATCAGTCAACGGTCACGTTTCCCGTGCTCTTCGCGGACCTGAAACCCAGAAGGGGCACTCACTGGCATCAGCACGACAGCATCAGCGCGACCAACGCCCCGACGCCATTCCGCGACGTTCCAGCTCAATGCGGATATCCGTTGGCTTTGGTCGCAGCCTCTCTCTGCAATACTGGCGTCTGACATGCCGCGTTTTTTGCGCGACATGAATCAGACGTAACATTTCTCGGATCCATGCCGTTTTCCCCATTCGAATCAATCGCGTCGAGGTCACTGCCGTGAAAGGAATCATCTACAAGAGATACGGAGATCCGGAAGTGCTCGAGATGTGCGAGCTTCCCAAGCCCGTCCCGCAGGATCACGAACTCCTGATTCGGGTCCGTGCCACCACAGTCAGCGCAGCGGACTGGCGGGTACGCAGCATGAAGTTGCCCTTGGGCTTCAACCTGCTTGGACCTCTCGCCTTCGGTATCCGGGCACCCAAGCAACCGATCCTCGGCACCGAACTTGCCGGCGATGTCGAAGCGGTGGGAAAGGCGGTGACGTCATTCAAAGCCGGGGATCAGGTCTTTGCCTATCCGGGCGGACGCATGGGCGCATACGTCGAATACATGTGCATGCCTGCGGACGGTGCGGTCGTCATCAAGCCATCGAACCTCAGCCATGAACAGGCAGCCGCCCTGTCCTTTGGGGGGTCCACCATGCTGGATTTCTTCCGAAGAGGCGCTCTTCAGAGTGGTGAGCGCGTCCTCATCAATGGCGCTTCCGGGGCGGTCGGTACTGCTGCGGTCCAACTCGCCAAACATTTCGGGGCGCATGTGACCGGCGTCTGCAGTACTGCCAACCTCGATCTGGTGAAATCCATCGGAGCCGACCAGGTGATCGACTACACCAAACAGGACTTCACGGCATCGGGCGAACAGTACGACGTGATCGTCGATACCGCGGGCACGGCGCCGTTCTCCCGCAGCCGTTCTTCGCTCTCCAGCGGCGGACGCCTGCTTCTGGTTCTTGCCGGCCTTCCTGAAATGTTGCGCGCGCCGTGGCACACGATGACGAGCAACAAAAAAGTCATCGCCGGGCCGTCGGTTGAACGCAACGAGTACCTGTACCAGCTTGCCGAACTGGCGGCGTCGGGAAAATTCCTGCCGGTCATCGACCGGACCTACGCTTTCGAGGAGATGGTTGCTGCGCACCGTTACGTCGATAAAGGCCACAAGAAAGGCAATGTCGTGATCACGATTGGCGCAAGAGACGAGTAATGCTTGCCGTGGTTCAAGGCAACGTTCCGCGGCATGGCGTAGCGTCGTGCCGCGCGCCTTGGTTGGCACGCACCGACCGCCGATTCACGTCCGTCATCGGCCGGTGATCTCATCGCTGATCGGATCCTGTCCCAACAGCCATCGGCATCTTCAAATGGCGTCGATGTCGCCCAAGGCGCGGATCAGGCGCCGCGCGCGTTTGTCGGGCTTGTGCTGCGGCGGCTGATAGCCCGCACGTCCGGCCCGCAGGCTCGCCAATGTCTCCAGCCGCCGGGTCTTCGCTGCTTCCGATTCGCTGTACAGCGTTTGCGCTGCCGATGCCGGCCCTCGCTGATCGCTCAAACCCGCGACGATGATCTCGAACGCCTCCTCGCCGCGCACGATCCGCATGGCGTCGCCCACGCGCACCGTGCGCGATGCTTTCGCGCGCTGCCCGCCGACATCGACCTTGCCGGTATCGATCGCCTGCTTGGCGAGACTGCGGGTGCGGTAGAAGCGCGCGGCCCACAACCAGAGATCGAGGCGAACGGTGGCGTCTTCGGTAGGCATGGCGGCGCGAGGAGTGGTCGAGAATGCGAGTGTAGCGCCAGCAACGAAAAGGCCACCTTGCGGTGGCCTTTTGCGGTACGGCTCGGAATCCAGCGGATCAGCCGGCTTTCGCTTCGCTCTTCGCCTTGGCGTGCATCGACAGATCTTCCTTGATACGCGCCTTCTTGCCTTCAAGGTTGCGCAGGTAATACAGCTTGCCCGCGCGCACCGCGCCGCGACGCTTCACCGTCACCGACTCGATCACCGCACTGTGGGTCTGGAACACGCGCTCGACGCCATAACCGTGCGAGATCTTGCGGACGGTGAACGCGGAATTGAGTCCGCCGTTCTTGATGCCGATCACCACGCCCTCATAGGCCTGCACGCGCTCGCGATTGCCTTCCTTGACCTTGACGTTGACGATGACGGTGTCGCCCGGACCGAAGTCCGGAAGCTTGCGCACGACCTGCTCGGCTTCGAACTGCTGCAGCAGCGTGTTGAGTGAGGGTTTGTTCATGGGACGGGCCTGTTGTTGATTGCCTTCGGGAGGCATGTTGTTGCGCGAGTGCACGTGGACCCGCGTCATGGCATGGGTAAAACGGTAAGCCGGGCATTATAAGGGGCAATTCCCTTGCGATGCTAGGGTTTGGGGAGACTGTGCGGCCCGTCGCGCTGTTCCGCCAAAAAGTCGTCCAGCAGGGCTCGATCCGCCTTTGACAGCGCCTCCCGATCAATGAGCTCCGGACGCCGCTGCCAGGTTCGTCCGAGCGACTGCTTGCGGCGCCAGCGGGCAATCTCGGCATGGTTGCCCGACAACAGCACCGCTGGAACACCGCCGATGGGGTGTTCCAGCGGACGCGTGTAATGCGGGCAATCGAGCAGCCCGCCTTCGCCTTCGAAGCTGTCCTGAATGGCCGATTCGGCATCGTTCAGCGCGCCCGGCAGCAACCGCGCGGTCGTATCGATGACCACCGCCGCCGCCAGCTCGCCGCCGGACAGGACGTAGTCACCGATCGAAAGCTCTTCGTCCACCCCCGCCTGCAGCAACCGCTCGTCGACCCCTTCGTATCGGCCGCAGAGCAGGATCAGCCGGTCGCGGCAGGCCAATTCCCGGGCCTTGGCCTGAGTCAGTGGTGCGCCCTGCGGACTCATGTAGATGACGCGGACGGGGCGCGGGTCCGCTTCTCGCGCCGCTTTCAGCGCAGCCTGCAGGGGATCGATCAACATCACCATGCCCGGGCCACCGCCGAATGGGCGGTCATCGACCCGACGGTAGTTCCCTTCGGCGTAATCGCGAGGATTCCAGCCGTGGATCGACAGCAGTCCCCGCTCCTGCGCGCGCCCGACCACACCGTGACCGGCGATCTGGGAGACGAATTCTGGAAACAGACTGACGACATCGATGCGCATGGCGTCGGAAGCTTCCATCAAAAATCCGCATCCCAATCGACGATGATCCGCCCACTCTCGAAATCGAGTGTTTTCACGTAATCCGGACGCGCGAACGGGATCAGCCGCTCACGGTCGCCGCGCACCACCATCACGTCGTTCGCGCCATTGGAGAAGACGCTGCCGACCGTGCCGAACTCGACGCCTTCAAGATTCGCGACGCGCATGCCTTCGAGGTCGACCCAATAGAATTCGCCGTCTTTCGGTGGCGGCAGCGCGCTGCGCAGCACGAAGAGCTCGGCCCCGCGCAAGGCTTCTGCGGCATCCCGGTCTTCGATGTCCGGGAGCGTACCGATCAGGCCTTTGCCGCCGACGCGTCCGCGTGCACCATCGATCTCGCGTTCGCGGCCCTGCACATCGCGCAGGATCAACGGCTGGTAGCGCAGCAGGTTGGTCTGCGGGTCGGTCAGGGATTCGAGTTTCAGTTCGCCACGCACGCCAAACGCGCCGTGGATCCTGCCTACCAGGATGCGGCGCGTTGGTGTATTCATCGGGGCGGCAGCCGCGAAGACTCGCGGCCAGACGCTCAGGCGGCGGGAGCCGCAGCGACAGCGGCGGCAGCGGCCTGCTTCGCGAACTGCTTGTAGAGATCAGCGACCTTGTCGGTCATCTGCGCGCCGTGGCCGATCCAGTGCTGGGTGCGCTCGACGTCGAGCTCCACGCGCTTTTCGCTACCGGTGGCGATCGGGTTGTAGTAACCCAGGCGCTCGATGTTGCGGCCATCGCGCGAGCTGCGGCTGTCGGTAACGATGATGTGATAGAAGGGACGCTTCTTCGCGCCGCCGCGGGTGAGACGAATCTTGACCATGAGACGATCTTTCCTGTGAAGCCCAGCTGCCGGAGTGGCAGGGTAAGCCGGCCATTATAGACGGCGGTTGTTTCCGGGGGAACCCTGTTCCCACCAAACCGCCAGCATGGCCGGCAAGGCGACCGGCAGAGCGGCCTTCAGTCCCGCCAGAAGGCCGGGAGCAATCTTATGGGAGCAGGCTGCTGTACGGGTTGGGTCACCGGAACGGCATGCCGCCCCTCCCACCCATCATGCCCTTCATGCCCCGCATCAGGCCCTTCATCCCGCCGGCGCTGAGTTTGCTCATCATCTTTTCCATCTGCTGGTACTGCTTCATCAGCTTGTTGACGTCGGCCGGGGTCAGGCCAGAGCCACGGGCGATGCGGGCGCGGCGCGAGCCGTTGAGCAACGCCGGGTTGCGGCGCTCCTTCTTGGTCATGGAGTTGATGACGGCGATCATGCGCGGCACTTCTCTGCCGGTGACCTGATTCTTGACCGCGTCCGGGATCTGGCCCATGCCCGGCAGTTTGTCCATCAGGCCACTGATTCCGCCCATGTTCTGCATCTGTTCGAGCTGGTCCTTCATATCGTTCAGGTCGAATTTCTTGCCCTTGGCGACCTTTTCGGCCAATTTCTGGGCCTTGTCCTTGTCGACCTGCTGTTCGACCTGCTCGACCAGCGAGAGCACGTCGCCCATGTCGAGGATGCGGCCTGCGGCGCGATCCGGATGGAAGACATCCAGACCATCGGGCTTCTCGCCGACACCGATGAACTTGATCGGCCGGCCGGTGATGTAGCGCACCGACAGGGCCGCACCGCCACGGGCATCGCCGTCGGTCTTGGTCAGCACCACGCCGGTCAACGGCAGCGCTTCGCTGAATGCCTTGGCGGTCGTCGCCGCGTCCTGGCCGGTCATCGCATCGACCACGAACAGGGTTTCGACCGGATTGACCGCCGCGTGCAGGGCCTTGATCTCGGCCATCATCGCGTCGTCGATGGCGAGGCGACCGGCGGTGTCGACGATCAGCACATCGACGTAGGACTTGCGCGCATCGTCGATCGCGGCGCGGACGATGGCTTCCGGCTTCTGCGACGCATCGGACGGGAAGAACAGGACATCGACCTGCTCCGCCAGCGTCTTGAGCTGCTCGATCGCGGCCGGGCGATACACGTCGGCGCTGACCACCATCACTTTCTTCTTGCGCTTCTCTTTCAGATGCTTGGCGAGCTTGCCCACCGTCGTGGTCTTGCCCGCGCCCTGCAGGCCGGCCATCAGGATCACCGCGGGCGCAGGCACGTTGAGGTTCAGATCGCTCGCCGTCGAGCCCATGACAGCGGCCAGTTCGTCGCGGACGATCTTGATCAGCGCCTGCCCCGGGCTCAGCGACTTCAGCACCTCCTGACCGACCGCGCGGACCTTGATCCGCTCGATCAGCGCCTGCACCACCGGCAGCGCGACATCGGCTTCGAGCAACGCAACGCGGACATCGCGGGTGGCCTCGCGGATGTTCTCCTCGGTCAACCGGCCGCGACCACGGAGGCGCTCGATGGTGCCGGACAGACGTTGGGTGAGGGACTCGAACATGGGCGCGGACCGCAGCGGAAAAGATGCCGATTATAAGCAGTGCGGGAAGGTATCGCCGTATGCGACACTGATTCGATGGCAATCGTTCTCATCGCATCGGCTCTGTATCTGTTGTCCACGGGATTGCTCGCGCGCCGGTTGGCGCAGTCCGGGCCCGTGGCGCCGCTCGGATTGTGGGTGTCGCCTGCGATCGCGGCCCTGCTGCATGGTGCTGCCCATGTGCTGACCTGGAGGGAGGCAGGCGGTGCGAATCTGCATTTCTTCTCGGCACTGTCGCTGGTCGGTCTGGGCATGGCCGTATTGACCCTCTTGATGGGGACGCGCGGGCGCATGGCCGCACTCGGCGTGATCGTATTTCCGATCGCCGCAGCGACGCTGATGCTCTACGGCTGGGTCGGCCGGCAGGACCCCCAACCCCTGGATTGGCGCCTGCAGTTGCATGCATGGTGCGCGTTGCTGGCCTACGCCACGCTGGCGATCGCTGCGGTATTGGCGATGCTGCTATGGCTGCAGGAGCGCGCACTGCGTCGACGCCGGCTGCACGGCTGGCTGCGCGCGTTGCCGCCGTTGGTGGAACTGGAAACGCTGCTGTTCCGCACGATCGCGGTCGGATTCATCCTGCTCACGGCCACCCTGCTGACCGGGGTGCTTTTCGTCGAAGATCTGATGGCCCAGCATTTGGCGCATAAAACCGTTTTCAGCGTGCTGTCGTGGCTCGGATTCGGCGCGTTGCTGATCGGCCGCAGGCGTTATGGCTGGCGCGGAGCGACCGCCGCAAGCTGGACTCTCATCGCGATGGCGCTGCTGGTGCTGGCGTTCTTCGGCAGCAATCTGGTGCTGGAGCTGTTGCTGCAGAGACGCTGATGGCCCGTCATCCCGATGACCGGGGTGGGTTCAGCTAACTGACCGAAAAAAAAATCGCCGCACCTCTGGAAACCCGAACTCGTGTAGCTTAAGTTTCAGTCGACGGACGCGACGCTTCGGGCTCGCTACGTTTTACGAGGACATCCAGATGTCCGGCGAACCGCCTGCATGGACGCGACACGTTCAAACACGGGGGAACTGTTGTGAAATCGAAGGTACCGACTTGGCTGTTGTCGCTCGCCGCACTCTGGGCAAGTGGCGCCTGTGGGCAAACCCACGCCCAGGACGCGTTCTCCGACTGTCCGGCCTTCCCGGCCGAGACCGCAACGTCCCTGCGCTGGGAAGTCTTGCGCATTCCCAACATGCTGCTGTGCCGCGCGATGCGGACCGACGATGCGACCGAAGCGTTCGCGATGACGATCAGTCCCGAATCGCCGTTCAAGCCACGCCGCGGCGACCGCGCCGAAGTCGGAAATCTGAATGGTCGGACGGTCCAGTGGTATCGCGGCATAGTCCCCAACGAACCTGATGTCCTGATCCGGGAAACATTGATCGAAGTCAGGAAAAATCTGGTGATCCACATTTTCATGCGCGCCAAGGACGCGGAGACCTTGGCGCAACACCAGCAATTCGTGCTGTCGCTGCCGATCCCTCCGCCGACCAACGACTGAGCCCCCGCAAAACCGCCCTCCCCCAGAGATGCGGCCACGCCCGGCATCACTGCGATACCGGGTCATGACATTCCGCTGTCGTCCAGGAGAAGGAGCATGCTCAAACGTCTGACCGCCGAGTTCCTCGGCACGTTCTGGCTGGTACTGGGCGGGTGCGGCAGCGCGGTACTCGCCGCCAATTTCGGCGGCGACGGCAATCCACTCGGGATCGGGCTGCTCGGCGTCTCGCTGGCCTTCGGTCTGACCGTGCTCACCGGCGCCTATGCGCTGGGGCATATTTCGGGTGGACACTTCAATCCGGCGGTGAGCTTCGGCCTGTGGGCTGGCGGCCGATTCCCCGCGAAGGATCTCGCACCCTACATCGTGGCGCAGGTGATCGGCGCCGTCGCTGCAGGATTCATCCTGTTCCAGATCGCCAGCGGTCGCCCCGATTTCGCCATCGACCCGTCATCCGCCGGGGCGTTTGCCACCAACGGTTACGACGCCTTGTCGCCCGGCGGCTACAGCGCAGCGGCGGCATTCCTGTGCGAAGTGGTCATGACCGCGTTCTTCCTGGTGGTGATCCTGGGCGCAACCCACAAGAACGCTCCGGCCGGCTTCGCACCGATCGCCATCGGCCTGGGCTTGACCCTGATCCATCTGATCAGTATCCCGGTCACCAACACATCCGTGAACCCGGCCCGTTCGACCGGTGTCGCGCTGTTCGTGGGCGGAGGCGCAGTCGAGCAGCTGTGGCTGTTCTGGCTGGCGCCGATCCTGGGCGGGCTGATCGGCGGCTTCCTCTACAAGTGGCTGGGCAACGACCGGAACTGATCGTCGACGCCAGAGGTCACGAACCAGGGTCGCGTCGCAGGACGCGGCCTTGAGTTTCGGCGATCGCCGGCGCCTGTTTCAGAACCGCCCCTCCTGGTAATCCACGAAGGCCTGCATCAGTTCCTCGCGGGTGTTCATCACGAACGGACCATGGCGTGCGACCGGCTCGCGCAACGGACGTCCCGCAACCAGTATCAGCCGCGCACCGTCCGCAGTCGCCCGCAGCGACAGCTCGTCGCCGCCACCCAGCACGCCGAGCTCCTGAGTTTCGACCGGGCGCGCATCAGCACCCTCTCCGACCGAAATGCCGCCTTCGTAGACGTACAAGAATGCGTTGTGACCCACGGGCAGCGCGCGTGCCCACACCGTGCCCGGCGCAAGCTCGATATCGAGATACAGCGGGTCGGTCGCCGGCTGCACGATCGGCCCGCGCACCGCAGCCCCGCTGGCATCCGCGACATCGCCGGCGATGACTTTCACCGTGACGCCTTCAGCCGGGTGCACCACCGGCATCCGCTCCGGCGCGAATTCCTGATACTGCGGCTCGCCCATCTTCAGCGCCGCCGGCAGGTTCACCCACAGTTGGAAGCCACGCATGCGGCCTTCCTGCTGTTCGGGCATTTCGGAATGGACCACGCCACGGCCAGCGGTCATCCACTGCACGGCACCCGGCACCAGCAGGCCTTCATTGCCGTGGTTGTCGCGGTGGCGCATGCGGCCATCCAGCATGTAGGTGACGGTTTCGAAGCCACGATGCGGATGTTCCGGGAAGCCGGCGATGTAATCCTCGGCGCGGTCGGTACCGAATTCGTCGAGCATCAGGAACGGGTCGAGGTCGGGCAACTGCTGGGTACCGATGACCCGGCGCAGCTTCACCCCGGCGCCATCGGAGGTCGGCATGCCGCGGACCTTGCGGGTGATGTGGGCATGGTTGACGTGGGGGTCGGACATGGTCGCTCCGGGTCAGTTTGGATCGCTACAGGATGTGGCCGCTGCCGAGCCGGCCCCAGCAACGGCGCTGGAACGGATCGTTTCGATTGGCATGCATATTGCTTTGAACGGCGGAACCGCGACGCTTATCACAGCATGCGCGGGATCCAGCACACAGCACTCTGGGAGACGCAACACGATGAACCGGAATATCGGAACCCTGATGGTCGGCGCGATGGCCCTTGTCGGCCTCGCTTCCTGCGGTAAGGATGCAGCCCCGGAGGCGGCAGCGCCGGAAGCGGCAGCGGCAGGCCCCCAGGTCCTCAACGTCTACAACTGGCCTGACTACATCGCCGAAGACACCATCAGGAACTTCGAAGCGAAGACCGGCATCAAGGTCAATTACGACCTTTACAGCAACAACGAAGTGCTCGAGCAGAAGCTCGCAGCATCGCCGGACGCCTACGATGTCATCTTCCCGTCGGCGCAGCCGTATGCGCAGCGGATGATCGCAACAGGCGGCCTGGCGTCGCTCGACAAAACCCGACTGGGCAACCTCAAGCACATCGATGCGGCGATCCTGGCGGAGCTGGGGAAATTCGATGCGGGCAATTCGCATGTCGTCCCGTACATGTGGGGAACGACCGGTCTGGGCATCAACGTCGGCAAGGTGCAAGCCGTGCTGGGCGCAGGCGCCCCCCTCGACAGTTGGAGCCTGCTCTTCGATCCGGCCACTGCGGCGAAACTGTCGAGTTGCGGCATCGGCCTGCTCGACAACGAGCTCGAATCGTTCTCGCCGGCCCTGATCTGGAAAGGCCGCGACCCCAACGATTTCAGCGCCGACGCCAACACCGTGGTGCGCGACATCTATGCCGCGATCCGTCCGCATATCCGCAAATACGGCAACGACAGCGAACTGATCGAAGGCCTCGCCAATGGAGAGCTGTGTCTGGTGCTCTCGTTTTCGGGCGACGTGCAGCAGGCACAGGCCCGCGCGCAGGAAATGGCGGACACCGCCAAGACCAAAGCCCCTGAAATCCGCTACGTGATTCCGCGCGAAGGCGCGATGCGCTGGACCGATGTGGTCGCGATTCCCAAGAGCGCCAAGAACATCGAGAACGCTCACCGCTTCCTGCAATACCTCATGGAGCCCGAAGTCATCGCCGACATCAGCAACTTCGTCGCCTATGCCAATGCGAACACCAGCGCCACGGATCTTCTGGACGATGCCGTGGCCGAAGACCCGGGCATTTATCCGCCCGCGGACGTCCGCGCCAAACTCAGCACCGCGCGCCCGCCCACCGAGGCCGAAGCCAAGGAACGCAAACTGGTCTGGAACAACATCATCTACGGCCTGATGTGACGCTTTGCGACCAGCCCGGGCGGCGATCGCGCCGTCCGGGTGGGGTTGCCGATCAGCGCGCGCGCAGCCGCCATGCCCGGTGGATGCGCGGATTGCGCGCGAAGTCCGGCGGAATGGTCTGCGGACTGATGTCCTCGCAGACCGCGAACGCCGCGATCGCGGCTTCGTCGAAACGGAAGCGGCGATAGTTGTTCGAGAAATACAGCGTGCCGCCGAAGGCCAGGCGGGTCATCGCCGCTTCCAGCAGGCGGACATGGTCTTTCTGCACATCGAAATCGTCCGCACGCGCGGAGTTCGAGAATGTCGGCGGGTCGCAGAAGATCAGGTCGTACTCGCCGCGATCCGCCAACAGCCACGGCAGCACATCGGCCTGCGCCAGGCGGTGCCGTGCGCCGACGATGCCATTGAGCTTGAGGTTGTCCGAGCACCACTGCAGATAGGTCGCCGAGAGATCGACCGACGTCGTCTGCGCTGCGCCGCCCACTGCGGCATGCACGGTCGCTGCGCCGGTATAGGCGAACAGATTGAGGAAGCGCGCGTCCTTGGCTTCCTCGGCGATGCGCAGGCGCATCGGCCGATGATCGAGGAACAGCCCGCTATCGAGGTAGTCGAACAGATTCACCCGAAGCCTGGCCGCGCCTTCGCGGACATCCAGGAATTCGCCGCGCTTTGCCGTGCCGCTGTCGGCGTATTTGCTGCCGCCCTTGCCGATGGCGCGCGTCTTCACCGCCACACGCTCGCGCGGGACCGCGAAGGCATCGCGCGCACCGGCGAGCAGCTCCTGCAGGCGTTTGCGGGTGGTCGCTTCCGGGATTTCGGCCGGTGCGGCGTATTCCTGCACGTGCAGCCAGAGTTCGCCGGTCGTCTCGCCGATGTAGACATCGACCGCCGCAGCGTATTCGGGGATATCCGCATCGTAGACGCGATAACACGTCACGCCCTCGCGCGAACGCCAGGCTTTGCTCGCCTTGAGATTCTTGCGCACGCGGTTCGACACCATCTGTGCGCCTTCGCCGAGCGCGGGCGTCGGCGCATCGGCCGCGACTTCGCGCTGCGGCGGGCGGATCGGGTCGCAGACGATCAGCACGCATTCGATCGCACTGTTGAAGACCTGGTATTTCTTCGCCGCGCGCAACCCGGTGGCGCGCGCCAGTTCGGCATCGCCGCAGAGCAGGCTCGCTTTCCATTCCGGCGTCGCGCGTTTGAGCGCATCGCCCAGCGCGCGATACAGCTGCGGATCGGCGGCGAGCCGCGCATCGTAGGGCGGATTGCAGACCACGAGGCCGCGCGTCTCCGTTATCGCCGGCAGTTGTCTGACATCGTGGACCGTGAAATCGACGACTTCGACGACACCCGCACGCTCGGCATTGTCACGCGCGGCGCGGATCGCATGCGGATCGAGATCGCTGCCATGGAAGCGCGATTGCAGGGCCGCGCGTCCGCGCTGTTCCCGTCCGGTCGCCTCATCGATCAGTTCGCGCCACTGCGGAGCATCGAAACCGAGCCAGCGCGTCGGCGGCGTACCGGCACCCTGCAGATCGCGCAACAACCCGGGCGCGACATCGGCCGCCATCAACGCACCTTCGATCAGCAGCGTGCCGCTGCCGCACATCGGGTCGAGCAGCGCGCCGCCCTCGATGTAGAGCTTCGGCCAATCGCCGCGCATGAGCACCGCTGCGGCCAGATTTTCCTTCAGCGGTGCCTCGCCCTGCATCTGCCGCCAACCGCGACGATGCAGCGGGCCGCCGCCCAGATCGATCGACAGGATCGCTTTGTTGCCGATTTTCGAAGGACGCACCACCAGGTTCAGGCGCAGATCCGGCGATTCCAGATCGACGCTCGGCCGTTCGCCGCCGCGTCCGCGCAGGGTATCGACCACCGCGTCCTTGATCCGCTGCGCGGCGTAGCGCGCGTGGGTGATGACATCGCCGGACACATGCGCATCCACCGCCAGTGTCATGTCCGCACGCAGATGCTGCGACCAGTCGATGGCAGCCGCGCCTGCGTAGAGCGCGTGCTCGTCCGGGCAGTCGTATTCGCCGACCGGCCACAGCACGCGGCTCGCGAGTCGCGACCAAAGTACCGCGCGCTGGGCATCGTGCAATGTGCCTTCCGCATTCGCACCCGCGCGTGCGGCGGTCGCGTGCGCGCAGCCGAGTGCGAGCAGTTCGTCGACCAGCAGATATTCCAGGCCTTTGCCGCAACTGACGAAGAATTTCATGCGCACAGACTCGATAGCAAAGCGGCGAAGGCGTCGGCGGACGTCTGTACGTTCGCGGACAGACGATGGCTGTCGTCGACCATGAGCAGGCGCGCGCGGCGTGCCTTTGCCCATTCCGCGACCGCCATCGCGGGGATCAGCTCATCGTCCCAGCCGTGGATGATGGAAATCGGCACCTGCGGCGCATCCAGCGCCGGCAACGGCCCCATGGTCAGCGGCGGCGCCATCAGGAACAGCGCCTTCACCGGCACGCCGTCATTGGACAACTCGAGCGAAATGCGCGCGGAAATATAGGCGCCGAGGCTGGAGCCGGCCATCACCAGCGGACCGCGTGAGGCCGCCGCTTGCGCCAGCGCGCGCAGGCGCACCAGCCGCTGCGGGACATCGCCGAGGGGGCCGATCTCACGCCGGGCATCAAGGTCGCTGTAATCCGGTCGCTCGTGCGTCCAGCCGAAGCGCTCGGCGATGTCGGCGAGGGCCGTGACCTTGGTCGCATCGGGACCGCTTTCGAAGCCGTGGGAAAGAATGCAATGTCCGCGCAGTTTCAACATCAGTCCTCGATCCAGGTGACCGCATCGTCGATGCGGAAGGTGCCGCCTTGCAGAACCCGCGCGCACAGGCCGCCATGGCCGCGCATCGCGTTGTATCCGCCCGGACCGAGCGCGGTTTCCATCCGCGAACAGGGATCGCAGGGCGCGGTGCCTTCGCAGAGCACGTCGCCGATCAGGAAACGACGCCCTTTCAGCGCGATCAGCGGAATGCCGGACACCACCAGATTGCGCCGCAGCGCCGCCGTCTCGACAGCGTCGAGCCCGGCCAGCGCAGCGATGGCCGGCAGGTGCTCGGCCTGGATCAGGGTGATCCCGCGCTTGCCGCTGGCGCTGGCATAGCGGTCGCCGCGCAGACCTCCGCCGGCCACCGCCTCGGCGCTGTCGACCGCGCGCATCGGCACGCTCCGCGCCGGACGCAACCCGATCCATCGCACCTGCCCGGCGCGTGGAAACTGCGTCATCAGGCGATGGAGTTCGGACTCGGGGGGCGGCAGCGACATCCGCAAATGCTAGCATCCGGACCATGCTTCCCGACTTTCCGCCGATGCCGCCCGTGGTCATTGACCCGCTTCCCTACGAGCTGAAGCTCGACGCGCGCCCACTGTCGCAGATCGATCTGATCGTGATCCACTGCACCGAAACGCCGACGCTGCGCTCCGCGCGCGAGTTCGGCGAAAAGATCCTCTACGAAGGCAGCGGCACCGGCAACAGCGGTCATTACTACATCGACCGCGACGGCAGCACCACGCTGTACGTGCGTCCGGATCGCGTCGCCCATCATGTGCGCGGCTACAACCCGCGCTCGATCGGCATCGAGCTGGTCAATACCGGTCGTTACCCGCACTGGCGCGATTCGAAACATCAGGCGATGGACGAACCGTATCCCGAGGCGCAGATCGTCGCGCTGCTGGCGCTGCTGATCCAATTGCAGCAGCAATTCCCGAGCGTGAAATTCATCACCGGCCACGAAGACCTGGATCGCGAGATGGAGCAGGCCCTCGACGATCCTGCCGCGCAGGTGCCGCGCAAGCGCGATCCGGGGCCGCTGTTCCCATGGGCGAGGGTGATGGATGCAGTGCGCCTCGAGCGCCTGCATCCTTGAGCGATTGAGCGGGCGCGAAAGCGCCTTACGCGAACGGATCCCGCAGGATGATGTTCGCGTCGCGATCCGGGCCCGTGGAGACGATCGCCAGCGGGCAGCCGGCGAGTTCTTCCAGCGAGCGCAGATACGCGCGTGCCGCGGCGGGAAGCTTGTCCCACTCGGTGATGCCGGCGGTGGACTCGCTCCAGCCGGGAAATTCGAGATACACGGGCGTGCACTCGTCCCAGCCGTCCGCGTCCAATGGCGCATATTCGGTGCGCTTGCCGCGATATTCGTAGGCGACGCACATCTTCAGCTTGTCCATGCCGTCGAGGATGTCGAGCTTGGTGATGCACAGGCCGGTGATGCCGTTGATGGCGACGGCGCGCTTGAGCGCGACGATGTCCATCCAGCCGCAGCGGCGCGGGCGGCCGGTGGTGGCGCCGTATTCCTGGCCGCGATCGCGGATGCCCTGGCCGATGGCGTCGTCGAGTTCGGTCGGGAACGGGCCGCCGCCGACGCGGGTGGCATAGGCCTTGGCGATGCCCAGCACGTAGTCGATCGCATCCGCGCCCACGCCGGTGCCGGCGAGCGCGCCGCCGACGGTGGTGTTGCTGGAGGTGACGTACGGATAGGTGCCGTGGTCGATGTCGAGCAGCGAACCCTGCGCGCCTTCGAACAGTACGCGTTTGCCCTGTTTGCGCAGGTCGTGGAGGATGCCGGCGACATCGAACTTCATCGGCTCGACGTATTCACCGAAGGCCAATGCATCGTCGAGGGTCTGCTGGAAATCGACGGCGTCGACGCCGAGATATTTCGTCAGCACGAAATTGTGGTAATCGAGGGTGCTGCGCAGTTTTTCCGCGAGCTCCTTCGGGTAGCTGAGGTCGGCGACGCGGATGCCGCGACGCGCGACCTTGTCTTCGTAGGCCGGGCCGATACCGCGGCCGGTGGTGCCGATGGCCTTGCCGCCGGCGGCTTTTTCGCGGGCCTGATCCAGCGCGATGTGATACGGCATGATGATCGGCGTCGCCGGGGAAATCTTCAGCCGGGCGCGGACATCGACGCCGGTGGCTTCGAGTTCGGCGATCTCCTTCTGCAGCGCGCCGGGGTGCAGCACCACGCCGTTGCCGATCAGGCACAGCGCGTCGGGGCGCAGGATGCCGGAGGGAATCAGGTGCAGCACGGTCTTCTTGCCGTTGATGACCAGCGTGTGGCCGGCGTTGTGGCCGCCCTGGAAACGCACGACGGCGCCGATGTTCTCGGTGAGCAGGTCGACGATCTTGCCCTTGCCTTCGTCGCCCCATTGCGCGCCCAACACCACGACTGACTGACCCATGACGTACTCCGGATATTTCGATGTGGGCGCGACGGAAGTCACGACCCGATGCGTCGTCGGAATCGGGCCCGGGATCGCGGCGTCCACCGCTCCCACAGAAACCGCCTTCACCGACACGGAAAAAGCCGGAGGGGCAGATGCCCCATCCGGCTTTTGTGCATTATCCGGGTTTTCGGGCTGGGGACCACCCTTGATCCGGATTTTTACCCGCGCCAGTCGATCGCTGCGAATGGGGCGAACCGATGGACGGCCCGCCCCGCCGCATCCCGATCAAGGTTTCACGGCTTTGGGCTGGCGGTCGATGAAGTCGTCGATGCCGTTCTGATTGACGTCCAGGCGTCGGCCGGACATCTGGTAGTACGTACGGCTGGCCAGGGGACCACGCACATACTTCCTCAGCTCGGGGTTCCAATAGGTGGCGTTGGGATCGACGGTGTCTCCGGTGAAATACATGGTGGTGGACGGAAACAGGTCGATATTCGTCCCCGGGAAGCAATCGGTGGTATCGGGTCCGCCGCTGATGCGGTCGCTCAGCGCTTTCAGGCAATCGTCGGCGGTGATCACCTCGTAGACATGGCGGGGCTGGTCCAGGCGGGCGATCTGCAGGCTGAGCGCTTTGCCGGGTTCGAGGGTGGCCTTGTCGACCAGCGTGCGCGTCGTGTTGGGCCAGGGGTCGAATGGCATGCCGGTGAAATCGGCGATGCGTCCGCCGCGGACCATCTGATCGAGCGCGACCACACGCGGCAATTCGCGGGCCTGCAGGTTGTTCAACTGCAACGGCACAGCGGCCAGATTGAACACGCCGAGATTCAGGCGCCCGCCCGCGGTATCGAGCGTGCCGGCATCGAAGGCATGCAATCTCGGGTTGAGCGCCATCGCGACGTTGGCGGCGTTTTTCAGGATGACATCCTTGATCACGATCGGATTGAGCGTGCTCAGGCTGAAGTTCACCGTCGTGAACGTCGCGCCGATATGAAACAGCACGCCACCGGGTGCCTGGCCGGGCGTGCCGACGCAGCTGCCGGGATTGGGCGTACTCCAGCGCAATGTGTACGGATAGTAGGTGCCTCCCTGGAACACCTGCGAAGGCCCCGTGGGCCCGATGACGGTCGGATTGATCCATGGGCTGCTGCAGCCGTTGAACGACCAGGCGATCACCGGCGGCGTGGCCGATGGATACAGCACGGTCATGTCGAGACTGTGCGCCGCTGCCGCGTTGGGATTGACCATGTCCCAATTCCACATCGTCTGCAGCGAGAGGCCCAGGTTGGAGGCGAGGGTCGAGAATTCGCCATCGCTGAAATGGCGCCGATAGCCGGCGCGATTCTCGGCGGTCAAACTGCCGCCCGCCGGCATGATGTGATGCTGATAGATGTCTTCGCCGGGCGCGAGCGTGGTGTTGTGGGCCAGACCGTAATTGTGGCCGGCTTCGTGCGCGGCGGTGCCGCCGATGGAGTTGGCCCAGCGGTCGAGCGTCGAGTTGGCGCCGTTCAACGCGCCGCCCGGTCCACCGGTCCACGCCTGGTAGGTCCCGCCCCAGACATACGAATAGTCGACGGCGGTGGCATCGCCCGTATCGACTGCCTGCGCCAGCCCGAACAGATAACCGTCCGCCACATCGGAAGCGGTCGTGACTGCGACGGTACTGCGACGGGGAAACGTCGTCGGCGGTAGTGAGGACGTCGGAATCACTTGCACGTTGAATTCGCAGTAGTCGAGTTCGACGACATGCGTCACCGCGTCGCGCAGTGCGGTGGTGGTACCCGTGTAGCTGGGCAGATCGGCGGCGCTGAACGGCGCGGCGGGATTGGTCGCCGATGCGGCCGAGAAGCCGAACGAGGGATACGCCATCGACGCGGTCGGATACAGCAGGTAAAGCTTGTTGGCCTTGTTGGCCGGATTGTAGGCGAGGCAATTGGCCGCAAGGGACGGGAGGCTCGGTGCAAGCAGCGCGAGCGCGAGGGCCAGTGATGTACGGCGCAGCGTACGTGCGCGATGGCGCGGGTTCGTCGAATCTTTCATGTCGGATCACTCCTTGACCATACGAAAGGAACATCGGCGACATGTACCTTCATCGCCGACGACGATGGGACACGGAAAGGACCCGGATCGAGATGCCTGCCTTGGCGTGTCACGGATCGATTGTGCGCTTCATGCCTTCGGAATCAAGGAAGAAACAGGGCAGAAATCGCATGCCGGCGGCAGCGTTTCCGGAGTCGCTGTCGCAAAAAACGGATCGGGATGAACCGTCCTGCCGGTCGGGCGGCACGCCCTGTCGGCACCGGCGGGTTGGCCGGGCTAGCTGCGAACGAGGGTCAGCGCGATCAGACCACCCGCCAGGACAAGCCCGCCGATCAGCCGCAGCTGTCTCGCGGGCATGGCCAGCAGTTGCTCGGCGGTCCGCTTCCAGACGTTGGGAAAAGCGAACAGCAGCAATCCTTCGAGCACCGCGACGAGCGCGAGCGCGGCCCAGAGATCGTTCATGGGCAACGCGCAGCGATCAACGATCGCTGCGCATGTACTGCAGGAACGGGTCGTCCTTGTCGAGCACGATCACCGCATCGCCGTCGGAGAACGAGCCGCGATAGGCTTCGAGGCTGCGCTGGAACGCATAGAAGCTGGGGTCGGCGTTGGCGGCGTTGCCGTAGATGCGCGCGGCTTCGCCATCGCCCTCGCCGCGCATTTTCTGCGCGTCGCGTTCGGCTTCGGCCAGGATGACGTTGCTGTCGCGATCGGCCTGGGCGCGGATCTGGTTGGCCTGTTCCTCGCCTTCGGCGCGGAGCTTGCTGGCGACCTGCTGACGCTGTGCGCTCATCCGGCGATACACGTCGCGGATCACCTGGCTGTCGGTGGGCAGGTCGATCTGCTTGATGCGCAGATCGACGATGCGCACACCCAGCGTGGCGGCGGCCTTGTTGATGGCAGCAAGCTGCGCGCCGGCGATCTTGCTGCGTTCGCCGGACACCACCTGCGAAAGCGTGCGCGCGTTGATCTCGTTGCGCAGCGAGTCCTTGATGATCGGTGCGAGGCGGTCGATGGCGGCGGCTTCATCACCGGCGGTGGCGCGGTAGAACGCGCGGCTGTCGCGGATCTGGCCGACGGCGAAGAAGTCGACGCTCACGTCCTTGCGCTCGGAGGTGAGGTAGCGCTCGGGTTCGGCGGGCAGCACCTGGAAGCGACCGTCGAAGATGCGGGCGCTCTCGACCAGCGGCACCTTGAAATGCAGGCCGGGGCCAAGGTCGCTGCGTACGACCTTGCCGAGATTCAGCACGATGGCGGTGTGACCTTCGCGCACGACGAACATCGAGCCCATCAACGCGAACAGGGCGATCGCGGCGAGCGGGATCCAGAGGGAAATTCTCATCGGCTGCCTCCATTGCGGCCCGCACTGCGGGCTTTGCGGGCGGTCGTGGGTTCTTCGGGGGTGGCAGTCACGGTGGGCGCGATCAGCTCTGGCGGCGGCGCTTCGCTGGTGACCGGCGCGGCCCCGCGGCCCGGGGCGACGGGCAGATACAGCAGCTGACGGCTGTCGCCGCCGACGATCTTGCGGTTATCGGCCAATACTTTCTGCACGGTTTCCAGCCACAGGCGTTTGCGGGTGACCTCAGGCGCAGTGCGGTATTGCTGCAACAGCAGCGTGAAGCGGGTGGCGTCGCCGGTGGCGCGGGCGATGGACGCGGTCTTGTAGCCTTCGGAGACGGTGCGTGTGCGCGCGGCCTCGCCTCGGGCCTCCGGCACGACCTTCGCGGCGTAGGCGCGGGCTTCGCTGATCAGGCGATCCTTGTCCTGCTGGGCGCTGTTGACGTCGTCGAACGCGGGTTTCACTTCTTCGGGCGGGCGCGCGTTGGGCAGGTTCAGTTCGGTGACGGCCAGGCCGGTGTTGTAGTTCTGCAGCGATTTCTGCAGGCGCACGCGCGCGGCCACGGCCAGCGCGTCGCGCGCGCCGAGCACGGTGTCCAGCGTGGAACGGCCCACTTGCTCGCGCACGGAACTCAATGCGGCCTGTTTGAGCATTTCCTCGGCGTCGCGGGTACCGAACAGCGCGAGCCGCGGGTCGCTGATGCGGTACTGCACGTTGATCTCGACCTGGACGATGTTCTCGTCGCTGGTCAGCACCGGCACGCTGTCGCTGTAGTTCTTGATCTCGGTCGCGTTGACCTTGTAGACGCTTTCGATCGGCCACGGCAGCTTGAAGCTGGGGCCGGGATCCATGGTCCGCACGAACTTGCCGAAGCGCAGCACCACGCCGCGCTCCTGCTCGGTGACCAGCACGAAGGAGCTGAAGACCAGCCACAGACCGATCGCCGCCAGACCCCAGCGCAGCGGATGGTTGCCGCCGCCACCGTCGAAGATCCCGCGCAGGCGGGCGAGGATGTCGTCGAATCCACCGCCGCCACGACCGTTCTGGCGGGGTTTCCATGGCGAGCGTTGATTGCCCCCACCGGAAGAGGAATCGTCGTTCTTGTTACCGGGAGTATTCCAGGCCATGCCTGCTCCAAAGCGAATGCGCTCCGCAGGAATGCGGGCGTGGGGTGGATATTACAAGTGGACGTTTCATGAGGATGTTACCCGGGAAGCCCGTCGTCTTCGGGCGGCAGCAGCGGCTCGAGCGCATCGCCACCGGGCCCGGCGGCCAGTTTCTCCGCGTCGCTCAGGGCCAGATCGATCTCGATGACCCAACCGCCACCATCGTCTTCGTGGGTTTCGGTGCGCACCGCTTCCAACTCGTACAGGCGCGCACGGAGTCGACCAGACCGTGCCGGCAGGTGCACGGTGCCCGCGACCCGCCGCAGACCCAGCCGCGCGACCAGCGCGGCGCGCAGCAGGTCGAAACCGCTTCCGTCGCGCGCCGACAGCCAGACCCGTTCGCGGGCGACCTCTTCCAGCCCGTGACCGTCGGCGGCGATGGCGCTGCTGTCGCCCTCGCCCGCCGCCTGCAGGGCGATGTCGTGTCGCGGCACGGCGCCTTCGATCCGGTCGATCTTGTTGTAGACCAGCAACTGCGGAATCCCGCCCGCGCCCACTTCCTCCAGCACCGCTTCGACCTGGGCGATGCGTTCGTCGCGCAGCGGGTCGGCGGCATCGATCACATGCAGCAGCAGATCGGCTTCACGTGCTTCGGACAGCGTGGAACGGAACGCCGCGACGAGATCGTGCGGCAGGTCGCGGACGAAACCCACGGTATCGGCCAGCATCGCCGCGCCGCCGGGCAGCGCGATCCGGCGCACGGTCGGATCGAGGGTGGCGAACAGACGGTCGTCGGCATACGCGTCGGCGCCGGTCAGCGCGTTGAACAGCGTCGATTTTCCGGCGTTGGTGTAGCCCACCAGCGCGACGCGCGGAAGTTCGCTGCGGACCCGGGCGCGACGCATCTGGGTGTGCTGCACTTCGACCTTGTCGAGGCGCTTCTGCAATTGTTCGACCCGCTTCTGCAGCAGGCGGCGATCGGTTTCGAGCTGGGTTTCGCCCGGCCCGCGCAGGCCGATGGCGCCGCCGCGCTGGCGTTCGAGATGGCTCCAGCCGCGCACCAGGCGCGTGGCCATGTGCCGCAGTTGCGCAAGCTCGACCTGCAGTTTGCCTTCGTGACTGCGCGCGCGCTGGGCGAAGATGTCGAGGATCAGGCCGGTGCGATCGACCACGCGGCGACCCAGCGCTTTTTCGAGATTGCGCTCCTGCACCGGGCTCAGGGTGTGGTTGACCAGGACCAGATCGGCGCCGGTGGCGTCGGCCGCAGCCTTGACCTCTTCCAGCTTGCCGCTGCCGATCAGGATGGCGGCGTTGGGGCGGTCGATGCGGGCATGCAGCATCGCCGCGACCGTGGCGCCTGCGGAGCGGGCGAGATCGGCGAATTCTTCCAGCACGTCCGGCTCCGGCGGGCCGCCGGCATGGGTCTGGATCAACAACGCGATTTCGCCCTTGCGGGATCGTTCGAACAAACCGGGGATATCCGTGGGGGAAGCGGGTGTGCAGTATGACCCGCGCAGGGCGAGGACGGGCGTCGGCGCGGCAAAAGACCGGAACGATCGAGCGCGGAAATGTCGAGCCCGAACGATCGAACCCGGACATATCGAGCCCGAACGATCGAACCCGGACATATCGAGCCTGGACGACCAGGCCAGGGCAACCGGACGCCCCCGGGCGGGGGGCGCCGCCGCGATCAGTCCGCGATACCGCCGCCGACCGGCCCGCTGTCGTCGTCGTTCTCGGACGAATGCACATAACCGCCACCCGGCCCCACGCGCACATTGCGTGCCGGCACCACGGTGGAGATCGCATGCTTGTAGACCATCTGGCTGACGGTGTTGCGCAGCAGGACGACGAACTGGTCGAAGGATTCGATCGTGCCCTGCAACTTGATGCCGTTGACGAGGTAGATCGACACCGGCACGCGCTCGCGGCGGAGCGCATTCAAAAAAGGATCCTGCAAAGACTGCCCCTTGGACATGGTGTTCCCCATTCGGGTTCTTGTTATTGGATGCCGCACGATGGCGACGACTGCGTGCCAGCGGTTCCGGTCGCAATGCGACACGGCACTCCCCTGCCGGACCCTTCGATGTTTACACAACTGCGCGCGGACCGGAAGCCGGCGGAAGGTCCAGGCACTGCCGCCCGATCAGCCCCCGAGGAATCCGCGCAGCGCCGCCTGCAGCCGCGCGCGGTCGGCTTCAGGGTCGAACCACTGCAGGCCCGGATCGCTGCGCAACCAGGTCAGCTGGCGCTTGGCGAGCTGGCGGGTGGCGAAAATCGCGCGGTCGCGGAATCCGCTGGCAGACAACGTACCGTCGAGATGTTCCCAGGCTTGCCGGTATCCGACTGCGCGCAATGCGGGCAAGTCCAACGGCGCCGGATGCGTCCGCAGTTCCGGCAACGCGCGCAGGCTGCGGACTTCATCGAGAAAGCCGGCATCGAGCATCGCGTCGAATCGCCGCTCGATCCGCGCGTGCAGCACGGCGCGATCGCGTGGCGCCACCGCGACTTTCAGCACACGGCACGGGAATCGCTGCGCGGCGGCGGCCGTCTCACGCTGCCAGTCGCTGATCGATCGGCCGCTGAGGCGATACACCTCCAGCGCACGCTGGATCCGCTGCGGATCGTTGACATGGATACGCGCGGCGGCAGCAGCGTCGACGAGCGCAAGCTCGGCGTGCATCGCTGCCCAGCCGCGCGCATCGGCTTCGGTCGCCAGCTGCGCGCGCATCGCCGGATCGGCCTCGGGCATCGGCGACAAGCCCTGCAGCAGTGCGCGGAAATACAGGCCTGTGCCGCCGGTCAGGATCGGCAGACGCCCGCGCGCGACGATGTCGTCGACCGCAGCGCGCGCATCGTTGGCGAAATCGGCCGCCGAATACGGCTGCCACGGCGCGCGCACATCGATCAAATGATGCGGCACCGATGCGCGTTCCGCTTCGGAAGGTTTCGCCGCGCCGATATCGAGCCCGCGATAGACCAATGCCGAATCGACGCTGACGATCTCGCCGCCGAAGCGCTGCGCCCAGTCGAGCGCAAGCGCGGTCTTGCCCGATGCGGTCGGACCCATCAATGCGATGGCGAGGGGGCGGGTGTCGGCGGTCATCGAATGCTTGCGTCTACTGTGGGAGGGGCTTCAGCCCCGACAGTCGGGGCTGAAGCCCCTCCCACAAGCAGATCAATAGCCATGCACCTTCAGCGTCTCCATCACGCCCTTGTGCCGGAACTGCACTTCATCCGAAGGTGCCTTGCCGAGACGGCTGATCACGAAGATCGCGATGCACGCGGCGATCACGCCCGGCACCATTTCGTAGAGTTCGCTGCCGTGCTGCTTCACCGCGATCTCCTTCCACAGGATCACGGTCGCAGCGCCAGCCAGCATCCCGGCAAGTGCACCATTGCGGGTCATGCGTCCCCAGAACAGCGAACACAACACCACCGGGCCGAACGCGGCGCCGAAACCGGCCCAGGCATACGACACCAGTCCGAGGACGCGGCTGTCCGGATCGCGCGCGATCCAGATCGCCAGCAGCGCCACCATCAGCACCATCGTGCGGCCGAACCACACCAGTTCGCGCTGAGTCGCGTTCGGGCGCACGAAACCCTTGAAGAAATCCTCGGTGAGCGCGCTGGAACACACCAGCAGCTGGCACGACAGCGTGCTCATGATCGCGGCCAGAATCGCCGACAGCAGCACGCCCGCGACCCACGGGTTGAACAGCACGGTCGCGAGCTGGATGAAGACGCGCTCGGAATTTTCGGCGACCGGGCCCACCTGGTCCGGATGCTGGGCGAAATAGGCATTGCCGAAGAGCCCCACCGCCATCGCACCGAACAGGCACAGCACCATCCAGGCCATGCCGATGCGGCGTGCCTTGGGAATGGTGGAGAGCGAATCGGCGGCCATGAACCGGGCGAGGATATGCGGCTGCCCGAAGTAACCCAGGCCCCACGCGAGCAGCGAGACGATGCCGACGAACCCCAGCGCGCCGCCCTTGAACCAGTCGAGCTTGGCCGGATCGGTCTGTTCGATCAGTGCAAGGCTGGCATCGACGCCGCCGCTGCCCAGCACCACCATGATCGGTGTCAGCACCAGCGCGAAGATCATCAGCGATGCCTGCACGGTATCGGTCCAGCTCACCGCGAGAAAGCCGCCGATCAGCGTGTACAGGATCGTCGCCGCCGCGCCCCACCACAGCGCTTCCGCGTAGGGCACGCCGAACACGCTCTCGAACAAACGCGCACCGGCGACGATGCCGCTGGCGCAGTACACCGCGAAGAACACCAGGATCACGATCGCCGAGAACACGCGCAGCACTTTGCTGCGATCCTCGAAGCGGTGGGTGAAATAGTCGGGCAAGGTCAGTGCGTTGCGGGTGCGCTCGGTGTAGACGCGCAGCGGGCCGGCGACGAATTTCCAGTTGCACCATGCACCGACGATCAATCCCAGCGCGATCCACGCCTCCGACACGCCGCCGAGATACAGCGCGCCCGGCAGGCCCATCAACAGCCAGCCGCTCATGTCCGAGGCACCCGCCGACAGCGCGGTCACCACGCTGCCCAGCGAACGCCCGCCGAGGATGTAGTCGTCGAAACTGCGGGTGGAACGCCACGCCCAAAGGCCGATGAGGATCATCGCGATCAGATAGACGCCAAAGGTGATGAGCAGCGGCTGGCCAGCGGTCATGCGCGGTTCCCGGATCGAGACGGATGTCGCGCAGGATACCCCGGCGGACGCCAGCGACGAATGTCGCACTGCAGCGCACGGCGGACTTGCCACCGATCGGGGTTTGCGTACACGCTTGAACGATGCCTCCATGGAAACGCTTCGGCTTCCTGTTCGTGTTCGTGGTGCCCGCACTGATGCCGGCCGCCGCGTGGCTCGGCGCGCGCAGCGGGCATCCGGACCTGATGGCGTGGTTTCCGCTGTTCTTCCTGTTCGTGCTGCTGCCGGTGGCCGATTACGGCCTCGGCCACGATCCGCGGAATCCCACGGTGGAAGCAGCGAAAACGCTCGAAACCGACCGCTGGTTCCAACTGATGACGCTGGCCGCGCTGCCGGCGCAACTGGGCGTGCTGATCTGGTCGGGCTGGCATTTCGTGCACGCCGATTTCGGACCCGCTGGTATCGCAGGCTGGCTGCTGTCGCAGGGCATCGTCGGCGGCGTGCTGGCGATCAACGTCGCCCACGAACTCATTCACAAGGACACCGCACTCGAGCGCGCTGTCGGCGGCCTGCTGCTGACCAGCGTCGGCTACCACGGGTTCAAGATCGAGCATGTGCGCGGTCATCATGTCCACGTGTCCACGCCCGAGGACGCGTCGAGCGCGCGCTTCAGGCAATCGCTGTGGCATTTCCTGCCGCGTGCGCTCGTCCGCAACACCGTCAACGCATGGACACTCGAAGCGCAACGCCTCGCCAGACAGAACCAGCGCTGGTGGAGCATCGACAACGAGCTGGTTCGCTGGAGTCTGCTGTGGCTGGCGTCGATCGTCGCCTTCGGCGTCTGGCTCGGCCCGCTTGGGCTGGCGTACTTTCTCGCGCAGGGTTTCTTCGCCGCGTGCGCGCTGGAAATCATCAATTACATCGAACACTACGGCCTGGAACGGCAGCGCCTCGCCGACGGCCGCTACGAGCGCACGACGCATCTGCATTCGTGGAACTCGGACTATCTGATCAGCAACCTGCTGCTGTTCCATCTGCAGCGGCATTCGGATCACCACGAAACGCCGCGCCGCCGCTATCAGACGCTGCTGCATCATGCCGACAGCCCGCAGCTGCCCGGCGGCTACGCCGCGATGTTCCTGCTCGCGCTGTGTCCGCCGCTGTGGTTCCGGATCGTGGATCCCCGGGTGCGGGCTTTCCACGCCAGGCGATAGCCTGAAAACGCAGCACACAGGAGCGATGCAGGAGAGATGTAGGAGAGATGTAGGAGCGACTTCAGTCGCGAAGCCCATATCACCGCACATGCATCAAGATCCAAATTTCGCCATTCGATCGAACAGTGCATTCTCTGGTTCTATGGGACATGTCGCCTGAAGGTTGGCCGGCTTCGCGACTGAAGTCGCTCCTACAAGGCCGTGAACCGCGATGTCCTCAAGACGAACGCCCGCGTCCTGTTCTGGGCACTGCATCACATTCGCACTGTGTCTCAAGCTGCAGCCCACGATCGATGAGGCTGCTAGCCTCAGCAACGAGCGGGTGCATTCGCGCACTGCCCATCCCCCGGGGCGTCCAAAAGATGATCGTTGCCACCAGAAACGTCGCACGGCGCAGCATGCTTCTGTGCGCGACTGCAAGTCTTTCGATACTGCTCGGCGGCTGCGGCGCCGACATGAGCGCGGGCACGACCGGCGGAACAGGCAAGGCCGCAGATGCCGCGACTTCGCCATTGCCGGCCGTGCATCCGGTCTCGCGAGCGGCGACGGCCGCGGCGATCCAGAACCCGATCCTGTTCGTGACCCAAGTACCGACGCCCGGAGAGGTCTTCGCCACCCGGGGCTCGACATTCGCCAACCACCTCGGCGGAATCAACTCGGCGCCGCGCGGTGGCGATCTGATGATCCGGTATCCGGACGGCACCCTGCGCAATCTCACCAAGGAAGCCGGCTACGGCATGGAGGGCCAACAAGGCGCCAACGCGATCGCCGTACGCGAACCGGCGGTGCACTGGAGCGGTACCAAAGCCATTTTCAGCATGGTCATCGGCGCGCCGCCCACCCAGTACACGCAGATCGACAAGCAGTGGCAACTGTATGAAGTGACCGGCCTGGGCAAAGGGCAGACGGTGGCCATCACCAAGGTGTCCGGGCAGCCCGCGAGCTACAACAACGTCTCGCCGTTCTACGCCAGCGACGATCGGATCCTGTTCACCTCCGACCGGCCGCGCGGCGGCGAAGCGCATCTGTATCCGCAGCTGGACGAATACGAAAGCACCGCCACGATCACCGGCATCTTCAGCCTGAACCCGGAGACCGGGCAGGTGTCGATCCTCAACCACACGCCGAGCGGCGCGTTCTCGCCGTTCATCGACAGCTACGGCCGGATCATCTTCACGCGCTGGGATCATCTGCAGCGCGACCAGCAGGCGGATGCCGGCACCTACGGCGCGTTCAATTCCGCGAGCGAAGCGGCGAACGCCGCGAAGCTCACGCAGACCGAGGTGTTTCCGGAATCCCGCCTCGGCATGGGCAGCCCGTACGGCAACGTCAGGGGCTTCACCTACAATCTGTTCACGCCGTGGGAGATGAAGCAGGACGGCAGCGGCGAACTGTCGCTGAACCACATCGGCCGGCACGAGATGTCGTTCGGCTATCTGAGCAAATCCTTCGATACCGACCCCGCGCTGCAGGAGTTCACCAACGAAGCGATCATCGCCAACCGCAAGCGGATCGGCGACGACGCCGGCATTTTCCATATCCACGAAAGTCCGCAGGCGCCCGGGATCTACTACGGCATCTATGCGCGCGAATTCGGCTCGCTGACATCGAGTCAGATCGTGCGTTTCACCGGCGCGCCCGGCCTGAATCCGGAACAGATGACGATCGTCGATGCCTCCGCGCCCGAAGCGAACGGGAGCCTGGTCGGTGGACGTTACCGCAACCCGCTGCCGTTGACGTCGGGACAGATGGTGGCGTCCTACACCGCGAGCGCCATCGTGCAGGACGGCATGCAATTCCGTCTGCACCAGCTGGCGACCGACGCCAACGGCCTGTTCACCGCCGGCACACCGCTGACCACCGGCATCAACAAGACCGTGTCGTGGTGGAGCCCCGATGTGAAACTCACCTACAGCGGCCCGCTTTGGGAATGGGAAGCGGTGGAGGTCGTTGCCAGAGCAAGGCCCACCGCGGGCGTGTCGCCGATCGACGCGATCGAGAAGGCAGTGCTCAATGAGGAACAGGTCGACGAGCGCATGCTCCGCGACTGGATGAAAGCCAACCAGCTCGCGCTCATCGTCACCCGCAACCAGACCAGCCGCGACCGCGCCGACCGCCAGCAACCGTTCAACCTGCGTATTCCTTCGGGCCTCAAGACCACCGGCGATGGCGGGCGTGTCTACGACATTGCGCACTACCAGATCTTCGAGGCCGCGCAGATCCGCGGCTACAACAATTTCCGCTCGGGGCGACGCCCGCTGGCGCAGCCGATCGCCGGTTCGAAGAACCCCGGCAATCCATCGGGCCCGCCGAGCAGCGTGAAGATCGCCGCCGACGGGTCGACCGCCGCGTTCGTTCCGGCGAACCGCGCCTTGACCTGGCAGACCACGGATGCGAGCGGCGCGGCGATCGTGCGCGAACGCATCTGGGTGACGATGCAGCCGGGCGAAATCCGCACCTGCGCCGGCTGCCATGGCGAGAACACGAAGAATCAGGCCGGGCAGCCGGCACCGGTCAACAAGCCCGAAGCGCTGCGCGAACTGCTGCGTTACTGGAAACAGAATCTCGCGCCGACAGAACGCAACGGCTCGCGCGCGCGGGTCCGGCCGCGGACAACGCAGGCATCGATGGCTGCGCCGCCAACCGCGTCAAACGCTGCGGCCGTGTCCGCACGTCTCCGGGACGGTGCGCACTTGGAAGGCAAGCACTTGGAAGGCACGTACCGGGACGGCACGCGGAGATAAGCACCCGGCCGCGTTTGTACCGCCGGCTAATCCTCGTCCGGCCAGCGGATACCCGAAGACGAAGCCGAAGACTTCTTCGGCTTCGGCATCCCGGCAATCGCATTCCAGACTTTCAGTGCATCGACGGTCGCGGCGACATCGTGCACGCGCAGGAGTTTCGCGCCGCGCTGCGCGGCGATGACGTGCGCGGCGACGGAACCATGCACGCGATCGTGCGGGTTGTCGCGGCCGGTGAGTTCGCCGATCGTGCGCTTGCGCGAAAGCCCGGCGAGCACCGGCACGCCCAGATCGGTGAAGCGTTCCATCTGCGCGAGCAGCGCCAGATTGTGCGCGGTGGTCTTGCCGAAACCGAAACCGGGATCGACCACGATTTTTTTCTTCGGAATGCCGGACATTTCCGCAGCGAAGAGGCGTTCGGCGAGGAAACGATGCACGTCGGCGACGACATCGTCGTAGTCGGGCGAGTCCTGCATCGAACGGGGTTCGCCCAGCATGTGCATCAGCACCACCGGCACGCCGAGTTCGGCCGCCGCATCCAGTGCGCCATCGCGACGCAGCGCATACACATCGTTGATCATGCCGGCGCCGGCCGCGACCGCCGCACGCATCACTTCGGGCTTGGAGGTGTCGATGCTGATCGGCAACGACGTCGTTTTCGACAGGCGCTCGATCACCGGAATCACCCGCCGCAGTTCCTCTTCCACCGGCACGTCGTCCGCACCGGGCCGGGTGGATTCGCCGCCGATGTCGAGGATGTCGGCGCCCTCCTCCGCCAGAAGCAGCGCGTGCGCAACCGCGGCTTCGACGGTCGCATGTTCGCCGCCATCGGAAAACGAATCCGGGGTGACATTGACGATGCCCATCACGCGCGGGCGATCGAGCACGAGGATCCGGCCGGCGCAGTCGAGTTGGGGCGAGAGATCGAACATCGGGGTTCCCGTCAGTAAAAAAGGCCAGAGAAACTCTGGCCTTTCAGGTGGCGCGATGCAAACCGCCTTCAGGTCTGCGCGGCAGGCCCGCCGATCATCGGTGCCGGCGGATGCGCGTCGTCCTTGGGCGGAGGATTGCGATCCCAACCCATCGGCGGCGGCGGCTCGCGGTTTTCCATGATCGCGTCGATCTGCGGTGCGTCGATGGTTTCGTACTGCAGCAGCAGCTTCGCCATCGTATGCAGCTTGTCGAGATTGTCGGTCAGCAGTTTTTTGGTGCGGGCGTGTGCGTTGTCGAGGATGCTGCGCACGACCTCGTCGATCTTGCGCGCGGTGTCGTCGGACACGTTCTTGTGCTGGGTGACCGAACGGCCGAGGAACACCTCGTCCTCTTCTTCACCGTAGGCGATCGGACCGAGCTCTTCGGACAGGCCCCACTTGGTGACCATGTTGCGGGCCATCTTGGTCGCGCGCTCGATATCGTTCGATGCGCCGGTGGTGACCTTGTCTGCGCCGAAGATCAGTTCTTCGGCGACGCGTCCGCCGTACAGCGAGCACAGCCGGCTGTGCAGACCTTCGCGGGTGATGCTGTAGCGGTCGCCTTCGGGCAGATACATGGTCACGCCCAGGGCGCGCCCACGCGGGATGATCGTCACCTTGTAGACCGGGTCGTGATCCGGCACCAGGCGGCCGACGATGGCGTGGCCGGCTTCGTGGTACGCGGTGTTGCGCTTCTCTTCCTCGCTCATGGCCATCGAGCGGTTCTCGGTGCCCATCATGATCTTGTCGCGGGCCTTGTCGAAATGCTCCATGCGCACTTCCTTGCCGTTCTCGCGCGCCGCGAACAGCGCGGCCTCGTTGACGAGATTGGCGAGATCGGCGCCCGAAAAACCGGGCGTACCGCGCGCGATCACCATCGGCACGACATCGTCGGCCAGCGGCACTTTGCGCATGTGCACGCGCAGGATCTGCTCACGGCCGCGCACGTCCGGCAGGCCGACCACGACCTGGCGGTCGAAACGTCCCGGGCGCAGCAGCGCCGGATCGAGCACATCGGGACGGTTGGTGGCGGCCACCACGATCACGCCTTCGCCGCCCTCGAAACCGTCCATCTCGACCAGCAACTGGTTGAGGGTCTGCTCGCGTTCGTCGTGACCGCCGCCCAGACCGGCGCCGCGATGACGGCCGACCGCGTCGATTTCGTCGATGAAGATGATGCAGGGCGCGTGCTTCTTGGCCTGATCGAACATGTCGCGCACGCGGCTGGCGCCGACGCCGACGAACATCTCGACGAAGTCCGAACCGGAAATACTGAAGAACGGCACCCGTGCCTCGCCGGCGATGGCCTTGGCGAGCAGGGTCTTGCCGGTGCCCGGCGGACCGACCATCAGCACGCCGCGCGGAATCTTGCCGCCGAGCTTCTGGAATTTGCCGGGATCGCGCAGGAATTCGACCAGTTCGGCCACTTCCTCCTTCGCTTCATCGCAGCCGGCGACATCGGCGAATGTCGCCTTGGTCTGGTCCTCGTTGAGCAGCTTGGCGCGCGAGCGGCCGAAGGACATCGCGCCCTTGCTGCCGCCCTGCTGCATCTGCCGCAGGAAATAGAAGAAGAAGCCGACGATCAGCGCGATCGGCAGCAGATTGAACAGCAGGCCGAGGAACAGGTTGCGTCCCGACGACGGCGGCGTCTGCACGATCTCGACCTTGTGGTTGATCAGGTCGCCGACCAGTTCGGGATCGCCCGGACTGAACGTCTGGAATTCGCTGTCGTCCTTGTTCACGCCGCGAATGGTCTTGCCGTCTTCTTCGATGACGACTTTCTTCACCTTGCCGGCCTGGACCTGTTCCACGAACTGGTCGTAGGTCAACGGCTTGTTGGCCGTGCCCAGCCCCGGCGGGGTGAAGCTCTGGAACACCGCCATCAGCACGATGGCGACGATCACCCACAGCAGCAGATTCTTGGCCAAGTTGTTCATCCTTCTTGCGCGATCGGCCCCATGCGGGACCGGATATTCGGAATTCCGGAGCTTGCCACCGCGTCAATCGACCGCGGTGCGATGCTTGCCCTGTGCCAGAGCGTAAACCTCCGGCGACCGCTTGCGCGATGCCGCCGGCTTGCGGATGACGACACGGGTATAGCGCTTGCGCAAGGCCCGGACGTAATCGTCGAAACCCACTCCCTGGAACAGCTTGATCAGGAAGGCGCCGCCGGGCCGCAGGTGACGGTCGGCGAAGTCCATCGCCAGTTCCGCCAGATGCATGGCCCGGGGCAGGTCCACCGCATCCACACCGCTCATATTGGGGGCCATGTCGGAGAGCACAAGGTCCACGGCCTGCCCGTTCAGCATGGCCTCGAGCCCGGCCAGCACCGCATCCTCGCGGAAGTCGCCGTGGATGAATTCCACCCCGGCCAGCGATGGCATCTCGAGGATATCCAGGGCCACCACCCGGCCGTTGTCGCCCATGGCCTGGCGGACCCACTGCGACCAGCCGCCCGGGGCGGCGCCGAGGTCCACCACCACCATGCCCGGCTTGAGCAGACGATCGCGTTCGACCAGTTCCTCGAGCTTGTAGGCCGCACGCGAACGCAAGCCCTCCGCCTGCGCCTTCTTGACGTAGGGGTCGGCGAAATGCTCTTTGAGCCAGCGTTGGCTGCTCTTGCTGCGTGTGGCCATGGGGGAAGAGACGGAAGCGGAGGCGAAAAGGAGGCAAAGCCCGAAGAATCGGGCGGGTTGCTGGCCATGATACCCTGCGCGCCAGCTCGTGCTCGTCTTACCCCCGCCCGCCTTCCAAGTCCCTTTCCCGCATGCCGATCGCACTTACCAACGCCCAGAACCGGTTCCTCCGCGGCCAGGCCCATGGCCTGAAAGCGATGCTGCAGATCGGCGCCAAAGGTCTCACCGACGCCGTGATCGCCGAAGTGGGCGCCGCGCTGGAGCATCACGAACTGATCAAGGTGAAGGTCGCCGCTGCGGATCGCGAGGCGCGCGATGCGATGATCTCGGATCTGGCCGGCCGCTGCGAAGCGGCGCTGGTGCAGCGCATCGGCAACGTCGCGGTGCTCTACCGTCCCAGCACCGACCATCGACAGATCGTCCTGCCACGCGGTTGATACGCGGCGGCGTCCATGCAACTGCATCTCGAACGCCCCGATTACACCTACTTCCTGCGCGGCGCCGACGGCACCAGCGCACTGCTCAATGAGCGTCGCTTGACCGCGAGTTTCGTGCTGGCGCCGAATACGCTGGTCGAGGACTGGCCGGTGCACGATGTCAAAACGATGGTGCCCGCCGATCTGGACGCACTGTTCGCGCTGCAGCCGGAGCTGATCCTGCTCGGTTGCGGCGCCACCCAGGCGTTTCCGCCGGCAGCGACGATGGCGGCCTGCCTGTCGCGAGGCATCGGCCTGGAAACCATGACCAATGCCGCCGCCGCGCGCACCTTCAACGTACTCGCGAGCGAAAGCCGGCGTGTGGTCGCGGGTTTCGTGCTGGCCGGTTGACTCGCGCACTCGAATCACGCAACCCTCATCCTGCACATGCGCAACATCGCCAGCACTGCATCCGCTACCAAGCCCGCGTTCGCACTGGCGTTGACGCTGGCATTCGCGCTGACGTCCTGCTCGATCATCCGGCCTTCGCCGGAAGCGCGTTACAAGCGATGGCAGGCAAGCCACGCGTCCGAAATCCGGGAATACCGCACCTTCCTGCAAAGCAACGACAGTGCCGACACCGTGCCGATGCACGCGCTGCTGCGCACCGCGCGCCGCTGGCGCCTGTGCGGGAACCGCGAATTCGCGACCCCGCCACCCGAGCTGTGGCCGAACATGCCGCCGACGCTGCGGGTGGTGGCGCAGCTGCGCGATGCGGGCATTCTCGACACCACGCTGGCGCGTTCGGTGTACCGCGATGAAGCCATGAATACCTGCGCCGGCGGCAGTTCCGGCAGCAAACATCGCGAGAACCGGGCGATCGACTTCGACCTGCCGCCGAATACCGACAACGTCGCGCGCCTCTGCGACTTCTGGCGCACGCAGGGCCCCGCACTGAATCTCGGCCTCGGCTTCTATACGCCGACGGCGATCCATCTGGACACCGCCGGCTTCCGCACCTGGGGCAGCGATCATCATCGCGGCACCTCGCTGTGCATCACCGAAGTGGACGCATCGCCCCCGCACCAGCCGTAGCCGCTGGTGCAGGGACGATGCGCTACGATCAGAACTTCACGTTCACTGCGGCGTAAATCGAACGGCCCGGTCCGGGCACGGCCACGGCCCACTGCGGATAGTTCGGCAGCGTCGGATTCATCGACATCGTGGTGCCCTGCCCGAGATAGGCGCCGCCGGTCGGCAAGGCATGGAACCTGTCGAACAGGTTTTCGACGCCCACATCGAGACGCACGCGATCCCATTCGCGCGCCACGCGCAGGTTGACCAGGCCATAACCGGCCGTCTCCAGCTCGTTGCGCACCCGCGAGACGCTGTTCTTGCTGGTCACGCCCACCATTTCCAGCGCGTTGTCCCAACCGCCCAGCTTATGGGTCAGCGCGATGCGCGCATTCAACGGCATCAGGTTGTAGAGGTTGTCGTGGCTGATGCTGTTCTCGCCCTTGGCGTAGGCGAGCTTGCCTTCCAGTCCGAATACGCCGAAGCGGACATCACCCAACCGCAGCTTGCCGGACACATCCAGTCCGTAGAGCCTTGCGTTGGCATTGGCGTACTTCAACACGGAGAACGCGCCCTTCACCGGCACCGCGCGCGGCGCATTGGTGGCCGCGTCCCACTGCACGGCATCGATGTAGTCGGTAACGCGCGTGTAGTACGGCGTCGCCTGCAGCTCCCAGGCCCTGTCGGCCGCATGCCAGTCGAAGGTCACCGACGTGGTCACCGCACGCTCCGGCTTGAGGTCGAGATTGCCGATGTAACCATTGCCGTCGCCGACGAAGTTGTTCATCACCGCCGCCATCGACCATGTCGACCATGGATAGACTTCGTACAGCCCGGGAGAACGCGTCTTGCGCGCGATCCCGAACGCGATATCGGTGTGTTCGTCCTTGGCGAAGCGGAAGATCGCGCTGGCATCCAGATTGCCGTCGCTGCGCGAACGGTTCGCCGCATTGAACAGACCCGCATCGCGCATCTGGTACGAGCCCATCATGTTGCTGGAGGGGTTGTAGCCCTGCGCATCGCCGGCATCCATGCGCACGCGTTCGTAGCGCACACCGAGCTCGGCCACCCAGCGCGCATCGAAATGGTGTTCCCATTCGGCATGGGCCGCGCTGCGTTCGCGCTCGCCGTCGCGGATGTTCCAGAACGTGCCGGGCCACATCATTCCGCCCGACGGCGGCCACCAATCATCGAGCCGGTAGAGGCGATGTTCCGCACCGACGCGGAGCAGATCGTCGCCGGCCAGCTTGAATTCGGCATCGACCGTCAGCGCCGTGGTGTCGCTTTCGGTGTCCATCGGCATGCCCGCAGCGCAGTTCATGCCGATCGGCGCGCACGACACCGCTGCGCTGCCGGGCGGATTGCCGACGTTCGTGGCCATGCCGTACCAGTAACGCTTGTCGGCGCCGAAATCCATGTGGTGCTCAAGGGTTTCGCGATACACGCGCGCGTCCAGCCGGCCCCAGTCGAAATCGCCGCGATAGCGCAGTTTGAAACGGCGCTGCCGGTTGTCGAGCAGATCCATGCGCTGGTTCGGGAAGCCCTGCTCGGGCATGCCCTGCCAGCCGACCGTCGCCTCCAGCAGATGGTCGCCCCAGGCATAGGCCAGATCGAGCGTCTGGTTGCGCGTGGTGTAGGCGCTTGAACCCACTTCATCGCGACCGAGCGTATGGCCGGCACGTCCGCTGAAATCGTAGGTCTTGAAATCGTCGCCGGCAACGTAGTTGTCGGCCTTCGCGACGGAACCTGCGTAGCGCAGGCTGAAACGTTCGGTGGCGAAGGTCGCGGCCACGTTCGCGCCGTGCGCATCGCCGTTGCTGCGATAGAACGCGCCGATTTCGCCGGACAACACGTGGCCGCTGCCTGCGGCGGCGAACACCGGCGGCTTGCGGTCGACGACGATGCTGCCGCCGATGGAATCGCCGCCCACCGAGACCGGGGTGATGCCCGGATAAACGGTGATCCGGCCGATATCGCCCGGCGCCACGTACGACAGCGCCGGATTCATGTGATTCGGGCACGAGGCGGTGATGTCCGCGCCATCGACCTGGATGCGCAGACGGTCGTCGCCCAGACCGTGGATGGCGGGCAGGCCCGACACCCCGCCGGCGGCGTTGATCGACACGCCGGGCAGGCCGTCGAGCAGACGCGCGGCGTCGCTGGTGGCGGCCTGGCGGGCACGGGTGGCATCGCCGTCCATCTGCCGCGCCGGTGCGATCGAAGCGCGATCGCCTTCGACGAATACTTTCGGCAGGACGGTGGCGGCATCGCTGCCGTCGGGAGAGATGGGCGCATCGGCGGGCTCGGCGGCGAGCGCGCACAGCGGCAGTGCGGCAAGGATCGCCGCGAACAGGGGATTGAATCGGAACGACATGGATGACTCCGGAAACTCGGGCGTGCGCGCGAACGCATGACACGCATGGGGGTGTTCCGCCGCAGACGGTTACGGGCACGCGGGATGGGCCCGGTGCGGCGATGAAGAGGGTGCTATCGGCGCGATCAGATCGCGATGCGCGCCTGCGGCGGCCCGCGTGGCCCCAATCCCAGGAGATATCGATCGAGGCTGTGCGAACCCCGACGCTGCGCGAAGGCCGCGTCGTGGAGACGCGGCGACAGCCACGCCAGCAGCATGCCGGCGAGCAGTACGACCGCCGCCAGCAGCGGGCAATACGGGCAATCGTCGCCGGCATGCTCGCCACGGCTGCGATCACCGCGATCTTCCGCAGCGGCATCGGTTCCGGCGAAGAGACCCTGCAGCGGCGCAGGCAAGACCACCAGCCCGCGCATCGTGCACATCGCGTTCCACGCCGACGCCATCGGATCGGGATTCAACGCCTGATGCAGGCGTCCGATGGTGGGCAACAACGACAGCAGCAGGCTCGCGGCGAACGCGAGCGACAGCAGCAAGGGACGTTGGCGGCGCAGTGGCGACATGATGGCGCGGATTAAAGCCGGATCGAAAAGACAGGGCCTTGCGCGAGGTCAATTTCGATGGCGCGGGACGCGCTTCCGTGCATCAGCAGCATGGGTGTCCTCGGCGTATTCTCATCAACGCTTCGGCAGCGCCAGCAGCGGATCCTGCGGTTTGCCGTTGTAGCGGATCTCGAAATGCAGCATGTCGCGCGAAGCGCCGCTGCGGCCCATCTCGGCGATCTGTTCGCCGGCTTTCACGCGCTGGCCTTCGTTGACCAGCCGCGAACGGTTGTGGCCATAGGCCGACAGCCACTGCTCGCTGTGTTTGACGATGATCAGTTCGCCGTAGCCGACAAGGCCGGCGCCCGAGTACACCACCACGCCATCGGCCGCAGCGCGCACCGGCGAACCGCTCTTGCCGGCGATATCGATGCCCTGCCGGGTTGGATCGCCGGCAGAAAAACGGCCGACGATGGTCCCGTCCGCAGGCCAGCGCCAATCGAACGCGGCTTCCGGTGGCTGGGTCGGCGGCTTGGGCGTCGGCGTGGAAGGTGCCGGTCCGACCGGTGGGCGCGTCGTGGGCGGCTTCGGCGGCGTACCGGCCACACGCGGCGGCGCGTTCGGTGCGGGTGCGGTCAGGCGCAGGCGCTGACCGGGATAGATCGTGTACGGCGGCGGGATGCGGTTCCACATCGCCAGATCCAGCGGGCTCACGCCGTGCATGGTCGCGATGCGATAAAGCGTCTCTCCTTTGCGCACCAGCGCGGACGAGCCCGGCTTCGGCGGCGACACCGGGCGCGAGACGGACGGCTTGCCGCGCGGCGGCGTGCGCACGACCGTGGTGCGCGCGCAGGCCGCGAGCAGCGCCAGCATCGCGAATACGGCGACAAGAGTACGCAGACGCCTCATCCGCCCCTCGCCTTGAACACGAGATAGCTGATCGCGACCAGCAGCACCGCCGTGGCGCCCCAGCCGATCGGTTCGACATAGCGATGCAGCGCGCGCTCGGCGCGCTCGCCACCGAGGCGGATCGCGATCGCGACCAGGAAGACACGCTTGCCGCGACCGATCGCCATCGCCGCCAGATACGGCACCCACGGCACGCCGACCACGCCGGAGGCCCAGGTAAAGACTTTCATCGGAATCGGCGCGAAGCCTCCGGCGACCAGCAGCCAGAACACCGCCCACGGCGATTCGGCCATCTTGGTCCGGATCGTGTCGATGCCGGATTCGATGCCGTGCATCATGCCCAGCCACTCGAAGAGCGGTCGCATCAGCTCGAAGGCGTAGTGGCCGAGCAGATAGCCGATCACCGCGCCGGCGATCGAGCCGATCAGGCTCAGCGTGGCGAACCACAGCGCGCGCTTGGGCTGCGCCAGCGACATCGGCGCCAGCATCACTTCCGGCGGCACCGGAAAGATGATGGCCTCGACGAAGCTCAGGCCGGTGAGGAAGGCGGGTGCGCGCGGGTGACGGGACCACGCGATCGCACGCGCATACATCGGTGCGAATATCTTCATGCGGTGCGCCGACTCATCCGTCGATCATCCCCGAGAGCAGCGGCACGAACACCACCGGCGCCAGATCGCTGCGCTCGATGTGGCCGTCCGCGTCCTTGCGCAGTTTCACCAGCGACTGTCCGCCGCTGCCGCCGACCGGCGCGATGAGCGTGCCGCCCACCGCGAGTTGTCCGGTCAGCGCATCGACCAGGGCCGGCGCGGCGGCGGTGACGATGATCGCGTCGAATGGACCGTTCTCCGGCCAGCCGATGCGGCCGTCGTCGTGCTTGCTGCGGATGTTCAGGCCGAGCGTGCGGAAGCGCTTGCGCGCGGTGCGCAGCAGGTCGCCGATGCGTTCAACGGTATGGACTTCCAGCCCGAGCGCGGCGAGCACTGCGGCCTGATAGCCTGAACCGGTGCCGATCTCCAGCACTTTCTTCGGCGCGGCGCCGTCCTCGAACAGCGCCTCGGTCATCCGCGCGACCACCCAGGGCTGCGAGATGGTCTGGCCATGGCCGATCGGCAGCGCGTTGTCTTCGTATGCGCGTGCGGCGAGCGCTTCATCGACGAACAGATGCCGCGGCACGGTGCGGATCGCATTGAGCACGTTTTCGTCGACGATCCCTTTCTCCCGAAGCCGTTCGATCAGGCGGTCGCGCACGCGCTGCGAGGTCATGCCCATGCCGATGGCTTCCGGCTGCAGGCGCATGCGTGCGGTCATGCCGCATCCCCGTCGCCGATCGGGGCATCGCCGGCGCGGGCATCGCCAGCACGATCGCCCAGACCGGCCGCGAGCCCGCCGACCCAACTCGCGACATGGTCGAGCGCCTGATAGCGGGTCAGATCGACATGGATCGGCGTGATCGAAATACAACCGCGTCGCACTGCGTCGAAATCGGTGCCGGGGCCGGCGTCCTGTTCCGCGCCTGCGGCGCCGATCCACCACCACTGGCGACCGCGCGGGTCTTCCTGTGGCGTGCAGGCCTCGGCGCGATGACGATTGCCCAGGCGGGTGACCTCGAAGCCGGCGATCTCGCCCCAAGGCAGGTCGGGTACGTTGACGTTGAGGATGGTATCGGCCGGCAGCGGATCGGCGCGCAGCCGGGCGACGATCTCGACCGCGGCGCGCGCGGCGGTTTCGTAGTGCCTGCCCTTGTGATCGGCGGTGACCAGCGACATCGCGACCGCCGGCAGGCCCAGGAAACGGCCTTCCATCGCAGCGGCGACGGTGCCGGAATAGATCACGTCGTCGCCGAGGTTCGCGGTGTTGTTGATGCCGGAAACCACGATATCGGGTTCGTGCTCCAGCATGCCGGTGATGGCGACGTGGACGCAGTCGGTGGGCGTGCCGTGCACGCGCCAGGTGTGTTCGTCGTGGCGGACCACGCGGATCGGCATGTCCAGGGTCAGCGAATTGCTGGCGCCGGAGCGGTCGCGGTCGGGCGCGACCACCAACACCTCGTGCCCGGCCTCGCGCAGGCCAGCGGCGAGGATGCGGATGCCCGGGGCGTCGACGCCATCGTCGTTGCTGACCAGAATGCGCATGGGTTCGGAAAGTCGCCTTGTCGCGGAGGAAGAAGTCCGCGCCATGATACCGGAAGCGCCTGTCCGATCCGCAGCGACCCTTCGCAGCGGGCGCGGTTCTGCTGTCCTGCGGTCATGCGGCCCTGCTAACCTTCGATGCGATGAGCGCACGCGACCGCAAGCCCGAGAAAACCCGTGTCGTCGAGCTGCCTGCCTGCGTCGACGATGCCGACGTCGATGATGCCGAGCTGTTCCGTTCGGCGATCGGCCCGGTGCGCGAGCTTCCGGCAGCGCCGACCGGTCCGCAGAAACCCAGGCCGAAGCCCGACGCACGCATGCGCGATCGCGACGAGGCCGATGCGCGCAGCGAATTCCAGCGCGCACTGGACGCTTCGCCGCTGTTGGCCGGAGACGTGTCGAGCTATCGCCGCGACAACGTGCCCAAAGGCGTGCTGCAGCGACTGGCGCGCGGCGAGTACGCGGCCCAGGACGAACTCGATCTGCACCACGTCAACGCCACGACCGCCGAAGCAATGCTGCGGCAGTTCATCAAGGAGGCCTTCGAGACGGGCATGGGCTGCGTCCGGGTGATCCACGGCAAGGGCCTGAACTCGCCCGACGGCGTGCCGACGATCAAGAATCTGGTCGACCGCATGCTGCGTCACCGCAGCGACGTGTTGGCGTTCCACTCGGCGCCGCCCGCGCAGGGCGGCACCGGCGCGGTGCTGGTGCTGCTGGGCCGGCGCTGAACGGCGTCGGCCTCAACGCAGCGCCTCACTCCTGGTCGACGTGGCGCTTGACCGGTTTGTTGACCCAACGCACGGTCAGGCCGCGACGGCGGGCCATGCTTTCGACCTGGGCGATATAGGCCGTGTTTTCCTCGATCCTCGGCGCATATTGCGTGCCGGGCGTCGCCGGCTTGGCAGCGGGAGCGATCGCACTGGATCCTTCCATCGTCTTGCAGCCCGACAGCGACAGGCCGGCGACGAGGACGACGAGCGAGCACATCTTGACGTTCATCAGAATTCTCCGAGACGACAGCAACGCGTGGATCGCCCGACGACATCGCCGGGCGTTCTTCCGGCTTATACGCCCGTGATGGAACGGCAGCATGGCCGCGTTTGGTTTTCCGACCAGCGGTCGGACAGAACCAGTGCCATTCAGTCGCGCCCGGGGTCGGCAACGATCGTGCCCAACTCGGCCAGCACGGTGGTGGCGTAGCACCCGGCCGGCAGTCCGAAGCGCAGCACCAGCGTGCGCGGTTCCGGCCAATCGAACGCCAGCGACTGCGGCCTCAGCCGCAGCGCGCGACGCTCCTGGTCCAAGCCGGCGCGCTCAAGACCCGCACGCAGGGCGTCGAGCGGCACGCCTTCGAGCGCCGCCAGCTCCAAGGCCCGCGCCTCGCCCTGACTGCGCAATTCGCCGCGACCCCAGAGCGGACCGCTGGGGTGGATATCGAACCGCGCCAATCGCTCCGCAAGCGCTTCGCTCCAGGGCTCCGGACCGAACACGCTGCGGCTGCCGTCGAGCATCCACACTTCGCCGTCGAGACCGCTGTCCCAGCAGGCCGTCCCGACCCGTGCGCCGAGCACGCGATTGAACAGTTCGGAGCGCGCCGCCGACAGCAGATGGCCGCGCTCCTCGCGCGCCACGCGCCGGCCGGCGAACATCGACAGCGCCTTGGACACATTGTCGCCGCCGCGTCCGAAGCGCTGTTCGCCGAAATAGTTGGGCACGCCGCGTTCGGCGATCGCGCGCAGCCGGGTTTCGATCGCCTCGGGATCGCCTTCGACCTCGCGCAGCGCCAGTACGAAACGATTGCCGGCAAGCGCGCCGCGCGGCAATTTGCGCGCATGCCATTGCGCGTCGAGCACCCGCAGGTCCTCGGACTGCAATGCATCGATATCCGGCGCGATCTTCTTCGGGATCCACACGCTGAAGCGCTGTCGCGTCAAGGCATGGCGATCCTTCAGGCCCGCATAACCGATCGCGGACTCGGCGACGCCCGCCCATGCGGCGATGCGCTTGGCCGCGAACGCGGTGTTCATTCCGCGCTTCTCGACGGTCAGCAGAAGGTGTTCGCCCGCGCCGCTGGCGTCGAAGGCGTCGATTTCCTCGACCGCGAAATCTTCCGGCACGCTGCGGATGCGCGCAGTCAGCACCGCTTCGCCGTGCGCGCGCGCCTGCGCCACTCCGCTGGCGCCAGCGCTGGCGTCCGCGCTCGAGTCCGGACTCACGTCCTGATCAACAGACACACCGCCTGCGCCGCGATGCCTTCGCTGCGCCCGGTGAATCCCAGCGTTTCGGTGGTGGTGGCCTTCACGCTGACCGCATCGGGTTCGATACCGAGATCCAGCGCGATCGTCCGTCGCATCGCTTCGGCGTGCGGCCCGAGCTTCGGCCGTTCGCAGATCACGGTGATGTCGACATTGCCGACCATCCAGCCCTGATGGCGGATCAGATGGTCGCAGTGGCGCACGAACGTACGGCTGTCGGCGTCCTTCCAGCGCGGGTCGGACGGCGGAAAATGCTTGCCGATATCGCCCAGCGCCAGCGCGCCGAGCAGCGCATCGCACACTGCATGCAGCACCACATCGCCATCGCTGTGCGCGACGATGCCCTGCGCATGCGGCACGCGCACGCCGCCGAGCATCACGTGATCGCCCTCGCCGAAGGCGTGGACATCGAAGCCTTGGCCGATGCGGATGTTCGCGGTCATGGGATCATCCTCGCGAAGCGCCGCTCACGGGACGATCAGCGCCAGCAGGATGCGCTGCATGTCCAGATGCTTCATCAATCCCGCGCCGCTGGCGACGACCTGCGGGTTCTGCAGCATGTCGGTCGCGGCGGACGTTCCCAGCGCCTGGAAACTCTTCCCGATGGCATCGGTGCCCGACTGCTTCATCGCCATGCGCAGCGGCCCGGCGCATTGATCGGCCAGCAGTTGCTCGAAGACCTTCGCCGCATCGCGATCGATCGCGCTGCGCTGCGCGGCATCGATCTGGGTCATCGAGGCAATGTCCGGATGCTGGGCGATCACCGCGAACACCCATTTCACCAGCACGCGCTTTTCGTCCGCCGATGTCGATTTCAACAGGCACTGGGTCAATGCCTCCTGCGGCGCGAGCAGCCGCACCGACTTCGGCACGGCCTGCGGCGCCTGCACCACGACCGGTGTCTGCGACTGCGCGGCCAGCGAAGGCGCGGACGCGGCGAAAACGATGAACAACACCGCCAACATGTTCGAAATGAAAATTCTCATGACACTCCTTTCATCGTCGTGGAATCAACGATGCCGATGCGAAAGTACGTACTCGAACCGCGCCAGATCCGCCGGCGTGGTGACCTTGAAATTGTCTTCGTTGCCCTCGATCAACAGCGGGCGCAGGCCCTGCCGTTCCATCGCCATCGATTCGTCGGTGATCGCCACGCCCGCCATGCGCGCGGCGTCGAGCGCGCGGCTCAGCTGCATGCGCCGGAACAGCTGCGGCGTGAACGCGCGCCACAGACGCTCGCGCGGCTCGGTGCGGTCGATGCCGCCATCGTCGCCGGCGAACTTCAGGGTGTCGCGCACCGGCGCGGCGAGGATCGCGCCGACCGGATCGCTCATGCCCACGTCGAGCAGGCGGTCGAGATCCGCATGCGAGAGATTCGGGCGCGCGGCGTCGTGCACCAGCACGAAGGCATCGGCGCGCACCGACTCGGGCAGCGCATCGAGACCGGCCAGCACCGAATCCGCGCGCTCGGCGCCGCCGATGCAGGTCATCACCGGCTTGTCGACCCGGACGTCAGCATCGCGCCAGTGACGATCGTCTTCGGCCAGCACGACCATCACTCCGCTCACGGACGCATGCGACAGCAGCACATCGAGGGTGTGCGCGATCAGCGGTCGACCCGCCACTTCGAGATACTGCTTCGGCAGTTCGCCGCCGAAGCGGGTGCCTCGCCCGGCGGCCGGCACCACCGCCCAGAGCCTGCCCCCGGCTTGATCCGGGATCATGGCGCTGGCGCCTCGCCGTCGACTGGATCGACGGCAGCGTCGACCGGCGTCGGCGATTCGACCACGCGATAGAACGTCTCGCCGGGCTTGATCATGCCCAGTTCACTGCGCGCGCGTTCCTCGGCGGCGGATTCACCGGATTTGAGGTTCTCGACTTCCGCCGCCAACTGTTCGTTGCGCTGCTGCAGGCCGCGATTCTCGACGCCCTGACGCTCGACCTTGCCCTGCAACGAGGACGTGGCGAACGCGCCGCCCTCGCCGAACCACAGCCGGTACTGCAGCCACGCCAACAGCGCGACCAGGATCAGCGCCAGCATCCGCAGCGTGCGCATCCCGTCGGTCATGCGCGCGACATCAACCCTGCTTCAGCGAGACGAACGCCGCGCGGCCGGCGTACTTCGCGGCCGAACCGAGCTGCTGTTCGATCCGCAGCAACTGGTTGTACTTCGCGACGCGATCGCTGCGGCACAGCGAGCCGGTCTTGATCTGCGTGGCGGTGGTCGCGACCGCGATGTCGGCGATGGTGGTGTCCTCGGTTTCGCCCGAGCGGTGCGAGACGATCGATGCATAGCCTGCGGCATGCGCCATCGCGATCGCTTCCAGCGTTTCGGTCAGCGTGCCGATCTGGTTGACCTTGATCAGGATCGCGTTGGCGATGCTCTTGTCGATGCCTTCCTGGAAAATCTTCGGATTGGTGACGAACAGATCGTCGCCGACCAGCTGGATCCTGCGGGTCAGGCGATCGGTGAGCAGTTTCCAGCCGGCCCAGTCGTGTTCGGCCATGCCGTCCTCGATGGTGATGATCGGATACTGGCGGCACCAGTCGGCGAGGAAATCGGTGAACTGCTCGCTGGTCAGGCGCTTGCCTTCGCCGGTGAGGTTGTACTTGCCGTTCTCGAAGAATTCGCTGGACGCGACATCGAGACCGAGCTGCACATCCTCGCCGGCCTTGTAACCGGCCTTGCCGATGGCTTCGAGAATGGTGTCCAGTGCTTCGGAGTTGCTGCGCAGGTCCGGCGCGAAGCCGCCCTCGTCGCCGACCGCGGTGCTCAGGCCGCGGCTCTTCAGCACCGATTTCAGCGCATGGAAGATCTCGGTGCCGCAGCGCAGCGCTTCGGAGAACGAATCGAAGCCGACCGGCAGCACCATGAATTCCTGCAGATCAACGTTGTTGTCGGCGTGCGCGCCGCCGTTGATGATGTTCATCATCGGCACCGGCAGGGTCACGTCTTGGCCATTGGCGAGGTACTGCCACAGCGCCTGCTTGCGCGAGGCGGCGACCGCATGCGCGGCGGCCATCGACACGCTCAGCAGCGCGTTCGCGCCGAGACGGCCCTTGTTCTCGGTGCCGTCGAGATCGATCAGGCGCTTGTCGAGGCCGGCCTGATCGGCGGCGTCGAAGCCGGTCAGCGCCTGCGCGATCGCGCCGTTGACGTTGCCGACCGCTTTCAGCACGCCCTTGCCCAGATAGCGGGTCTTGTCGCCATCGCGCAGTTCGACGGCTTCCTTGGTGCCGGTGGACGCGCCCGATGGCACCGCAGCGCGGCCGAAACTACCGTCGGCCAGGGTGATTTCGGCCTCCAGCGTCGGATTGCCACGGCTGTCGAGGATTTCGCGGGCGTGGATCTTCGTGATCGTGGTCATGTCGGTATCGATTTGAGTGGAATTCATAGGGTGCGCCTTGGCGCACCGGGGTGGTGGAATCGCGTGCGCCTTGGCGCACCGGGGTGGTGGAATCGCATGCGCCCTGGCGCACCGTGTTGGGCAAAAGCCCGTGAGAGCGGTGCGCCAAGGCGCACCCTATTCATGGGCTGACACTTCGAGAAAACCGTTGCGCTTGGTCACCGCATCCAGCGCCTGCAGCGTTTCCAGCAGCGCGCGCATCTTGCCCAGCGGCCATGCGTTGGGGCCGTCGGACAGCGCCTTGCTCGGGTCGGGATGGGTTTCCATGAACAGGCCGGCGATGCCGACGGCGGTCGCGGCGCGCGCCAGCACCGGCACGAATTCGCGCTGGCCGCCGCTGCTGTTGCCCTGCCCGCCCGGCAACTGCACCGAGTGTGTCGCGTCGAACACCACCGGACATCCGGTGTCGCGCATCACCGACAGGCTGCGCATGTCGCTGACCAGATTGTTGTAGCCGAAGCTGGCGCCGCGCTCGCAGACCATGATGTCGTGGTTGCCGGTGGACTTCGCCTTCTCGACGACGGGCTTCATGTCCCACGGCGACAGGAACTGGCCCTTCTTGATGTTGACCGGCTTGCCGGCGCTGCAGACCTTCTTGATGAAATCGGTCTGGCGCACGAGGAACGCGGGCGTCTGCAGCACGTCGACCACGCTGGCCACTTCGTCCATCGGCGTGTATTCGTGCACGTCGGTGAGCACCGGCACGCCGATCTGGCGCTTCACTTCGGCCAGCACGCGCAGGCCTTCCTCCATGCCGGGCCCACGGAAGCTGGTGCCCGAGGTGCGGTTGGCCTTGTCGAAACTCGATTTGAAGATGAAGGGGATGCCGAGCGCCGAGGTGATCTCCTTGAGCTGGCCGGCGACATCGAGCTGCAACTGCTCGGATTCGATCACGCAGGGGCCGGCGATCAGGAAGAACGGGTGGTCGAGACCGACATCGAAACCGCAGAGTTTCATGGTGTGACGAGCCCTCGTTGCAGCATGGAATAGGACAGCAGTGCGGAAGCCGCGAGACAGGCGAGCCCGATGATCAGATAGCGGCGCAACCAGCGCACGGAGCGACCGTGACGGATCAGATAGACCCAGCCGACCATCGGCACCACCATGGACAGCAGCGCGAAGCGCTCGCGCCCATGCTCGCGGGCGAGCCCGACCGCACTGATGGTCGCGGACACGCCGACGAAGAACAGCATGGCGACCGACACCGCCAGCAGTCCGACCAGCGACAACGCCAGAACAGCGGAGACCGCTGCGTCGTTCACGCGTTCACTTCCTTCAACAATTTTCCGCCCGCACTGCCTTCATTGACCTTGTACTCGCGCGCGGCGCGGATGAAGCCGATGAACAGCGGGTGGCCGTGACGCGGCGTGGACAGGAATTCCGGATGCGCCTGGCAGGCCAGGAACCACGGATGCTGCGCCTGCGGCAGTTCGATCATCTCGACCAGCAGATCGTCCATCGACTTCGCTGCGATCACCAGGCCGGCATCCTCGAGCTGGGTGCGGTAGCGGTTGTTGAATTCGTAGCGATGCCGATGACGCTCGCCGACCACGTCCTTGCCGTACATGCGGTGCGCCAGCGTGCCCGGCTTGACGCGCTGTTCCTGCAAACCCAGGCGCATGGTGCCGCCGAGATCGCTCTTCTCGCTGCGACGCTCGACTTCGCCGGTCGCGGTGCGCCACTCGGTGATCAGACCGATCACCGGATGCGGGCTCTGGCGGTCGTTCTCGGTGCTGTTGGCATCGGTGAGGCCCAGCACATGGCGGGCGTAGTCCACCACCGCCGCCTGCATGCCGTAACAGATGCCGAAATACGGCACGCCGTGTTCGCGGGCGTACTGCGCGGTGAGCACCTTGCCCTCGAAACCGCGATCGCCGAACCCGCCCGGCACCAGGATGCCGTCGATCCCGGCCAGCACCGCTGCGGCGCCATCGCGTTCGATGTCCTCGGATTCCAGCCATTTCAGCGTGACCCGGCTGCGCTGGCGGATGCCGCCGTGCTTCAGCGCCTCGGCCACCGATTTGTACGCATCCTTGTGATCGACGTATTTGCCGACCACCGCGATGGTGACTTCGTCGATCGGATGTTCGGACGCGTCGACCACGGCTTCCCACTCGGACAGGTCGGCGGTCGGCGCGGCCCTGTTCTGCAGGCGCAGATGCTCGACCACGATCTGGTCGAGCTGCTGCTGGTGCAGCCACATCGGGATCTTGTAGATGTTGTCGAGGTCGACGGCGGAGATGACCGCCTTCTCGGAGACGTTGGTGAACAGCGCGATCTTGCGGCGCTCGCCGTCCGGCAGCGGCTGCTCGCTGCGGCACAGCAGCACGTCGGGCTGGATGCCGATCGAGCGCAGTTCCTTCACCGAGTGCTGGGTCGGCTTGGTCTTCAGCTCACCGGCGGCGGCGATGTACGGCACCAGGGTGAGATGCATGAACATCGCCTGGTCGGCACCGCGCTCGGTGCGGATCTGGCGGATGGCTTCGAGGAACGGCAGCGATTCGATGTCGCCGACGGTGCCGCCGATCTCGACCAGCGCCACGTCGAAACCCTCGGTCGCCGCATCGATGCAGCGCTTGATCTCGTCGGTGATGTGCGGAATGACCTGCACGGTGGCGCCGAGATAGTCGCCGCGGCGCTCCTTGCGGATCACGGCTTCGTAGATCTTGCCGGTGGTGATCGAATTCTTGCCGGACAGGCGGGTGTTGACGTAGCGCTCGTAGTGGCCCAGGTCGAGGTCGGTCTCGGCGCCGTCGTCGGTGACGTAGACCTCGCCGTGTTGGAACGGGCTCATCGTGCCCGGATCGACGTTGATGTAGGGGTCGAGCTTCATCATCGTCACCCGCAGGCCGCGGGCTTCGAGAATCGCGGCGAGCGAGGCGGCGGCAATCCCTTTGCCGAGCGAAGACACCACGCCGCCGGTAACGAAGACGAGTGGAGTGGCAGTGCGGGGGGAGGTCATGGCGGCAGCGGGTCGCTGGAAAGCGGTAGTTTACCGGGATGCGGGCCTTGAGGCGACCGCCAAAGCGGCAGATGCATCGTAACCGGCTGATTCAGTGGAAATAAAAACGCCCCGGCAGAACCGGGGCGTCGATAGCGGGGCGGGAAGCGCGCAGCTTCAGATGTCCTCTTCTTCCTCGAGCTCGCGCTCGGGGGCCTTGTCGTCCTTGGCTTTGTCGCGCTTGGGCTTGCGGGCCTCGGCTTTGCGTGCCGCTTCGGCTTCGGCCTGACGCTTGTCGGCTTCGGCCTTGGTCTTGTCGGCGTCTTCGGAAGCGTCCTGTGCGATGTCGGTCTGCGACTGGGCGGCGGCCGGGCCAGCGAGCGCCAGCCACGCGACCGCGAGCGCCAGCGGCGACAGGGCAAGCGCGAAACGGCGGGAGAAGGTCATGGTCTGGACTCTGCCCGCATGCGCGCCGGACATCGGCGGGGTCTTGTGCGAGCCAGCGCACCATAGTCGCAGCCTGCCTGCTGGGCCGTGAACACCCGGCCCACACGCAGCCCGCGCCTGAACGGCTTGACCCCCGACGGCCGTCCCGCCAAGCTCGCCGGCCTCGGGTGCCGCGTTCGCCGCCCTCTCCACACGGTTCCGTCATCGCAATGAGCAGTCGCTACAACGCCGCAGATATCGAAGTCCTCTCCGGCCTGGATCCGGTCAAACGCCGGCCGGGCATGTACACCGACACCACCCGCCCGAACCATCTGGCGCAGGAAGTCATCGACAACGCGGTCGACGAGGCGCTCGCCGGCCATGCCCGCAGCATCGAAGTCGTGCTGCACACCGACGGCAGCTGCGAAGTGTCCGACGATGGTCGCGGCATGCCGGTGGACATCCACCCCGAGGAAAAAATTTCCGGCGTCGAACTGATCCTCACCCGCCTGCATGCCGGCGGCAAGTTCAACAACAAGAACTACACCTTCAGCGGCGGCCTGCACGGCGTCGGCGTCAGCGTGGTCAATGCGCTGTCGAAACAGGTCGAACTGTTCATCAAGCGCGACGGCAACGAATACCGGATGGCTTTCCGCGACGGCGACCGTGCGTCCGACCTGGACATCGTCGGCAGCGTCGGCAAGAAGAACACCGGTACGCGCCTGCGCTTCTGGCCCGACCCGAAATATTTCGATACCGCGAAATTCAATCTGCGCCACCTGCGCCACGTGCTGCGCGCCAAAGCGGTGCTCTGCCCCGGCCTGACCGTGAGCCTGCTCGATGCGGCCACCGGCGACAAGGACCAGTGGTTCTACGAAGACGGCCTGCGCGATTATCTGAAAAGCGAACTCGGGGCGAGCGAAGCGCTGCCGCCGGACCTGTTCGTCGGCCAACTGAAAAAAGATTCGGAGATCGTCGACTGGGCCGCCACGTGGATCCCCGAAGGCGATCTGGTCCAGGAAAGCTACGTCAACCTGATCCCCACCGCGCAGCACGGTACGCATGTGAACGGCCTGCGTACCGGTTTCACCGATGCTTTGAGGGAGTTCTGCGATTTCCGCACGCTGCTGCCGCGCGGCGTGAAGCTGGCGCCGGAAGACGTGTGGGACCGCGTCGCCTTCGTGCTCAGCGTGAAGATGACCGATCCGCAGTTCAGCGGCCAGACCAAGGAACGGCTGTCGTCGCGACAGGCCGCCGCGTTCGTCGAAGGCGCCGCGCACGATGCGTTCTCGCTGTGGTTGAACACGCACACCGAACTGGGCGAGAAGATCGCGCAGCTCGCGATCGAGCGTGCCGCCGCGCGCCTGAAGACCGAGAAGCAGATCGTCCGCAAGAAAGTCACCCAGGGCCCCGCCCTGCCCGGCAAGCTCGCCGACTGCATCAGCCAGGATCTGTCGCGCACGGAACTCTTCCTGGTCGAAGGCGATTCCGCGGGCGGCTCGGCGAAACAGGCGCGCGACAAGGATTTCCAGGCGATTCTTCCGCTGCGCGGCAAGATCCTCAACACCTGGGAAGTCGCTTCCGGCAGCGTGCTCGCGTCGCAGGAAGTGCACGACCTCGCGGTGGCGATCGGCTGCGACCCGGGCAAGGACGACATCAGCGGTCTGCGCTACGGCAAGGTGGTGATCCTCGCCGATGCCGACTCCGACGGTCTGCACATCGCGACATTGCTCTCTGCTTTGTTCCTGAAACATTTCCCGGCGCTGGTGATCGCCGGGAACATCTTCGTGGCGATGCCGCCGCTGTTCCGCGTCGACGTGGGCAAGCAGGTGTTCTACGCGCTGGACGAAGAGGAGAAGCGCCTGCTGCTGGAGAAGATCGAGCGCGAGAAGGCCGCGAATACGAAAGGATTCGGCGGCGCGGTCAACGTCACCCGCTTCAAGGGCCTCGGCGAAATGAACCCGCAGCAGCTGCGCGAATCGGCGATCCACCCCGATACGCGCCGGCTGGTGCAGCTCACCGTCGATGGCGGCACCGAAACCCATGCACTGATGGATATGCTGTTGGCGAAGAAGCGTGCTTCGGATCGGAAAACGTGGTTGGAAACCAAGGGCGACCTGGCGACGCTGGAGGTCTGATCCATGGCCTGAGGTATCCCCGCTTTTTCAAGTGTTTCGAAAAGCTTCGTCATCCCCGCGAACGCGGGATCCAGCGACTTCAAGCTTATGCGACTTACCGCTTCTGCGCGGCGCAAAGACACTGGGTTCCCGCGTTCGCGGGAACGACGGGCAATAGAACGGTAACTGCCGATCAATCGATCCGTTTGATTTTCTTGATAAAAAACTGGGGACGCCTCAGGTCATGGCAATACAGATCGCGCTGTTCCGCGGCATCAACGTCGGCAAGGCCAAACGCATCGCGATGGCCGATCTGCGCACCATGTTCGAAGACCTCGGGTTCAAGCATGTGCGGACCCTGCTCAACAGCGGCAACGTCGTGTTCGACGCCGGCCGCAGCGCGACTGCGACCAATGCGAAGCGGATCGCCGCCGCGCTGATACAGGCCACGGGGGTTTCGGCCAATACGCACGTCTTGACGGCTGCCGAACTGGATGCGGCTGCGGCCGGTAATCCGTTCCTCGACCGCATGGACGATCCGTCGCGGATGATCGTGGGTTTCATCGCTGCCGGTGCCGACCGCAAGCCGCTGCAGGCGCTCGTCGACAAGGCTGCAGCGGACGAGCACGTCGCCCTTGGCGCACATGCCCTGTATCTGTGGTGCCCGGAGGGCATCCTGGAAAGCGCATTCGCCGGCAAACTCGTCGGTCCGGCATTCCGCGACAGCGTCACCAGCCGGAACTGGTCCACCGTGCTGAAGCTGCAGTCCCTCGCCGCAGGGAATCGCTGAAACGGGTTGGCCTGCTAGACATTCGCGACATACAACTGCGAATACAGCGGGTGATCGACTTCGCCCAGCAAGCGCAGCCGCTGCGTTTCGGGCAGCAGCACCGCGATGTGTTCGAAGGTGTCGATCGGCGACAAGGTCTGCGCCAGCACCGATTCGACCACCGGCCCGGACGCGTCCCAGTCGGCCGCCATCCGCGCGAGGTCGGCCGCATCTTCGCGATTCAGCAGGTCGTGGACGACGACCACGCGATCGCGGACCCGCTCCCATTCGCGGGCATCGACCTGCCCGGACTGCAGGAAGCGATCGATGATGGCTTCCTGCAGCGCGGACAAGCGGTTGCCGCGCTCCATCTCGACCGCCCACTGCATCTGTTTGTCGTCGAGCTCCGGAACCGGCGTACCGGTGGCCTCGGAGACGCGCGCGCCGACGCGCCGCATCTTGTCGGCGTCCGGCATGTTCTTCGACAGGATGTGGTCGATCGAACGCGCGTACAGCTCGATGAAGACCGGTCTGAAGTTGCCGGCATCCACCGGCAGCACCGTGCCGGCCCGAGGTTGCGCGCGCAGGATGTCATGCGCGGCCTGCGCCGTCATCGCAGGGTCGGCGATGCACGCGCTGCCCTGCGGAACGTTGTCCGGGTCGTGGATCGGGTTGGAGGTGACGGTGCAGGTGGCGTAATCGTCGTAGACCCGCACCAGATCGAAGAACACCGGCATCTTGCCGTGATCGTAGACCGCAGCCGCGATGCCGTCCTGTGGATGGACGCCGGCCCACAATTGCATCGTCGGCATCTCCGGCACGGAAAAACGCCCGACCTCGTCGAATCCCGAAGCCAGCAACGCATCGACCTGACTCCCGGTCCCGGGCTGCTGCCAGGTCTCGACGTTCGGTACCAGGGTGATGCGTGCGGCGATGCCGGCCTGCGGCAGGTTGGCCATCGCCGCGATCTTCCGCGACAGCCACCAGGGCAATGCGAAACGCAGCAACAGCAACAACAACAAGACGAAGCCGACAAGCGTCGCGAAGACCACGGCCAGGATCTGCAATACGGTCATTCCCCATTCCCCTGCCGGGCGGACGTTGCCGGCACGGGCAGAGTGTACGTGGCCCGCACGGCCCGTGACCGCAATGATCCCAGTCCCATCCACCAAGGAATGACACGATGCTGAAGACCCGCAAGACCCTCGGCGCAGCCGGCCTGCTCTGCCTCGCCATGGCGGCCGTGATGCCCGCCCACGCCGAATCCGACTTCCAGACCGGCGCCGGTACGCTCAACGCCAATGCCCGCCTCGACTTCCGGGTGGTCATCCCGAAGTTCATCCGCTTCCAGGTCGGCAGCGCGGGCGCCACGATCGACCTCGTCGAATTCGCGGTGCCGGCCGCCAACGTCGGCGATGGCACCGACGTCGCCCGCACCAACGGCGGCGCCGTGCCGGTGCTGCTGCAGAGCAACAACGGCAACGTGTCGCTGACCGGCACCACGCTCGGACAGCTCAACAACGGCGCCGGCGAGAACATCTCGTTCGCCGAGATCCTGTCGACCAGCTCCGACCCGAATCTCAACGTACCCACCCTGATCGATGGTGGCACCAGCGCCGCGATCACCGTGACGCCGAATGTCGGCGCGCGCGTGGTCAATCGCACCGCCAACTGGTCGTTCGCCTACAGCAACACCAACTTCGTCGGTGCCGGCAGCTACGGCGGCGTCAACGTCAACAACGGCCGCGTGACCTACACCGCATCGTTGCCGTAATCGACGGCCTCGGATCCTGTTGCATCAAGGAACTGTTCGCCAGGGGCTGTCCGTCGGGCAGCCCCTTCGTTCGAGAGGTTCACGCCATGGATTTGCGTCTCTCCCGTCTCCCCGGCCTTCCAGGCATCCGCATCGCGTCGCGGGTGCTGCTGTTGCCTGTGCTGGCCACTGCCGGCATCGGCGATGCCTGCGCTTACACCATCACCATCGGCACCGGCACCAAGGCCGCATACCTGCGCGTCGGCGACGGCAGCATCAGTGGCGGCAATTACAACGCCGGCGGCACGCCTGCCGCGAATACGACGGTCAATCTGGTCAGCGTCGCGGTGCCCGCGAACGTCGTCGGCAACACCGTCGACCAGGCGATGACCGGCACCGGCCGGCTCACCAGCGACCTGGACGGCTTCGTGTTCTGCAGCGCCGGACAGGTCTATATCAGCGCGTTTTTCCGCTTGCCCACCACCGCGAATCAGAGTGCGACGCTGCGCGCGACTTCGCCCACCACGCTGACCAGCGCCGGCGGCGACACCATCCCGATCAGCCAGATCAGCTGGACCAGCAGCGGCATCGGCGACACCGGCGCGCAGCCGATCCCCGCAGGGACCTTCACCGGCGGTACGCAGACGCTGGCGACGCTGCTGCGCAACACCTGGAACGAGAGCTGCCACACCTTCCGCTACGGCAACGATGCGATCATCGCCGCCGGTACCTACAACGCGCGCGTCACCTACACCTTGGCCACGCCATGATCCGCAGCGTGCTGTTGCTGCTCATCGCAGCGCTGTGGACATCCACGATCGCCGCGCAGTCCTTTCCGGTCGACGACAGCGCCAGCCACGTGCTGGAGGCCGGCCCGGTCAAGATGCGCTGGAATACGCTGGTGCCGCAGCCGGGACAGGCGTCGACCATGACCGGCCAGGTCGTGGTGCTGGTGCGGCTGGACGTCTCGCCCTGGCGCGGACGCCGCGCGCGCATCTACCAGACCCTGCCGTCGCAGCCGATCGGTCCGGTGGACGTGCGCTGGACCGCCAACGGACCACTGTTGCCCGGCGCGCTGCGCGGCGGCGACCGCGCACTCGTGTATGCCGGACCGATCCAGGCCGATCGGCTGGAAGACACCTTCCGCATGACCATCCAGGCCGACGGCAACCGCGTGCTCCGCCCGCAGGATCTGACGTTCGCGTTCGAGATCGAATTGGAGTCGCCGTGATCACATCCGCCCGCCTGCGCTGCATATTCGCGCTGATCGTCGTCGCGTTCGCGTCCTCGGCGCAGCCCACACCCGCAGCGGCGCAGGAATTCGCCGTGGTGGTGACGCCGCCGCGCTTCGAAGACCGCGCGAAAGCCGGTGCGATCTACCGCAATATCATCGAAATCAGCAACACCTCGCCGAAAGCCTCTCGCTACACCGTGCAGACCGCCGATTGGACCCTGGATGCGCAGGGCGGACCGGTGTTTTCGCAGGCGCTGTCCAACGACAGCTGCCGGCCGTGGGTCGGCATCGAAGCCGGCGAGATCACCGTGAAAGGCAACGGCAAGCGCCGCTATCGCTTCGAAGTCGCGGTGCCGGCCGGTACGCCGCGCGGCGAATGCCGGTTCGCGATCATGATCGAAGGCGAACCGCAGCCGCCGCGCGGCGATGTGCCGCTGCCGGTCAGCGGACGCATCGGCGTGATCGTCTATCTGGCGATCGGCGATGCCGCGCCGCGACTGGAGGTGCTCGAAACCCGCAGCGCCAGCATGCAGGGACAGACGCTGCCGGTGCTGCGCGTGCGCAATGTCGGCGACATGCACGGCCGCCTGGAAGGCTATCTGGCGGCCGTCGACGCCAAGGGCACGCGGATCGTGCTGGTGCCCGACAACAGCCCGATCCTGGTCGGCACGACCCGCGACATTCCGCTCTATCCGCAGGCCGAGGAGGACAGCGCGCAGATGCCTGCGATCGTCTATCCGCTGCGGATCAAGGGCCGGCTCGATTCAGGCAACCAGCGGCTGGATATCGAGACCACCCTGAGCCGATGACCAGGACGCAGGGAAGACCAGCGGCTCGCCGACTTGCGCCAGGACTGCTGGCGCTCGAGGTCGCGCTCGCGCTGATGTCGGCGCAGAGTTTCGCCGCTGGATCTTCCGGCGCGGATCCGAACGGCGGCGCGGTCGAAGACGCCGGCTTCGATGCGAACTACGACCCGAACTACGATCCGTTCACCGAACTCGGCGCGCCGCCGACGGGCGTCGTCGACACCGCAACGCCCTACCGCGACCGGATCATCCTGCCGGAAAGGCTCGCGCCCTTGCCCGTGGATGGGGACGAGCAGAACACATCGGGCGCACCGCGCGCCGTGCATGTCGAACTGATCGCGCACCGCAGCCGTTTCGCGGGCGAACGCAGCGTCGAGCTCGGCGCGGGATTCGGCGGTTTCTGGGATACCGACGCGCTGGGCACGCTCTCTGCGGAGGCGCTGGTGTTCCGCAGCGATCGCGCGCGCGACGGTGGCGAGCGTTGGCGCGGCAGCGCCACGCTGTGGCAGCGCGGCCTGGCCATGCCCGGAGGCTGGGCGGTGAACAACGGGCTCGGCGTGTTGAATACGCCGATGCCGGCAGTGTTGCGCGATCAATACCGCTTCTTCCTGCCGAGCGTGCCGATGCTCGGCGCCAGCAGCGAATGGCAGCAGCGCACGCGCGGGCTGCAGCTGCAGGCCGCCGTCGGTCGCGGCGGCTCGTACAACGGCACGCGACTGAGCGGCTTCGAGACCGGCGACGGCTCGGTGGCGACCATCGGTGCGCAGTGGGCGTGGTCGGCGCGGTGGACCGGCGCGGCATCGCTGCTGGTGACCGATGGCCGCATCGTTCCCGACGACCAGGGCTTGCCCGCTTTCCAGAACACCGCCACGCGCGCGCTGCTGTTCGGCAACCGCTGGCAGGGCGCGCGCGACAGCGTCGCCGTGCATCTGCAGACCAGCGATACCGATGGCGCGCAGGCCTCCGGCGCGTGGGTCGATGCGCGCGCCGATCGCGGTCGCTTCACCCATCGCTATGGCGCGTTCCATCTCGAACCGGAGCTGGCGTGGGGCGCGTGGCCGATCAACAACGATGTCCGTGGCGGCTACTACCGTCTGGATTTCAACCGTGCGCGCTGGAGCTGGAATGCCGGCATCGATCGCATCGATTCGATTTCCGGCAGCGGCTTCGACGGCTGGTACGGCAACAGTTTCCTTCGCTATCAGGCAAGCGCGCGACTGGGCTACGGCGGCGGACTGTCCGCGCGCGACAGCCGCAGCGGCAGCGCCGAAGACAGCGCGCAGGCGCTGCAGTTGTTTCTCGACGCGCAATCGCGCTGGGGCCAGACCCGGCTGCAGTACGACCGCACGCACGACCAACACGATGCCGACAGCTGGCAGGCGCTGGTCGATCATGCGCTGCGGATGCGCGAAGGTTCACGACTGTCGCTGTCGGCAGGCATCGGCGAATTGGCCAACGGCCAGTCGCGTACCAGCCGCACGCTGTCGCTCGCGGCCTATGGCGGCTTCGATCTGACCGACGATGTTTCGCTCGACGGCACGGTCCGCTGGAGCCGCAGTCAGGACGAAGATGCGTCGCAGGGTCTCGATCTGAATCTGGGCTGGCGCTGGCGGCTTGCATCGCGCTGGACCCTGCTCGGCAATCTCAGCGAGAGTCGCGGCGCGCGGCGCTCGCCGTTCGCGCTCGATCCATTGACCAACCAGCCGGTGTTCGGAACGCTGCCGCACGACCGCTCGATCCATGTCAGCCTGCGTTACGACTACAGCGCGGGTCGCGCGCGACAAGTGCTGGGCGGCCCGCCCGATGCAGCGACGGGACGCATCGCAGGCAGCGTATTTCTCGACGACAACAACGACGGCGTGCGCGCCGCCTCCGAGCAGCCGGTCGCGAACATCGGCATCGTGCTCGACGACCGCTACAGCGTGCGTACCGACGATCAGGGCCGGTTCGTGTTCGAGCGGGTCGCGGTCGGCACGCACTCGCTCGAGGCCGTCGCGGACAACCTGCCGCTGCCGTGGTCGATCGACGAGGAGCGCGGGCGCCGGAGTCTGCAGGTCGATGTGCGCGGCGACACGATCGTCGATATCGGCGCCGTGCGTCCGCGTTGATGCGGCGCTGCACTGTTTGCCTCCTCCCCTTGCGCGCAGCGCAGGAGAAGGTCGGGAGGGGGTGTTTTTTTCGCTGCAAACAACCCTTTCCTCAACCCTCCCCCTTCGCGATGCGAAAGGGAGGGAGGAGGGAGCATTTCCACTTGAATCGGGAACGCGCTAAATCTTCGATCGCGACATCGACAGCACGCCTGCGACCACCAGCAGCGTCCCGGCGATCTGCCAGGGGCCCATCGGCTCATGCAGGATCAAGAGACTCAACACGATCGTGGACACCGGGCCGATCATGCCGATCTGCGATGCCGGCCCGGAGCCGATGCGTCGCACGCCGATCATCGTCGCCAGCACCGGCAACACCGTGCACACCGTGCCGTTCAACAGCGACAGCCCGTAGACCGCGCCGGGCAACGCGGGCAAACCCGAAGGTTCGAGCAGCAGATACTGGCCGATGCACAGCACGCTCGCGACGGTGCTGGCATACGCGGTCAACCGCACCGCGCCGACCCGCGCGACGATCTCGCCGCTGCCGTAGAGATAGACCGCATACGACACCGCGCTGCCGAGCACCAGCAGGCCGCCGCGAATCACATCGTCCCCAGCGATGCCCAGATCGTGACCGAACGCCAGCAGCACGCCGGCATAGCTGATCGCGAGTGCGACCAGCTGACGCCGCGTGGGCCGCCGATGCGCGAGCAGTGCGCCCAGCAGCAGCACGAACGTCGGCGTGAGATACAGGATCACCCGTTCGAGCGTCGCCGAAATATGGGCGAGCCCGAGGAAATCGAGCAGGCTCGCGAGGTAATAGCCGCAGACGCCGAGCGCAACGATGCGCCAGCGGTCGCCGCGCGCCAATGCCGGCGCGCGGCGCGCGGCCCAGACACCGATCAGCAGGAAGAACGGCAGCGCCACCGCCATGCGCAGCGCGAGCAGGGTGATGGCATCGGCGCCCAGCCGGAAGCCCAGCTTCACGATGATGGCTTTGCCCGAAAACGCGACCGCACCGAACGCGACCAGCAGCACGCCGACGAGGTCGAGCCTGAGCGGAACCGCAGCGGCGACCGATGTCGGATCCGATGTCCCTGCAACGATGCCGCCGCCCTCGTCGGTCACCGCCTCCGGCGCGGTCATGTCGCTGGACTCATGCCAGCGCGGCTTCGATCAATGCCCGGATCGCGCGCTGCGCGCCTGCGGCGAGCGTTTCATCGTATGCGAACGAATCCTCGTCCATGTAGATGCGCTGCGCGATCTCCAACTGCACCGCATCGATGCCGTTCGCCGGATCGCCGTAATGGCGGGTGATGTAACCGCCCTTGAAGCGACCGTTGACGACCCGGTCGTAGCCGGTCTGCGCGCGCAGCGCGGCTTCGATCCGCGACTGTCGGCCAGGCGCGCAACTCGCGCCGGATGCGGTGCCGAGATTCAGATCCGGCAGACGCCCGTCGAAGAGGAACGGACACTCGCCACGGATCGAATGTCCTTCCCACAGCAGCACGCGACCATGGGCGGCGCGTAAACGGTCGAGTTCGTCGCGCAGCGCAGCGTGATATGGGCGCCAGTAGGTGTCGATGCGGGCCTGGATGTCATCGGGCGTCGGCGCTCCGCCGGGCAGATACACCGGATCGCCGGAAAACCGCACCGTCGGACACAGCCCGGTGGTGTTCTGTCCGGGATACAGCGAGACATCGTCCGGCGGGCGGTTGAGATCGATGACGTAACGCGAACAGCGCGGCACGAGGATCGATGCACCAAGCTCATGTGCGAACGCGTACAGGCGCGACACATGCCAATCGGTGTCGGGCGCGCGCTGCGCCTCGGGGGTCATCCGCGCGGCGAGCGCGGCGGGAATCTCGCTGCCGTCGTGCGGCAGGCTGATCAACAGCGGCGCGGTGCCGCGATGCAGGACGAACACATTCATGCGGCCAGTGTAGCCGCATGAATGCCGATGCCGTGATGTCGATACCGTCGTTGGTTACGCCTTGACCTTGCAGGTGTTCATGCCGAGCAGCGTGTACAGCGGGCACCAGCCCATCAGCGACGTCAACAGGGGCACGAGACCGATCAGGCCGAAATACTTCATCGGCGCTTCGAGCAGGAACAGCAGGCTCAGCAGACCGAGACCGAGAACGATGCGGACGATCTTGTCCGCGGAACCGACATTCTTCTTCATGGGGCGTCTCCAACAGTGCGGCGGGAATGGCGCCAAGGTACGCCGCGTCTGCCGTGCGCTCAGTGACCTTTATCACCGGCCGGTCTTTCGAAGGCGGGCTTGTCGATGGCCGCCGCCACGCCCTGCGCCAAGGCACGCAGCCCTTCGACATCGGCGATGCGCACCCCGGCGCGCGACAGTTCGACCAGGCCCTGCTCCGCCAGTTGACCGAGCGTGCGCGTCACCATCTCGCGCACGCTGCCGATCTCGTCGGCGATCTGCTGGTGGGTCATCGCTACCGTCTGCAGGCCGGTGTCGGCGCGTTCGCTGAGGAACTCGGCCAAACGGCGGTCGAGGCGGTGGAACGCCAGACGCTCGACCCGCTCCATCAAATCCGACAGCCGCCCGGACAGCACCGCGAACAGGAAATGACGGAAGCCCGGCGACTCCGCGATCATCCGCTGGAAGAGTTCGGGCGGCAGGATCGCCATCTGCAGCGCGCCTTCGGCCACGCCTTCCGCGCTGTAATCGGTGCCGCCCAGCAGGCAGCTCGACGTGAGGATGCAGGTCTCGCCGCGTCCCACCCGATAGAGCACGATCTCGCGCCCGGACTCGGAGCGCTTGAATACCTTGATCCCGCCCTGCAGCACCAGCGGCAGACCGCCGCAGTGCTGGCCTTCGCTGAAGATCCGGCTGCCGTCGCGGAACGCGTGCATCGCCACCTGCGCCAGCACCTCGTGCTGCAGCGGCAGCGGCAACTCGGCCAGCAGCGGATAGGCGGCGGACAGCGCCGTCGATCCGCTCATGCGAAACGCTCGGGCCGATACGGTGCCGGATCGATCGCCGACGCGCGACCGGCCATCAGATCGGCCAGCAGCTGCGCGCTGCCGGTGCTCATGCCCACGCCCATCATGCCGTGACCGGTATTCAGCCAGGTGCGACGGCAACCGGGCGCGCGACCGATCAGCGGCATGTCGTCGCGGCTCATCGGCCGCCAGCCGTACCACTGCTCGCGCACCTCGGGGCCGACGGGATCGTGCAGGTATTCGCGCGCGCCGCGCTCCAACGCGCCGAGACGCCGCGCGTTGAGGGTGTCGTCGAAGCCGGAGAATTCCATCGTGCTGCCGAGCCGGTAGCCGTCGCCCCACGAAGTGACGCAGACCGAACGCTCGCGCAGCACCAGCGGGCGCTTCGGCACGCGGTCGGGCGCGCGATAGGTGATCGAATAGCCCTTGCCGGGCTGGATGATCTTCTTCATCCACGGCATGCCCAGCGCATCGGCCGACTTCGCCGACCACGCGCCCAGCGCCAGCACCGCATTGCGCGCACGCATCGTGCCGTGGACGGTGTGGGCGAGCACACCCTCGCGGTCCTCGCGCAGTCCGTGCAGGGCGCAATGTTCGACGATCTCGCCGCCGCGTTCGCGGACCGCGCGCGCCAGTTCGGCGAGATAGCGGTCCGGTCGCAGCGAGGCGTCGCCGCTGAAACGCAAGGCGCCGGCCACGCCCGGCTTGAGTGCCGGTTCCTGGGGTTCGTACGCGGCGCCGTCGATCGCTTCCACCGCCACGCCCAGCTCGCGCAGCAGCGGAAGCTCGTGTTGGCCGTGCGCGAAGGCGCGGGCATTGCGATAGACGTAATCCTCGCCGGATTCGACGAACTCGCACTGCAGTCCGTAGCGCTGCACCCAGTCGGCGAGCCGGCGCCGGGAATCGTCGAGCAGCGCGAATTTGCCGTGCGCGCTGGCTTCCCAGTCGCGGACATTGCAGCGCGCGGCGAAGCCCAGCAGCCAACCCCACAGCAGGGGATCGAAACGCGGCGGGATGTACAGCGGCGCGTCGGGCGTCAGCGTCCATTTCAACGCTTTCAACACTGCGCCGGGCGCGGCCAGCGGCGGCGCGTGGCTGGGCGTGATGGTGCCGCAGTTGCCGTGCGAGGCGCCGCTGCCGATGGCATTGGCCTCGATCACGCGCACGCCGCGTCCGGCTTCGAGCAGCGCCAGCGCGGCGGCCAGACCGCTCACGCCGCCGCCTACGATGAGTACGTCGTATTGCTGTTCCATGACCACAGTGTAGCGGCGCCGCGCTGGGCGCGGCCACGGTCCGGAATGCGAACGGCCCGCTTGCGCGGGCCGTCCGTTGTGTTCAAACCGGCTGGCGGCGAACCTCAGTGGTGATGACCGCCGTCGCCATGCACGTGACCATGCTCCAGCTCTTCGGGGCTGGCGGCGCGCACTTCGACCACTTCGATGTCGAAATGCAGCGACTTGCCGGCCATCGGGTGGTTCAGATCGACATCGACCACGCTCATCCCGACCTTCTCGATGGTGACCGCGCGCGGGCCGTATTCGGTCTGCAGCACGACCTGCATGCCCGGCAGCAGGCGCTGGTCGCCGAAATGCTTCTTCGCGATGCGCTGGGTCAACCCTTCGCGGCGCTCGCCGTAGGCCTCGGCGGCAGGCACGTCGACGGCGAAGGTTTCGCCGGCTTCGCGGCCGTGCAGCGCATTCTCCAGACCCGGGATGATGTTGCCGTGGCCGATCATGATCGCCAGCGGTTCCGCGCCCTGCGAGCTTTCGGTGGCGGGCTGGCCGACTTCGCCGACGGTGTAGTGGAAGCGGACAACGCAGTCTTTTTCGATTTTCATGGGTCTGGCTCGGGAAGGTCAGGAGAGGATCGAACCGCGGAATGCGGCAGGGGGCGGCTTGATCGCCACCCGGCGATGCGGCCAAGATGACCGCCGTGAAGGCCGCGCATTATCCGTGCTCCACCGCTTCGGCGCCATTGGCGCAGCGGGCGGTCGTCGCCGTACTGCTGATGGCGCTCGCGCTGGCCGGCTGCGGCAAACCGGAAGCCGTGCGTTCGCAGCCGCCGCCGTCCCACGACTGGTCCGGCAGCCAGCCGAACGACCCCGCCGCCGCCAACGCGGTGCTGATGCGGGCGATCGGGCTGGTCGGTACGCCCTACCGCTACGGCGGCAACACCCCGGACACCGGCTTCGACTGCAGCGGACTGGTCAACTACGTTTTCCGGGACATGCTCGACCTGCGCCTGCCCCGCACCTCGCGTGAGCTGGCGGCGATGCAGGGCCCGAAGATCGCCACCAATCGTCTGGCCCCGGCCGATCTGGTGTTCTTCGGCAGTGGCGGCGAGATCAGCCACGTCGGCATCTATGTCGGCGAAGGCCGCTTCGTCCACGCCCCGCGCACCGGGGGCACGGTCCGGCTCGATCGCCTCGACGGCGCCTACTGGCGGGACCACTACACCGGGGCCAAACGGATCCTCGACTGACCTCCGGATCGACCTACGCCGGGGTATGGATGTCCCGTTCCGGAACCGTGGTCACCTTTTCCGGGCCAGGTCTAACGAAATCTGAACCCCCTTGCGGCCACGGTCGGGCACTATCCATCCTCCTTTCCGCAAAGTGCATGACGCGTGACGACCCAAGCCCAAGGCTCCGGCCGCTCTTCCGCCATCCACCGCCTCATCCGCGGTCAAATCCGTTTTCTCGTTGCCGGCCTGCTCTTGGTCGGCAGCCTCCCGGTCTTCGCGCAGCAGCGCGTGGTACCGGCGACGCAGGACCCGCTCGAACTCGGCCTGCTCGCCCCGATCGGCGACGCCACCCTGCACGGCCCGCTGTCGCTGCCCGGCCGCAGCGTGATGTTCGCCAACGACATCCGCAACATCTTCGAAACCGCGCAGATTCCGGGCGAAAGCGCCGATGAACCGCCCGCCGCGCCGACCGAAGGCCCCATCAAGACCATGCTGAAGCGCGCCCTGGCGCTGCTCGGCACGCCCTACCGCTGGGGCGGCACCAGTCCCGAACGCGGTTTCGACTGCAGCGGTCTGGTCGGTTATGTGTTCCGTCACAGCCTCGGCATCGAACTGCCGCGCATTTCGCGCGACATGGCGAATGTCGGCCAGCTGATCCGCGACCCCAACGCGCTGGTCGAAGGCGATCTGGTGTTCTTCAGCCGCCGTGGCAAGCATGTCGACCACGTCGGCATCTATATCGGCAACGGCCAGTTCGTCCACGCCCCGCGCACCGGCAAGGACGTGGAAGTGGCCAACCTCGCCACCGGCTACTGGAGCCAGAAGTTCTTCCAGGCACGCCGGGTCGCTGCGCAGTAAGCGCACGCAACGCCCAGGGTTTCCCCGCAAAGGCCGCGAAAGCGGCCTTTCGCTTTTGGTGGGTCGCCCACGCGACGACAGCCCGTGCCGTTTGCGCCCCTGCCCGCTTGCGGGCACGCCACGGCAGGCACATTCTTCGCTACCGGATCGATGGAATGGGGACAACGACGATGGGGCGCACGATTCTCGGCATGCTGGTGGGTCTGGCGACGATGTGGTTGACCGTCGCCGCACTCGAATTCCTCGGTCACGCACTGTTCCCGCCGCCCGCCGGCCTGGACCCGCAGAACCCCGAACACCTGCAGATGATCATCGCCGCCGCGCCCACCGGCGCGCTCGTGATGTTGGTGGTCGCGTGGGCCGGCGGCAGTTTCGTAGGCGGCTGGGTCGCCGCGCGCATCGCCCGCCATGCACGCGCCGCCGCGATCGCGGTCGCGCTGTTCGTGATGGCGGGGGTCGCCGGGATGATCATGATCGTGCCGGATCATCCGGGGTGGGTGTCTACGCTGGGTTTGGTGTTGCCTATTCCGGTGGCGTTGGTTGCTGCGAGGTTGGCGGGGAAGCGGGAGAAGACGTTGCCCAAGTGATGGCTAGAAAAAAGGACGCTCTCACAATCATGATTACTCATGAAAAAGCGCTTAGTAATGCACACGCAATTTTCGCGCGATCCCACGCCGTTTACGGCAGCCCAGCGTCACCTACGAAAGCTGGATTTTTCGAGCTAGCCAAAGCAGGAAAACACACATGGAATGCATGGAGGACCGAGTATCCAGAACCTGCTGCAGATTTTAGCGGAATATTATTTGAAGAAGAAATAAATTTTTCCGATTATATTTTCGCAACAAATAAAGATGAGCAAGGACCAAATTTCTGCGGCGCCAGATTCATGAAATTAACACGCTTCCGTAACGCCTCATTTGGAAGGATTTCGGATTTCAAAAGAGCGATTTTCGTCGAAGAATCCGATTTTTCAAGAGCACGGTTTGGGGACGATATCGAATTCGGCTCGGTGGAGTTCAGAAAGCCTACGCTTTTCAGCGCCGCCAAGTTTGGTGATGGAGCAGATTTTTCTGAGGCTCGCTTCAAAAGCACATCAATCTTCAGCAAAAGTGAATTCGGAAAACATGCGTCATTTTTTCGAACAGAATTTGGCTTACGTACTGTTTTCGTGGATTCAAATTTTGATGCGGACGCAACATTTAGAGGGGCAACATTCGGTAGCTTATTGAATTTCAACCGATCTGAATTTCAAGGAAACTGCAATTTTTCTGCCGAAAACAAAGAAGAAACAAAAAAAGAAGCACGACAATTTCATTCCGTAAATTTTGGCGGATGCAAGTTCCTAGGAAAAGCGGACTTCTCTGGCAGAGAATTCAGAGAATCGACGCATTTTGGACCTGATATTCGTGAAAATAGGAAGCAACAAACCGTATTCAAAGGTCCTGTTCTTTTTCATTCGTGCAAGCTGCACCAAGATACATGCTTCGATGATGCGGAATTCCTCTCACCACCCAACCCTGAAGCTGCACGCAGCTATCGCACCCTCAAGTTGGCGATGGAGCAAATCAAAGCGAGTCGTGAGGAGCAAAGATTTTTCCGTCTGGAGATGAAATCTGAACACCCAAGCCTGCCTCGAGGCAGACGTTGGATCTCAACGCTCTACAGCCTTTTCTCGGACTACGGCTTCAGCCTGTGGCGACCCGTCATCGCACTGCTGATCTTCTCGCTTTTCCTCGGAGCAGCCTACGGGTTGCTCGCCAACAGATGCGCATCAGATTCGGAATGCAAGCAGGCCGCCATCGCGGCAAACACAACGACAGGCGAAGAACGCACATCGGATCTGTTGAAATACACGCTCGCCAGCGTCGCTCCGGTGCCGGGTCTGGACAAAATGCAGACCGAGCTGCGGGCGCCGCTGTTCGGTCAGCATGGGTGGATCGCGGTCACCGCTGTGGTCCTGGAGATTTTTCACAAGATCGTGGCGCTGGTGATGACGTTTCTGTTTGCACTGGCCTTACGCAATCTTTTCAAGATGAAGTCGTAGTCGCGGCTCCCGCCGCTCCCACAAGAGCCGGTGCGCTGAAGCGCACCCTATGTGGCTTTTACCCGTCGTTCCCGCGAACGCGGGAATCCAGTGTCTTTGCGTTGGGCAGAAGCTTGAAAGTCGCTGGGTCCCCGCGTTCGCGGGGATGACGACGCTGTTTGAAACGCTCGAAAAAGTGGGGATACCTCAGCCCTACACAACCTCTTCGATGCCGACATTGGTCGGCGCACGTTCGTAGATCTCGCGATCCAGCATTCCGGTCTCTTTCGCGACGAGCACCGGCACCAGCATCTGTCCGGTGACATTGGTCATGGTGCGCATCATGTCGAGGATGCGGTCGATGGCGTAGAGATAGCCGATGACTTCCAGCGGCAGGCCGGCGGCGCTGAGCACGACGGTGGCCATCACCACGGCGGTGCCGGGGACGCCTGCGGTGCCGAAGCTGCCGAGGACGGATGCGATCAGTACGATGAGGTATTGCTCGGGCGTGAGCGGGGTGCCGGTGTATTGCGCGATGAACACCGCGCACAGCGCCGGGTAGATCGCGCCGCAGCCGTCCATCTTGATGGTGGCGCCCAGCGGCACAGCGAACGCGGCGTAGTCCTTGTTGACGCCGAGGTTGTGCACGGCGCTGCGCAGCGACGAGGGCAGCGAGGCGAAACTCGACGAACTGACGAAGGCGACCTGCATGCCCGGCGCGGCGCCGCGGAAGAATTTCAGCGGGTTCAGGCCATGCGCCATCAGCAGGCCGCTGTAGACGATGAGGATGTGGATCGCGCAGGCGACATACAGCGCCAGCACGAAACTGCCCAGCGGCAGCAGCTTGTTGAAGCCATAGGCACCGACCAGCGAGGCGATCAGGCCGAAGGTGCCGATCGGGGTCATCTCCAGCACGAAGCGGGTGAGCTGGATCGAAATCTCACTGGCTTCGCCCGCCAGCTTGCGTGCCAGCGCGACCTTCTCGCCGAGTTTCACCATCGCGAAACCGACCAGCGCGGCGAAGAAGATCACCGGCAGGATCGAGCCCTTGCCCGCAGCCAGCACGGTCTCGCCTGCTGCATTCTTGACCGCGCCGATCCCGGTCAGCGCCTGGAAAGGATTGGCCGGCACCACGTTCAGCAGCACCTGCACGACGCTGGGCACCTCTTTCGGCACATAGTCCGGATCGACCATCAGCGGTATCTGCACCATGCCCGGCTGCATCACCGTGCCGACCGCGAGACCTACAGCCACCGCGAGGACGGCGGTGATCGCGAACCACAGGAACGTGCGGCCACCCAGCGCGGCCATCGACTTCTGCCCGTGCAGCGAGGCCACCGCGTTGATCACCGCGAAGAACACCAGCGGCACCGCGATCATCTTGATCAGGGTGACGTAGAGATTGCCGAGCGGGCCGAACCAGGTGTCGGCGGCAGGCCCCATCAGCTTGCCGGCGATGCCGCCCAATACGAAGCCAGCGAGCACGCGCGCCCAGAACGGGATGCGGAACCAAGCCGAGATCAAGCCCATGTGCGGTCTCCGGCGCAGCGCGCGCCCGTGAATCGATCACGCACGATAGCGGAGCACAGCGGGCCCCGCGAGACCGGATGCAGCATGACCGCATTCCACGATTGCAACGTCGGGCGGGCATAATCGCTGCTTTCGGCCAAACCACCGCGCCCATGTCCTTTCGCCACGCCCTGCTCGCCTTCGCCTGCACCCTCGCAGCCACGTCCTGCTCCACCGTCCCCGCCGCCGCTCCGCGCGCTTCGGCACCGATCGGGGTCGTCGATGTCCCGCAGATCGTGCGCCCCGGCGGCGAAACCCCGGCCTGGTGGTTCCGCGCGGGCGCTGCGCAGGCGGCATCGCGCGGTGCAATGTCCGGCAAAGCGAAGAACGTGATCCTGTTCGTCGGCGACGGCATGAGCCTGACCTCGGTCGCAGCGGCACGGATCCTCGACGGTCAGCGCAAAGGCGGCTCCGGCGAGGAGAACATGCTGAGCTGGGAAGCGTTCCAGCACACTGCGCTGAGCAAGACCTACAACACCGACAGCCAGACGCCGGACTCCGCCGGCACGATGTCGGCGATGGCCACCGGCGTGAAGACCCGCGCCGGGGTGCTGAGCATCGGCCAGGACGCCGAGCGCGGCGACTGCGCCGGCTCACTGCGCTCGCCGATGCTGAGCCTGTGGGAACTGGCCGCCAGCACCGGCCTCGCGACCGGCGTGGTCACCACCACCCGGGTCACCCACGCCACCCCGGGCGCGACCTTCACCCATTCGCCCGACCGCAACTGGGAAAACGATGCAGAGCTGTCCTCGGCCGCGATCGACGCCGGCTGCGCCGATATCGCCCGCCAGTTCGTCGAATCGCCCTACGGTCACGGCCCCGATGTGCTGATGGGCGGCGGTCGCGCGAATTTCTTTCCGGCAACCGAACGCGACCCCGAATACGACGACAAGGTCGGCCTGCGCCTGGACGGCCGCGATCTGGCGTCCGAGTGGAAGCAGCATCATCCGGCCGGCACCTACGTCTGGAACGCCGCGCAGTTCGCCGCCGCGCCGAAAACTGGGCCGCTGCTGGCGCTGTTCGAGCCCAGCCACATGCAGTACGAACACGACCGGCCGAAAGACCGTGCCGGCGAGCCTTCATTGGCGGAGATGACCCGCAGCGCGATCGAGCGCCTGCGCGTGGATCCGCAGGGCTACGTGCTGCTGGTCGAAGGCGGTCGTATCGACCACGCCCACCATTCCGGCAACGCCTACCGCGCGCTCACCGACGCGATCGCGTTGAGCGAAGCGGTCGCGGTGGCGACCTCGATGACATCGGCGGACGACACGCTGATCCTCGTCACCGCCGATCACGCGCACACCATGACCTTCGCTGGCTACCCGGTGCGCGGCAACGCGATCCTGGGCAAGGTCAAGGGCAGCAGCGGCGAAGGCAGCAACCCCAGCGGATACGCCACCGATGCCGCCGGCCAGACCTATACCACCCTCAGCTACGCCAATGGCCCGGGTTATGCCGGCGCCACCGACCAGCAGCCGGAAGGTCCCAAAACGTTTCTGCACGAAGTCAGCGGCTATCAGGAAGCGAAAGACGGGCGCCCGGATCTGGGCGAGGTCGATACCGAAGCTCCGGACTACATGCAGGAAGCGATGATCCCGCTGTCGAACGAAACCCACGGCGGCGACGATGTCGGCATCTGGGCGCGCGGCCCGGGCGCGGACGCGGTGCGCGGCACGATCGAACAGAACGCGATCTTCCACATCCTGCTGCAGGCCACACCCGCGCTGCGCGAGCGTCTTTGCGCGGCAAAGCTGTGCAACGCGGACGGCGTGCCGGTGGAGTTGCCGAGGCCGGCGCAGTTCAGGTAGGGCGGCCCGAAGGCCGCTTCTACCGACGCAGGGCGGCATCCACGATCAGAACGGCTTCGCAAGCACCAGGTAAACGACCGCGATCAGCGCGAACACCGGCACTTCGTTGATCCAGCGCATCGCCTTCGACGAAGGCAGCGCGCGCCCCTTGTCGACGCCCTTCAACCAGCGCCCGCAAACGATGTAATACGCGAACATCAGCGCGACCAGGGTCAGCTTGGCGTGCATCCAGCCGCTGCCGGGGGCGACCATCGTCGGGAAATCCGCGAACATCCGGTAGCCCAGCCACAGCACGAGCCCCAGCACCAGCGCGATCGCGAACATGGTGTGGCCGAAGCGGTACAGCCGCCGCCCCATCAGCACGAGACGCTCGCGCACCGCGGGCGCATCGCCGACTTCGGCGATGTTCACCAGGATCCGCGGCAGATAGAACACCGTCGCCATCCATGCGATCACGAACACGAGATGAAACGTCTTGATCCAGAAATAGGCCTGCATGGGATCGATCCGGGGCAATTGGGCGCCGACATTAACAGATGCATCCGGATCCTTCAGATCGATGGCGGGTCAAGTCTCGCGAAACAATGAGAAAGAACGGGATGCGTCTCATTTTGCCCTCGATTGTCACCTCGCTGTTGTAGAGCCGACGAAAAGTTGACCCTCCGCGTCGTCGACACGCGCCAAGACCGTCGAGCGGCCTCTGATCGGACTGCCCGAACATGTCCGCAGCAAACGCGGCCCGGCAGCGCAGCCTGCAAAGTCCGGATCCCGGAGATCCTGGACTGGCACGGAACCTGCTTGAGAATCATTCACAACCATACCGGAACCCGCCGTGTCGGCCGCCCTCAAAGTGATTGAATCTTCGAACTCGCAAGTGACCGACGTGAGCATGCCAGCACGCATGAACTGCCAGAACGTGCTGGTGGCCTTGCTTGAACGGAAACCGGCAGTCCTCTTCGCATCAATGGCCACTGTCGACGGCCGCAGCTATGCGCACGCCAACAGCACCGCAAGCAAGGCCAATGCGCAGCGCTCGGCGGCGATCATGAGCTCGCTGATGGGCTTGATCGAATCCTTCAGTCGCGAATCCCTCAACAGTCGCGCGCTGTACAACAGCATCGCCACCGAGCACGGTTCCATCGTCATGGTGCGGATTCCATCGAAAGCGAAGCTGCACACGCTCTGCGTATGCGCGGACGCGAGCGAAAACCTCGCGATGACCATCCGCAGTGCACTCGATACCGCCGCACTGCTCGCCGGAGAAGTCGACGCCATCTATTGATGGTGCCCGACAGGCACCACAGCCGTAGCGTCTTCGGGCTTCCGCCCGAGAACCAGCCGCTTCGCGCGAATCGTTTCGCCACGCGTTCCGCAGAAAAACCCGCTTCCCACCGTTTCACACACAGCATAGGACCCGAACACCATGGCCAAGATTTCCCTCGAACCGCTGCGCAACCTCGACGGCTACCTCGCCGCCGCCCTCGTCGATGCCGACAGCGGCATGCTGCTGGCCGGCGACGGTTCGGGCGTGAACCTCGAACTTGCCGCTGCCGGCAATTCCGAAGTCGTACGCTCCAAGCGCAAGGTCGCCAACGCGCTGAAGCTCAACGACACCATCGAAGACATCCTCATCAGCCTGACCAAGCAGTACCACATCATCCGTCCGCTCGAATCGAACCAGAAACTGTTCCTCTACGTGGTGCTGGATCGCTCCAAGTCCAATCTCGCGATGGCGCGCCACGAACTGCGCACGTTCGAGAAGAGCGTCGACTTCTCTTGATGCAATCACCGACGCGGTGCGGGTTTCCCCGCACCGCCGGCCACGCAGGCGTCGCAATGGCGTCTGCGCACGCCCCCTCCCAGAATCGTCTTCGACGGAAGCCATGATCCGCTTCGATATCGCCATCGCCGCACTCAGCGAGCAGGCCGAACAACGCATCCGGATCGCGGCCATTCTGCTCGCCGCCTACCGCATCCGCGCACAGGTCCGCACCTGGGACGGGACGCGCTGCGGCGCGCTGGTGGCCGATGTGTCCGATGCCTACGGCCGCCAAGCCGTTGCCCTCGCGAAACGGCGCGGCACCCCGATGCTGCTGTTCGGAGCCGATGGGCAGGCACCGGAACCCGGCATCGCATTGACCACTGAAGCCAACCCCGCGCCGATACTGGCGCAGACCCTGCGCGAGCTGCTGGGCGCCGTCGAACCCGTCGATGGACAGGCCATCGCGGCCGGCGGCCCGACACCAGCGCTGTGCCGCCTTGCCGAACCCGAGTTCAGTGGGCGGGCTGTCGATGCGACCTATGGCGGTCGGATCGTTCGTATCCGTCCGGAAGCAGGCCGCGTGTATGCCCCGACGTTCAGCGACCTGCTGTCCGCGCGCGACAGTTTCGCCAGCGCCGAATGGCACCTCAGCACTGCGGACGGCGAAACCCCGGCAACTGACGACGGCGGCGCCAACCGCAGCCTGGAGGCATTCCTGCTGCAGGCCGCTTTCCAGGGCCGCGACCAGTTGCCTGCGTTTCCTCCGGGTCGCTACCAGCTGAAGGAATGGCCCGACGTGGGCTCGGCGCCCGAGCTGGTCGGTGCGCTGAAGATCGCGAAATTGCTGCTGCGCGAGGCCGCAAGCGCGGAAGAACTGCTGGCATGCAGCAAGGTCGGCGCGCGGGATATCAATGCCAGCCTCTGGGCCTATCGAGCGGCCAATCTGCTCGACGCGCAGGGCGAATCCGCCGGTGGCGAACCACCACCACGACCGTCCGCAGGCGCCTTCTCGGGAATCCTGGCGCGCATCGCCAGCCGTTTCGGGCTGGGCTAGGCGCGACTGCCATGACAGGGGTCCTGGCCGCACGTTCGGCAAGGACGCACACGAAACGGAACAGTGGGAGAGGCTGTGTCATTCGATAGCGCAAAACTGGTATTCGCCGGCCCGGTCGGCGCTGGCAAGACCACCGCCATACGATCGTTGTCGGACTTCGAGCCCGTATCGACGGAAATGCCGCTGACCGATGGTCCGATGGGCGAAAAGACCACGACGACGGTCGCACTGGACTTCGCGCCGGTGTCGCTCGAAGACGGCACGCCGCTGCATCTCTACGGCCTGCCCGGCCAGGAACACTTCTCGCACATGCGGCCGATCGTGATGGCCGGCGCGGTCGGCGTGATCGTGGTGTTGCCCGGCGACAACGCGCGGATTTCCGACGAATGCGAGCGCTGGCTCCGCACGATCCGCGATATCACGACCGACGCTGGCGTGGTGATCGGCATCACCCGCACCGACCTGGTCGGCAACTTCCGCATGGACACCATCCGCGACGCCGTGCGCCGCTGCGGCCCGCCGGTCCCGGTCTTCACTTTCGACGCCCGCGACCGCGAGCAGACTTCGCATCTGGTCCGGGCGCTGCTGCTGTCACTCGATTGAGCGCCGATACGCACGAGATCGTCTCGGCGTTCGCGCAGGCCGGGCTCGATCTGCACGGAACGCTGCGCGAGATGCTCGACGAGCATCCCGCTCATCGCACCGAACGGCGCGGCTGCGGCTATACCCAGGCCTCACGATTCCTGTCGACCTTCATCAACCAGCCACGTCGTCCCGACCAATCGCTGGATTTCGGTCTGTTCGCCGAATGGCCGAAAGCGCGGACCGAAGCGTTGGCGCGGCAAGCCATCGCTGCCGGCTGGGCGCGGGGTTGGCGGCGCTTGGACCGATGCGACCCCGCGATGCGCGCGCACCTGCTTCCGGAATCGCTGGCAGCGCAGCTCGCAACGCTGCCGAAAATCCTCGCCGACATCGAAGCCGGCCTGCAGCACGAGGAAAGCCGCCTGCTGATGACGCTGATCCGGCAGATCCTCGCGCCCGAGGCGCCCGCTGCGCCGTCGATAACGGAAATGAGCGAGAAGCCCGAGATCGGCAGCTGCTCGCGGGCGGAGGAGTTTTTTCTTGAAATCGCGCACGGCCGCGTGCGCCGCAACGGACGCGTCAATGTTTTCGTCGACAACGCCTGCCAACCGCTGCTGGTGGAAAAATTGGGGCTGGGAGAATCCCATTCGGCGATGGCGGTGGCGCCGGTGACGATCTGCGATGTGGTGCTGCCGCCGGGGTCGCTGTTCGCGCTACGCTATCCCGACGAAACAAAGCCGAAACGCGATATCGCCTGCGGGCACTTGCTGCCCATCGAAGCGATCACGCAGGCGCGTTTTCTGCGCCTGACCACGCTGGCCGTATCGACTGCCATACGCCGCCGGGCATTCAGCGCGCAGTTCGAAGCGCAATTGCGCGGCGACATGCTTTCGCCAGCGAGTACCACCATCGACGACCTGCGGCAGTTCGCGCTCGACAATCTGGCGCGCGGCTGACAGCCGCTCTCGATGATACGCATCCCTGCTTGCTTCCACCCCGACTACGCCCCCGACGAGATCCCATTGTTGGCGCGACTGGGCACGACTGCCGCGAAACTGGAAAGACTCGGCCTGGCGGAACTGATTCCTCCCCGACCCTTCGACACGGAACTTCTCCTCGGCCTGCATGATGAGCGCTACCTGCGTGCGTTCCTGTGCGGCGAAGAACCGATGGCGTCGAGACAGGGCATTCGCTGGTCGCCGCGCGTGCGCGACGCCGCCTTGGCGATGCTCGGTGGCCAGCTGGCGGCATCGGACACGGCGCATCGCGAAGGCATCGCCATGAACATCGCGCGCGGTTTCCATCATGCGGCACCGGCCTCCGGCAGCGGCTACTGCCCATTGAACGGCCTCGCCCTCCTCGCGCATATCGACAAAGACCGCAGGGTGATGGTCATCGATTGCGATGAACACGGCGGCAACGGGACCGAGGAATTCGCAGCGCGGCTACCCAACCTTTACAACGTCTCGATTTTTGGCACCCGCTTCGGATGCCGCGGAGGTACGCGCTCGTGGGCCATGCAGGTCCGCGCGCGCGAGCAGGGCTTTCGGCATTATCTGGATGCGCTTCGGGAAGCCGAAACGCTCGTCGATGCACATCGCCCGGATCTGCTGGTGTATCAGGCCGGCGCGGACTGCCACGAAAACGACCCCAAGAGCCAAGTGGGTCTGACCACGATGCAAATGTTCCAACGCGATATCGCCGTATTCAGGATCGCACGCATGCGCGGCATTCCTGTCGTCTTCGTCGTAGCCGGCGGTTATCAGGACGCCGAACGCGTGGCGCGACTCAATGCCAATACGGTGCGTGCCGCGCGCTGGGTCTGGCGCCAGCATTCGCCTACCAACCATACTTGATCAACACGGGCATACGCCCTGCGAGATAAGCATGCCCACTACGCCATCCGTTGCAGGCCCTCCGATGCCCGCGCTGTTCATCGGCCACGGTTCGCCGATGAACGCGATCGACGACAACGCATGGTCGCGTGCGTGGCATGCGCTGGGCACGCGGCTGCCACGCCCTCGCGCGATCCTGTGCATCTCCGCGCACTGGGAAACGCCGGGGCCATGGCTCACCGGAAGCGCCGCACCGCCGACGATCCACGACTTCGGCGGGTTCCCGCAGGCGCTGTTCGATGTGCGTTATCCGGCGCCGGGCGCTCCCGCGCTGGCGCAACGTGTGGTCGAACTGCTGGGCGAGGATGCGTCGGCGCGCATCCACCCCGAACGCGGGCTCGATCACGGCGCATGGGGCGTGCTGCGACCGATGTATCCCGACGCCGATATTCCCGTCGTCCAGCTCGGCATCGATTCGCGCCGGCCGGGCGCATGGCATGTCGCGCTGGCGCAACGCTTGGCGCCGCTGCGCGACGAAGGCGTGCTGGTGATCGCCAGCGGCGACATCGTCCACAACCTGCGGCTGTTCGACTGGCACGACCAGACCCCGCTGCCGTGGGCGCTGCGTTTCCGCGATCGCGTCAATGCGCTGATCCGCGAGGGGCATCTCGCCGCGCTCGCCGATTGGCCCGCGCTGGGCGAAGATGCGGTGCTCTCGATTCCCACCCCCGAGCATTACCTGCCGCTGCTGTACGCGCTGGCGTTGGCGCGCGACGGCGATGCCCTGGAATTCTTCAACGATGATGTGATCGGCTCGCTGTCGATGACCTCGCTACTGATCGGACACGCATGACTCAGGCACGCATGACGCCGCACGACAAGACCTACGACCGCGATTACTTCGACCGCTGGTATCGCGATGCCGGTATCGGCGGACGACAGCGCCTGCAGCGCAAGGTCGCGTTGGCGGTGGCCACCGCCGAATACCATCTTGGACGCCCGATCCGCAGTGTGCTGGATATCGGCTGCGGCGAAGGCGTGTGGCGCGCCCCGCTGCTGAAACTGCGCCCCAAGCTGCGTTATCTCGGCTTCGACAACAGCGAATATGCGATCCGACGCTACGGCGCACGCCGCAACCTGCATTTCGCGCGCTTCGGCGATTTCGAAATGCTGCGCCCCTGCGCGCCGGTCGACCTGCTGATCTGCAGCGATGTGCTGCACTACCTGCCGACGCGCGAACTCGACCGGGGCCTGCCGGGTCTGGCGGAACTCTGCGCGGGCGTCGCGTTTCTGGAAGCGTTCACCGCCAGCGACGCGACCGAAGGCGACAACGTGGGTTTCCAGGGCAGGCCAGCCCGGTTCTATCGGCAGCGGCTGGCGGCGCTGGGTTTCGGCACGCTCGGGTCGCACTGCTGGCTGTCGCCGATGCGTGTCGACGACGCCGCCGCATTGGAACTCGGCTGACGCCTCAGGGCTTCGCGGGTTTGCGAGGGCGCTTGGCAGCGGCTTTTTTCTTCGCGGGCTTGGCGCCGGCACTGCGCAGCGCCGCTTCCAGCGCCAACCGCGCCCAGGGGCGCATCGCCTCGGGCGAATCCATGGCGTCGTCGGGCGGAGTCCAGTAACTCGCCACCGTCACCGGCTTGTCCTTGCCGTCGTACACGAACGGCCTGCCGCCGGCGTCGGCGAACAGGTCACGACTCGACGCGTCCGCCTTCAGGTACAGCGTGCCTTCGACCTCCAACGCCACGATCAGGCCATCAGCGTACAAGCCCGCCCCGCCGAACATCCGACGGACGGTGATCGCGCCCAGCGGCTCGAGCAGTTCGCGGAACCAGGCGATGTCTTCGTCTCGTGCAGTCATGCGACAAGCGTAGCTGAACTGCGGGACTGCGGCACAGGTCGCACTACAGGCCTGAGGATGGGGTATGCTGCAGCGCACCATTTCATGGTCGAGATCAGGGGTTAGCCGATGCTGCTGTATCAGATGCAAGAACTGGGTCGTGCCTGGATGGCGCCGGTCACCTACTGGGCCGAAGCCAACGCCCGGATGTTCTCCGCGCCCGGCAGTTGGATGTCGAGCCTGCCGCAGGCGCAGCGTTTCGCCGCCGCCAACGAATTGCTGTATCGCATCGGCAAGGATTACGAAAAACCCAGGTTCGGCATCCACAGCGTCACCGACGACGGCCTCGGCGGTTCGGGCATGGTGTTTCCGGTGGTCGAGCGCGAAGTGCTGCGCACGCCGTTCTGCCGCCTGCTGCGCTTCAAGCGCTTCTCCGACGACGCCGATGGCATCGTCGACCTGAAGAACGATCCGCCGGTCCTCGTGGTCGCGCCGCTGTCGGGCCATCACTCCACGCTGCTGCGCGACACGGTCAAGACCCTGCTGCGCGATCACAAGGTGTACATCACCGACTGGATCGACGCGCGCATGGTGCCGAAGGACGCCGGTGCGTTCACGCTCGACGATTACGTCATCACCATCCAGAATTTCATCCGCCACATCGGCGCCGAAAGCCTGCATGTGATCAGCGTCTGCCAGCCGACGGTACCGGTGCTGGCCGCCGTCTCGCTGATGGCCGCGCGCGGCGAAACCACGCCGCGTTCGCTGGTGATGATGGGCGGGCCGATCGACAGCCGCGAATCGCCGACTGCGGTAAATACGCTGGCCACCGAAAAACCGATCGGCTGGTTCGAGCAGAACCTCATCCACGTCGTGCCGGCGAACTACCCGGGTCGCGGTCGCCGCGTGTATCCCGGCTTCCTGCAGCACTTGGGCTTCCTGGCGATGAATCCCGAACGCCACGTGATGTCGCACTGGGATTTCTATCAGGATCTGGTCAAGGGCGATCTCGACGACGCCGACGCGCATCGCCGGTTCTACGACGAATACAACGCGGTGCTGGACATGCCGTCGGAGTATTACCTCGACACCATCCGCACCGTGTTCCAGGAACACCTGCTGCCACGCGGGCTGTGGGACGTGGCCGGCGAACGCGTGAAGCCGTCGGCGATCCGCAACACCGCGCTGATGACCATCGAAGGCGAACTCGACGATATTTCCGGCCTGGGCCAGACCCGCGCCGCGCACAAACTGTGCACCGGCATCGCCGAAGCCGATCGCGTGCATCTCACCGCACAGGGCGCCGGCCACTACGGCATCTTCAGCGGCCGACGCTGGCGCGACCAGGTCTACCCGCAGGTCCGGGATTTCATCGCGAAATACGCCGCGCCAGCAGCGACTCCCGCAGCCAAAACCGTGAAGTCCGTCAAAGCGGCAAAACCCGCCCCGCGCCGCAAGGCGCGCTGACGCTATCTGCTGCTGCGGCGTCCGGAAGCTCCGGAACCGCCGCATCGCGCACGCCTTGGCCGCCATCGGTCGGACAGGCGGGCCTGCCGGCTTGACTCCGTCATGGGCCAAGGCCACAGTCGGTCGCAACCGTATCGACATGTGATGTCCCCGTATGGCTTCACGCCATCTCCCGCTTGCTGTCCTGATGACGCTCATGACCATGACCAGCTGCCAAAGCGCTTCCGCACCCGACCCTCGCCCGCAGGCCGCCATGGCCGCGCCCGTCCCCGATGTCCATGCCAAGGTGAACCCGGCACCGAAACGCGGGTATGCGCTTGCGCTGCGTTTCACGGGTCTGCCGGCCGCCGTGACCCGCCTGTCGCTCACCGCGAATTACGAGGTCGACAATCTCGAGTGCGTGCCGGTGGATTACACCAAGGCCATGGGCGGCGTCCGCCTGCCTCCGGAGCAACGCATCGAATTGACCCTGCAACGCATCGACGACAACACCTACGCGGCCACGGTGCATGAAGACGCGTTTCTCGACGAGGACTATTACGATCTCGGCATCTGCCATTGGGCGCTGGGCACCGCGAGCGTGCATTTCCACTCGCCTTCCACCCAGTTCGTCGGCGGAATCTCCGCGGACCAGCTGACGGCGGAAGCGGAAGTGACCGAGCATTACCTCGTCCGCGATTTCGCGCAGAAACCTCCGGTCGGCGACGTGGTCTTCGGTGAAGACTCTCCGGATTTCTATCTCGCCAGCCTCGGCCCGCAATTCAAACTCACCATCAGTGCCCGCAGGGAAGCGCCATGACGATCAGCAGCCGCGACTACGCCGCACTGAGCGAACATTCGTACCGGCATCCGCAGACGCCGGCGAACGATTCGGTCAAGATCGAAGGCGTCGACTACCGCATCCTGGCCAACAGCGACCAGCCCAACGGCTATCAGGGCACGATCTACCAGCGACTCGACACCCGCGAGATCGTCGTCGCCCATCGCGGCACCGAGCCGAACCGGAGCGCGGGCGAGACCTTCCGCGACCTGGTGCGCACCGACGGCGGCATGGTCACCCACAGCATCAACAACCAGTCCCAGGACGCGATCAACCTGACCCAGCGCGCGCTCGAATTCGCGCGCCAGGAAGGCGAGCGCAGCGGTCGCACGCCGCCGGTCACGGTGACCGGACATTCGCTGGGCGGCACGCTTGCCCAGATCACCGCGCACCGTTTCGACCTGCACGGCGAAACCTTCAATGCCTACGGTGCCGCAGCGCTGCGCCAGGGCGTGCCCGAAGGCGGCAACAACGTCGTCAACCACGTGCGCGCCACCGATGTGGTCAGCGCCGGCGCACCGCATTACGGCCAGGTCAGGATCTATGCCACCCAGCAGGACGTGGATGCACTGAACAACGCCGGCTACAACAACCGGGAAACGCGCTGGGACCTTCGCAATCCGCTCAGCGTAGCGGCGAACCGTGGACTCCCCGCGCACGAGTTGGGCGCCTTCATCCGCGAAACCGGCGGCGGCCCGCTGATGACCGAAGCCAACCAGCGCTTGGCACAGGATCATCACAACCAGATCGACAAGTACCGCGACGACGTCCAGGCGATCCGTACCGGCATCACCGTGGGCTCGGACGCAACCCGCGACGGCATCAACATCATGCGCGGACGCTGGGACCGGGTGTTCACGAACCACAGCACGCGCGCGGACCTGGGCGACGGGGCGCTGATGAGCGACAACCCGATGGTCGGCCAGACCTATGCCGCACTCGCGCGCAGCAGCGATCCGGCGGTGCAGAACGCGGATGCGCGTACGGTCGCCGGCATCGTCACCAACGCACAGCAGCAGGGCCTCACCAATATCGATCACGTCACCGGCAACGGCAATGGCACGCTCTACGCAGTGCAGGGGCGCTCGGTGGAGGATCCGGCCGCGCGCGTGGCGCCGGTCGATCTCAGCGCGGCGCAACAGCAGCCGCTCGCGGCCAGCTCGCAGCTCTCAGCAGCGCAGCAGACCGCACAGCCCGACCCGCAATTGGCGCAACAGGATCAGCCGCAGCGCGCAGCCGCGATGCGTTCCTGATCGTACGTTCCGTCAGCCGGCCTCAAGAAAAAAGCCGCAGCGATGCGGCTTTTTTCTTGTCCGGCGCAACATCCCGGCCCCCGCGACGCGGGGACCGGGACATCGCACTCAGTTGCCTGCGGTGCCGTTGATGTAGGCGCGGCTGAGCGTATACGCCTGCGCACCGATCTTGCGGCCGAGGACACGCGCTTCGACGTCGCCATCCTGGAAGTGGATGCCGCCATAACGACGCGAAATGCCCGCTTCGTCCGCAGCCGCCGTGAACGTCGGCCAGCTCAATACCACATCATGCGCCGGCACAAGACCCGGCTCCACGCGCGAACTGCCAGCCGGCACCGTGACCGCCGCGCCGAAGTAATCGCTGCCGGTGTAGCGCTTCAGCACTTCCGCAGCGGACGCACTGAAAATGCTGTGGCCGGAAACGTATTCGGCGAACGGCGGCGTGACCACGGTAGCGGCCTGATACGGCCGCCAGTTCTGGCCGAGGATGACCCGGGTCCCCAGCCCTTCGCCGGCCCACGCGAAGATCGGGCGGTTCTTGAACAGGAAATGCACGGCGGAGACCGGGCGGATGTAATCGAACTGACGCTTGTAGCCCCATGACGTGATGCTGGCATCGAGCACCGCGTTGGTCATCGCGAACGTCATCTTCACGTCCTGGCCCAGCGTGTGGTGATCGCGTTCCGACACGTGCTTCGCGAACAGCACCCAGTGGCCGGGCGGCAGTTCCGACGAAGGACCATCCGCCCAGTATTCGGCGATGGTCTTCTGGCGATCGTTGAGCGTCGCGCTGTAGTAGACCACCTGCAGCGCCTGCTGCAGATAAGCGAACGTGCCGAAGCGCGCGGGCGCTTTCACCGGGAACTGATCGTATCGGCTCAACGCGAACGGTTTGACAAGGGACCAGTGCGGCGCGATGAATTTCTGCAGCACGAAGCCGCCGCTGCCGTCCGGCACCGCCAGCGGCTGCCAATGGTTCGGGTCGACGATCTGGGTGGGGCTGTTCACCGGCAGATAGCCGGTGTAGTCGCTGTAGGGCGCGCCACCGTTGACGTTGCCGAGCTGATTCGAACCGTCCGCATGGCGGTACTGGATCAATGCGGCGGCGGCCACGTTGCCCACACCCTGCGGCGTGGCGATATTGCCCGTGGTGTCGGTCGGGTCGTAGCCGAGGCCGGCCATTTCGGCAGCGAATTGTGCCTGCCGGGTCGGGAACAGATCGACCAGCACGCGGTAGGCGGCGAAACTCATCGCCTTGCGGCGGTTGGCATCGGTGCGCTCGCTGGCCGGACGGCGCAGTTCGCCACCGAGCTGGGTCCCATTGGCCTTGTTGTCGTACGCCGCCCAGGCGTCGTACATGGCGGTGTTGGTGATCGCCAGCATGCGCGCGACCATCGGCGGGCCCGGATGGGTCACGCGGATGGCTTCGAGCGCTTCGTCGTTCCAGTCGGTGACGACGGTGGCAGCTTGGGCGGCACCTGCGGTGCCGAGCAACAAAGCACAGGCCAGGGCGAGCCTGGTCCGGATTCCATGTGTCATTGAATGATTCCCCAAAGAGTTTGATTGCTGAACGCGACAGTCGACGCTGCCTGCGGAGGGCGTCCCACGCGCCTTCCAGAACATACCGGCAGCACCTACAGCGACGTCAGTCGTGAGCGTTTCACGAATATTGCAGTGTGATTCCCGGAAACGGCCGGGACCTCTGAACAAAAAAACAGCAGGGTTCCACATCACTCCCTACGGCAAGCTTCCATTCCATTGTTAGCGAAGACGCCGAAAGCGGACTTTACAGGTCATGACCGCTCCGGACCCGGGTTCGCAAGCCTATCCGGGCAGCAAGCCGCTACGAAGAACCGATTAGAATGACGCTTTGTCCGACCGGCCCCGCCATGCCCGACACCGCACGACCCGCCTTCCACGGTTTCGAACAGATCCCGCTGCGCGAATACGCCGAACGCGCGTATCTCGACTACTCGATGTACGTGGTCCTGGATCGCGCCCTGCCCTTCCTCGGCGATGGCCTGAAGCCGGTGCAGCGCCGGATCATCTTCGCGATGAGCGAGCTGGGCCTGAACGCCGGGGCCAAACCGAAGAAATCCGCGCGTACCGTCGGCGATGTCATCGGCAAATACCATCCGCACGGCGACAGCGCCTGCTACGAAGCGCTGGTGCTGATGGCGCAGCCGTTCTCGTACCGCTATCCGCTGATCGACGGCCAGGGCAACTTCGGTTCCAGCGACGACCCGAAATCGTTCGCGGCGATGCGTTACACCGAATCGAAACTCACGCCCATCGCCGAAGTGCTGCTCGGCGAAATCGGCCACGGCACGGTCGATTGGGATCCGAACTTCGACGGCACGCTGGAAGAACCCACCTGGCTGCCGGCGCGGTTGCCGCACCTGCTGCTCAACGGCACCACCGGCATCGCGGTGGGCATGGCCACCGACGTGCCGCCGCACAATCTCAACGAGATCGTCAGCGCCTGCGTCCGCCTGCTCGACGATCCCGACGCCACCGTGCGCGACCTCTGCGAACACGTGCGCGGCCCGGATTACCCGACCACCGCCGAAATCATCACCCCCATCGCCGATCTGCAGGCGATGTACGAGACCGGCCACGGCAGCGTGCGCGCGCGCGCGACCTACCTTCGCGAACAGAACAACATCGTGATCACCGCGCTGCCGTACCAGGTCAGCCCGAGCAAGGTGATCGAGCAGATCGCGCAGCAGATGCGCGCGAAGAAGCTGCCGTGGCTGGAAGACCTGCGCGACGAGTCCGACCACGCCAACCCGACCCGGATCGTGATGATTCCGCGCAGCAACCGCGTCGATGTCGAACAGCTGATGGGGCATCTGTTCGTCACCACCGATCTGGAGAAAAGCTACCGGGTCAACATGAACGTGATCGGCCTCGATGGCCGTCCGCAGGTGAAAAACCTGAAGATGCTGCTGTCGGAATGGCTGGTGTTCCGCATCGACACCGTCACCCGCCGCCTGAAGCACCGCCTGGACAAGGTCGACCGCCGCCTGCACCTGTTGGAAGGCCTGCTGGTCGCGTTCCTCAATCTCGATGAAGTGATCCGCATCATCCGCGCCGAGGACGAACCGAAACCCGCGCTGATCGCACGCTTCGGGCTGAGCGAAGACCAGGCCGACTACATCCTCGACACCAAGCTGAAACAGCTGGCGCGACTGGAAGAGATGAAGATCCGCGGCGAACAGGACGAACTCGCCGCCGAACGCGACAAACTGATGTCGATCCTCGACAGCAAGTCGAAGCTGAAGAAGCTGGTCAAGGACGAACTGCTGGCCGACGCGAAGAAATTCGGCGACGCGCGGATGTCGCCGCTGGTCTCGCGCGAAGCCGCGCAGGCGATCGACGAGACCGAGTTGGTGCCCAGCGAACCGATGACCATCGTGCTGAGCGAGAAAGGCTGGATCCGCGCGGCCAAAGGCCATGACATCGATGCGGCGGGATTGAGCTATCGCGACGGCGACAGCCTGCTGTGCGCGGTACGCGGACGCAGCACCCAGCAGGTCGCGTTCCTCGACAGCACCGGCCGCAGCTATTCGTCGCTGGCGCACACACTGCCCTCGGCGCGCGGCAACGGCGAACCGCTGAGCGGGCGTTTCTCGCTGCCGGCGGGCGCGTCCTTCCAGACCATGGCCGGCGGCGCCGACGACGCGCGCTTCGTGCTGGCGTCGTCGCACGGTTACGGCTTCGTCACGAAGTTCGAGAATCTCACCGGTCGCAACAAGGCCGGCAAGGCGATGCTGTCGCTCACGCCGGGATCGGTCGTGCTGCAGCCGGCACAGGCGGGCAATCTCGACACCGATCGCATCGTCGCCGTGACCAGCGCCGGTCATCTGCTGGCGTTTCCGATCGCGGAGTTGCCGGAACTCGACAAGGGCAAAGGCAACAAGATCATCGAGATCCCGAAAGCCAAGCGCAGCACCGAGCGCGTGATCGCGATCGCGGTGGTGCCGCCCGGCGGCACGCTGTCGGTGAAATCCGGCGCGCGCACGATGTCGCTGTCGTTCAAGGAGCTGGAACCCTACCTCGGCGCACGCGGCAGCCGTGGTGGCCTGCTGTCGCGCGGCTGGCAGAAAGTCGATGCACTGACGGTGGAATGATGGATCCCGATTTCTGGCACCAACGCTGGCGCGACAACGACATCGGCTTCCACCAGGAGCAGCCGACACCGCTGCTGCAGAAACACTGGCCCGCCATCGCTGCATCGGCGGGCAGTCGCGTGTTCGTCCCACTGGCGGGAAAATCGGTCGATATGCTGTGGCTCGCATCGCAGGGCCATCGCGTGCTGGGCGTCGAACTGTCGCCGCTCGCGGTGGCGCGGTTTTTCGCCGAGCACGCGCTGGAACCCGACGTCATCGAATCGCGTTACGGCACGCATTACCGCGCCGGCGACATCGAACTGATCTGCGGCGATGTCTTCGCGATGGACGAAGCCGTCCTCGCCGACTGCACGGCGGTCTTCGATCGCGCCGCACTGATCGCTCTCCCCCCGGAACTGCGACAGCGCTACGTCGATGAACTCTACGCACGCCTGCCGGTGGCATGCCGCGGCCTGTTGATCACGCTCGAATACCCGGCGCACGAAAAAGAAGGTCCGCCGTTCACCGTGACCGAAGCCGAAGTCCGCGAACGCTACGCACCGCATTGGACCATCGACCTGCTGGAACGCCGCGATATCCTCGCGACCGAACCGAAGTTCGTCGACCAGGGCGTGAGCGCGCTCGACACCTGCGTCTACCGCCTGCAACGCAACGACTGAAACCGCTCACCCATACCACCCATCCGGATCGCTCATGAAGAAGTGGCTCAAACGCATCGCACTGTGGCTGCTGGTCCTGATCGTCGTCGGCCTGGGCACCGGTTGGTGGCTGATGCGCGGCAGTCTGCCGACGCTCGACGGCGAGCTCGCGCTCGATGGCCTGTCCGCGCCGGTGACGATTCAGCGCGATGCGCTGGGTGTCGTGACCATCGACGCGGCGAACGAAATCGATGCGATGCGCACGCTCGGCTATGTGCATGCGCAGGAACGGTTCTTCGAGATGGATCTGATGCGCCGCGTTTCGACCGGCGAACTGTCCGAGCTGTTCGGACCGATCGCGATCGAGAAGGACAAGACGCAGCGCGTGCACCGCATCCGCGCGCGGGTCGAAGCCGATCTCGCGGCGATGAGCGCCGATAAACGCCCGCAGCTGCAGGCGTATACCGACGGCGTGAACGCCGGTCTCGGCGCACTGCGCGTGCGCCCGTGGCCGTATCTGCTGCTGCGCCAGCAGCCGAAACGCTGGGAACTGGGCGACGCCGCGCTCACCGGGTTCGCGATGTATTTCGATCTGCAGGATGCCGGCAATCATCGCGAACTGGCGCTGTGGAAGATCAAACCGCACCTGCCGCCTGCGCTTTACGCGCTGTTGACGCGCGACGGCACGCGCTGGGACGCGCCGCTGGTCGGCAGCGCACGCGGCGATGCGACGCTGCCGGCCGCCGACGAGGTGGATCTGCGGAAACTGCCCGGAACGCCGGCGAAGCGCCACGACGTGGCCGCCGACGACATCGTCCCCGGCAGCAACAACTTCGCGGTCTCCGGCGCACTCACCGCCGATGGCCGCGCGATCGTCGCCGACGATATGCATCTGGGCTTGCGTGCGCCGGGCATCTGGTTCCGCGCACGGCTGCGCTACGCCGATCCGCGCGCGCCGGGCGGCAAGGTCGATGCCACCGGTTTCACCCTGCCCGGCCTGCCTGCCATCGTCGTCGGCAGCAACACCCACGTGGCGTGGGCGTTCACCAACAGCTATGTCGATACCGCGGACTGGAAGCTCGAAACCGCTTGCGGCGCGAAGCCGACCGACGCCTGCGTGAAGCCGGTCGTCCATAGCGAAACCATCCGTGTGGCCGGCGCGGCACCGGTCGACTTCGAGGTCGAAGAAACCGCATGGGGTCCGGTGCTGCATCACGATGGCGACACGCTGTTCGCGCTGCGCTGGAACGCGCATCTCAAGGGCGCGCTCGATTTCGGCCTGACCGATTTGCTGATCGCCCGCGATCTGGATCAGGCGATGGCATTGACCGACCGCAGTGCGATGCCGACCCAGAATCTGCTGATCGGCGATTCCACCGGGCGGATCGCCTGGCGCCTGATCGGCCCGCTGGCCGCACGCGGTGCCGACTGCAACGGCGCGCTGCCGCTGACGGCATCGCAGGATTGCCCTGCATGGACGATCGCGACGGATCGATCGCCGAACATGGTCGACCCCTTCTACGACCGACTGTGGAGCGCCAACAACCGCACCATGGACGGCACGGCGCTCGCCCAGGTCGGCGACGGCGGCTTTGCCTTCGGCGCGCGCGCGCGCCAGATCCGCAACGACCTGTTTTCGCGGAAGATATTCGCCGAACGCGACCTGCTCGCCGTGCAGCTCGACGATCGCGCGGTCTTCCAGACCCAGTGGTGGACGCTGCTGCGCGATACCGCAGCACGCACGAAAACGCCGGCGCTGAGCGAATTGTCCGAAGCATCGAAACACTGGGAAGGCCGCGCCAGCGTCGACTCCGTCAGTTACCGCATCGTCCGCGCATGGCGGCTCGCGGTGCACGCGCGTGTGGCCGAAGGCCTGACCGCGCCCGCGCATGCCGCCTTGGGCGAGAAGTTCGACATGCCCGCCTTCCAGCAGCTGGAAGGCACGGTGTGGCCGCTGGTCACGCAGCGCCCGCCGCATCTGTTGTCGAAGAAATACGCGACGTGGGACGCGCTGCTGGAAGACGCCGCGAAGGACATCCGCGACGAACTGAAGGCGCAGGGCCCGCTCGCCCAGCGCACCTGGGGCGAGCGCAACACCGCCGCGATCTGTCATCCGCTGGCCAAAGCGATTCCGCTGATCGGCAAGTCTCTGCTGTGCATGCCGCCGGATCGGCTGTCGGGCGATGGCGGCATGCCGCGCGTGGTCGGCCCCGACTTCGGCGCCTCCGAACGCATGGTCGTATCGCCGGGCCACGAAGCCGACGGCATCACCCATATGTCCGGCGGCCAGAGCGGACATCCGCTGTCGCCGTTCTGGGGCGCCGGCCACGACGACTGGGTGCATGGCCGGCCGACGCCGTTTCTCCCCGGAAAAACCGAGTACACGCTGAAACTCCAGTCGACGCCTTGAGAAAATGCGGCACGACTTCCGGCTGCGAACCACCGCGCGGACCGCTCAACACGCGATCGCTCAACTACTGCGCAGGAATCCCAGCAGCGCTGTGTTGAACGCGTCCGCATGGCTGGTATTGCAGCCGTGCGGCGCATGTTTCAACACATGCAGCTCGCTGTGCCCGATCGTCGCATGGGTCAATGCACCCGAACCCTCGAACGGTACGACCGCATCGGAGTCCCCATGCAGGACCAGCGTGGGAACGCTGATCCGCTTCAGGTCCTCGCGGAAATCGGCGGTGCTGAACGCGTGCATGCAACCAAGAGCTGCGATCTGGTTCGACTGCAGACACAATCCGATCGTCGCTTGCCGCTGAACTTCGTTGACCTGCAGTTCACCGTCGACCGAAAAGAACTTGCGGGTGAATCCGTCGAAGTAGGCATGCCGGTCGGCCTTGAGGCCCGCTGATTTCTCTTCCGCCTTCTCGGGTGTCAGCGGACCCTGGGGATTGTCCGCCGACTTCATCAGGCAGGGCGTCACCGCTGCGGCGAACACCACGCCGCCCAGTCGGTCCTGCCCGTGCAGGCTGACGTAACGCGCTACTTCGCCGCCGCCCATCGAAAATCCGACAAGGACCGCATCGTGCAGATCGAGATCGACGATGAGCCCTGCCAGGTCGTCGGCAAGCGTGTCGTAGTCGTAACCATGCTCCGGTTTTTCCGAACGTCCGAAGCCGCGACGGTCATAGGCGATGACCCGGAAGCCAGCGTCCTGCAGCGCGGGAACCTGCGCCGCCCACGACTCGCCGGACAACGGCCAGCCGTGGATCAGAACGACGGGACGACCGCTACCGCCGGTATCCTGCACATGGAGCTGAGCGCGTCGGATCCGCTGCACGCTTGAAGTATCCATCGTTGACTCCTTGGCTCATTGCGAATTTCATGAGCTTCGGAGTCTACGCGCGGTCGATGGGAACAGATTGAATGCGTCCCCACTCTGCAGATCGCACGCTATCGCACCGATTTCGCGCGATCCGCACGATTCATGCGCTTGCGTTCGCCGAATGGTGAACACCAGCCACCGCGCGACCGGACGGGTCTGCCGCATTCGCGAACGACGCATCCCAGGCAATCGCAGCAGGCGACGAACACGCGATCGATTTTCCGCCGGGCACGGTGTTCGCGCAGCCCTCGCCCGGGAACGCTTCATCGAAAATCCGCCGGTAGAAATACGCTTCCTTGGTCTGCGGCGGATTGATCGGAAAGTGCTTTTCGGCGTGTGCGAAATCCGCATCGCCGACCTGCGCTTCGGCATGCGCTTTCAAACCATCGATCCAACCGTAGCCGACGCCGTCGCTGAACTGTTCCTTCTGCCGCCACAGGATTTCCGGGGGCAGATAACCTTCGAAGGCTTCGCGCAGCACCGCTTTTTCCATCTTCCGCGTGCCCGATGCCTTGTCGATCATCTTGTTCTGCGCATCCATCCGCATCGCCACGTCCAGGAATTCGGTGTCGAGGAACGGCACCCGCGCCTCGACGCCCCAGGCCATCATCGATTTATTCGCGCGCAGGCAATCGTAGTTGTACAGCGCGTCGAGCTTGCGGATGGTTTCGGCGTGGAACTCGCGCGCGTTCGGCGCCTTGTGGAAATACAGGTAACCGCCGAAGACTTCATCGCTGCCTTCCCCGGAAAGCACCATCTTCACGCCCATCGCCTTGATCCGGCGCGCGAGCAGGAACATCGGCGTGGAGGCGCGGATCGTGGTCACGTCGTAGGTTTCGACATGGCGGATCACTTCCGGCAACGCATCGAGACCTTCCTCGAACGTATAGGTGAAACCGTGGTGCACGGTGCCGAGCGCTTTGGCCGCGACTTCCGCCGCAGCGAGATCCGGCGAACCCTTCAGGCCGATGGCGAAGGAATGCAGGCGCGGCCACCAGGCTTCGGTCTCGTCGCCGTCTTCGACGCGGCGCCGGGCGAAACGCGCGGCGCAGGCGGCGACCAGCGAAGAATCGAGTCCGCCCGACAGCAGCACGCCATAGGGCACGTCGCTCATCAGCTGGCGATGCACCGCAGCCTCGAACGCTTCGCGCAGTTCGCGCGCGGACACCTGCACCCCCGCGGTGGCGTCGTAATCGCGCCACGCGCGTTCGTAGTAGCGATGCAACTGGCCATCGGCGCTGTCGAAATAGTGGCCGGGCGGGAACTGGGCGACATCGTCGCAAATCCGCACCAGCGCCTTCATTTCCGAAGCCACCCAGACGCGACCGTCTGCATCGTGCCCCCAGTACAGCGGGCACACACCGATGGGATCGCGGGCGATGATGAAACGGCCCGCAGCGCGATCCCACAGCGCGAACGCGAAAATGCCGTTGAGGCGATCGAGCCAGGCGCCGATGTCGCCGCCTTCGCGGGCCTTGCTCTCGGCGTACAGCGCGTTGATGACTTCGCAATCCGAGCCCGACTGGAATGCGTAGGGCTTGCGCAGAGCACCCTCGAGCGAACGGTGGTTGTAGATTTCGCCGTTCACCGCGAGGGTGAGATCGCCATCTTCGGAATGCAGCGGCTGCGCGCCGCCGGTCGGATCGACGATAGCGAGGCGCTCATGCACCAGCAGCGCGCGGGGTTCGACGTGCACGCCGGACCAGTCGGGACCGCGATGACGCTGCCGCGCGGACAGCGACAGCGCGAGGGGGCGCAGCGGGCCGAGATCGGCGCCGGGACGAAGATCGAAAACGCCGAGAATCGAACACATCGAAAAAACTCCTTTGCTGGTTTTCCTGGCGCCGAAAGCACGAAACCCGCGCTTCCGGCGCGGGTTTCTGGGTGTCAGGCCTGTTCTGTCGCTTATGCCTGATCGCCATCCCGCCGTGTGTATGCACGGTTATTCGCGCAATTGTTATTGCTGCGGTCGGGATTGCGAGGGGCGGCGGAACGCAAGGTCATGGCCCGACCATAACCCGGTCCCAAGAGGTTTGGCAAGCGGTCCTGCGAGGAAACGATGGTCCCGCTGCCGGGATCGGTGCTTTCCATCGGAGCTTTCCATCGGAGCTTTCCGTGCACAGGGTCTCAACGTGGGCACAGCATGCGTTCGATCAGCGTGAAATACAGATCCGGCAATCGCTCGAGATCGGCGACCGACACATGCTCGTCGACCTTGTGGATGCTGGCGTTGACCGGGCCCATCTCTACGCAGTGCGCGCCCAACGGGGCGATGAAGCGCGCATCGGAGGTGCCGCCTGCGGTGCTTTCCTCGGGCAGCGCACCGGAAAATTCGCGCAGGACCTCGCGCGCAGTCGCGCGCAGCTGGCCTTCGGGCGTGTAGAACGGTTCGCCGCCGCGATGCCAGCGGATCTCGTATTCCAGCCCATGCGCGGTCAGCATCGCCTCGCATTCGCGCTCGATCTGTTCTGCGCGCCAGCTCGGGTTGTAGCGCAGATTGAACAGCACCTGCAGCTCACCGGGAATCACGTTGTTGGCGCCGGTACCGGCATGCACGTTGCTGATCTGGAAACTGGTCGGCGGGAAAGTCTCGTAGCCGCTGTCCCATTCGCGCGTCGACAGTTCCAGCATCGCAGGCGCGGCCTGATGGATCGGATTGCGCGCTTTTTCGGGATAGGCGACATGGCCCTGGACGCCCTTGATCGCCAGCGTGGCCGACAGCGTGCCGCGACGCCCGACGCGCAACAGATCGCCGAGCACGGCTTTCGACGACGGCTCGCCGGTGACGCACCAGTCGATGCGCTGGCCGCGTTCGCGGAACAGCTGCGCGACCTTCGGCACGCCATCGAGCGCATCGCCCTCTTCGTCCGAGGTCAACAGCATCGCGACCGTGCCGCGATGATCCGGATACGCTGCCGCGAAGCGCTCCAGCGCAACGACGAACGCCGCCACGCTGCCCTTCATGTCGGCGGTGCCACGGCCGTACAGCACGCCATCGCGGATCTCGGGCGCGAAGGGATCGCTCGCCCACGCTTCGACCGGTCCGGGCGGCACCACATCGGTATGCCCCAGCAACACCAGCACCGGTCCGGCGTCTTCACCGGACCCTGCGCCATGCGTGGCCCAGAGATTGTCGGTGTCGCCGTAACGCAGATGCTCGCAGCGGAAGCCGGCGCGCGCGAGCCGCTGCGCCAACAATTGCTGGCAGCCCGCATCGTCGGGCGTGATGGAACGGCGCGCGACCAGATCCTGCGTCAGCGCAAGCACATCATTCATTTCGCCACTCCGAACCGGATCTTGAAGCCATTGTCGCTGAAGCCCTGCGTGACCACGCCATCGTCGGTGACGACCAGCGGCCGGCGGATCAGCTGCGGATACTCCTTCAGCAGCAGTTTCCACTCGGCGTCGGAAGCCGGCGCTTTGCGATTCGCCGGCAACGTGCGCCATGTGGTCGACGATTTGTTGATCATCGCCTCCCAGCCGCCGAGCGCAGCTTTCCACGCGAGCAGCGTTTCCGGCGATTGCCGGTGGTCGCGGTAATCGACGAAATCGTGCGCGATCTCGAAGCGCTTCAGCCAGTTGCGGGCTTTCCTGCAGGTATCGCAGTTGTTGAGGCCATGGAGTGTCGTCATCGTGATGCGTCCATTTGCCGGGCCCGATCCACGAGCAGGATCAGCTTCTCGCCGACCATGTTTCTGGCGAACGGGTTGAACCGGAATTCCGACTTCGGCATGAACACGACCTCATCGCCCAGCCTGCATTTTTTCCGCAATCGCAGCGAGATCCGCGTCGGATTGGTCATCTGCGTCACACTGACATTCATGATCTCCGCCAGCCGGATCCGCTCTTCGATACCGCCCTTGCGCACGATCAGCGCATCGCCGGCCAAAGACACGTCATCGGCCAAGTCCCATACCAGTTTCCTGAAGATGAAGACACCGGATGCGGCCATGATCAACGGCATCAACAGAAACGGCAGCGCATCCACCATTTCGTGAGGGCCGGAAACCAATCCGATGACCATGAAAATCAGCAGGAACCCGAGCCAGGCCACCGGCAATACCCGCTTGATGAAGAAAGTGGCGCCCGAAAGTGTTTCGCCGTTCATTCCGCCAGGCCTCTCAGCAACTCGTTGATGGAGGTCTTGCTGCGCGTCTTCTCGTCCACCTGCTTCACGATCACCGCGCAGTACAGCGAATGCGAGCTGTCGGCGGCGGGCAGCTGGCCGGACACCACGACGCTGCCCGGCGGCACCGAGCCGTAGGACACTTCGCCGGTGGCGCGGTGGTAGACGCGGGTGCTCTGGCCGAGGAACACGCCCATGCCGATCACGCTGTGATGGCCAACCACGAAACCTTCGACCACTTCCGAGCGCGCGCCGATGAAGCAGTGATCTTCGATGATGGTCGGCGAAGCCTGCAGCGGTTCGAGCACGCCGCCGATGCCGGCACCGCCGGAGAGATGGCAGTGCCTGCCGATCTGCGCGCAGCTGCCGACCGTGGCCCAGGTATCGACCATCGTGCCCTCGCCGACGTAAGCGCCGATATTGACGAAGCTCGGCATCAGCACGACATCCTTCGCGATGTGCGCGCCGCGACGCGCGATCGCGCCCGGCACCACGCGCACGCCGAGCGCGCGGAAGTCGGCCTCGCCGAAACCTTCAAAACGCGCCGGCACCTTGTCCCAGAACGGCGCGGGCTGGGCGTCGATCAATTGCATCTCCTGGGTGCGGAAATACAGCAGCACCGCTTTTTTCAACCATTCGTTGACGGTCCAGCCGCCCTGCCCGTCCGGCGCGGCGACGCGGAATTCGCCGGCTTCCAGACCGGCGATGACGCGGTCGACGGCGGGACGCACGCTGCCGGCGATATCGTCGGCGGCCAGATCGGCGCGTCGGTCCCAGGCGCTGTCGATGATGGACTGCAGTTCGGTGGCGGAATCGGTATTCATGCGTGTCTGGAATCTGTCTGGTCGTCGGTGGGAGATCGGATTCATGCAGGTACGGAAGCTTCGAGCAATGCCTGCAGGGCGGCGCGCAGCGCGTCGGCCTGGGACTCGTCGAGGGGCTGGTCCTGCGCATCGGCGATCAGGAACATGTCTTCCGCACGCTCGCCGAAGGTCGCGATGCGCGCATCGTGCACGCGCACATGCTGCTGGCGCATGACGTGGGTGACATCGGCGAGCAGCCCGGGGCGGTCGGTGCAGATCAGGCTCATCCGCGTGCTCAGGCCATTGGCCGCGGGTTCCAGGCCGATGCGCGGCGCGATCCGGAAATGTTTGAGATGGCGCGGCTGTGCGCGACGCGACGGCAGCAGCCGATCCAGATCGCCGGACAGTGCGCGGCGCAGACTCGATTCGATCTGTTCGACCGCCGGCGCGTGCTGCGGATCGCTCGGCAGCACGTGGAAGGTGTCGAAAATCAACCCTTGCGGGCCATCGAGCGCGCGCGCCTGCAGGATCGCCAGCCCCAGGCGGTCGAGGGTGATGACGATTGCCGCGAACAGACCATCACGGTCGGGCGTATGCACGAAGACTTCGTAGCCGCCGCCGCGACCGCGCAGCAGTCGCGTGCGCGCGACGATATCGCCGGGCTCGCTGCCGTGCAGCACGGTGGCCTGCCAGACGATCTGGTCCGGACGGCTGCGCAGGAAATTCTCGCGCGGCATGCGCGCGAAGATCGCGTCGACAGCGGCATCGTCGAAGCCCTGCTCGATCAGCAGACCGCGGGCGACGTTCTGGTTCTCGACGATGCGTTCATCCGCCGCCACAGGATGTTCCAGGCCGCGACGCAGCGCGAAGCGCGTGGCGGTATGCAGATCGGCGAGCAGCCGGTCCTTCCACGCATTCCACAGCTTCGGCGAAGTGCCGGCGATATCGGCGCAGGTCAACAGATACAGGTGATCCAGCCGCTGGCGATCGGCGACTTCGCCCGCGAAACGATGGATCACGCCGGGATCGGTGATGTCCTGCTTCTGCGCGGTCACCGACATCAGCAGATGCTTGCGCACCAGCCATTCGATCAGCGCGGTATCGGCTTCGGACAAGCCGTGCGCAAGGCAGAATTCGCGCGCGTCGACCGCGCCGAGTTCGGAGTGGTCCCCGCCCCGGCCTTTGCCGATATCGTGGAACAGACCCGCGATCAACAGCAGTTCCGGCTTGCGCAGCGACGGCCATACCGTATGCGCGGTCGAGAACCGCTCATCGGCGACGCCGCTGGAAAAGATCGCGAGATTGCGCAGCACCGCCAGCGTGTGCTGGTCGACGGTGTAGACATGGAACAGATCGAACTGCATGCGCCCGGAGACCTGCGCGAACGCGGGAATCCAGCGCCCCAGCACGCCCAGCCGCGCCATGCGCTCCAGCACCTTCACCGGCTGCGGGCCGCGCAGCAGGCCGAGGAACTGCTGTCGCAGCAGGTGGTCGGTCTCCTGATAAGGCGAAATCTTCTGCAGGGTTTCGGCCAACGTCCATGCGGTCATCGAATGCAGACCGCGAATCCGCGGATGCGACGCCCACGCCGAGAACAGCGCGAACACCTGCGCGGTGCCGCGCAGCAGCCACGCACGGTCGCGCACCGCGAGATAGCCGCGACGCAGCTCGAAATGGTCGTCCAGCGTTTCGGCCTCGCCCTCGCCTTCGATCTGTTCCTCGAAGCGCTGCAGCAGGCGATCGTTGATGCGCAGCACGCGACCGGCGCTGCGATAGAAACCCTGCATCATCTGCTCGACCGCGAGATTGTCGGCATCGTCGGTATGTCCCAGGCGCGCGGCGAGCAGCTTCTGGTAATCGAAGCGCAGCCGTTCCTCGCGCCGTTTCGCGACCAGGTGCAGTCCGAAACGCAGCCGCGACAGCGCTTTGCGTTCGCGTTCCAGCGTATCGAATTCGACCGCGCCGATCTGGCCGAACGCCAGCATCGATTCGAGATTGCCGCTGCCCAGCAGCCGCTGCGCCATCCAGCGCAGGGTCTGGATATCGCGCAGCCCGCCGGGGCCGTCCTTCAGATTCGGTTCGAGATTGTCGGCGGTGTCGCCGAAGCGCGCGTGCCGCTGCGCCTGTTCCTGCACCTTGGCGCGGAAGAAGTCGCCTGCCGGCCAGACCCGCTCCGGCGAGATCGCACCACGCAGCGCATGTTGCGCGATCTCATCTGCAGCCAGCGCGCGCCATTCCATCATCGCGGTCAACACGGTCTGATCGGCTGAGGCTTCGGTGCACTGCGCTGGCGAACGTACGGCCTGGCTGGCCTGCAGGCCGGCATCCCACAGCAGCGCGAGGAACCGCGACAGCGCGTCGCGGTGCGCCTGCTGCGCGTCGTCACCCGCCAATACCAGCAGATCGATATCGGACTGGGGAAACAGCTCGCCGCGTCCGTAGCCGCCGATCGCGAACAGCGCCAGACCGGCATCGGCCGGTACGCAGCGCGCCCAGGTCGCGCGGATCGATGCATCGACGGCGGTTGCGCGCTGCTCGACCAGTCGGTCGACATCGACCCCCTGGTCGAACTGCGCGGCCAACTGCGCATCGACCTGCGCAAGCGACGCCCGGGTCTCGGCCGTCCACGTAGCATCGCCATCGGGCGTCGAAGGGATGGAACTGCCGGCCGGGTGCGTGGGGGCGGCAATGGTCATCGCTTCAGAGGTCGTTGTCGTCGCCGGGCAGGCGGGTCAGGATTTCGACGCCGGTCCCGGTCACGGTCACCGTGTGTTCCCACTGCGCCGACAGCGTGCGGTCCTTGGTGACCACGGTCCAGCCATCGGGCATCAGCCGGGTATGGCGCGCGCCTTCGTTGATCATCGGTTCGATGGTGAAGGTCATGCCGGGCTTCAGCACCAGGCCCTCGCCGGGGCGCCCGTAATGCAGCACCTGCGGGTCTTCGTGGTACACGCGGCCGATCCCGTGCCCGCAGTATTCGCGCACCACCGAGAAACGTTCTGCTTCGGCATAGGTCTGGATGGCGTGGCCGATGTCGCCGAGCGTGGCGCCCGGCTTCACCGTGCGGATACCGCGGAACATCGCCTCGCGGGTCACCTCGACCAGCCGCTTGGCCATCACCGAGGGCGTGCCCACGTAGTACATGCGGCTGGTGTCGCCGTGCCAGCCGTCCTTGATCACGGTGACATCGATATTGATGATGTCGCCCTCCTTCAGCACCTTGGTCGGCCCGGGAATGCCGTGGCAGATCACGTTGTTGACCGAGGTGCAGACGGTGGCCGGGAAGCCGCGGTAGCCGACGTTGGCCGGGATCGCCTGCTGCACGTTCACGATGTGGTCGTGGCAGATGCGGTCCAGTTCGCCGGTGCTGACGCCGGGCTTCACGTGCGGGGCGACGATCTGCAGCACCTCGGCGGCCAGGCGGCCGGCGACGCGCATGCGTTCGATGTCTTCTGGGGTTTTGATGGTCATGGCCATGGCCGCATTATTGCCCATCCAAGCGGTTTTCGCCCCTCTCGACTTGTCCGCAACCCTCTGTTACGGCTAGAATCGCCGGGTTGTGCACCGGCCAAGGCCGGCCACGCCGCCGACAACGGGCGTCACCGTTGAATCCACACCCGCCGCAAATCTCCGTACCGGGGTGTCTTTCGCAGTCCATCGCGAAGGATCTGGCTACGGCGCAGCGGGGAGGCCCAACCCCGGAACCACGCGCTCCGCTTCACGGCGGGCGCACCGCCTTCATCCGGCCGCAATGCGGCCCCGGCGGCAGGTTCCATCATTCGGAGTTTCCCAATGCCTCAGATCACCATGCGCCAGATGCTGGAAGCCGGCGTCCATTTCGGCCACCAGACCCGTTACTGGAACCCCAAGATGGGTCCGTACATCTTCGGCGCCCGCGGCAAGATCCACATCATCAACCTCGAGAAGACCGTTCCGCTGTTCAACGACGCGATGAACTTCATCTCGGGCATCGCGCAGAAGCGCGGCGTGATCCTGTTCCTCGGCACCAAGCGCAGCGCGCGCGACTCGGTGAAGGAAGAAGCCGAACGTTGCGGCATGCCGTACATGACCCAGCGCTGGCTGGGCGGCACGCTGACCAACTTCCGCACCGTGAAGCAGTCGGTCTCGCGCCTGAAGGAACTGGAAGCCGGCGAAACCGACGGCACCTTCCAGAAGATGGTCAAGCACGAAGTGCTGACCCTGCGCCGCGAGCGCGAAAAGCTGTTCGCCTCGCTCGGCGGCATCAAGGAAATGAACCGTCTGCCCGACGCGCTGTTCGTGATCGACATCGGTCATGAAGACATCGCGATCAAGGAAGCCAAGAAACTCGGCATCCCGGTCATCGCCGTCGTCGACACCAACTACGACCCCAACCTGGTCGATTACGCCATCCCGGGCAACGACGACGCCATCCGCGCCGTGCAGCTGTACGCACGCGCCGCTGCCGACGCCGTGCTGGAAGGCAAGGCCGCCGCACCGCAGGCCGCTTCGGTGCGCGAAGAAGATTTCGCCGACGCCGATGGCGAAGGCAAGGGCGACAAGCGCGGTCCGCGTGGTCGTGGTCCCGGCGGTGCCGGCAAGAAGCCCGAAGGCGCGAAGAAGCCGGAAGCCGCTGCTGCTGCGCCGGCCGAAGCCGAAGCCCCGGCCGAAACGCCCGCTGCGGACGAAGCGCCGGCCGCCGAGTAATCGGCCCGCGTCATCGGCAAGTCATGCGGCCACGCGACACTGCGCGGTCGCACTTCCCACCCCGTCGCGTTTCGAGCTGCATCGCATGCTTGGGAAACCGGCGTCTCTATGGCGGGCCTGGGCCCGCCCTACATTGATTCATATCGAGGTTTGCAATGGCTGAAATCACCGCCTCCCTGGTCAAGGAACTGCGCGAGCGCACCGGCGCCGGGATGATGGAGTGCAAGAAAGCGCTCACCGAAAACAACGGCGATCTCGAAACGTCCGCCGAATGGCTGCGCAAGCAGGGCATCATCAAGGTCGGCAAGAAGGCCGACCGCGTCACCGCCGAAGGCCGCATCGCGATGGCCCAGGACGGCGGCAAGGCCGTGCTGGTCGAGATCAATTCCGAAACCGACTTCGTGGCCAAGGACGACAACTTCCTGGCCTTCATCGATGCCGTCGCCAAGGCCGCACTGGCTTCCGGCGCAGCCGATGTCGAAGCGCTGAAGTCGGCGAAGATCGCTTCGGGCGAAACCGTCGAAGACGCGCGCGCAGCGCTGGTCGCGAAAGTCGGCGAGAACGTGCAGGTCCGCCGCATGGCCCGCGTCGACAGCGCCGACAACGTCGCCGCCTACGTCCACAGCGGCAAGATCGGCGTGCTGGTCGAGCTCAAGGGCGGCAACGCCGACCTCGCCCGTGGCATCGCGATGCACGTGGCGGCCATGAACCCACCGCACAACAAGGCCAGCGACGTGCCGGCCGAGTTCATCGCGAAGGAAAAGGAAATCGAACTGGCGAAGATGACCGACAAGGACAAGGCCAAGCCGGCCGATATCCTCGAAAAGATCATCGGCGGCAAGATCGCCAAGATCGTCAATGAGAACACCCTGTACGGCCAGCCCTACGTGCTGAACACCGAGCAGACGGTCGAAGCCGCGGTGAAGGCCGCCGGCGCCGATGTCACCGGCTTCCAGCGTCTGGCCGTGGGCGAAGGCGTCGAGAAAGTGGTGGAAGACTACGCCGCTGAAGTGGCGAAGGCGATGCAGGTCTGATCGCTTTCCAACGCGAACGAGTACACGAAGAACCCGCAGGCGACTGCGGGTTTTTTGTTGCCTGCCCGATGCCCGGACACGCGCTCTGCTCTCCTTCTGCCCGCTCGCGGGGAGAAGGTGGCGCAAAGCGCCGGATGAGGGTCGGCGGTGGGCTTTGCTGTGCCGCGCATTGACCTTGCCGGAGTTCCGCGACAGGCTGCGGACCTGGCCGGCGGTGGGTCGCGGGCAATCGGGAGTGGCGGCATGGGCGTGGGCAAGATCATCGGCTGGGGGTTGCTGTCGCTGTTCGCGGCGTTCTGTCTGGGCACGGTGGCGGTATCGCGGGGCGAAACGATCAGCGCGTTCTGGATCGTGGCGGCGGCGGTGTCGATCCTGACGATCGGGTATCGCTTCTATTCGAAATACATCGCCGAGTACGCGCTGCGCCTGGACGGGACGCGGGCGACGCCGGCATGGCGACGCAACGATGGGCTGGATTACGTGCCCACCGACAAGCGCGTGCTGTTCGGTCACCACTTCGCGGCGATCGCGGGCGCGGGGCCATTGGTAGGCCCGGTGCTGGCGGCGCAGATGGGCTATCTGCCGGGGATGCTGTGGATCCTGTTCGGCGTGGTCTTCGCCGGTGCGGTGCAGGATTTCATCGTGCTGTTCCTGTCGACGCGGCGCGATGGGCGCTCTTTGGGCGACATGATCCGCAACGAGATGGGCAATGCCGCCGGACTGACGGCGATGATCGGCATCCTCGCGATCATGGTGATCCTGCTGGCGGTGCTGGGCCTGGTGGTGGTGAAGGCGCTGGCGATCAGTCCGTGGGGCACGTTCACGGTGGCGATGACCATTCCGATCGCGCTGCTGATGGGCGTGTATCTGCGCTGGCTGCGACCGGGACGGATCATGGAGGTGTCGATCCTCGGGCTGGTGCTGCTGCTGGCGTCGATCTGGCTGGGCGGCACGGTGGCGGCATCGCCGACGTGGGGGCCGATGTTCACGTTCGAGGGCAAGGCGCTGGCGTGGATGTTGATCGGCTACGGCTTCGTGGCGGCGGTGCTGCCGGTGTGGCTGTTGCTGGCGCCGCGCGATTACCTCAGCACATTCCTGAAGATCGGCACGGTGGCGATGTTGGCGATCGCGATCTGTTTCGCGCTGCCGGATCTGAAGATGCCGGCGGTGACGAAGTTCATCGATGGCACCGGCCCGGTGTTCGCGGGCACATTGTTTCCGTTCCTGTTCATCACCATCGCCTGCGGCGCGATCTCCGGTTTCCACGCGCTGATCAGCAGCGGCACCACGCCGAAGATGCTGGAAAACGAGCGCGATGCGCGACTGATCGGCTACGGCGGCATGTTGATGGAAGCGTTCGTCGCGATCATGGCCCTGATCGCCGCCTGCGTGCTGGATCCGGGCCTGTATTTCGCGCTGAATTCGCCCGCCGCGCTGATCGGCACCACGCCCGAAGCCGCAGCCGCAGCGATTTCCGGCTGGGGCTTCACGATCACGCCGGAGATGTTGACCGCGACTGCCGCCGAGATCGGCGAATCCAGCGTGCTGTCGCGCACCGGCGGTGCGCCGACGCTGGCGGTGGGCATGGCGCAGATTCTGCACGGCATGATCGGCGGCAAGGGCATGATGGCGTTCTGGTACCACTACGCGATCCTGTTCGAGGCATTGTTCATCCTCACCACCATCGATGCCGGCACGCGCGTCGCGCGGTTCATGATCCAGGAGGTGATCGGCGTGGTGTACGCGCCGTTCCGCCGCACCGAAAGTTGGACCGCGAATGTGGTCTGCACCGGTCTGGCGGTCGCGGGCTGGGGCTGGTTCCTGTACCAGGGCGTGGTCGATCCGCTGGGCGGCATCAATACGCTGTGGCCGCTGTTCGGGATCGCCAATCAGATGCTGGCCAGCATCGCGATGATCTTCGTCTGCGTGGCCATCGCGAAGATGAAACGCGAGCGTTATCTGTGGATTCCGCTGTTGCCCACCGTCTGGCTGCTGGTGTGCACGATGACCGCGGGCTGGCAGAAACTCTTCCACGCCGATCCCAAGATCGGCTTCCTCGCCAACGCCGACAAGTTCGGTACCGCGCTGGCGTCCGGCGAGCTGCTGGCGCCCGCGAAATCGCTCAAGGACATGGAGCGCATCGTGTTCAACAACCAGCTCGATGCGGCGCTGTGCGTGCTGTTCATGAGCGTGGTGACGCTGATGGTGGTGTTCGGCATCCGCGTCATACTGGCCGCGCGCCGACAGGCGCAGCCGACCGCACAGGAGACGCCGCATGTCGCGTTCGATGCCGTTCGCTGAGCGCCTGCGCGCGCTCTGGGCGTTGCTCGCGCAGACCGCGCGACTGATCGTGGGCGTGCCCGACTACGACCGGTATCTCGCGCACATGCGCCAGTCGCATCCGGACACGCCACCGATGAGCCGCGAGGCGTTCTTCGTCAACCGCCTGGATGCGCGCTACGGGCGTGGGGCGTCGCGCTGCTGTTGAGGCGCGCATGAAGAATCCCGGGTAGCATCGCAGGCAGGCGGGAAAGCTGCCTGCCAATACCGATCCGTTCAAACCGGGGAATACACTGCCATGCATCGCGCTTTCACTGCACTCGCGCTCGCCCTCGTCGCCGGAACTGCTTCCGCAGCAGAACCGGCCGAAATTCCGATCATCGATTTCGTCCGCAATCCCACCTACAGCAGCGTGAAGATTTCGCCGACCGGCGAATATCTGGCGCTGACCGTGGATCGCGGCGACGTGGATGTGTTGACAGTGCTGCGCACCCGCGATCTGGGAATCGTGAAGATCAATCAATTGCCGAACGATAAAAGCGTCGGCGCGTTCCATTGGGTGAGCCCGCAGCGATTGATGTTCGACTCGGTACGAAAGTTCGGACGTTTCGCGCAACCCTTCTCCACCGGCGAGTGGTATTCGGTGAATGCCGACGGATCGATGCCGCGGTTTCTGGAAATGGGCAAGAAAGGCGCACGCGATCTGCAGAATGCCCGCTTCAGCATGCTCGACAATCCACAGAACGACGACGGCAAAGTGCTGATGTCGGCGATCTATCCACGCTCTTCGGAAGGCGTCAATACCGAAGTGGCCGAGGTCGATACGCTCAACGGACGTTGGAAGAGCCTCGCCCGCGCGCCGCGCGAAAACTGCGGCATGGCGCTGGACGCGCAGAAGATGCCGCGCTACGCGGTGTGCTCGGACTACAAGAATGAAGCCGGCGATTTCGACCAGGTGACCGAGCTCTACCGCCGCGAAGCGAACGGCGAGTGGGCACTGGTCAACAGCTCGAAATCCTCGGGCAAATCGCTGGAGGTGTTCGGCAGCGCGCGCGATGGCCGCATCTATGCGACCGAGAGCGACGGCAAGGCCACCACCACCTTCGGCGAGATCGATCCGGCAACCGGTGCGTTCAAACCGCTGTTCCGAGATCCGGTCTCGGACCCGTCGGGTTACATCGCTTCGGTGGATGGCAGCGAAATGGTGCTGGGCATTACCACCGAAGCTGGCGCCCCCCAGGTGACGATGATCGACAATGACCACGCCGACGCAAAACTTTACGCGTCGCTGGCGGCGTCGTTCCCCGGCCAGTTCGTCGACTTCGCCAGCGCTACGCGCGACGGCAAGCAGATCATCGTCCAGGTCTACAGCGACACCAATCCGGGCGAGCTGTACCTGTTCGATCGCACCACCAACCAGGCGCGGTTCCTGATGCAACAGCGCAAATGGATCGACAGCAAGCGCATGGCCAGCGTGAAGCCGGTCGCACTGACCACCCGGGACGGCCTGAAGATCCATGGTTATCTCACCATCCCCAACGGCAGCGACGGCAAGCGTTTGCCGATGATCGTGAATGTGCACGGCGGCCCGATGGGTCCGCGCGACGACTGGGGATTCAACTGGGAAAGCCAGCTCTTCGCCAGTCGCGGCTACGCGGTGCTGCAGATCAACTACCGCGGCTCGGGCGGTTTCGGCAAAGGCTTCCAGGACATGGGCTACGGCGCATGGGCGACCGGGATCATGAACGATATCGTCGACGCCACGAAATGGACCATCGCCCAAGGCTACGCGGACAGGGATCGCGTGTGCATCTACGGCGGCAGTTTCGGCGGCTACGCGTCGATGATGGCGCCGGCTCGCGAGCAGGATCTGTTCAAATGCGCGTTCGGTTATGTGGGTGCGTACGACGCCGAAATCCAGATGACCAAGAGCGACACCAGCCGGTCGGAAAGCGGACGGATGTACATGCAGCGCGCGCTGGGCAAGACCAAGGCCGAACGCGACGCGATGTCGCCGGTGAACCATGCCGCGGACATCAAGATCCCGGTGTATCTCGCCGCCGGTGCGCGCGACCCACGCTGCCCGCCGGAGAATACCGAAGCGATGAACAAGGCGCTGATCGCCGCCGGCAACCCGCCGGAAGGCATGATGATCACTTCCGGCGAGATGCACGGTTTCTACAAGGACGAGAACAAGCTCAAGCTGTATACCGAGATGCTGGATTTCTTCGCGCGGCATATCGGCGGCAAACCGGCGGGCAGCGCGGCGCCCGGAAAATCGGCAAGCGCGCCGTAAGCCTCGCCTGCAACATCTCCGCCTGAAAGAACGGGCCGTTCGCCGGCCCGTTCTTGTCTAGCGGCTGCGCAGCGCACGCCGGCGATCACTCGCCGATGTGTTTCTTCAACCAGCCGTTGACCGTGTCGTGCCACTGCACGCTGTTCTGCGGCTTCAGTACCCAGTGGTTCTCGTCGGGGAAATACAGGAACTGCGAATCGATGCCCCGGCGCTGCAGCGCGGTGAACACGCCGATGCCCTGCTCGACCGGAATACGGAAGTCCTGCTGGCCGTGGATCACCAGCATCGGCGTCTTCCACTTCGAGACATGGTTCACCGGGTTGAACTGCTCGTAGTTCTTCGCCACGCCATACGGGGTGCCGCCCTGCTCCCATTCGGTGAACCAGAGTTCTTCGGTGGCGTAACCCATCATCCGCTGATCGAACACGCCGTCATGGCTGACCAGGCATTTGAACGGCGCGTTGCCCTGTTCGTCGAACCAGTTGCCGGCGATCCAGTTGACCATGAAACCGCCGTAGCTGGCGCCGAGCGCGCAGGCGCGATTGCCGTCGAGGAACGCATACTTCTTCTGCGCGGCGGCCCAGCCTTTCTGCAGGTCTTCCAGCGGACGGTCGCCCCAGTGCTGGCTGATCGCATCGGTGAACTTCTGGCCGTAGCCGGTGGAGCCGTGGAAATCGATCATCACCACCGCATAGCCCTGTCCGGCGTAGGTCTGCGGGTTCCAGCGATAGCTCCAGCCATCGCCGAAGCTGCCCTGCGGACCGCCGTGGATCAGGAACGCGACCGGATATTGTTTGCCTTCCTCGTAGTTCCACGGTTTCAGCACGTAACCGTGCACGGTCTCGTCGTTCCAACCCGGGAAGCGGAACTGTTCGTACGCACCGAAGCGCACCTCGGGCAGCATCTCGCCGGCGCTTGGCGTGATCGCACGCAGCGGCGCTTTGCCGTCGGCGCTGGTGGCGTAGATCACATCGCCGCTGTTCATCGAATTGGCGGACACGACCAGCGTGTCGCCCGCCAACTCGAACGCCGACACCGAACCGTCCTTGAAGATCGAGGTCACTTCGCCGCTGTCCACCGACACCGCGAACAGCGGGTGACGGCCGAGCTCCTGCGCGGTGGTGTAGATCGATGTGCCGTCGGCGGACAGGGTGATGCCGTCGGCGGACGCGTCCCACTTCGGCGCGAGGTCGCGCGCCTTGCCGGTGGCGAGATCCATCGCCATCAGCGCGAAGCGGTCGGCTTCGAAACCGGGGCGGGTCATCGCGCGGTAATACAGGGTCTTGCCGTCGGTGGAGAAGACGGGACCGGTGTCCCAGGCCTTGTTGGCTTCGGTCAGATTGCGCGCGGTGCCGCTGCCGTCGGCGGACACCAGGAACAGATCGAAATTGGTGTTCCACGGCTCGCTGCTGTCGGCCTTGCGCGCGGAGAGCACGAACGATGCGCCATCGGGCGACCATGCGAATTCGCTGGTGTCTCCGAACGGTTTCGACGGCACGTCGCCGATCACGTCGGTGCCGATCAGGGTCGCGGTCTTCAGCGGTGTTTCCTTGCCCTGCGGCAGGGTCGCGACGAACACGCGGTTGAGGCGGCCGTCGTTCCAGGTGTCCCAGTGGCGGATGAACATGCGCTCGTACACCACGCCGGTGGTCTTGCGCGCGCCGTTGTCGTCGAGGCGTTTTTTGGTGCAGGCGAGATCCGATTTGCAGTCGTCGAAGGTTTCCAGCGCCAGTGCGATGCGCTTGCCGTCGGGCGACAACTTGTAGGCACCGACATCCACCGGCAGTTCGGTCAGTGGCTTCGGCGTGCCGCCGGCGGCGGGAATGGCGTACAGCTGCTGGCTGCCGGTTTTCGCGCTGAGGAAATACACGGTCTTGCCGTCAGAGGAGAACGCCGGTGAGTTGACGTTCCAGCCTTCCGGGGTCAGCCGCTTCGGCGGCGCCGCGTCGCGGGCGGCCAGATCCTCGATCCACAGCGCGGTGGCGGATTTGTTCGCGGCGAAATCCACGCTGCGCTTGGCGAATACGACAACGCGACCATTGGGCGACAGGGTCGGCGAGGAATAACGATCGAGCGTGGCGAGATCGCGGACCTGCAATCCGCGGGCGGCTTCGGCGGCGGCGGGCATCAGCAGGCACAGGGCCAGCCACAGGGAGGTGCGCATCGGAGACATGGGACTTCCTGACGGGTTAGGCAGCGGATCGAACCGCGATGGTAGGCCTGCGGGTGGGGGGTCGCATAGCCCGAAAGACACCGTGCATACGGATGGTGGTGCCGGCCGGATCGGCGGACTAGTCTGGGGATGCAGGCATTCCGGTACCGCGCGGACCTGCACTCTGAACGATGGATCGCTGCTGCAACGCGGACAACGGAACTGCGAGGCATGGATCGCGCCGGCAATAAGCCAACCGCCCCAGAGCGGCCTGCCACCTGAACCGAGCAAGGGAGTTTGTCGATACCATGCCGCTGCGCATCCATCTTTATCGAAATCTGGCCTTGTGCTTCTCGAACAATCACCAGTCGAGCCTGCACGCGCATCAGGCGCTGCAGATGACCGTCGCACTGGATGGTCCGTTCGATCTCGAGATCGAAGAAGACGGTCGGCAGGACAGGACGCCGGAAGCGCAGTTCGCCTGCATCGCCCCGCAGAAGATGCATCAGATCGGCGCGAGGACATCGACGCTGGCCTACCTGTATCTGGACACCAATCCGGTGGCCTACACGAAATGGCGCGCGGCGGGCGGAACGCCGATCCCGCCGGACGCGTCGATCCTGGCCGCGTTGCGCGATCTGGTGCGAGACCGCAACGCCGACCGCGACACCGTGGAGGCATTGGCGTATCGCTGGTGCGAACACTCGCTGCCCGGCCTGCTCGCGGTCGGACCCTCCGATCCGCGGATCGCACGAGCGCTGGATATCATCGACCATGATCTGCTGCAGGCATTGAATTACGCAGGGTTGGCACGCCAGGTCCATCTGTCTCCCAGCCGCTTCGCGAACCTGTTCCGCGAACAGACCGGACTTCCGGTCAGGAACTACGTCCTGTGGCGACGGCTGGTGCATGTATTCGAACGCTTGGAACACGGCGACTCGATCACCTCCGCCGCGCACAACGCCGGCTTTTCCGACTGCGCGCATTTGAGCCGCAGCTTCCACCGGATCTGCGGCGCCAAGCCCTCCGACATGAATGTCGTGCAGCTTTCCGGACATTGATCAGGTTTCAAGCCGGTCGCCGTTGAAGTCAGCGATCTGATTCAAGCGCTGCGATGCGGGCGCTTGCTACAACACACTCATGTACGGAAACGTATCGCATCCGCCGATGCGCACACGCGACCCGGCTCCATGTATTGCCGGTTCCATGTATCGGGTGATGCACATCGCATTTTCCGTGGTATCGCCCGTGCCGGGCCCGTTCCTGCATGTACGGAGGGATCGCCGTGAGAACCTGGATCGTCAGCGCTGCATTCCTGTTGCTCGCGCTCTACCTGCTGCTGCACACCGAACCCGCCGCGACACGCGTGCAGTCGAGCGCGCTCGTGATCCAGGGAACGAAGGGGACCTACAGCGATGGTTCCCGCTCCGAACCCACCGCCGACACGCGGCTGTACTGGGCCGATGCGATGACCGGAACCATCCGTCGGAGCGCATTCGACGGCAGCGCGATGGAGATCGTCGCCGCAGAGGCGGGGTTGCCTTACGGCATGGCCTTCGATGCTGAAACGCAAGTCCTGCTGTGGACCGACTCCGCAGCGGAAACCGTGCGGAGCGTCGCTGTCGCTGGCGGTGTGCCGACGACACTGGCGACCGCGTTCGAGGAACCGTACGCGATCGATGTCTCCACCGGAACCGAATTCGCGTTCTACACCGCGACCGCGAACATCGTGTATCGCAACACCATCGATGTGCAGACCGGACAGGAAAGCAGCATCGAACTGCTGACGCTTCCGGACGCCGAAACCATCCACGGACTGGCGCTGGACAGCGATAACGGCGTGCTCTACGTGGGCGACGGAAACGGCCGCATGATCCGGAAATTCTCGCTGGCCGGAAAAGAAGCGCATTTGCTGCCGCATACCGACACCGAGGTGCCGCCGGATTCCACTCCGGCCGGCCCGCTGCCCGCGCTCGAACCGAATTGACGTCGAAAAGAACCGGACGTCGAAAGAAACGTTTGCCCGCACGGACATACCGCTTACGAGCAGAGGTGCGCCATGAAGCAATCCAGACGGTTTCTGATCAAGCTCGCCCTGGCGGTTTCCGCCGTTCTCGGCGGCGCCGCGCACGCGACAGTCGAAGGTTATGTCGACATGCACTCGCACCTGATGGGCGAGCATGCGTTCGGCGGAAGCTGGTTCTGGGGCAGCACCGAAGGGCCGATGCAGTCGGCGTTGGCGCGTTGCGACGGCAACTTCGGCTATCCCGCTGGAATGGGCAGCCACGCCGCAACCATCTTTCCTGGCGTCTCCGAAATACTGGGCAAGGACACCGGTTGGCATCTGTTCCGTCGACGCGGTTACGACAATCGCCGCTGCAGATATTTCCTGTGGTTTCCGATCCCGGGGACCTGCCCGCAGGAGCACTTCGAGGACTGGCCGAAGTGGGATGCGATCGCGCACCAGCAGATGTGGTTCGGGCATCTTCAGAAGGCGCACGCGAACGGCCTGCGGGTCATGGGCGTTTCGTTCGCCGAGTCGAACTTCCTGTGCCAGACAACGCCGCCGCTGCGCCGCCGCTACGATTGCGACGAAATGGCTTCGATCAAACGCCAGGCGCTGTTCCTGCGCGGCTTCGTATCCCGCAACAGCGGTTGGGTCGGGATCGCGGAAACGCCGGCGCAGGCAAGATCGCTGATCGCACAGGGAAAACTCGCGCTGGTGATGACCGCGGAAGTCACCCGGCTGTTCCCGGACGGCGACTACATTCCGCAGCTCAACGAATTGCATGCGCTGGGCATCCGTTCGCTGCAGCTTGTCCATCATGCGGACAACCGCTTCGCGGGCACTGCGCCGATCAACAATCTGCGCACGGCCGCCACCCTGGTCGAGGCGCTGACCTTCGGCGGCATCAACACCCGGATCAACGACACGGTCTGCAGGGATGGCAACGGCACGATCCAGATCGAAGGCATCCCTTCGTCGCAATGGATCATGCCGATCATCTATCGCCCGAAATGCGATGGCGAACTGCATCTCAACGACCAGGGGTTGACCCAGGACGGCAGAGGCCTGGTGAATGCGATGATCGATCGCGGGATGATCCTGGATGTCTCCCATCTCTCGCGAAAATCGCTGCAGCAGACGTATGGGATCGCGATGGGCAGGGGGCAGTATCCGTTGACCTATTCCCACGCGCACATGTGGGACATGATCGAGGGTGCGGGCCACGACGAGAAAAACGAGAAGTACATCCGCGCGGACGAGATCCACATGATCACCGACACCGGCGGCATGATCGGCCTGCGTACGGGCCCGGAAGCGGCCAATCCGTACATCCGGCCGCCGCAGTCGCAGCCGGTGGTCGCCAACAGTTGCAAGGGCAGCGTGCGGTCTTTCGCGCAATCGCTGATGTATGCGGTCGACAGGAACATCAATGTCGGCTTCGGCGGGGATTTCAATGGCTTCATCACCCAGAGCAAGGGCGTCTTCACCCGCTTCGACCGCAGCCCGCTGGGCGGTTCGCCGTTCTATCTGCCGGTCGGCTGCACCGAGGATTACCAGCAGCTCCTGGCGACGAACGGCTTCAACGATCTGCACAGGAAGGGCCTCGGCCATGTCGGCCTGCTGCCGGAATACATCGCCGATCTGAAACGCGTCGGGGTACCGGCGCAGTACATGGAGCATCTCGAAAAGCGTTCGGCGGAGACCTATCTGCGGATATGGGAACGCAGCCTCGCGCTCGCCGGTGGCGGCATTCCGTCCAACCTCGCGCTATCGGCCACCGCCACCGCTTCCAGCACGTACTGTGTCGGCCCGCCGCAGACTTCACCGGATTGTTACGCCGCATCGCGCGTCAACGACGGCATCGGCAGCACCGCGCTCGGCGGACAATCGAGCTGGGCGAACGACTGGGGCGTGCCGATGCCGCAGTGGGTCCAACTGACCTGGAGCGCTCCGGTCACGGCGTCGAGCGTTGTGGTGACCACGACCGCAGGCTACGCGGTGCGGGACTACGATATCGAGTACTGGAACGGCGCGACCTGGTTGCCGTTGGCGCATCGGGTCGGCAACACCGCACTCGGCAACACGGACAATTTCGCTCCGGTCTCGACCACGCGCATGCGCATTCTCGGCTGGCAGGGACCCGCCCATCAGCCGGGCCATGTTCGGATCAACGAGTTCGCCGTCTATTGAGGTGGTTGTCGCATCGTATTGGGTCTGTTGCCGCATTTTCCGGTCATGCGCCGCGGCAACGACCCGGTCTCCGCGTCGGGTGCAGGCGTCAGCACTCGCGTGCAGGTCTGTCGCTTCATGCTGCGGTCGCTTGATCGGAGCATGAGCGCCTGGCGCCATTGGAGTATTTCTCGTAACAACGCCATGGAGAACATCATGCACAAGCCAACAAGAGATTCGCGTTTCCGGCAAAAAGGACTGATGATCAAGGCTCGTATTCTGCTGCTTGTCCTGTCGGGCTCGGTATGCGCTTCCGTATTCGCGCAGTCCATCGATGACGGCGGCCAAAGCGGAGACCCCGGTTACAGCCAGCGGGTCATTTCCAGCGACGAGGGCTGGCAACTGATCGAAGCGACCGGCGTCATCGATTCAACCGGCAAACCCTTCAGCGAGCGCTATTACACGATCGACGGACCACTCGGCATCGCGACAGCGCCGATCCCCGAGCCCATCAAGCAAGGATTGATCGACGATCTGGCATCAAGACCGGAAGGCGAAGACCAGACCTTCGTGCTCAGCGCCTCTGTGGTCGAGGAAGTGCAGCGGTCGCTCGAACAAGGCAGCCCCACGCCGGGCCTGATCGAGATCGCATCGCAACCCGACGACGGGGATCCGTCCATCCCGCTGGCGCGCAGCGACGCTGCAAGAAGGCCTTGCACGGATGCCGACATCACCAAGAGCAAGCAGTTCAGCGCCAGTTCGCCGCTGAGTCGCAGTTGGGATCTGAACGGTGGGTTCACCGGAACCGTCGCCTTGACCGGCACGGCCGAGGTCAACGGTCTTGGCGAAATCAAGATCACCCTGAAAAAGACGCGCATCCTGTTTCTCTGCATACCTTACGGCGTGCGCTTCCGCCACGCGCGCGTGGCGGCGACTGCGATCGCCGACCCCGGCGCGACGGTCAGCGGGACGATCAGTTATTCGAATCCCGATCCGAAGGAGTGGCAGATCGCCAAACCGTTCCTGTTCTCGATCAATTTCATGGCGGGCCCGATTCCGGTCCATGTCGGCTTCAACCTGCCGATCACGGCGGGCTTCGATGCCAACGCCATCAATGCCAGCGTCACCGGCTCGGTCACTTACAGCGGGCGGCGCAGCGTCTCCGGCTATCTCGATTACTACTGCACGCCGGACGGCTGCACCGGAACCCGGAATTTCGACACCACCGACCTGGGCTCGCAGATATTCACCGCCGGGATCACCGCCCGGATCCAGCCATCGGTGTACCTGCAAGTGGCTTTCCGCGGCTACCTGTATTCGGAGAGCGTCGCCTACGCGCAAGCCGGTGTCCGTCCCTACCTGTACGCCGATCTCTGGGGCTATTACGGCAACAACTGCGGCGACGCCGACAGCGATGGCCATTTTGAAACCGTCGACGCGTTGACCTTCGATCTGGACTGGCAGCTGGCGATCACCGCGCAGGCGGATACCTTCCTGACCCGCGAATGGCGTCGCGAATTGTGGCGCTCGCAGCGTTGGCACGTGGGCTTCTGGGATCTCACGGAATCCGACGCGCTTTCGCCGATGCTGCAGGGCCCGGCCGTGGTGCCCGTCAACAGCGCCCAGAACTACGGCGCACGGATGCGGTCGTGCTGGCCATACACCGACAATGTCGACTACAGCCTCGACTGGGGAGATGGCAGCAGTGCGGCGTTCAACGGCCCTGCGGCAACCCTGACCGAGCACACGCACACATGGACGCAGTTGGGAGTCAAACCCCTGCGCCTGACCGCGCTTCGCGATGCGCACGGCCGGAATCTGAACCACAGCACGGCGCGCAACGTGCAGGTGAACGGCTACAGCGGACATGCGGGCATGACCTGGAAGTTGATCGAGCGCAACGGTTCCTACTCGCATGTCGGCGCCGACACGCAGACCAATCCATACATCGGCGATACCAACCCCGCCGTTTCGCTGCCGATCCTGTGCGTCCGCATCGACGGCCGCGCGCCGCCGCCGGGCATGAGTTTCGACTATTACAACGGCTGGGTCGCGGGCGAACTGCGCTTGACCGCACCGGTGAGCGGACTGTCGCTGACCTCGCGCGCGGTCTCCGACGGCCATTGCGCGAACATCTTCGGCCAAGGCTTCCGCATGGCCGAGTTCCACGATGGCGGCGGAGGCTGGACGTTCTGGGGACAGGGTGTACTCAGTGCCGCGAACCGCTTCTGGGTGGCGATCAACGATCAACCCGCCAACCCATGGGATTGATATCCACGGATCGTTGATTGCTTTCTCGAGACCCGCTTCACCGACCGCGCCGGCATCCGCCGGCGCGGTCGTATCGCTGATTCAACGGCGCCCGCATCCGCTTCCAGCGCCAGCCTCGCACGCAGGCTTGAGCCTGCAAGCAGCCGATCGCATATCCCGCCCGCCGCAGCGGAACGCATACGCGGTGTAGCGCGCCGGCACCAACCACGCATCTTCGCATCCGCATCGACGCGCCACGCATGCGCGTTGCGCGCTTCCGCGGGATCGGCGCGCATCGAGTCGCGCCGCGATCGATCCGCCGGGCATGGGCGCGCGCATCAATTTCCGTGCAATACGAATGCACACGCATGCATGCCGCGACAATTCCACTCGCGGCGCATCGACGGACCGCATGCATCGACGCATGAAATTTCTTTTTCGCCATCATCCCGATCGCTCGCACAAACGATCATTCGATGATCAACATCAGTGATCCGATTCAATCATGCGGCGAGCGATCGCGAGACACTGGTATCACAGACACAGATGATGAAATCAACAGTCACGTACACGAACGTGAGTCGAACAGAACAGCACTGAAAAGCACGACATCCGAACGCAGACGCCAAGCCGTCTCCGCGCTCCGGACACGCGTCACGACCATCGTCGCCCGAAATTCCGCCGCATCCGCGGCGGAGATGAACCCGCATGGCGGGCGATCCACTCCGCTCCACACTTCATCAGGAACAACATCATGAAAAAGAAAAATGTACTGGGCGTCGCAATCGCCTTCTCCTGCGTATTCTCTCCGATCGTTCTCGCCGAAAATTCGGAAGCCGAGACACCGCCGGAAGAATACGAGTTGGCCAGACAGACCGACCCGATGCCCGCATCCGTGAAATCCTTCATCGCACGCGTCCAGGATATCGACATGCGTTATCCGGACAGCGGCTCCGTGGACATCGATGCATTCATGGCGGCGGAGGGCGAACAGCTCGCGCTGAGCTATTGCGGCGCGATGGGATTCAAGGACGCCTGCACCGTCCAAGTGAAGGACGGCGTCGAAAGCTTCGTCGCGGTCGATGCGAAAGCCGTGGCGCGCGGGGCGGCAGGCAAGGAAAAATGGTGGCAATGGTTGTTCGACCATCTTTTCAATATCGGCGTCATCCCCGAAAAGGCCGCATGCCCCGCGCCGTACGCGTTGACCCAGATCCACATGGACGACGAGGATCGTCGCAACGCCAACGGCAGGGGCGGATGGATCGGTGCGATCACCTCGACGAACAACACGACGTATCGCTTCTGCAAGCTCGACACGCTGACGTCGCTGCTGTATCGCCCGCTCCCCAAGACCGGCAACGAGCACGACTACGCCGTGCTGAACATGGGCGTGCTGTGTCCTTCCGGCGCGCGCCGCGTGCTGCGCGTCGAAGAAGACGAGATCTGGCACAACACCAACAGCTCGAGCGGCGACAATTTCCCGAACTTCCGCATCTTCAATACCTGGTTCAATTTCTACTGCCATTTCGACGGCGGCGCGAAATCGGTGCTCGGGCAGATGCAGGCGTTCCCGAAACTCGGCTTCGCGCACGGCGTCTTCGCCCCCACCGCGCTGCCGGCGCCGTTCGCCCTGCAGCACGGCTGGGTCTTCCAGGACGACGAGGACACCCTCAACTGGAACGCCTGGTTCTTCGGCAGCGGCGACAGCGTGATGTACGACGGGCGCAACACGTGGCGCGGTACGGCCAAGGTGGAATGAGGGCCCGGGCGTATTGAAACCGCCCGTCCCGCCGGCCCGGCCGGGGCGAAGCCGCTGCGTAGGGGCTTCGTTCCGGCCTGCCCCGTGGCCAGGCGATGCACGGGCATGGGCGGTGACCGCCGCTATACTCCGGGACTGCCCGCTTCCCATTCCGGAGCCCGTCTTGAATTCGACCGCACCCGTCTCCGTACCGGCCCACGACGAACTGTTCGGCCATCCCAAAGGCCTCTACGTCTGCTTCCTGACCGAAATGTGGGAGCGCTTCGCGTTCTACGGCATGAAGGCGCTGCTGTTCCTGTACCTGACCAAGCATCACCTGTTCACCGACACCAACGGCTATCTGCTGCTCGGCACCTATGCCGGTCTGGCCTACGCATTGCCGCTGCTCGGCGGTCTGCTCGCCGATCGTTATCTCGGCATGCGCAAGGCGGTGGTGTTCGGCGGCATCCTGCTGGTGCTTGGGCAGCTTGGCATGGCCTATACCGGCCACGCCGCCAGCGGCACGGTCGACAGCGCGCAGCCGGACGCGTTCGCGGTGCAGATCATGTACGCCTCGCTGGCGCTGATCGGCGTGGGCGTGGGCTTCCTCAAACCGAACATCTCGACGATCGTCGGGCGGCTGTACAGCGACGCCGACCCGCGCCGCGATTCGGGGTTCACCATCTTCTACATGGGCATCAACGTCGGTGCGTGGCTGTCGTCGATCATCGTCGGTTACATCGGCATCGAATTCGGTTGGGGCTACGGTTTCGGCCTGTCCGGCGTGATGATGGCGCTGGGTCTGGTGCAGTTCGTGCTCGGCCGCAAACACCTGCTCGGACAGGCCGAGCCGGCGGATCCGGCATTGCTCAAGGCGCCGCTGTTCGCCGGCATTTCGCGCGAATGGGCGATCTATCTCGGCGGCATGGTCATGGTGGTCGCGGTGTGGCAGATCCTGCAGACGCGGATCGATCTCGGCCCGCTGTCCGCGCTCGCCGGTGGTCACGAAGTGACGCTCACCGAAGTGATCGCGGTGATCCTCGGCGCGGCGCTGTATCTGTGGTTCGTCCGCCTGCTGCTGTCGGGCATCAATGCGCGCGACAAGGGCCGGATGATCATGCTGATGATGCTGATCACGGTCAGCGCGCTGTTCTGGGGCCTGTACGAACAGACTTACGGCCCGTGGGTGGCGATGGCCGACCGCACGATGGATCTGACCACGTTCGGCATCACCTGGAACGGTCCGCAGACCACCAACTTCGGCGCGCTGTTCGTGATCCTGCTGGCGCCGGTCTTCGCTTGGCTGTGGCCGCGACTGGACAAGCTCGGCCTCAACCCCAGCTATCCGGGCAAATTCGCCTGGGGCCTGGTGTTCTGCGGTCTGGCGTTCGGCATCCTGGCGTTCTCGGCGGCCAATCCCGGCGCCGACGGCAAGGTCAGCCTGTGGTGGATGATCCTCGCCTACCTCGTGCTGGTGCTGGGCGAGATGGTGCTGTCGCCGATCGGCCTGTCGGCGGTGACGTCGCTGTCGATTCCGCGCGCGGTGGGCATGATGATGGGCGCGTGGTTCCTGTTCTCGGCGTTCGGCGAAATCATCGCTGGCCGGCTCGGGACCTGGGCCGCGATTCCGCCGGAGGCCTCGGTGGCCGATGCCTTGGCGACCTACGCCGATGTCTTCACCAAAATGATGTGGATTGGTTTGGCCGCCGGTGCGCTGCTGTTCCTCGCCACGCCGCTGTTGAAGCGCCTGACCCGCGAGTGACGATGCCGCCGCTGTCCGGCGGTGCCCGCACGGGCATTGCCGGATAGTGTCCGCCTCGGGCGCCGTGTCAACATTTGCGTATGCCTCCACACGATCATCATCACGACCACGCTGCGGAACACCCGCATGCTGAAGCACGCGAGCATGCCCATGGACATGGGCATGGGCATGATCGCGGCCACAGCCACGGCTTCGCCAGCGGCACCCGTGCGTTCGCGATCGCGACCCTGATCAATCTCGCTTACACCGCGCTGGAAGCGGGATATGGCTTCCATACCGATTCGCTGGCGCTGCTGTCCGATGCGCTGCACAACTTCGGCGATGTGCTGGGGCTCGCGCTGGCCTGGGGCGCGGCGACGATGGCCAAGCGCGCGCCGACCGGGCGCCACACCTACGGCTGGCGGCGCGCGACCCTGCTTTCGCCGTTGGGCAATGCGCTGCTGCTGGTCGGGTTCAGCGGCGCGCTGGGCTGGGAAGCGGTCCGCCGCTTCGCCGATCCGCCGCAGATCCCGGCGCTGCCGGTGATCATCGTGGCCGCGATCGGCATCGCGGTGAATCTGGGTGCGGCCTGGTTCGTGCGCGATGGTCACGGTGGACACAGCCACAGTCAGGATCTCAATCGTCGCGGTGCGTTCCTGCATCTCGTGGCCGATGCTGCGGTGTCGCTGGCGGCAGTGCTGGCCGGTTTCGGCATGCTGTGGCTGGACTGGCGCTGGCTGGACCCGGCGACGGCGGTGCTGGTGGCGGTGGTGGTCGCGCTGGGCGCGTTCCGGCTGCTGCGCGACGCCTTCGAGGCGGCGATGGACGCGGTGCCGCGCGGGATCGATCAGGGCGAGGTCCAGGCCTTCCTCTCCGACCAGCCGGGCGTGCAGGCGGTGCACCATCTGCACATCTGGTCGCTGGGTGCGGGCGAGATCGCGTTGACCGCGCACCTGGTGCGCCCCGGAGCGGCGGACCACGACGCCGCTTTCGACCACGACGCCTTCCTCGACAGCGTGGTGCATGCGCTCAACGACCGCTTCGGCATCAACCATCCGACGCTGCAGATCGAACACGGGCAGACTTGCGGTCACGACCGCCACGACCTCGCCCCGCACGGCGGCGGCCCGCATCCCGGCAACCCGCACGCCGGCCACTGACGGCCACCGACGGCCGGGAGCCGCGCATCGCTTATAATCGCCGGCCTTGGCGCTTTGGCCGCGCCGCACCACCGGCTGCGGCCCTCCACCAGACAGAAGCACCTGACGAAAACAGGAACCGGCATGCTCAACGACATCAAGAAAGAGACGCAGGCGCGCATGGCCAAAAGCGTCGAAGCGCTCCGCCACAGCCTGACCAAGGTCCGCACCGGTCGCGCTTCGCCTTCGCTGGTCGATCATCTCAAGGTCAATTACTACGGCTCGGACATGCCGCTGTCGCAGGTCGCCAGCATCGCCGTCGCCGATGCGCGTTCGCTGCTGATCACGCCCTGGGAAAAGAACATGGTGTCCGCGGTCGAGAAGGCGATCTACGCCTCCGACCTGGGCCTGACCCCGAATACCGCCGGCACCGCGATCCGCATCAATCTGCCGCCGCTCACCGAAGAACGTCGCAAGGAGCTGTCCAAGCACGTGCACGCCGAGGGCGAAGACACCAAGGTCGCGATCCGCAACATCCGTCGCGATTCCAACCAGCAGGTCAAAGAGCTGCTCAAGGAAAAGAAGATCACCGAGGACGAAGAGCGCCGCAGCGAGGACGACATCCAGAAGCTGACCGACAAGGCGATCAAGGACGTCGACGATGTGGTGAAGGCGAAAGAGCAGGAATTGATGGCCGTTTGAGGCCACGTCCCGCATGAGCGCTCCGCCAGCGTCCCCGCGCGTTCCGCGCCACCTCGCCGTGATCATGGACGGCAACGGCCGCTGGGCCGAACGCCGTCGGCGCCCGCGCATCATCGGCCATCGCGCCGGCGCGCGCGCGGTGAATCTGTGCATCGACTATTGCCTGCAGCGCGGCATCGAGGCGCTGACCCTGTTCGCGTTTTCCAGCGAAAACTGGGGCCGCCCCGAGGATGAAGTCGGCGCGCTGATGAAATTGTTCCTCAACGCGCTGGAGCGCGAAGTCGATGAACTGCACCGTCGCGGCGTGCGCCTGCGCTTCATCGGCGAACGCCAGCGCTTCGCGCCCGAAATCCTGGCGCAGATGCGCGATGCCGAGCAGCGCACCGCCGGCAACCACGCGCTGCATCTGAGCATCGCCGCGAGTTACGGCGGCCGTCAGGACATCGCCCAGGCCGCCCGCGCGCTGGCCGAAGAAGTGGCCGCCGGCCGGCTGCGGCCCGATCAGATCGACGAAGCCGCCGTCGCCCGGCACATGGCGCTGGCCGACCTGCCGACCCCGGACCTGTTCATCCGCACCGGCGGCGACCACCGGATCAGCAATTTCCTGCTGTGGCAGTTGGCGTATACCGAACTGTGGTTCACCGAAATGCTGTGGCCCGAGCTGGATGTCGCGACCCTCGACCGCGCGGTCGAGGATTTCGCCGGCCGCGAGCGCCGTTTCGGCCTGACCAGCGCGCAGGTCGCGCCCGCGCCACCCACTCACGACAGGACCGACGCATGACCAAAACGCGCTTGCTGGCTGCTCTGGTCATGGCGCCGCTCGCCATCGCCGCCGTGCTGCTGCTGCCCACGCCGTGGATGGCTGCACTGAGCGCCGCCATGTTCCTGATCGGCCTGTGGGAGTGGTTGAAGCTGGCGGAGATCGAAGACACCCTCTCCCGCAGCGTGCTGCTGGTGGTCAATCTGCTGCTGATGGTGGCCCTGGTCTGGGCTTCGCGTTCGGCCTCGGGCGGGTCGCTGGTGCTGCTGCAGATCATGGTGATGATCGGCGTCGGCTGGTGGTTCCTGGCCGCGCTGTGGCTGCGGCATTACGATTTCGCTTCGGACCACGACACCCACGCACGGGTGTTCAAACTCGCCGCCGCCACGCTCAGCGTGATCCCGGCATGGTGCGCGCTGGCGCTGATCCACGCCAGCCAGCCGCACGGCAACCGCTGGCTGCTGGTGGCGCTGATGATCATTTGGGCGGCGGACTCCGGCGCCTATTTCGCCGGGCGCAAGTTCGGCCGCACCAAACTCAGCCCGCGGATCAGCCCCAACAAGACCGTCGAAGGGATGGTCGGCGGCATGGTCGCCGGCATGCTGGTCGCGCTGGTCGCCGCACCGCTGGCCAACGACGCGATCACCATGAAACAGCTGCTGTACGTCGCCATCGTCGCGGTCTGGACCATCCTGTTCTCGGTGGTCGGCGATCTGTTCGAGAGCCTGCTCAAGCGCCACGTCGGCGCCAAGGACTCGGGCAACCTGATCCCGGGCCACGGCGGCGTGCTCGACCGCATCGACAGCGTGCTGGCGGCGCTGCCGGTGTTCGCGCTGGGCAAGCTGTTGTTCGGCTTCTGAGTCCTGAACTTGACCCGTCGCCCACGGTCCATGACCGCCATGCCCTCGCCCACCACGCGCTGCGCCACGCACGGCACCACTGCCGGAGAACGCCGATGAGGCGCGTCGCCGTGCTCGGCGCCACCGGCTCGATCGGCAGCTCGGCGCTGGACGTGATCGCGCGCCACCCGGACCGACTGCAGGCGCACGCGCTGGTCGCAGGACGCAATGTCGATGCGCTGATCGCGCTGTGCCGTACCCACCGCCCGGCGCATGCCGCCATCGCCGACGAACAGGGCTACGCCGCACTGCGCGACGGCCTGTGCGCGGCCGGTCTCGACACCGAAGCCCACGCCGGCATGACCGCGATCGACGCCCTCGCGGCGGACGCGGGCAACGACACCGTGGTCGCGGCGATCGTCGGCGCCGCCGGGCTGTCGTCCACGCTCGCTGCCGCACGCGCCGGCAAGCGCCTGCTGCTGGCGAACAAGGAGTCGCTGGTGCTGGCCGGCGAACTGCTGACCGCCGCCGCACGCGACGCTGGCGCGACGATCGTGCCGATCGACAGCGAGCACAACGCGATCTTCCAGTGTTTGCCGAACGCCGAAGCGCATGCCGGCCTGAAGCGGATCCAGCTCACCGCGTCCGGCGGCCCGTTCCGGGGTCGTTCACGCGCGGAACTGACCGAAGTCACGCCCGCGCAGGCGGTGGCGCATCCGAAGTGGTCGATGGGTCCGAAGATCTCGGTCGACTCGGCCACGCTGATGAACAAGGGCCTCGAAGTGATCGAGGCGCACCATCTGTTCGGCATGCCCGGCACGCGCATCGATGTACTGGTGCATCCGCAGAGTCTGGTCCATTCGCTGGTCGAATTCGTCGACGGCTCGATGCTGGCGCAGCTCGGCCTGCCCGACATGCGCACCGCGCTGGCGGTGGGATTCGCATGGCCGGAACGCATCGCCTCCGGTGTCGCCGGGCTCGATCTGCTCGCGCATGGGCGGCTCGATTTCGAACCGCCGGACCTCGACGCGTTCCCGTGTCTGCGTCTGGCCTACGCCGCGCTCGACGCCGGCGGCAGTGCGCCCGCCGTACTGAACGCCGCCAACGAGGAAGCGGTTTCAGCCTTTCTTCAGGGCCGGATCGGTTTCCTGTCCATCCCCGCTCTGGTCGAAGAGGCGCTGCAACACATGTCGCACGCCGCCGCCGATTCGCTCGATGCCCTGCTCGACGCCGACGCCTCCGCGCGCGCGGCGACTGTCGACGCCATCTCACGCAAGGTGAACGCATGATCGATGCCCTGAGTTCCATCTGGTGGTTGATCGTTGCGCTCGGCATCCTGGTCACCTTCCACGAATACGGCCATTACTGGGTCGCACGCCGCTGCGGCGTGAAAGTGCTGCGGTTTTCGGTCGGCTTCGGCAAACCGCTGTGGATGCGCAAGGGCAAGGACGGCACCGAATGGGTGGTCGCCGCGATCCCGCTGGGCGGTTACGTGAAGATGCTGGACGAGCGTGAAGGCGACGTGCGCGCCGACGAGCTCGATCAAGCCTTCAACCGCAAGACCGTCTGGCAACGCATGGCCGTGGTCGTGGCCGGCCCCCTCGCCAACCTGATCCTGTGCATCGCGCTGTTCTGGCTGATGTTCGTCATCGGTCGTCCGGACTACGCGCCGGTCGTCGGTGAGACCCAGGGCATCGCAGCCGAGTCCGGAATGCGTCGCGGCGACACCCTGCTCGCGATCGGCGAGCGCGAAACGCCGACCTGGACCGAGGCCAGCATGGCGCTGGTCACTTCGGCCATCGACCGCGCACGGACGCCGATCCGCGTCCGCACCCCCGAAGGCGCCGTGCTGACCCGCCAGGTCGACTTCTCCAGGTTGCCCAAGGGCAACGACCTGATGCAGACCCTCGGTCGGATCGGCATCATCCCGCGCCACCAGATGCAACCGGCCGTGGTCGGCGAAGTCGTGGCCGGTTCTGCGGGCGACGGCAAACTCCGCGTCGGCGACCGGATCGTCGCCATCGGCGGCACCAAGGTCCAGTACTGGGCCGATATTTCCCCGCTGGTCGCCAGGATCGGCGAGCTCGGGGGCGGCGACATCGATCTGGTCCGCAATGGCGCCCCGCTGACCGTCGTGGTCAGCCCGAAGTCGCAAAGCATCCCGGGCGACGCCGCCGGCAGTGCCCCCACATGGCTGCTGGGCGTGCGCGCCGCCGATACCGGCAAAGCGCCGAAAGACGCGGTCCTGCGCTACGGGCCATTGGCCGCTTTCCCGGCGGCGCTGCGCGAGACCCGGTTCCAGACCGGCGAGCTGTTCGGGATGATCCAACGGGCCTTCAGCGGCCGGCTGGCGGTGCAGAACACGGTTTCCGGCCCGATCGGCATCGCCCAGGCAGCCAACGCCTATGCCAAAAACGGGGTCGCCTGGTACCTCAGCCTGCTGGCCGCACTCAGTCTGAGCCTGGCGATTCTCAACATGCTGCCCATTCCGGTCTTGGATGGGGGGCACCTGCTGTATTACCTTATCGAGTTGCTCAAAGGCCGGCCGTTAAGCGAGCGTGCGATGGCCGCCGGGCAATATGTGGGGCTTGCCCTGTTGTTCGGGCTCATGGGCCTCGCCTTCTACAACGATCTGCAAAGGCTGATCCAATGACGCGACCCAGCACCACGCGCCACCGGCAGCACGTCCCATCGCCGCCTGATCCCGATGCCGATGGAACGGCTGCACCCGTTGCGCCGATTGCGATCCACCGTTCCGTTTCCAGTGTTGTTTCCTGATTTTTTCGCCGACCTCCGATCCACGTCGTGATCCACCTCCTGTCGATCCACATGTTGATCCGCCCGCTCCAGCCCCGCCCCATAACCGGACGTATTTGATGACGCGCACGCCACCCCGCCGCCTGTTGGCCCTTGCCCTTGCCACGAGCCTGGCTTCGCTCCACACCGCGCCGACCCTGGCGCAAACCGCGTCCGCGCCGTCCGCCTCCAGCTTCACCGTCTCCGACATCCGTATCGACGGCCTGCAGCGCATCGGGGCCGGCACCATCTTCACGTACCTCCCGATCGAGCGCGGCGACACGATCGACTCCGCACGTATCGGCGAGGCCATGCGCGCGCTGTACAAGACCGGCTTCTTCGAGGACATCCGCCTCGATCGGGACGGAGGCATTCTCGTGGTCACGGTCACCGAACGGCCCGCGATCAACACCCTCACGCTGTCCGGCAACAAGGACCTCAAGACCGAGGACCTGATGACGAACCTCAAGGAAATCGGTATCGCCGAGGGCGAAACCTACGACCGCCTGGCGCTGGACCGGGTCACGCTGGAACTCAACCGCGCCTACAACAATCGCGGCAAGTACAACGTCGAGATCAACCCGACCATCACCCGCCTGGACCGCAACCGCGTCGACGTCACCATCAACATCAACGAAGGCAAGGCCGCGCGCATCCGCCACATCAATCTGACCGGCAACGAGAAATTCGAGGAAGAGCAACTGCGCGAGCGCTGGGAATCGAACGAGAGCAACTGGCTCAGCTGGTATCGCCGCGACGACCAGTATTCCCGCGAAAAACTCTCCGGCGATCTTGAAAAACTCAACGAGTTCTACCTCGACCGCGGCTACGTCGACTTCAGCGTCGACAGCACCCAGGTGGCGATCAGTCCGGACAAGAAGGACATGTACGTCACCGCCGGCATGACCGAAGGCGAGATCTACACGCTGTCCGAGGTGAAGATCACCGGCGACACCGTGCTGTCGCAGGAACAGATCAAGCGTTACGTGCTGGTCAAGGAAGGCCAGATCTTCTCGCGCACCTTCCTGGAACTGACTTCCGACTCGATCATCGCGGCGCTCGGCAACATCGGCTACGCCTTCGCCGAAGTGAATCCGATCCCCGATATCAATCGCGAAAAACGCACCGTCGGCATCAATCTGCAGGTCGTGCCCGGCCCGCGCGTCACCGTGCGCCGCCTCGCCTTCAAGGGCAACACCCGCACCACCGACGAAGTGCTGCGCCGCGAAATGCGCCAGTTCGAGGGCGCGTGGTTCTCGCAGGCCGCGATCGACCGCTCCAAGGTCCGCCTGCAGCGGCTGGGCTTCTTCGAAAGCGGTTCGGTCGAAGTCGAAACCGTGCCCGTGGCCGGCACCAGCGACCAGGTCGATGTGGTCTTCAACGTCAAGGAAACCACGTCGGGCAGTTTCACCTTCGGCTTCGGGTATTCGCAGCTGTCGGGGCTGACCACCACCCTGCAGCTGTCGCAGAACAACTTCCTGGGCACCGGCAACCAGATCAGCGTGGAAGTGCAGCGCAACACTTACCTGCAGCGCTATTCGTTCTCGTTCCTGAACCCTTATTTCACCGATGAAGGCCTGTCGCTCGGCTACAACATGTGGTGGCGCGAGTTCGACAACTCCGACTTCAACACAGCGCAGTATTCGAGCACCAGCGCCGCAGCGCAGGCCGTGCTCGGCCTGCCGCTGACCGAGAACGACAGCGTCTCGCTGGTGTTCGGCATCGACCGCAACCAGATCCTGGCGTTCCCGGGCTCGTCGCCGCGAACGGTCACCGATTACATCGATGCCTTCGGCCAGAGCACGTTCCACTCCTGGCGTGCCGAGCTGGGCTGGGCGCGCGATACCCGCAACGACTTCTTCACGCCGACCTACGGTACCTACCAGCGCCTGTCGGCGGAAGTCACCCTGCCCGGCTCGACCGCCGAGTATTTCAAGCTCAATTACGAGTTCTCGAAATACTGGCCGTTGAACCGCTACATGGTCCTGAACACGCGCGCGCAGTTGGGTTATGGCGACAGCTACGGCAGCGACAGCATCCGCGTGATGTGCCGCGCTGAAGGCAGTCCGCCGCCGATTCCGCGCAAGACCTATTCCGACGCCGATTGCGCACCGGGCACCACGCTCGACCGTGTCGTCGTGGGGACCGGCCTGCCGTTCTTCGAGAACTTCTACGCCGGCGGCGTGCGCTCGTTGCGCGGTTTCCGCGACAACACCCTGGGTCCGGTCGATTTCGCGACCGGCAGTTCGTTCCGCCAGCCGATCGGCGGCGCGGTGAAGACCACCGGTTCGCTGGAAATGTATTTCCCGGCGCTGCTCGACACCCCCGCAGCGCGCGTCTCGGCGTTCCTCGATGCCGGCAACGTCTTCAAGGATGTCGACAGCTTCGACGTGGGCGAACTGCGCGCATCGGCCGGTGTCGCCCTGCTGTGGCGCGCACCGGTCGGCCCGATCTCGATCAGCTACGCGTTCCCGCTGCGCAGCGAGGAAACCGACGATCTGGAACGGCTGCAGTTCACCTTCGGCGGCGCGTTCTGACCACGACGCGCTGAGCTGCGGACCGCACGCCCCATGCCGACGCATCACCACACCGCCGCCGCGCTGGCCGAACGCTTCGACCTGATCCTGCGCGGCGACGGCGAGCGTCGCATCGATGGCGTCGCCACGCTTGCGCGCGCCGGCGCTTCGCAGCTCGCGTTCCTGGCCAATCCCCGCTATCGCAGCCAGCTCGACGACTGCCGCGCGGGCCTGGTGGTGATGCGCGAAGAGGACGCCGAAGGTTATGCCCGCGATGCGTTGATCGCAAAGGATCCCTACGCCGCGTTCGCGAAAATGTCCGCGTTGTTCGACCACCGCCCGGCATTCGTGCCGGGCATCCACGCCAGCGCGGCGATCGACCCGTCGGCGGAGATCGCGCCCGACGCCAGCATCGCGGCCTTCGTCAGCATCGGCCCGCGTACGCGCGTGGATGCCGGGGCCTTCATCGGCCCGGGCTGCGTCATCGGCGAGGACTGCGCGATCGGCGCCGGCAGCGAACTGAGCGCACGCGTCACCCTGGTCCGTCGCGTGCGCCTCGGCCGCAGGGTGCTGATCCATCCCGGCGCGGTGCTCGGGGCGGACGGCTTCGGCCTCGCGATGGAGCACGGCCACTGGCTCAAGGTGCCGCAACTCGGCGGCGTGACCATCGGCGACGATTGCGAGATCGGCGCCAACACCACCATCGACCGCGGCGCGCTCGACGATACCGTGCTCGAAGAAGACGTGCGCCTCGACAACCAGATCCAGATCGGCCACAACGCGCGTATCGGCGCGCACACCGCGATGGCAGGCTGTTCCGCCGTCGCCGGCAGCGCCACCATCGGCCGCTACTGCCTGATCGGCGGCGGCGCGGGTATCCTTGGCCATCTGGAAGTGTGCGACCGGGTGGTGGTCACGGCGATGAGCCTGGTCACCAGCACGATCCGCGAGCCCGGCGAGTATTCGTCGGGTACGCCGCTGATGGACAACCGCAGCTGGCGCAAGAGCGCCGCCCGCTTCAAACAGCTTGATGCCCTGGCCCGAGACATCGGCGGGCGAAACAAGGAACCGCGATGACGTCGATCGAGACCAGCGACACCGACCTGCAGCCCGCGCTGCCGCTCAGCGCGAGCGATATCCAGAAGCTGCTGCCGCATCGGTATCCGTTCCTGCTGATCGATCGCGTGATCGAATTCGAGCGCAACAAGCGCGTGGTCGCCTACAAGAACCTGACCATCAACGAACCCTTCTTCCAGGGCCACTTCCCGGCGCAGCCGGTGATGCCGGGCGTACTGGTGATCGAAGCGCTGGCGCAGGCCGGCGGCGTGCTCTACCAGTTGAGCAAAGGCGCCGCGATCGAGGACAAGGTGTTCTATCTGGTCAAGGTCGAGAATGCCCGCTTCAGCAAGATCATCGTCCCCGGTGATCGCATGACCCTGGAAGTGTCGATCAAGCGCCGCATCCGCAACATGGCCTGGTACAGCGGCACGGCCAGCGTCGACGGCAACGAGGCCGCGCGCGCCGATTTCCTCTGCGCCGAAGCGCAGAACTGAGGCGCGAAGACGATGAGCCGCACCGGCATCAGTCCGCTGGCGCAGATCGACCCCGGTGCACGCATCGGCGCGAACGTGGAGATCGGGCCGTTCACGGTGATCGGTCCAGGCGTCGAGATCGGCGACAACACCCGCATCGGCCCGCACTGCAGCCTGCACGGCCCGACCACGATCGGCCGCGACAATCGCATCCACGGCCACGCCGCGATCGGCGGCGACCCGCAGGACAAGAAATTCGCCGGCGAGCGCACCGCGCTGGCCATCGGCGACGGCAACACCATCCGCGAGTTCGTCACCATCAACCGCGGTACCGGCAGCGGCGGCGGCATCACCCGCATCGGCAACCACAACTGGTTCCTCGCCTACACCCATGTCGCCCACGACTGCCGGGTCGGCGATCATTGCGTGTTCTCGAACAACGCCACGCTCGCCGGCCATGTCGAAGTGGGCGACCACGTGATCCTCAGCGGTTTCACCGGCGTGCACCAGTTCTGCCGGATCGGCGCGCACGCCTTCATCGGCATGGGTGCGTTCGTCAACGGCGATGTGCCGCCGTATCTGATGGTGGCGCAGGAAGACTACGGCCGGCCGCGCGGCATCAACAGCGAAGGTCTCAAGCGCCGCGGTTTCGACAGCGAGCGCGTGGCCGCGATCAAACGCGCCTACCGCGCGCTGTACATGTCCGGCGCGAATCTGGTCGATGCCAAGCAGCAGCTCGCCGCACTGGCCGAATCCAGTGACGACGTGCGCGCGTTCCTCGATTTCATCGAACGCGGCGAACGGCCGCTGTTGCGCTGATCCGCGCATGGGCCTCGCGCCGTGACGGAGCTCCGATGAAGATCGCCCTGGTCGCAGGCGAAGCCTCCGGCGACCAGCTCGGTGCAGGTCTGATCGCCGAATTGCGGATACGCTTCCCCGACGCGGAATTCGCCGGCATCGGCGGCCCGGCGATGCGTGCGGAGGGTTTGGATGCCTGGCACGACAGTCAGGAACTTGCGGTGATGGGGCTGGCCGAAGTGCTGGCGCATCTGCCGCGCCTGCTGCGACTGCGCTGGCGTCTGCGCAAGCGCGTATCGGCCTGGAACCCCGACGTCTTCATCGGCATCGACGCGCCCGATTTCAATCTGGGCGTGGAGAAATGGCTCAAGCATCGCGGCATCCGCACCGTGCACTATGTCAGCCCGTCGGTCTGGGCCTGGCGGGAAGAGCGCGCCGCGAAGATCGGCGAAAGCGCGGACCGCGTGCTCTGCCTGTTCCCGATGGAGCCACCGATCTACGCGAAGCACGCGGTGGACGCGCGTTTCGTCGGCCATCCACTGGCCGATGCGATTCCGCTGGAGCCCGATCGCCGCGCCGCACGGCATGGGCTGGCGGTTCCCGAACACGGACCGGTGCTGGCGCTGCTGCCGGGCAGCCGGCTCGGCGAAATCGCGAGGATGCTGCCCATCTTCCTGGATGCCGCAGACCTGATCGCGCAGCGGATTCCGTCCCTGCTGATCCTGTTGCCGGCGGCGAACGCGCAATGCGCCGCCGCCATCCGCGAACAGTTGCATCTGCAGCCGAAACTCGCGGTGCGCGTGCAGGTGCTGGATGGCGACGCGCAGCGCGCGATGATCGCCAGCGACGTGGTGCTGTTGGCATCGGGCACGGCCGCGCTCGAAGGCATGCTCTGCAAACGGCCGATGGTGGTCGGCCACCGGATTTCGCCCACGACCTACCGCATCGTGACCCGGCTCGGCCTGCTCAAGTCGCGCTTCGTCAGTCTGCCGAACGTGCTGGCGGATGCGCCGCTGGTTCCGGAATTGCTGCAGCACGACTGCACGCCGGACAAGCTGGCCGCCGCCTGCCTGCGCTGGTTCGGCCAACCGGACATGGTGGACGCACTGCTGCCGCGCTTCGTCGATATCCACAGGCAATTGCGCTGCGACGCATCCGCCCGCGCCGCCGATGCGGTGGCCGCATTGATGGTTTCGACACCGGTCGACACCGCGCCTGCCACCATCGCACCATGAGCCGACGCAGAGCTTCGCGCGACGCCGGCCCCGGGACGCTGTTCGGGGGCCGACGGCTTGAAGGCATGCCGACCACGATCGCAGGCACGCCTGCACTGCGGATCGCTGGCGTCGATGAAGCCGGTCGCGGCCCGCTGGCGGGGCCGGTGTCGGTCGCGGCCGTCATCCTCGATCCGCAGCGCCCGATCGAGGGCTTGAACGACTCCAAGAAACTCAGCGAAATGCGGCGCGAAGCGCTCTATCCGCTGATCGTCGAGCGCGCGCTGGCATGGCGGATCGAATTCGTCGAATGCGGCGAGATCGACCGGCTCAACATCCTGCAGGCGACCCTCGTCGGCATGCGCCGCGCGATCGAGGGGCTGTCGCCATCGGCGGACGCCGCACGCATCGATGGCAACCGCCTGCCCCGGGGCCTGCCCTGCCCAGCGGAAGCGCTGGTCGGCGGCGATGCGATCGAGCCGGCGATCATGGCCGCCTCGATCCTCGCGAAAGTCGCGCGCGACCGGCGCATGCGCGAACTGCATGCCCTGCACCCGCAGTACGGTTTCGACCGCAACAAGGGCTATCCCAGCCCGGCGCATCTCACGGCGCTGGTCGCCTACGGGCCGTGCCCGGAGCATCGGCGCAGTTACGCGCCAGTACGGGAAGCCCTGGCCGTTCGCGGCACCCCTGCCCCTGGCCGATAGAGGACCATCCGTCGGCGCACCCCGTGATGGAACGCACGCGCCGGGCCACGGCAGGCGTCCGCAGCCTGGACGATTGATACCATCGATCGGCTGCAGCGCACGTCAGGGCACGCGCGTCGTCCTCCCACAGAGAACGACCGCACGCGCTGCAGTCAGGGGGACGCCCGATCCCGACACTGCACCCATAAGGAGATGAACATGCATCACGTATTCACCCGTACCGCAGCGCTCACTGCCGCACTCGCTGCAACCCTGTCCGCCGGTCTGATGACCCCTACCCCGGCGCAGGCCGCTGTTCCGACCATCACGACCTTCGCCTGCCCGCTGGACAACGGTGGCGGTCGCTTCTACTGCTTCATCGACTACAGCTCCGGCAGCGCGGCCACCGTCGCCTGGTCCGTGTACGGCACCGTCATCAACGATCCTGGACACAGCGACCTCTACGGATATTGCGCGATCAACGACTACCTGACGGTGACCGTCACCGTGACCAACAGCTCAGGCGCGACCTCGCGGACCAGTCGCCGGTTCCGCTGCAACGGTGGCCCGATCATCCTGTAATGGGCCCACCAGAACGTCCATCCGCGAGGGGGCAGAGGCTCCCTCGCGGCCGGTCGCAGGGTCGAAATACGGACGTCAAGCCTTGCCGGAACGTTCCCCGGGCCATAACCTGACGAGCTGCGCTTGCCGGCCCGCCGATGTCCTCCCGCTTCGTCCATCTCCACCTGCACAGCGAGTATTCGCTCGCCGATTCGACGATCCGCATCCCGGAACTCGTCGGCCGCTGCGTGGCGCAAGGGCAGCCGTCGGTGGCGATGACCGACCGCAACAACCTGTTCGCGCTGGTCAAGTTCTACAAGGCTGCAGAAGGTGCGGGCATCAAGCCCATCGCCGGGGCCGACATCAGCGTCGCGGAAGGCGACGAGACGCCCTGGAAGCTGACCCTGCTGTGCCGGGACCGCAGCGGCTACCTGTCGCTGTCGCGGCTGCTCAGCCGGGCGTGGATGGAAGGCCAGCGCCACGACGGGGTGATGGTCCGCCCGCAGTGGCTGCAGGACGCCAACGCCGGGCTGTTCGCGCTCGCCGGTCGCCACAGTCAGGCCGGGCAACTGCTTGCCGGCAATCGCCCCGATCTCGCGCTGCAGTCCTTGGCCGACTGGCAGCGGCATTTCGACGACCGCTTCCATCTCGAACTGACCCGCTGCGGTTTCGAAGCCGAAACCCCGTTCAACGCGTTCGCGCTGCACGCAGCGGCCGAGCGCGGATTGCCGGTCGTCGCCAGCAACGATGTGCGTTTTCTCGACGCCGACGGCTTCGAGGCCCACGAAGCGCGCGTCTGCATCTCGTCCGGGCGTGTCCTCGACGATCCGAAACGCCCGCGCGACTACACCGCACAGCAGTACCTGAAAACGAACGAGGAGATGTCGGCGCTGTTCGCCGACGTGCCGGATGCGATCGACAACGCGGTCGATCTCGCCAAACGCTGCAACCTCGAACTCTCGCTGGGCAAGTACTACCTGCCGGCATTCCCGGTACCGAGCGACCACACGCTCGACAGCTGGATGCGCAAGGAAGCGCGCGACGGTCTCGAAAAACGCCTGCGGAAATATCCGATGGCCGCGGGCCACGATCGCGCCAGCTACGACGCACGCTTGGAAATCGAGCTTGGCGTGATCGTGTCGATGGGCTTCCCGGGCTACTTCCTGATCGTCGCCGACTTCATCAACTGGGGCAAAGCGCAGGGCATCCCGGTCGGTCCCGGCCGCGGCTCCGGCGCCGGTTCGCTGGTCGCATGGGCGCTGGGCATCACCGATCTGGATCCGCTGCCCTACGACCTGCTGTTCGAGCGTTTCCTCAACCCCGAACGCGTGTCGATGCCCGACTTCGACATCGACTTCTGCATGGACCGCCGCGACGAGGTGATCGATTACGTCGCCGCCAAGTACGGTCGCGACCGGGTCAGCCAGATCATCACCTACGGCACGATGTCGGCGAAGGCGGTGGTGCGCGACACCGGTCGCGTCTTGGGCTATCCGTACGGCTTCGTCGACGGCATCGCCAAACTGATTCCGCTGCAGCCGGCCGACCCGCTGTCGCTGGAAGACGTCCTGGGCCGCAGCGAAAAAGCCAGAAAAGACCCGGAACGCGCGATCGGCGAATTCGTCGAGCGCTACAACACCGAAGAGGATTTCCGCGAACTCATCGACCTGGCGCTGGACCTCGAAGACCTGACCCGCAACGCCGGCAAACACGCCGGTGGCGTGGTGATCGCGCCGGATCCGCTGTCGGATTTCTGCCCGCTGTTCGCCGAACACGACGGCCAGGGCGGCGGCAAGAACCCGGTCACCCAGTTCGACAAGGACGACGTCGAAACGATCGGCCTGGTGAAGTTCGACTTCCTCGGCCTGCGCACGCTGACGATCATCGATTGGGCCGTGAAGGCGATCAACGCCGGGAAAGCGGCGGTCGACGCCCTTCTCGACATCACCGATCTGCCGCTCGACGACAAATCGACTTACGAACTGTTCGCGCGCGGCGACACCGTCGCGGTCTTCCAGTTCGAATCGCGGGGCATGCGCGAGCTGCTCAAGCGCGCCAAGCCCGACACCTTCGAAGACATCATCGCGCTCGCCGCGCTGTTCCGCCCCGGCCCGCTGGGCTCGGGGATGGATCGCGAATGGGTGGACCGCAAGCACGGTCGCACCGAGGTCAGCTATCCGCACCCGGCGCTGGAGCCGGTACTGAAGCCGACCTACGGCGTGATCGTGTACCAGGAACAGGTGATGCAGATCGCCCAGGTGCTGGCCGGCTATTCGCTGGGCGGCGCCGACCTGCTGCGCCGCGCGATGGGCAAGAAGAAAGCCGAGGAAATGGCCAAGGAACGCGCCAAGTTCGAGGCGGGATCGGCCGAACGCGGCGTCGATCCGCGCACCGCGACGCAGATCTTCGACCTGATGGAGAAATTCGCCGAGTACGGCTTCAACAAATCGCACTCGGCCGCCTATGCGCTGGTCGCCTATCAGACCGCGTGGCTGAAGGTGCACTACCCGGCCGAATTCATGGCGGCGGTGCTGTCCTCGGACATGGACAACACCGACAAGGTCGTCGGTTTTCTCGACGAAGCGCGGACGCTGGGCCTGCTGGTCATGCCGCCGGACGTGAATGCGTCGGGCTTCATGTTCGAGGCCATGGACGACCATACGATCCGCTACGGCCTGGGTGCCGTGAAAGGCGTCGGCCGCGGCGCCTGTGATGCCATCGCGGAAGAACGCCATCGCGGCGGCGCATACGCCGATCTGCTCGATTTCTGCAAGCGCGTCGACAGCAGCAAGCTCAACCGGCGCACGCTCGAAGCCCTGGTCAGCGCCGGTGCGCTGGATGCGCTGGGCGGCAACCGGCCGTCGCTGTTGCTGCAATTGCCGGAAGTGCTGAAAGCCACCGAGCAGCTGGCGCGCGAACGCGACGCAGGGCAGGTCTCGTTGTTCGGCAGCTTCGCCGAAGCCGCACCGGAGCTGAAACTCGAACTGCCGGAAACGTCGGACTGGCCGCTGTCGCAGAAGCTCGCGGGTGAGCGCGAAACCCTCGGCCATTACCTCAGCGGCCATCCGCTCGACCCTTATCGGGAAGAATTGAACGCGCTGGTCGGCACCGACCTGGGCAAGCTCGATCAGCTGTGGGAAGGGGCGCAGTCTTCACGCGGGCGTGGCCAGCGTGCCGGCGGCGATGCGGACGGCGGTGGTCGCCAATGGCGTGCAGAAGCGACCGTGATTCTCGCCGGCCAAGTGGTCGGCATGCGCAAACGCGGCGACTCCCAGGCATTCGTCCATCTGGAGGACGGCCGTGGACGGATCGAATGCGCCTTCTTCGCCGAGGCATTTTTCGAATACCAGACGCTGCTCACCCGGGACCGGATCCTGGTGATCGAAGGTGGTCTGCGTGAGGACGAATTCAGCGGCGGCTTCTCGCTGCGTGCCCGGCGCTGCTGGGACTACCGCCAGATCTGCGCACAACAGGCACAGCGGCTGTCTCTGCGGCTGGACCTGCGCGAGCCCGGGCTGATGCAGCGGATCGACGGTCTGCTCGCACAACATCGCCCGGGGCCAACGCCATTGCGCTACGACCTGCTGCTTCCGCAAGGCACCGCCGGCACACTCGATCTCAACGGCCCGCAGTCGGTTCGCGTGGAGGCCGACCTGCCGAGCGGGCTGCGTGCGTTGCCCGGCGTACGTACGGTGAAAGTGGCAATGAGCAAGCCTTGGGCCTGATGACTGCCGTGATGACGACCCGGCCGGGTCCGCCTTGCCATGGCGTGTCCATACGCAGTCGTACGGTATTCTCCGGAATCCTCGGCTAGACTTGCGATCCTCTGGTCCACGGCCCATCTCCGCGCATGAATCCGAATTACCTCGACTTCGAAAAGCCGATCGCCGACCTGGAGGCCAAGATCCAGGAACTGCGCCATGCCAGCACTGGCCCCGAGGTCAATATCGACGCCGAAATCCACGCGCTTCAGGACAAGTTGCGCCGGCGCACCGCGCAGATCTTCCGCGACCTCAGCGCCTGGCAGGTTTCGCAGCTGGCACGGCATCCGGCAAGGCCATACACGCTCGACTACCTGCGCGTGATCTGCGACGAGTTCCAGGAACTCGCCGGCGACCGCGCCTTCGCCAACGACAACGCCATCGTCGGCGGCCTGGCCCGTATCGGCGGACGCAGCGTGATGGTCATCGGACACGAGAAAGGCCGCGACACCAAGGCCAAAGTCCGCCGCAATTTCGGCATGCCCAAACCCGAGGGTTATCGCAAGGCGCTGCGCCTGATGAAGATGGCCGAGCGCTTCCGGTTGCCGGTTCTTACCTTCATCGACACCGCCGGCGCATGGCCCGGGATCGATGCCGAGGAGCGCGGACAGTCCGAAGCCATCGCCCGCAACCTGCTGGAAATGTCCGAACTGAAAGTCCCGATCCTCTGCACCGTGATCGGCGAAGGCGGTTCCGGCGGCGCGCTCGCAATCGGCGTCGGGGACCGCACCCTGATGCTCGAATACAGCACCTACTCGGTGATCTCGCCGGAAGGCTGTGCCTCGATCCTGTGGAAAACCGCAGACAAGAAACAGGAGGCCGCGCAGGCGATGGCAATCACCGCAAAGCGCCTGCATGAGCTCGGCCTGATCGACAAGATCGTCCGCGAACCCATCGGCGGCGCGCATCGCAACCCGGTGCAAATGGCGAAACGCCTCAAGCCGATCCTGATCAACGAACTGGATGCGCTGGCAGCGTTGCCGGTCGGTGAACTGCTCGACCTCCGCTATCGCCGCCTGCGCGGCTACGGGGCTTACGAAGCGGCCTGAACGCGAATTCAAGGCTGACAAATCGAACAAAACTTGACTCTGCTCAAGCGCGTCGCGCACCGTCGACAGACGATGACATCGGTTTCCCGCGTACCGCAGCAGGTACCGGGCATTTTCACCGCCGTCAGGAGCCTCGCCAGTGCCCCGTTCCCGCAGCGCCACAGCGCCCCGCAAGCCGAATCCGCCACGCAAGACCCGCGCACGCAAGCTCGCGCAAGTCACGACGGAAGCCAACATCCTTCCGGAGAGCGTGGGCACCGCGGCGATGCCTGTGCTCGAACCCGGTCTTTCCATCGAAGCCGCGCAAAGGATGGATGCGGTACCGCTGACCGACGAAGACAGTACCAGCGCACCGTTACCCGTAGGCTACCCCTACCGCACCCGTCTGCGCCGCGGCGAGTACGAGGCCGAAAAGAAGAGGCTGCAGATCGAATTGTTGAAGGTGCAGAATTGGGTCAAGGCCACGGGCCAGCGCGTCATCATCCTGTTCGAGGGTCGCGATGCCGCAGGCAAGGGTGGCGCCATCAAGCGCTTCACCGAACATCTCAACCCGCGCGGCGCGCGCGTGGTCGCGCTGGAAAAGCCGAACGACCAAGAGCGGGGCCAATGGTATTTCCAGCGTTATATCGAACATCTGCCGACTGCGGGCGAACTCGTGTTCTTCGACCGCAGCTGGTACAACCGCGCCGGTGTCGAACGCGTGATGGGCTTCTGTTCGTCTGCGGAATATCTGGAATTCCTGCGCGAAGCCCCTGAATTCGAACGGATGCTCGTGCGCAGCGGCATCCGTGTCTACAAGTTCTGGTTCTCGGTCAGTCGCGAAGAGCAGTTGCGACGGTTCAAAGCCCGCCGCAACGACCCGCTCAAGCATTGGAAGCTCTCGCCGATCGATCTGGAATCGCTGGATAAATGGTCGGAATACACCGAAGCCAAGAATGCGATGTTTTTCCATACGGACACTGCGGATTCTCCTTGGCTGGTCGTCAAATCCGACGACAAGAAACGGGCGCGACTCAACTGCATGCGTCATTTCCTCGATACCTTGCCATATCCTGGGAAGGACCCGCGCAGCGCACGCAGCGCAGACCCATTGATCGTCGGTGCAGCATCGGATGTATTGATGAACGGCGACGGCCCATGACCTCGACAGCGCCTGAACGGGCGATGCGATTGCCGCGAACGCTTCGATCAACCGGGTGCCCGGACTCACAAGCGTTCGAAGCATCCGGTCCGAAACAAGCCGCGACCGGAAGCAGTTTCAACATGGCGACCGGTCCGTTCCGAGCTGCCACGAATCGAATCGCGCTGCCATCGGCGGCACCCACCGCGGCTTTATCCGGGCGAACCCACGAAATCTCATGTGTCTTGCGTCCGAACTCCACGAACCCACGGTCGGCCGAAAGCAGGGAAATCAAAAAAGCCTGAAAAAAAGCCTTCCAGGGGACTTGGCGTCAGCACGACCTTGGCCTACAGTGCGCAAGTCGGCATATCGTCCGGCCCAGCCACAAATCAACCCCATTCGACGAGGAAATCGAACTCTCATGGCAACCAAAAAGAAACCTGCCGCCAAGAAGGCCGCTGCCAAGCCGGCTACCCCGAAGCCGATCAAGGACGTGATGAGCAAGTCCGCGCTGATCGCCCATATCGCTGGCGCGACGGACGTCGCCGCGAAGGACGTGCGCAGTGTCATGGCTGCTCTCGAGGCGGCCATTCACGCATCGGTCGGCAAGAAAGGGGCTGGCATGTTCGTGTTGCCGGGCGTGCTGAAGATCACTGCCGTCAGCGTTGCCGCCAAGCCGAAGCGCAAGGGCATCAATCCGTTCACCGGTCAGGAAACCACTTTCGCCGCCAAGCCGGCCACCGTGAAGGTCAAGGTCCGTCCGATGAAGAAACTCAAGGACGCCGCCACGGCCTGAGCACCGCAGCCGTACGATGATTCCCGCGGGTTCGCCCGCGATGGAGAAAAAGCCGTATTCCGCAAGGAATACGGCTTTTTTGTGTCTCCCGTTACGACTCACTGCCATGGCCAATGGACCTGTCTCTCCACGCTCCCGCATCACCGACACCCCGAATACCGGTCGAACGCTTACAAGCGGTATCCCCGTCTCTGCACGCTCAACGGTGTACGTCCGTCCCTGCGCGATCGATAGTTTGCGCGGCTACACCTTGGGTACTGCGCACCCCTGAAAGGTGCATCATTGTCAGCCATCCGGCACGAGCGGCGGGCACAACAGTCCACGCTCTTGGCATAAGCTTCCGGTCTCAGCTTCCGACCTGACCCAGGAGTCGCCATCATGACCGGCACGCGCCGCGCTTTCCTGCGCTCCGCTGCACTCTTCTCCGTCGCAGTCTACTTGAGCGGCTGCGCGACCCTGAACGCCGCCAGCGCGCTGCTCGGCAACCAGCTCGTCTTCTCCACACCGCAGTTGCAGGAGTATCTCGACAGGCACTACCCACGCAGATACGACGCGGCAGGCGGGCTTGTCGACCTCACCGTGAGCCAGCCACAGATCTCGATCCCACCGGACAGTTCTCGACTACACCTGGATTTCGACGTGGGTATCGACGGTCTCGGCATGCGTAGCGACAGGCATACCGGGCATTTCGCGATCACCAGCGGTCTGCGCTACGACACCCGCAGCCATGCGCTGTACCTGGAAGAACCCGAGCTGGAATCGGTTCAACTGCCGTTGCTCGGCGACCGGATGACCACGACAGGACGCGAGCTGATCAACGGCTGGCTGCGCGACTATGCGCGCAACGAGCCGGTCTACCGGCTGGAGCAGCGCATGCTCGACACTCTCGGCTCGAGGCGGGTGTCCGGCACCCTGATCCAGGACGGACGTGTGGTCATCAAGCTCGACCGGTAATCGTCGGGACGGCCGTGCAACCTCAGATCCCGTCGCCTTCAGATCTCGAACCGGTAGGACAGCTTCACCAGCAATTGCTCGCTATCGCGGAGGTCGAACGCGCCGCTGAACTCGTCCCGCACCGAATATGGGCCGGCACCAGCGCCGAACAGGGAGCCCCCACGGACGTAAGCCAGATACAGGTACGACAGCGGCGCGAATTCGTAGCGGTAGCGCACCTGGAAGCCGAGATTGCGCAGGGCGAAATCATCGAGCGCATCGTGGCTGCGCACCGGCGTACCGTCAGCCGCGACCCGCCAAGCGCGTTTGGCCTCGGCATCAAGCCCCAGCGCTTCGAGACGGACGCGCAGTTCCTGCTTCGAGCCGATCAACCAGGCGGTGCCTGCGTTGAGGAAAACCTGTTCGGAACCGAACGTACCCAGCAGATCGCCGCCACGCCACAGGGTCAGGTCAGGATTGCGTTGCAATTCCAGGCCGGCGAAGACGCTGAGATTGTCGTTGACGGCGTAGGTTGGCTCAAGGTAGAGCGCCCATGCCCCGCGGTCGATACCGCCGAGTCCTTCGGCGTTGTAGTTCACGCTCCCGTAGAAGGACCAGTGTTTTTTCCTCGGGAAGAAGCGCTCGGCGAACGCATACAGCTTTCCCGGATGATCGACCACGCCGTTGCCCCGGGTGATCAGATCGTCGTGGCCCGGCGTCCAAGCCGCGATCTCGAAGAACTGATTGCCGCCGTCGCGGCGTTCACTGTTGCGGTTGACCGCGAAGGCATTGCCGATATGCACGCCATTATCGTTGCTGCGCCGCGAGGCCGCGACCCGCCACTGGTGGGATGCGTAGGGTGAACTCTCCGGCAGCGACGTGAACCGTCGCGAGATTTCATAACGCGCGTAATTGAAATTGTTGCGATCGAGGAAACCGAAGTCGTTGAGCTGCAGGTCTCCTCCGCTATGCAGCATGTAGAACTGCTGGCGCCAGCCGTCGCCGAGTTCATGGTCGATCCGCACTTGGGCACCGGTATCGCGCACGGTTTCGCCACGCTGGTCGATACTGGAGCCGACGAGATTGGTGCGGATATTCCAGCGCGCGTCCGGTGCCCATTGGTGATCGAAGGAATATACCGTCGCCTCGCGACCGAGGAACGGGCGATTCACCCGCGTCACCATCGCGCCGATGCTCTGCCCCTCGAATCCGCGGGTCGCGCGCAGGGCATAAAAATCGCGACCGACGCTGTCGCCCTCGGTGGCCGCGAACACGCCGTAGCCGAAACCGCCGACACTGCCATTGATCTTGACCGCAGCGGTCACGTCGCCGGAACCGCTGCCGTCGTCGGCGGGCGCGCCGACGCGCCGGGTATAGATCAACTGCTGGGCGTTGCCGAGCGAACCGAACGGCACCTCGAAATAGCCCTGGTTCTCGGTGAAGAACGGGCGTTTGTCGCCGAAGAAGGTTTCGATTGCGCTGAAATTGACGACGATGCCGTCGCTCTCGACTTGACCGAAATCCGGGTTGAGCGTGGCGCTGAGCTGGAACTGGCCGTTGGGCTTCCAGAAGAGGTCGACCCCGGCATCGATGTCCGCCCCGCCATCGATGTTGTCGTACAGCCCGACGATATACGGCGTGACCGCGAGCAGCGACTGGCTGAACTGCGGCACTTCGACCTTCTGCAATGCACTGAGGTAACGCTGCTCGGTGTAACTCACCGCCGGCCACGCCATGCGCTCGCCGGTGTCGCCGACCACACGGTCGAGCGAAAGACCGATCGTGCGGGTGTCGCCGTCGGTACGCCGCATCGGTGCGATATGCCAGGGAATCAGGATCTCGGCGGACCAACTGTCGCCGTCCTCGGACACTGCATGCTGCCAGGCGCCATCCCAGTCGGTATTGAACTGGTTTTCGTTGGCGATCGTGCCATCGCCGATCCCGTCGGACAACGCCAGCATGAAGTTGTAGCCGCTGCGCCCGTCGCCGTCGAAATCGACATAGACATTCACGCGATCGACGTTGCCGTTGTCGTCGCGCTGGAACCGCTGTCGCGTGCGCGGAACATCGCTGGGTTGATGGTTGCGGAACGCGAACGCAAGCCCATCGGCGGTCGCCATGTACCAGGCTTCGGTCGCGTGCCGGCTCGGCTCGCGGGTCAGCGGCTGGGTCATGCGGAAATCGTCGACCCGCTGTGCGCTGGACCATTCCGTGGGATCGACCTTGCCGTCGATGTCGAGGGCGAGCGTCGGCAGAGGCAGCGAGACGACCATCGCGAGAAGCAGTGAACGCATGGCGAGGTCCGGAAGAAACGTGACCGCATCGTGCGGCAGTCGTCCGGTGCGGACGACTGTCTTAAGTCATGGAAACGCCATGCCCGGCGTATCCGCTGTCATTTCGGCCTTGCGGAGTTTGGCGAGAACGCCGCTGTCGCTTCAGCGCTTGGGCTGCAGCATCGTGCCCGTGCACTTCCTGGCGCCGCATTTGCAGCCCCAGATTTTCTTCAACTTCGCGGTATGCGGCTCGTCGAGCACGATCCCGTAGTTGTAGGTCAGCTCTTCGCCGGGCTCGATTTCGCGGATCGCTTCGATGAACACCTTGTCCTTGTGGCCTTTGCCCTTGCTGTTTTCTTCGAGTACCGCCTCGCAGTTGGGCGCGCAGCTGTGATTGATCCAGCGCGCGACATTGCCGTCGACATTGGCATCGATCACATAGTCGTCGTTGAGGGTGAACAGAAAGGTGTGGCCGTTCTCGTCGATTTCGCCGTAGGCCTCGTCCACCTCGTCGTGCGTCCTCACCTTGCCCTTGTAACGCACGATGCGATCGCCCTTCTGGATCGCTTCATCGGCGAATACGCCATTGCCGTGGATGGGCGACAAACGGGCGACGATCTTTTTCTTCGACATGGGGGTGCGGCTCTCGAACACATTGGAATTCTTCGGAATTATCCATGATTCCGCGCCATGTGTGGCGGTGGTGTCGCGGCGGTGGCGTCTGCTTTCCCGCTCGTCACAGCGTCCCGGTCGCCCGCATCGCGGCCCAGACCATGCCGCCGATCACCGATGCGCCGATCCCGAGACGGAAGCAACACCGCTGGCGATTCCGAAAGCCGTCACCGCCAGCGCAGCAGATGCGAGCGTTCGCCGGCGGACGTGGCGGACGACGCGCGCCGAAGAGACGCTCGACAGCGGACTGGAACGATGAGGACGGTGTGGTGGGCTGGCAGTGCCCGTGGCGGGCTCCTGTGTCCGGGGGGGACGTTGCGCATTCTGCGCAGCAGCGCCGGCGCGGTGTAATGACCGCCATCATTCGCTTGGCGCAGCATGGATTGAGCCATTCAGGATGAAAGCGTACAATTTCAGTCCTGTATGAAGATGACGGCCGATCCTCTCGGCCCGAGACCTGCGATAACCCATGCTTCGAGTCACCAAACTCACCGACTACGCAACCGTCGTGCTGACCGTTCTGGCCAGCGCCAGCGAAACCATGCTCAGCGCGAACGGCTTGGCGGAGCGCGCGGGCCTGGAGGCACCGACGGTCGCCAAAGTGTTGAAACCCCTGGCGCAGGCGGGGTTGGTGCAGGCCTTTCGTGGCGCGACCGGCGGCTACCGTCTCGCCCGCCCGGCCAGCGAGATTTCCCTCGTGGAGATCGTCGAAGCGATGGAAGGCCCGCTGGCGATGACCGAATGCAGTGTCCATGACGGCCACTGCGGGATCGAACAGTCCTGCGGCGCCCGCGCCAATTGGCGGCGGATCAACGATGTCGTCGCCGACGCCCTGCGTCGCGTCACGCTGGCGGACATGACGCTGCCCGCTGGCGCAGCGTCGCGCAAAACCATACCCGTCGCGCTGTCGGCCCGCTGAGGAGTTCCCATGAATCGCCCCGACCCGCAGATCTTGCAACGCGCACCTGCCCAGGCGGCAGCTGTCAAGAACGCCGAGATCATCGAACAGCTCGGCCGCCGCTACGACGCCGGCTTCGTCACCGACATCGAATCCGACACCCTGCCGCCGGGCCTCAGCGAAGAAGTCGTGCGCTTTCTTTCGGCGAAGAAGAACGAGCCCGAGTGGATGACCGAATGGCGGCTCGCCGCTTACCGCCACTGGCTGACGATGACGCCGCCACATTGGGCCAAGCTCGACATCGCGCCGATCGATTTCCAGTCGATCAGCTACTACTCCGCGCCGAAAGCCAAATACGCGTCGCTCGACGAGGTACCGCAGGAACTGCTCGACACCTACGACAAGCTCGGCGTACCGCTGCACGAGCGCGCGAGGCTGGCGGGCGTCGCCGTCGATGCGGTGTTCGATTCGGTGAGCGTCGGCACCACATTCCGCAAGGAACTGGCGGAAAAAGGCGTGATTTTCTGCTCGATTTCAGAAGCGCTGCACGATTATCCGGAGCTGGTCCGCCAGTACCTCGGCAGCGTGGTGCCGGCGGGCGACAACTATTTCGCGGCGTTGAACGCTGCAGTATTCTCCGACGGCAGTTTCGTGTTCATTCCAAAGGGCGTGCGCTGCCCGATGGAACTCAGCACCTACTTCCGGATCAACGCGATCAACACCGGCCAGTTCGAGCGCACGCTGATCATCGCCGAAGAAAAATCCTACGTCAGCTATCTCGAAGGCTGCACCGCGCCGATGCGCGACGAGAACCAGTTGCACGCAGCGGTGGTCGAGCTGGTGGTGCTGGACGATGCCGAGATCAAATACTCGACGGTGCAGAACTGGTACCCCGGCGACGAGAACGGCGTTGGCGGCATCTACAACTTCGTGACCAAGCGCGGCGAGTGCCGCGGCGCGCGCAGCAAGATCAGCTGGACCCAGGTCGAGACCGGCTCGGCGATCACCTGGAAATACCCGTCCTGCGTGCTGCTCGGCGACGATTCCAGCGGCGAATTCCATTCGGTCGCGCTCACCCACCATCGCCAGCAGGCCGACACCGGCACCAAGATGATCCACATCGGCAAGCGCACCAAGTCGAAGATCGTCAGCAAGGGCATCAGCGCCGGCCGCGGTCAGAACAGCTATCGTGGCCTGGTGAAAGTCGAACGCGGCGCCGACGGTGCGCGCAACCATACCCAGTGCGACAGCCTGCTGATCGGCAAACGCTGCGGCGCGCACACCTTCCCGTACATCGAAGTGAAGAACCCCAGTGCGACCGTCGAGCACGAGGCCACCACCTCGAAAATCAGCGACGACCAGTTGTTCTACTGCCGCAGCCGCGGCATCAGCGAAGAGAACGCGGTGTCTCTGATCGTCGATGGCTTCTGCAAAACGGTCTTCCGCGAACTACCGATGGAATTCGCGGTGGAAGCCAAGAAACTGCTGGAAGTCTCGCTCGAAGGTTCGGTCGGATGAACGCGGTGGCCGTCGGCGAAACCGATCTGCAGCGGCTGCTGGCCGGGCTGGCGCCCGAGCTGGTCGCGCAACCGCGCGCGATCCGCTCGCAGCCGGTGGACGGGCCGGTTCCCATCGACGCAGTCATGCTGTTCCGGGAACGGGAAGGCACCACGGTCGTCGTCGCGGTCGATGACACGCAGGACGAAACCCTGTGGGCGCAGATCACACTACGCATCCACTCCAGTCTCGAAGCCGTCGGGATGCTGGCGGCAATCGCCGGCGCGTTGGCGGCGCGCGATATTCCGTGCAACGCAGTGTCCGCTTACTACCACGATCATCTGTTCGTGCCATGGACGCGCCGCGACGAGGCCATCGATGCGCTGCGCGAACTCTCGGATGGCAATCGCACATGACAACCAGCGACATCATCGGCACGCTCGGCGTGTCCCTCCTGTTGATCGCTTTCGTGCTCAACCAGCGGCGGACGATTTCCGAACATTCGCGCGCATTCCTCGCGATGAACATGGTCGGCGCCGTGCTGTGCGGCTACTCGGCCTGGCTGGTCAGCTTCATGCCTTTCGTGGTCCTCGAAGCCGTCTGGGCTCTGTTCGCCGCCTGGGGCCTGCTGCGCTGGTCGCCCGAGCGGCAGGACTGACGGAAATGGACCCTGTCATGAAACCACTGTTGTTCGTACTGACGGTACTGCTCACGGTCGCTGCCTGCACGGAGAAATCCGGGCATCAGGCCACGACCGCGCCGCCATCGAAGGCCGCACCTGCCGCATCTCCGGTGCCGCCGACCGCAGCTTCTGCTGCAGTACCAGCCGCCTCCACCGTGCCCGCGATGCCTGCAGTGGAAACAGCTGCTACCTTCGAGTTCGCATTTTCCAGCACCCACGCCGACGGCAGGGAAGGCGACGACCCCCGCATCCTGCGCTGGGAAGACGGGCCATGCGGCGGCAGCCCGGTGGTGCGCGTGTCGCGGATGCCGTTGAACGATCCGGCGCTGGCGCCCGACTATGTCGTCGAATTCGACGACAGTGGCAAGGAACTGAAGCGCTGGGGTAAACCCTACGAAGCCGAAGTGCTCGGTCTGGATGACGACCTGCTGAAATTCCGCGTCGACGGCGAACCGCCGCGCGCATTCTGGACCGATCTTCAAGGCCGTATCGGCACGATTGCAGGCGATGCGACGACGATTCCGGAACTGGATACACCGACTTTAGAGTGCCCGACACTGCCGACGTTCGCCAATTCCAGCTACGCCTTCTGTTCGATCGTGACCGATGCCGCCGGCAGGCCGCGCAGGCTGGCATGGGAAGGCCCCTGCACCTGAGCGCCAGCTTCCTCAAGAATCGCCGCAAAAAAAAGACGAACCCATCATGTTGAAGATCGACAACCTCCACGCCCGCGTCGCCGGAAAAGACATTCTCAAAGGGCTCACGCTCGATGTGAAATCCGGCGAAGTGCACGCCATCATGGGTCCGAACGGGGCCGGAAAATCCACGCTCGGCAACATCATCGCCGGCCGCGACGGCTACGAGGTCACCGAAGGCGGCGTCATGTTCGAAGGTCGCGATCTGCTGGCGCTGGCGCCCGAAGAACGCGCTGCGCTCGGCGTGTTCCTCGCATTCCAGTACCCGGTCGAAATCCCGGGCGTGAACAACACCTATTTCCTGCGCAGCGCGCTCAACGCGCAGCGCAAGGCGCGCGGCGAAAGCGAACTGGATTCGATGCAGTTCCTGAAACTGGTGCGCGAGAAACTCGCGGTGCTGCATCTCAAGGACGAACTGCTGCATCGCGGCGTGAACGAGGGTTTCAGCGGCGGCGAGAAAAAGCGCAACGAGATTTTCCAGCTCGCGGTGCTGGAACCGAAGCTGGCGATCCTCGATGAGACCGATTCCGGCCTCGATATCGACGCGCTGAAAGCCGTCGCCGATGGCGTGAATGCACTGCGCAGGGCGGACCGCGCGTTCGTGGTCATCACCCACTACCAGCGCCTGCTCGATTACATCAAGCCGGACGTCGTGCATGTGCTCGCCGATGGCCGTATCGTCGAAACCGGCGGCCCGGAACTGGCGCTTGAACTGGAAGAGCACGGCTATGCGTGGATCAAGGACCGCGTGACGCCGGAGGTCGCGGCACGATGAGCGCATTGCTCGACTCGTTCGCGACCGCGTTCGACGGTCTCGCCCAGCGCGAGGCTGCGGATCTCGGCGCGCACCGGCGCAAAGCGCTGGACGCGGCGCTGCGCGACGGCATGCCGGGGCCGCGCAGCGAAGCCTGGAAATACACGTCGCTGCGTGCGCTCGAACGCCGTGCGTTCGCATCGCCGGCGCCCCGGGAGATCGATGCGGATGCATTGGACGCGGCGCTCGCCGACGTGCCGTTTCCGCGCATGGTGTTTGTCGACGGTCGCCATGACGCCGCGCGCAGCAACGTTTCCGCGATCGTGATGCCGGGCATCGAAGTGCAGCCACTGTCGCAGGTACTGCGCGAAGGGGAGCCGCGCGACGCGAATTTCCTCGCCCGCATTTTCGCCGGGGCAGACGAAGTCTTCGCCAACCTCAACGCCGCGCTGGCCGAAGAAGGCGCGGTGATCCGCCTGGACCGCGAATGCGGCGATGTCTTCCCGTTGCACCTGGTTTTCGTCGCCAGCGGCAGGCAGCCCGACGCAGCCGTGCACATGCGCCATTTCATCGACATGCGCATGCACAGCATGCTGACTGTGGTCGAACACCATCTCGCGCTGGGCGAGCACCGCGGCCTGTCCAACCATGTCTTCCACATGCATGTCGGCGAAGGCGCCCGGCTCGCGCATGTCCGCGTGCAAGGCGAAGCTGCGGGCGCCACCCTGATCGCCCGCAGCGATGCCGTGCTCGCGCGCCGGGCGCACTATGACCGCCTCGATCTCGAACTGGGCGCCGCGCTCTCGCGACACGAGCTGAATGTCCGGCTCGAAGGCGGCTTGGCGCGCCTCGCCGCGTCCGGCGTGCTGTTCGCCGACGGCAAACGCCACGTCGACACGCGTCTGGGTATCGACCATATCGCCCGCGACACCGCCTGTGACCTGTTCTGGCGCGGTCTCGCCACCGATCGCGGTCGCGCTGCATTCCACGGCGGCATCGTGATCCGCGAAGGCGCCGACGGCAGCAACGCCAATCTGTCGAACAAGAATCTCTTGCTGTCTTCGCAGGCCGAAATCGACACGCAACCGGTGCTGGTCATCCATGCCGACGAAGTGCAGGCCGCACACGGCGCCACCGTCGGCCAACTCGATCCTACCGCGCTGTTCTACCTGCGCACGCGCGGACTGCCCGAAACCGAAGCGCGCGCGCTGCTGACCACGGCGTTCTGCCGCGAAGCGTTGAACATCGTCGCCGCCGGGCCAATGCGCGACGCGCTGACCGCGATGCTCGATGCCCGCCTCGCAGGAGCGACCGGACCATGATCGCGCAGAGCACCGGCACGGCAAGCATCGACTGGAGCGCGATCCGCGCCGACTTCCCGCTGCTGACCCGTGAAGTCCACGGCAAACCGCTGATCTATCTCGATTCCGCCAACACCGGGCAGAAGCCCGCGTCGGTCATCGACACCGTCGACGATTTCTACCGCCATCACAATGCCAACGTCAGTCGCGCGGTGCATGCGCTGGGCACCGAAGCCACCGAAGCCTACGAAGCGTCGCGCACCAGGCTCGCCGGTTTTCTCAAGGCGCACCGCGACGAGCTGGTGCTGTGCAGCGGCACCACGTTCGCGATCAATCTGGTCGCGTATTCATGGGCCTTGCCGCGACTGAAACCCGGCGACGCGATCCTGCTGTCGCGGATGGAGCATCACGCCAACATCGTGCCGTGGCAGTTGGTCGCCGAACGCACCGGCGCGACGATCAAGGTCGCCGAAATCCGCGAAGACGGCACGCTCGACCTCGATGCGCTGTCCGCGGCGATGACGCCGGAAGTGAAGATCCTCGGCCTGACCCACGTCAGCAACGTGTTGGGCACCGTCAATCCGGTGCGCGAGATCTGTCGCGAGGCCCGCAAGCGCGGCATCGTCACCGTGATCGACGGCTCGCAGGCGGCGCCGCATCGCGTGATCGACATCCCGTCGCTCGGCTGCGATTTCTACGCAATCACCGGCCACAAGATGTGCGGCCCGACCGGCACCGGCGCGCTTTGGGCACGTCGCGAGCATATCGCCGCGATGCCGCCGTTCCTCGGCGGCGGCGAGATGATCAAGGAAGTGCGCTTCGAGGACACGATCTTCAACGATGGTCCGCACCGCTTCGAAGCGGGTACGCCGAACATCGCCGGCCATATCGGTCTGGGCGCGGCGGTCGATTACCTCACCGCCATCGGCATGGATGCGATCGAAGCGCGCGAAGCCGAACTGCTGGCGCATGCCACCGAAGTGCTCAACCGCATCGACGGCCTGCGCATCCTCGGTAGCGCGCCGGAGAAAGCCGCGGTCATCAGCTTCCTGGTCGAAGGCGCGCACGCGCACGATCTGGCGACGCTGCTTGATCTGGAAGGCGTCGCAGTGCGCTCCGGCCACCATTGCGCGCATCCGCTGATGCAGTTCTTCGGCGTGGCCGCAACCTGCCGCGCGTCGTTCGCGTTCTACAACACGCACGACGAGATCGAACGCTTCGCCGCCGCGCTCACCAAAGTCCGCCGCCTGCTGGGTTGACCGCAACGCCGCGCAAAAGGAACCCATCCTTTGTCTCTCATGCTCAGCTTCCGCACCGCCACGCACGACGATATTCCTGCGCTCATCGAGCTTGTCACGTCTGCCTATCGCGGCGATGCCAGCCGCCAGGGTTGGACCACCGAGGCCGATCTGCTCGATGGCCAGCGCATCGATGCCGACATGCTGCGCACCGATCTGGATACGCCGGGCAGCATTGTTCTGCTGGCGATCGACAGTCGCGACGACGATCGGCCACGTCTCGTCGCTTGCGCCAATATCGCAGCGCAAACCGGCAGCGACGCGATTCCCACGGCATATTTCGGCATGTTCTCGGTCAGCCCCGACGTGCAGGGCGGAGGCGTCGGCAGGATCGTGTTGGCGGAAGCGGAGCGCATGGCGCACGAAACGCTGGGCTGTTCCCGCATGCGCATGACCGTGATCGATGCGCGAGAGGAATTGATCGCGTATTACGAACGTCGCGGCTACCTCCGCACCGGGATCAAGAAACCGTTTCCCTACGGCGACCCGCGCTACGGGCTGCCGAAACGCGACGACCTGCGGTTCGAGGTGCTCGAGAAAATGCTGGAGGCCACACCGTGAGCGATTGGACATTCGTCTGCGCAACCGCGCAGTTGCTGCCCGGCGAGAAGACCGTGGTCTGGGCGGATGAAACTCCCATTGTGGTGATCAATCTCGACGGCGAACTGTATGCCCTCGAAGACCGCTGCACGCACGACGAATTCGAATTGTCGTCGGGCGATATCGACACGGACGAGGGCAGCATCACCTGTGTGCTGCATGGCGCACGTTTCGACATCCGCGAAGGCACCGCACTGTGCGCGCCCGCCTACGGGCCGGTAGCGAAATTTCCGGTGAAGATCGAACACGGCGGCATCTGGGTGCGCGACGACCGTTGAACATCGCATCGGGTGCGCGTGTCGCGCACCAGCGCTTGCTTCGATGACCGGGGCGCGGTGCGCGACACGCGCACCCTATGACAGGAATCGCGGATATTCGTGATTGGCGGGTGCGGCGCGAATCGCGACAAACAGCATCAAGACAACGCGCCCAACCCCAACGTGGCCAGCATCTCGACCATGCGCCCGGCCTGCACGGCCTGTTCGCTCGATGCATTGCCCTGCTCCGCACGTTTGGCCACGCCCTGCGCGATGGCGGCGAGGCGGAAGAAACTGAAGGCCAGCACGAACGGCCAGTCGGCAGGAATCGGCCGGCCGGTCACCTGCGAATAGCGCGCGAGCAACGCAGCCTCGTCGGGAATCCCCAGCGCGGCGCGATCCAGACCGGCCAATCCCGGCAGCGCCGGATTGCGCGGCAGGCGCAGTGCCATGCAGAAATAACCGAGATCCGCGAGCGGGTGCCCCAACGTCGACAGCTCCCAATCGACGATCGCGATCACGCGCGGTTCGTCGGGGTGGAACATCAGGTTGTCGATGCGGAAATCGCCGTGCGCCAGCGCGGCCACGCCATCATCGGCCGGACAGCGTGCGGGCAGCGCGTCGATCAAGGCATCCATCGCCGCGATCGGCCGCGTTTCGCTGGCACGGTATTGCTCGGTCCAGCGCTTGATCTGGCGCTCGAAGTAATTGCCGGATTTGCCGTAGTCGCCCAGTCCGACGGCGACCGGATCGACGGTGTGCAGCGCCGCCATCGCATCGATGATGCCGAGATAGATGCTGGCGCGGCCGGCCGAATCCATGTCGGGCAACGACGGGTCCCAGAAGATCCTGCCGTCGACGAAACCCATCAGATAGAACATCGATCCGATGACCGACTCGTCGCTGCACAGGTGCAGCGGCTGCGCCACCGGCACCGACGTGCCGTGCAGCGCTTGCAGCGCGCGGAATTCGCGATCCACGGCGTGCGCGGATGGCAGCAACCGGCCGGGCGGCTTGCGGCGCAGCACGTAGGTTCCGCTGGCGGCATCGATGCGGTAGGTCGGGTTGGATTGGCCGCCCTTGAATTTGGCTGCCGTCAGCGGGCCGCGAAAACCGGCGACGTGCGTTTCGAGATAAGTCGCGAGCGATTCGACGGGCAGATCGAGCGGGTGGGCCATGGTCATGCCGTTGATTTCATCCTTTCAGCATCGAGCGCGCGAGCGCCGCGATGTGCACTTCGTCCGGGCCATCCGCCAAGCGCAGCGAACGCGCGCCGGCATAGGCCTGAGCGAGGAAATAATCCTGCGAAAGTCCACCGCCGCCGTGGATCTGCATGGCGCGGTCGATCACTGCGCAGGCCATGCGCGGCGCGACGATCTTGATCATGCCGATCAGATCCTTCGCACCCTTGTTGCCATGCGCATCCAGCGCCGCCGCCGCCTGCAGCGTCAACAGGCGCGCCTGTTCGATCTCGCAACGCGACAGCGCGATCGCTTCCTGCGCCATGCCGTGCCCGCCCAATGGTCGGCCGAAGGCTTCGCGAGTGCGCGCACGCTGGACCATCAGCTCCAGCGCACGCTGCGCCAGGCCGATCGAACGCATGCAGTGATGGATGCGCCCCGGGCCCAGCCGTGCCTGCGCGATCTCGAAACCGCTGCCGGATTCGCGCAGCAGATTCGCGACCGGCACGCGGACATTCGTGAACTCGATTTCGACGTGGCCGTGCGGCGCATCGTCGTAGCCGAACACCAGCAGCGGCCGAAGCACGCGCACGCCCGGCGTGTCCATGGGCACCAGCACCATCGACTGGCGGCGATGGGCCGGCGCATCCGGATCGGTCACGCCCATCACGATCAGGAGTTCGCAACGCGGATCGCCTGCGCCGGTGGTCCACCATTTGCGACCGTTGATGACGAACGCGTCGCCATCGCGCACGATCGGCAGCGCGATATTGGTGGCGTCGGAACTGGCGACATCGGGCTCGGTCATCGCGAACGCCGAGCGGATTTCGCCGGCCAACAGGCGCGGCAACCACGGCGCCTGCTGTTCCGGCGTGGCGAAGTGCAACAGCACTTCCATGTTGCCGGTATCGGGCGCGCTGCAGTTGAACACTTCCGGTGCGAACAGACTGCGGCCGGTGAGTTCGGCGATGGGCGCGTAATCGAGATTGCTCAATCCCGCGCCGCGCGTGGCATCCGGCAGGAACAGATTCCACAGTCCCTGCGCTTTGGCCTCGGCCTTCAGCGATTCGAGCAGCGGCGGAATCGTCCAGCGCGTCTGCGGATCGGCTGCGTGCGCCTGGAATTCGGCTTCGACGGGGATGATCCTGTCGGCGACGAAGCGCGCGACGGCAGCCTGCAGTCCGCGCGACCGTTCGGAAAAGGGAAACAGGCTTGCGGAGCGATCGGTGCTCATCGGATTCTCGGAAACGTGCGCAATGGCGAGATCAATAGTACGTCCACAGCGCACGTTCGCCGTGCAGATGCGGCAGCGCGTTCCACGACCCCATCCGCAGCCGGCCGCCGTGCGGGTGGAACTCCGACAGTGCGGTGTTGCGCAACGACAGATTCAACTCGACCGCGCGGGTATCGGGCACCTCCAGCGCGATCTGCGCCAGACGCGAGATCACCCCGCCGGAGCTGAGCACCAGCACCTCGTCGTCGCCCGCCAGCGCTTCCAGCCGATCGCCCGCCGACTGCACGCGCTGGCCGAATGCGTTCCAGCTTTCCGGAAGACCCGGCAGTTCGTCGCGCGCCCACGCCAGCAGCGCGGCCTGCAGCATGGCGCCGACATCGCGCGGCTGGCCGCTGTGGCTGGCCACGACGATCGGGTGTTCCGGATCGCGCGACTGATACGCGCCGAACACCGCCTGGTGATCGAACTCGGCAAAACCCGGATCGGTTATCGGCTCGGGCAGCGGTTGTCCCTGTTCCGAGAAAGCCAATGCCACGCCCTCGGCGGTCTGCCGATGCCGGCGCATCCCGCCCACCACCACCGCCCGGAACCGGTGGCCGCCGCGCGCCAGCCAATCGCCCAGCCGACGTGCCTGCAGATGTCCGCGCTCGGACAGATTGTCGTAGTCGGCGGCGCCGTAGCTCGCCTGTCCGTGGCGGACCAGGAGCAGGCTCACGGCAGGACGCCTTCGCCGATCCAGCGGTTCTCGAAACAAGGGCCACAGGGGCGATCCAGATTCACGTGCAGAGGTGTCCAGCAGGCATGGTCGCGGCATCGTACGCGGTGGACCCTGCCGATCAAAGCAGCCATGCACGGGCTGCGCGGCGCCAGGCAGCATCATTCATGCGAATGAATTGCATTTGAGAATTATTATCATTAACATGCTCCCACGACGCCTCCCCACGGCGTACTCGAGGGTTTTTCATCGCCATGACGCGCAGGCTACCCCACCCAACCCCGTTGACCCTCGCATGTCTGGTGGCCCTCGCAGGCCTCGTTTCCGACCCGGCTTCCGCAGCAGCGGACATGCCCGCCGCCGAGAAGGAAGCGGTGGATCTGGACACCATCCGCGTGCGCGGCCAGCGCCTGAACACCTATCAAGTCGAGCGCAGCACCAGCGCCACGAAGACCGACACCCTGCTGCGCGATGTGCCGCAGGCGATCACGGTGATCACCGGGAAGCAGATGCGCGACCAGGCCGTGCAGGGCATGGCCGATGCGGTGCGCTACGTGCCGGGCATCGGTACCACCCAGGGCGAAGGCAATCGCGACGGGCTGGTGTTCCGTGGCAACAGTTCGACGGCGGATTTCTTCGTCGATGGCATGCGCGACGATGTGCAGTACTACCGCGACACCTACAACATCGAGCGCATCGAAGCGTTCAAGGGCCCCAACGCGATGATCTTCGGACGCGGCAGCCCCGGCGGGCTGCTGAATCGCGTGACCAGGACCGCCGATTGGCGCGAGGCGCTGAATCTGGGCGTGCAGTTCGGTTCGTGGCAGAAACGTCGCGCGACCGCCGACTACGCGCATCCCTTCAGCGACGCCTTCGCGTTCCGCGTGACCGGCGTTCACGAGGATTCGGAAGGGTTCCGCGACGGCTACGAAGCGATGCGCCGGGGTCTGAATCCGACCGCCGCGATCCACGCCGGCGAAAACACGCTGATCACGCTGGGCTACGAATACTTCCGCGACGAACGCACCGCCGATCGCGGGATTCCGTCGTACGCGACCGCATTCGATGGCACGCGCCATCCGGTCACGACCGATCGCGCAACGTTCTTCGGCGACCCCGAAGCGAGCCGTGCGGATGTCGAAGTGAACGCCTTCAACGCGCTGGTCGAACACGATTTCGGCGACGGCACCGTGCTGCGCAACCGCACCCGCGTGGCCGATTACGCCAAAACCTACCAGAACGTGTTCCCCGGCAATGTCAACGCCGCAGGCACCACGGTCGCGCTTTCCGCCTACAACAACGCGACCGACCGCAAGAACCTGTTCAACCAGACCGATCTGATCTTTTCCGCGACCACCGGCGCGGTGGAACACAAGTTCATGACCGGAATCGAATTCGGCCGCCAGGACACCGACAACCTGCGTCGCAGCGGGCTGTTCGCGCTGGGCGCGGGCTCGCCCTGCCTGAATCCGACCGGCGCCAGCAGCTGCTTGGTGCCGCTGACCTCGCCCACGGTGTCGCCGATCGTGGTCTACGCCAACAACAGCAGCGGTGGCAGCGGCGACGCGCGCAACACCGGCGCTGCGGAAGCGGCTGCGATCTACGCACAGGATCAGATCGAGTTCTCGTCGCAATGGTCGGCCATCGTCGGTCTGCGCTACGACCGCTTCGATGTCGATTTCACCGATCTGCGCACGGGCGTCGCGGCGGATCGGCGGCAGCTGTCGTCTTCGGACACGCTCTGGTCGCCGCGCGTCGGCGTGGTGTTCAAACCGAGAGAAGACGTGTCGCTGTATGCCAGCTACGGCATGACCTATCTGCCGCGTTCGGGCGAACAGCTCGGCTCGCTCGCCTTCAACAGCCAGTCGCTCGACGCGGAGGAGTTCGAGAACACCGAAGTCGGCGCCAAGTGGGAAATCCGCCCCGGGCTCACTGCAGAAGCGGCTGCATTCCGCCTCGATCGCAGCAACGCCGCGATCACCGACCCGGACGATTCGACCCGCCTGATTCTGCTGGAGGGAAACAGCCAGGGCGTCGACGGCGTCGAACTCTCGCTTGCCGGCAAGCTCGCCGACAAGTGGCAGGTCATCGGCAGCTACGCCTGGCTGGACGCGCGCACCGTGCGAACGGTCGGCACCACACCCGCCGGCCGGGTGCTGGCGCAGACGCCGGAGCACTCGTTCGGGCTGTGGAACCGCTACGATTTCAGCGATCGTTGGGGCGTTGCGCTCGGCGCGACCTATCGCAGCGAGTCCTACGCCACCATCAGCAACGCGGTGACACTCGAAAGCCATACCCGCTACGATGGCGCGGTGTTCTACAGATTCGACGAGCGTTTCTCGGCGCAGCTCAATATCGAGAATCTGTTCGACAAAGCGTATTACCCGTCGGCGCATACCGACAACAACATCACGCCCGGCGCACCGCGTTCTGCCTACGTCACCCTGAACTTCAGGTTCTGACGATCCATATCGCGCAACGCCTCACGTCCACCCGATCGCAGCCTCTCCATGTCCGCATCCATCGTCGCTCCCTCCACGCGTCGCCCGCGCGCCAACCTGCATCGCTGGGTCAGGCAACTGCATTTGTGGATCGGCGCATGGGGCGCGCTGGCGGCCGTGTTGTACGGCAGCACCGGCCTGATCATGAGCCACCGCTTCGGCGATGGCGCATGGCCCCAGGGCAACAACGAGGACATCGACAAGCGTGAGCTGCCGGTTCCCGCACCGGCACGCAGGAGCGCGGAAGCGTTGTCGCTGTGGCTGGCGCAAACCGAAGGGCTGGAGGCGCAGATCATCCGCAAACCGCCGCCCGGCGAACCCGCGAAAGGGCCCGCGCGCTGGACCTTGAACGGTGGCACCGCCAGCGAAGGCTGGACGCTGGAGTACAAGGTCGGCGGCGGGACTGCCGAATTGAAGCGATCCCGGCACAGCACGCTCGCCGCATTGAACCGGCTGCACAAGGCCGTCAGCGGCGGCCCGGGCTGGCGCATCCTCGGCGACAGTTTCGCGATCGGCATGATCCTGCTGGGGCTGTCGGGTCTGTGGCTGTGGGCGCGCGGGCGTACGCCGAAACAGATGCTCGCCAGCGTGGCCGCAGCGTCGGCAACCGCCATGGTCGTGGTGCTGGTCGCGAATCTGTTCTGATCGCGATCGCACCCCACAACCGCCGGTTTCAACGCAACCCGGGCACCACGGTGCGCATCACCTGCGGCCGGTAATGCTCCTGTTTCATCATATCCACCCCGCATTCCAGCCGTTGCAGCCAGTCGAGCAGCGCGCGCTGCGCGTCGCCACGGAACGGCATGCCGTGCTGCGGCACGATCATCGACGGGTTCAATTCCCGCACCATGTCCACCCAGAATCGCACCACGCGATTACTCGCCATGTAGCGGCGGTGGAAGCCTTCCATGCACGGGCGATAAGCCTCGAAATCCTCGACGAAGCCATAGGTCCCGCCGCTGGTCACCAGTCCCGAGCAGATGTCGCCGGAAAACAGGATCCCGCTGGTTTCGTCGAAGAACGAAAGATTGCCGACCGAATGCATGAAATGCGCCGGCAGCGCCAGCACATCGGCATCGCCCAGCGGAATGCGTGCGCCTTCGTCCTCGACCAGCAGATAGCGTTCGCTGCCGGCGTTCTCCATGTAATGCGGAACGAGATGCGGAACGAAGCGTCCCCACAGCCGCGAGCAGACGACCTTCGCCTGCGTGTACAGCAGCCATTTGTCGACCGAACCGATCACATCCGGGTCCTGGTGCGAACACAGGATCAGATCGATCTGGTGCGGGCGGACCTTGCGTCCGAGCGCGAGCAGCAGCGGCGTATAGAGCAGGGAACCACCCGGATCGATCAATGCGGAATGCGCGTCGTGCTTGATCAGGAACTGGTTGGCCTGGACGCCGTCATCGCCACGGACGAGGTTGTTGTAGGCGATGCAACTGTGTTCGCCGGATTCATACAGCACGAATCCCATGAGGGACGTCCTTGCGCAGAGGGAAGTGGCGCGCAGGTTAGGGACGCGCACCACGGCGCTTTTTGATCATGCTCAACATTCGCGAATTCTCCGCATGTTTCGCGGTATTCGCGTGTCCGCGTCGCGAATGCGAACCGCTCCCGGTCACATTTCAGTGCGCTTTGCACGCCGCAGGCGGATGACGAGCAGCTCACCGCCACCTTCCAGCGCGAAACGCACGCGCTGCGGAATCGCGCGCAATACAAGGGTGTCGCCCATCGAGGCCGTGACGCGATTCACCGCGTCAATCGCCAATGCGCGGCCCGACAGGACATGGACGACCCACTCTTCGCCGGGCTCGACGAACAACACCATCGAACCCACCAGCGGCCGATGCCAGAGTTCGGCATCGATACGGTCGCGTCGCCACATCAAGTTGAAATCATGGGTCGTTCCGTCGATCAATTCACCGGATACGACCCGCTCTCCCGCGAAACGCACCCGCCCATGCGGCGGCTCGACTTCGCGCACTTCGCCGTCGTCGAAACGCAGGCGGACGCCATGGCCATGCAGCAGCACCAGTTCGCGCTCGATGCCCGGGAACGATGAAAACGGCCCGTCGCGCTCGATTTCTGCGATCGACAGCCGCCAGTCCCAATCGTCGCCGGCCTCGGGCGAGCGCAGGATCTCGCGGGTCCAGCCGAAGCCGTTGCGCCAGCGTTCGCGGCGGTATTCGTGGGCGGGAATCAGCTGCAGGCGGTCGTACATGCGGGGCTCCGGGACGGACGCTGCGAGTGTAGCGAAGGAGACTCGCCGCTCACCTCTCATCCACCCAGTATCGAGTACGAAGCTGAAGGCGCTTCGCGCACCCTCTCCCCGCAGGCGGGAAGAGGGTGCGCGAGCACAGCAAGCGAGGGTAAGGGGTTGCATCAGCGCTTCTTGGGCACGGCCGCCGCCGGGGCCTTCGCTGCGGTCGGCGCAGCGGCACCGCCGCCGATCAGGATCATCTCGCGGTTCTTCTCGACCGTCTTCAGACCGATACCGTCGACCTGGGCCAACTGCTCGGCGCTGCGGAACGGGCCGTGGGTCTTGCGATAGGCGACGATGGCCTCGGCTTTGCTCGGGCCGACATTGACCAGCACGCGGTCGATGGTGGCGGCATCCGCAGTATTGATGTTGACCTTTTCCGCCGCGAAAGCGGTACCCAGCAGACCCAGCGACAGGGTGGCGACGGCGATCAGGGACTTGAGGTTGAACAGGTTCATGATGGTTTCCTTTGTGTGAAAGATGAGTGGGTTTGACGGTGTCGACCGGTTGGTCTTCGCTGTCGGCGTCTTGGCTTCAACCAAGCTTGCGTCGACAGGGACAGTCTCCGGATCCGGACCCCCCGCCCATATCGCCGGACCACCCGCCCGGAGGCGGGCGAACGCCGCATGCGGGTGTAGGAAAACCCCTACAACCGAAGCTCGCCGGTGGCGGGCGTACAATGTCGCCACTTCTTCCTACTGGTCTTCCACGCCATGGACATCAGCAAATTCGAGCCGGCATCCATCCTGGATTTCGTCGGCAATAAATGGGACGACGAGATCGTTCCGCAACTCGTCGAATACATCCGCATTCCCAACAAGTCGCCGATGTTCGACAGCGACTGGGTCACGCACGGTTACATGGATGCTGCCGTGGCGCTCATGGAAACCTGGGCGCGGGCGCAGAACGTGCAGGGCATGCAGGTCGAAGTGGTGCGCCTCGAAGGCCGCACGCCGCTGATCTTCGTCGACATCCCGGCCAGCGCCGATGCCGGCACCGGCGACGACTGCGTGCTGCTCTACGGCCACCTCGACAAACAGCCGGAAATGACCGGCTGGGACGACGATCTCGGCCCCTGGACACCGGTGATCAAGGGCGATCGCCTGTACGGCCGCGGCGGCGCCGACGACGGTTACGCGATCTACGGCTCGATCGCGGCGATCCAGTCGCTGCAGGTGCAGGGCGTACCGCACGCGCGCTGCGTGCTGATGATCGAAGCCTGCGAGGAATCCGGCAGCTACGACCTGCCCGCCTACGTCGACCATCTCGCCGCGCGCATCGGCAAGCCGTCGCTGGTGGTCTGCCTCGATTCCGGCTGCGGCAACTACGAACAACTGTGGTGCACCACCTCGCTGCGCGGCCTCGCCGGCGGCAACCTCACCGTCAAGGTCTTGAACGAAGGCGTGCACTCCGGCGATGCGTCCGGCGTGGTGCCGTCGAGCTTCCGGATCCTGCGCCAGCTGCTGTCGCGGATCGAAGACGAAAACACCGGTCGCATCCTGCTGGACGGTCTGCATGTCGAAGTCCCCGCCGACCGCATGTTGCAGGCCGAAACCTGCGCCGCCGTGCTGGACACGGCGGTCTACGACAAATTCCCGTTCCTGCCCGGCATGACGCCGATGCATGCGGACCTCACCCAACTGGTGCTCAACCGCACCTGGCGCCCGGCGCTGTCGATCACCGGCGTGGACGGCATGCCGCCGCTGTCGTCTGCTGGCAATGTGTTGCGTCCCTACACTTCGGTGAAGCTGAGCCTGCGTCTGCCGCCGACGCTGGACGGCAAGCGTGCCGGCGAATTGCTGACCGCAGCACTGCTGCGCGACCCGCCCAACGGCGCGGAAGTCACCCTGCATCTGGAAAAGGATTCGACCGGTTGGAACGCGCCGACGATGACACCCTGGCTGGAGCAGGCCATCGACGCCTCCAGTCGCGACTTCTTCGGCAAGCCGGCGATGTACATGGGCGAAGGCGGCACCATTCCGTTCATGGGCATGCTCGGTGAGAAATTCCCGGGCGCGCAGTTCATGATCACCGGCGTGCTCGGCCCGCACTCCAACGCGCACGGCCCCAACGAATTCCTGCATATCCCGATGGGCAAACGCGTCACCGCCTGCGTGGCCCGTGTGATCGCCGAACATCGCAATGCCAGCGTGCGCGGCGAAACCACCGGCGTGGCCGCAGTCGCCGGTGGACACCATCACGGCGATCACGGCTGCTGCTGATCGGCGGCGCGGGGCTGTTAGGATGCCGGGGCGTCGATTCGACGCCCTGCAATCGAGGGGACATCTCCATGTTTGAAGGCATCCTGGGTTACATCATCGGCGGCGCGGTCATCGGCCTGCTGGCGCGCCTGTTCAAGCCCGGCGCGGATGCGATGGGTTGGATCATGACGATCCTGCTCGGCATCGGCGGCGCGGCGATCGGCGGTTACCTCTACCCCGGCCACGGCATCATGACCTGGGTGGTGGCGATCCTCGGCGCGATCGTGCTGCTGTTCGTGTTCGAGATGATCCGCAAGAAAAAATAAGCGTTCAGCTGCCGCAACAACGGCGATTTCGACATGACGACGCCCGGCTCCCCGCCGGGCGTTTTGTTTGCGGTGCGTCAACCACCCAGCAACCGCTTCACCACTTTTTCGGCCAGCGCTTCCGGGGTCTCGGCCAGCGTGTCCAGGGTCAACTCGGGCGCCTCCGGCACTTCGTAAGGCGAATCGATACCGGTGAAGTTGGGAATCTTGCCGGCGCGCGCTTTCGCGTACAGGCCCTTCACGTCGCGGCTTTCCGCGACCGCCAGCGGCGTATCGATGAACACCTCGATGAACTCGCCGTCGTCGAACAGCTCTCGCGCCATCCGCCGCTCGGCGCGGAACGGCGAGATGAAGCTCACCAGCACGATCAACCCGGCATCGACCATCAGCCTGGCGACCTCGGCGACGCGACGGATGTTCTCGACGCGATCCTCGTCGCTGAAGCCCAGATCCTTGTTGAGACCGTGACGGACGTTGTCGCCATCGAGCAGGTAGGTATGCAGACCGCTCGCCATCAGCCGCTTGTCGACCAGATTGGCGACCGTGGACTTGCCCGAGCCCGACAGGCCGGTGAACCACAGGCAGCGCGGCGATTGGGCGAGGCTGCGCGCGCGCGCGGCCTTGTCGACCGTCAGATGCTGCCAGTGGATGTTGGCGGCGCGGCGCAATGCGAAATCGAGCGTGCCCGCCGCGACCGTGGCGTGCGTCTGCCGGTCGATCAGGATGAAACCGCCGAGTTCGCGGCTGTCGGCGTAGGTCTCGAACGGCACCGGCTGGTCGAGATGCAGATTGCAGTAACCGACTTCGTTGAGATCGAGCGACTTGGCGGCCAGGTGCTCCTGGGTGTTCACGTCGACGCGGTGCTTGATCTCGGTGATCGATACGCCGACGGTGCGCGCGCCGATCTTCATCCAGTACGGGCGCCCCGGCAGCAGCGCGTGCTCGCCCATCCACAGCAGGTGCACGGCGAACTGGTCGGCCACTTCCGATGGTGCGTCTGCTGCGGCGATCACATCGCCGCGACTGATGTCGATTTCGTCTTCCAGCGTCAACGTGATCGCCTGTCCCGCCGCAGCGCCTGCGAGATCGCCGCCATCGCCGGCAACGATGCGGGCGACGCGCGAGCGACGGCCGGACGGCAGCGCGACGATCTCGTCGCCCGGCGCGACCGCACCGGACACGATCGTGCCCGCGAAACCGCGGAAATCCTGATCCGGGCGGCAGACCCACTGCACCGGCATGCGCAGGCCCAGGTCGCGGCGGGCATCGCCGATGTCGATGGTTTCCAGATGTTCCAGCAGGGTCGTGCCGGTGTGCCACAGCATGCGCGCCGAGGGTTCCAGCATGTTGTCGCCGTTGAGCGCGGACAGCGGAATGCAGGTGACCTGCGCGATGCCGAGCTGCGCGGCCAGCGCGCGATAGTCGTCGACGATCCGCATGAACACGGCTTCGTCGTAGTCGACGAGATCCATCTTGTTCACGGCCAGCACCACATGACGGATACCCAGCAGCGACACGATGTAACTGTGACGACGCGTCTGGGTCAGCAGGCCCTTGCGCGCATCGACCAGCACGATCGCCAGATCGGCGGTGGATGCGCCGGTCGCCATGTTGCGGGTGTACTGCTCGTGTCCCGGGCAATCGGCGACGATGAACTTGCGGCGGTCGGTATTGAAGAAGCGATACGCGACATCGATGGTGATGCCCTGCTCGCGTTCCGCTTGCAAGCCATCGACCAGCAACGCGAAATCGATCTGCCCGTTCTGGGTGCCGTGGCGCAGGCTGTCGGCTTCCAGCGCCGCGAGCTGGTCGTCCAGCAGCAATTTGGTGTCGTGCAGCAAACGGCCGATCAGCGTGCTCTTGCCGTCGTCGACGCTGCCGCAGGTGATGAAGCGCAGCAGCTGTTTGTGTTCGTGCTGCAGCAGGTAGGCCGCGACGGCGGCATCGGCGTCGTGGTGCTGGGTAGTGGCGTGCTGGATGGTGGCGGACATCAGAAATAGCCCTCCTGCTTCTTCTTCTCCATCGAAGCGGAAGGATCGTGGTCGATCACCCGTCCCTGGCGTTCCGACGTGGTCGCGACCAGCATCTCGGCGATGATTTTTTCCAGCGTGTCGGCCTCGGATTCGATCGCGCCGGTCAGCGGATAGCAGCCGAGGGTACGGAAGCGCACGCGCTTGTGCGCGGGCGTCTCGCCCTCGCGCAGCGGCAGGCGATCGTCGTCGACCAGGATCAGCGCACCGTCGCGTTCGACCACCGGACGCTCGGCGGCCAGATACAGCGACGGGACCGGAATCTTTTCGCGATAGATATACAGCCACACGTCCAGTTCGGTCCAGTTCGAGATCGGGAACACGCGCACCGACTCGCCCTTGTGGATGCGGGTGTTGTACACGCTCCACAGCTCCGGGCGCTGGTTCTTCGGGTCCCAGCGGTGCTGCGCGGAGCGGAACGAGAAGATGCGTTCCTTGGCGCGCGATTTCTCCTCGTCGCGCCGCGCCCCGCCGATGGCCGCATCGAAACCACCGAGATCCAGCGCCTGTTTCAGCCCCTGGGTCTTCATCACGTCGGTGTGCACGGTGGCGCCGTGCGTGATCGGGCCGATGCCCTGCGCCACGCCATCGGGATTGGTGTGCACGCGCAGCGCGATGCCGGTTTCCGCGGCGCGGCGATCGCGGAACGCGATCATCTCGCGGAATTTCCAGCCGGTATCGACGTGCAGCAGCGGAATCGGCGATCGCGCGGGCGCGAAGGCTTTCTGCAGCAGGTGCAGCAGCACCGAACTGTCCTTGCCGATCGAATACAGCATGACCGGATTGCGGAATTCGGCCGCGACTTCGCGCAGGATATGGATGCTCTCGGCTTCGAGGCGATCGAGATGGCTCAACGCTGGATAAGACATGACTTCCGGAATGTGTTGGTCGGGCGGAAACGCGCCTGTATTCGTGCTGGACGGCTGTAACGCATCAGGTCCGCATCAGCCGGCGAAGGTATGGTAAAGGGTGCGAACGCTGAGGCCGATCACAAGCACGCCGACGACCGGCATCAGCAAACGCGGCCGTACGAAGCGCAACAGCCAGGCACCGAACGGCGCCGCGACCACGCCGCCCAACGCCAGCCCCAGCACGATGCCGAGGTGGCCGGTCCCCATCGTCAGCAGGAACACCACGGAGGCGGTCAGGGTCACGAAGAATTCCACCGCATTGACGCTGCCCACGGTCAGGCGCAGTTCGTGCCCGCGTGCGATCAGGTTGCTGGCGACGATCGGCCCCCAGCCGCCGCCGCCGATGGCGTCCACCAGGGCGCCGAAGAATCCCAGGATCGACACGTGCGAAGTCACTTCTTTCGGGACCAGTTCGCGGAACGACTTGAAGATGATCATCGCGCCCATCAGCAGCAGGTAGCCGGCGATCCAGGGCTTCAGCATGTCGCCGTCGATGGTGGTGAGCAGGTACGCGCCCACGCCCGCGCCGAGCATACCCGGCAACAACAGCCGCCGGAACAGCTTGCGGTCGATATTGCCGAAGGCGTGATGGGAGATCGCCGAGGTGCCGGTGGTGAAGCATTCGGCGGCATGGACGGTCGCGCTGCTGACCGCCGGCGGCACGCCGAAACCCAGCAACAGGCTGGACGCAGTGACTCCGTAGGCCATGCCCAGCGCCCCATCGACCACTTGCGCGGCGAAGCCGATCACGATGTAGAGGATCAAATCCGGGGGCAGATCCATTTCGGGGGGCGATCCTCTCGACAGGGTTTCAGTATCTGCGACCACCCCGGTTGCTGAAAGTGCGGTGGAGCATAAGCGCATAACGACCGCTCCTTTCCGCACGCAGATACGGAAGCCTAGGCTGAATCGTCGCTCGGACCCCCTCCGCACGGACCGCAGGCCACCGTAATGTCTCCCGCCAATCCCGCCGCAACACTGTCGACACTCCCGCAGACGCCCCTGTCGGCGGAGTCATACAGCCAGATTTCCCGCCTGGTCGAGGGTCTGGACAGCGCCGGCCTCTGGTGGCTGTCGGGCTATACCGCTGGCTTGGCACGGGCACAGGGTGGGGCGGCACCGTTCGCATCGGTCGGCGCGAACGCCGACAGCCTGGCCATCGACAGCGCTGACCGCACGCGTCTGACCGTGGTCTACGGCAGCCAGACCGGCAACGCGCGCCGCGTCGCCGAAGCGCTGACCGCCAAACTCGAAAACGACGGCCTGCCGGTGCGCCTGCTGCGCGCCGATGCCTACCAGACCCGCGAGCTGAAGGACGAACGCTTCCTCGCCATCGTGATCAGCACCCAGGGCGACGGCGACCCGCCGGACGACGCCCGCGCACTGGTCGAATTCATCGAAGGCAAGCGCGCGCCCTCGTTGCCGCAGCTGCGTTTCGCGGTGCTCGGCCTGGGCGATTCCAGCTATCCGCAGTTCTGCGCCATCGGCCAACGCCTCGACGCGCGTTTCGAAGCCTTGGGCGCACAGCGCTGGATCGACCGCGTCGATGCCGATCTGGATATCGACAGCGTGGCCGCGCCGTGGTCGTCGAAATTGTTCGTCGAAGCGAAAGAAGCGCTGAAACCGCGCCCACCACTCGCCAGTGTCACCGCGCTGCGTCCGCACACCGCCCCGGTCGCCTGGACGCGCGAGCGCCCGTTCGCGGCAGAGCTGCTGGCGAACCAGCGCATCACCGGTCGCGGTTCGGATCGCGACGTGCGCCATCTGGAAATCTCGCTCGAAGGCGTGGGCCTCGACTACGAACCCGGCGATGCGCTCGGCATATGGATCGAGAATCCGCCCGCGCTGGTGCAGGCGATCGCCGAAGCGCTGGACCTCGACGCCGACGCGGCGGTCAGCCACCACGGCGACACGCGGACGTTGCGCGAATGGCTGGGCAGCAAGCGCGAAATCACCCGCCTGAGCCGTCCGTTCGTGGCGTCCCATGCCGCGCACGCCGGGAGCGATGCGTTGAATCGCCTGCTCGCGCCGGATCAACGCGAAGGCCTGACCGCGTTGATGGCCGAATCGCAGATCATCGATCTGCTCCAGGAGCATCCGGGCGCATGGACCGCCGAAGCGCTGGTCGAAGCGCTGCGCCCGCTGCAGCCGCGCCTGTATTCCATCGCCTCCAGCCGCAAGGCCGTCGGCGACGAAGCGCATCTCACGGTCGCGCATGTCGAATACCGCCACGGCGACGCGCTGCGCTGGGGCGCGGCCTCGCACTATCTCGCCAGCCATGAGGAAGGCGCGTCCCTGCCGGTGTTCATCGAGCGCAACGAACGCTTCCGCCTGCCTGCCGACCCGTCACGCGACGTGATCATGATCGGCCCCGGCACCGGCGTCGCGCCGTTCCGCGGATTCGTGCAGGAGCGCGCCGTCATCGGAGCAACGGGCCGTCAGTGGCTGTTGTTCGGCAACCCGCACGCGCGCAGCGATTTCCTCTACCAGCTCGAATGGCAGGACGCGCTGAAGCGCGGCGAACTGGATCGCCTCGACCTCGCGTTCTCGCGCGATCAGGCGCACAAGATCTACGTGCAGGACAAGCTGCGCGAGCACGGCCGCGAACTGTTCTCGTGGCTGGAAGGCGGCGCGCACCTGTACGTCTGCGGCGACGCCACGCGCATGGCCAAGGACGTGCACGCGGCGCTGCTGGCGGTGATCGCCGAGCACGGCGCCAAGTCGGCCGAGGATGCGAACGATTACCTGAACGGGCTGCAGTCGCAGGGCCGCTACGCGCGGGACGTGTACTGATGTCCGCACACTCCGTCGAAGACATCAAGCAGCAGAGTGGCCGCCTGCGCGGCACGCTGCAGCAGTCGCTCGCCGACCGGGTCACCGGCGCGCTGGCCGACGACGACCAGACGCTCATCAAATACCACGGCAGCTACCAGCAGGACGATCGCGACGTCCGCGACGAACGCCGCCGGCAAAAGCTCGAGCCGGATGTCTCGTTCATGATCCGCACCCGCACCCCCGGCGGCGTGGTCACACCGGCGCAGTGGCTGAAGCTCGATGCCATCGCGACCACCTACGCAGAACGCGGCCTGCGCATCACCACCCGCCAGGCATTCCAGTTCCACGGCGTGATCAAGGGCAGGCTCAAACCGACGATGCAGGCGATCAACGCCGCACTGATCGACACCCTCGCCGCCTGCGGCGACGTCAACCGCAATATCGCGGTCGCCTCCAACCCGTACCTGTCGCAAGTGCACACCGCGGTGCAGACACAGGCCGAAGCGCTGTCGAAATATCTGTTGCCGAACAGCCGCGCGTACTACGAAATCTGGCTCGACGAGGAAAAAGTCGCCGGCAGCGGCGAGGAAGAAGAACCGATCTACGGCGCGACCTATCTGCCGCGCAAGTTCAAGATCGCCTTCGCGGTGCCGCCGAGCAACGATGTCGACGTGTTCGCGCAGGATCTCGGCTTCATCGCCGTCGTCGGCAACGACGGCGCACTGCTCGGCTACAACGTCAGCATCGGCGGCGGCATGGGTGCAACCCATGGCGACGCCGAAACCTACCCGCGCATCGCCGATGTGATCGGCTTCATCGCGCCGGATCACGTCACTGCGGTCGCCGAAGCAGTGGTCACCACGCAGCGCGACTGGGGCAACCGCGCGGTGCGCAAGCGCGCGCGCTTGAAATACACCATCGACGATCGCGGCCTCGATACATTCAAGGCTGAAGTGGAACGCCGCTCGGGCGTGGCCTTCGCTGCCGCGCGCGCGTTCGAATTCGCGCACAACGCCGACGAATTCGGCTGGCATCAGGGCGACGACGGCCGCTGGCATCTGACCCTGCGCATCATCGCCGGGCGGATCTGGGACCGTGATGGCGTGCGGCATCTCAGCGGCCTGCGCGCCATCGCGACCCTGCTCGACGCCGCCGGCGGCGCGTCGGAATTCCGTCTCACCGCGAACCAGAACATGCTGATCGCGAATCTCGACGATGCCCAGCGCGAAGCGATCGATGCGCTGGTCGGCGAATACGCGCTCGACACCCATCGCACCGCATCGCCCTTGCGCAAAGCCGCGCTGGCCTGCGTCGCGCTGCCGACCTGCGGCCTGGCGATGGCCGAAGCAGAACGCTATCTGTCGAGCTTCGTCGACCGCCTCGAAGCGCGGCTCGCGACGCATGGCCTGGATGGCGCAGAACTGCACCTGCGCATCAGCGGCTGCCCGAACGGCTGTTCACGGCCGTATCTCGCCGAAATCGCCCTGGTCGGCAAGGCGCCCGGCCGCTACAACCTGATGCTGGGCGCCGATCATCGCGGTCAACGCCTGAACACGCTGTACCGCGAAAACATCGACGAAACCACCCTTCTCGACAGCCTCGATCCGTTGTTCGGGCAATACGCCGCACAGCGCAACGCAGGCGAACGCTTCGGCGATTTCCTCGTCCGCAGCGGTGTCGTGACTCTCGAAAGCACGGGCAGCAGGACGTTGCCACTGGAGTTGATCGCATGAGCCTTCCCGACCCGATCACCGCAGCCGAATCGCCGCAGGCGCTCGCCGAACTCAACCGCTGGCTCGCCACGAAAACGGCGCCGGAACGCGTGCAATGGGCGGTCGAGCATCTCGCCGGCCATCACGCGCTGTCGTCGAGTTTCGGCGCGCAGGCGGCGGTCGCACTGCACATGACCACGCAGGCCAAGCCGGACATCCCGGTGATCCTGATCGACACCGGCTATCTGTTTCCGGAAACCTATCGCTTCATCGACGCGCTGACCGAACGCCTGTCACTGAATCTGAAGGTCTACCGGCCGCAGGTCGGCATCGCGTGGATGGAAGCGCGCCACGGCAAACTCTGGGAAAACGGCATCGACGGCATCCAGAGTTACAACCAGTTGCGCAAGGTCGAACCGATGCAGCGCGCGCTGCGCGAACTCGGTGTGCGCACCTGGATCGCAGGCCTGCGCCGCACTCAGACCAGCACGCGCGCCGGCATCGACTTCCTCGAGTTGCGCGACGGCCGCTGGAAACTGCACCCGATCGCCGACTGGAACGACCACGACGTGTGGAAGTATCTCGAAGCCAACGGACTGCCCTACCATCCCCTGTGGGATCAGGGTTATGTCTCGATCGGCGACATCCACACCACCCGCCGTCTCGAAGACGGCATGAACGAAGAAGACACCCGTTTCTTCGGCCTCAAGCGCGAATGCGGCCTGCATGAGGACTGGGCGGAGCTGGCGAAGAGCGCTTGAACTTCAGCGCGCGGCGCGGCGGGCGCAACCCGCACGGCGGGGTTCGCTGCGCTCAGCACCACCCTGCGGACTTTCGGGGAATACGCCTGCTTCCAAGGCATCAATAAACGCCGCATCAGCCTGTTTGTGATCTCCGCATGCTCCGCGCGGAGTATGCGGAGATTGCAAACAGGCTCTTAGAGGCGGTCGATGGTCGGATCTTCGTTCGCGGTGGTGAATACGCCGGGCTGCATCGACAGGGCATTCGCCCATTGCTCCTCGAATCCGGCCGGCACAGCCACGTCGAATTCCACCATCGCACCCGGCGCGCTGCCGGATCTCTTGCCGATCACGTCGAGCGAAAACTGCTTGAGCACCGCTTCGACTTCGGCCTCCCGCCCTTGGCGGGCGGTGACCAGTACGGCACCCCTGCCCCAGATGCTGTCGTAATCCTTGGATTCGACCCGCCTGTATTCCTTGCCGAGCACGACCAACATGCTGCCTCGGTAGTCGACGGCACCATCGCCGCCGCCGGAGCAGGCTGTCATGCACAGGACCACGGCGATGGTCGCCGCATGCAGCAGACTGCTTGCCGATTTCGATGCCATGTCTTCGATTCCCGGATCGCTGCGATGCGCAGATCGTAACGTCGGCGCGCGCGAACTGCATCCGCTGCGCTGTCAAAATCTGCAGATCAGCTCGTGATCACCTGACTCAACTCGGCCCACGTCGGCGGCGCCGGCCACTGCGCGATCTGATTGCCGGCGAGGATCCGGCGCAGGTCATGGCGATCGAGCTGCGGCGCCAGCGCGACCAGCAATTCGACCGTGTAATCGCGCAGCACGCGTTCGCGCGGCAGCACCGCCCATGCGATGCATTCGGGAATCGAGTCCGGCGCCGGCAGCGCGACGAGGTCGGCGTCCTGGATCGCACTCACCGCCATTTCCGCGAGCAGGCCGATACCGATGCCGGCGCGCACATAGGTCTTGATCAGATCCGCGTCGCGCGCGGTCATCGCCAACTGCGGCTCCAGTCCACGCTCGGCGAACGCACGGCGCAGCGAGGACTCGGGACGGATCGAGGATTCATAGCTCACCAGCGGGAAGCCGGCGAGATCGGCCAGCGTCAGCCGCGCACCGGTCCGTGCCAGCGGATGCGCGCGCGGCAACAGCACCACGCGACGCCAGCGGAACATCGGGATCGCGATCCCGTCGGCGGGCGCGTCGCCAGCGGTACTGATCAGGGCGAGATCGGCTTCGCCCCGCGCGAGTTGGGTCAGCACGTCGCCGTCGGCGCTGGGCTGCAGATGGATGCTCAGCTGCGGATACGCCTGATGCACCTGCGAAATCACCGGAGGCAGCACGAAACGCGCCTGGGTGTGGGTGGTGGCGATCAGCAACTGGCCCTGCCCGTCGCGGCGCTGGTTGGCGGCGAAGGCGCGGATGTTCGCCGCTTCGCCCAGCATCTTGCGCGAATGCGCGAGCACCTGGGTGCCGGCGGTCGTAAGTCCTTCCAGACTGCGGCCCTTGCGCACGAACAGCAGGAACCCGAGTTCGTCCTCCAACTGTTTCAGTTGCTTCGACAGGCCCGGCTGGGTCGCATGCACGTGCTCGGCCGCCAACGTGATGTTGAAGCCGGCATCGGCGATCGCGACGAAATAACGCAGCTGGACCAGGGTCATGACGATCGTTCCGGGAAAGCAGGTTTGGAGCGGTGCGGTTGGAGGGGTGCGGTCGTGAGGGATGCGGTCGTGGATGAAGCGACCAGGCTGCCGGGCATGGCCGGGTCGCCTGACATCTCTTTATCCGAATCAAGCGATAGGAATAGCAGATAAGCATTCTGAATGCCCACCGCTCCTTATGCCAAAAAAGCATATGGCCAAGCAATGCCGTCATTTCCAGCACTCTGGCCCCGGAACTACGGTGACCTGTCCCCCTTTGATCCGCAACAGGCCATGTCAGACCCGGTTCCGACCTTGTTCCCGGCCTTCCTCGACCTCCGCGACCGGCCGGTGCTGGTGGTCGGCGGCGGCAGCGTGGCGCGGCGCAAGATCACCGCCCTGCTGCCGACCGGGGCGTTGGTCCGGGTCGGCGCGCCGGAACTGGACCCCGAAGTCGCCATGCTGGTCGCCGAAGGCAGTATCGAACACCTGGACGGCCGCTTCGACCCGGCCTGGCTGGACGGTGTCTGGCTGGTGATCGCCGCCACCGACGAGCCCGACACCAACCGCAGCGTGGCCGAAGCCGCCCATGCACGCAGGATCTGGGCGAACGTGGTCGACGATGCGCCGCTGTGCAGCTTCCAGGTGCCGGCGCGGATCGAGCGCGGCCCGCTGCAGATCGCGATCTCCAGCAGCGGCGGTGCACCGATGCTGGCGCGGCATCTGCGCGAACGCCTGGAAACCGAACTCGACGCGTCGCTCGGCACGCTCGGCCATCTGCTGGTCGAACATCGCCGGCGGATCCGCGCACGCATTCCCGACACCGGCGCACGCCGCCGTTTCTTCGACGCGGTCATGCACAGCGACATCCAGAGCCTGCTCCGTCGCGGCGACACCGCTTCCGCAGAACACGCGCTGCTGGCGTTGATCGACGCCTCGACGAACGTCACCGCCGAGGGCCGCGTTGCGCTGGTCGGCGCGGGTCCCGGCGACGCCGGCCTGCTCACCCTGCGCGGCCTGCGCCTGCTCAACGAGGCCGACGTGATCCTGCACGACCGTCTGGTCAGCGCCGAAGTGCTCGACCTCGCGCGCCGCGATGCCGAGCGCATCGAGGTCGGCAAGGAAGCCGGACATCACCACGTATCTCAGGAAGGCATCCACGCGCTGATGCTCGAACGCGCGCGCGCCGGAAAACGGGTGGTGCGATTGAAGGGCGGCGACGGCTTCATCTTCGGCCGCGGCGGCGAGGAACTCGAATTCCTGCGCGCGCACGGCATCGGCTACGAAGTCGTGCCCGGCATCACCGCCGCGCTGGCCTGCGCCGCGTACGCCGGGATTCCGCTCACCCATCGCGACCATGCGCAGTCGGTACGTTTCGTCACCGCCCATGCGAAAACCGAAGACGACGGCCTGGATTGGGCCGGTTTTGCCCGGGAAAAGCAGACACTCGCGTTCTACATGGGCGTCTCCGGGCTGGAGCGCGTGCGCGCACGCCTGATCGCGCACGGCCGCGCGGCATCCACGCCCTGCGCACTGGTCGAAAACGGCTCGCGCGCCGAACAGCGCGTCGTCGTGGGCACGCTCGACGATCTGCCCGCGCTGGCGCGCCGTCACGACGTGCGTTCGCCTGCGCTGCTGTTCGTTGGCGAAGTCGCCGCGCTTGCCGCGCAACTGCACTGGTTCGGCGCCGCACCGCTCGGCATGTCCGAGGATGTCGCGGCAGCGCCGCCAACGCCCGCACTGGCGGAAGCGGCATGACGAGGCGCAGGTTCATTCATCTTCGATGTCGATGACCGCTGCCGTCATCACTGCACGTTCGATCGCAATAAATACGTCTTTTCCGATGCCCTGTTTTTTCGAACCCGATACGACCCAGGAATTCCCCATGGCTCTCTACGACAACATTCTCGACACCATCGGCCGCACACCCATCGTCAAATTGCACCGCATCGCGCCGAAGCACGTCACGCTCTACGCGAAAGTCGAATCGTTCAATCCCGGCGGCTCGGTCAAGGACCGTCTCGCACTGGCGATCGTGCTCGATGCCGAACGCCGCGGCACGCTGAAGCCCGGACAGACCATCGTCGAAGCGACCTCGGGCAACACCGGCGTCGCGCTGGCGATGGTCGCTGCCGCGCGCGGTTATCCGTTCGTCGCGATCATGACCGAAACCTTCTCGATCGAACGCCGCAAACTGATGCGCGCCTACGGTGCGAAAGTCATCCTCACGCCGGCCGCCGAACGCGGCAGCGGCATGGTCCGCAAAGCGAAGGAACTGGCGGAAAAGCACGGCTGGTTCCTCGCCAGCCAGTTCGAGAACGAAGCCAACCCCGCGTATCACCGCAGCACCACCGGTCCGGAAATCCTCCAGGATTTCGCCGGCAAGCGCCTCGACTATTTCGTCAGCGGCTGGGGCACCGGCGGCACCATCACCGGCGCTGGCGAAATGCTGAAACTCGCGCGCCCCGACATCAGGATCATCAGCACCGAACCTGCGGGCGCTGCGTTGCTTTCGGGCCAGGAATGGAAACCGCACAAGATCCAGGGCTGGACCCCGGACTTCCTGCCGGCGGTGCTCAGCCGCACGATCGCCGACGAAATCATTCTGATCGACGATGTGCTCGCCCGCGACACCTCGCGCCGCCTCGCGGCCGAAGAAGGCATCTTCGTCGGCATCTCCGCTGGCGCGACCGCCGCCGCTGCGATCAAGGCCGCCGAATCCGCCCCCGAAGGTTCGGTGCTGCTCACGATGCTGCCCGACACCGGCGAACGCTATCTCTCGACCTTCCTGTTCGAAGGTGTGAACGAAGGCTCGGACGACGAGTGGTTGGCTTCATTGGGTTGAACACGCAGCGTAGCTCGTAGCCCGGACGCGTTGCGCTCACGGCTACGAAACTAAGCTGATACATCTGGTGTAGGACGGAATTGCCTGCGGCGGTTCCGCCCTACACCGTATCGCGTTTGCCCCTCTTCGGCAGCTCTTCAAAAGCGTGGCTAGCCATCCGCACAGCGGGTTCCGCCCTGTAACTCTGGAAAAACAAACACGATCTCATTCTTAACCAGATTGTAGATCCAGACCCTACGGAACGCGGATTCGTCGATGTTATTGCATACCTCCCTCGCAGCGAGCTTGAATTCTTGCTCGTCAGGCAGCAGATCCCAGTCGACATAAGCCAATAGCTCTATTTGACAGTTCGCCTCGTAGCTCTTTCCAAATTTTGCAGAGATGGCATACCGAGTCGGATCAGTCAGATATCCAAACCCGGAAACATAGAAAGAAGGACCATCTAATGTTGTTTTTTTTACCCTGATGGTATGCAAAGTCGGCATAAGATCTGGGTCGAACCTGATGACGAACTCCGACAAATACTGACGACATGACAACAAGATATCGAAAGCGGACCGAAATATTTTTCTCCTTTGATCCATGCTTGAACCCGGAGAAAAATCAAAGCTTATGAATGCATAATGATACCGCTCATCGAACCTGCATTTTTCATCTGAAGGCAATCCTAAATAAAACTGCCGGAGCGCACCTTTTGTCAGCTCTTGGATATCGATACGTCTCAAGGTCTGCTGATCAATTAGGCGAGTGATCTCGAAAGCCATTTCTTTACCGGATCGCGACACACAGTGAATATCGGGCTGTGGAGGGGAGCGAGACTCAATAGATCCATCATCGATTTCCAACGGACAGATGCGCACGAATGACCGGAAGACTTCCAGCTCTCGCTCAGACTGTTCTAGGCGCGTCATGTTTTCTCCTTTGCCGCTTTGAGAAGCCCCCTCACCCGCCCTGTCGGGCACCCTCTCCCCGCTTTGCGGGGAGAGGGAAGAGTGAGCGCATCGAGTGAGGGTGAGCGGCTCTCTCACCCCCGCCCATACACATCCTCATACCGCACGATATCGTCCTCGCCGAGATAATCGCCCGACTGCACTTCGATCAGTTCCAGCATCTCGTCGCCTGGATTCTCAAGCCGATGCTTGGCACCGATCGGAATATACGTGGACTGATTCGCGAACAATTCGAACACATCGTTGTTGCGGGTCACGCGTGCCGTACCGCGCACGACGATCCAGTGCTCGGCGCGGCGATTGTGCGACTGCAGCGATAGTGCTGCGCCCGGTTTGACCTTGATGCGTTTGACCTGGAAGCCGGCGCCGGCATCCACGGAGTCATAGCTGCCCCACGGACGATGGACTTCGCGATGCAGCGCGGCCTGGCTGCGCTGTTCGGCCTTCAGCCGCGCCACCACCTGTTTCACTTCCTGCACCTTGTCTTTCGCGGCGACCAGCACCGCGTCGTCGGTTTCGACCACGATCAGATCGTCGACGCCGACCAGCGCCACCAGCCGCTGCGCGTAGGCGTAGCTGTTGCGGCTGTCGATGGCGATCACGTCGCCGTGGTGCGCGTTGCCGTCGGCATCCTGTTCGCTCACATCCCACAGCGCCGACCACGAGCCGACATCGTTCCAGCCGATATCGACCGGCAGCACCATCGCCGCGTCGGTCTTCTCCATCACCGCGTAGTCGATCGATTCCGACGGCGATGCGGCGAAGGCGTCGCGATCGAGGCGCAGGAACTCGCCATCGGGATCGAGGTGCTCGCACGCGGCGCGCGCGGCGGCGAGGATGTCGGGACGATATTTGCCGAGTTCCTCGATGAAGCGCGACGCGCGGAACAGGAACATGCCGCTGTTCCAGTAATAGCCGCCTTCATCGAGATAACGCTGCGCGGTGGCGGCGTCGGGTTTTTCGACGAAGCGCAGCACTTTGCGCACGCCTTCACCCGTATCCGCGTGGATATAACCGAAGCCGGTTTCCGGCGCCTGCGGCACGATCCCGAACGTCACCAGCGCGCCGGCTTCGGCGGCCGGCGCGGCAGCGGCCACCGCCGCACGGAACGCGGCATCGTCGCGCACCACATGATCCGACGGGAGCACCAGCAGCAGCGGGTCGCCATTCTGGTGCTGCGGATCGGCCCGCGCGATCAGCGCCGCAGCGGCGATGGCAGGGGCGGTATTGCGTCCGACCGGCTCCAGCACGATCCGCGGGGTCGGCGCGCCGATCACCCGCAGTTGCTCGGCGACCAGGAAGCGATGGTCCTCGTTGGCGACGACGATCGGGGCAAGGGACGACAGCGCCGCAACCCGGCGCCACGTGGCCTGCAGCATGGTGTCGTCGCCGACCAGCGGCAGGAACTGCTTCGGGTAGGCCTCGCGCGAGAGCGGCCAGAGCCGGGTTCCGGACCCGCCGGACAACAACACCGCCTGCACTGCGACCATGACCCGCTCCCGAAAACGATGCCCGGCAGTTTACCCTGTCGTCTTTGTCGCCCTCGCCCGTCCCGCATGACCCTCGACATCGAATCAGACCCCCGTGCCACCGCCCGCACCGCATGGGCACGCAACGCCACCGGTGAGCCTGCGCTCGACCTCGAACGCGCCTCGATGGACGCGGGCTTCCGCAGCTACTGGCGCGGGCGGCCTGCAGAGGGCGCACTCGCTTCCAACAGCGTGATCGTCATGGATTCGCCGCCGGACAAGGAGGATGTGCGGCCGTGGCTGCACATCCGCACGCTGCTCGAAGCCGGCGGCGTGCGCGTGCCGCGGGTGCTGTCCGAGGATGTCGGACACGGCTTCCTGCTGCTGGAAGACCTGGGTCGCGACACCTATCTGCACGTGATCGACGCCGACAACGCCGATGCGCTGTTCGACGATGCGGTCACGCAGTTGCTGACCCTGCAGGCGATCGCGCCGCCGGACGACCTGCCGGTCTACGATGAGGCGATGCTGGCCCGCGAACTGAAACTGTTCGACGAGTGGTTTCTCGGCCGGCATCTCGGCGTGACCCTCGACTGCGGCGATCTGGAAAACCTCGAACTGGTCTACCGTCAGTTGATCGACGCGGCATTGGCGCAGTCGCAGGTGCTGGTGCATCGCGACTTCATGCCGCGCAATCTGATGCCGGCCGACGACGGCCCGGCCGTGCTGGATTTCCAGGACGCCGTGCGCGGGCCGATCGCCTACGATGCGCTGAGCCTGTTCAAGGACGCCTTCCTGAGCTGGCCACGGGACCGCGTCGATGCCTGGCTGGATCGCTACCACGCCCGCGCCATCGCCGCCGGCCTGCCGGTGCCGACGCTGGCGCGTTTCCGCCGCGATGCGGACTGGATCGGCGTACAGCGTCACCTGAAAGTGATGGGCATCTTCGCGCGGCTGAATTACCGCGACGCCAAGCCGAAGTACCTCGAAGACGCGCCGCGCTTCCTCGCCTATCTCGACGGTGTGGTGCCGAAGTATCCGGAACTGGCGCCGCTGGGCGAGTTGCTGGATCGGCACGTGCGACCGGCGTACGGCTGATCCCCGTGCGCCTCGTGCCGACCGGCACAATTCTTGCTTACGAACTCATGGCACAGTGCCCGGTACGCCGCTGGGGGGAGACAGCGCCATGAAAGCCTTGATTTTCGCTGCCGGGCTGGGCGAACGGATGCGGCCACTCACCGACACCACGCCGAAACCGCTGCTGACGGTCGGCGGCAAACCGCTGATCGTGTGGCATCTGCAGAAACTCGCGTCGATCGGCATCCACGATGCCGTGATCAACACCAGTTGGCTGGCGAAACGGTTCCCGGAAACGCTGGGCGACGGCAGCCAGTTCGGGATGCACCTGGAATACACCTACGAAGGCCCGACGCCGTTGGAAACCGGCGGCGGCATGTGGCACGCACTGCCGTTGCTCGGGCGCGAACGCATCAGCGAAGAACCCTTCATCGCCATCAATGGCGACATCTGGACCGATTACGACTTCGCGAAGTTGCCGCTCGATCCCGTCGGCGACGCGCATCTGGTGATGGTCGACAACCCCGGGCACAATCCGCGCGGCGATTTCTCCCTGCTGCGCGACGGACAACTGCTGAGCGCCGCGCCGCACCCCGAAGAAATCGCCGAAACCGGCGATGCCGGCACGCGCCTGACCTTCGCCGGCATCGGCGTGTATCGCCCGAGCCTGTTCGACGACTGGCGCCGCATCATCGGCGACGCACCCGGTGCACGCGACAAACAGCCGCGCTTCAAACTCGCGCCGCTGCTGCGCGCAGCGATGAACTGCAGCGCCGTCAGCGGCGAACATCACACCGGGCGATGGACGGACGTGGGTACGCCGGAGCGGTTGGCGGAATTGAACGGCGCACTTGGCGCCTGAGCGGATCAGCCGCCCAGCACGCTGCGCAGGAAGGGCACCGTCAACCGCCGCTGCGCCGCAAGCGATTCGCGGTCGAGACGATCGAGCAACATTGTCAAACTGACCAGATCGCGATCCACGCGTTTGAGCAGCCAATCGATCGCGGCATCTTCGAGTTGCAGGCCGCGTCGCTGCGCTCGCACGCGCAGGACTTCGGCGCGGCCATCGTCGTCCAGCGGTTCCAGTGCGATCCGCGCGCATTGCGACAGCCGCGAGCGCAGGTCCGGCAGCACCAGATCGAGGGCATCGGGCATCACCCGCGCCGCGTACAGCAGGCTTCGCCCGGCATCGCGCGCGCGGTTGTGCGCATCGAACAGCGCGACCTCGTCCTCACGATCGCCGGCAACCGCTTCCAGCCCGTCGAGCGCGACGAGATCTGCGTGTTCGAAAGCATCGAGCGCATCGCGCAGGCGACCCGCTGCGGCGGCCAACGGCAGGTAGGCGGTGCGGCGACCGGCCGCCTCGGCCTCGGCGCAGGTCGCCAGCAGAAGATGGCTTTTCCCGGTGGATGCCGCGCCAGCGATGTAAACGCCGCCAGCGACGACGTGTCCCTGCGCCAGCGCGAGCAATTGCGCGCGCATGCCATCGGGCGCGGCGACATAGGTTTCGAAACGCTGGTCGGGCGGAAACCGCAGCGCCAGCGGCAACTGCGCCGCCGGCGCGGAAAGCGGACGTTCGTTCACGCGGGATCCGTCGGCTCCGCCGCATCGGCATCGCGGGAATGGTGCGAAGCGGCGATCTCGATCTTCGGCGTATCCGGTACGTCGCCGAGGTAGAAACGACTGGCGGTGTAGCCCGCATGCACGTGCCGGATCAGCACATTCGCGACCGACGCCACCGGCAGCGCCAGCAGCATGCCGAGGAAGCCGAACAGCGTGCCGCCGGCCATCACCGAGAATACGACGGTGACCGGACTCAGGCCGACGCGGTCGCCCACCAGCTTCGGCGTCAGCACATAACTTTCGAGCACCTGGCCCACGCCCCAGACCGCGAGCACGCCCGCGAGATGCTGCCAGTCGCCGAACTGCATCAACGCTGCGGCGCTGCCTCCGATCAGCACGGTGGTCGGGCCGATATAGGGAATGAAGGTGAGCAGGCCCGCGAGCACGCCGATCAGCACGCCCACTTCCAGCCCCACGCCCCACAGGCCAATGGCATAGAACACGCCCATCGCCAGCATCACCATGAACTGGCCACGCAGGAAACTGCCGAGCACGGAATCGGATTCTTTCGCGAGCTGGGTGACGATCTCGATGCGATTGCGCGGTACGAGCCCCGCGATACGCTGCACCAGCTTGTCCCAGTCGCGCAGGAAGAAGAACGTGATGAACGGGATCAACACCAGATTCGCGAACCAACCCAGCACCGCGAAGCCGGACTGGGTCACGTACGTCAGCACCTGGGTCGCGATGCCGCTGGCGCCTTTCCAGTTCCGCTTGAGCATTTCCAGCAGGTAGTCGGGATCGAGCCAGGTGGTGACGTTCAGGCCGGTCTTGGCCTGCAGCCAAGGCAACCCGGTGCGGACGATCCACTCGATATAAGTCGGCACCAGTTTCGCCAACACCATGACCTGGTCCTGGATCACCGGCACCAGGATCAGCACCAGCACGATCAGGATCAGCACCATCAACGTGAACACAAGAGCGACGGCGCTGTTGCGGGACAATCCTCGCTGCTGCAGGCGGCCGACCACCGGGTCGCCCATCCAGGCCAGCAGCATCGACGCCGCGAACGGCGTCAGCGCCGGGGTCATCACCCAGATCAGCGCGCCCACGCCCAGCAGCAGCAGCGCCCACTGCAGGCGCCGGAAGAAGGTGGCGATCTCGTCGATCGACCCGGCCTTGAAGGAACCATCGTTCATCGGTGTTCTCAGCGCAGGTCGAACGTCGGCACGTCGCTGCCTTCGGTATTGTCGCTGCCGACCAGGATGCCGCGACTGCCGATCATCTTGCGGAAACCGGGCAGGCCGCTGATCAGATCCAGCTCCAGCAGCAGGCCGTCGGGACCGGCGCTGATCGGCCGTACTTTGCGGACGACCGAAATCTCCTGCAGGTGACCCATCAGCCGGATGTAGTCGTCGGCGCTGTCGATTCCGGTGAAGCGCACGCGATACGCACCGGCCGGGCCGGAAGCGCCGCTGCCGCGGGCATAGCGGCGGATCAATGCATCGGCGGTGCCGTCGGCGCCGGCGGACATCGCGGCGCGGGCATCGGAATTCTCGGAAGACCATTTCGACAGCACGCGACCGCCATCGACGAAGATCCAGTCGGCCTTCCAGCCGCTGCCTTTGCGGTAAAGCTTGCCGATCAACTGCATCGGTGGGCTGTAGCGGGCGGACGTGCGGGCGATGGCGCCGGTGTCGCCGCGCCAGATCGCGCCGACGGCGGCCTGTTCGGCAGCGTTGCCCGACGGCAGGCCGAGACGGTAACCGCGCTCGATCGCGCGGTCGAGCACCGTACGCGCGGCGTTGCTCTGGCCCACCGCGACCAGACGCGGGCCCTTGCCATCGTCGATCGCCAGCCACAGCACCGGTTTGGGCCGCGGCTGCGGCCAGATGGGCAGACCCAGCGCGCCGATGATGCCGTCGACCTTCGCGCGATCGAACCGCACCACCAGCATGGTCTTGAAGGTCGGCGTGCCGGTCGAGGACACGCCCTGATCCTGACGGTAGTCGTAGCCGTCGACATATTCCTTGGCGCGGCGGAGTTCCTGTCCGACGCCGGGCCGGCCGGTCGCGCCGCGATCGCCGCTGATCTTCGCCAGCACCTGCGCCAGCGCGCGGGCGAAGCCGTTGTTGCGTTCGGTGTCGGTCTGGCTGTTGACCGGGACTTCGGCCTCATAGATGCCGCTGGCTGCGGCGCGGTCGCCCTCGACCCGCTGGGCGTGGGCCATCGGCGCCAACAGCGCGAACGCAAGGCCGAAGCCCAGCATCGTGCCGATTACATGGCGCATACGCACCGGCCACCGCACCGACCTTTCACTCGACTGCCGCATTTTCACGTCCCGAACCAAGGCTATCGGCGGAAATGGTGCCACAAGAAGGGGGAGCCTTGGCCCACGACTGCAATCTTTCGGTGTTGGAGCGGCGCCATTTCTGTCGATCCGGGACATGGTCTGAAGGCGCGCAATGGCGGGCCAGGGCCGTCCCCGTATCTAGTACGGGGCGGGCTCCACTACAATTCCGCCTTTCCGCGCACCGCGAAGCACCGTGACCCAGACCCCGCCCGCCCCCGCAGGAATGACCTACCGCGACGCCGGTGTCGATATCGATGCAGGCAACGAAGTCGTCGAGCGCATCAAACCGTTGGTGAAGCGCAGCTTCCGGCCCGAGGTGATGGGCGGACTCGGCGGTTTCGGCGCGCTGTTCGACCTCTCGGGCAAGTACAAAGAGCCGGTATTGGTTTCCGGCACCGATGGCGTCGGCACCAAACTCAAGCTCGCGCAGCAGTTGAACCGCCACGACACCATCGGGATCGATCTGGTGGCGATGTGCGTGAACGACGTGCTGGTACAGGGCGCCGAACCACTGTTCTTCCTGGACTATTTCGCCACCGGCAAACTCGATGTCGACACCACCGTGGCCGTGGTCGGCGGCATCGCCAAGGGCTGCGAACTGTCCGGCTGCGCACTGATCGGCGGCGAAACCGCGGAAATGCCCGACATGTATCCGCCGGGCGAATACGATCTCGCCGGTTTCTGCGTGGCCGGCGTCGAAAAATCGAAGCTCCTCGACGGCGCCAAGGTGCGCGCAGGCGATGTGCTGATCGGCATCGCTTCCAGCGGTCCGCACTCCAACGGCTACTCGCTGATCCGCCGGATCTACGATCGCGCCGGCCGCCCCGCCGACCTCGACCTCGGCGGCGGCGTGACACTGGTCGATGCACTGATGGCGCCGACGCGCCTGTACGTCAAACCGATCCTAGAACTGCTTGCAGGCACGCACGGCGGCGATGTCAACGCGATGGCGCACATCACCGGCGGCGGTCTGACCGAAAACATCATCCGCGTCGTGCCCGATGGCCTCGGGCTGAGCATCGACGCTTCCTCATGGCCGCTGCCGCCGGTGTTCGAATGGCTGCAGCGCGAGGGCGATGTGTCGCGCGAAGAGATGTGGCGCACCTTCAACTGCGGTATCGGCTTCGTGTTGATCGCACCACCGACTGCGGCGCCCGCACTGGAAAGCGAACTCGATCGCCTGGCGCTGCCGCACTGGCGCATCGGCGAAATCAGCACGCACGACAACGGCGAGCGCGTACGGATCGACTGAGGAAACAGCGATGAACGGACAGAATACGATCGCGTCGGAAACCACCGCGCAGGAACTCGAACATCTGCGGATGCTGTCGATCTTCCACTACATCGTCGGCGGGATCACCGCGCTGTTCTCGCTGATCCCGGTGATCCACCTCGTGATCGGGCTGGCGATGGTGACCGGGAGACTGGAAGGCACCGATCCCGAAGCCCGCCTCTTCGGCTGGCTGTTCGTGATCTTCGCTGGCGTGTTCATCGCCTGCGGCATGACGCTCGCGGGCTTCATCGTCCATGCCGGACGCTGTCTTCAGCAGCGACGCCGGCACACGCTCTGCATGGTCGTTGCCGCGCTCAGCTGCATGATGATGCCGTTCGGCACCATCCTCGGCGTGTTCACGCTGGTCACCATCACCAAACCGTCGGTGAAAGCCTTGTTCGCCGCACACTGAGATGGCAGTTCCGCGCCTTGCGGTTCTCGCCTCCGGCGCCGGCACCAACCTGCAGGCACTGATCGACGCCATCGTTTCCGGGGAACTATCCGCGCGGATCGTCGGCGTGTTCTCGGACAAGCCGGCATCGCCCGCGATGCAGCGCGCCGTCGAAGCGGGCGTTCCGGCGACCGCGCTGTCGCCGAAAGCATTCGCATCGCGCGCAGCGTTCGACGCCGCGTTGTTTGCAGCCATCGATGCGGCACAGCCGGATCTGATCGTCTGCGCCGGCTACATGCGGCTGATCTCTGCGGCGGAAGTCGAGGCGCGACCGGATCGCATGATCAATCTGCATCCCTCGCTGTTGCCGGCGTTCAAGGGACTGCACACGCACCAGCAGGCACTTGACGCGGGTGTACTCGAACACGGCGCCAGCGTGCATGTGGTCACCGCCGATCTCGACGGCGGCCCGGTGATCGCCCGGGCACGGGTCCCCGTGCTGCCCGGCGACAGCGCCGAAACGCTCGCGGCGCGGGTGCGCGAACAGGAACACCCGCTGCTGGTCGAAACGGTGCGACTGCTCGGCGAAGGCCGGTTGCGGCTGGGCGGAGGGCGCATCTGCCTGAACGACAGAGCGCTTGAGGCCCCCCTTCAGCTGGGAGCCAACCGGCAACTCGCATGATGCCGCCCGTCATGCGCCCACTTTCCGCCCTCCCCGCCCTGATCCTCTTCTGTGCACTCTTCTGTGCGCTGCCCCAGGGTCATGCGCAAGATGGCCCGGCACAAGCGAGCCTCCCACCGTCCGTATCGGAGATTCCCACGCCGGTACTGGAACCCTTCCTCGCCACCTACGAGGCGCAATACCACGGGAAACCGGCCGGCAGCGCCACGATGCGGGTAGTCCACGACCACGACGCGCAGTGGCGTGTCGACCTCGGCATCGAAGGCCGTCGCGGCATGGCGGGGGTGCTGGGCCTGAACCTGCAGCAGAGCACCGCTTTCGATGTCATCGACGATGCCTACCGCCCGCTTGGTCAGAGCACCGTCCGCAAAGGCCTGTTCCTGGGCCGCAAGACGGTCGGCACCTATGACTGGAACAAGGCCAGCGCGCGCTGGCACGGCGACCTCAAACCGCAGCACCGGCAGCCCGTCGCCCTGCAACCGGGCGATATGAGCGGCCTGCTGATCAATCTCGCGATCATCCGCGACGCCCGCCCGGGCGCTGTCCTGCGCTATCGTTTCGTCGAAGGCGGCCGGGTCCGCGAGCACATCTACCAGGTCGCGGCCGAACCGGAGACGGTAACGCTGGGCGAGCTGAGCTACACGACCCTGCGCGTCGCCCGTACCAATGGCGGCAACGACGACACCGTCGTCTGGGTCGCCCAAGGCGTACCGACCCCGGTGCGCATCCTGCAGCGCGAGGACGGCGAGGATGCCGTCGACCTGCGCCTGATCGAATACAAATGATCCATCCCCCAAGGACCGCCATGACCCTCGCCGGCTTCTCCCCCATCGTCCGCAGCCTGCTGCTCACCGCAACGCTGGTCGCTGCGTCCGCGATGGCGGCTCCCGCGCGCGCGCTGGAACCTTTTGCCGCCGACTACCAGGCCAGCTACATGGGCCTGTCGGCCAACGGCCGCATGACCATCGAGGCGCAGGGCGGCAATCAGTGGAAATACACGCTGAAGATCAGCAATCAGGTCGCGCAGCTGACCCAGACCACCGTATTCGAGGACCGCGACGGCCAGTGGCGCCCGCTCACCGGCACCGATGCCTCGCTGCTGCTGGTCAAGAAGATCCGCCGCAATGCGGTCTACGACTGGGCCAAGGGCGAAGCGCGCTGGAGCGGCGACATCAAACCCGAACGCGCCGGTCCGGTGTCGCTGCAGGCCGGCGACGTCGACGGCCTGCTGATGAACCTCGCCATCGCCCGCGATGCCATCGCCGGCAAACCGCTGCGTTACCGCATGGTCGACGAAGGCCGCGCGAAGCCGATGAGCTTCACCGTCGCCGGCAAGGAAAGCATCAGCATCGGCGGCAAACCGCGCCAAGCGACCAAACTGGTCAGCACCAACGGCAACAAACAGATGCTGATCTGGGTGGTCGAGGGCTTGGCGCTGCCGGCGCGCATCCTCCAGCGCAAGGATGGCAAGGACGATATCGATCTGAAGATCGTGTCGGTGAAGTGATCGGCTTCGGCTGGAGGCTGGAGGATCGCCCGATATTCCCGAGAAAATCCCATCAGGCCGAAGACCAAAAAAGCCCTGGAAATCCAGGGCTTTTTCGTTGCTGAAACTTCGATCGCCGAAACCCGCGATCAACCGATCCGCTTGATCTTCGCGCCCAGCGCCGACAGTTTCGCCTCGATCCGTTCGTAACCACGGTCGAGGTGATAGATGCGGTCGATGATCGTATCGCCATCGGCCACCAGGCCGGCGAGAATCAACGAGGCCGAAGCGCGCAGGTCGGTCGCCATCACCGGTGCGCCGCTCAGCTGCGGCAAGCCGCGCACGATCGCGGTATGACCTTCGATGCGGATATCGGCGCCCAGACGATGCAGTTCCTGCACGTGCATGAAGCGATTCTCGAAGATCGTTTCGCTGATGACACTCACGCCATCCGCGACGCAGTTCAGCGCCATGAACTGCGCCTGCATATCGGTCGGGAAACCCGGATGCGGCGCGGTGGCGATGTTCACCGCTTTCGGGCGCTTGCCGTGCATGTCGAGGGTGATGCTGTCGCCGTCCTCGGTGATTTCAGCGCCAGCTTCGATCAGTTTGTCGATCACCGCATCCAGAGTGTCCGGACGTGCGGCGCGGCAGACGATCCGGCCGCCGGTCATCGCCGCCGCGACAAGAAAGGTGCCGGTTTCGATGCGGTCGGCGACCACATCGTGCTTCCCACCATGCAGGCGCTCGACGCCGTGCACGGTGATGCGATTGCTGCCGGCGCCTTCGATCTTCGCGCCCATCGCGATCAGGCAATCGGCCAGATCGACGATTTCCGGCTCCATGGCGGCGTTTTCCAGCACGCTCACGCCATCGGCGAGGGTGGCCGCCATCAATACATTTTCGGTCGCGCCCACGCTGACCATGTCGAACACGACGCGCCCGCCTTTCAGACGTTCGGCCTTGGCCTTGATGAAACCGTGATCGACGCTGACCTCGGCCCCGAGCGCCTGCATGCCCTTGATGTGCTGGTCGACCGGGCGCGAACCGATCGCGCAACCGCCGGGCAACGACACTTCCGCCGCGCCGTAGCGCGCGAGCAACGGCCCGAGCACCAGCACCGACGCGCGCATGGTCTTCACCAGCTCGTATGGAGCGACGTGACTGTTGACGCTGCGCGCATCGACGCGGACATGGCCGTTGTCGATGTCGTGATCGACCTGGGCGCCGAGTTCGCGCAACAGTTTGATCGTGGTCACCACATCGTGCAGATGCGGCACGTTGCCGATGTCGACCGGCCCGTCGGCGAGCAAGGTCGCGCACAGGATCGGCAATACCGCGTTCTTCGCGCCGGAAATACGGACTTCGCCGTGGAGCGGCACGCCGCCGGTGACTACGATTTTCTGCATGGTCTTCTTCGGGTAGGGGCGGCTTTTGTAGGCGCTGCTTTTGTGGGAGCGGCTTCAGCCACGAGCTTTTCTTGCAACGGGTGGTACGGCATCACAAGATCGCGGCTGAAGCCGCTCCTACGAAGCCATCGAAAAAACGTCAACCCGCTTCTTCCGGCGTGAGCGTCTTCAACGACAGCGCGTGGATCGCGCCGCCCATCAATTCGCCGAGCGTGGCATAGACCATGCGGTGGCGGGCCAGCGGCAACTTGCCCTTGAAGGCATCGCAGACCACCAGCGCCTCGAAATGCACCCCGTCGTCGCCCTGCACGAGGGCCTGGGCGCCGGGCAGGCCCTGTTCGATCAGTTCGCGGATGGTGTCGGGGGTCATCGGAGGGTCTGGGTCCTGCGCAGCGCGATGCTGCGTTCATGGGCGGTGCGGGCAATCCCGGGGGCGGGTGCGTAGAATTGCGCGCTTAGCGTAACGGAAAGCCGTCTGCTCCCCAATGGCGAACGTATCAGTTCAACCCATCGCTCTGTCTCCCGATACCGCCAGCGACGCCGCCCTGGCCGACAGCGGCCGTCGGGTGTTCGAGATCGAGCGCGACGGCCTGACGGCGGTGGCGGCCCGGATCGATGGCGATTTCTCCACGGCCTGCCGCATCCTGCTGGCCTGCCAAGGCCGGGTGGTCTGTATCGGCATGGGCAAATCCGGCCATGTCGCGCGCAAGATCGCCGCCACCCTCGCGTCCACCGGCACGCCCGCCTTCTACGTGCACCCGGGCGAAGCCGGCCACGGCGACCTCGGCATGATCACCGACCGCGACGTGGTGCTGGCGCTGTCCTACTCAGGTGAGTCCGACGAAATCCTCACCCTGCTGCCGGTGCTCAAGCGCCAGGGCAACCTGCTGATCGCGATGACCGGTCGCGCGCAGTCGACGATGGCGCGGGAGGCCGACCTGCATCTGGATGTGAGCGTGCCGGCCGAAGCCTGCCCACTGGCGTTGGCGCCGACCGCCAGCACCACGGCTTCGCTGGCGATGGGCGATGCCCTCGCGGTGGCGCTGCTCGAGGCCCGCGGCTTCACTTCCGAGGATTTCGCGCGCTCGCACCCGGCCGGCGCGCTCGGCCGGCGTCTGCTGCTGCATATCGCCGATGTGATGCACGCCGGAGACGATGTCCCGCGCGTGGACGCGGACGCCACCCTGAGCGACGCATTGCTGGAAATGAGCCGCAAGCGGCTGGGAATGACGGCCGTCGTCGATGGCGACGGTCGTCTGCTCGGGCTGTATACCGATGGCGACCTGCGCCGCTCGCTGGCGGACCCATCGACCGATGTGCGCGAAACCCGCATCGACAGACTCATGACCCGCACACCGGTCACGATCGACGCCGACGCGCTCGCGGTCGAAGCCGCGCAACTGATGGAAACGCACAAGATCAACGCGCTGCTGGTGATCGATGGCGAACGCCGCGTGGTCGGCGCGCTCAACATCCACGACCTGCTGCGGGCGCGGGTCGTCTGATGGCCTCTACGCCGGTCGAACACGCCTCCGCCGAGCACATGACGCTGACCGAACGCGCCGGACGCGGCAGCATGCTGCGATCGCGCGCCGGCAACATCCGTCTTGCCTGTTTCGATGTCGACGGCACGCTCACCGACGGCCGACTGTTCTTCGACAGCGACGGCCGCGAGCTCAAGGCGTTTCACGTGCACGATGGCCAAGGCCTGGTACTGCTGCGCGAGGCCGGGATCGAGGTCGCGCTGATCACCGCCCGGCACAGCGAAGTCGCGCGCCGACGTGCCGATGAGCTGCGCGTGCGCGCGCACATCGGCGTGAAGGACAAACTCGCCTGCGTGCTGGAATTGTGCGACGAACTCGGCATCGGGCTCGATGCGGTCTGCTTCATGGGCGACGACCTGCCCGATCTGCCGGCGATGCGCGCGGCGGGCCTGTCGGTCGCGCCCGCCAACGCGCATGCGTTCACCGCTGCCCAGGCCGAGTTGCGCACGCGCGCGAACGCGGGCGAAGGCGCAGCGCGCGAACTGTGCGACCTGCTGATCGCCGCGCAGGGTGGATTCGACGAACCGATGCCTTCGACGCCGACCGGGGAATCCTCATGAGCTGGCGCGGCGTCCTCATCCTGTGTCTGCTGGTCGGCGCGCTGCTCAGCGGTTGGGCCGTGTGGAAGCATCGCAATCCGCCCATGCAGGTCGCCGCCGCGAACGCGCGCCCGGACTATGTGCTGCACGATTTCGAACTCACCGCGCTCAACGGCGAAGGCAAGGAATCCTTCACCCTGCGCGCGCCGAACCTGGAGCGCCGCCCGAACGACGACAGCATGTCGCTGACGACCCCGGTGTTCCAGGTGCCCGACGGCACCGGAAAGCATTGGGACATCCGCTCGAAGCAGGGCTGGGTCAGCGCCGACCAGAAGGAAATCAGGCTGATCGGCGATGTGAAGGCCAACAGCCCGGCCGACGACCTGCGCCCGATCACCATGAACACCGATCGTTTGAACGTTTTCCCGGGCCAGAACCGCGCCAGCACCGACGCTGTGGTGACCATCGTTCAGCCCGGCTCTATACTCCGTGGACGCGGTTTCGCGGTGTCCACGACCACGAAACGCTATGTGTTCCGCTCCGAGGTCAGGTCCCGCTATGTCACTGTTCGCCGCTGATTCCATGCCCGCCCGTTGCGTGCGCCTTCCGCTTGTCGCGCTGTTCACGGCCGCAGCCTTCATCGCACTGCCCGCGCTCGCGCGCGAGTCGGACCGCAACCAGCCGATGGATATCGAGTCCGACCATCAGGAAGGCACTCTGGACGGCAACAGCATCAACACCTTGTCGGGCAATGTCGTGATCAAACAAGGCACGTTGGACATCCGCGCTTCCAAGGCCGATATCCATCAGAGCGGCGGCGAAGTCGTCCGCGCGGTGCTCACCGGCAGCCAGGCCGTGCTCAAGCAGCAGATGGACGACGGCTCGCCGATGACCGCCAAGGCCGACCGCATCGACTACAACATGAGCACCGATGTGGTGGTGCTGACCGGCAGCTACACCGTGACCACGCCGCGCGGCAGCACCAGCGGCCAGCGACTCACGTACGACCTCAAGAGCGGCCGTCTCGAAAGCGGCGGCCAGGGCAGCGGGCGGGTGAAGATGACCATCCAGCCGAAGTCCACGCGAACGACGCCTGCGCCAGCGGGCAAACCCTGATGCTGGTCGCAGAGGGATTGCGCAAGCGCTACAAGTCGCGCGAGGTCGTCCGCGACTTCGGCCTGACCTTGAATGCCGGCGAAGTCGTCGGCCTGCTCGGCCCCAACGGTGCCGGCAAGACCACCTGCTTCTACATGATCGTGGGCCTGGTACCGACCGACGCCGGCCGCATCACCCTCGACGGCAAGGACATCACCGGCGAACCGATGTATGCCCGCGCCAAGCGCGGCGTCGGCTATCTGCCGCAGGAACCCTCGGTGTTCCGCAAGCTCAGCGTGGCCGACAATCTGCGACTGGTGCTGGAACTGCGCCCCGACCTCGATCGTGCCGGCCGCGAGCGCGAACTCGCCTCGCTGATGGACGAGCTGCAGATCGCCCATGTCTCCGAGCAGAGCGGCGCCAGCCTCTCCGGCGGCGAGCGCCGCCGGGTCGAGATCGCCCGCGCCTTGGCCGCAAAACCGCGGTTGATCCTGCTCGACGAACCGTTCGCCGGCGTCGACCCGATTTCGGTCGGCGAGATCCAGCGGATCGTCCGCCACTTGAAGAAACGCGGCATCGGTGTATTGATCACCGATCACAACGTGCGCGAGACGCTGGGTATCTGCGACCGCGCCTACATCCTGAGTGAAGGCAGTGTGCTGGCACAGGGCGCACCGGAGGCGCTGTTGGCGAACCAGGACGTCCGCCGGGTCTACCTCGGCGAGTCGTTCCGTCTGTAAGTCGTCCATCCCATGTTTTCCGGCCCCGGCACACACGGGCCGGGCCGATCATTCCGCTGTAGCCCCGGCAAGACGCCACGATCTACCATAGGGACATGAAGCCACGCCTGCAGACATCGCTGGGTCAACAGCTCGTCCTGACGCCGCAGTTGCGTCAGGCGCTGCATCTGCTGCAGCTGTCTTCGCTTGAGCTCGAAAACGAAATCACCCTCGCCGTCGAAAGCAACCCGCTGCTCGACTGGGTCGAAACCGACAACGACCCGACCGAAAGCACGCCCGAGGGCATGCCTGAACAGGCCCCTGCGCCCGATGCCACCAGCGCGGATGAATCGGCGGAACGCGAACACGGCAACGATGACGACGGCTGGGAGCCCCCCGACAGCTGGAACACCAGCAGCTCCGGCAGCGGAAGCGGCAATGGCAGCGACGAAGACGGCGCGGATCCGATGGACCGGCTGGTCCGTACCGAATCGCTGCACGATCACCTGTCGTGGCAGCTGCACCTGACCCGACTGTCGCCGCAGGACCAGCGCATCGGCGCCGCGCTGATCGACGCCATCGACGACGATGGTTATCTGCGCGAACCGCTCGACGCCATCGCCGAAATGCTGCGGCCGGAGCTCAATGTCGGCACGGCGGAAGTGGCGGCGGTCCTGTGCCAGATCCAGCGGTTCGATCCGCTGGGCATCGGTGCCCGCGACCTGCGCGAATGCCTCACCCTCCAGCTCGAAGCGCTGTCCGACGACACCCCCGGCAAGGCCATGGCGCTGCGGATCGTCGACGGACCACTGGAACGGCTGCCGAAGATCGGCGCGGATGGTCTCGCCGCCGAAATGGGCGCGCCGGCGGATGAAGTCGCGACCGGCCTGCATCTGGTCCGTTCACTCGACCCCAGGCCCGGCGCGCAGCACGGCGCGATGGGCGCGGATACCTACATCACCCCGGATTGCGTGATCTGGCGGCATCAGGGGCTTTGGCGGGCGGCACTCGCCGGCAGTCACACCCGGCTGACCATCCACCGTGGTTACGAAGGCATGATCCAGCACGCCAGCAGCAGCGACGCCAGCTATCTGCGCGGCCGGCTGCAAGAGGCGCGATGGCTGCTCAAGCATCTCGAAGCGCGCGGCGACACCCTGCTCAAAGTGGTGCGCTGCCTGATCCGGCAACAATCGGGCTTTCTCGAATTCGGCGAGCAGGCGCTGCGCCCGCTCACGCTGCGCGAAGTGGCCGCCGAAGTGGGTCTGCATGAGTCCACCGTCTCGCGCGCGATCGCACGCAAGTACGCGGTCACCCCGCGCGGCACGCTGCCGCTGCGCAGTTTCTTCGCCTCGGGCATCGGCACCGAAGGCGGTGGCGAAGCGTCCAGCACCGCCATCCAGTCGATGATCAAACGACTGATCGAAGCCGAGAATCCACGCAAGCCGCTGTCCGACGCGAAACTGGCCGATACGCTGAAAGCCTCCGGCGTACCGGTGGCGCGCCGCACGGTGGCGAAATATCGCGAATCGATGAATATCCCGGCATCGCACGAACGCGTGCGAATGGCCTGAATACCCGGCGGATCACGGATTGCTACGGTATACAAGCGCGATTCACGCGGCTGAATCGCGGCGCGGCATGCCTTCCCGAAACTGTCGACGTTCGCACTTGCGTCCATGCCGGGCTGGGGTACCCTGTCCAAGAGGGGTGGTCGCGCGATGCCGGCCTTGCATCAAGGCAACGCGGACCCGACATCCCTCGTGTACGGGACCTCCATCCAGTACAGGTGGAGGAACCGGCGTCGCGGTATCGGCCAGCTGGGCCCGATGTCGCGATGTGGACCCAGGCCCGGCAACCAGAGGACACCGTCGATGCGTATCGAAACCCACGGCCACCAGATCGAAGTCACCCCCGCCCTGCGCGATTACGTCGAAACCAAACTCTCGCGCCTCGGTCGACATTTCGAACATCCGATGGATGTCGTCCGCACCCAGCTCAGCATCGACCGACCCGATCACCGCGCCGAGGCCACCGTCCACATCTCCGGCCGCACGCTGCATGCCGATGCCAACGGCCAGGACATGTATGCCGCCATCGATCTGCTCACCGACAAACTCGACCGGCTGTTGATCAAGCACAAGGAAAAAATGGTCGACCATCATCGCGGCGAAAGCCTCGCCCACAGCGTCGATCTGGGCTGATCCATTCCAATCGCAGCCGACGTCGCGGCTCGCGCCGCGCGTCGGCCCACCCTCTCTCCACTCTTCCGCTTCGCACCCCATGAACGCCAGCATCCGCGCCCGCGACCTGTTCGATCAGCAACAAGAACGCCTCGGGCTGCATTGGATCGCCGGCGAACGCGGCGAACAGCGCGTGCTCGAAGCGGTGGACACCGTCGCCCGCCGGCCATCGCTCGCCGGTTATCTCAACATCATCTATCCGAACAAGGTGCAGATCCTCGGCACCGAGGAGCTGGCGTGGCTCGACGCGCTCGATGCGCGGCAGCGCGCGGAGACCATCGAGAAGATCGTCCAGTTCCGCCCGCTGGCGATGGTGATCAGCAAAGGCCAGCCATGCCCGGATGACCTGCGCGCCGCCGCCGAAGCCTCCGACACACCGTTGTGGGGGTCGCCGCGCCGTGGGCACGAACTGTTCAACCATCTGCAATACCATCTCGCGCGCAAACTCGCGCCACGGCTCACGGTGCACGGCGTGTTCATGGAGATCTACTCCATCGGCGTACTCATCACCGGCGACTCCGGCGCCGGCAAGAGCGAACTCGCGTTGGAACTCGTCACCCGCGGCCATCGCCTGGTCGCCGACGACGCGCCCGAGTTCACCCAGATCGCGCCCGATGTGCTCGATGGCGCCTGCCCGGATCTGCTTCAGGACCTGCTGGAAGTACGCGGTCTCGGCATTCTCAACGTGCGCAGCATGTTCGGCGACACAGCGGTCAAGCGGAACAAATACCTGCGCCTGATCGTGCATCTCGCGCGCCCGCAACCGCAGCAGGCACCGCAGACCGATGGCTACGAACGCCTGATCGGCGATCTCGGCGCGCGCCGCCTGCTCGATCTCGATGTGCCGATGATCACCTTGCCGGTGATGGCGGGCCGCAATCTCGCCGTGCTCACCGAAGCCGCCGCACGCGCGCACATCCTGCGGATCAAGGGCGTCGATCCGGCGGCGGCGTTCATGGCCCGGCATTCGCACTTCCTGGAGCGCGCCGAGTCATGAGCGCAGAACCATGAGCGCACCGGTCGCCCCCGCGAATGCGAAGGACTCCAGCCTGATCATCGTCAGCGGCATGTCCGGCAGCGGAAAATCCATCGCATTGCACACATTCGAGGATCTCGACTACTACTGCGTCGACAATCTTCCGGCCGAACTGCTGCCGGAATTCGTACGCGGCGCCACCGGTAAAGGCAGCGGCTCCGGCGCGGACATGCCGCCGAAGCTTGCGGTGAGCATCGACGTGCGCAACCGCAACACCGATCTGTCGAAGCTGCCGTCGTGGCTGTCGCAAGCCGGCGCGATCGGCCTCGACCCGAAGCTGGTGTACTTCGATGCCAACGACGACGTTCTGCTCAAACGCTATGCGGAAACGCGACGACGCCACCCGCTGAGCCATCTCGGGCTCGCGCTCGCGGACGCGATCGCACTGGAGCGCCGCATCCTCAAACCGTTGCGCGCGCAGGCCGATATCATCATCGATACCAGCACGCTCAATGTGCATCAGATGCGACGCCGGGTGATCGCCGAGCTGAACCTCAACGCCGATCGCCCGGTGTCGCTGCTGTTCGAATCCTTCGCCTACCGTCGCGGCGTACCCGCCGACGCCGACTTCGTATTCGACGCGCGCTGCCTGCCCAATCCGCACTGGGACCCCAGCCTGCGTCCGCTGTCCGGCCGCGACCGCGAAGTGCGCGAATACCTCGACGCCCAAACCGAAGTGAACGAATACGTCGCCCAGATCACCGCGTTCCTCGACACCTGGATGCCGCGCATCCAGGCGGATACCCGCAGCTACATAACCGTCGCGTTCGGATGCACCGGCGGCAAGCATCGTTCGGTTTATCTGGCCGAAACCCTCGCCGCGCATGCGCGCGGACACGGCTGGCGCGACGTGGCGACGTTTCATCGCGAGTTGGAATAACCCGTCCTGCCAGCAGGATCGATATCGGCGCTTCACTCCGCGGAGGAATCGGCCTGGTTGCGCCCGTTCGGCGGAATCGGATCGAATCTTCGCAGCGAGCGATCCGGAGCGATCGACAGGATTTCCGAATGCGCGAGCCGCACCGCATCGGTGAATTCGAACTGCATGCGCCTGATCGCTTCGAGGTCGCCGCTTTTTTTCTGGACCAACGCCTGCACCGCATGAAACAACCGCTTGCCCCTTGCTCTCACAACGGGGCCATTGACCTGGGCGAAATCGGAATACTGCTGCAGCTCCCATTCGAGGGCCGAAAGCATCGACGTGACCTCGTTCAATCCCGCGATGACCCTGTTGGCGCCATCGATATCGTCGTCTTCGTTGACGCACCGGGCTAGCAGCGCCATCGATGTGACGATCCTGGTCGCACAACCATTGAAATCGTTGGCGACGCGCAGGAAAGCGCTCGCCCAGTACGATTCCCACTCTCTTTCCTTCGACATCCGTGCTTTCGCATACTCCAGCTTGCGGTTGATCACCAGACCCAGCACCAGGACGGCAAGCGGTGTCAGCAGGCTCGCGGAGAGTTTGACCCACTCGAATGCATCGACCATCGCGCACCTCGTCCGGAATCAGCCGAAGAACACGCCCGCGTCCGGGCCGAAGCGCACGGTCTTCACATGCATCAACGGCAAACGACCAGGACCTAGGTCAGGTGGACCCGCATCCGCAGATCGTCGACATCACGCTTCCAGTCGTCCAGCCGCTCGGAATCGTCCCAAAGCTCGAGAATCTCCGAGTCCGCGCCGAGGATCCGATCGATCGCGGCATGCGCTTTCAGCGCCAGCGTCGCAGACGGCTGCAGCTTGACCTTTTCGACCCATGCATCGACGTTCGCGGTGTAGCTGTTGCGTACGCCCCAGTGGCCCTGCAACCGTGCGATGGTTTCGATCGCAGCGAGCGCTTCTTCCGCATCGGAGGCGTCCAGATACTCGCCGCCCGCCGCGAGCACCGTGTCGAGCGTGCGCTCGATCAGCGCCAGATCGCCTTGTTCTTCCAGTCCATACGCCCAATCGCAGGCCGTATCGTTGTCGAAAACACCCGTGCCCCATGCGCCCATGATCGTCCTTCGCAATCGAATGATGGAAATGATGGAAATGATGGATCCCAAAATAGTCGAATCCAGCGCCGCTGGACATCCTTCGACTCAAGGCCGCGGGGACCGCCGCATCGCCCTCATCACCATGACGACACCCATCATCACGAAGGGCAGGCTCAGATACTGGCCGACACTGAACGACTGACCGGCCTCGTATGCTGCTTGCGGTGTCTTGAAGAATTCGACGAGGATGCGCGCCGAGAACACCAGCGCCATCAACACCCCGAACAGCAGGCCTTCCGGCGTTCGCTTGCCGCTGCGGCGATAGATGGCCCACAGCACGACAAAGATCAAGGCGTAAGCGATCGCCTCGTACAACTGCGCGGGATGACGCGGCAAGGCGTCGACGGACTCGAACACCACGCCCCATCGGCCCGATGTGGGAATGCCGACGATCTCGGAGTTTAGGAAATTCGCGACGCGCACGAACACCGCACCGAGCGCGGCGGGCATCGATACCCGGTCGATCAACCAGAGAAACGGCAACCCGGGCCGTGTCGTGCGCGCTGCGAACCAGAGCGCCAGCAGCATGCCCAGCGCACCGCCGTGACTCGCCAACCCACCCTCCCAGATGCGCAGGATCGCCAACGGATGCGACAGGTAATACCCGGGCTCGTAGAACAGACAGTGCACCAGTCGCGCGCCGATGACGGCGCCGAGCAGCGCATGGATCATCAAGCGCTCCGCGTTCTCACGGGGCACGCCCTCGGCCGCAAAAATGCGGCCGAGCATCCATTGTCCGACCAGGAACGCGCCCACGAACAGCAGGCCATACCAGCGGATCGCCAATGGCCCGGCGGAGAACAGGATGGGGTCGAATGTCCAATGGATCAGCATGGTCTTTGCGCTGCGCGGCAGCGCCGGGCGGAACGTGCAACCACGATCAATGCGCCGTGGTCGCGGTGGAATATCCGCACCATGGGCTTGCGCACCGGTCCGGTCATGTTTGCGTCGCCATCGATTCGCTGCATGGCGCAGTCTGTGGCCGGATCACCCCTTCGTCAATCGAACGGGACTTCCGGCCCATGCGGCGCGCGACGTCTCGCAGGATGATCGGCCGGGCATCGGATTGACTCACTGCACTACATCTCGCGCATCCGCAGCGGATGCATGCATGGCACGACGACCGACAGTCGCGGCTCCGGCCCCGGTCACATTTTTCGACGGCCGCCGTCATGGTCGCATGCGATCGGGAAAACGCACTTCGGATCGCAGCAGTTCCCTCTCTTTCCTGGAACCTTCGCTCATGAAACTCGTTGCAACCTCGCTCCTGTCGCTATCGCTTTCGCTCGCTCCGCTCTGCGCGAACGCGGACGAACTGCGTGCGAAGGAAACCTTCGCCGTGGTCTGGGAACGGCTGCAGAACAGCGGTTTCAACGGCAAGCAGGAAAGCCCCGACTGGACCGCACTCAAGGCCGAGCATCAATCCGATATCGAAAGCGCGAAGGATATCGACGCTCTGCGCCGCGAGATCTCGGAATTGCTGGAAGCGCTGAAAGCGTCGCACCTCGAACTGATTCCATCCAGCGCTTTTCCGAAGAAGGGTGAAGCCCCGAAATCGGGCAACGCCGAGCTCGGCCTGCGCCTTGCGGTCATCGACAACCACCTCATGGTCGAACGCACCATCCCCGGTCATGCGGCCTCATCCGCCGGGATTCGACCCGGCTGGATCGTGGAGAAAATCGGCAACTTCGATCTGGCCGGAGTCCTCGCAAAAAAGCACGCCGGCAAGTCGCTCAAACCGCGCGGACTCACCGTCCTGCAGCTGACCGTCAATGGCATGGTCAGCGCCATCGCACCGGGCACCACGCTGGATCTGCAGTTGCGCGATGCCGACGGCGGACTGCGCATGGTGGCCCTGACCGCCCGCGAGAACGCGCAGACGCAGACCGTGCTGCTGCCCAATCTTCCACCGCTGCCGCTGCGCTTCGAATCGCACAGGCTACCGGTTGCCGGCGGCTGCGTGCTGCAGGTGGAATACAGCCAGTGGGCGATGCCGGCCTACGACCAGTTGATGCAGACGTTGCGCGAGCACGGCGACTGCCGCGGCGTGATCATCGATCTGCGCGGCAACAGCGGCGGCCTGATCGCTTCGCTGAGCGCCATCAGCGGCCTGTTCGTCGACAAGCCCGTGTCGCTGGGCACCATGATCACCACCGGCGGCGACCTCAAACTCACCGCGCTGCCGCGCGTGGTCGACAACGACGGCAAGGACATCCGCCGCTTCTCCGGCCCCCTTGCCATCCTCACCGATCGCGGTTCGGCCAGTTGCTCCGATATTTTCGCCGGTGGCCTGCAGGCACTCGGTCGCGCCCGCATCTTCGGCGATACCAGCGCCGGCATGGCGCTGGTATCGGCCAGCATCCCGTTGCCCTCGGGCGATCATCTGCTCTACCCGACCGCCGATTTCGTCGATCCCAACGGCCGCCGTATCGAAGGCGTCGGCGTGATTCCCGACACACCCAGCCCGCCGACCGCCCGCGCTCTGCGTGACGGTCGCGATCCCGCATTGGAAGCTGCTCTCGCCTGGATCGATACCTCGGCGTGATGCGCAAGCCTTATCATCCTTTCCGCTTCACTTTCACGATATCGGAGTCGCACATGACACTGTTGAACCGTACCACCATGGCCGTCGGCCTCGCGCTCGCCCTCTCGCCGCTCGCTCATGCAACCGAAATGCCGGCCACCGCGCTACCGGCCGCACGCAGTCTGATCGATGCGCATATCGCCGCGTCCGGTGGTGCCGAAGCCTATGCCAAGAGCGGCGACGGCACCACCAAAGTCCAGATGGAGATCGTCGAGAACGGCATGAAGCTGGACATGACGATGTACGGACGCGGCAGCGACCGCGCATCGCTGATGGCGATCCCGGGCGCTGGCGACTTCCGTAGCGGCTACACCGGCGGCGTCGCGTGGTCGATGGACCCGATGAACGGTCCGCGCCTGCTCGACGGCAGGGAGCGCGAACAGATCGTCGAACAGGGCGATCCCAGGATCAGCATGCGCGACCCCGGCTTGGTCGCTTCGGCAACGACAGTCGCCCTGTCGGAATCGGAAGGCCGCCCGTGCTACCGCGTCGAAATCAAATGGACATCGGGCCGCGAAACCATCGACTGCTACGGCACCGAGGACGGCCTGCTGTTGTCGACCGAATCGGTGATCGCATCCCCGATGGGCGATATGAAGCAGGTCAGCCACATGTCCGAGTACAAAAGTTTCGGCGCGGTCAAACTGCCCAGCAAGATGAAAGGCAAGGCGGCAGGCATGACCCAGCTCATCACGATCCAGTCTTACGATCCTGCGGCGCCGGCAGCCGAAGTATTCGCTCTGCCGACGGCGATCGAGGCGCTGGTCAAGAAATCGGCCACCGCGACGTCGACACAATCGAACTGACGCGAACCGCAAGCATCGTCGAAACGAAGAGGCCCGCACGACGCGGGCCTCTTATTGTCATCGTCTGGGCATCTGCGCCCGACTCGGAACTCAGAGCATCGTCGGCGCATTGATCTGCGCCTGCTTGCGCACGATCAGCATTGCGATTTCCAGCGCCTGCTCGTAGTTGAGCCGTGGATCGACCGTAGTGCGATAGGCACGCTCCAGATCGATCTCGGTGAGATCGCGCGCGCCGCCGGTGCATTCGGTCACGTCCTCTCCGGTGAGTTCCAGATGTACGCCGCCGAGACGCGTGCCCACCGCCGCATGCAGCTCGAACGCCTGCTCCAACTCGCTGCGGATGTTGGCGAAACGGCGGGTCTTGAAGCCGTTGCTGGTGGACTCGGTATTGCCGTGCATCGGGTCGCAGATCCACAGCACGCGGCGTCCATCGCGCTTCATCGCTTCCAGCAACGGCGGCAATTTCTCGGCGATCGACCCGGCGCTCATGCGATGGATCAGGCTGAGGCGACCGGGCTCGTCGTTCGGGTTGAGCACGTCGATCAAGCGCAGCAACTGATCCGGCGACACCGATGGACCGACCTTGATCGCGATCGGATTGCGGATGCCGCGGAAATATTCGGTATGCGCGCCATCGACTGCGGCGGTGCGCATACCGATCCACGGAAAATGCGTGCCGAGGTTGAACCAGCCGGATTGGCGCGGCACCTGGCGGGTCACGCCTTCCTCGTACGGCAGCAACAGCGCTTCATGCGACGTGTAGAACTCGACGCTGCGCAGATTGTGCAGCGACGACCCCGACAGCGTCTCCATGAAACGCACGGCATCGCCGATGCCGGCCACCATCTTCTGATACTCCTCGGCGAGCGGCGAATGGCCGACCCAACCGAGATTCCAGTATTCGGGGTGATGCAGATCGGCGAATCCGTCGTCGATCAGCGCGCGAATGAAGTTCATCGTCATCGCCGAACGCGCATGGGCTTTGATCATGCGACGCGGGTCCGCGACACGGGCTTCCGATGTGAATTCCGGCCCGTTGACGATATCTCCGCGATAGCTGGGCAATATCACGCCATCCCGGGTTTCCATATCGGCCGAGCGCGGCTTGGCATACTGGCCCGCGAAACGACCGACGCGTACCACCGGCAACCGCAGGCCGTGGACGAGCACCAGGCTCATCTGCAGCAACACCTTGAGGCGGTTGGAAATCACTTCCGGTGTGCAGTCGTCGAAAATCTCGGCGCAGTCGCCTCCCTGCAGCAGGAAGCGCTTGCCTTCCTGCGCTTCCGCCAATTGCTGGCGCAGATTCATCACTTCGCGTGAAGTGACCAGCGGCGGCAGCGCGTGAAGTTCGCCCAGCACGCCTTCAAGCTGTTGCGCGTCGCCGTAAGCCGGTTGCTGCAGCGCCTGGCGATCGCGCCAACTGGCGGGAGTCCAGCCTTCTGGTGGCAAGACGGCGGATTGGAGTGCTTCGGAGCGTATGCGGGGCATCTTCTTCAACCTGACGAACGAATCGATTTCAATGAACGGCTTTCAGTGTGCGGCAGTGAGTGGCATTACGGTCAAATCCAGGCAGGCCTGCACGATCCAGGCCGGCGACGCCACAAGTTCCTCGATGAAGCTCGTTGGCGCATCAAGCCGCATCACGTCGCTTGAACGCAGCCAGCAGCGCCCAGGCAGTGAGCCCCACGAAACACAACAAGCTCCACGCCGGCATCGACAGTCCCAGGAACGTCCAATCGACCTTGGCGCATTCGCCGGAGCCGGTCAGCACTTTGCGGACAACGTCGGTGAGTGGATTGGTTTCCATCATGAACTGGAGCGGTGGCCCGCACTCCGGGACCTGATCCTCGGGCAGCGTGGTCAGCCAGACATGGCGCCCGGCGATACCGAGCCCGATGCCGGCGGGAATGAGCGCAAGCAGACCGTAGATCCTGCGTCCCCAGATACCCTTGGGGGCATGCAGCCCGCCGAGCAGAAAAACAACGCCGAGACCCGCGAATGCGATGCGCTGGAAGATGCACAGCGGACAGGGATTGAGCCCCCACCAGTCCTGGGACAGGACCGCAAAACCGATCAAGCCCATACAGACCACGAAACCCAGCAGGCACTGGGAACGGAACGACCAGCGGAAGAGATTCAGTTGCATGCGTGAGGGCGCGTCGGCGCAGGGTGAGGACGGTATGACAAGGACCTGCATCAGCCGGTGGAGTTCCAGATCCGTGATGCGGGGGCTTTACCCGGAGCCAAGATAGCAAAAACCCCGACAAATGCCGGGGTCTTCGTCATAACAACCGCTCAGGTACTGATGCCCCGTACGGCGACCATCCATGAGAACGGTCGACCGGACGCGATCAGGCCGCTGCTTCGGGACGATCGACCAGCTCGACATACGCCATCGGGGCATTGTCGCCGTCGCGGAAGCCGCACTTCAGGATGCGCAGATAACCGCCCGGGCGCTCGCGGTACCGCGGGCCGAGGGTGGTGAACAACGTACCCACCGCTTCCTTGTCGCGCAGACGCGAGAAAGCGAGGCGGCGATTGGCGACGCCGTCGATCTTCGACAACGTGATCAGCGGCTCGGCGACGCGACGGAGTTCCTTCGCTTTCGGCAGCGTGGTGCGGATCAGGCCGTGCTTGATCAGCGAGGAAGCCATATTGCGGAACATCGCTTCGCGATGAGCGCTGGTGCGGCTGAATTTGCGTCCGGATTTCAGGTGGCGCATGGTCGTGATTCCTGGTTATCCCCGGCACCCGGTGCCGGGATCATGATTCGTGTTCTAGCGAAGACTCAGCCCAGCATGCCGTGGGCGGCGATACCGGCGGGCGGCCAATTTTCGAGCTTCATGCCGAGCGACAAACCGCGCTGGGCAAGGACTTCCTTGATCTCGGTCAGCGATTTCTTGCCAAGATTCGGGGTCTTCAGCAGCTCGACCTCGGTTTTCTGGATCAGGTCGCCGACGTAATAGATGCTCTCGGCCTTAAGGCAGTTGGCCGAACGCACCGTCAGTTCGAGATCGTCGATCGGACGCAGCAGGATCGGGTCGACCCCGGTCGCGGCCGGCTTGGCGGCGCCACGGTCGCGGTGCGTGAAGTCGCCGAATACCGACAACTGGTCGGTCAGGATGTCGGCAGCGGTGCGCACCGCTTCCTCGGCGTCGATCGTGCCGTTGGTTTCGATATCGAGGACCAGCTTGTCGAGGTCGGTGCGCTGTTCGACGCGGGCCGCTTCGACTTCATAGGCAACGCGGCGAACCGGCGAGAACGATGCATCCAGCATCAGGCGACCGATCGCACGGGTCTCTTCGTCCGGGCGGCGACGGGCAGCGGCCGGCTGATAGCCGAAGCCGCGCTCGATCTTCAGGCGCATGTTCAGCGCAGCGTCTTTGGTCAAATGCGCGATCACGTGGTCGGTGTTGAGGATCTCGACGTTGTGGTCGGTCTTGATGTCGCCTGCGGTGACCACGCCCGGGCCTTGCTTGTTCAGGCTCAGGGTGGCGACCTCGCCAGTACCCATGCGAATCGCGACATCCTTGAGATTCAGCAGCACTTCCAGTACATCTTCCTGCAAGCCTTCGACCGTGGTGTACTCGTGCAGCACGCCATCCATCTCGACTTCGGTGATTGCGAAGCCGGGGATCGAAGACAGCAGCACTCGGCGAAGCGCATTGCCGAGGGTGTGGCCGTAGCCACGTTCCAGCGGTTCGATCACAACCTTGGCGCGGTTGCCGGCAAGGCGCTCGATCTGCGGAGCGCGCGGACGCAGGACCTGGTTGGCGGATACCGTCATCTTTTGATGTCTCCTGGAGCCGGGGCCTCGCGGCCTCAGCGGTGTTTCGGGGGCCTCCCCGGGCAAGGGAGGCGGCCGGTGCGCGACGCGCGACGACCGTGGGGGTGGGAGTCTCGCTGCCGGTGGTACCGGCAGCGTCTCGCCGTCGCTTACTTCGAATACAACTCGACGATCAGCGCTTCATTGATATCAGCCGGCAAATCGCCGCGATCCGGCACAGCCTTGAACACGCCAGCGAATTTCTTGCTGTCGACTTCGATCCAACCCGGGGTCAGATCCATGGTCGAAGCGACATTCAGCGCTTCCTGCACGCACATCTGCTTCTGCGCGCGCTCGGACAGAGTGATCGCGTCGCCTGCCTTGACCTGGTAGGACGGCAGGTTCACCGACTTGCCATTGACCAATACACCGCGATGCGACACCAGCTGCCGTGCAGCCGGGCGCGTCACCGCAAAGCCCATGCGATAGATGACGTTGTCGAGACGGGTCTCGAGCAATTGCAGCAAGTTCTCGCCGGTGTTGCCTTTCTTCGTCGAGGCTTTCTTGTAGTAATTGCGGAACTGGCGTTCCAGCAGACCGTAGATACGCTTGACCTTCTGCTTTTCGCGCAGCTGGGTGGCGTAATCGGACAGCTTGCCCTTGCGCGAAGCGCCGTGCTGGCCGGGCTTCTGCTCGAGCTTGCACTTCGAGTCGAGCGCGCGGGCGGGCGACTTCAGACTGAGGTCGGCGCCCTCGCGACGGGCGAGTTTGCAGGTGGGACCGATATAACGAGCCATGGTGGTTTCTGCTCCTCAGGCCGTCGCGTTAAACGCGACGCTTTTTCGGCGGACGGCACCCGTTGTGCGGGATGGGCGTCACGTCGATGATGTTGATGATCTTGTAGCCGACGCTGTTCAACGAACGCACGGCCGATTCGCGACCCGGGCCCGGGCCCTTGATCCGCACTTCCAACGCCTTCAGCCCGTAATCGAGCGCGGCCTTTCCGGCCTTTTCGGCAGCGACCTGCGCGGCGAACGGCGTCGACTTGCGCGAACCACGAAAACCCGCGCCGCCCGACGTTGCCCACGAGAGCGCATTGCCTTGGCGATCGGTGATCGTGACGATGGTGTTGTTGAACGAAGCATGGACGTGGGCGATGCCGTCGGTGACGACCCGCTTGATCTTCTTCTTGGTTTTGTTTGCTGCCGGCTTGGCCATGATCGTTGCCCCTTACTTCTTGATGGCCTTGCGCGGACCCTTGCGGGTACGTGCATTGGTCCGGGTACGCTGGCCGCGGAGCGGCAGGCCACGACGATGACGCAAGCCGCGGTAGCAGCCCAGGTCCATCAGGCGTTTGATAGCCATGCCCACTTCACGACGGAGGTCGCCCTCGACCGTGATCTTGCCGATTTCGGCGCGGAGACGCTCGACCTCGGATTCGGACAGGTCGCGGATCTTGGTGCTCGAAGTGACGCCTGCAGCCTCGCAGACCTGCTTCGAACGGGTACGGCCAATGCCGTAGATGCTTTGCAGCCCGACCCAGACGTGTTTCTGGGCAGGCAGGTTGACACCTGCAATACGCGCCATGCGCGAATCTCCAACTGGTTTGGCGACCGGGTAACCCCGGCGGATAGGGCACTTGGATAAGTGAACTCGAAATTCTAACAGGGCCTCGATCTTGAGGGAAGAGGCAGCGCCAAAAACGCCGCCCAACGGCGCCCCCGAAAGGGAACCATCAGCTCTTCCGGCATGGGGAGAGTGCCCATGCTCCGGCGATGGACCCGGGTTGATGGAGCAGAACCGCTTCTTGTCAAAGCGACCCTACCCAGCGACCAGCACTCCTCAAGTGCCGGTACAGACCCGGGCCCACCTGCGCTCGAGACCGCCGCGCAGGTCGCCCATCTTGCTTTCCCGTGAGAGCGGGAAAGCGGAAATACAGTGTTGCCATCCTTGGTTCGGGCCAGCAGGCCCGCGGTGTATCGGATCACTGGAAACAAGCGACTTGCGTCGATCAACGTCCCCGTGACCCTCCTTTCAAATTCGCCTTTTTCAACAGACTTTCATACTGATGGGACATCAGATGCGCTTGGATTTGAGCGATGAAGTCCATGACCACGACCACAACGATCAGCAGTGAGGTCCCCCCGAAATAGAACGAGGTACCAAGCTCGGTCTGCATGAACGTCGGCAGCAGGCAAACGATCACCAGGTAAATCGCACCTGCCATCGTCAGCCGCGTCAATACCGCATCGATATAGTCGGCAGTCGCTTTGCCGGGACGAATACCCGGAATCAAAGCGCCCGATTTCTTAAGATTGTCGGCAGTTTCCTGCGAATTGAACACCAGCGCAGTATAGAAAAACGCGAAACCGATGATCAATGCCGCGAACAGGATCATATACAGCGGCTCGCCGGGAGAAAGCGCTTGGGCAACCTTCTGAAGCACGCTGACGTTGCCGCTGGCACTGAACCAGGTGGAAGCAGTGGCCGGGAACATGATGATGGACGAAGCGAAAATCGCCGGGATGACGCCAGACATGTTGAGCTTGAGCGGCAGGAATGACGTCTGGTTCATGTAGGCGTTGCGACCGCCCTGACGGCGCGCATAGTTCACCGTGATCCGACGTTGACCACGCTCCACGAACACCACGAAATAAGTGAACGCCAAGACGATGACGATGATCGCAATGACCGTGAGTGGGCTCATGTCACCTTTGCTGGCCTGATCGAGGGTGTTGAGCACGGCGCCCGGCAAACCCGCAACAATGCCAGCGAAGATGATCAACGAAACGCCGTTGCCGATGCCGCGCTCGGTCACCTGTTCGCCGAGCCACATCAGGAACATCGTGCCTGCGGTCAGCGAAACGACTGCGGTCAGCACGAACCCCATGCCCGGCGAATACACCACAGGTATGCCGTTGTTGGCTCCCGAGGCCTGCAGAGCCGTAGCGATACCTGCCGCCTGGAACATCGCCAATGGAATCGCACCGATACGCGACCACTGGGTGATGCGACGCCGACCGGATTCGCCTTCCTTCTGGATGGCTTTCAGGCTCGGAACGATCTGTACCAGCAACTGCACGATGATCGATGCCGAGATATACGGCACAACGTTCAACGCGAACAGGCTGAAGCGCTGCAACGCACCGCCGGAAAACATGTTGAACATGTCGACGATGGTGCCCTTCTGGGACTCCATCAACTGCAGCATGGCCTCGGGGTTGACGCCCGGCACTGGGATATAACAACCAATGCGGTAAACGATCAACGCCCCCACCACGAACAGCAGCCGGGAGCGCAGCTCGGTGAATTTACCGAGCCCGCCGCCGACGCCAGCCATTGCATTCGCGCTTCGCGCCATGCCCGGATTACTCCTCGAAACTGCCGCCGGCGGCTTCGATCTCCGCACGCGCGCCAGCAGTCGCCAGAATGCCTTTGAGCACGAGCTTTTTGCTCAGCTCACCTTTCTTCACGACCTTGACCTTCTTCACGCCGGGCGGCACCAGCTTGGCGGCACGAAGAACCTCGAGATCGATGATGCCTTCAAGCTTTTCCAGTTGGTAGAGCAGCACTTCAGCGGTGTCTTTCGACATCTTCGAGCGGAAGCCGATCTTCGGCAGGCGGCGCTGCATGGGCATCTGACCGCCTTCGAAACCGGCCTTGATCTTGCCCTTGCCCGCGCGAGCGAAAGAACCCTTGTGGCCGCGACCCGCTGTTTTGCCGAGACCGGAACCGATGCCACGACCGACGCGGGTGCGCTCTTTGCGGGCGCCGTCGGCGGGCTTGAGTGTATTCAGGCGCATACGATTACTCCTCTACGCGAACGAGATAGTGCAACTGCGTGATAAGACCACGCACCTGCGGACTGTCCTTGAGTTCACGGACATCATTCAATTTGTTCAGGCCCAGCGCCTTCACCGAAAGACGGTGACGCGCCTGGGTACCGCGCAGGCCTTTGACCAGACGAACCTTGATCGTGCCGCCATTGCTGGAATTAGCCATGCTGGATCTCCTCGGTCTTCTTGCCGCGCTTGGCCGCGATGCGGGTCGGCGACTGCATGGCTTCGAGGCCCCTGAGCGTGGCGCGCACCAGATTGATCGGATTACGCGAACCGGTGGCCTTGGCCAACACGTTCTTCACGCCGACCGCTTCGAGGACGGCGCGCATCGCGCCACCGGCGATGACGCCAGTACCTTCGGAAGCAGGCTGCATGTACACATGGGCAGCACCGTGACCCGACTTGACGGCATGCCAAAGGGTACCGTTGTTCAGGTCGACATTACTCATGTTCTTGCGCGCGTATTCCATCGATTTCTGGATCGCGACCGGCACTTCGCGTGCCTTGCCATAACCGAAGCCGACCTTGCCGGAACCATCGCCCACCACCGTCAAAGCGGTGAAGGTGAACTGGCGACCGCCCTTGACGGTCTTGCTGACGCGGTTGACCGCGATCAGCTTTTCGATCATGCCATCATCGACTTCTTCGCGGTTGCGATCACGATCGCGTCCGCGCGATTCACGTTGCTCTGCCATTTCGATATCTCGTTTGAGTTTGGGAAAATTGCGGCTTCGCCGCTTATGATTGTGATGTGCATCGGATGTATCACGCCGCCCGGAACCGGAGAGCGCGCCCGGTGTCTGCCACACCGGCGGGTGAAACACGGGTGGGGACGAGCCCCCACCCTTTCAACACCAGCTCAGAACTTCAGACCGCCTTCGCGAGCCGCTTCAGCGAGCGCCTTGATACGGCCGTGATAGCGGTAACCCGACCGATCGAATGCGATCTTCTCGATACCGGCGGCGCGCGCTTTCTCGGCGATCATGCGACCCACTTTCGCGGCTGCCTCGCTGTTCTTCTTGCTCTTGAGACCGTCGCCCACGTCGGTCTGCATCGTGTTGGCGGCTGCCAGCACTTTGGAGCCATCGGCGGTGAAAACCTGGGCGTACAGGTGCTGCCCCGTGCGCAGCACGGTCAGGCGGGGCACGCCGAGTTCGCGGATGTGCGCGCGCGTTGATTTGGCGCGGCGCAGGCGGGCGGTGTTCTTGATGCTGCTCATGTTCTTGATCCTTGGGAAGCGGATAGGCCGATCAGGCCTTCTTGGCTTCCTTGCGAATGATGGTTTCGTCGGAGTACTTCACGCCTTTGCCCTTGTAGGGTTCCGGTGGGCGGAATGCGCGGATCTTTGCCGCGACTTCGCCGACGCGCTGCTTGTCGGCACCCGAGACCAGGATTTCGGTCTGGGTCGGCGTGGCGATGGTGATGCCTTCGGGCGCCGGAAACACGACGGGATGCGAGAAGCCGAGCGACAGGTTCAGATCGCTGCCCTGCATCGAGGCGCGGTAACCGACGCCGACGAGATCGAGCTTGCGAACGAAACCCTCGCTGACGCCATGCACCATGTTCGCGATGATCGCGCGCAGGGTGCCGGTCAGCGGAATCAGTGCATCTTCGTTGGCCGAAAGCTGGGCAGTGCCATCTTCGATCTTGACTTCGATACCGGCAGGCTTCGCGATCGACAAGGTGCCCTTGGGGCCCTTGACGCTCACGCTGTCGGATTGGATGTTGAATTCGATGCCTTTCGGGAAGGCGATCGGTTTTTTGGCGACACGAGACATGGGCGAGCTCTCCTTACGCCACGAAGCACAGGACTTCACCGCCGACGCCCTGTTGGCGTGCCTGCGTGTCGGTCATGATGCCCTTGGAGGTTGAAATGATGGCGACGCCGAGACCGCCGAGCACTTTCGGCAGCGCGTCCTTGCCACGATACTGGCGCAGGCCAGAACGCGACACGCGGTGCAGGCGCTCGATGACCGGCTTGCCCTCGTAGTATTTCAGTGCGATTTCGAGGGTCGCCTTGGCGCCTTCCTCGGTCACGCGGATATCGCCGATATAGCCTTCCGTCTTGAGGACGTTGGCGATCGCGACTTTCGTCTTCGACGACGGCATTTTCACCGTCTGCTTGCCGACTGCGGCCGCATTTCTGATGCGGACCAGCATGTCGGCGATGGGATCAGTCATGCTCATTGAGAGTCACCTTATGAGTAGCACCGATATCCGCTTTCGCGAAATCTGTATGTTTTGAGCGGCAGGTATAAACCTGCCAAGGAAGCCCGGTCGCCCGGGGCGGTACATTTGAAGCCTGCCGCCGGAGACGGCTGCAGGCCGGACGAACCGGCCTGCGGAATCACTTGATCTAACAGCCGGCTAGTCTAACAGCCCAGAAGGGTTGCTTACCAGCTGGCCTTGCGCAGGCCCGGCACGTCACCGCGCATGGTGGCTTCGCGCAGCTTGTTGCGGCCGAGGCCGAACTTGCGATACACGCCGCGCGGACGGCCGGTCAGCACGCAGCGCAGGGTCTGCCGGGACGGCGAAGAGTCGCGCGGCAACTTCTGCAGCTTGGTGGCCGCTGCCATCTTCTCTTCGAAATCGCCGTCCTGGCTGTTGATGATCTTCTTGAGCGCGTCACGCTTGGCCGCAAATTTCTTCGCGAGCTTCTTCCGCTTGACTTCGCGGTTCACCATTGAGGTCTTTGCCATGGGATGCCTGTCCTGGAATCAGTTGCGGAACGGGAAGCGGAAGGCTTCCAGCAAAGCCTTCGCTTCAGCGTCGGTCTTCGCGGTGGTGGTGATGGCGATATCCATGCCGCGAACCGCGTCGACGGCGTCGAAATCGATTTCCGGGAAGATGATCTGTTCCTTCACACCCATGTTGTAGTTGCCGCGGCCATCGAACGCGCGGCCCGACACGCCACGGAAGTCGCGGACGCGCGGCAGCGAGATGTTCACCAGGCGATCGAGGAACTCGTACATCTTGGCGCGACGCAGCGTGGTCTTGCAGCCGATCGGCCAACCATCGCGGATCTTGAAGGACGCGACCGAGACGCGAGCCTTGGTGACCACCGGCTTCTGGCCGGAGATCTTCGCCATATCGGCGACCGCGTTCTCGAGCACTTTCTTGTTCGCCGCTGCTTCGCCCACGCCCATGTTGAGCGTGATCTTCACCAGCTTCGGCACCTGCATCGGATTGGTGTAACCGAACTGCTTCATCAGCTTCGGCACCACTTCATCCTTGTAGAACTGTTCCAGACGTGTCGTCATTTTTGCATTCCTCAGGCGTCAACCGCCTCACCGCTGGAGCGGAACACACGCAGTTTGCGTCCATCCTCCAGCTCTTTGATACCGATGCGCTCGCCCTTGCCTGAGGCCGGGTTGAACAGCATGACGTTGGAAATATGGATCGAAGCTTCGCGCTCGATCACGCCGCCGGGCTGACCCGCTTGCGGGTTCGGCTTTGTGTGGCGCTTGATGATGTTGATGTTGGCAACGACCACGCGGTCGCCGGCAACGCTCATGACATCACCCTGCTTGCCCTTGTCCTTGCCTGCGGTGACGACCACACGGTCGCCCTTTTTGATGCGATTCATGTCTATTCCTCCGCTCAGAGCACTTCGGGCGCGAGCGAGACGATCTTCATGAACTTCTCGGAACGCAGCTCGCGCGTTACCGGTCCGAAGATACGTGTGCCGATCGGTTCATGTTTGTTGTTCAACAGCACTGCAGCGTTGGTGTCGAAGCGGATCAGCGATCCGTCGGCACGACGCACGCCCTTGCGGGTGCGCACCACAACGGCGTTGTACACCTCGCCCTTCTTGACCTTGCCGCGCGGGATGGCGTCCTTGATCGACACCTTGATGATGTCGCCAATGTGGGCGTAGCGGCGCTTTGAACCGCCAAGCACCTTGATACACATCACTTCTTTGGCGCCGGAATTGTCAGCCACTTCGAGATGGCTCTGCATCTGGATCATGATTCAGCCTCCTCGGTTATTCGGCTGCACGTTCGACGATTTCGACGACGCGCCAGTTCTTGGTTTTCGACATCGGGGCGCACTCGGCGACACGTACCACATCGCCTTCCTTGCAGCTGTTCTCTGCGTCGTGGGCGTGCAGCTTGGTCGACCGGCGGATGTACTTGCCGTACAGCTCATGCTTGACCTGGCGTTCGACCAGCACAGTGACGGTTTTATCCATCTTGTTGCTGACAACACGGCCCTGCACAGTGCGCTGCTTCTTTTCGGTATCCGGCTTGATTTCAATATTCATGGTCGTCGGTCCTTACTTCTTCATACCGAGCAACATGTTGACGCGGGCGATTTCACGGCGCACGCGACGAATGTCGTGGGTCTTGGCGAGCTGGCCGGTCGCTTTCTGCATGCGGAGCGAGAAACGCTCTTTCTGCAGATCGAGCAGGTGGCTCTTCAGCTCATCGGCCGACTTGGCACGGAGTTGTTTGAGTTCCATCAGCGCACCGTCCGGGTCACGAAAGTGGTGGTGACCGAGAGCTTGGCGGCGGCGAGACGGAAAGCCTCGCGCGCGGTCGCCTCGTCGACGCCCTCGATCTCGTAGATCATGCGGCCGGGCTGGATCTGCGCGACCCAGTACTCGACGTTGCCCTTACCGGAGCCCATGCGGACTTCGATCGGCTTCTGCGTGATCGGCTTGTCGGGAAACACGCGGATCCACATCTTGCCGCCGCGCTTGACGTAGCGGCTGATGGTCCGACGCGCGGCTTCGATTTGACGGGCGGTCAGACGGCCGGTCGCGGTCGCCTTCAGGCCGTACTGGCCGAAGCTGACCGCATTTGCGCTCCAGCTCAGACCGTCGTTACGGCCTTTGAAGAGCTTGCGGTATTTGGTTCGCTTGGGTTGCAACATGATTAGTCCCTCGCCTCGCGATCACGACGCGGGCCACGCGGGCGGTCGCGATCATTGCGGTCGTTACGATCGCCACGCTCGCCGCGCGGAGAATCGTCTTGCTTCTCCTGGCCGACTTGGGAGAAATCGAAGATCTCGCCCTTGTAGATCCAGGTCTTGATGCCGATGACGCCGTAGGTGGTATGCGCTTCGGCAAAACCATAATCGACGTCCGCGCGCAGGGTGTGCAGCGGCACGCGGCCTTCGCGATACCACTCCGAACGGGCGATTTCGGCGCCGTTGAGGCGGCCAGCGACATTGACCTTGATGCCGAGCGCGCCGAGTCGGATCGCGTTGCCTACAGCGCGCTTCATCGCACGACGGAACATGATGCGGCGCTCGAGCTGCTGAGCGATCGATTCGGCCACCAGCTGCGCATCGAGCTCAGGCTTGCGGACTTCGGTGACGTTGATGTGCGCGGGAACGCCCATCACATCGCTGATTTCCTTGCGCAATTTCTCGATATCTTCGCCGCGCTTGCCGATCACCACGCCTGGGCGGGCGGTGTGCACGGTCACGCGCGCGGTCTTGTTCGGACGCTCGATCAGGATCTTGCTGATTCCGGCAGCGGCGAGTTTCTTGCGCAGCATTTCGCGAACCTTGAGGTCTGCGGCCAGAAAACCGGCGAATTCCTTCTTGCCCGCGTACCACTTCGAATTCCAATCCTTGGAAATGCCGAGGCGGATACCGGTCGGATGTACTTTGTGGCCCATACTTATTTGCCCTCGCCCACGACCACGGTGATGTGGCTGGTGCGCTTCAGAATGCGGGTTCCGCGGCCTTTGGCGCGGGCCATGAAACGCTTCAGCATCGGACCTTCATCGACCATGATGGCCTTGACCTTCAGCAGGTCGATGTCGGCGCCTTGGTTGTTCTCGGCATTCGCGATCGCCGATTCCACGACCTTGCGGATCATGGCGGCAGCCTTCTTGTCCGAGAACCGGAGCAGGTTGACGGCACGCTCGGCGGAGAGGCCACGGACCTGGTCGGCGACCAGTCGGGCTTTCTGCGGAGAGATGCGGGCTGTACGCAGGATCGCTTTCGCGTCGTTGCTATTGTTGATGGTCGCCATGTCTTACTTGCCCTTCTTGTCGCCGCCGTGACCCTTGAAGGTCCGGGTGAGCGCGAACTCGCCGAGCTTGTGACCGACCATGTTCTCGTTGACCAGCACCGGCACGTGATTCTTGCCGTTGTGCACGGCGATCGTGAACCCGATCATTTCCGGCAGGATGGTGGAACGACGCGACCAGGTCTTGATCGGCTTCTTGTTGTTGCCCGCAGTCTCCACCTTCTTGATGAGATGGTGGTCGATGAACGGACCCTTCTTGAGTGAACGTGCCATGGTCGATTAGCTCCTGCGGTCGCGCACGATGAACTTCTGCGTGCGCTTGTTCTTGCGGGTCTTGTAACCCTTGGTCGGGACACCCCAGGGAGTGACCGGATGCGGGTTACCTTGGCCGGCCTTCGCCTCGCCGCCACCGTGCGGATGGTCGACCGGGTTCATGGCCGCGCCGCGAACGGTCGGCTTGATGCCGCGCCAGCGCTTGGCACCGGCCTTGCCGAGTTTCTCGAGGTTGTGCTCGGTGTTGCCGACTTCGCCGATGGTGGCGCAGCATTCGGCAGGCACCTTGCGCATTTCGCCCGAACGCAGGCGGAGCATCGCGTAAATACCTTCGCGGGCGACCAACTGGACGCCAGCACCGGCGGCGCGGGCGATCTGCGCGCCCTTGCCCGGCTTCATTTCGATGCAATGCACGGTCGAACCAACCGGAATATTGCGCAGCGGCAACGTATTGCCGGGTTTGATCGGCGCATCGTTGCCCGCGATCACCTGATCGCCGGCCTTCAGGCCCTTCGGCGCGATGATGTAGCGGCGCTCGCCATCGACATAGCACAGCAGCGCGATGTGCGCGGTGCGGTTGGGATCGTATTCGATCCGTTCGACCTTCGCCGCAATGCCGACCTTGTCGCGCTTGAAGTCGATGATGCGGTAGTGCTGCTTGTGGCCACCGCCGATATGGCGGGTGGTGATGCGACCATGGTGGTTACGACCACCGGTCTTGCCCTGCTTCTCGACCAGCGCGGCATGCGGCGCGCCTTTGTGCAGGCCCGGCGTGACCACGCGGACAGCACTACGGCGGCCGGGAGAAGTGGGGTTGAATGTCATCAATGGCATCGGTGAGTCCTCAGACCTTGACCGTGGTGACGTCGATCGACTGGCCTTCGGCCAGCGTCACGTAGGCTTTGCGCCAGTCGCCACGGCGACCGTTACGGTTACGGAAAGCCTTGTTCTTGCCCTTCACATTGAGCACGTTGACCGACTCGACTTTCACGTCGAAAAGCTTTTCGACGGCAATCTTGATATCGGCCTTGGTAGCGTCTGTGGCGACTTCGAACGCGTACTGATTGGAAGTTTCCTGGGCGCGAACGGTCTTTTCGGACACGCGCGGCGCACGGATCACGCTATAGAGCTTGGCGTCGTTCATGCCAGCCACTCCTCGATCTTCTTGACCGCATCGGCGGTCATCAGGACGCTGTCAGCGCCGACCAGCGCAACCGGATCCAGACCCTGGACATCGCGCACCTGCACGTACGGCAGATTGCGGGCGGACAGGAACAGGTTCTCGGATGCGTCTTCGGTGACGATCAGCGGACGCTTGCCGAGCTCGAAACCCTTGAGCTTCTCGATCAGCCCACTGGTCTTCGGGCCGTCGATATCGAAAGACTCGACGATCGTGATCCGACCCTGACGATTCAGCTCGGACAGAATCGCGGCGATCGCGGCGCGATACATCTTGCGATTGACCTTCTGCGCGAAGCTGCGCGGCTTCGCCGCGAACGCGCGGCCACCGCCGACGAAGATCGGAGCAGTCAGCGCGCCATGACGTGCGCCGCCGCCTTTCTGCTTCTTCGACTTCTTGGTGGTGCCGTTGACTTCGGCGCGGGTTTTCTGCGCCTTGGTCCCGGCGCGACCGGCATTGCGATAGGCGACCACGACCTGATGCACGAGGTCATGACTGAATTCGCGGCCGAAAACGGCGTCAGAGACCGAGACGGTCTTACTGCTGTTGTTGATGGCGAGTTCCATTGTCGTCTCCCTTACTTCGTCGTCGGACGGACAATGACGTCGCCGCCCGGAGCGCCCGGGACCGCGCCCTTGATCGCGATCAGGCCGCGCTCGGCGTCGACCTTGACCACTTCAAGACGCTGCGTCGTCTGCTGCTCGGCGCCCATGTGGCCGGACATCTTCTTACCCGGAAACACGCGGCCCGGCGTCTGGCGCTGGCCGATGGAGCCGGGCGAGCGATGCGACAGCGAGTTGCCGTGCGTCGCGTCGCCCATGGTGAAGTTCCAGCGCTTGATCGTGCCCTGGAAACCTTTGCCCTTGGTGATGCCCTGCACGTCAACGATCTGGCCGACCTCGAAGATGTCGGCCTTGATTTCGCCGCCTACCTGGAAGTCGCCGATCTTGTCGGCTTCGACGCGCAGCTCCCACAGGCCGCGGCCAGCTTCAACCTTCGCCTTGGCGAGGTGACCAGCTTCCGGCTTGTTGATCAGCGCAGCGCGCTTGACGCCGGCGGTGATCTGCACGGCGCTGTAGCCGTCGGATTCCGTGGTCTTGATCTGGACGATACGATTCGGCGTGGCTTCGATCAGTGTCACCGGGATGGACTTGCCGTCTTCGGTGAACAGTCGGCTCATGCCGGCCTTGCGGCCGACGATGCCCAACGAATATTTCTTCGCGGTCATGGTGGCGGCCTCAGGTCAATTTGATCTGGACGTCGACGCCAGCCGCGAGCTCGAGCTTCATCAGCGCGTCCACGGTCTTGTCGTTGGGGTCGACGATATCGAGCACGCGCTTGTGCGTGCGGGTTTCGTACTGGTCACGCGCGTCCTTGTCGACGTGCGGGGACACCAGGACGGTATAGCGTTCGATCTTGGTCGGAAGCGGAATCGGGCCGCGCACTTGTGCGCCGGTCCGCTTCGCTGTCTCGACGATCTCACTGGCCGAACGATCGATCAGACGATGATCGAATGCTTTCAGCCGGATCCGGATCTTTTGGTCCGCCATGACGGAATTCCTCGTAGAAAGAGCGACAGGCCCGACGGCTAGGTGCGTCGAACCCCGTTGTTTTTATCGAAACAGCTGCAAACATCGAACTATAAGTGCTTGAAAATCTTCAAATTTCAAGGAGGCAATGACCTCCGAAAACTTATCCGAATCTCAAAAAAAAGCAGACCGGTTAACCGGTCCGCCAGAGAGGGAATCGAGGACGCGACTACATGCCCCTGCCGCAGTTGCCCCGAGTATTCTCGGAGCGGGCGGGGGCGATGCCGTTGCGACGTTTCCCTGTCCGGCGAAGACGAAGCGCATCCAGCACTTCATTTCGCTTATCCGCGAACCGCCCGAGGGCAATTCGCGAAGTGGTCTTGCATTATAGAGGGGCTACAGCCGAGCTTGCAAGCCATCGACACCCTCTTTTTTGTTCCGGCTTGGACCGGTCCCGAGAATCCGGCCCGTCCCTGAAGTTGAAGCAGACGGACCCTCGCCTTCGTGGGGGCGAGGATCCGGTAAACCCGCGCCCTCGCGCAGGTCAAACCATCACTTGATGATCTTGGCGACGACGCCAGCGCCGACCGTACGGCCACCCTCGCGAATCGCGAAACGCAGACCTTCGTCCATCGCCACCGGGTTGATCAGGCTCACCACCATCTTCACGTTGTCGCCAGGCATCACCATCTCCACGCCTTCCGGAAGCTCGCAAGCACCCGTGATGTCGGTCGTGCGGAAGTAGAACTGCGGACGGTAACCCTTGAAGAACGGCGTATGACGGCCACCCTCGTCCTTCGACAGCACATACACCTCGGCCTCGAAGTCCGTGTGCGGCTTGATCGAACCGGGCTTGCACAGCACCTGGCCACGCTCCACGTCGTCGCGCTTCGTGCCGCGCAGCAGGCAGCCGACGTTGTCGCCGGCCTCGCCGCTGTCCAGCAGCTTGCGGAACATCTCCACGCCCGTCACCGTCGTCTTCTGCGTCGGACGAATACCCACGATCTCGATTTCGTCGCCCACCTTCACGATGCCGCGCTCGATACGACCCGTCACCACCGTGCCGCGACCCGAAATCGAGAACACGTCTTCCACCGGCATCAGGAACGCCTTGTCGATGTCGCGCTCCGGCTGCGGAATCCACGTGTCCAGCGCTTCCACCAGCTTCAGGATCGACGGAACGCCAATCTCGCTCTGGTCGCCTTCCAGCGCCGAACGCGCCGAACCGGTCACGATCGGGGTGTCGTCGCCCGGAAACTCGTACTTGCTCAGCAGCTCGCGCACTTCCATCTCGACCAGCTCAAGCAGCTCCGCGTCGTCCACCAGGTCCGCCTTGTTCAGGTAGACGATGATGTACGGCACACCGACCTGACGGGCCAGCAGAATGTGCTCGCGCGTCTGCGGCATCGGACCGTCCGCCGCCGAACACACCAGGATCGCGCCGTCCATCTGCGCCGCACCCGTGATCATGTTCTTCACGTAGTCCGCATGGCCCGGGCAATCCACGTGCGCGTAGTGACGGTTCGGGCTCTCGTATTCCACGTGCGCCGTCGAAATCGTGATACCGCGCGCCTTCTCTTCCGGCGCCGCGTCGATCTGGTCGTATGCCTTGAACTCGCCACCGAAACGTTCCGCGCCGATCTTCGTCAGCGCCGCCGTCAGCGTCGTCTTGCCGTGGTCAACGTGACCGATCGTGCCCACGTTCACGTGCGGCTTGGTGCGCTCGAACTTACCCTTTGCCATGATGTCTCTCTCTTTATCTGGATGCTTGAATGATCTGAAATGCTGTGGAAAGCGAGGCCAGCCTCAGCCGGCCTCGACTCAGCTCTTCTTGATGATCGAATCGGCGATGTTGGTCGGCGCTTCGGCGTAGTGATCGAACTCCATCGTGAAGGTCGCCCGGCCCTGGGTCAGCGAGCGGATGGTGGTCGCGTAACCGAACATTTCGCCCAGCGGCACCATGGCGTTGATGGTCTTGCCCGACGGCGTGTCATCCTGGCCCTGAAGCAGGCCGCGACGACGGCTCAAGTCGCCCATCACGTCGCCGACGTAGTCTTCCGGGGTCACCACTTCGACCTTCATGATCGGCTCCAGCAGAACCGGGTCGGCCTTGCGGAAACCTTCCTTGAACGCCATCGACGCGGCGAGCTTGAACGCCATTTCCGACGAGTCGACGTCGTGGTACGAACCGAACACCAGCTTGGCTTTCACGCCCACCACCGGGAAGCCCGCCAACGGGCCGCTGGTGATGGTTTCGCGCATGCCCTTCTCGACCGCCGGGATGAATTCCTTCGGAATCACGCCGCCGGTGATGTCGTTGATGAACAGGAAATCGTTCTTGACGTCTTCATTGGCGCGATCGGCTTCGTTCATCGGCGACAGTTCGATCACGACGTGACCGTACTGACCCTTGCCGCCCGACTGCTTGGCGTGCTTGTAGTCAGACTTCACATCCGACTTGCGGATGGTTTCGCGGTACGCCACCTGCGGCTTGCCCACATTGGCTTCGACGTTGAACTCACGCCGCATGCGGTCGACAAGGATGTCCAGGTGCAGTTCGCCCATGCCGGCGATGATGGTCTGACCGGATTCCTCGTCGGTACGCACGCGGAACGACGGATCTTCCTGGGCCAGACGGCCAAGGGCGATGCCCATCTTTTCCTGGTCGGACTTGGTCTTCGGTTCAACCGCCATCGAGATGACGGGCTCCGGGAAGATCATGCGCTCGAGGGTGATGATGTGGTCCTGCGAGCACAGGGTGTCGCCGGTGGTCACGTCTTTCAGACCGACCGCTGCGGCGATATCGCCGGCATTGACCTGCTTGATTTCTTCGCGGTTGTTGGCGTGCATCTGCAGAATACGGCCGATGCGCTCTTTCTTCGACTTGACCGGGTTGTAGACCTGGTCGCCGGAGTTGAGCGTGCCCGAGTAGACGCGGAAGAACGTCAGTGAACCGACGAATGGATCGGTCATGATCTTGAACGCCAGCGCCGAGAACGGCGCCTTGTCGTCGGCCGCGCGGGTGTCTTCCTTGTCGTTTTCGTCGATGCCGGGCACCGGCGGGCGATCAAGCGGCGACGGCAGCAGTTGCACGACGGCGTCGAGCATCGCCTGCACGCCCTTGTTCTTGAACGCGGTACCGCACAGCACGGGAACGATCTCCACGCGCAGCGTCCGGGCGCGGATGCCGAAGATGATTTCTTCTTCGGTCAACTCGCCCTCGTTGAGGTACTTGTCCATCAGCTCTTCGTTGGCCTCGGCAGCAGCCTCGACCATGAAATTGCGCGCCTCTTTGGCCTTGTCGACCAGATGCGCCGGAATATCGCCATAGGTGAAGGTGGCGCCTTTGTCTTCCATGTTCCAGATGATGGCTTTCATCTTGATGAGGTCGACCACGCCCTCGAAGCCTTCTTCCGCCCCGATCGGCACCTGCATCGGCACCGCGTACGCGCCAAGACGCGACTTCAGCTGCTCGACGACCTTGTCGAAGTTGGCACCGGTACGGTCCATCTTGTTGACGAAGGCCATGCGCGGCACGGCGTACTTGTTGGCCTGACGCCACACGGTCTCGGACTGCGGCTGGACGCCGCCGACCGCGCACAGCACGAACACCGCGCCATCCAGCACGCGCAACGAACGCTCGACTTCGATGGTGAAGTCGACGTGCCCGGGGGTGTCGATGATGTTGAAGCGGTGCTCTTCGAAGGATTTGTCCATCCCCTTCCAGAACGCCGTCGTGGCGGCGGAAGTGATGGTGATGCCGCGCTCCTGCTCCTGCTCCATCCAGTCCATCGTCGCAGCACCTTCGTGCACTTCGCCGATCTTGTGGTTGACGCCCGTGTAGAACAGGATGCGTTCGGTCGTGGTCGTCTTGCCGGCATCGATGTGCGCCATGATGCCGAAGTTGCGGTAACGCTCGATGGGAGTGGTACGGGCCACGGTGATTCTCTCGTCTGGATGCCCGGCATTCGGATTGGACGAATACACGGGCCTGAATGGCCGGACGCCGCCTTGCGGCGGCTCCGGAGTCTTGATCGCCGATGCACTGCGCTCGGTGAAGGAGCGGGCAGCATCGGAGTGGCGTCTGCGTGCTGCGGAGCAGGCGCCAGTCGAGGCGCCGTCGCCGACGCCTGCAGCGCGTGTTTGCGCGCTGCTACAGCAGTGTCATCACCAGCGGTAGTGGGCGAACGCCTTGTTCGCTTCCGCCATGCGGTGGGTTTCTTCGCGCTTCTTGATTGCGCCGCCGCGGTTTTCCGAAGCGTCGATCAGCTCGGCTGCGAGCTTGCGCGGCATCGAGTTCTCGCCACGCTTGCGCGCGGATTCGATCAGCCAGCGCATGGCCAACGCCATGCGGCGGGACGAACGCACCTCGACCGGCACCTGATAGGTGGCACCGCCGACGCGACGCGATTTCACTTCGACCGACGGGGCGACGTTGCCGAGCGCCTTTTCAACCAGTTCGAGCGAATTGGGATTCTTTTCGTTGATCACGTCCATCGCGCCGTAGACGATCTTCTCGGCGATGGACTTCTTGCCGCTCTGCATCACCATGTTGATGAAGCGGGCGATCGTTTCGCTGCCGTGCTTGGGGTCGGGCAGGACGGTACGCTGGGGAGTGGAGCCTTTACGGGACATAGTCGATTACCGGTGTGTAGGGTGGGCCCTCGGCCCACCGTTATTGCGGTGCGGTGGGCCAAGGGCCCACCCTACGGAATGCTTGCGAGCGCCGATTACGATTTCGGACGCTTGGCGCCGTACTTCGAACGGCTCTGACGACGCTTTGCGACACCGGCGGCATCGAGCGCGCCGCGCACGGTGTGGTAGCGCACGCCCGGCAGGTCCTTGACGCGACCGCCGCGGATCAGGACCACCGAGTGCTCCTGGAGGTTGTGGCCTTCGCCGCCGATGTACGAGATGACTTCGTAGCCATTGGTCAGGCGCACCTTGGCGACCTTGCGGAGCGCCGAGTTCGGCTTCTTCGGGGTCGTGGTGTAGACGCGGGTGCAGACGCCGCGACGCTGCGGGCAGTTGGCGAGCGCCGGCGAGGTGCTCTTGTAGACTTCTGGGTTGCGCGGCTTACGCACGAGCTGGTTGATCGTTGCCATCAGAGTATGGGTCGCTGGTTGGTCTATGAGCCGAGCCGCAGCACCCTGACGGATACCGCGACGACAAAAAACGCCGGCAGACCGGAATCCCGACCTGCCGACACGCTTATGCTTTGCCCGCTACGGCTTGGTGAGCCGTTGCGGTCCCGGAATCGCACGCTGCACAAGACGGCCGCGCTCCCGGACTTTCCCGCCCTCCTGGGCCGAATACGAGGCACATCCTGTAGCCTCATTTCGTGATCTGGGCGGCGAACCGCCTAAAGAGGCGCGCAGTCTACAGCAGACTGCGCGCCGATGCCAACTCAGGCGTCCGTATCGCCCTCGATCATGTCTGAAACTCCGTTGCCGGCCGTTTCTGCAGCAACACCCGCAGCGACCGCCGGCGACGGGATCACCGCCGGCGCGGGGGTCGGGGCAGGCGCAGCGGACAGCGCCGCCATTTCCGAATCGGTCAGACCCGTGGCGTTCTTGCGACGCAGGCTGTGATAAGTCAAACCGGTACCGGCCGGAATCAGACGGCCGACGATCACGTTCTCCTTCAGGCCGCGCAGCGTATCGCGGGTGCCGCGAACGGCCGCCTCGGTGAGCACGCGAGTGGTTTCCTGGAACGAGGCCGCCGAGATGAACGATTCGGTCGCCAACGAGGCCTTGGTGATGCCGAGCAGCACCGGGTCGTACTTGGCGAGGATTTCGTTCTTGCCGGCCAGGCGCGCGTTCTCTTCGATCAGGCGCTGACGCTCGACCTGTTCGCCGTGCAGGAACTTGCTGTCGCCCTGGTCGGTGATTTCGACCTTGCGCAGCATCTGACGGACGATCACTTCGATGTGCTTGTCGTTGATCTTCACGCCCTGCAGGCGGTAGACGTCCTGGATTTCCTTGGTCAGGTACGAGGCCAGCGGCTCGACGCCGAGCAGACGCAGGATGTCCTGCGGGCTGGATTCGCCGTCGACCACGGTTTCGCCCTTCTGCACGTGCTCGCCCTCGAACACGATGATCTGGCGATACTTCGGGATCAGCTCTTCGTGCTCGCTGCCATCGGTGTCCTTGATGATCAGGCGCTGCTTGCCCTTGGTGTCCTTGCCGAAGCTGACGATACCCGAGCGCTCGGCGAGCACCGCCGGATCCTTCGGCTTGCGCGCTTCGAACAGATCGGCAACGCGCGGCAGACCGCCGGTGATGTCGCGGGTCTTCGAGGCTTCCTGCGGGATCTTGGCGACCACGTCACCCACGCCGACCGGCGCGCCGTCCTGAAGGTTGACGATCGAGCGCGGCGGCAGCAGGTACTGCGCCGGCAGATCGGTACCCGGGATGGCCAGATCCTTGCCGGCCGCATCGACGATGCGGACCAGCGGACGCAGATCCTTGGCCTGGGTGCCACGACGCTTCGGGTCGGTGATTTCGCGCGAAGCCAGACCGGTGAGATCGTCGGTCTTCTCGATCACGGTCACGCCGTCGACGAAGTCGATGAAGCGGATGAAACCCTTCACTTCCGACATGATCGGATGGCTGTGGGGATCCCAGTTCGCCACGGTCTGGCCGGCCTTCACATTGCCACCGTCCTTGACGTGGATGGTCGCGCCGTAGGGCACCTTGTAACGTTCGCGCTCGCGGCCGTGGCCATCCAGCACCGACAACACACCCGAACGCGAGACCGCGACCAGATGGCCGGCGGCATGCTCGACGTGCTTGAGGTTGTTGAACTTGATCGCGCCGGTGGTCTTGACCGTGACGTTGTCGATCGAGGCCGCACCGGACACCGTACCGCCGATGTGGAAGGTACGCATCGTCAGCTGGGTGCCGGGCTCACCGATCGACTGCGCTGCGATGACGCCGACCGCTTCGCCGATATTGACGGTGTGGCCACGGGCCAGATCGCGGCCGTAGCAGAACGAGCACACGCCGAACGACGAGGAGCAGGTGATGGTCGAGCGGACCTTGATCAGCTGCACACCGGCATCTTCGAGCTTCTGTACCCAGGCTTCGTCGAGCAGCGTGTTGCGCAGGACGAACGGATCTTCGTCGTTGCCGGGCAGGAAGACGTCTTCGGCCACGATGCGGCCGAGCACGCGGTCGCGCAAGGGTTCGACCACATCGCCGCCTTCGACGATCGGGGTCATCATCAGACCTTCCGACGTGCCGCAGTCGACTTCGGTGATCACCACGTCCTGGGCCACGTCGACGAGACGACGGGTCAGATAACCGGAGTTTGCGGTCTTCAGCGCGGTATCCGCGAGGCCCTTACGGGCACCGTGGGTCGAGATGAAGTACTGCAGGACGTTCAAGCCTTCGCGGAAGTTCGCGGTGATCGGCGTTTCGATGATCGAGCCGTCCGGCTTGGCCATCAGGCCGCGCATACCGGCGAGCTGACGGATCTGCGCCTGCGAACCGCGGGCGCCGGAGTCGGCCATGATGTAGATCGAGTTCATCGACTTCTGGTCGATGGTCTCGCCCTTGGCATTCTGGACCTTCTCGGTGCCGATGGTGTCCATCATCGCCTTGGCGACGCGTTCGTTGGTGCGGGACCAGATGTCGACGACCTTGTTGTAGCGCTCACCGGCGGTGACCAGACCCGACTGGTACTGCTGCTGGATTTCCAGCACCTCGGTTTCAGCCTCTTCGAGGATGCCTTTCTTCTCGAGCGGGATGGTCATGTCGTCGATGCCGACCGACACGCCGGAGCGGGTCGCATAGGCGAAGCCGGTGTACATCAGCTTGTCGGCGAACACCACCGTATCCTTCAGGCCCAGCTGGCGGTAGCAGCTGTTGATCAGGCGGCTGATGTTCTTCTTGGTCAGCTCGGTGTTGACCAGCGCGAACGGCAAGCCGACCGGCAGGATTTCCTGCAGCAGGGCGCGACCGATCGTGGTGTCGACGATGGCGGTCTTCTGCTCGCGGACGCGCTTGCCGGTTTCGGGATCTTCACTGACCACGGTTTCGGCGATGCGGACCTTGACCTTGGCGTGCAGTTCGACCAGACGGTTGTCGTAGGCGCGCTTCACTTCGGAGATGTTCGCGAACGCCATGCCCTCGCCCGCCTTGTTCTCCAGAGCGCGGGTCATGTAATACAGACCGAGCACGACGTCCTGCGACGGCACGATGATCGGCTCGCCGTTGGCCGGCGACAGGATGTTGTTCGACGACATCATCAGCGCGCGCGCTTCGAGCTGCGCCTCAAGGCTCAGCGGAACGTGCACGGCCATCTGGTCGCCGTCGAAGTCGGCGTTGAACGCGGTACAGACAAGCGGATGCAGCTGGATGGCCTTGCCTTCGATCAACACCGGCTCGAACGCCTGGATGCCGAGACGATGCAGGGTCGGCGCACGGTTCAACAGCACCGGATGCTCGCGGATCACCTCTTCGAGGATGTCCCACACGATCGGCTCTTCGCGTTCGACCAGCTTCTTCGCCGCCTTGATGGTGGTGGCGAGGCCACGACGCTGCAGCTTGGCGAAGATGAAGGGCTTGAACAGTTCCAGCGCCATCTTCTTCGGCAGACCGCACTCGTGCAGACGCAGGGTCGGGCCGACCACGATGACAGAACGGCCGGAGTAGTCGACGCGCTTGCCGAGCAGGTTCTGGCGGAAGCGGCCCTGCTTGCCCTTGATCATGTCGGCCAAGGACTTCAGTGGGCGCTTGTTGGTACCGGTGATGGCGCGACCACGACGGCCGTTGTCCATCAGCGCATCGACCGATTCCTGCAGCATGCGCTTTTCGTTGCGCACGATGATGTCCGGCGCATTGAGTTCGAGCAGACGCTTCAGACGGTTGTTGCGGTTGATGACGCGGCGGTACAGGTCATTGAGATCGGATGTCGCGAAACGACCGCCGTCCAGCGGCACCAGCGGGCGCAGATCCGGCGGCAGCACCGGCAGCACGGTCATCACCATCCACTCCGGACGGTTGCCGGATTCGAGGAAGGCTTCGACCAGCTTGATGCGCTTGGTGAGGCGCTTGAGCTTGGTTTCCGAGCCGGTGCTGGCGATGTCTTCGCGCAGCTGGACCATTTCCGACTGCAGATCGATGGTGCGCAGCAGATCGTAGACCGCTTCGGCGCCCATCGCGGCTTCGAAATCGTCGCCGTGCTCCTGACGCGCCTGCATGAACTGTTCTTCGGTCAGCAGCATGCCGCGCTCGAGCGGGGTCAGGCCCGGCTCGGTGACCACGAAGGCCTCGAAATACAGGATGCGTTCGATATCGCGCAGCGTCATGTCCAGCATCAGACCGATGCGCGACGGCAGCGACTTGAGGAACCAGATGTGGGCGACCGGAGAAGCGAGGTCGATGTGGCCCATGCGCTCGCGACGGACGCGGGCGAGGGTCACTTCGGTGCCGCACTTCTCGCAGACCACGCCGCGGTGCTTCATGCGCTTGTACTTGCCGCACAGGCACTCGTAGTCCTTGATCGGGCCGAAGATCGCGGCGCAGAACAGACCGTCGCGTTCCGGCTTGAAGGTACGGTAGTTGATGGTTTCCGGCTTCTTGACTTCGCCGAAGGACCAGGAGCGGATCAGGTCCGGCGACGCCAACGCGATCTTGATCGCGTCGAAGTCGAGGGTCGGGCGCTGCTGGTTGAAGAGGTTGAGCAAATCTTTCATTTGATTTCTCCGGGAATCAGGAAGAGGTCATTGACGTTGGCGGCCAGCGTGTTCGTCGCCCCGGATTTCGCGGTGAATCTGATGTCGACAGATTCACCGCCTCGTCCGGAACGACCAGCCTTCGTCAGGTCTCTTCCAGCTCCATGTTGATGGCCAGCGAGCGGATTTCCTTCACGAGCACATTGAAGGATTCCGGCATGCCGGCGACCATTTCGTATTCGCCGTCGACGATGTTCTTGTACATCTGGTTGCGGCCCTGCACGTCGTCGGACTTCACCGTCAGCATTTCCTGCAGGGTGTAGGCCGCGCCGTAGGCTTCCAGCGCCCAGACTTCCATTTCGCCGAAGCGCTGACCGCCGAACTGCGCCTTGCCGCCCAGCGGCTGCTGGGTAACGAGCGAGTACGGGCCGGTCGAACGGGCGTGCATCTTGTCGTCCACGAGGTGGTTGAGCTTCAGCACGTGCATGTAGCCGACCGTGGTGTGACGATCGAACGCCTCACCGGTGCGGCCGTCGTACAGCTGGGTCTGACCGCTCATCGGCAGGTCGGCGAGTTCGAGCATGCGCTTGATCTCGGACTCGGCCGCACCGTCGAACACCGGTGTCGCCATCGGCACGCCGTCGGTGAGGTTCTGCGCCAGACGCAGCAGTTCGGCATCGCTGAACTGGGTCAGGTCGACGCGCTGCCCATGCATCTTCTGGTCGTGGTTGTAGATGTCGTCGAGGAACTTGCGCAGGTCGGCGAGCTTGGCCTGTGCATCCAGCATGCGCTGGATCTTCTGGCCGAGGCCCTTGGCGGCCCAGCCCAGATGTACTTCGAGAATCTGGCCGATGTTCATACGCGACGGCACGCCCAGCGGGTTGAGGACGATATCGACCGTCTCACCGTTGGCCATGTGCGGCATGTCTTCGACCGGCACGATGTTCGACACCACACCCTTGTTGCCGTGGCGGCCGGCCATCTTGTCGCCCGGCTGGATGCGGCGCTTCACCGCGAGGAACACCTTCACCATCTTGAGCACGCCCGGGGCGAGGTCGTCGCCCTGGGTGATCTTGCCGCGCTTGTCGGCGAAGCGGCGCTCGAATTCCTTCTGGTGCGCGTCGATCTGCTTCTGGGCGCGTTCGATCGCGTCGGCGTCCTCGTCTTCCTTCATCCGGATCGTGAACCAGTCCTTCTTGCTCAGACCATCGAGCACCAGACTGCTGACCGTGTCGCCCTTCTTCAGGCCGGGACCGCCATTGGCGATCTTGCCGAGGATCTGCGCACGCAGACGCGCGTAGATCGCCGATTCGAGGATACGGAACTGGTCGTCGAAGTCCTTCTTGACCCGGCGGATTTCCTCTTCCTCGATCTGGCGCGCGCGCTTGTCCTTCTCGATGCCGTCGCGGGTGAAGACCTGCACGTCGATGACGGTGCCGTCCATGCCCGGCGGCACGCGCAGCGAGCTGTCCTTCACGTCGGACGCCTTCTCGCCGAAGATCGCGCGCAGCAGCTTTTCTTCCGGAGTCAGCTGGCTTTCGCCCTTGGGTGTGACCTTGCCGACCAGGATGTCGCCGGCGCGGACTTCGGCACCGATGTACACCACGCCCGACTCGTCGAGACGCGACAGCGCCTGCTCGGACACGTTCGGGATGTCGGCGGTGATTTCTTCCGGACCCAGCTTCGTGTCACGCGCGACGCAGGCCATTTCTTCGATGTGGATGGTGGTGTAACGGTCTTCCTTCACCACGCGCTCGGACAGCAGGATCGAGTCTTCGAAGTTGTAGCCGTTCCACGGCATGAACGCGACCAGCATGTTCTGGCCCAGGGCCAGTTCGCCGATATCGGTCGAGGGGCCGTCGGCCAGCACGTCGCCCGGTGCGATCACGTCGCCCACGTTCACCAGCGGACGCTGGTTGATGCAGGTGTTCTGGTTCGAGCGGGTGTATTTGATCAGCGTGTAGATGTCGACGCCGGCGTCGGCCGAACCGACGATCTCGGCTTCGTTGACCTTGACCACGATGCGGCCGGCATCGATCTGTTCGATCACACCGCCACGACGCGCGTTCACGGTCACGCCCGAGTCGCGCGCCACGGCGCGCTCGATGCCGGTACCGACCAGCGGCTTCTGCGAGCGCAGGGTCGGAACCGCCTGACGCTGCATGTTCGCGCCCATCAGCGCGCGGTTCGCGTCATCGTGCTCGAGGAACGGCACCAGCGCGGCAGCGACCGACACGGTCTGCATCGGCGAGACGTCCATGAAGTGGATTTCGCTCGGCGGGCGCAGCATCGACTCGCCCTGGTAACGACAGGCGACGAACGGTGCGGTGATCTTGCCCTTGTCGTCGCGCTGGGCGTTGGCCTGGGCGATGACGTATTCGTTTTCCTCGATCGCCGAGAGGTATTCGATCTCGTCGGTCACCTGCCCGTCCACGACCTTGCGGTACGGCGTCTCGAGGAAGCCGTAACGGTTGGTGCGCGCGAACACGGCAAGCGAGTTGATCAGGCCGATGTTCGGACCTTCAGGCGTTTCGATGGTGCAGACACGGCCGTAATGGGTCGGGTGCACGTCGCGCACTTCGAAGCCGGCACGTTCGCGGGTCAGACCGCCCGGACCGAGGGCCGAGACGCGACGCTTGTGCGTGACTTCCGACAGCGGGTTGTTCTGGTCCATGAACTGCGACAACTGCGAGGAACCGAAGAATTCCTTGATCGCGGCGGCCACCGGCTTGGCGTTGATGAGTTCCTGCGGCGTGAGGCCTTCGGACTCGGCCATCGTCAGGCGCTCTTTCACCGCACGCTCGACTCGGACCAGACCGACGCGGAACACGTTCTCGGCCATTTCGCCGACCGAACGCACGCGACGGTTGCCGAGGTGATCGATATCGTCGACCACGCCGCGACCGTTGCGGATTTCGGTCAGCGTGCGGATCACATCGAGGATGTCCGACATCGCCGGGCCGCAGGCGTTGCGCAGGCGGGCGGATTCGTCGTCCTTGCGCTCGGCGAAGTACTTGTAGTCGTACAGCACGGGGCTGCCTTCCACTTCCTTGCGGCCGATGCGGCGGTTGAACTTCATCCGGCCCACGCCCGACAGGTCGTAGCGCTCGAAGGTGAAGAACAGGTTGTGGAACAGGTTCTGCGCAGCGTCCTTGGTCGGCGGCTCGCCGGGACGCATCATGCGGTAGATCTCGACCAGCGCTTCGAGCTGGGTCTTGGTCGGATCGATGCGCAGCGTATTGGAGATGTACGGGCCACGATCGAGGTCGTTCACCCACAGGGTGCCGACGGCGTCGATGCCGAACTTGCGGAACTTGTTCAGATGATCGTCGCCGATCTCGTCGTTCGCGGTCGCGATCAACTCGCCGGTGTTGGCGTCGATCACGTCGTGCGACAGGATCCGGCCCACGAGGTAGTTGTCCGGTACCGCCAGCGCAACTACGCCGGCCTGTTCGAGCTGCTTCACGTGGCGCGCGGTGATGCGCTTGCCGGCTTCGACGATGACCTTGTCGCCATCGGCGAGATCGAAGTCGAGGGTTTCGCCGCGCAGACGCTCGGGCACCAGCTCAAGCTGCACGCCTTCCGGGAGAATGTGGAAGGTGTTGATCTCGAAGAACTGCTGCAGGATTTCCTCGTTCGAGTAACCCAGCGCGCGCAGCAGAATGGTGACCGGCAGCTTGCGGCGACGGTCGATACGCGTGAACACCGCGTCCTTCGGGTCGAACTCGAAGTCCAGCCAGGAGCCGCGATACGGAATGATGCGGGCGCTGTAAAGCAGCTTGCCGGAGCTGTGGGTCTTGCCGCGGTCATGATCGAAGAACACGCCCGGCGAACGGTGCAACTGCGAGACGATGACGCGCTCGGTGCCGTTGACGATGAAGGTGCCGTTGTCGGTCATGAGCGGAATCTCGCCCATGTAGACCTCCTGCTCCTTCACGTACTTCACGGCCTTGCTCGACGATTCCTTGTCGTAGATCACCAGGCGCACGGTCACGCGCAGCGGGGCGCCGTAGCTGAGGCCGCGGTTGCGGCACTCGCGCTCGTCGAACACCGGATCGCCGAGCTTGTAGCCGACGTATTCCAGCGCTGCGTAGCCGTTGTAGCTGGTGATGGGGAACACCGACTTGAGCGCGGCATGCAGGCCGCGATCTTCGCGTCGGGTCGGCTCGGCATCGGCCTGGAGGAATTCACGATAGGAATCCACCTGGATGGCGAGCAGGAACGGCACCTCGAGAATCGAGCGGCGCTTGCCGAAGTTCTTGCGGATGCGCTTCTTCTCGGTGAACGAGTAGTTCGTCGAATGAGCTGTGGTCATGGGAGATAAGGCCTCTCAGCTTGAATGTCGTTGTCTCCGGCGCGGCATTGCAATGCACGGCTGCGGCCGGGTGGGACGGGGTTCGTGGGGAACCGTCGTCCCGGTTAAATCGCCAGTGGGAAGTCGCTGGTATTGCCGGCACCAGCACGCCTTCTCCCGCTACTTCCGACTGTCGACTCGCTTTTCTTGCGCTTGAATCTTTCGAACTGTTGGAACGGACGAAGGCCGGGAGCTTTCGCCCCCAGCCCTGGTCTGCGGTCATTCCCGCCGAAGCGGAAATCCAACAGCTTCCGTTCCGAAGCCGTTGGACCCCGGAACACCGCACGTCCGCGCGATGCCCAGGATGACTGCGTGACGCTTACTTGATTTCGACCTGCGCGCCAGCGGCTTCCAGATCTTTCTTGAACTTCGCGGCATCGTCCTTCGACACGGCATCCTTGACGGTCTGCGGAGCGCCTTCGACGAGGTCCTTCGCTTCCTTCAAGCCCAGGCCGGTGATGGCGCGGACGGCCTTGATGACCTCGACCTTCTTCTCGCCGACGGCCTTCAGGACGACGGTGAATTCGGTCTGTTCTTCGACCGGAGCCGCGTCGGCGGCCGGACCGGCCATCATCACGGGAGCCGCGGCGGTGACGCCGAACTTTTCTTCGATGGCCTTGACCAGCTCCATCACTTCCATCAGGGTCTTGCCGGCAACGGCGTCGACGATCTGTTCGTTGGTAAGAGACATTGTTGATTACCTCTGGATTTGATTTTCGGTATTGGGTTTCGCAGGCATCAGCGCCGCGGAACCGTCAGGACATCGAACTCAGACTTCGGCCGGGGCTTCGGCAGCCGGCGCTTCAGGGGCTGCCTCGGCCGGAGCGGCGTCGCCGCCACCCTGCTTGTCGGTAACCGCCTTGATGGCGCGGGCCAGCATGCTCGCCGGTTCGGCCAGAACACGCGCCAACATGGCGAGGGCCTGATCACGGGTCGGCAGCGATGCCAGCACTTCGACGTGACTGCCGGGGTAGAGCTGACCGCCGACGGCGACCACCTTGGCCTGCAGCTTGTCGTTGCCCTTGGCGAACTCCTTGATCAGACGACCGGCAGCGCCGGGCTCGTCGATCGAAAACGCATACAGCAGCGGACCGACGAGTTTGTCCTGGACAACCTCGTATTCGGTTCCCGCCACGGCGCGCGAGGCCAGCGTGTTCTTGACGACTTTCAAGTACACGCCGCTTTCGCGCGCTTTCTTGCGCATCGCGGTCATCTGGGAGACCGTGGTGCCTGCGTATTCGGCTGCGATCAAGGAGTGCGCCTTCGCGGCGATTTCCGCCACTTCGGCCACTACGTCTTGCTTCTGGGTGAGATTCAGAGCCATGTGCACTCCTCATGTGAACTCCGCTTACGGCTCCTGCCGCTTGCGGTCCCGGACGGCATCGATCCTTCGACGCCGGGGACGCGGAATGCGTCCCGGTGGCGGCCCTTCACAGAGTTTCAAATCGCGAAACATCCAGAGGGGGCGGCACCATCTGCGCAGGTCGGTCCCCGAAAGGACACGATTAAGCGACCCCGCTTGCGACCCCACGTATCCATGCCTTGTCGACGACCGCTGGAGTGATCCGGCGGAACGAGCTTCCTTGCCCGTGGGTGTCGCGCGCTGACCGCGCCTGCGGTCTTTGACGGCGATCGCTTCGGAGCGGACTCCTCGGCGATGCCCTCAAAATTTGATTTCTCGGGACTGAAGTCCCTCCTACACAACGATGTAGGAGCGGCTTCAGCCGCGAATCATTTATTTCAACGTAAGCGACGACTGATCGACGGTGACACCAGGGCCCATCGTCGAGCTGACCGACACCTTCTGCAGGTACGTGCCCTTGGAGGTCGCCGGCTTGGCCTTGATCAGGTCGAGCAACAGCGCCTGCAGGTTTTCCTTCAGCTTGTCGCTGTCGAAATCGGCCTTGCCGATGGTGCAGTGGATGATGCCGGCCTTGTCGGTGCGGTAACGCACCTGGCCACCCTTGGCGTTCTTCACGGCCTCACCCGGGTTCGGCGATACGGTGCCGACCTTCGGATTCGGCATCAGGCCACGCGGGCCAAGCACCTGACCGAGCTTGCCGACGACGCGCATGGCGTCCGGGGTCGCGATCACGACGTCATAGTTCAGATCGCCGGCCTGCATCTTCTCGGCGAGGTCGTCCATACCGACGATATCGGCGCCGGCGGCCAGAGCTTCCTCGGCCTTCGCGCCGGCCGGGCAGAATACGGCCACACGCACCGACTTGCCGGTGCCGGCGGGCAGCACGGTGGAACCGCGCACCTGCTGGTCGGACTTCTTGGCATCGACGCCGAGGCGCACGGCCACGTCGATCGATTCGACGAACTTGGCCTTGGTGGCCGTCTTCACGATCTTGATCGCGTCGTCGAAGGGATAGGTTTTGCCCGGCGCAACGGCACCGAGAATCGCTTTCTGTCGCTTGTTCATCGCCATGACCTCAGCCCTCTACCACGAGACCCATCGAACGGGCGGAGCCCGCGATGGTCTTCACTGCCGCATCGAGGTCGGCCGCCGTCAGATCCGCTTCCTTCGCCTTGGCGATGTCTTCGAGCTGCTTGCGGGTGACCTTGCCCACCTTTTCGGTGTTCGGACGCTTCGATCCGGACTGGATACCGGCGGCCTTCTTCAGCAGCACCGATGCCGGCGTGCTCTTGGTGACGAAGGTGAAGGTACGGTCGGAGTAAGCGGTGATGATGACCGGCGTCGGGAGACCCGGTTCCAACTTGGAGGTCGCCGCGTTGAACGCTTTGCAGAACTCCATGATGTTCAGGCCGCGCTGACCGAGCGCGGGACCGACCGGCGGCGAGGGGTTGGCCTGACCGGCCTTCACCTGCAGCTTGATGTAACCGACAACTTTCTTTGCCATGGGATATCTCCTGGAGTCTTAGCGCCTGCACGCCTTGCGGCTGCGGGGCTCCTCCATCGTTGTTGCGCGCTGCGGATGCGGCGCGCGGGTGAAGGTCATGATCGTGAAAGGCTTAGGCTTTCTCGACCTGACCGAATTCCAGTTCCACCGGCGTGGCGCGACCGAAGATCAGCACCGAGACGCGCAGGCGGCTCTTTTCGTAATTCACTTCTTCGACCACGCCGTTGAAGTCGTTGAACGGGCCATCGACCACACGGACCATCTGGCCCGGCTCGAACAGCACCTTCGGCTTCGGCTTCTCGACGCCGTCCTGCACGCGCTGCAGGATCGCATCGGCCTCGGTGTCCCGGATCGGCAACGGGCGGTCGGCGGTGCCGCCGATGAAGCCCATCACCTTCGGCGTCTCCTTCACCAGATGCCAGCTTTCGCTGTCCATCCGCGGAATGCCGGCTTCGTCGTGGGTCGCGATCTGCACCAGTACATAGCCCGGGAAGAACTTGCGCTCGGAACGGCGCTTCTGGCCGGAGCGCATTTCGATCACTTCTTCGGTCGGGACCAGTACTTCGCCGAACTTGTCCTCCATCCCGGTACGGGCAATGCGGTCGCGCAGTGCCTGGGCCACCGATTTCTCGAAGCCGGAATAGGCATGGACAACGTACCAGCGCTTGAGGACGTCTGAATTGCTCACTTGGATCTCCATCAGGTCCCGAGGAGCGCCTTCACGCCCAATTGAATCAGCCAGTCGAACAGCGCCAGGATCAGGCTCATGATGATCACGACCACGATCACCACCCACGTGGTGCGCGTCGTCTCCTGACGGGTCGGCCACACGACCTTGCGCAGTTCGAAGCGCGATTCGCCGAGGAAGTCCCGGGTCTCCGCGCCTTTCGCAGTGGTCATGAACAGGATGGCGCCGGCAACGAGACCGCCGATCACCGACATCACGCGGGCCACCGCCGGCCACTGACCGTTGAACCAATAGAACGCGAAGATGCCAGCCGCCACGAGCAGCAGCGCCAGCGCGTACTTCACGATATCGCCCGCCGATCCGCCGGACTTAGGTTGTTCGACTCTGCTATTCAAGTCTTTGTCGCCCTGTTGCGGCGCGCACCGCGCGAGCCACCGGTCGATAGACCGGAAATCTCGCGGGACGTTCCGCTGGTGTGGCACGCCAGGAGGGACTCGAACCCCCAACCTGCGGTTTTGGAGACCGCTGCTCTGCCAATTGAGCTACTGGCGTGTATTTGAAAATGTGCGTCTGGAATATCGGTTTTCTGATACGTCGACGGCGAGCCGTCACCGACTCGCCTGTTCGTCACCGCTTTGAACTTCGCGGCGGGAGCCGCGGAACCCGCGACTCCCGAACGAAGCGTTGGATCACTTGATGATCTTGGCGACGACGCCAGCGCCGACCGTACGGCCACCCTCGCGAATCGCGAAACGCAGACCTTCGTCCATCGCCACCGGGTTGATCAGGCTCACCACCATCTTCACGTTGTCGCCAGGCATCACCATCTCCACGCCTTCCGGAAGCTCGCAAGCACCCGTGATGTCGGTCGTGCGGAAGTAGAACTGCGGACGGTAACCCTTGAAGAACGGCGTATGACGGCCACCCTCGTCCTTCGACAGCACATACACCTCGGCCTCGAAGTCCGTGTGCGGCTTGATCGAACCGGGCTTGCACAGCACCTGGCCACGCTCCACGTCGTCGCGCTTCGTGCCGCGCAGCAACAGACCCGCGTTGTCGCCCGCCTGGCCCTGATCCAGCAGCTTGCGGAACATCTCCACGCCCGTCACCGTCGTCTTCTGCGTCGGACGAATACCCACGATCTCGATTTCGTCGCCCACCTTCACGATGCCGCGCTCGATACGACCCGTCACCACCGTGCCGCGACCCGAAATCGAGAACACGTCTTCCACCGGCATCAGGAACGCCTTGTCGATGTCGCGCTCCGGCTGCGGAATCCACGTGTCCAGCGCTTCCACCAGCTTCAGGATCGACGGAACGCCAATCTCGCTCTGGTCGCCTTCCAGCGCCGAACGCGCCGAACCGGTCACGATCGGGGTGTCGTCGCCCGGAAACTCGTACTTGCTCAGCAGCTCGCGCACTTCCATCTCGACCAGCTCAAGCAGCTCCGCGTCGTCCACCAGGTCCGCCTTGTTCAGGTAGACGATGATGTACGGCACACCGACCTGACGGGCCAGCAGAATGTGCTCGCGCGTCTGCGGCATCGGACCGTCCGCCGCCGAACACACCAGGATCGCGCCGTCCATCTGCGCCGCACCCGTGATCATGTTCTTCACGTAGTCCGCATGGCCCGGGCAATCCACGTGCGCGTAGTGACGGTTCGGGCTCTCGTATTCCACGTGCGCCGTCGAAATCGTGATCCCGCGCGCCTTCTCTTCCGGCGCCGCGTCGATCTGGTCGTATGCCTTGAACTCGCCACCGAAACGTTCCGCGCCGATCTTCGTCAGCGCCGCCGTCAGCGTCGTCTTGCCGTGGTCAACGTGACCGATCGTGCCCACGTTCACGTGCGGCTTGGTGCGCTCGAACTTACCCTTTGCCATGGCTGCTTCTCTGTATGAACTGAAGTGGAGAACTGGATTGGAACGACGACTTGCAGGGTGGTGCTCACGAAAGGAATCGAACCTTCGACCTCCTCCTTACCAAGGAGGTGCTCTACCGACTGAGCTACGTGAGCAACGATGTGATCCGCCGAACGGGATGTCCTCAGGTACTGCCGCAATGGAGCGGGAGACGGGAATCGAACCCGCACCATCAGCTTGGAAGGCTGAGGTTCTACCGTTGAACTACTCCCGCGTCTTGCGGAACGGAACGCGACCTGAAGATATCGATCCAAGATGGTGGAGGGAGGTGGATTCGAACCACCGAAGGCGTAAGCCAGCAGATTTACAGTCTGCCCCCGTTGGCCGCTTGGGTATCCCTCCAGTCGAAATCAACTGGTCAACGATCCGGTAAAACTATACAAGGTGAAAACAGCCCGCAATTCTGACGGCACTCGGTTTTACTGTCAACGTTTGCGACCGCCTTCCGACGGAACCCCTGCTGATTCAGGGGGCCGGGGCGACGGGTAGCGGCAACGGATCTTCGGCGTAGATGGCGATATGCGGCACGCCATCGGCATCGATCCAGCCGCGGAACATGCCCTCGGTGTTGAATGGAAAGCCGATCCGGCCGTCGGCACCGATCACGATAGCGCCACCATCGCCGCCCAGCGCAGGCACATCGACGTTGATCACGGCATGACCCGCTTCGGCCGGGCCCTCGTTCAGGTAGCGCATACGGGCGCAGACCTCGTGGGCAGCTGCGGAGCGGATGTAGAACTCGCCCCACCCGGTGCCGGAAAAGGCGCAGCGGTCGTCGGCCCATGTGCCTGCGCCGATGATCGGCGAATCCCCGACCCGTCCGTACCGCTTGTCGGTCATGCCACCGGTGGAGGTGCCAGCGGCAAGTCCGCCATGGCCGTCCAGGGCTACCGCACCGACCGTACCGGTGTAGCGGCGGCCGGGGCGGCCGTCATCGATGGCGCCCTGCTGCTTTTCGCGAAGCCGGCGCTGGAGTTGCTGCCAGCGCTTTTCGGTCCGGAACCACGATGGATCGACCAGTTCGATGCCCTGCTCCGCCGCGAACACTTCGGCACCGTCGCCGACCATCATCACGTGCTCGGAGCGCTCCATGATCGCCCGGGCGAGCAGGATCGGGTTCTTGACCCGATGCAGGCCGGCCGCCGCACCGGCTTTCCGGGTCCTGCCGTCCATGATCGAGGTATCCAGCTCGTTGCGGCCGTCGTGGGTGAATACCGCGCCGCGGCCCGCGTTGAAATGCGGGTCGTCCTCCAGCACGGTGATCGCTGCGGTGACCGCATCGACGGCGGACTTGCCCGCCTTCAGCTCGGCGTGGCCGCGGCGCAGCGCCATTTCCAGCGCGGCGCGGGCATCGCGCTCATCATCCGGCGTCATGTCGCGGCGCTCGACACCCGCACCGCCGTGGATCGCGAGCATCATCGGCGCAACCTCCTGCAGGCGGCCATTGTCCACCCGATACGTGCGCTGGAACACCGGCGCCTCCACACGCCCTTCCGGCAGATGGACCACCGAGCCCGCGCCGATGCCGGTGACGTCGACCCGGCGCAATCCGAGCGGCTTGCCTGTGGCCTGCTTGTCCGGGAAACCGCCGCGCACCAGCCAGGCACCGCCGGCAGGGTCGGTGGCGTAGATCCGGCTGCTACCGTCGGCTTCGACCGCCAGTGCCGCGCTTTCGTCGACGCCCAACCCGATCAGCGGACGCATGGGCGTGCCGGTCAGGGTTTCAGCCTTGGCGACAAAGGCGAACAGGCGGCCGAGGCGGTCGCGCTCCTTGAAATGGGTGTCGGTGACGATGCCCTTCAGCCGGTCGACATGCAGAAAATCCTGCTCGATGGTGACTGCGGCCCCCAGCGGATCGGCCAACGCCTCCGGGCTGCGGATGCTGCCGTCGTCCATTGCGCCGTAGAGATATTCACCCAGGATGGCCAGCCCGGCACTGGTGCCGCCGATCGGCTTGCCGGCGCGGAGATGGGCATCGAGCGCCACAGCGACGGGCGTTCCCTTCCAGAAGCGGACGTAACGTGCCTGATCGCCGCCGGCGATGAAGATGCCATCGGCCTTGGCAAGGCTGGCAAGGATTTTCGGATCGTTGGAGGACCCTGGCCCGCTGAACACGAAGGTTTCGACCGACGCGATTCCGCCGACATCGCGGTAGAACTCTTCGGCGACCTCATTGCCTTGCGAGGCCCGCAGCACGACCAGGTGGCCATTGCCCGCTTTCTTCAGGAACCAGCGCAGGGCATCGAAATTGCGATCGCCGCCGCCCATCAGCAGCAGACCGGGGCTGACCTGGCCCGGCGTGGGTGCATCCGGATTGCCGATGATGTAGCGCTTGTGGTCGCGGGCCGTCGCCGGAAAGACGACGGCGGCCAGCAGCGACATCAGCAATACGAGCGTGAACGGACGGAGCCCGCGCCGGGCAACGGGGTGTTTCATGCGGTTTTTCTCCTCGAAAACAGGGCGGGCGGCAAACCGGTCGCGCCGGGCGCAGCATTGGAAGGGTAGACGAATGGGCGGCCGACTTCCCTACACGACCACATCCGCCGGACGATCGCGCTGCGATCCGCTATGGTTCAGGGATGCGCAACCCGCTCGACGATTGGTTCGTCCGTGAAATCCTCATCCACGAGGAGGCTTTGACGCGCTATCTGCAGCGCTGCTGGCCGCATCGGGACGATCTCCACGACCTGCGCCAGGAGGTCTATATCCGGGTGTATGAAGCCGCATCGGGCACCCTGCCGAACTCTCCGAAAGCCTTCCTGTTCACCAGCGCCCGCAATCTGATCACCGACCGCCTGCGCCGCAGCCGGGTGGTATCGATCGAGACGATGGGTGATCTGGAGCCCTTGAACGTCTTGGTGGATGAGGTGTCACCGGAACGCAGGTTCGGCGGGCGCCAGGCACTGCGGCGGCTCAGCGAGGCCTTCGATCGCCTGCCCGACCGCTGCCGGCAGGTGATGTGGCTGCGGCGGGTCGAGGAGTTGCCGCAGAAAGTCGTGGCTTTACAACTGGGCATCAGCGAGAAAACCGTGGAAAAGCATGTCGCCAATGGCATCCGCCTGATCGCCGATCACTACTACGGCGGCGCGCACGCGTCGACGGGCACCGACAGCGCAGCCGCTCCGGCCAGACGAGGGCGTCACCACGGACACGGACATGAACAAGACCGGCAACAAACGGATTGAGCTGGCGGCGTCGGAATGGCTGGCGCGTCGCGAAAGCGACGATTGGTCGGACAACGACCGCGCCGGACTCGATGCCTGGCTGGCCGAATCCACCGCACATCGCGTGGCGTTCCTGCGATTGGAGTCGGCGTGGATCGAGAGCGCGCGTCTCAAAGCCTTGGCGGCCGGCCGGACGGGTGCCGGACCACCGCCACGCGGGCCCTGGGTGCAGCCGCCGCACATCACCGCGGAAGCGCCAGTGGCGGATGAGGCCGCCGGAGCATCGCGAGTCGAAGCGCTTGGCGCCCTGAGGTTCGCCGCCCGTGAGACCGTACCGCCACGGCGGCGTGCGCTGGTTGGCGGACTGACAGCAGCAGCGGTCGCACTGTGCGGCGTACTGGCGTACTGGGGCTGGCGCACGCACACCGCTGTCGATACCGCGTCCTACGCCAGTGGTGTCGGCACCCTGCGTACGGTGGCGCTGACCGATGGCTCCCACGCCACGCTCAGCAGCGGCAGCCGGATCGAAGTGGCGATGTCGCGCGGCGAACGTTGGGTCGATCTGCGCAGCGGCGAGGCCTTCTTCGAGGCGGCCAAGGACCGCGCGCGTCCGTTCATCGTCAGTGCCGATGCGCGCCGGGTGGTCGCGGTGGGTACGAAATTCTCGGTGCGTCGCGATGGTGCAGACCTGCGCGTGGTGGTGACCGAAGGCCTGGTCCGGCTGGAGTCAGCCCACATGCCGGGGCAACCGCCCGCGCCGGTCACGCTGCTGCCCGCCGGCAGTACCGCGTTGGCCACCCGCAGCGGCGTACTGGTGCGCACGGGCACCGTGGTCGACGCCGAGCGCGCGCTGGAGTGGCGCGGCGGCTATCTGCACTTCGACGACACGCCATTGGCCGAGGCCGCGATCGAATTCAACCGCTACGGCGGGCCGAAACTGGTGATGGGCGACAGCGATGCCGCCGCCTTGCGCATCGGCGGCAATGTGCGCTGGTCGAACGTGGATGGTTTCGTGCGCCTGCTCGAACAGGGATTCGGCGTCCGTGCCGAGCAGCGCGGCGGGATCATCGTGTTGCACAGCCACTGACGTGCCGTTGACGTCGCCAAGCGGCGATGCGAGTGGGGATTGCCCCGGCTCGCTCGTCTTGTTGATGTTGGGTGGCGCGCGTTTCGCGTGCCGGAAATTCAAAGGGGATACCTGATGCTGAGACCGTTACGTCTGCTGTTGTTGAGCGCGGCCTGTACTGCGGCGCTGCATGCGCACGCCCAGGGGGCCTCGGACCCGGCCACCGGTCCGATCACCGTACCGGCGGGGGAATTGCGTTCCGCGCTCGATGCCCTGGCACGACAGTCCGGCACGCAACTGGTCTACCGCTCCGATCAGATCAAGGGGCTGCGCACCCCCGGCGTGCAGGGCGCGCCTTCCGCCGATGCCGCACTGGAAGGTCTGCTGCAGGGCAGCGGGTTCGCGCCGCGTCGCGACCCGTCGTCAGGCGCGGTGGTCATCGTCAAGCGCGACCTGCCCAAGCGCGCGACTGCCGCCGCAGCACAGGATGAGCCTTCCGGCGGTGCCGTGGCGCCCCCGCCCGCGCCGCAGGAAACGCTGGAAACCATCGAAGTCACCGGTTCGCGGATTCCCCGCACGCAGGTCGAGGGCCCGGCGCCGGTCACGGTGATCAGTGCCCGCGACATCAAGGAAGGCGGCTTCACCACGACCCCGGACGTGCTGCGCGCGATCACCCAGAACAGCGGCGAAACCCAGAGCCAGCAGTCCGCCAGCGGCGCCGATTTCTCGCCCGGCGCCCAGCAGGTCGACCTGCGCGGCCTCGGCCCGAACCACACCCTCGTGCTGGTCAACGGCCGCCGCATCGCCGACTTCCCGATGCCGTTCAAGGGCCGCAGCAACTTCACCGATATTTCCAACATCCCGCTGGGCATGGTCGACCGGATCGAAGTGCTGACCGGCAGCGCCTCCGCCGTCTACGGCTCCGACGCCATCTCCGGCGTCGTCAATTTCATCCTGAAGAAACAGGCAGACGGGACCACCGTCGACCTGCGCTACGGCGACACCAGCCGCGGCGGCGGCGAGTCCTACAATCTCAGCGTGTCCTCCGGCATCGAACGCGGCAACTTCAACGCGGTGTTCGGCGCCGAAGTGCAGATCCAGCGCCCGCTGTGGGCCTACGACCGCAACATCCAGGATTCCACCCTCGACGGCCCCACCGAGCGTTCGCGTATTGCGCGCCGCGCATTCCTGCGCACCGACTATTACGACACCTATCTCGATCCGGGCGCCGACACCTGCGCCGGCCTCGCCGACCTCAACCGCGGCTCGACGATCTACGCGTCGCGCCCCGGTTTCGGCGACTACGACCCGGATCTCGACGACTACGGCCCGGGCTACTACTGCGGCAGCACCGAGTCGATCGGCTACGGCACCGTGATCAGCGAGCGCAAGGGCATCAACGCCTACGGCACGTTCAACTACCAGATGGACAACGGCATGTCGTGGTTCGCCGACGTGCAGTTGGGCTATCACAAGCTCGGCCTGTTCCGCGACGTGACGGCGTGGAGCTACCAGGCGCCCGACGGCAACGAGGACGGCTATTTCTTCAACCAGGCCACCGACCAGATCGAATACTGGCAGCGCCAGTTCAGCCCGGAGGAAATGGGCGGCCTGGGCAGCGGCATGATCCGCAACACCCAGAAGACCTTCAGCGTGACCAGTGGATTCGCCGGCAACTTCGGACAGGACTGGGATTACGAAGCGGCACTCAGCCATTCGCAGTACAAGGCCACCATCGGCTGGCCGCAGATCGTGGCGGCGCGCGCCAACGCGCTGTTTCTCGGGCCGCAGTTGGGCGTGGACGCCGACGGCTTCCCGATCTTCAACGCCGACCCGGACCGACTCTACACGCCGCTGACCCGCGCCGAATACGACTCGATCGCCGCGCGCACCACGTATCACCCGCAGTCGCGCACCGATACCCTGTCGTTCACCTTGAACAACACGGATCTGTTCTCACTGCCGGCCGGCCCGGTGGGCTTCGCGGGCGTGGTCGAATTCGGCAACCAGTCCTACGACCTCAACCCCGATCCGCTGGCGACCCAGTACTACTACTACAGCTGGAAGGATTCCGACGGCCACGGCAGCCGCAACCGCTGGGCTTTGGCCGGCGAGTTGCGTGCGCCGCTGCACGAGACCGTGAATCTCAGCGTCGCCGGCCGTTACGACCAGTACCGTTATTCCGGCAGCAACCCCGGCAAACTCACCTACAGCGCCGGCCTTGAATGGCGTCCGCTGGAATCGCTGCTGGTGCGCGGTTCGTACGGCACCGCGTTCCGCGCTGCGGATCTGCACTATGTCTACGCGGGCCTGGGCAACGATGAGACTTCGGGTATCGACTACTACACCTGTCTCAGCGACGACCCGGGCGCCAGCGACTGCTCCGACTACGAGGAAGGCCTGATCCGCACCCGCGAAGGCAACCGCGATCTCGATCCCGAGACCAGCAAGTCGTGGACGGCAGGCTTCGTGTGGTCGCCGACGACCAACTTCGATGTGTCGCTGGACTACTTCGACATCCGCATGCGCGACCAGGTGCAGGACATGAGCGTGGCCGAGATCCTGCGCGACGAGGCCAGCTGCCGGTTGGGCGATCTCGACCCCGCCTCGCCGACCTGCGTTGATGCGCTTGCGCGGATCACCCGGATCGACGACCGGCTGTACGGCATCTTCGTCAACCCGATCAACGTCGCCCGCGAGAACACCAGCGGCGTCGACATGAGCGCGCACTACAAACTGGACACGCGGTTCGGCGATTTCCGCTTCGGCGCCAACCACAGCTGGGTGCGCGAGCACGACTTCCAGCAGTACGACGGCGACCCGGTGGAAGATCAGTTCGCGGTGAACGGCGGCTTCGATATCCCGCGCACCAAGACCAGCGCGAACCTGGGCTGGAGCCTCGACCGCTGGTCGGCCAGCCTGCAGGGCACGCGCCTGGGCAAGCTGCCGAACTCCGACTCCTACGACCAGGTCTACGACCCTGCGGACGGCGGCAGCCCGTGGATCGGCGCGACCTGGCGCTACAACCTCGCGGCCGGCTACCGTTTCAACGATGCGATGCAAGTGTCGCTGGCGGTCAACAATCTGTTCGACAAGATGCCACCGAAGGATCCGACCTACACCGCCTATCCGTACTACGACACCTCGTGGTTCGATTCGGTCGGTCGCAGCGTGTACGTGAACTTCACCTACAAGTTCGGCGGCGACACCCCGTAACCCACGACGCGCATCCGGATGCGCGAAGGCCCTCCCGTCGCCGGGAGGGCCTTTGTGTTTTCAGACGTGCGACGGCTGCGATGTGGTTGAAGATCAGACGTTGAAGCGGAAGTGCAGCACGTCGCCTTCCTGCACGCGGTATTCCTTGCCTTCCAGACGCAGACGGCCGGCGTCGCGCGCACCGGATTCGCCGCGATACTTGAGGAAGTCGTCGTAGGCGATGGTTTCGGCGCGGATGAAGCCCTTCTCGAAATCGGTATGGATCACCGCTGCCGCCTGCGGCGCGGTCGAGCCGGCCTTGACCGTCCAAGCCCGCACTTCCTTGACCCCGGCGGTGAAGTACGTCTGCAGGCCCAACAGCTTGTAAGCGGCGCGGATCACCCGGTTCAGACCCGGCTCGTCCAGACCGAGGTCGGCCAGGAACGTGTCGCGGTCGTCATCCTCGAGCTGGCTGAGCTCTTCCTCGATGGCCGCCGACACCGGCACCACTTCGGCGCCCTCGGTCACTGCGCGGGCGCGCACGGCGTCCAGATGCGCGTTGTTCTCGAAGCCATCCTCCAGCACGTTGGCCACGTACATGACCGGCTTGAGCGTGAGCAGGAACAGATCGCGAACCGCCAGCTTGTCGTCGTCGGACAAGCCCAGCGCGCGCGCCGGCGTGCCCGCATCCAGCCCGGCGCGAACCCGGCCCAACACCTCGGCACGGGCCTTGGCGTCCTTGTCGCCGGTCTTCGCGGCGCGTTCGGCGCGCTGAAAGGCTTTTTCGACCGATTCCAGGTCGGCCAGCGCCAGTTCGGTATCGATGGTTTCGATATCGGCGATCGGATCGACCTTGTTGTTGACGTGGATGACGTCCGGGTTTTCGAAGCAGCGGACCACGTGGGTGATCGCGTCCACTTCACGGATATGGGCGAGGAATTTGTTGCCCAGGCCCTCGCCGCTGGCCGCACCGGCCACCAGGCCGGCGATGTCGACGAACTCGACCGCCGTCGGAATGCACTTCTGCGGTTTGACGATCTCGGCCAGCGCATTCAGGCGCGGATCCGGCACCGGCACCACGCCGACGTTCGGCTCGATCGTGCAGAACGGAAAGTTGGCCGCAGCGATACCCGCCTTGGTCAATGCGTTGAAGAGAGTCGATTTGCCGACGTTCGGCAGACCGACGATGCCGCATTTGATGCCCATTGTGTTTCCTGTCAAAGGTCAAAGGTCAAAGGTCAAAAGATCTGGATTGATCTTTGACGTTTGACGTTTGACGCCTCACTTCGGCGTATGCAGCTTCGTCATCGCATCCATGTGGTTGCCTGCGACCGCCAGCGGCAGCGCTGCGAGTGCGTCGTCGATGGCGCGATGGATCAGGATTTCGTCGTCCTTGCCCGGGCGACCCAGCACCCACGGCGTGACCTTGTCCTTGTGCCCGGGATGGCCGATGGCGACCCGCAGGCGGTGGAATTGGCCATGGCCCAGCAGCCGGACGATATCGCGCAGACCGTTCTGGCCGCCGTGGCCGCCATCGAACTTGAAGCGCGCGACGCCGGGCGGGAGATCCAGCTCGTCGTGGGCGACCAGCATTTCCTCCGGCTCGATCTTCCAGTAGCGCAGCGCGGCAGCAACCGACTTGCCGCTGAGATTCATGAACGTGGCCGGCTTCAGCAGCCAGACCGTCTGCCCGGCGATGTCGGCCTTCGCGGTTTCGCCGAACAGTTTGCTTTCCAGACCGAAACGCGCGCCGGTGTGTTCCGCCAAAGCGTCCACAAACCAGAACCCGGCGTTGTGCCGGGTTCTGGCGTGTTCGGGCCCCGGATTTCCGAGCCCGACGATGAGACGCAAACCAGCCATCGCAGGAGAACCGTATCGCCGATCCGGAACGCCCGAAAGCGCTCCGGACCGGAACGATTACTTCTGGTCCTTCTTCGTGACCTTGGCGGCCGGCACTTCGGCGGCGGGAGCTGCCGCTTCGGCCTCTTCCTTGCCGTGCTTGGCGATGACCACCGCCAGATCGTGCTCCTTGCCCAGCTTCAGTTCCGGGATGGAGACGCCGGTCGGCAGCTTGATGTCGGACATGTGCAGGATCGTACCGACGGCCAGTTCGGACAGATCGACTTCGATGAACTCCGGCAGATCCTTCGGCAGGCAGCTGATTTCGATTTCGTTGAGCTCGTGGGTGACCACGACCTCGACCGACTTGCCCGCCGGGGACGTGTCTTCGTTGATGAAGTGCAGCGGCACCGACGTGCGCAGCGCTTCGTTCTCGTTCACGCGCTGGAAGTCCAGGTGCATGATCTGCTGCTTGAACGGGTGACGCTGCATATCGCGCAGCAGCACCTTCTGTACGTCGCCGCCCAGACTCAGGTCGAGGATCGACGAATAGAACCACTCGTGCTGGCTGGCCAGCCAGATGGCCTCGTGCTCGATCTGGATGCTGACCGGCTTGAGTTCGCTGCCACCGTAGACGATGGCGGGGATCTTGGCGGCATGGCGAAGGCGGCGGCTCGCACCCTTCCCTTCGTCCGTGCGGCGTTCGACCTTGATTTCGTGGGTTTTTGCCATTTCGATATCTCACTTTCTTGCGAATGAACCGCCTCGCGGCGGCGATGCGACTTCTCCGCGACCAGAGAAGCCGTTTTTGCTATCCGGCCAACACCGGAAAGCGTAGTCACGGCCCGGCACAAGGATGTGCCGGCGCAGACGACGCCGGAGGCGGCGACTGCGGTGCGATCGTGCGGCTTGGCCGTGCGATCGCACCTGCGGGCGGCGGCAGGATGCCCCCGTTCCGCAGTACAACTAATCCACGTAAAGCGAACTGACCGATTCGCCGAACGCGACCCGACGGATCGTTTCGGCGAGCAGCTCGGCGACGCTGAGCTGACGGATGCGGCTGCAGTTGCGCGCCGCCTCCGACAACGGAATGGTGTCGGTGACCACCAGCTCGTCGAGCTGCGATTTGTTGACGTTGTCGATCGCCGGTCCCGACAGCACCGGGTGGGTGCAGTAGGCGATCACCCGCTGCGCGCCCTGCGCCTTCAGTGCCGCCGCGGCGGCGCAGAGGGTGCCGGCGGTGTCGACGATGTCGTCCACCAGCACGCAGGTCTTGCCGGACACGTCGCCGATGATGTTCATCACCGTGGCGACGTTGGCACGCGGACGACGCTTGTCGATGATCGCCAGTTCGGCATCGTCGAGTCGCTTGGCGATGGCGCGGGCGCGAACCACGCCGCCCACGTCCGGCGACACCACGATGATGTTGTCGGTGCCGTAGGCACGCCAGATGTCGGCAAGCAGCAGCGGCGACGAGTACACGTTGTCGACCGGGATATCGAAAAAGCCCTGGATCTGGTCGGCGTGCAGATCGACCGTCAACACGCCGTCTGCGCCAGCGGCGGTGAACATCTTGGCCGCGACCTTCGCCGTGATCGCCACCCGCGACGAGCGCGGCCGACGGTCCTGGCGGGCATAGCCGAAGTACGGCACCACTGCGGTGACGCTGGCGGCCGACGCGCGCTTCAGCGCATCGATGATCACCAGCAGTTCCATCAGGTTCTCGCCGCTCGGCGCGCAGGTCGGCTGGACCACGAACACTTCCTGACGACGCACGTTCTCTTCGATCTCGACCTGGGCTTCGCCGTCCGAGAACTTGGACACCAGCGCTTTGCCCGGGCGGATCCCCAACTCCTTGCAGACCGCGTCGGCCAGAGGCCGGTTGGCGTTGCCGGAGAAGATCAACAACTGACGATCGTCCTGCATATCGACTCCGCTTCGCTCTGACCGTGGCGGGTGGCGGAACCCCGCGAAGCGGAATTCCGTTGTGTGTGGCAGGGGCGGAAGGATTCGAACCTACGAATGCCGGGATCAAAACCCGGTGCCTTAACCACTTGGCGACGCCCCTTCGGTGAGGTCGGTTCGTTCGACGGCGCGTTGTTTTTCAACGTGCCGTCGTTCTTGCCAGCCCCGGACAGCCCGCTCGCGCGGCCCATCACTTCGTTTCGAGCGCATCCAGCAACGGCGAGCGCGGCGCACCGGCGGCGATCCAGGCAATGACACCTGAAGGCAGCGGCTTGGCCAGCCCGTCGAGCGCGCGTTCGGCGGATTCGCGGTCTGCGAATTCGACGAAACACACGCTGCCCGAGCCGGTCAGTCGCGCAGTGCCAGCGCTGCGTAACGCGGCGAAGACCGCTTCGATGGCGGGTTCGCGGCGACGCAGGACCGGCTCGAACGCGTTGCCGAGCGCCTGCCCTTGCAGGAATGGGTCCGAAACGAAGTCGGGCATTGTCGCGGCTGCAGCATTTCGCGTCAATTCAGCGGCTTGGAATAATTCGGCGGTGGCGGCATGGATGCCCGGCGCGACCAAGAGATACCAGGCCGGCGGCAGGTCGATCGGGGTCAACTGCTCGCCCAGTCCCTCGGCCCAGGCATTCTCGCCACGCACGAAGACCGGGACATCCGCCCCCAGACGCAGACCGAGCTCGGCCAGGGTGCCCGCCCCCAGATTGCAACCCCAGAGCCGATCCAGCGCACGCAACACGGTGGCGGCATCGCTGGAGCCACCGCCAAGGCCGCCACCGGATGGGATTCGTTTTTCGATGGCGATATCCGCACCTTGAGCGATCTTCGCCGTCGATTGCAGTAATTTTGCGGCGCGCACGGTCAAGTCATCGGCTTCGGCGACGCCCGGTGCCGACTCGCCATGCCGGACGATTCGGCCGTCGTCGCGCAGACGGATCGCAATCGTGTCGCCCCAGTCGAGGATCCGGAACGCCGTCTGCAGCAGGTGATAGCCGTCGGCCCGGCGGCCGACGATGCGCAGGAACAGGTTCAGCTTGGCCGGGGCCGGCCAGACCGACCACCCGGCATCCGCGTTCGCCGCGCTCATGGCGAGGCGAAGGTCCAGTCTTCGATCGCCAGCCGGACCCGGGCGTCGCCGGCTTCGGCTTCGATCTTCGCCGGCAGATCCGGCGCGCCGGTGGGGCCCGGGCGCCAAGCGGTGTAGCGGACCGTCCAGCCGGCCTGCTGGAAGCTGGCCGGCCGGCCTTCCGCGTCGTACACGATCGCCTGCACCGGGTACTCCGCCGCCGGTGCGCCGCGCACCCAACTGCCGAGCTGCTGCAGCGGCACCGCCCAACCCGTGGTTTCGAGCAGCAGGTCTTCGGCGAACTCGCCGTCGCGCGGGCCGCCTTCCAGACCTTCGATCCGCCCGGCTTCGGAATGCAGATCGCCGATCAGGCGCCAGCTCTGGCGGGTGACCGGCGCGCTCAAGGCGATCTCGTACCGCCTCCGATCCTGCTGCTGCCATTCGATGCGGCCACTGCCGCCCTTGTCGCCCTTGCTGACCGCAGCACGGCCGGAGAACGACCATGCGTCGTACTGCGCCAGGAATTCCTGGCGTGCCTGCAGACGGGACGCGAGTGCTTCGGTCGACAGCGCCGGTACGCGGCGGGCGGGCACGGTCGTCGCGCAGCCTGTGAGGACGGCAGCGATCGCAAGCGTCGCCGCTAACGCACGCAGATTCATGCGCCCGCCTTCTCCGGCAACGGCGGCAGCACCACGCCGGTGTTCTCGATGGCGCGCTTCAGCGAACGATTGTCCGCATCGATCTTGCGCGACTCCTCGAAATACTTCCGCGATTCATCCTTCTGGCCAAGCACCCACAGTACTTCGGCCAGATGCGCAGCGATTTCGGCATCCTTCTGCTTGGTGAAGGCGCGACGCAGTTCGGTCAGCGCTTCGTCCTTGCGACCGAGGCGATACAGCACCCAGCCGTAACTGTCGATGATCGCGGCGCTGTCGGGCTGCGCGGCGATCGCGCGCGCGATCAGCTCCAGCGCTTCCTGATGGCGATCGGTGCGGTCGGCCAAGGTATAGCCGAGGGCGTTGAGCGCGTTCACGTCTTCGGCGTCGATGGCCAGGATCTTGCGGAAATCGGCCTCTGCGCGCGTGATGTCGTCGCGTCGCTCCCACATCAGGGCGCGGGCGTACAGCAGCTGCTTTTCGTCGGGGAATGCGCCGAGTGCGCGCGCATAGGTGTCGAGTTCGCCATCGAAATCGGTATCGTCCTTGCGCAGTTCGGCTTCCAGCAGGTACGCGTCGCGTCGCGTCTCCTCATCGGCATCGCCATCGGCCTGCAGCTCGCGCAATCGCGCATAGGCTTCATCCGCACGCTTGAGTTTGTGCAATACCGTGGACGAACGCAGTCGCGCCTGCCAACGCTGGGGGCCGCCGGGCACGCCCGCGTACCACTCCAGCGCTTCCTCATGACGCTCGATGAACTCGGCGATCTGACCCAGCAACAGGCGGCGGCCGGGATCCGGCGCGGCGGAGTCGCGCTTCAGTTCGTCATAGACCTTGGCCACGCCGACTTTGTCTTCGGCCTGGGCCAGGTACGCGGCACGGAAGATGTAGCTGCGGTCGCTCTGCGGGCCGCGCGCCAGCACGGCCGCCGCCTGGGCGTTGTCGCCCATCTCGCTGTATTCGTTGGCCACGGCGAAACCCAGCTCCGGCGACAGCAGCGACGGCTCGCCCAGCTCACTCAGGACCTTGCGCGCCTCGTCGGTCTTGCCGGCTTCACGCAATTGGCTGGCATGCAGCAGCGCAACCGCCGGCTCGTCGGGAAATTTGGCGACGACTCTCGTGACGATCTTTTCGGCCAGATCGTTGCGCTGCAGCTGCTGGGAGAATTCGCCGAACGCCAGCCAGGCCTCGAGCTGGTCGGGAATCGAATCGATCAGTTGACCCAGCAACCGCCCGGTCAGCTTCGGATCGCCGGAGCCGGCATCGAGCGCCACCAGGGCGTAGCGCCAGCCGTCCTTTTCGCCGCCACGCATCAATGCCTGCAGTTCGCGGCGTGCGGTGCGTTCATCCTTGCGGCGCAGGGCCAGCGTCGCCTCGGCGTTGCGCATCGACGGCGAGCGCTTGGCCCGGGTGCGCCACAGTTCCAGCGCCTCGGCGGCGTTGGCGTCGTTCTTGGCCAGCAGCGCGATCCGGGTGGCGCGCTCGGCCAGGACGGCATCGCCGTCGGCGGCCTTTGCGGCATCGAGATACCAGCGCGCGGCCTCGTCCAGTTTGCCGGCCTGCAGCGCGTACTCGGCAGCCATGGTCGGCGTCAGCGGATCGGGGACCGGCGCAGTGGTCGGTCCCGCCAGCGCAGCGCCTGCGGACAGCGCCAGAAGCCATGCCAGCAGCCACGTCATGAACGTGCCGGACAGTGGCGATGGCCGGCGAATAATGATCGAAATTGCGGGCATCGGCGTGATGGGCCGTAAACTATGGAATTGTCGTCAGCTTACCCCAACCATCTGAACGCACCTCCGCCGGTCGTCATGCCCCACCTCATCGCCCTCGGCATCAACCACCAGACCGCGCCGGTATCCCTGCGCGAGCGGGTCGCGTTCTCCGAAGAAGCGCTGCCGGCGACCCTGTCCGCGCTGCGTGCGCTGCCGGGCGTGGAGGAAGTGGCGCTGCTTTCCACCTGCAACCGCACCGAGGTCTACGCCCTCACCGGCGGCGACGGCGACGCCCTGGTCGAATGGCTGGCCGCGCATCCGCAGGAGGGCGGTTCGTCGGGTGGACGGTCACCGCTGGCACTGCACGATTATCTGTATCGGCATCGCGGCGACGATGCGGTGCGTCATCTCTTCCGGGTCGCCACCGGGCTGGACTCGCTGGTCCTGGGCGAACCGCAGATCCTCGGCCAGGTGAAACAGGCCTGGTCGGCCGCGCGCGGCGCCGGCACCCTCGGCAACCGCCTCGACCGTCTGTTCCAGCACGCCTTCGTGACCGCCAAGCGCGCGCGCACCGACACCCGCATCGGCGCGAACCCGGTCTCGGTGGCATCGGCGGCGGTGCGGATGGCCGAAGAAGCCTTCGCCCGGCCGGCCGATTGCACCATCCTGTTGATCGGCGCCGGCGAAACCATCGAACTCACCGCGCTGCATCTGGTGCAAGCGAAGGCCAAGCGCCTGCTGTTCGCCAACCGCACCCTCGCCCACGCCCAGGAACTCGCGACCCGCCACGGCGGCGTCGCCCTGCCGCTGACCGAACTCGACCGCCATCTGGCCGAAGCCGACATCGTGTTCTCGGCCACCGCCAGCCGCGAACCGATCCTGCATCGCGACACGGTCCAGGCCGCGCTGCGCAAGCGCCGGCATCGGCCGATGCTGCTGCTCGACCTGGCGGTGCCGCGCGACATCGCGCCGGATGTGGCCGAACTCGCCGACGTCTTTCTGTACACCGTCGACGATCTGGAGCGCGTGATCGAAGACAACCGCAACAGCCGCCGCGAGGCCGCCGCCGCCGCCGAAGCCATCATCGAGATGCAGGTGTCGCGCTACGTCGAAACCGTGAACGCCAGCGCCCATCACGGCTCGCTGAAACAACTCCGTGCGCATGGCGAAGCCGCCCGCGACGAATCGCTGGCGAAAGCGCATCTGTTGCTCGCCGCCGGCCACGACCCGGCCGACGTCCTGCAACAGCTTGCGCACGCACTGACCAATCGCCTGCTGCACGCGCCCACCGCCGCGCTGCGCGAAGCGGCGCTCAACGGCGATGTCGATGTCGTGCGCGCCGCGGAGCGGCTGTTCCCGCGCCACGCGCCCGCACACAACCGCCTGGCCGACGCGGTCGATCATCAGCTCCATCCCGAACACACGCCCGACGGCCGCAATGACGCCGACCCTGCGCCGTAAGCTGGAGGCGCTGGCCGAGCGCCGCGAGGAAATCGAACGCCTGCTCGCCGATCCTGCGACGGTGAACGATGCCGCGCGCTATCGCGGGCTGATGCGCGAGTTCTCGCAGCTCGAACCGATCGCCGAAGGCCTCGCGGCGGAGCGCCAGGCGCGCACGGACCTCTCCGCCGCCGAAGCGATGCGCAGCGACCCGGAACTGGCGGAACTGGCCGAAGAGGAAATCGCCGCCGTGCACGCGCGACTGCTCGAGCTGGACACCGCGCTGATGGCGCAACTGGTGCCGAAGGACCCGCGCGACGATGGCGGCCTGTATCTGGAAGTGCGCGCCGGCACCGGCGGCGACGAAGCCGCGATCTTCGCAGGCGATCTGTTCCGCATGTACTCGCGTTACGCCGAGCGCCAGGGCTGGAAAGTCGAAGTGGAATCCGCAAGCCCGGGCGAACACGGCGGCTTCAAGGAAATCATCGCCCGCGTCGACGGTCGCGGCGCGTATTCGAAACTGAAATTCGAATCCGGCACCCATCGCGTTCAGCGCGTGCCGGAAACCGAATCGCAGGGCCGCATCCACACCTCCGCCGCGACGGTCGCGATCATCGGCGAAGACAGCGGCGAGATCGACATCGAGATCAATCCCGCCGATCTGCGCGTCGATACCTTCCGCTCCAGCGGCGCCGGCGGCCAGCACGTCAACAAGACCGAATCCGCGATCCGCATCACCCACGTACCCAGCGGCGTGGTCGTGGAATCGCAGACCGAGCGCAGCCAGCACGCCAACCGCGACAAAGCGATGAAGCGGCTGAAGGCGATGCTGCTCGAAGCCGAAACCGCCAAACGCGAAGCCGCGCAGGCGCAGGAACGCAAACTGCAGGTCGGCAGCGGCGACCGCAGCCAGCGCATCCGCACCTACAACTTCCCGCAGGGCCGGATCACCGATCACCGCGTCGAAGGCCTGACCCTCTACGATCTGCCGAACATCATCCAGGGCAACATCGACGATCTCATCGAACGCCTGGCCCGCGAGCACCAGGCCGATGAACTCGCGCGGTTGACCCAAGGCGGTTGAGAGCAACGTTGTTGGCAAGCCACTTGTGGGAGGGGCTTCAGCCCCGACAGGGTTGCATCGGACTTCTCCGACAGCACAACCGCATGAATCCCGATAGACCGCATGCAAAGCATCGTCAACACTGTTTCGATGAAAAGCGGCTACCAACGACTTCGCGCAGGGCGTTGGTCCGCCAATGGCCATATCTATTTCGTCACCTTCAATACATACGACCGCAGAAAGTTATTCTCTGATCCGGCGATCGCCACGGACGCTGCTCGACTGATCCATGAGACCGGGCAACGACTGGATGGCGCAGTGATCGCATGGGTACTGATGCCGGATCATTTTCATGGATTGATCGAGGTCGGCACTGGGATATCTTTGTCCGCGTACGTCGGCAGACTGAAAGGCGCTGTCTCGCGTCGGCTGAGGCTTCTGCATCCGCATCTACCCGTGGTCTGGCAGGATGGCTTCCATGATCGCGCAATTCGCGGCGCCGAATCGATCGACAGCGTCGCGTGCTATCTGCTGATGAATCCTATCCGCGCGGGCCTGGTTGCGGATTTTTCACATTACCCATATTGGCATTGCGCATGGCCCGTGCCGAACATTTCGATGGCAGCGATCGATCCATTCGCCGATTCGAGCAGTCGGGGCTGAAGCCCCTCCCACACAGGACATGCATCATGCTCCTCTGCGAAAGGGGATTCGTTTGTGGGAGGGGCTTCAGCCCCGACGCTGTGGTATCGGATGATCCTCATGACTACAACGATGCGAAAGCCTGTCCCGAATCATTGATCGGTATAGCCAAGCCATACCGCAAATTGTACTGTCGGGGCTGAAGCCCCTCCCACAGAAGGCAAGCAGCGACCGCTTGCACTAATCTTTCTCGACTGCTCACGGCCCCCCATGCCCGTCACCACCCGCCGCGCCACCCTCGACGACCTTGGCGAACTCGTGCCGCTGTTTTCCGATTACCGCAGCTTCTACGCGCAGCGGCAGGATCCGGAAACCGCGCGCCGGTTCCTCTACGAACGCCTGAGCCGCAACGAATCCACGATCCTGCTCGCGCATTTCGACGGCCTTCACGAGGCGGCACCGGTCGGCTTCACCCAGCTGTATCCGATGTTCTCCTCGGTGAGCGCAGCGCGGGTGTTCGTGCTCAACGATCTGTTCGTGGCCGAACACGCACGTCGTCGTGGCGTCGCGCTGGCGCTGCTGTCGGCGGCGGCGGACTACGGTCAGGCCGAAGGCGCGATCCGGCTCGACCTGGAAACCATGCCCGACAACCACGCCGCGCAGGCGCTGTACCGCTCGCAGGGCTGGCGCCGGAACGACGAGACGCTGCGTTTCCAGCTGCCGTTGGCGGCGCGCTGACCGGCTCGCCGGGCGCGGGCGAAAGCGTTACCCTGCGGCCCATGACCGCAGCCCACGATTTCATTCCCCTCTCGCTGTGCGTGCTGACCGTGTCCGACACGCGCAGCCTCGCCGACGACAGCTCCGGCGACCATCTCGCCACCGCATTGGCCGACGCCGGCCACCGTCTGCACGATCGCGCCCTGCTGCCCGACGACCGCTACAAGCTTCGGGCGCTGGTATCGCAGTGGATCGCCGACCCGGCGGTCGACGGCATCCTCGTCACCGGCGGAACCGGCTTCACCGGCCGCGATTCCACCCCGGAAGCGCTGCTGCCGCTGCTCGACAAGCAGATGCCGGGCTTCGGCGAACTGTTCCGCGCGCTGAGCTTCGAGGAGATCGGCACCTCGACGCTGCAGTCGCGCGCGTTCGCCGGCCTCGCCAACGGCACCTTCCTGTTCGCCCTCCCCGGCTCCACCTCGGCCTGCCGCACCGCCTGGGAGAAGATCGTGCGCGCCCAGCTCGACGCGCGTACCAAGCCCTGCAATCTCGCCACGCTGCGCCCGCGGCTCAAGGAGTGATGAACATGTCCATCGGCACCACTTTGCGATTGCTCACCAAGGCCACCGGCCTGACCGTGACCGACCTCGCCACCGCCATCCCGCGCGCGGGCGTCAACACCGTCAGCGCATGGCTGAAGGACGAGAAGCTGCCCGGCCGCGACCAGATCGACGCGCTCGCCCGCACCTTCGGCGTGCCGGCAGGCGCGCTGCTGTCGGAACTCGCCAGCACCTTCGATCCCGCGCGCACCAAGGGCGAACACGAACTGCTGGCCTCGTATCGCGCGCTCAACAGCAAGCAGCAAGGCGCGCTGCTGGAAGTCGCCCGCAGCATGGCCGCTGGCGTGCCCGATGATGAAGAAGCACCCGCTCGTCCTTCGCGCAAACGCGCATCCGCGAAACGCAGCCGCAAGGTGAGCGCATGAGCAAGCTCAAGCGCAAGGAATACGAGGAACTGCTGGAGCCGATGCAGCGTGAGCTCGCACAGATGGCGCGCTGGGCAGCGCACAGCGGGCAACGCATCCTCGTCATCATCGAAGGCCGCGACACCGCCGGCAAAGGCGGCGTGATCGATGCGATCAGCGCGCACATCAACCCGCGCCAGAGTCGCATCGTCGCCCTGCCCAAGCCGAACGACCGCGAACGCACCCAGTGGTATTTCCAGCGCTACATGCCGCATCTGCCCGCCGCTGGCGAACTCGTGCTGTTCGACCGCAGCTGGTACAACCGCGCCGGCGTCGAGAAGGTCATGGGCTTCGCCGACGACAAACAGGTGAAGGCCTTCCTCAAGCAGGCGCCGATCTTCGAACAGATGCTGGTCGACGACGGCATCCTGCTGTTCAAGTACTGGTTGTGCTGCGACCAGGAAGAACAGGAAAAGCGTTTCGCCGAACGCCGCGAAGACCCGCTCAAGGGCTGGAAGCTGTCGCCGATCGATCTGGAAGCCCGCACGAAATACGGCGAGTACACCAAAGCGCGCGAGGCGATGCTCAAGGCCACGCATACCAAACATGCGCCGTGGACGCTGGTGGATTTCAACGACCAGAAAATCGGCAGACTGACCTTGATCCGCGACCTACTGGATCGTTTGCCGGATACCGAAACCAAGACCGAACCGCTTGAGTTTCTGCCGCTGGAAGGGAAGCTGCAGAAGGAAAAGTATTCGGTGGTGGAGCCGTTGGATGCCTTCGAGACGTAGCCCCCAAGGTCTTTGTAGGGCGGGCCTTGCACCCGCCGATCGGCGAACAACGACTTCCTCACCGAGAGTGTCGTAAATGTCGATAGTGTGGCTGATGCGAAGCCGATTGTCTTATTCGATAGGCGGATACAAGATCCACCTTACGGGTTGATCTTTGAGGCTCTGTTATTTTCATCTATGGCTTGAATGAAAGTTCGTGCTGGGGATGCTCCCAAGACTCCTCGTTCTTGAACAAGACCAAGTGTTCTCTGCTCCACAGCAATTCTTGCTTCGGAATTGGCTGATTGATGGCGGAGAGCACCCTTACACCGAAAATATTGGAAGCGCTCGTGCCCTTGGCTTTCTCAAAGACTGATCCCTCCCTTTCTTGGTAAGCATCGCCCTCGCTCACACTTCTGGTTCTTTTTTGCGAGCTGGTTTTCCTTCTTTCCAGATAGGGGTCGATCTCGAAAGTGAAATCCGTCTTTTGGATCAACGCATGCCGCAAGGGCTCGGATCGCTTGTCGTCAAGCCGGTAACTTTCTTCACCTCCCCCTTGCATCAAGAAGGTCGTATGTGTGCTGATCACCGTAACTGCGCGCGCGCGCAAAGCAGCGAAAAATTGCGCCCAGAACAATGTGTATGCCTCGATCTCAGGGAATTGTAGATATATATTGTGCAGTCCATCGATCACCACACAACTGTAGGGCACTCCTTGAAGCTCTGCAGCATCGAGCTCCCATTCGACCCTGTTGAACAATTGATCGGCACGATAATTCCCGGGATACAAGTGAACGACTTTGATTTCCGGGCGTAGTTGGTGTTTCTTTATTCCATATTCTCGCCACCTGACTTCAAGCAACTTACTCAGTACGTTCCGATAATATCCACTCGGATAAAGAAACGAAATCACAAGGATTCTTTCTGGCCGATCAATACGGCGCCCAACATGGGTAAACAAGTCGCCACTTCGCAAACGCGACGGTTTGCCTGTTAGTTCAAACGAAGGCGATATTGCGATTTTGAGGGCAAGCGCAGCTTTTCCACCCGAACCCTCTCCGTTTAGGAAAATATTCGCGCCACTGAACAGGATCGGGGCATCCTCCTGCTGCTCGAACCCGCGATTCTGTTCGAAAGTGCTATACCTAGAGACGTAGATCTGCTCGTAGGAATACCGCGAAAGAGCAATCCCCATGGACGTTTTGCCAGCCCTCATGTCTGGAAGCGGCGTTTTCCACAACGCCTTGTGATCGAGCTGATAATTGATTTGCGGGGAGAAGCGGACCCCTTTGACGCCGGAAATCTGCAAACCATGAGCGCCGGCCGCGCATAGTTGGTGCCTAGCCTTCGAAATCGTGATCATCCTGTCGGGCTTACGCCCATATACGTCAACATTTTCAAGGCTCAACCTAATGGCCACATCTACCAGATAATCGAGCGCGGGCTGACCTTCCCAGTCCTCACCCGTCGTAATGATGACCAACGCCTTGGATTTTCGATACAGCGCGATTGCGCTACGCATCGCTTGGGCGAGCGGATGTTTTTCGTTATAGTCACTCGCCGACATAATCAAGTCGTGCACGCCATCAAGGACGATGATGGCGCGGCAGGTTTTGGGAATTCCATCGAGATCGATACCAGCGCTTTCATGCTGAGAAGCGAGCGCTTTGGTGATCGTTTCGAACGTCTCACTGACAGCATCCATATATCGATGACGGCCCTTTTTCTGGTCCTCGTCATCATCCAAGCGCTGTAGGTATAACCAATCCTCGCTTGGCGAGAAAGACAATTGCCGGATCTCGCTGGTGAGCAGCATCTTGGCTTTTTCCCTGAGATCGCGCTCGCCTTCTTCCGCTGTGATGAAGAGGGTCTTGACCCCGAAAGGCGCCAGCAAAGCGCCGAGCGAAAGCGCGACCGTGGTCTTACCCGTACCCGGGCCACCATGCAGAGCGACCACCAGACCACCCTCAGCAGAAAACTTTAGACCACCGCGGAACAGTGTATCGGCGCCGCGTATTGGGATTGGGAGGCCCCATAAAGCATTGACGATTTCGCCGAGTTCGGGCAATCGCTCCAATGCGGGAGGTAACGAGAAGCGATAAGGATCACCATTTCCTAAAGTCAGACCGTCACCGGCCTGCGACGGTACGCATGCGTTTGAAAGGAAGGACTCGGCGTCCGTGCGATTGTCGAAAGCCTGCCATAGCAGCCCTTGTGCCGACAGGAAGTGATTCAGCACGTCTTCGGCAGCGGAACGCGCCGCGAACGAACGCAACTGGACCGCATCGGATACACCGCGCACACGCAACGCCGCCTGGATATTGAAATGCGCACGTTCAATATCGGAAACCTCGAAAGATTGCCAATCGCCTTCGTGCGATGACGAATTGTTCGGAACGACACCGAAGGTCTCGAAAAGAAAATTCCTCAATGTTAGTAAGGCGTACGCCCGCGACCCCGGCATCTCCGGTATGGTCAGAAAATTGAAGGCCACACTCAAAGGCGAACGAATGCAGAACTCCGGCGCAGGCTTCTTCTCAACCGATGCGTCCCACATGCGGCCAAGGGCAGCTATATCGTCGAAAAGCGCCAATGAATGCTTGACGAGCTGAGAAATGCGTGTCGGCTTGTCTTGAACCCATTCAATAGGCTCCAGCGGCAATGCGCCTCGGTCATTCATCGCTTGGCGGATATCTTCAGGCAGCGCTTGTAGATCGTAAAGCGCATCCGTACGCAGAGAGTGCGCGTCGTCCAATGTCTTGAACAAGTGGCTATTGATACCATCGGGATAGACGGCGCACAACCAACTAAAATGACGATTGATTAGCGCATCCAATAGCAAAGCATCCGACACACCACCCGACACCGTACGTATGACTTCAGCCTGTGCTCGCATCACAGACTGCACGAGTGGACTGAAGACTTCGCCGTAGGGAGTGGGTGAACCATCCATGGTCATCAACCTTAATCTGAAATTATGCGGTCAGCTTCGTTCTACGAGTATCGGAGACAGATATAGGCCGAATCACTGGATCGTAGTTTCTTGAAGACTGAGCAATTTGCAGGCCGTAACTCACTTGACCCCGCCGGGCAGAAACATTCACCATCATTGGCCCAAGTGTATGGGAATTGTGCTCAGCGACGTTACTTGTGGTCGCAAGCATGAATCCACGCTCGGCAAGGAAAGTTTCTGCGGGAACTACCATGTAAATCGTTTCATTTGCTGCCGCTACGAAACCAGCCAACCGACCCGAATCAGTCATGACGGGAGCACCGATGCATTTTTTGATCCATTCAGGCTTGACCTCAAAGTCAAGTGTGACTTCGATGCCGCCATGAAAATAGCGGCGATCACGACCCGCCACCTGCACCGAGAATGATGCATGCACTGCACTCACCCGCCCCGGAAATAAATCCCGATCGCCGAACGGGAACAAAGGCACGCCGTACAATTTTACGACTCTTTCGTGCGCATCCAAAAGAGGCATAGCGAGGGCGCCAGAATCTAAATAATGCTTCTTATCGACAGGAAAAATATCAAGAACATTTGAAGCGGAGACATACCCTTCGATATCTTCGATATCACCGCTGAAGGAGATTCTTTCGTTCAGCATCCGGCCATCACCAATATCGCTGCGTTCTTGTGCAAATTGCGCGGCGATGACTGCACATAGGCCACGGCTTTGAGAGTAGACAAGAGTACTTATCCAGTTTTTCGTCCAATTCTCCATGTACAGAATCTGTCCGGCCGCAGCATCACTGATACTAGTCATGAATCCATTACCTCTGATTTGCTTTACTCAGGTTGAAATACTGTCTTCTCACGTTCTGATGATGCCGCAAGAAAATCTGTAAGTACTCGGAACGCTAAAATTTAGAAACGTCGTTCGTGAGCTGAGTGGATTTCCAAACGAATACCAAAAAGATCCGAGGGTATTGGCATAGCCTGCTTTTTAGCCGCACCAACGCTGCTCGATCTAGGTCTGGCGCGGTAATGCATATCCGCATTGTTTTCTGTATTCACTTCCAAAACCAGCTTGAAATTATCATGCATAAAATCATAGGCCGCCGGGAATCTGTTGCCGATGAAATCGGGCGATGCTAGGTCGCGCCTTGGGCAATCATCCGAATCGTCAAACCAATAGTCCGCACCAATACCCGCATCATCAAGTGGCAAAGTGTTCAGGGAGTTCTGATTGTCCTCCAGCGCTTTAACAGCCTCTTTAGGCACAATTAGCTTGCTCAAATCTCGGGCAGGGCCATGGCGAACAATCACATTTTCGCAGTGATCTAGCTTTTTTGCTCCACGAACAAGCGCAGGTCCGTCTTCAAATGTTCCGCACTCATAGCGAATAACGCCACGATCCATTGCATGAGCGAGCATGAATTTATGAATCGGGGCGCTATTTTTTGAAAAAGGGGACGCCCCCTTTCCTACAAGTGAAATCGTGGGGCTACCCTTCTTTTTCAATGAAGCCTCAAGCAGATCGAACACTAAAGGTATACGGGATTCATTTATGAGCCTCGGATAACCCGCCGAAAGCGAATCAGGACTGGATTCTCCTTGAAGTTCAAGCTCCAAGAGCTTGGCCTTTATGCCAGTACTTTCCAATAACCTAATGACCTGCAAACAGAGACGTCCGTTATCGAAATGACCATGCACTGCTCTAAGCGCGTCAATGATGCCGCCATCACCGGTACCACTAACAAACCCTTCCCAGGGCATTTCATGCGGCCTGTCCAATTCATCGTTGGCGCTCCAATAACTTTTGCTGTCGGCTCCCGAGATAGTGCCTTCTTCTCCAAATCCGACAGACAGAATTATCAAGTCGTGTACTTCATCAGTTTCTTTGCCGTTGATCTCAAGCCGCCATTTTTGTTTCTGCTGGTCACATGGAATCAATCCCGTGACCTTTGAATAAAACTTGGGCTCGTAGATGCGTTTTACCAAGACAGTGCGCCATTCATCACGGAGCCGCTTAATGATCTCGTCGCAATCGTCCGCATACCAGTCCAAAAACGGGAACTGAGTCGTCGGGCTTATCTTCGATTCCGGCCAGAAATTCGCCGTCGGATGCACGTAACGGTGACTGGCCAAGCTCTGGATACACAAAACATCCTGATAACGTTCATACAGATGAACCAAGCTTTTGCGAGCAGCCAGTGCGGCGGCAGCAGTGATTCCCGCAAGACCGCCTCCGACGACGGCCACTGTCTTAGCTTCGAGCTGTACCTTTTTTGAGTACTCAAGCGCCCAAATAGTGTTCAAAGCTCGGCGTTGCTGAGAGGCAAAATTCAACCGTCGCCCGAATGGACCGATCGCATACACGTTGGGATAGCCCTCAATTTTCGCAGCATTTATGTATGCTTGGGCGTCCCTCTCCCTGTCCCTGTCCTGATCTTGGCCTGCCATACCCCCTCCTTGAGTAGTTGCTAGTGTGGCACGCATTCGGAGGCACGAAAAGCGTGCCTGAAAACCAGAACACCGCCCACTGGGAGCAGTTCCAACAGCGCTGCATCGATCTGTGATGTATGGCAAAAAGCAGGGAGATGTTAAATTTTCGCTATGTATCGACTCAAGCGGTTCCTTCGCCAAGAGCTATAGCCGCCCCCCCCCCGGGACGGGCCTAAACCCATTCGGGAAAAGCTAATTAGGGCCGGTTATGGATGATTACTGATGCTTGGTTTTTGCCGCAGTAAGCAAGAACTGTAGGCTTTTGCTGGGTTGCCCTATGCAAAGCACCAATCAGACCTTGTCCAGCGCCCGCCGATACTGCTGAAACAACTGCAGCAACCAAGGCTTCTGCGCCAACACCAGACTCACACCAATGCGTTCCTTCGCAGTCAGCGTAGCGTCGCGGACCAGCAGCGCATCGAATTCGCGCACCACTTCTTCCAGCCGTTGACGCATCTGGCGGACGCCGTCGACGCTGAGGCTGCCGCTGAGCAGGAACAGGCCGTCCTGTTCGCCGTCGAAGGCGTCGGCGAAATAATCGGCGAGCAGGTGTTCGCGGAAATAGCGCTCCATCGGGCCGCCGCGACGCCAGCGGAAGTTGCGCGCGGTGAGCGCGCGGGCGCGGTTGCCGGGCATCAGTTCGATGATGCCCAGGCGGTCGAGCTTGATCAGCAGCGAGGTCCACTGCGGTTCGGTGAACGAGAACTGCGCCAGCACGTCCTGCTGGCGCCAGCGGTTGAGGCTGAGGAACAGCGCCAGCAGCAGCGCCGGTTCGGTGACCAGCGCTTTCTCCTGCGCTTCGCTCAGCTCGGCCATGGTTTCGCGACCGCGCGCGGATTCGGCGGCGAGCTCCGACAGCCCGACATCCAGCACGTCGCAGATCTGTTCCAGGCGCTGCAGGCTCATCGCGCGCAGCGAGAACATGCGCTTCACCGCCGCCTCGCTCATCTTCATGCGCGTGGCCAGTTCGCGATAGGTCAGGCCGTGGCCACGGAGCAGACGCTTGAGGGCATCGATCAATTCGACGGAAACGGCCATGGGTCTAGTTATTCGATACTGGTCAGCCCCGTTATCTACACTCGGTCGACGACGATTGCAACGCCTGCGGCTGGAGGTGTCTCTTCGACGCATCGCCGAACCGAGTCCGCGCCATGCCCGCTTCCATGCCTGCTTTCACGCCCGCCTCCACGCCGACCCGTCCGATGTTCCGCCTGGCTGCATGCGTTGTCGCGCTGGGTTGCCTGCTGGTACCGCCGGCCGATGCGCAATCCAACGCCTCGGCGCGGCAGTCGGAAGCGAGCCTGATGGCCTCGGTGGAAGTGCCCGTCGCCATCGTCGGCGCACTGGCGCAGGGCGGCAAATTCGTGGTCACCGGGGTCGCGGCCAGCGGCACAGCGGTGGCGGTGACAGTCTCCGTGGTGGGGCTCGGCGCCTCGTTCGTGGTCCATCTCAGCGCAGAAGCGGTGAAGTCGTTGGCGATCGCCACCGGCAGAACGCTCGAAGCCGTCGTCGTGAGCGGCGGCTGGCTGTTGATGGCTTCGGGCGAGGCGCTGTGTTTTGTCGCCGATGAAGCCGCCCGCCCGCACATCCACTCGCGGCAGCTGTCGTGGTGAAACACCGGATATCGAGGACGGAGCCCGCGCACTGCGCATCGCCGGAGCGCTGCGAGCGCAGGCGCAGCGCGCGGATCGCGGGCATCCTGCTGGTGCTGATGATCGCGGCGCTGACCGCGCTGCTGCTGGGCGTTGCGCGCCCTGCGCACGCGGGCACCGACTGCACGCCGAAAACCATGCCTCCCGAGCGCATCGCCGATTCCGCAGCGACCGCGCTGACCGTCGCCGCTGCGCTGGACGAGGCGGACGCGCCGGTGGCGCTGGTCTCGCGCGCCGGCACCGACCTGTCGAAACACGGCCTGCACTACAGCCATTCGGGGTTCGCGGTGCGCGACCATCCCGACGGTCGCTGGACGGTGGTGCATCTGCTCAACGACTGCAGCAGCGACGGCTCCGGCCTGTACACGCAGGGGCTGGTGAATTTCTTCGCCGACGACCTGGTGAGCCAGGACGCACGCATCACCTGGCTGCAGCCAGATGTCGCCGAACGTCTGTCGAAGCAACTGCTCGCACTGCCCGGCGATCCGCTGTACACCCCGCACTACAATCTGATCGCGCGGCCGGACAGCACGCGTTACCAGAACTCGACTTCATGGGTGCTCGAACACATCGCCGCAGCGATTCCGCCGCCGAAAGCGAACGTACGTACGCGGACACAGGCCTATCAGCTCGCATTGGGCCACGGGTTCCAGCCGGGCCGCATCCATATTCCCTACACCAAGCGGATCGTGGGCGGACTGTTCGCCGCGAATCTGGTCTTCACCGATCACTCGGTCGCGACGCGTCTGGGCAGCGACTATCCGGTGGTCACCGTGCGCTCGATCCTCGACTGGCTGCAGCGCAGCGACATCGCGATCCATGAACGCGAATGGCGACACGGCCGATCGATGGCGGTGCCGGGACCGGGCTAGCGCTATGCGTTCGCGCTCGCCGCCGGATCGTCAGGCCGTGGCCTTGGCACGACGGTAGCGCCGTTGGATGGGAGAGGCCCGGAGAGAAACGGGCCCTCCCTCGCCCGCATGCGCACCATCGTGGACGCGTGCTTGAGCGTGTCGCGTCACGATGGAGACTGCGCAGATGGCCGACTGGACCACACACTTCGAAACCCCGTCTTTCCGAGTGCAGACACTGTGCGCTCATCCACATCTGCAGATCCGGGTGCTGGTCCTCGGCGATCCGCAGCACTTCGTCGACGGCATCCGCACAGAGCATCGCACTGAAGTGCGATGCGACAATGCCCGCGGATTTCTGGCATTCCTGAGCGGACTGGTTGCCGACCGCACCGGCGCTGACTATCGCCCGCGCGCTAGCTGGGAAGAATCGTTGACCTACGGCGACACCATCGGAACGCAGATCCTCGAGTATCGCGAACTGGTCGAGGCGGATCCGGAAGGCGATTATGAAATCGCCTACAAGGGACGGATCACGGAAGCCACGGCTCCTCACGCGGTGCTGTCCGAGCACACGACGACATTCAAGATCAACCGGAGCGATCTGGTGGCGATCGCGAATGCGCTGATGCAAGCATTCAGGACGTGCTGCGCCCTGGAACTCGCGTTCCGCGACGATCCGCATCGACCGGAGCACAGGGCCTGAACACTCCGATGCGCCTCAGCCGGGTACAGAGCCCGCGCCGGCAGCGGGCCTTGCTGCAGCCGTGTCGCCATCGCGCCGCATTGATGAAGGAGCGTGCATGACGCTTCGCTTATGCACGCTGCGGCCCCACCCGCATCACCGTTCGCGCGGATAGAACATCGCGCGCGTCGGACGCAGCACCACATCATCGCCGACCGTTGGCGGCGTCGCATCCGTCGAATCGATCATGTCCCACTCGAAGGCCTTGGCACGGTCGCCGACCGCAAGTTCGATGGTGATCCTGTCGGCACGACGATGCGCGGCGAGTACGCGCGCGCGGATGCCGGCATGATCCTCGCCCCGCACGAGATCGTGAGGACGCAGTTGCGCAACGACCGGACCGTCGGCGACACCGGGCGCGGCGAACCGAACGGCGCCATCGTCGCTGACGAATGTCGATGCCTGCACGGTGCCATCGAGCGCATTGCTGCGGCCGATGAAATCGAACACGTATGCCGAAGCCGGCGCCTGATAGATCTGTTCGGGCGTACCGACCTGTTCGATCCTGCCGTCGCGCAGCAGCACCACGCGGTCGGCGAGTTCCAGCGCTTCTTCCTGGTCGTGGGTCACGAACAGCGTGGTCTGGCCGGTCTGTTCGTGCAATCTGCGCAGCCAGCGCCGCAGTTCGACGCGCACCTTGGCGTCGAGCGCGCCGAAAGGCTCGTCCAGCAGCAGCACGCTCGGATCGATCGCCAGCGCGCGAGCGAGCGCCACGCGCTGTTTCTGGCCACCCGACAGCTGTTCGGGATAACGACCACCGAGCTCGGGCAACTGGATCAACCCGAGCAGTTCGTCGACGCGGCGCGCGATCGTGGCCTTGTCGGGTCGGCGCGCGCGCGGGCGGCTGCGCAGACCGAAGGCGATGTTCTCCGCCACGGTCATGTGCTTGAACAGCGCGTAGTGCTGGAACACGAAGCCGACGTTGCGTTCGCGCAGGCTCAGGCGCGTGGCGTCGCGCTCGCCGAACAGCACGCGACCGCGATCCGGCGCCAGCAGGCCGGCGATGACCCGCAGCAGCGTGGTCTTGCCCGAGCCCGACGGCCCGAGCAGCGCGATCAGCTCGCCGGATGCGATATCCAGATCGACCGAGTCCAGCGCGCAAACGCCGTTGTAGCGTTTTTCGAGTCCACGGATCGTGAGCTCCATATCAGTGCTTCCTGTGCGATGACGCGAGCGCGTCGCCGTGACGCGCTTCCAGCCAGAACTTCACCACCAGCGTGATCAACGCCAACCCGGACAACAGCGACGCCGCAGCGAACGCTGCGGTGGTATCGAATTCGTTGTAGAGGATCTCGATATGCAGCGGCAGCGTATTGGTCAGCCCCCGGATATGACCGGACACCACCGACACCGCGCCGAATTCGCCCATCGCCCGCGCGCTGCACAGCAGCACGCCGTAGACCAGACCCCATTTGATGTTCGGCAAGGTCACCCGCGAAAACAGCGTCCAGGCGCCCGCGCCCAGCGACCGTGCGGCCAGTTCCTCGTCCGGCCCCTGTTGCTCCATCAGCGGGATGAGTTCGCGCACGACGAATGGAAAGGTGATGAACAGCGTCGCCAGCACGATACCCGGCCGCGCGAACAGGATCTTGATGTCGAGCGCTTCGAGCACCGATGCGAACCAGCCGTGCGACCCGAACAGCAGCACCAGGCACAGGCCCGCGACCACCGGCGATACCGCAAACGGCAGATCGATCAGCGACAGCAGCGCGCGTTTGCCGCGGAACTCGAAGCGCGCGAGCGCCCATGCAGTCAGAGTGCCGAAGATCGCATTGATCGGCAGCACGATGGCGACCGTAAACAGCGTCAACGACAGCGCCGCAACCGCGTCGGGTTCGCTCAACGCCGCCCACCACGCGCGAAACCCGTCGCCGAACGCCGCTGAGAGCACCATCAACAGCGGCAGCAGCACCAGCAGCGCCATCGCACCCACCGCCAGCAGGATCAGGATCCAGCGCACCAACAGCGGCTCGCGGATCGGATCATCGTTCATGACGCCTCCCCTTCCTGCGCTCGTGCGCGAACAGCAGCGGAATCGCATTGATCGCCAGCAGGCACAGGAACGACGCGACCAGCAGCAGCGCGGCCAGCACGACCGCGGCGTTGTAGTCGTTTTCCTCCAGGCGGATCGTGATCAGCAGCGGCGCGATCTCGGTCCTGTACGGCAGATTGCCGGCGATGAAGATCACCGAGCCGTACTCGCCCAGCCCGCGCGCGAATGCCAGCGAGAAGCCGGTCAGCAGGCCCGGCAACAGCTCCGGAAAGATCACCCGGCGCAGCGCGGTGAGCCGCGACGCGCCGAGCGAAGCGGCGGCTTCTTCCTGTTCGCGCCCCAGGCTTTCCAGCAGCGGCTGCACGGTGCGCACGGCGAAAGGCAGACCGATGAAGATCAATGCCAGCACGATCCCGATCGGGGTATAGGCGATCTTCAATCCGAGCGGCTCGATCCAACGCCCGATCCAACCGTGGCTGGAATAGATCGCGGTCAGCGCGATGCCCGCGACGGCGGTCGGCAGCGCGAACGGCAGATCGACCAGCGCATCGAGCAGACGACGCCCCGGGAAGCGATAGCGCACGAGCACCCACGCCACCAGAACGCCGACCATCGATGCAACGATCGCTGCCGCCAGCGCCGCTGCGAAGCTCAACTCCAGCGCGGCCTGCACGCGCGGGTCGCGCAGCGCGCGCAGCCAACCCTCGGCGCCCAATCCGACCGCACGGAGGCTCAGCGCCAGCAGCGGCAGCATGACCACCAGACTCAACCAGGACAGCCCGAGCCCGAGGCTCAGACCGAACCCCGGCAACGGATGGCGCATGCGCGGAACGCGTGCGATGTCGACGACTGCGCTCACTTGCCGGGCTGATAGATGCGATCGAAGAAACCGCCGTCGGCGAAGTGTTCCGCCTGCGCTTTCTTCCAACCGCCGAACGCGCTGTCGATGGTCACCTGCGGCAGGCCGGGAAAACGCGCGAGATCGGCAGGTGGCACCTTGCCGGGCTCGGAAGGCCGGTAGAAATGCTTCGCGGCCAGATGCTGTCCTTCCTCGCTGTAGAGAAAGCGCAGATAGGCTTCCGCCTGCTTGCGGGTGCCGTGCTTGGCGACGTTCTTGTCGACCCAGGCGACCGGCGGCTCGGCCTTGATGCTGATGCTGGGCACCACGATCTCGAACTTGCTGCGCGTATCACCCTGGTTGAGCGTCAGCAGGGCTTCGTTTTCCCACGCGATCAGCGCATCGCCGATGCCGCGTTCGACGAAGGTGGTGGTGGCGCCGCGCGCGCCGGTATCGAGCACCGGCACGTTCTTGAACAGGCGGGACATGAAGCCCACGACCTTGTCGCCGTCGCGATATTCCTTCGACGCCCAGGCCCATGCGGCCAGATAATTCCAGCGCGCCCCGCCGGAGGTTTTCGGATTGGGTGTGATCACCGCGACGCCCGGCTTGGCGAGATCGCCCCAGTCGCGGATCTTCTTCGGATTGCCCTTGCGCACCAGGAACACGATGGTCGAGGTGTAGGGCGAGCTGTTGTGCGGCAGGCGCGTCTGCCAGTTCGCGGGCAGCAGCTTCGCGTTCTGCGCGATGGCGTCGATATCGACGGCGACGGCGAGCGTCACCACATCGGCTTCCAGGCCATCGACCACCGATCGCGCCTGCTTGCCGGAGCCGCCGTGCGACGCGCGGATCTTCAGGGTTTCGCCGGTCTGTTGTTTCCACTGCGCGGCGAAGCGTTCGTTGACGTCCGCATAGAATTCGCGGGTCGGGTCGTAGGACACGTTGAGGAACTCGGTGTCGGCGCTCTTCGCGGTCGTCGGCGACAGCGCGGCGGCGGACAGCGCCACGCCGAGCAGCAGGGCCTTGATGGAGAATGTTTTGATGGAAGGCGTCCTGATGGAGCGCGTCTTGATGGACATGGTCATGAATGCATCCTCACGAAACGTCAGAAAGAGAATTGGGCGCGGGTGAAGATCGACTTCTCGTCTTCGCGATCGGCACCGGCGGCAGCGCCGCCTTCGAACGTGGTCTGCGTGTAGTTCGTCACCAGTTTGAAGTTGCTGTTCAAATACCAGTTCAGGCCGACGGTCCAGGCCTTGGCGGAACGTGCCGACGTGGCGATGTTGGCGAAGCGCGGGAACGCATCGTCGTCGATGTCCAGTTCGCCGATCCGGCCGACCAGCTCGAACGCGCCCCAGCCTGCACCACCCGACGTAAAGGGATGGTTAGGCTTGGCGACCCCGCGATAGCTGGCGTCCTCGCCGGTCAGCACGACGCTGGCGGTGACCTGGTAGGCGTCGCTTTCGAGATGATCGCGGCGGCCGTTGTTGACGCCACTGGTCACCCGGACTTCATGTTCCGAAGTGATGTACTCGGCAAGCACGCCGTAGCGTCCGCGATAGAAATAGCCCTGCGGCGAGAACCGGCGATGCAGGCCGTCGGCGGTCACGTTGGTGTTGTAGGCGAAGAACTGGGTCTGCGCCGGCGTGCGGTAGCGCGGCAGGAAATTGTTGCCGGCGCCGAAACTCTCGCCGACGCTGGCGGCGACACCGACGCCCAATCCGGACAGCGCGTTCGCCGAATTCTTGAACGGTTCCCAGAACAGACGGCCGGCGTAATCGAATTCATTGTCGGGATTGGTGGTCGCGGCATCGCGTCCGTCGGGTGCGCCGTTGTAGACGCCGACGACGTAGCTGAGGCGGCTGCTGAACAATTCGCCCTGCAGCTGCACGCCGAGGTCGCGGTTCGGCGCCAGTTCGGTCGGGAACCCGCGCTCCACCAGCGCGATCGCGCCGCCGGATTGCAGCCGCTCCAGACCCACCAGGCCTTTGACCTTGCCGATGCGCAGCGTCGCGCGCGGATCGAATTTCAGATCGACGTAGGCATCGACGATGGTGGCGCTGTCGCCTGCGAATTCCGGGGTGAGGCGGAATCCGATCAATGGTCCCCAAGTGCCTTCGAGCGTCGGGCGGATGCGGCGGAACAGGAAGGTGTCGTTCTGCGGCACGAGGTCGTCGCCGATGAACACCCGGCTGTCGGCCTGGACCAGTCCGCGCACCTTGAGTTCGAGTCCATCCGGCGATTTCACCGACAGTCCCTTCGCAGGCGCGAGCGACACGATCGGATCCTTCGCGGCCTTCGCTGCGGCGTCTTCGGCCTGCAGTTCGAGCTTGCGTTCGATCACGCGCAGGCGCTGATCGAGATCGTTCAGACCGCTCGCATCTTCCGTGTCGTCGCCGGTCACGCCGAGACGCGCTTCCAGCGCCTTCAGTCGCGTTGTCAGGTCTTCGACGGTGAGGGGTTGTTCGGCATGCGCGAACGGTGCGGCCATCGTCAGTGCAAAGGCCAGCGGCAGGATGCGTGCAGCGGCACGCGATGGATATCGGGGCATCGTCGACTCCGTGAGGGTTGACGCGCGTCCGGCGGTCCGGTCTGCGCTGGAAAAAATGGAAGAACGCGATCAGCGTTCGTTGAACCTGAATTTCTGGCTGCGGGTGATCTGCACGATACGGGTGTTGTGGACCACCACTTCGATTTCACCGTAGGCGATATCGCGAAGCGCGGCGATCACCGCGCGTTCGTGCTCGCTCAACGGCGCGTTCACCGGCGGAATGCCGGCGATATTCTGCGTCTGCGGTGGCGTGTCTTCTTCCCTCTCCTTCATTGGAAACCTCCATCAGTGCGGGACGGTGGGTGGGGTGTCGGCGATGGCGAAGTCGCGGAGGCTGCGGGCATCCAGCACCTGCGACAGCGCGTCGCGCGATTCGCGCATCAGCGCGCGCAGCGCGCAGGCATCGGGGTTCGGGCAATCGCGACACGGCTTGTAGTCGGTGACGCTCGCGCAGCGCACCGGCGCCAGCGGCCCGTCGATCGCGCGGATCAGGTCGCCGATCATGATTTCCTCGGGCGGTAGCGCCAGCATGTGACCGCCGCGTTGCCCACGCCGGCTTTCGACGAAACCTGCGGTGCGCAGGTCGACCAGGATCGTCTCCAGGAACTTGCCCGGCGCACGGCAGCGGACGGCCAGTTCATGCGCCTGCAGGCGCTGCTCGCCCGAACGGGCGAGCTCGCTCATCGCGCGCAATGCGTACTTGGCTTTCATGGTCAGCATGTGCGGCCGGCAATTCCTACTCAACGTGTAGGGATTGTTGCCACGCCCGTGTCGCCCGGTCTAATGCCCGGCCGTCATGAGGTCATAGCCAAGCCGACCAGCGCTTCAGCCGACCGCGAACCCCTGCAGTTCGGGAATCGGGTCGACGCCCTCACGCACCACCGCATCCACCCGCGCCAGCGGCGGACCGTGCTGCAGCCATTCGGCGAGTCGTTCGATGGCTGCGGCATCGCCGACCGCGAGCACTTCGACGCGGCCATCGGCCAGGTTGCGGGCATGGCCGCACAGCTCCAGCGCATTCGCCTGCGCACGCGTGTACGCACGGAACGCGACGCCCTGCACGCGCCCGCTGACGAGGAAACGGGCGGCTGCCATCGCGATCAGCCCGCGGTCTTGCCGTCGACGACGGCGGCGAGATCTGCTTTCGTCACCGGACCCATGAATTCCTTCGCGATCCTGCCGTCGGGCGCGATGATGTAAGTCATCGGCAGGCCTCGCGGGGTCGGGAAATCGGCGGGCGGGTCGTAGGTGTCGATGAGTGCGATCGGATACTTCACCGGGCGCTGCTTGAGGAATGCGCGCATCTCGTCGATGGCGATTTCTTCGTAGGCCAGACCGATCACGTCGACATCCTTGCGCTCGGCGTCGAAGGCATCGAGTTCCGGCATTTCCTTGATGCACGGCGCGCACCACGTCGCCCAGAAATTCACCACCACCCAGCCGCCGCGCTTCGAGGCGAGGTCGTACTGCGCGCCGTCGAGGGTGGCGATCTTCAGCGTAGGCGTATCGGTTGCGCGCGCTTCGGATTCGGCTGCGGTCGGCGCGGTCGTTTCGGCTGTTGTTTCCGCCTCCGGCGCTGCCGGCGCTGCGACCGGCGCTTCGGGTTTGCATGCCATCAATGCGAGCAACGCGCACGACAGCAGGCTGATCTTGACATTCATTCGTGATCCTTTCGGTAGATCGATGCGACCGGCTTGCGCAGCAGATCGCGCAGCGGAAGACGCAGTTCATCGAGCGCGGCGATGGCGGCATCGCCTAGCGCGTCGTCGCGTGCGGGCAGCCAGGCCTCGGCGGTGGGAATGCGCAGATGGCAGGCTTCGTACAGTTCGCCGAGACTCAGATCCTCCAGGTCGCGCGCCAGCAGCCACTCGCCGGATTCGGCGCGGCTGAGCAATCCGATCGCGCTCAGCTGCTGCAGCATCTGCTGCACCATCGCGTCGGTGAGCATCGGCTCGAGCAGGCGGATGTCGTCGAGATGCAGGCCCTTGCCGCGCCTGCGGTATTCGTCGAAGCGCCCGAGCAGGCGCAGCAGGCCGTAGAACTCGTAGCCCCACGGCAGGCGCTGCGACGCGGGCTGATAGCGGAACGCGGACAGCGACGATGCCAGCGATGCGCCGAGCAACACCGATACCCAGCTGAAATAGACCCAGCCGAGGAAGATCGGAATCAATGCGAGCGTGCCGTAGATTTTCTCGTAGGTGCCGAAACTGCCCAGGTACGAGCCGGCCGCGATCTTCACGATTTCGATCATGATCACCGCGAACAACGCGCCCAGCGCGGCGTACCGCCAGTGGATCGTGCGATGCGGTACCACCCGGTAGATCACCACCAGCGCGACGTATTCGATCACCGTGGGCGTGAACCGCAGCAGCCAGTGTTCGAGCCACTGCCCGGGCTGCGTCTGGAAGATCGCCAGCGCGAAGAAGCGTGCCGAAATGGCGAGGCTGGCGGCGGCGAGCAGCGCGCCGAAGGTCATCACCGTCCAATACACCATCAACCGGCCGAACTTGGGTCGCGAGGTGGGCACGCGCCAGATCTGGTTGAACGTGGCCTCGATGCTGGTCAGGGTGATCAGCAGCGACACCACCAGCACGATCACGCCGACCGCGGTGAGTTTGCCGGCATTCTTCGAGAATTCGAGCAGGTGCGTCTCGACCGCACGCGCCGAGGACGGCACGAAATTGGAGAAGACGTAGGTGCTGAGCTGCGCGCTCCATTCCTCGTAGACCGGGAACGCCGAAAGCACGCCGAACACGACCATGCTCAGCGGCACGATCGCGAACGCGGTGGTGAACGACAGCGCGCCGGCCGCCTGGAACAGGCGGTCGTCGAGGAAGCGCTTCCACAGGAAGCGGAAGAAGGTACCGGCGCGCGCGCGGTCCCATGCCAGGGAGCGCGCGCGTTCGAACCAGCGCTCGAAAGTGTTCTGCGGAGCCATCCGCCAAGGTTAACAGGCGCGGCCCGTCGTCGACGCCATCCGCATGCCCGGTCGAGACAGCCCGATGCGCTTGCCGTACCCTTCGGGCATCGTTCGTCCGGGAATTCCCATGACCGAAATACTGGTCCTCTATTACAGCCGAGGCGGCTCGGTGGCCCGCCTCGCCCGACAGATCGCGCGCGGCATCGGCGAGATCGACGGTGTTTCCGCCCGCCTGCGCACGGTCCCGCCGGTCGCGCCGGTCACCGTGGAAGCCGCGCCGCCCGAACCCGAGGACGGCGCGCCCTACGTCGAGAAGAGCGATCTGTCGGAATGCGCCGGATTGATCCTCGGCAGCCCGACCCGGTTCGGCAACATGGCCGCGCCGATGAAGCACTTCATCGACACCCTCGGCGCGGAATGGGCCAGCGGCACGCTGGTCGGCAAACCCGCAGCGGTGTTCACCTCGACCGCGAGCATGCACGGCGGCCAGGAGTCGACGCTGCTGTCGATGCTGGTGCCGCTGCTGCACCACGGCTGCGTGATCGCCGGCATTCCGTTCACCGAGCCGCTGCTCAGCAGCACGCGCAGCGGCGGCACGCCCTACGGCGCCAGCCATGTCGCCGGCGCGAAGGACGACCCCCAGCTCACCGACGATGAAGCGGTACTGGCGCGCGCGCTGGGCCGCCGGATCGCCGCGCTTGCAGTGAAACTGGCGTGAGGAGGCCATCATGAACATCACCGATCGCGGTACGCGGACCGATCGCATCGTCCTGGTCTCCGCGCTGCTGGGCCTGACCGCGCTGTACGCGCTGTGGTACCACGCCGACAAGGACCGCATCGCCGCACTGCTGGTGTTCGCGCTGCCGCCGCTGCTGCTCGGCATCGGCGTGCTGGTCCGCCGCGCCACCGCACGGTTCTGGGCCGGCGTCTTCGCGCTGTGCTGGTTTTCGCACGGGGTGATGGTCGCGTGGGCGCATGCCGACGAGCGTGTCTTCGCGCTGGTCGAGATCGCACTGTCGCTGACGATCGTATTCAGCTCGAACGCGCCCGGCCTGCGCGCGAAGTTCGGCAGGAAAACATGACCCCGCCACCCGGCCTATAATTTCGCAACTCCAGCCACCGGCCTGCCCATGGACCAGCTTCTCATCGTCACCACTGGCGGCACGATCGACAAGATCTACTTCGACGACAAGTCCGACTATCAGATCGGCGATCCGCAGATCGGACGCATCCTCGAAGAGCTCGGCGTCGCTTTCCGCTTCAGCGTGATCCCGATCCTCCGCAAGGACTCGCTGCACATCACCGCCGAAGATCGCGACCTGCTGCGCGCGACCATCGCCGCGCAAGCCGCGCGCCACGTGCTGGTGACCCACGGCACCGACACCATGGTCGACACCGCGAAAGTCCTCAGCACGATCGCCGACAAGACCATCGTGTTGACCGGCGCGCTGAATCCCGCGCGCTTCCGTGGTTCGGACGCCGAATTCAACATCGGCACCGCGGTCGGCGCGGTGCAGTCGCTGCCTGCGGGCGTGTACATCGCGATGAACGGCCGGATCTGGGATCCGCTGAAGGTGCGCAAGAACGTCTCGGCGAACCGGTTCGAAGCGGCGGGCTGACACGATCGCAACGCGTCTCCACGGATTCGTCGACTGAAAGAAACCCCGGCCGACGCCGGGGTTTCCACAACACACGCCTGTCGATCCGCAGCGCGTTACCTGATCGCCGGAACCTTGATCGGAGCGGTGTACGTACCGTATTCCCCGCCCGTGGGCAGCACGTAGAGCAGCTTGTTGGGCGAACCCGTGCCGGGGCCGATGACCTTGTTCGGTGTCGAATTGGTGAGCAGGCGTGCCGTCACCTCCGCTGGCGTCGCGGCCGGATACCTGCCCAGGATCAACGCGGCCATGCCCGCCACGTGCGGCGACGCCATGGACGTGCCGCTGAGCGCGACGAGTGCCGTATCGCTGCTGTTCCACGCGGACACGATGTTGCCGCCCGGCGCGAAGATGTCGACGCAAGTGCCGTAGTTCGAGAAGCTCGAACGCGCATCGTTGATATCGGTGGAAGCGACCGTGATCGCCGATGGCGCTCGCGCCGGCGAGAAATTGCAGGCATCGCTGGCGTTGTTGCCCGCCGCAACGACCACCGTGACACCGGCGGCGGTAAGGTTGGCGACAGCGGTATCCACCGAAACGATGGCGCCACCTCCCAGACTCATGTTGGCCACGGCAGGCTTGATATGGTTGGCGCGCACCCAGTCCAGGCCAGCGATGACGCCGGACCACGTGCCGGAGCCGTTGCAACCGAGCACGCGCACCGGATGCACGGTCGCCGCGCGGGCGATGCCGGTGAAACCACCCGCCATGGTGCCTGCCACATGCGTGCCGTGACCGTGGCAGTCGTTGGTACCGTTGCCATCGGCGATCGCGCTGAAACCGTTGCTCACCCGCGACGGCGGCGCGCCGGTCCACCCGTTGAACTGCGCATGCGTGGGCCGGATGCCGGTGTCGACGACATAAGCGTGGACGCCATTGGCGATGAAGAAGAAGGTGTACCAGGTATCGAGCGGCAACGAACGCTGGTCGACGCGATCCAGTCCCCAGCTCGGCGGCTGCTGGTACGCGGGATTCATCGTGACGATACCGTCTTCCTCGACATACTCGACGCGGGGATCGGCCAACAATCCGGCGAGCGCCGCGTCGTCGGCATTGACCACGAATCCACGCAGCGCGTTCTCGTAGGTATGCGTCACCTTGGCGCCATGGGTCCTGCCCATGTCTTGCGCCACGGAGGACACGCGCAGGGTCGGGCCGATTTCGCTGGCGAGACGTGCGGACTGCTTTTTCAGTACGACGATGTATTGCCCGTCGATCGGTTTGCTGTTGGTGCGGAAGTCGGCAGCGGAGGCGGTCGAAGGCATCGCAGCGATGAGCAACGATGCGGCGATCGCGCCGGACAACAGAGAGATATGCGTTTTCATTTTTTCAATCGTTCCTTATATTGAAGTGTCGATGAAACATCTCTGGGGAAGCGCACCGGCAACCGCCGGCGCGCGATATGCGGATCGCGCACGATTCCCAAACAAGAACAATTCGCGACGACCCCGCCCCTGGGCCGACGGACTTGAGAACATCGAAGCCCTTGATCCGCGGGCGCACGCTAGGTGGTGCTCCATGACAAACACAAGCTGCAGCGCAGCGATTCATTGCACCTCCCGGATCGTCGATATCCATCGACGTCCGCTTTCGAAACCGGCGGCGCGCGCCGATCGCCGCCGTTGACCTCGCCGTCGGCGCTGTATTCGAACGCAATGCACTTGCTCCGCGTGAGAAAAATCACGTTTTCATGATTTTTTTACGTGGCATGTCGATGCACACGTGTCCTTTTCGCAACGGAAGATCCGATGGCGGACGTCCATGCAGACATTGTTTTTTCGGCCATCGCGCGGCATCGATGCCGCCATGCAGCATGGTTTTGCGCGGACATGATCTCTGCTCCGCATGTGGCGTGCCACGGCCCGGTCGCGATGCCTGAAACGACAACGCCTCCCGATGGCTCGGGAGGCGTTGCGTCGTAACCGGCAACGATTGCCGCTTCAATGCCGGATCAGAACGTGATGCTCCAGCTGTTGATGTAACCCACATCGCCGCCGGCATTGTCGTTCACGCGCAGATTCCAGGTGCCGTTCCGGACTTCGGTGGACAGGTTCACGCTGAAGGTCTGGACGATATTGTCGGCGCTGCCGCCGGTGCGGTTGTGCAGCACATAGACGCTGCCGTCCGGCGCGACCAGATCGACTTTCAGATCGCCCTTGTAGGTGTGGACGATGTTCACCGCGACCGGCGTGGCCGCCGGGGCATTGCCGGTGCGGCCGGAGACGACGATCGGGCTGTTGACGGTGGCGTTGTCGGTGATCGGGACATCGGTGAGGTTGGTGTAGGTTTGCACGCCCGAACTTCCGACCGTCACCGTCTTGCTGACGCTGTTGCTGGCGCCGCCGTTGTCGGTCGCAGTCAAGGTCACCGTGTACGTGCCCGACGCCGCATAGGTGCGCGACGGATTGGCGAGCGTCGACGTGGTGCCGTCGCCGAAGTTCCAACTGCGCGCCGCGATGGTGCCGTCGCTGTCGGTCGAGGTATCGGTGAAGCTGGCGGTCAGACCGGTGGTGGTGGACGTGAAATTGGCGACCGGCGCCGCGTTGCCGCCACCGCCGCCCGAGGTCTTGGCCGCTTCTCCAAGAAACGCCAGCCCGAGCCGCGCGAACTTCGCGCTGTTCACCGCCGAGTTGCCCATGTTGGCGAGCGTGTCGTTGGCGGTGTGGATGTACGGGTTGTACGACGAACCCGACGTGCCGCCGGTGCCGGCTTCGAAGAACATCGCCGAGGGATAGCCCGCGCTGGTCCACGAGGCGTGATCGGAACAGCCATAACCGCAGGTGTAGGTGCCGCGGGTCAGGCCGAGCGGCGCCAGGTAGGTGTCGAACAGATTGGTCAGGAAGGTCTTCATGTCGACGTTGGAGTAGTCGGAAACCAGACGCATGTCGGCCGCCGTACCCGTACGGTAGTTGGTCATGTCGAGCTGCAATACCGCGACCACGTTCGCGGCAGCGGTCTTGTGCGCCTGGGCGATCGCATTGGAACCGCGCAGACCGACTTCTTCGGCCGCATAGCCCATGAACTTCACGGTGCGCTTGGGCTTCCAGCCGCTGGCCATCGCGATGCGCAGGGTTTCGGTCAGCGTCGCGATGCCCGATGCATCATCGTCCGCACCCGGTGCGACCTGGGTCGTGCTGCCGCCCGCGCTGCCGTTGATCGAATCCAGATGCGCGCCGAGCACCACGATCTCGTTCGGCAGCTCGTTGCCGCGGATGGTCAGGATCACCGACGGCTGGGTCGAACAGGTGCTGCACGCGAACAGTTCGCTGGTCACGTCGGTGCGGCTGCCGGCCAGGCCCTGCCAGGTCGTGCGGATCCACTCCGCCGAGGTCCTGCCGGTGGTGCTGGTGTAGTAGCGGTTCTGGTAGGCCGACAGGGTGCCGATGGTGTTCTGGATATTGGTGCTCACCACCTGCGACAGCCACGGATTGACCGTGGCCTGATTGTCGATGGTGTACGTCGCGAGCAGCGCGCGGCTGTTGATCGCCTGTGCGGAGCGGTCCGAGCGGACGAACGCATCGGCTTCCGCGCGTGTCGCGAACGCGAAGAAACCGCCACAGCGGTTTTCGCGCTGGTGGATGCGCTCGGCGATCTCGCTGAGCATGTATGCCTTGATCTCCGAAACGACCAGCGCGGTACCCGCGGTGTCGGCTTTCGCCACCGTATTGCTGACCAGGTCGGGCATGCCGTCGTAACTCTTTCTCGACATCACGATATGGACCGGCGCGAATGGATCCTGCTCCAGACGCAAAGACGCCAACGCGGCGTCGGCGTGTTCCTGCGCGTGCCGGCTGTCGCCGGATTGCGCGAAAACCGGCGCTGCGAACATGCAGGCACCGGCGAAGACCGCGAACAGACTGCTTCCGTATTTCATTGCCTCTCTCCATTGAATGACCGCCTGCGATTCCGTGGCGGATCGTGTCGTTCGCCGTACCCGCGGACAGCCCGCAATCACGGCTCGTTTTGTTGCCCTTGAAAAAAATGCCGCTCGTCGATCGGGCGGGCGCTCGCCGAGCCGGACGTCCACCCTGCCCCAGGATCGACGCCCGTTACGCGCGCCCGCCTCCGCTTTTACCCTATGCGAGCGAGGACATGCGTGCTGCAGCAGTACCACTGCACCGTTTTCGCGACGCTCGTCACGGCCAAAAGAGAAACCCCGGCGAGTGCCGGGGCTTCTCGGTAGCGTCGGCATCTCTACCGGAAAATCAGAACGTGACGCTCCAGCTGTTGATGTAACCCACGTCGCCACCGGCATTGTCGTTCACGCGCAGGTTCCACGTGCCGTTCAACGCTTCGGAGGACAGATTGACCGTATAGGTCTGCACGATGTTGTCGGCACTGCCACCGGCGCGGTTGTGCAGCACGTAGATGCTGCCGTCCGGCGCGACCAGATCGACCTTCAGGTCACCGATATAGGTATGCACGATATTGACCGCCACCGGCGTGGTGGCCGAGCCGTTGCCGGTGCGGCCGGACACGGTGATCGGGCTGTTCACGGTGATGTTGTCGCTGATCGTGTAATCGGCGGTGTTGGTGTAGGTGGTGCCGGTCGGCGGGGTGACGGTACCGCCGAGCGAATACAGCAGGCGGTTCGGCGAACCGGTGCCGGGGCTGGTGACCTTGTTCGGCGTCGACGAACCGGTCAATGCGGCAGTGACCTGGGCCGGCGTTGCGCTGGGGTTGCTCGCCAGATACAGCGCGGCGGCGCCGGCCACGTGCGGCGACGCCATCGACGTGCCGCTGATGGTGTTGGTCGCGGTGGTGCTGGTGTACCAGGCCGATGTGATCGACGAACCCGGCGCGAAGATATCCAGGCAGGTGCCGAAGCTGGAGAACGACGAGCGCGCATCGGTATTGGTAGTGGAGCCGACGGTGATCGCCGAAGGCGCGCGCGCAGGCGAGTAGTTGCAGGCGTTGTCGTTGCTGTTGCCGGCGGCGACCACCACGGTGACACCGGCAGCGGTCATGCGCGCGACGGCGTCGTCGGTGGCCTGCGATGCGCCACCGCCCAGACTCATGTTGGCGACCGCAGGCAGGACGCGGTTGGCGGCAACCCAATCCATGCCGGAAATGACGCCGGCATTGGTGCCGGAGCCGGTGCAACCGAGCACCCGCACCGGATGGATGGTCACGCCCTTGGCGACGCCGTAGGTGGTGCCGCCGACGGTGCCGGCGACGTGGGTGCCGTGGCCATTGCAGTCGTTGGCATTGCCGCCGGAGGTAACGGCATCGAAGCCGTTGCCGACGCGACCGCTGAACTGGCTATGGGCCAGCAGCACGCCGGTATCGATGATGTAGGCATGCACGCCGGCGGCAGTGGTGTTGTAGGTGTAGCTGCCGCTCAGCGGCAGATTGCGCTGATCGATGCGATCGATGCCCCAGGTCGCACCGGTCTGGGTGGCGTTGATCGACACGTAGCCGTTTTCTTCGACGTAGGCGACGTTCGGATCGGCGAGCAGGCCGGCGAGCGCAGCATCGTCGGCTTCGGCGACGAAACCGCGGAGCGCATGTTCGAAACTCTGTTTGACGCGCGCGCGATGGCGCGTGGCCATGTCATTGGCGACGATCGACACGCGAGCGGCGCTGCTGCGCTCACCGGCGAGGCTGGCCGTGCCGTCTTTCAACACGACGATGTACTGACCGGGTACGGGCTTCCTCGCGGTCTTCAGCTCGGCGGAAAACGCCGGCATGGCCGCAAGAACGAGGGATGCGCCGATAGCGGCGGACAACACTGAGATTCGACGATTCACGATTACTCCTTTCGATGGTGGTGAGGACAGGCGATGCGGGATGGGACGCGTCGGAACGGACGAGCGATGCGCAGGATGCGGATCACAACGCGCAAACCCGCCGGACGCCGATGGCGTCGTTGCACGAGTTCGACGATCGGCGCCTCGACCATGTTCCGTAGTCGATGCCGGTGCGGTGCCCCGGAACCGCCGACGAAACGTATGCGAGTTCGACGGCCCGATCAAGCGGCATTGCAACATCCGCGCATCATCGGGAGGCACCATGAAAAACATGCGGATACGTTCGCATGCGTATCCAGTTTTCCGCATCGAGACCTCGCTTGCCGGAAAGATTCCGCAATTGGCAAGGTCGCCGAAAACACTCTTGAAATCCGCACTTTTCGTCGTCGCCCTGCGCGAACCCACTCGCGCGAATCCTGATGCGCTCCGCTGACAGCGCTGACATGGATTGGCGCGACGATCGATGCGTCTGGATATATTCAACGCATGGCACGCCGCGTGCGGCACGCGGACCACGGCAAAACGTTGATACGACGCATGAAAAAAGGCCCCGGCTTGCACCGGGGCCTTTTCGATATCACGAAATGCAATGACGAAAACTCAGAACGTGATGCTCCAGCTGTCGATACGACCGGTATCGGCATTGGAGTTGTCGTTGACGCGAAGCCTCCAATTGCCGTTCAGCGTTTCGGTCGACAGGTTCACGATGTAGGTCTGGTTGATGTTGTCCGCACTGTTGCCGGTGCGGTTGTGCAGGACGTAAGCGGTACCGTCCGGCGCGATCAGGCTCACCTTCAGGTCGCCGATATAGGTGTGGACGATATTCACCGCCACCGGCGTGTTGATCGGTGCGTTGCCGCTGCGGCCGGTGACCCGGATCGGACTGTTGACGGTTGCGTTGTCGTTGATCGGGTAATCGGTGTTGTTGATGTAGGTCTGCGTACCCGCCGCATTGACCGTCACCGTCGCCGACTTGGCGTTGGTGGCGCCGCTGTTGTCGGTCACGGTCAGCGTAACGGTGTAGGTACCGGACACGCTGTAGGTCTTGATCGGGTTGGCGACCGTCGAGTTGGTGCCGTCGCCGAAGTTCCAGCTGCGCGACGCGATGGTGCCGTCGCTGTCGGTGGAGGTATCGGTGAAGCTCACCGTCAGATCACTCACGGAAGACGTGAAGTTCGCGACCGGCGGCACGTTCGGAACCACCACGGTCACCGCGCTCGACTTGCTGCTGCTGGCGCCGATGTTGTCGGTCACCGTGAGCGTCACCGTGTAGGTGCCGCCAGCCGCGTAGGTCTTGCTCGGATTGGTTGCGGTCGAAGTGGTGCCATCGCCGAAGTTCCAGCTGCGCGACACGATGGTGCCGTCGCTGTCGGTGGAGGTGTCGGTGAAGTTGGCGGTCAACGCGCTGGTGGTGAACGTGAAGTTCGCGACCGGCGGAACGTTGGCCGGCGGCGTGCCGGTGAAGTTCTGTCCGGTGACGTTGGCATCGGCGACGGTCACGCTGCGGCTCGCCGGCGAGAACGTGAAGCCACTGCGCGACGGGGTCAGCGTGTAGGTGCCGTTGGCCACGCCCGACAGCGTGTAGGCGCCGCTGGCATCGGTGATGGTGCTGTTGCTGCCGGTGCCGACGGAGACGCCGCTGATGCCAGCGCCGGCGGCGGTGGCGACCGTGCCGGAGACGGTGTACGTGATCACGCCGCTGCAGTCCGGGAACTTGAAGTCCTGGATGCGCGTCTGCCAGCTGCCGGCCGGACGGTACATGCCGACGAACCAGAACGTGCAGTCGTCGACCGGATCCACCGTCATCTGGTAGTAGTCGCCCCAGCGGCCGGAGGTTTCGACGGCGGCGCCGATGGCGATTTCGTTCTCGCCCAGCGACATCACGCCTGCGGCATCGGACGCCGTGCGGCCGGTGTAACCCAGGGTGGCGAACTTGGTCGGCGTCGATTCCTTGGTGACGTTGTAGGCCATCGCCATGTTGCCGAACTTGTCCATGGCGATCGTGCCCATCAGGTGATGGGTCAGGTTGTCGCCCGGGCTGAACGTGCCTTCCTGGAACAGGGTCCAGGCGCCGGTGCCGACGCGGCGCAGTTCGAACCAGCGTACCGCCGAGTCGACCACGGTGCCGGTGCGGGCCGGATCCTGGTTGGTGGCCAGCGTGCCGGCCAGCACTTCATGCGTGCCCATGTTGCGGTAGACGAGCTGGTTGAGCAGCACTTCGCGGATCGGGTCGAGGCGCGAGGTGGAGCCCGGCTGCGGAACGGTGGCGAACGTCGAATAGTTGCGGAACCAGCTGTTGAACTCGGTGATCGCGATGCGCGGCAGCGTGGTGATGCTGCTGTTCGCGGGCGTGTTCCAGTCGATGTTCATCTCGAACAGTTCGAGGAAATCCTGGGTGCCGTTGGCAGCCGCGCCGTCATGCGCTTCGTCGTCGCGGTGACGGGCGATGATCTGCTTGCGGCCCGCCGGTGCGGCGTTGGTGCCGTAGAACGTGGCCGGGGTGATCATCTGGAAACCGTAACCCGCCATCTCCGGGATGCTGGCGAAGCGCTGCGCCGGACGCGCGGTGGCGCCATTGAGCATGTTCGCGCGATCGTACGCATACATGCTGATCTGCGCGCCGCCTTCGTTGGAGCCGCAAACGTACGCATCGTTCCACACGCCGCAGTGCGGGTAATCGGGCAGCGACGGCGTCGGATAGTTGTACGCCCACCAGCCGCCGGTCACCGGGTCGGAGGTCTTCGACACGTAGGTGCAGAGGTTGGAGCTGTCCAGCGTCAGCATGAACCAGCGGCCGGCCTGACGGTCGTAGAGCACGATCGGGTCGCCGAAATCGCTGGAGCACGCGCTGCCGGCCGGGGCCAACGAACCGAAGGTGATCGGGCCGGCCACCAGGGCGCCCGCCTTGTTGTAGACGTTGAAATAGGTGCCGGAACCGCCGCTGTTCACGGCGTAGATGACGTGGTTGGCGCCGACTTCGACCACCGGGTCGCCGGGGCTGACGCCGGTGTTCGGATTGTTGATGCTGACGCGGCTGCTGATGGCGGCCTTCACGCGCGCACGTGCGCGGTTGCCGGTCGGGCTTTCGTCCCAGAGCTTCTGCAGCTCGGGCAGGCGGTCCGCAGCGGTCGCCTTGTCGGCGGGCGCATGCGGCAGCGTGGTGCCGATCGGCGTGTAGCGGCGACGATGCGCCTCGCGGATGGCCATGCCGGGGGCCCACTCTTTGGCCCTGGGCAGATTGCGCAGATCGGTGTTCATGCTCTGCGGGGTGACCGGCAGTCCGACCTGCGGACGGGTCGTATTGGCCTTGCCACCGGCAGGCGGTGCGGCCATTGCGGCGCAAGGCAACAGCAGCAACAGGGCCGCCGTTTTCAATGCTCCTGTGAATATCGATGATTTCATTGTTGCGCCCTCAATCCATGGATGTAGACAGCAAAGTGTTTTTGAAGCTAAACGCCCGCTAACTGTACTGCCAACCCGACGCCCAATCGTTAAAACTTCGGTGAACCCGGGCCGAGGCAGGGCATGGCGCTGCCGAGGGCCCACTGAAACGAGAAGCCCCGGCGGTGCCGGGGCTTCTCCTGGTCGCTCAGAACACCGTCGGAATCAGAAGGTCACGCTCCAACTGTTGATGTAGCCCACGTCGCCGCCGGCCGCATCCTGCACGCGCAGGTTCCAGGTGCCGTTCAACGCTTCGCTCGAAAGATTCACGTTGTAGGTCGTGTTGATGTTGTCCGTGCTGCCGCCCGTGCGGTTGTGCAGCACATACGCCGAACCGTCCGGCGCGATGAGACTCACCACCAGATCGCCGATGTAGGTGTGCACGATGCTCACCGCCACGGGAACGGCGGTACCGGCATTGCCCGTGCGGCCGGAGACCGTGATCGGGCTGTTCACCGTCGCGTTGTCGCTGATCGTGTAGTCCACGGCATTGGTGTAGGTCGTGCCGCCGCCACCGCCGGTGGTGTAATTGCCGACCAGGCTCACGCCGGAGAAGGTCGAGTAGGCCTTCAGACGGATGTGGTAGGTCCCGGGCGAGGGCGTCGCGAAGGTGCAGGTTTCGGCATTGCCCGATGCGTACGGACGGCAGTCGTAGACCGTGTCCGTCGGCGCGGCATTCCATTTCACGTACATGTCCGCATCGCCGGTGCCGCCGGACATCGTGAAGGTCAGGTTGCTCGCGCCCGTAGGCACCACCATCGTGTAGTTCAGCGAATTGCCGGCGGTCGCCGTCAATCCCGTCACCGGCACGCCATTGCTCAGCACGGTACCGCCGGCCGAAGACGTGGACGCGATCGCGATGGGCGAAGAGCCGCCCACGTTGCCGGCGCCGTCGTAGGCCTGGACGTAATAGCGATACGCAGTGGACGCGGTGAGCCCGGTGTTGCTGTACGGCGGCGCCGCGACGGTGGCGATCTGCGTGAAGGCAGTGCAGCTCGCGCCCGTGCAGCGATGGATCCTGTAACCCGCCAGACCGGAACCGCCGGTGTCGGTGGCCGCCGACCAGTTCAGGTTGATCTGGCTGCTGCCCAGCGCGGTGGCGGAGAGGCTGCCCACCGTGCTCGGCGGCGTGGTGTCGACCACGGCCGTGCCGGTGAAGTTCTGCGCGGTGACGTTGGCGCCGCTGACGGTGACGCTGCGCGTGGCCGGCGTGAAGCTGTAGCCGCCCAGCGACGGGGTCAGCGTGTAGATGCCGTTGACCACGCCCGACAGCGTGTAGGCGCCGCTGGCGTTGGTCGTGGCGCTGCCGCTGCCGTTGCTGACGGTCACGCCGTTGATGCCGGCGCCGGCCGACGTGGTGACGGTACCGGAGATGCTGAAGGTCGGCGTGCTGCCGCCGATGCCGTCCAGCGTCTGCGCACCGGTGCCGCCGGCATCCAGCCAGTTGCTCAACCGGGTGCTGCTGGTGCCGCCGCCCGTCCAGGACACCGAGACGCGGCCGTAGTAGTCGGCCTTCGACGTGTCCGCGACCGTGCATGAGGACGGCCCGCCGTGCAATTGGCCGATGACGCGCTTCTCGGGGCTGAACAGCGGCGATCCCGACGATCCGCCTTCGGTCACGCCGATGCCCGGAATCCAGCGCGCGAAGATGTGCGAGCCGTCGCCGGGCGAGGTCGGATTGGCGTTGGCGCCGTCGTAGCTGGTGGTCCGCGTCGCGGTCGTCGAATGGCTGATGCGCTTTTCGCCGGCATTGGGATGATGGATGCCGGTCGCACCGGTGAAATCGATGCTGCGGCGATCCCATCCGTTCCAGAACAGGTTGTACTCGGCGGGTGCCGGGTCATCGAGTTCGACCAGGCTGAAATCGCTCGGAGCAGAGGATGCGCGGAAGAACGCACCGGTCAACGCCTGGGTGAGCACGCCATCGCCGTCCTGTCCGTTGGCGGCGCTGCCGACCACGCGGCAGAACGAGTTCTGGTAGTTCCAGTACGTCACCAGCGACGCCGCGGTCGACGCGGTGATGCCGCAGTGGTTCGCGGTAAGGAAGTACATCTTCCGATCGTTGGCGGTGTTGTTGATCAGGCTGCCGGTGCAGAAGATGCTGCCGCCGGTGGAGATCGCCGACACCGAACGGATCTGGTCGCGCCAGGCATCGCCCTCGGCGCACACAACGTCGACGTTGCAGCTGCCGGAGGTACCGAGCGGACCGATCGCATTGCGCCGGCCGGCCGCGAGCCGCCGGAAGCCGACGTAATCGTGGCCGACCTGGGCAAGACGCAGGCGCAGTTCGCTCTGCCTGGCGCGCGGCACGATCACTTCAATCACCGCCTGGTCGCCCGAAATCACCGGCGTCCACAGCTGGCCATGCGCTTCGTTGTCGGCCGAGGAAAAGGCGCGCACTTCGCCGGAAGCGGAGGTCGGCGTCTGCGCGGCGGGATAGACCAGCAGGCGTCCGCCTGCGGGCATCCGGTACTCGCTGAAACCGAAATTGAGCGACAGCGCGCCCGGGGACGACATCCGCAGGCGCCAGACCATGTTGTCCGCATCCAGGACTTCCCAGACGCCGGCCGTGTCGGGCGTGAGGTCCACGCGCATCGGCTGCGCGTAGCGCATGGGCAGGCCGTTGGTTTCGCGCTGCCTGTCCTCGACGATCAGGCGCGTGACGTCGACAGCGGGCATCTGCCTGACTTCCACGCTGGACAGGGGTTGGATCGCGTAGTCGAAACTCGCGGGTCTTGCGGTGGGCGCTGCATGCGCGCCGAGGGACACGGCGCACAACAGCAGGGCGTAACCCATTCCTTTCATGTCGCATACTCCTGTATGGGTGAGTCGCCTCGTCCGTGCGCAAAGCGATGATGCGATTGCGCGAGCCGGGCGAAGCGGGTCGAAACATGGGCCGGCATTCGGGGGATCCACGGGAAGCGGCTGCGGCGGGATCGATACGACGACGCGAACCCTGCGGGTTGCATGCCTTCCGGTCGCGCGTGTTGCCGACGCTTCCCTGCCTTGGCCTGCGCCGGAACGAACCGCAGGACGCTGATCGCAACTCCACCGCATGGGAGAAACCGCGAAACGCGCCTGCCGTTACGACGTCGGGCCGCCACCCTGCCGGGAGGGCGGCGCGGCACCGTTACCCTATCAGCGGACCATGACGTTGCAAGCGCGCAAAACCACGTTCCATCACAGATTGGAAACGCAGTCCATGGCGGCCCGCTGTTATTGCATTGCAGCACGCAGGGATATCGCGCGCGGTGGCGCACACGCCTGGCCGCGCGTGTGGTCGATGCGTGCTGCGGACGCCGGCACAACGCACCAACATCTCAAGCCATTCCATTCAAGCCATTCCATCAGAAGGAACTCGTCGCCGATGGAAGCGCCCGGATCGAACCTGTCTTGCAGGCGATATGCCGCTCGCCTGAAAAAAAGCGAACCCCTCCCCGCCAACAGCGGGGAGGGGTCGCGTCAGCGCATCAGAACGTCACGCTCCAACTGTTGATGTAACCCACGTCGCCGCCGGCCGCATCCTGCACGCGCAGGTTCCACGTGCCGTTCAACGCTTCGCTGGAAAGATTCACGTTGTAGGTCGTGTTGATGTTGTCCGCGCTGCCGCCCGAACGGTTGTGCAGCACATACGCCGAACCATCCGGCGCGATGAGACTCACCACCAGATCGCCGATGTAGGTGTGCACGATGCTCACCGCCACCGGCGTGCTGGCCAGACCGTTGCCGGTACGGCCGGACACCGTGATCGGGCTGTTCACCGTGGTGTTGTCGCTGATCGCGTAGTCCGTGGTGTTGGTGTACGTCTGCCCACCGCCACCGCCGCCGGTCGTGTAATTGCCGACCAGGCTCACGCCCGAGAACGTCGAGTAGGCCTTCACGCGCACATGGTACGTACCGGCGGACGGCGCCGCGAAGGTGCAGGTCTCGGCATTGCCGCCGAGGTACGGACGGCAGTCGTACACCGTGTCGGTCGGCGCAGCGCCGAACTTCACGTACATGTCGGCATCGCCGGTGCCGCCGGACATCGTGAACGTCAGGTTGGTCGAGCCCGCAGGCACCGCCATCGTGTAGTTCAGCGAGTTGCCGGTGGTCGCGGTCAAGCCGGTGACCGGCACGCCCTTGGTCAGCGTGGTGCCACCACCGCCGCCCGCAGTCGTCGTGGCCGATGCGGTGGCCGAGTAGCCGCCGTTGTTGCCGGCACCGTCATAGGCACGCACGCGATAGCTGTAGCTGGTCGACGCGGCAAGGCCGGTATTGGCGAACGTGGTGGCCGCCGTGGTGCCGATCTGGGCGAAATTGGTGCAGCCCGCGCCCGCACAGCTCTCGATCTTGTAGCCGGCCAGACCGGATCCGCCGGTATCGGTGGCGGCCGACCAGCTCAGGTTGATCTGCGCGCTGCCCGATGCGGCGGCACCCAGGCCAGCGACCGTGCTCGGTGGCGTGGTGTCGACCGGTGCGGTGCCGCCCAGGGTGTAGAGCAGGCGGTTCGGTGAGCCGGTACCGGGATTGCCGACAACGCCCGCAGTGGCCGATGTGTTCAAGGCATTCGTGACTTGCGCCGGCGTCGCCGCCGGATTGCTCGCCAGATACAGCGCCGCGCCGCCGGCCACGTGCGGAGACGCCATCGACGTGCCGCTGATGGTGTTGGTCGCGGTGGTGCTGGTGTACCACGCCGAGGTGATCGACGAACCCGGCGCGAAGATATCCACGCAGGTGCCGATGTTGGAGAACGACGAGCGCGCATCGGTGTTGGTGGTCGAACCGACGGTGATCGCCGATGGCGCGCGCGCGGGCGACTTGGTGCACGCATCGCTGCCGTTGTCGTTGCCCGCAGCGACCACGACCGTGACGTTCGCGGCGGTCATGCGCGCGACCGCATCGTCGACGGTCTGCGCGGCACCGCCGCCCAGGCTCATGTTGGCCACGGCGGGCAGGATGCGATTCTGCGCGACCCAGTCCATACCGGCGATCACGCCGGCATTGGTGCCCGAGCCGGTGCAGCCGAGCACGCGGACGGGGTGGATGGTCACGCCCTTGGCCACGCCGTAGATCGTACCGCCGACGGTGCCGGCGACGTGGGTCCCGTGGCCGTGGCAGTCGTTGGCATTGCCGCCGGTGGTGACCGCATCGAAGCCGTTGCCCATGCGACCGGTGAATTCGGTGTGGGTCAGCAGCACGCCCGTGTCGATGATGTAAGCGTGAACGCCGGACGCAGTGGTGTCGTAGGTGTAGCTGTTGCTCAACGGCAGATTGCGCTGGTCGACGCGATCGAGACCCCAGGTCGCGGGGCTCTGGGTCGCGTCGATCGTGATGACGCCGTTCTCTTCGATGTAGGCGACGCGCGGATCGGCGAGCAGGCGCGCGAGCGCGGCATCGTCGGCTTTCGCCACGAAACCGCGCAGTACATGACTGAAGCTCCTGACGACCTGGGCACGATGGGTCGCGGCGATCTGATTGGCGACGGACGGAACGCGTGCGCGGCTCGTGGACTCCGTGGCGAGGCTGGCGGACTGTTCCTTGAGCACGACGATGTATTCGTCGGGCACGGGATTGCGGACGGTGCGGAAGTCGGCGGAAAACGCGGACATCGGCGTACCGATGGCAATGAGGGTGACGCCGATCGCGGCGGACAGCAGTGACATTCGACGGTTCACGATAGCTCCTTGACTTTGGGTCGTGTGAGAACTCCGGATGATGCGCCGTGCGAAAGACGCGGCGCATGTGACGCGGATCCGGCAACCAGACGGAACGGATGCGAGCCCGTTCGCCGTTTGCGTTGCCCCCCGTTCGGTGTCGCGACGATGGCGAAACCCCGATCCGCGCCCGAACCCTATGCGAGTTTCGCCGGCCGGGCAAGCTGCATTGCGAAATGCGGAAAACGCCTGAAAAAACCGATTCCACATCGCATGGCGCACTCGGCGGAATGTGCATGATCTTGAACATCGCGCAGCGCGACCGTTGCGCGAAACATCGCGGAAAACGTTTTCCGCCGCGTCTATCGCATCGGGCGCGCGCAACGACGACATTCGCCCGAACAGTATTTTCAACATGTCGGCGGCAACCGCGGCGCCGCGCGTCGAAGGACCGCGCGCGACAGGACGCACATGCAGCATCGGCATGCGCGAACGGTCGCGGCGAACGCGGTATCGAAGCCCAAAAAAAGAAGCCCCGGCAGTGCCGGGGCTTCGTGTCGCAATATCAGGTTCGGATCGCAGGGATCAGAACGTGATGCTCCAGCTGTTGAGCGTGCCGGTGTCGCCGGACGCATTGTCGTTCACGCGGAGATTCCACGTGCCGTTCAACGGTTCGGTCGACAGATTGACGCTGAAGGTCTGGATGATGTTGTCGGTGCTGCCACCGGTGCGGTTGTGCAGCACGTAGATGCTGCCGTCCGGCGCCACCAGGTCCACCTTCAGGTCGCCCTTGTAGGTGTGCGTGATGTTCACCGCGACCGGCACCGCAGTACCGGCGTTACCGGTACGACCGGACACCGTGATCGGACTGTTGATCGTGGCGTTGTCGGCGATGGCGAACGGCGTGGTGTTGCTGTAGGTCGTCGTACCGCCGCCGCCACCCGTCGTGTAGTTGCCGACCAGGCTGACGCCAGCGAAGGTCGCGTAGGCTTTCAGACGGACGTAGTAGGTTCCGGCCGTCGGCGCCGCGAAGGTGCAGGTCTCGGCATTTCCGCCCAGGAACGGACGGCAATCGTACACGGTGTCGGTCGGCGCGGCGCCGAGCTTCACGTACATGTCGACGTCGCCGGTACCGCCGGAGGTCGTGAACGTCAGGTTGGTCGAGCCCGCGGGCACCACCATCGTGTAGTTCAGCGAAGCGCCCGTGGCCGCACCCAGACCGGTCACCGGAACGCCCTTGGTCAGCGTGGTGCCGCCGGCAGCGGAGGTGGTGGCCGTCGCGGTGGCCGAATAGCCGCCGTTGTTGCCGGCACCGTCGTAGGCGCGCACGCGATAGCTGTAGCTCGTGGACGCGGTCAGGCCGGTGTTGGCGTACGTGGTGGCCGTGGTGGTCGCGATCTGCGCGAAGGCGGTACAACCCGCGCCCGAGCAGCTCTCGATCTTGTAACCGGCCAGGCCGGAACCACCGGTGTCGGTCGCCGCGGCCCAGCTCAGGTTGACCTGGCTGCTACCAGATGCAGTCGCGGTCAGACCGGTCACCGTGCTCGGTGCCGTGGTGTCGACCACCGCTGCGCCGGTGAAATCCTGCGCGGTGACGTTGGCGCTGCTGACGGTCACGCTGCGGGTCGCCGGCGTGAAGGTGTAGCCGCCCAGTGACGGGGTCAGCGTGTAGGTGCCGTTGACCACGCCCGACAGGGTGTAGGCACCGGTGGCGCTGGTGGTGGTGCTGTTGCTGCCGTTGCTGACCGTGACGCCGTTGATGCCAGCACCAGCGGAGGTGGTGATGGTGCCGGAGATCGTGTAGGTGGTCACGCCGCCGCAGGCCGGGAACTTGAAGTCCTGGATGCGCGTCTGCCAGCTGCCGGCCGGACGGTACATGCCGACGAACCAGAACGTGCAGTCGTCGACCGGGTCCACCGTCATCTGGTAGTAGTCGCCCCAGCGGCCGGAGGTTTCGACCGCAGCGCCGGCCGCGACTTCGTTTTCGCCCAGCGACATCACGCCGGCCGGATCGGCGGCGGTGCGGCCGGTATAGCCGAGGGTCGGGAACTTGGTCGTCGCGGTGGTCTTGGTGACGTTGTAACCCAGCGCGATGTTGCCGAACTTGTCCATCGCAGCGGTGCCCATCAGGTGATGGGTGCTGGTGTCGCCCGGGCTGAAGGTGCCTTCCTGATGCAGCGTCCAGGCGCCGGCGCCGACGCGGCGCAGTTCGAACCAGCGCACGCCGGAGTCGACCACGGTGCCGGTACGGGCAGCGTTCTGGTTCGTCGCCAGGGTGCCGACGATCGCTTCGTGCGTGCCCATGTTGCGGTACACGAGCTGGTTCAACAGCACTTCGCGGATCGGGTCGAGCTTCGAGGTCGAACCCGGCTGCGGCACGGTCGCGAAGGTCGAATAGTTGGTGAACCAGCTATTGAACTCGGTGATCGCAACGCGCGGCAGCGTGGTGATGCTGCTGTTCGCCGGGGTGTTCCAGTCGAGGTTCAGTTCGAACAGCTCGATGAAGTCCTGGGTGGCGTTGGCGGCTGCGCCGTCATGCGCTTCGTCGTCGCGATGACGGGCGATGAGCTGCTTGCGACCGGCCGGTGCGGCGGCGGTGCCGTAGAAGGTCGACGGGGTCAGGATCTGGAAGCCGTAGCCCGCCATTTTGCTGATCGTCTGGAAACGCTGCGCAGCGCGCGCGGTGGCGCCGTTGAGCATGTTGGCGCGGTCGAACGCGTACAGCGTGACCTGGGCGTTGCCTTCGTTGGTGGCGCAGACGTAGGCGTCGTTCCAGATGCCGCAATGCGGGTAGTCCGGCATGGTCGGCGTGGCGTAGCTGTAGAACCACCAGCCGCCGGTCACCGGGTCGGACGTCTTCGAGACGAAGGTGCAGACGCCCAGATCGTCCATGGTCAGCATGAACCAGCGGCCGGCCTGACGGTCGTAATGGACCAGCGGATCGCCACGATCGGCGGTGCAGGAATTACCTGCGGGCGCCAGCGAACCGAACGAGGTCGGGCCGGACAGCAGGGTGCCGGCCTTGTTGTAGACCTTGAACGTGGTCGAAGCGCCGTTGACCGCATAGATCACGTGATTCGCGCCGACTTCCACCACCGGGTCGCCGGGGCTCACGCCGGTATTCGGGTTGTTGATGCTGACGCGGCTGGTGGGAACAGCCTTGGCACGGGCCGCGCGCGGCGACTCGTCCCACAGCTTCTGCAGTTCGGGCAGGCGGTCCGATGCGGTCGCCTTGCTCGCCGGCGCGTGCGGCAGCACGCTGCCGATCGGGCGGTACTGGCGGCGATGCGCTTCGCGGATGCCCATGCCCGGGCTCCACGGCGCTGCCTTCGGCAGGTTGCGAAGGTCGACGTTGATGCTTTGCGGGGTGACGGGCTGTCCGATCTGCGGACGGCCGGGATTGGTCGCCTTGCCGCCCGTGGGCGGTGCGGCCATGACGGCGCACGGCAGCAGCAGCATGATCGCCGCCGCTTTCAGAGCGCCTTTGAATGTCGTTCGTTTCATTGCTGAATCCTCAACACATGAATGTGGTTTTACGGAATCGCCCGGTGTGGGTGGATCTTTACCTGGCGAACACTTTTTTGAAGCAGACACGACAACATGCGGCGTCTCGTTCCGGCGGCGGTCGTCCTGCACCGTCGCATGGAATCGGACGACGCTTATTCGGGATCGACGAATACGCCCTTGCGTATCACGCGCACTTCGCCCACCAGACTTTCCAATACGACCTGCGCCCTGTCCTTGCCGGATTTGGGCTTGCCGATCACGGCGGTCGCGACCTTGTTCGGCTCCTTGCCATCGTGGTGCACGATCGTCAGCGAGTAATCGGTCGCGAACTGGTTCGAGGTCGACAAGGTCGCTTCCACATCGATCTTGTCGCTGACGATGATGGCGACGTTGCCGGTCCGGCTGGTCATGCGCTGCACCGAGCCGGGGCGGGCGCTGCTGTCGCTCAGCGAGACCTCGATCTTGCCTTCGCCGGTCCGCGCCTGCACGGTGCCCTCGGTACCGCGCACCGCGATATCGCCGGTGTCGGTGCCCAGATCGATGTCGCTCTTGAGGCCACGGCTCTCGATCGAGCCAAAACCAGTGCGCACGGTGAGCGGATGATCCTTGGGAACGTACAGCACCAGATCGATGCGCTGGCCCTGGGCGAGCGCTATGCCATCCGGCAGCTTCGGGGCGACTTCGAAACGACCCTCGCGCGCCGCGGGCGTGAAGACGATCGTTGCGGCGCCGTCGGGCTGCTGCACGGTCGAGCGGATATCGAGCTGGTCTTCATAGCCGCCGAAGCGCAGGTAGACGCTGCCATAGGCATTGTCGACCTGGATCGCCTGCCCTGCGGGCAGCTTGAAACTGTCGTCGCGGCGCAAAGGTTCGTCCATCGTCTGCGCCTCTTCCTGCGGATTTTCCGCAGCCAGCAGCGATGGCGATGCCGCCATGCCGGCGAAGGCAGCGCAGGCGAGGATCGAAACGGACAGGAGCGAATGGAACTTCATCGATGCGGATCTCTTGGACATGATCGAAAGGGATTCAAAGGGTTTCAGAAGCGGTAGTCGACGGTGACGATGAAGTTGCGTCCCGGTTCGTCGAGACCGGAGCCATGTTCGCGGTAATGCCTGTCGGCGAGATTCTCGGCGCGCAGCGACAGCTCGAACGCGGAGCTGACCCGCCACGAGACGCGTGCATTCAAGGTCGCCCAGCCGGCGGTGCCGGCGGGATTGATGCGCGGATCGATGAGGTCGCGCTCGCTGAGGCGGGTCTGTCCCGAGGCGTAGAACGCATAGGCTTCCAGACCCAGCGTGTCGCGCACCTGCCAGCGCGCGCCGAGTTTGCCGAACAGCGGCGGGATGCGATCGGCCGGCATCGTGCCGGTGTCGGTGTCCTCGTCGCCGCGCGTATGGGTGGCGGTGGCGTAGAGCTCCAGATCGGGCGACGGCATGCGATAGCGCGCGCCGGCCTCGATGCCCCACAGCTCCTGCCGCGCGACATTGCGGTTCTGCACTTCCAGCGCGCCGTCGACGACATTGCCGGTGAGCACGCTGGTGATCTTGTCGCGATACTGCGAGCGGAACGCGATCAGTTCGCCGCTGAAGGTTTCGGTGCCGAACTTCACGCCGGCGTCGAAGCTGGTGACGTACTCGGGTTCGAGATCCGGATTCGGCGCGCTGTAGCGGTTGCCCGGGCGCGGCCCGAAGACGCCGAGATCGAAGATGTTCGGCGCGCGGAAACCGCGTCCGAGATTGGCGACCAGGCGCACATCGTCCGACAGCTCGAACGCCATGCCGACGTTGCCGGTGAAATCGTCCGGGGTCAGCGAAACGCCGGGGGTGGTGCCGAGGGCCGGAATCGAAATATCGAAACGGCTGTAGCGCGCGCCGTAGTTCAGATCGAAGCGGCCGTGACGCCAGTCGTCGCCGGCATAGACCGCCCAGCCGTCCATCCGCGAACCGTCGGGAAAACGCGGTGCGCGCTCGCTGAAGGCGCCGGTATTGATGTTGACGCGGGTCTTCGACGAATCCACCTCGTCGCGGTAGTACTCGAAACCGTAGCTCAGGTGGTGCGCGCTGCCGATGTCCTTGCCGAACTGCCCGGATACGCCGGTGGTGGTGTCGCGGTTGAGTTCGGTTTCGAGATTCGGCGTGCCGGTGGCGCGGGTGAGCCGGTCGTCGACCATCTTCTGCCGGCCCAGATGCAGTTCGCCGTTGTCGAACAGCGCATTGGGGTTGTCGATGCGCCAGCGCAGCTGCGCGAACCGGCGCTGCTGCGGTTTGAAGAAGAACACCGCATTGTCCGGCGCGGTCTGGCCGAACCCCGGCACCAGTGCGTCGTGACGCGGCGTGCGCGGCTGTTCGGAATACTGCAGGCTCAACATCAATTCATGGCCCGGCGCGATGTCGGCCTGCCACTTGAAATCGGCGCTGCGCTGGGTGAATCCGGTGAACGGCCGGGTCTTGCCGTCGCCGCTGCGCATGTCGTTCACTTCCTGCGAGGTCAGGCCCAGCGAGAACGCCATGCCCGCACGGCCGCCCTTCACCTCGGCGCGACCGATCAGCGAATCGTCGGCGCTCGCGGCGATCGCGCGCAGCCGTCCGTCCCACTGCCACGCATCGCCTTCGAAATTCAATTCGGGGGTGAGCATCTGCACCACGCCGCCCATCGCGTCGCCACCGTAGAGCGTGCTGGACGGGCCGCGCACCACTTCGATGCGATCGAGGCTCTGGCCGTCGACCAGGGCGATGTACTGGTTCGGCGCGTTGCGGAAAATCGAGTTGTTGAGACGGAAGCCGTCCACGAGGTGCAGCACTTCCGAACCCTTGAGGCCACGCACGATCACCACGCCCTGCCCGGGCGTGGTCTGTTGCACAAACGTACCGACTTCGCCATGCAGCGCATCCATCGGCGTCTGCGGCGCGATTTCGCGCAGGCGCGCACCGCCGATCGTGGTGATCGCCGCCGGCACATCCAGCGTGGACTCCGGGCGCTTGGTCGCGGTGACCTGCACCGTGTCGAGACAGACGACGTCGCCATCGCGGCAACGCTCGCTGGTTTCACCGGTGGTTTCGGCCGCGAGGGCTTCGCCGTTGGCAAGGGAAAGCACGGCAAACGCTGCCGCAAGAATGACGCTTTTACGCATGTTCTGATGGATCCCTGGAATCAAGAATAGTCAGCGAATTCACTGCAGATCGTTCCAGACACCCGCCGCAATCCATCCGGCCAGGCATCCTGAATCGCAAAAACCACACAAAAGCGAACCCCTCCCCGCCGATGGCGGGAAAGGGTCGCGTGATCGCATCCATGCGTACCGTCCAACGTATCGCTCGCGTCGAACAGGCGGTGTATCGAAAAACACCGGCGCCCCCTGCCCCGAAGGACCGGGGGCGCCGATCCGTTACGGCGAGATCGTCGCCTTCAGGCTGACGCCCGAGAATGCGGCGTAACCACGGACACGCACGTAGTACGTGCCTGCAGCCGGCGCATTGAAGGTGCAGGTCTCGGTATTGCCACCGGAGTACGGGCGGCAGTTGTACGCCGTGGTGGTCGGCGCGCTGCCGATCCGCACGTACATGTCCGCATCGCCGGTACCGCCGGAGATGGTGAACACCGCACTGGTCTTGCCGGCCGGAACCACGATGGTGTACGTCGACGACCAGGCATTCTTGGCCACCGACGGCAGCGCCACCGCGACGCCGTTGCAGAGCACCAGGCCACCGCAGCTCGTGCTGGACACCGCGACCGAAGCGGTCTTGGTGCTGCTCAGGCCGCCCGCGTCCGTCACCGTCTCCGTCACCGTGTAGGTGCCGGCGGCCGTGTAGGTCTTGGTCGGGTTGGTCGCGGTCGAAGTGGTGCCATCACCGAAGTTCCAGCTGCGGCTGGTGATGTTGTTCTGCGCATCCGTCGAGGTGTCGGTGAAGGTCGCGGTCAGGCCATTGGTGGTGAACGTGAAGTTCGCCGTCGGGGCGGTGTTGCTGCCCGCTCCGGTGTAGCTGCCGACCAGACTGACGCCGGAGAACGCCGAGTAGCCCTTCAGCGCGACGTAGTACGTACCTGCCGACGGCGCTGCGAAGGTGCAGGTTTCGGCATTGCCGCCGGTATACGGACGGCAGTCGTAGACGGTGTCGGTCGGCGCAGCGCCGAACTTCACGTACATGTCGGAATCGCCGGTGCCGCCGGAGGTGGTGAACGACAGGTTGGTCGCGCCAGCGGGTACCACCAGCGTGAAGTTCCGGTAGGCACCGGTCGCAGCGGAAATGCCGGTCTCCGGCACGCCATTGGTCAGTGCGACCGGCGGCGGCGGCGGCGGCGGCGCGGCACCGCAGGCGACGCCGACCGCCGTGAACGCGGAGGTGACGTCAGCCTTGGTGTAGCCCAGGTCGAGGGCGGCGGTTTCGACACCGCAGGCGCCCTGGTTGAAGTCGGTGCTGGCGGTCCAGTACAGGTCGTTCGCGCGGGCGAACACCTGGAACGCTTTCTGCGTGTTCCAACCGGCCGTGGTGGCCAGCGTGTAGAACGCCTTGTTGTAGACGCCCGACGAGTAATGCACGTCGATGCCGGCGTAGTAATCGGCCGCATTGCCGATGGACGAACCGTCCTGCGGCGGGTTGGCCATGTAGCGCAGCGCGCCGGTGCCCTTGAAGATCTGCGCGCCGACCAGGAAGTCGTTCGTACCGTTGTTGTAGTACTCGGCCGCTTCACCCGCGATGTCCGAGAACGCTTCGTTGATGCCGCCCGACTGGCCGGAATAGATCAGCCCGGAATTCTGCTCTGTGTAACCGTGCGAGACTTCGTGCGCGGCCACATCGAGGCTGACCAGCGGATAGAACGTGGTCGCGCCGTCGCCGAAGGTCATCGCCGAGCCGTCCCAGAATGCATTTTCGTAGTTCGTGCTGTAGTGCACGCGCATCGTCAGCTGGAACGTCAGCGGGGCCTGGCTCATGTACGCCTGGTACATGTTGAAGATCACGCCGCCGAAAAAGTGCGCGTCGTTCAGCGGCGAGAACGCACCGTTGATCACCTTCACCGTGTTGCGCGGGCAGGTGTACGAGAACGCGGTCGTGCCGGTGGTGGCGCCGTTGAGGTTCACCGTCTTCACGTTGGTGTTGTTCATGGTGCACGTGGTGCCCGACTGGGTCACGTCCATGAAGCCGAAGTTGGTGCCGTATTCGTACTGGCCGGTCTTGGCGTTGCCGCCGGGGCCGGTGCCGACCAGCGCATGCTGCAGGTTGTTCCACTGCTTCAGCACGCGGCCGTTTTCGGCATCGACGATCACCAACGGCCGCATCGGCGCGCCGCCGTTGCGCGTATCGGCGAAATACGACACCACGTACGCCTTGCGCGCGTTGCCGTTGTCGTCGATGTGGATCATCAGCTGCGATTTCTCGGCAGCGGTACGCATGAAACCGATGCGATTGCCGAGGCCGGCGCTCTTGCCGATGGCCAGCGCGCTGTTGCTGCTCAGGCGCGGGCGGCCGGCAGTGATTTCGCTGGCCAGGCCGGTGACCTTGCGGCCGAACAGGGTGCGGACATTGCCGCTTTCGTCTTCATTGACGATGACGTGCTCGCCGAAGATCGGCAGGCCACGGAAAGTCTGCTGGTAGCGGTGGTTGCGCACGCCCTGGCTGGTCTTGCGATCGAGCAGGAACAGGCGCGAATCGGCGTCCAGGCCGAGCGCTTGTTCATGGCGGCTGTGTGCCATGGCCACAGCACCGGACGCGGCGATGGCGGCATTGCTTTGCTTGACCCGGGCCATGTCCTCGCGATGGAGGTCGGCGCGACCGGCAGCCGAAGCACCGTTGGCGAACAGGGCCAGCGCGGTCGCGGCGGCCAGAACATTCAGATTGCGGTATCGATTCACTCACTCTCTCCCTGACGCATGTGATGGATTGAAAGACTGCTTTGGCAGTTGCCCCCGCATCCGCTGACACGCAAAACTCCACTCCAACGCACCTGAAGGCGTCTGTCAGAGCCAAGGCATGCCAAACGGCGTCACTCTCAGATCCCCCTGTTGAGTGACTGAACCGACCCTAAGCGGAACTGACGTGCTGCGTCAACTGTTGACCCTCGCCATCCGTACGCCGTCGTCTGGAAGACGACAGGCTGTCAAAGAAAACGTGATTCCCATGGCCAAAGCTGAGACCGGCTTCACGGTCTGAAACCGCTGTCGTCTCGCTGCATACGATTTCTATTGCGCCGCAGCATGCGCTTGCGCCGATTTCGCTTGCCCGCTTCGCGGCGCCAGCATCCCGTGCAGGGCTCAGCGCGGACACGCCAGCGGTGCCCGGCCCATCGTCGTGACATCCACCTCCGCGCGCTCCGACCCACGCAGCGCAAAAAAAGAGTCCCGGCCAGGCCGGGACTCTCGGATGGAACAACCACATGCGACGAACCATCACCCGACTGCCGCCAAGAGCGGCAGCCGGGTGCGGCGCCTTACGGCGTCCGCGTGGCTTTCAGATTCACGCCCGAATAGGCGGAATATGCGCGCACGTTGATGTAGTACACGCTGCCCGCCGTCGGGTTGGCGAAGGTGCAGGTTTCCGCATTGCCGCCGGTGTACGGACGGCAGGTGTAGAGCGTCGTGGTCGGAGCCGCGCCGAGACGGACATACAGGTCCGCATCGCCGGTACCGCCGGACGTCGCAACCACCAGCTGGGTGGTGCCCGCCGGAATGGTCACGGTGTAGTTCCCCGTCACGTTGCCCGCAGTCGCCGCCGGCAGATTGACGTTGAGCACGACCGTGCCCGTACCGCCGCCACCGCCGCAGGTCGCGCCGACCGCCGTGAAGGCGGAGGTCACGTCGGCCACGGTGTAGCCGAGGTTGGTGGCTGCCGTCTGCACGCCGCACACGCCCTGGTTGAAGTCGGTGCTGGCGGTCCAGTACAGATCGTTCGCACGCGCGAACACCTGGAACGCCTTCTGCGTGTTCCAGCCCGGCTTGGTCGCCAGCAGGTAGAACGCCTTGTTGTACACGCCCGACGAGTAATGCACGTCCATGCCGGCGGTGTAGTTCGAGGTGTGACCGATCGAACGGCCGTCCTGCGGCGGATTCGCCATGTAACGCAGCGCACCGGCGGCCTTGAAGATCTGCGCGCCGACCAGGAAGTCGTTCGTGCCCTTCATGTAGTACTCGGCCGCTTCGCCGGCGATGTCGGAGAACGCTTCGTTGATGCCACCCGACTGGCCCGAGTAGGTCAGGTTCGAGTTCTGCGAGGTGTAGCCGTGCGAGACTTCGTGCGCGGCCACGTCCAGGCTCACCAGCGGATAGAACGTGCTGGCGCCGTCGCCGAAGGTCATCGACGAGCCGTCCCAGAACGCATTCTCGTAGCTGTTGCTGTAATGCACCTTCATCGTCAGCTGGAAGGTCAGCGGCGCCTGGCCCATGTACGCCTGGTACATGTTGAAGATGACCTTGCCGAAGTAATGCGCATCGTTCAGCGGCGAGAACGCGCCGTTGATGACCTTCACCGTGTTGCGCGGGCAGGTGTACGAGAACGCGGTCGTGCCGCTGGTGCCGTGGTTGAGGTTCACGGTCTTCACGTTGGTGTTGTTCATCGTGCACGTGGTGCCCGACTGGGTCACGTCCAGATAGCCGTAGTTGGTGCCGTATTCGTACTGGCCGGTCTTGGCGTTGCCGCCGGGGCCGGTGCCGACGAGGGCGTGCTGCAGGTTGTCGAACTGCTGCAGGATGCGGCCGTTCTCGGCGTCGATGATGACGGTCGGACGGGTCGGCGCGCCGCCGTTGCGGGTATCGGCGAAGTACGACACGACGTACGCCTTGCGGGCGCGGCCGTTGTCGTCGATGTGGATCATCAGATCCGACTTTTCGGCGGAGGTGCGCATGAAGCCCAGGCGGTTGCCCAGACCCGCGGCCTTGCCGATGGCCAGCGCGCTGTTCCTGCTCAGGCGCGGTTTGCCGGCCGGAATTTCGCTGGCCAGGCCGGTGACCTTGCGGCCGAACAGGGTGCTGATGTTGCCGTTGGCGTCTTCATTGACGACGACGTGTTCGCCGAAGATCGGCAGGCCACGGAAGGTCTGCTGGTAGCGGTGGTTGCGCACGTCCAGGCTGGTCTTGCGATCGAGCAGGAACAGGCGCGAATCGGCGTCCAGGCCGAGCGCTTGTTCGTGACGGGAGTGGACCATGCCCGCGACGCCGGCCTTGGCGATGGCGACATTGTTCTGGCTGATCTTGGCCACGTCTTCGCGGTGCAGGTCGGCACGACCTGCCGCCGAAGCGCCGGCGGACACCAGGGCCAGCGCGGTCGCGACGGCCAGTACGTTCAGATGCTGATATCGATTCACTGTAGCTCTCTCCATAGAAGTGATTGAAATGCCGCAGTCGCGGCTTTTTCCCTGTAGTAGGTCGACGCACGAAACGCTCATCGCCGCGACAGATGGGTGGATGCGGAAGATGTGCACGTGAGAAGACGATGTCATCCGGCGAACATGCCCCGACGTGATGACCACAAGACCCTAAACGGAACAAGTACGTCGCGTCAACGACCATCACAAGGTGATGCGCAGACGTCGCACAGGGCGCGACAGACCGTCAAGAAAATGATGTCTTTCCGAAGAAGGTGCGACGCACCTCACAAATACCGCTGCGACGATCGCGTGCATCGCCGCATGCATTGCTGTCGTGCAGCACCTCCGTGCGCCGAACCGCCATGAACCTGCACACGGATACGCATCCCGTCCGAGATCGGCGGACGGGATGCGGTCATCGTGCCATCAACGCTGGAACCGCATGAGCGACAACAGAATCCACGCAGACCGATCGCATAACCACTGATCGACGCGGGAGCGGAAACGAGGTGGTCCTTCGACGCCACGTTGCACGCGGCGATGCCGATCGTCGGGCTCGGCGGTTTGATCTTCCACAACAGATGGAGCGCCTTCTGCGTGTTCCAACCCGGCGTGTTCCAACCCGGCGTGTTCCAACCCGGCGTGTGCCCGCCCGGCGTGGTCGCCAGCAGATGGAACGCCTTGTTGATGACAATCGACGCCCCGGGCACGACCCGGCGCGCCTGCCGGCCGTCGCTACCCCAGGGTCAGAACATCCCGGTTTCGAGCCGGGCGACCTCGGACATCATGCTGCGGCTCCACGGCGGGTCGAACACCAGCTCGACATCGGCCTCGGTCACGGTCGGGATCATTTCGAGCTTGCCGCGCACGTCGTCGACGAGGATCTCGCCCATGCCGCAGGCCGGGGCGGTGAGGGTCATGCGCACTTCGATCCGGCGCTGGCCGTCGTCGCCGCGAGCCACGGTGGCGTCGTAGACCAGGCCCAGGTCGACGATGTTGATCGGTATTTCCGGGTCGAAACAGGTGCGCAGTTGGGTCCAGACCAGCTTCTCCACTTCCTCGTCGCTGGCGCCCTCGGGCAACTCGATCGGCGGGGGCGGCTCCTTGCCGATGGCGTCGGCGTCCTGCCCGGCGATCCGCATCAGATTGCCTTCGACGAAGACCGTCCAGCTGCCGCCCAGCGCCTGGGTGATGTAGCCGACGCTTCCGGCCGGCAGGGTGACGACATCGCCCGCCGGCACCAGCACGGCGGCGCAATCGCGTTCGAAACGGACGGGTTCACTGCTGCGGGAATACACGTGGGTTCGGGGCGCGGCGAAAAAGTCGCGGATTCAGGCGCTTGGGGTACGCCCATTCTACCGGACTGACTTGTGGACATGTCTGTGCGCTATAAAGGCCGGGTTCGCCGGGTTGGCCCGGCGGCGCCGGGTCGGGGGAGGTCCGGCGTCGCATCTTTCGACTCCTCATGGAGAGACTGTCACATGTTCCAAACGACCAACGCACTGCGCCGCAACGGCCTGTGCACCGCACTCGCGCTCGCCCTCGCCGGCACCGCAGCCCTGCCCGCCCACGCCCAGGACACCGCCCCGGGCGGCGCCGACGAGCTGGACCGCATCGTCGTGACCGCGCAGAAACGCGAGCAGCAGATCGAGGACGTACCGCTGTCGATCAGCGCCTATTCCGGGGATTTCCTGCAGGCGCAGGGCATCAGCGACTACAGCGACCTCGGCAATCTGGTCCCCGGCCTGGAGGTGCAGACCCAGAGCGTGAGCAACCCCAGCATCTCGATCCGCGGCATCACCGCCGATCTCGACGACCCGACCCAGGAGCCGCGCATCTCGCTGTTCCAGGACGGCGTATCGATCAGCCGCTCGCGCGGCTCGTCGGTCGAAATGTTCGACATGGCGCGCGTGGAAGTGCTGCGCGGCCCGCAGGGCACCCTGTTCGGCCGCGCCGCCGAAACCGGCGCCGTGCATTTCATCCAGAACAAGGCCCGCACCGGCACCTCCGGCAATTTCGAACTGGGCGTCGGCAGCCACGACCAGCGCAAATTCACCGGCGCCTACAACACTGAACTGGGCGACAACGTGCAGGGCCGCATCGCGGCGTTCTACGAAACCCGCGACGGCTATGTCGAGAACCTCGACGGCGGCACGCTGCAGGGCAAGGACACCCGCGCGCTGCGCGGCGCGCTGCACGTCGATATCGGCGAGAGCAGCGGCATCGACGTGATCCTCAACTACCAGAAGGACACGCCGCCGGGCACCGCCTTCCGCAGCCAGGTCATTCCGAACCTGCAGGGCAGCCTCGATCCGTACACCGCGAATTCGCAGCGCGGCGAAGAACTCGGCACCGACCGCGACGTCTACGGCGCCACCGTGCTCGGCGACTTCTCGATCAACGACACCTGGTCGCTGTCCACCATCACCGGCTGGCGCCGCTACGATGGTCTCGACAAGTTCGACTCCGACGGTTCGCAGGCCGATCTGATCGAATTCACCGAAGACGCCTGGGGCAACCAGTTCAGCCAGGAAGTGCGCTTCAACTACGACAACGGCGGCAAGTTCACCGGCTTCGTCGGCGGCTCGTATTTCGACGAAACCGCCAACCGCGACCTCCACTACCAGGCCGACGAACGCCAGCTGTATGCGCTGCTGTCGCCGCAGATCAACACCAACACCGCGGGCCTGCTCGGCTCTGCGCTGGCGAACTATTATTTCCCGATCGTCCCGCTGCTGAACGCGAACGCGACGCCGAACACCTCGCGCACCACGACATGGCTGCCGGTACCGGGCATCGTGACGCCCACCCCGACCAATCCGGCGGGTTTCCTGCAGGTTCCGCTCAATCCCGACCACCGCGAAACCTTCGGCAACGATGTCGACATCCGCGCATTCGAACTGTTCGCCGACGGCACCTGGCGGTTCAACGACCAGTGGTCGCTGACCATGGGCCTGCGCGGCTCGCGCGAATCGGTCGAATACGGTTATTTCGCGGACCAGGGCAACGCATCGAGCCTCGGCTTCCTGCTCTCTGGCCGCGGCACGCCCGCGTGCGGCGCACCACCCTGCAACAACCTGCTGTTCCCGGCGACGGCCGGCCGACTCAGCGCCAGCAATACGTACAACTCCTGGGTCGGTCGCGCGGTGCTCGGCTACGCGCTCAGCCCCGACATCAACACCTACGCCAGCGTGTCGCGCGGCCGTCGTCCGAACATGATCAACGTCAGCGACCTCGGCAGCGCTGAAGTCGATGCGGAAATCGTGTGGAGCTACGAACTGGGCATGAAAGGCAACGCCGCGGACGGCCGCTTCGTCTACGACCTGTCGCTGTTCTATTACGACTACAACAACTTCCAGGCCTCGGTGGAGAACGATGCGCCACCGCCGTTCTTCGTGACCAAGAACGCCGGCAAGGCGCACGCGCTCGGCTTCGAGGCCTCGTTGTTCAATCGCTTCAGCGACAACGTCAACGGCTGGTTCAACTTCGCCTACATCGACGGCGGTTTCAACGCCTTCGACGACGACGGCACGTATCAGGCGCTCGCCGGCAATCGTTTCCGGATGACGCCGAAGCAGTCCGTCTCGGTCGGCCTCGACTGGACGATTCCGCTGGCCAGCGGCGACAGCCTGTATCTGCGCCCGAGCTACAGCTGGCGCTCGCAGGTGTATTTCGAGGACCAGAACCAGCCGGGCATCGAGCAGGACGGCTACGGCCTGCTCAATCTGCGCGCCGGCTGGCGCTTCAACGAGAACTGGGAAGTCGGCATCTGGGGCAACAACCTCGCCGACGAGGAGTATCTGACCGATGCCGGCAACACCGGCCTGCTGTTCGGTATTCCGACCGTGATCGCCGGCCCGGATCGCAGTTTCGGCGTGACCCTGCGCGCGAAGTTCTGATCGCGGTGGATCGCTGCGGGACCCGTCCCGGGTCCCGCAGCGGTCGAACGCACGCTCCGTCGCGGAATCGAATCATGAGCGGATCCACATTCATTCCAACCCTCGTCTGCGGCCTGATCTCCGGCGCCGCGTTCCTGCCCGTCTACGGTGCCTGCTTCGCGCTGTTCGCGCGGCGCGCGACGGCAAGAGACGGACGACAAGCCGCGCTGCTGTTGGCCGGCACATTGTTCGCGATGCTGGCCTGCACGGCGACGATCGTGCTGCCGCTGTGGCTGGCGGATCTGCTGCCGCTGGGCACACAGTCGCGGAACTGGGTACTCGCCTTTTTCGCTGGCGTCGGCGGATACAAACTGGCCGCATTCCTGTCGCGTCGAACATCGTCTCGCACCTGACCGCATCGCACGTCGACCATCGCCTCCTCCGCCGCACTCGGCTACCCTGTCGCGATGGCCACCCTCTCCACGCCCCGCACCGCACCGCGCACGCGCTTGGTCGCGCCGCTGTTGATCACGATCCTCGGTATCTGCGGCATGGGCGCCATCTGGACCTTGTTGGCGCTGATCGTCGACCGTCAGTGCGCGTGGGTCGCCGCGTTGACCGCCGCCGACATCGCATTGCTGCTGCGGCTCGTGCGCACCGCGCCCGGGCTGCCGCGAGCGGCCATCACCGTCGTCGCCACGCTGGCGACGATCCTGCTGGCCAACTGGCTCATCGCCGCAGTCCAGGTCGGCGGCCCGATGGGACTGGGACTGACGGACTCCGTGCAGCGCCTCGGCACCGATTACGCGCAGACCCTGTTCGGCCTGGCCAATCAGCCTGCGGAACTGGCGTGGTACGCGGTCGCGGTGATCATCGCGCTGTGGCTGGGGCGTTGATTCAGTCCGGGTAATCCGCTTTGAGGACGCGCCTCGAAAACCAGCCTCGGAAACCAGCCTCGGAAACCAGCCAGAAAAATCAGCGCGGGACACCCGCCGCCCCGATACGCGGCAACAACAACCCGGTGCGCGCCTTGTAAGCCGACCACTCCGGATAACGCGACAGGCTGTCGTCCTTGCGCAGCATGTTCGGAACGAACAAGCCCAGCCACACCCAGGCCAACACCGCCCACGGCAACCAATGCCCCGCAACGATGGCGAAACCCGCATAGATCATCATCTCGCCGAGATAGTTCGGATTGCGCGTGCGTGCGAAGAAACCATCGGCGATCAAACCGCGCCGTGCGCGCAGCACGAAGAATTTCTGTGCATCGGCACCCACCATCAGCGCGATGCCCAATGCATACAGCACGATGACCGCACCCAGCACTGCCGGCGGTTGTTCGATGCGCTGCGTGACGATCAGCCACGGCGCGATCCAGTACGGCCCCAGCACGAACAGCCATGCGTTGACTGCGCCACCGATCGTGATCTTCTTCTGCCAACCCGGATCGGGGAAAAGCGCTTCCTTCAGCAGCCAGACCAGACCATAGCTGCCGTGCAGACCAAGATACGTCCACGCCGTCGGCGTCCATACGTCGTGGATCGCCATCATCGCCAATACGAAGACCAGCGTAGCGCCCTTCTGCAGATTGATCGCCGTTGCCAGCGAGATGATTTTCGGACCGCCGAGAAAATCGTCCGTCAGGTAATCGCGGATTTTCAGGAAGTGCGTCAGTTGCGCATGCATGGTGTCGAAGCTCCTGGACGCAAACACATCTTCATCATCGGCCTTCATCCGCATCGCGCCGCAGCCCGTCGGCCAGTTGCATGAGCAGCACCGGTTCTGATCGCAGATAAACCGCGAACGGCTCCGCGATGCAGCGTTCGACCACCGCTGCCACGTGCGGACTCGACAGCCGGTCTTTCGTTGGCCGGCCGTATTCGGGATCGTCGAGACGGACGCAAACGACAGCGCTCAGGCCTGACGTGAGCACACGTTGGATCTCCGCGCGACGCCGCCCCCGACTCGCATCGGGCAACGCTTGGCGCACGCCCGATACCAGGCCGCGCAGCATGCCATCCACGTGCGTGCCGCCGTCCGTCGTGCGCATCACGTTGGCGAAACTTTCCAGCGACGTGCCCGGAGACCTGCACCAGAGCGCCGCGACTTCAACGAGGATCGATTCGTCCGACGATGTGCAGACGAACGCGTCCGTCAGCGGTTTCGCGCCACGAAACGCACCGGATGCACGGACATACGACGCCAGTCCATCCGGCTCGTGGAACACATGTGCGCGACGGTCCTTGAACACCAGCGTCAGTTGCGGGAACAAACAGGCCATTTCCCTGAGCCGCACCAGCACCGGCCCCGTGTCCAGCCCGGTGTTCGAAAAGATCTGCGGATCCGGGGAGAATACGATGCGGGTGCCGGTCGTCTCGACCACACCGCTTTCGCACAGCATCGACACCGCGAGCCCACGCTCGAAGCGCTGCCCGTAGCGCCGACCATCGCGACAGACCTGCAATTCCAGCCACGAAGAGAGTGCGCAGACCACGAACAGGCCGACACCGCGCGTACCGATATGCTCGTGCGGCGCGTGGCCATCGAACGTCGGGCCGGTATGAAACGAAGTCAGCGCCCGCGCCGCGAACGACACGCCGTCGATCTCATCCACACGGATGCCCCGACCGTTGTCTTCGACGCTGATCGCGCCGTCCTCGGCAACCGCGATCGCGATGCGGTCGCAATGTCCCGCCAGATGCTCGTCGAGCGCGTTCGCGACCACTTCCCACAGCATATGAGCCAAACCCGAACCGTCCCGGGTATTGCCGATGTACATCCCGGGCCGCTGACGTATGGCTTCAAACGAATGCGGATTCACGACAACTCCACCGCGACGGCTCTCACGTGACGAAAGCGATGCCCACCGGCCTGCGCCGACGGTTTCAAAGCGACGGATCCTGATCGCTGTCGCCGGCCATCAGCACGCCGGCTCCCATGCCCGCACCCGCAGCTCCACCACCGCCACCGCCACCGCCACCGCCACCACTCCGCCCGCCGCCTTCGCCCTTACCCTCACGCCCACCGCCACCGTCGCCTTTGCCTTTCGCGCCGGATGGACGGGTCGGCCCCTGCTGCGGAATCGACAGGTCCGCCGGAACCGGGTCCAGATCCAGCACGCGCCGGATGAAATCGCGCAGCGACACCACCAGCTCCGCCGTGTGTACCGGCCGGCCGGCGGCCATCTCGGTGGCCGCCCGCGCCGCCAGGCGCACCTGTTCGTCGGTGCCCAGCAGCAGGATGTCGGACAACGCCGCTTCCACCGCATCGCGGATACGCCGAGAGCGGTCGGAACTGGCGTCCGCAAGCGAGATCGTCGGTGCCCCGGCAGGCGTCAGTGCAGCCCCGGTCGCAGGACGAGCGGATTCGCTGCGGCGTCGCAGATCGCGCAGATGGGTGGAATCGACCGAAAGATCCCCGGAAAACGAACCGCCTAGCGCCTTGTACGCCGCGATCAGCGTGCGCAATCGCTCATTGATCTGGCGGTTTTCGCGCTCGCGCCGCTGCTGGATGGTCTGCATCACGATCAACCGGATGCCCACGCCGATCAGCGTGATCACCACCAATCCGAACAGCGTCGAAAGCACCGCCTGCCAGGAACTGAAATCGAAACCACGCATGCGGGACTCCACGCTTCTGGCATCGATGCGACGCCGGGAATGGGCACCCGCGCACCATAGCGCAGATGCGCGTGCTGCGGATCATCGTCGAGCGTTCGCGCCGATCAGTACACCGGTTTGAACAACGATTCCACTTCGACGACCTGCCCGTCCGATTTGATATCGATGTAGTTGCGATACTCGATGTCCGTCCTCCGGGTGCGTTCTTCCAGTCCGTAGTGCGTCACGCTGTCAGTACCGTAGATGCCGTAGCTGACCTCGGAGCTGCCCACCGGGACCGACACATTGAAATTGCTGGTGACATAGGCAGCGGAATACACGATGTAGCGGCCCGGCTTCAGATCGGAGAAGGTATAGCGGCCGTACTGGTCGCTCTTGACGACTTTTCGATAATCCAGCGCCGCATCGTCGAACAGCACCTGCTTCGGCCTGCGGTTCTGCGGAACGATCGGCATCCTCAGCTTGCGGTAGACATGCTTGTCCAGCAGCTTCATGAATTCGACCATGTGCGGCGTGGCGGGATACAGAAAGACATCGATCCCTTCCATCGTCCTGACCGGATTCGGGGGAAGCAGTGCGTAATTGCCGAACCGATCGAGCCGATGGAACACCACGCCACGGATCGTCGCGGAACCGGGCGCCATCGCCTGGGCCGCTTGCTGCGCATCGAAGGGCGTCTCCGGCCGGTACACGAGCGGCTGCGCGACTTCCGCCTGACGGTCCGCATCGCGCAGGACGTTCCCCGCCAACAGCGCGGGACTTGCCGCTAAACCGCACAGCAGCACTGCTGCTCCGAGCCACGAAAGCACACGGATACGACGCGAACCATTCATCCAAAACCTCCAGAACCCGGAATATCGAAACATCTCGCGGGCACTGCATCGAGACCACGCCCGCCATAGACGTATTCTATCGCGCCGGGCAGGTCGTCCTGGATATCTTGAAGAGAATGCCGTGCGCAGCGCCTACGGGCTTATGTCACGAGGATTGCGAAGCCCCAGGCCGAACCGAGACCGGCGACCACCCATCCGACGGTGGTCGGCAGGTGCCCATGCCAAAGACGCAGCTCGACCTTCCAAGCGGAAACGACCTGCATCACGCCCCACAGCAACAACGGCGGGATGAGGAAATCGAAACCATATTCGTATGCGAACGGTATGACGCACAGCAGTCCGTAGCCGTATCTGAATTCGCGAGCAACCTCATCGTCTTCAGGCTTGCTTTGCGCACGTTTGGACGGATCGTCCAAGCGTTCTCCCATGACCTCCGCGATATCGTCCGGGGTTTTTCCCACGCGATCAATCACTGCACTCTCCACGGAGATACATTCGCAGCCACCTGTTGGCGGAAACTCGAATCGGATTGGCTATTTACCGCGACCAGAGTGCACCGAAGCGAATAACCAGCCCGCCTTTGCTTCATCATCCGTCCGCGCGCTCAACCCCGCAACTGATCCGGAACACATGCCCATCCGGATGACGGATATGCATCTCGCGGACATTCCACGGCATGTCGGTGGGCGGCCAGGTCACCTCGATCCCCTGTTCGAGACATTCGCGATGCACCGCGTCCACATCGTCGACCCAGACCGACATCCACACGCCTTTCTCGGTGGCCTCGTTGGACTCCGGACCGAAGGTGGCGGCACGGCCGCTCTGCCCGCGCCCACCCTGTCCGTCGCGACACAGGAAAATCTCGAAGTGCCCGGAATGCACACCGCCGAAGCTGGGCGGCTCGCCCCACTCCCAGCCTTTCTTCCAGCCGAGCTTTTCGAACCAGGCAAAGCTCTGCGCCAGATCGGAGACGTTGAGGATCGGGGTGATGTGTTTCACTTGCATCGCGCATGTCCTATCGTTTGGAAGCCATCAACAGCTTCGCCGGGTGGCGGTGAGCGCAGCGAACCCCACCATCACGACAGATCAAACACGGAGATGGCCAAGCGACATCGTTTGTTCATGGTGGGGTTCGCTGCGCTCAGCCCACGCTTGCCTTACGCATTCAGGGTTGGCGCGCGCGAAGCTCACGCAGATACGGCACCAGGCTGTCGCGCCAGACGCGGTAGCCGCTCTGATTGGGATGGACGCCATCGTTGACGAAGTAGCCGCCGATCTGCTGGCCTGCCGCATCCGAGAACAATGGATAGAGGTCCAGATAGGACACGAACGCCGAGAATTGTGGGCTCGTCGCAAGATCAGCGATACGGCGATTGATCGGCAATAACGCATCGCGATTCTTCACCGGGTCGTTCGTCGGGATGAGCGATTGCAGCACGATGCGGGCATCGGGCTTGCGTGCGTGGACGGCGTTGACCACTTGGACGATGCCCGCCACGACGCTGTCCACGACCGGCGTTTCTTCCGCCCAGGTGTTGTTGACGCCGATGAGCACGAGGATGACATCCGGCTGCAGTTCCGGCGCATCCAGTTGCCCCAATCCACCCGCCGATGCGGGCAGGATCCGGTACAGCACGTGCTCGGTGCGGTCCCCGGAAATGCCGAGATTCAGCGCCAGATTCTCGGCCGGCGCACCCGTAAATGATTCGTCCCACGACTGCTTGCCGAACAGCTGGCCGGTCACCCACGGGTTGTCGCCGAGCTGCCAGAAATCGGTGATCGAATCGCCGAGAAACACCAGCTTCACTTTCGACAGCGCTTCGGTATCGCGCAAATGTACGGCGATATCCGCCTCGCGTTTCTGCCAATACTCCACGCGCTGCATCGGCTTCGTGGATGCAAAGTCATCCGCGGCCTGCGTCCGGAAGCCGAACGTGGCCGTCATCAACATGACGAGTACGCAGGCAGCCCGCTGGACTGCGCCCCGAACCCAAGCGCGAGAATTTGTGTGCATGTGGATCGACGACATCATGGCAACCCTCGTTTATTCCGGAGGGAAAATAGGGAGAGGAAAATAGGGACACCCACAACTCAGAAGGAGATGAAAATAGGGACACCCACAACTCAGACTTTCCCGACACGAACTTACCGCAATCACCGACATACCGCCACACCTCGCCGGGGCACGATGGCCGCATGACCCGACCGCGCTCCCATATCGCTCCACCCGATCTCGTCGGTACCTATCACTGCGTCCAGCGATGCGTGCGCCGCGCCTTCCTGTGCGGGGTCGATCACTACTCCGGGCGTTCGTTCGAACATCGCAAGGCCTGGGTTGAGGCGCGCATCCATCTGGTGGCCGAATGTTACGCAGTCGCCATCCATGCCTATGCGGTCATGAGCAATCATCTGCATCTGGTGCTCAGGATCGAACCTGCCGAAGCATCGGCATGGAGCGATGAAGAAGTGGCTAGCCGCTGGGTGCGTCTTTTCCCGCCACGCGAAGACACCGAGGCCGCCATCGAACACAAGCGCATGCGCCTGCTCGTCGATCCGGCTCGGCTGAGCCTGATCCGGCGACGGCTCGGGAGCCTGTCATGGCTGATGCGTTGCCTGGTCGAACCCATCGCACGTCGCGCGAATCGCGAGGACGGTTGCAAGGGACGATTCTGGGAAGGCCGCTACAAGTGCCAGGCATTGTGCGACGAGCGCTCGGTGCTCGCCGCCATGGCATACGTCGATCTCAACCCGATCCGGGCAGGAATCGCGGATCGTCTCGAAGCCTCCACACATACCAGCGTGGCTACGCGCATCGCCATCGCGAAATCGAGCCCGGCGATGCTCACCCGACCGCTGAAACCGATCGCGGGCAACCTGTCTCCAGACCTGAACTTGTCCACTGCGGACTATCTACAACTCCTGGATTGGACCGGCCGCACGCTCGCACCGGACAAACGTGGACGGATCGCGCAGAACGCGCCTGCCATCGTATCGATCATCGATCGCAACCCGGCGTGTTGGACGACCCGTGTCGCCGCCTACGGCAACGGTTGGGCGCGCGCTGCGGGTTCTGCTCAGAATCTGATCGCACTCGCCGAACGCCTTGGTCAACGCTGGCTCAAGGGCATTCGCTTGGCGGCCAATTTGGGATGAACCTTAGAGGGGGAAATTGTCGCCCGTCAGGGAGCATCGCTCTTGGACGATGGAATTTCGATGCGCTTTTTTTGACGCGAACATCGAAGCGATCCGAGAGGACGGATCGCCTTGTCATTCCGGTGTTTCAGATTGTGGATGTCCCAGTCTTTACGTTTAGTCTTTACGATCAGATTGTGGATGTCCCAGTCTTTACGTCCCAGTCTTTACGTCGCTGCCGCTTCGGCAGCGCCGGGGCTTGTCGATCTCTGCATTCGCCGCGTTCGCCGCACGATCCATTCGGCCACGAGGCAGTTGAGACAGAACCCGAGCCAAGTCACCGTCGCCGCCTCGAACTTGCTGGGGTTGCCGTACATCAGGTAAGCGGGAATGAAATACAGACGCGTCGTCGATAACGCCAGGCCGATTGCGTAAGCACGGACCACCCAGGCGCGATGCAGATCGATCCGGCGCCGTATCGCCGCCCGCCAGGCGAGCGCCAAGGCAACGAGCATTGCCAGCGAAAACAGCACCATCGCCGCACGCTTGACGTAGCCGCCGCGCAGCGGAAACAGGAACTCCACCCCCAGCCCGGTCGCTGCGGCGATCAATCCGCAGACGATGAAGACACGCCCCGAAACCCGATGGGTCTTCGGCCAGTAGCGACGGATCGATGGGATGAACTGCAGCGGCCCCAGCAGCATGAACACCGTGCCCGCCAGGATGTGGATCGCCGGCAACCAGGGCTGTTGCACATAGACCATGAAGACCGGGTCGGCGACCGGCTGACCCGTGATCAAGGCTTGGCCGGTGACCACGAATCGCATGATCCCCGAAAAGACCACGATCCCGCCGTACAGCCATAAAAGGATCGGCACCCAGCCGACCACCAGTTTCCTACCTGCCGAATCCATTCATCTGCTCCGCAAACTCCCGCCGAGCATGGTACTACACACATTAGGCGCCATTGCGGCCGTGGCGCGAGCGAAAGAATGCTTGGATAGATAGCCGAAAACGCTGCGTCGTGACGGCGCGAAAACTGGGGACACCCACCGCAGGAAACTGGGGACACCCACCGCCGTGTTCCGAAGCCCTCACTCAGCCCGCGCGCCGCGGGAATCGGTAGACGACGCTGCCGATCAGCACCGCGATGCCTACCGCCATGAGGTGCGCTGGCCGGGCGCTCAGCAGCAGGGCCAGCGACAGCGCCAAGGCGGCGAGCGGGATCAGCGGACCGCCCGGCAGCCGAAGCGCGCCCGGCGGATCGCCGTGGCGCCTCCGCAGCACCAGCACGCTGGCCGAAGTGGTGATGTAGGCCAACAGGCGCGTGACCATCGACAGCAGCGCCAACTGGACGAACGAGCCGCTCAGCGCCAACGCCATCGCCACGACGCACTGTACGGCGATGGCGATATCCGGAGTGCGGAAACGCGGGTGCACGCGGGCCAGTACGCGCGGACCGTAACCGCCCACCGCCAGCGTGTGCAGGAAGCGCGGGCCCAACAAGAGGGTCGCGTTGCTGGTGCCGAGAATGGACAGCGCCGCGCCGACCGTTAGCAGCAGCGCCAGACCTTCACCACCGAAGCTGGCGGCTGCATCGGCCAGCGGCGTAGACGATGTTGCCAGGTCCGGCAGCGTGCCCTGCGCCACCAACTGCACCGCCGCATAGATGATGGTGACCAGCACGATCATCGCCACCAGCGCGAACGGCACATTGCGACGCGGGTTCTGGTATTCACCAGCGGCGACCGACAGGTTCTCGAATCCCGCGTAGGCGAAGAGCAGCAGCAGTGCGGCTTCGCTGGTGCTGCGAAGGTCGACTGCGCCGGCAGCGGGACCGCCCAAGGCGAGTTCCCAGTCGACGTGTAACACGCCGATGCATACGAACAGCAGCAACGGCAGCAGCTTGCCGAACACCAGCGCCAGCGACAGCTGTGCGGCCTGGCGCACGCCCACGATATTGATCGCACCGAGCAGCAGCAGCGACCCTGCGATGATCGTGGTGCGACCGACGCCGGTGCCGGCGGCCGGCCAGAAGCGCGCCACCGCGTCGGCCAATCCGTTGCTCAGCGATGCGGCCGTGGCTACGCGGGTCAACCAGATGGTCCAGCCGATCTGGAACCCGGCGAACGGCCCGAAGGCTTCCTGCGCATACAGCGCGCTGCCGCCCTGCTGTTCGAAATGACTGGCCGCCTTGGCGTAGCACAGCACCAGCAGGCTCACGGTCAGGCCCGCAGCCAGCACACCCCACACGCTGAAGGGGCCGAGCAGCGCGAAAGCCGTCGCCGGCAACAGGTACACGCCGCTGCCGACCACACTGTTGATCGACAGCCCCAGAATCTGCCAGCGGCCTACCGCGCGGGTCAGGCCGGCAGGCGCGGGTGGTGGGCGCGAGGCATCGCTCATCAATTGTCCTGTGAATGGTGGCCGGTCGCGGCACAACCGGCATACCGATATTCGTATTCGGCGAAATCCGCCACGCGGGTTCCGCCCTGAATTTTGCCAGTTGGTCTTACCGTCAACCCTTCAAATTGTGGGTGTCCCAGTCTTCCGCGCCCCCGATTTTGCAATTAACAAAACAGCTCGGGCAACAGCCCAAAAAATAGCAATTCCTGACGATACAGCCAAAAGCAATCCCAAGTCGGGATAAAACATACGCACTGCCGTCAAGTTGACTCCGCTCAACTGTGGGACGACAAACACCAGAAAATAGCTCAGCCCAAACAGAAAAAGTGACGGAACGCCAATCCACAGCCATTTCATTGCAACGGATCTGCGCGGAGATTTTGGCGCACGCTTGATCAATGCATACAACGACAACACACAACCCATCGCCAACAAAAATGTCAGACCCAACGTTCCCCACAACCGCAGCAAAGCGATACTTGGCGGCGATATATCCGTAGGTGGAAGACCCAACGCATAGTCCGTTGCACCGTATATGAAATTCCCCTCAAGGCTGCTCGACATATTGGTCAAGACAAGCGCGCCCTTCCGGGTATCCGGCGTGTACTTGACCATGGCAAGAAAACCCGGGTTCAGACCGCCATGAAAAACGACCCGCTGCTCATCGACGGTATCGAATTCCCAACCAAACTCATAACCACCCTTCCGTTCCCTGGCCAAGGCTTCGGAGAGTGCTTTTGGCATGATGCGGGGGTCGTTCTCGAAGACAGCGATGAGATAGGCAGCCAGATCTTCAGCGCTGGCCGTAATGCCACCAGGCCCCATCATCGCCCTGCCTGCAATGAAATTTCTTTCGAATGTACGGCCAAACCACTGGGTATGTCCGACGGCGGGCTCTGCAGTTGCAGCATCGGCAATTTGCACGTAGGAATTATTCATTCCGAGCTTCGAGAAGATCCTGGCCTTTACAACCTTCTCATATGGAACCTTCTCCACCGTTTCAATCAATTGAGCCAGCACGATGTAATTCGCGTTGGAATACTGGAATCTGTCGCCGGGCATTGCGAAGAGATGAGCAGACCTCAACTCCCGGATAACACGTTCCATCGCATCATCACCGCGATAAGTCGTGTCTTGATGCCTGTTGCCGTCAAGCGTGGTCAAGCCGCTACGGTGACTGAGCAGGTGACGCACAGTGATTTTGTCAGAGGCCGTTTTATCATCGGCCCGAAAATACGGGATATATTTCGATACCGGATCGTCGAGCGATAACCGCCCTTCTTCGGCAAGCTGCAAAACGACGAGCGCAGCAAATGATTTACTGACAGAGCCAAGCTGAAATGGTGTTTTCGCCGATACAGGCGTTCCAGCGCCATCAATATCTCCAAAGCCTTTCAGGTGTGTGATTTTCCCATCTGCGATAAGCGCTACAGCAGCCCCTGGAATTTCAAGCTGCCGCATCCCCTGTTCAATATAAGCATCGACTTGCTCGGCCGAAGGCAAGGGTTGGTCGGATGTTTGCGCTGACAGTGGTGCTGAAAAGAACAGGACGGCCAAGAGCAGAATCTGAATTCGAGCAAGCCGATAAAGCATCGCAGCGTCAGCGCGCCGAGCAATGGCAGTTCCATTTCCAATGAGCATGCAAGCCAGATCCTTTAGAGATAAACCGTTCAATGCGACAACATTGACAGCCCAGGAAAGCAGAATTTCAGTTCTACGGCGCATCAAAAATCCTCAACTGGAACGGGGGTCAGAGCGTGATTTTTGAATACGGCACCGAATGTCTATTCTGACCGCTGCTTTCATCAGTTTGTGGGCGTCCCAGTCTTTCTTGCTTCTCCAATCGCCTCCTGCAAGTTGTAAACCCCGAGCTTGTGCGCCGCGTTCTGCAGATGGAATATGCAAGTCCGCTCGCTGATCTTCAGCAACTGCCCGATTTCACGGGCCATCATCCCGTGGCCTGCAAGACGAAGACATTCCTTTTCCCTGCGGGTAAGAGGGAGAGGCTCTTTGGCCGGCATGAGGCCGGGCGGAGGCCGCCCCTTCCCATCACCGCCATCCGAGCCAGCCGATGCCGAGATCGGCATGACTGGCAGTCGCTTGTCGATCGGCTCACCATCGGTCTCTTGCAGACGATTTTTCATGCGATTACTGGCCTCCGCAGCTTTTTGCAAAACGGGTCTATGGCTCACCATCGCGACCGTTCGGTTGCACGGGCGGTGGGCCAGGAGCCCACCCTACTTGCTAGAACTGGGGTGAGAGCGTGCTTTTGGAACACGGCGCGGAATGTCTATTCTGACCTCTGTCTTCCGTTCCAGCGGAGTCAACCAGTTTCGTAGGGTGGGGTGAGCGCAGCGATGCCCACCATCATGACATATCAGATTCAGAGACAACCAAGCGACATCGGGCTGTTCGGGTGGGCATCGCTGCGCTCACCCCCCTACGCGCTGAATCTCACAGACAGTATCTTTCGAAAAAATTTGCGCGAACGACACGAGCAGAACGACCATGAGTTGCTTGATACATGTAAGAGTAGTACTTATAAAACTCAGAATCTGTATTCATACGATTCGCCATCACGTCGCCCTCTAGCTTCAGGAGCTTATCCTTAAAATCTTTAGGCAGTCTCTCGATATTCCTTGCCGTTTCCACAATAAGAGTGAAGAAGTTCGATTTCCTAAACCACATTGAATCATATGGCAAATCGAGATCTCGTATTGTAGCGAATGTCTTGATGAGCAATGCAATCATGTGATCTTTACCTGCGTACTCTTCGTTGAATCCCGCGACCTTTGGCTCCACCTCTCGGTCTTGGGCAAAGTAGCCGCCGTTCTCAAGAGTCGCCATTACTAGCAAAACGAAGTGAAGATCCGCCATGCGCGTGAACTCAGACTCCTTCAGCACGCCGTACTGCTCAAGGCCAACATTCTCAAGAATGAACTTCGCTGCCTGGATAAAATGTCCGTCGTATACAGCGTTATGAATCTCAACATCGTCAAGTTTGAACTTGGTGAGATTTATGCGGCGAAATATCTCTCGCGTTGTGTCTTCGTCAACTTTTCCAAGGTCCCGCATGACTATCTGGTAACTGAGAAAATTCTGTTTCTGCTCATTAGTTAGCCCTTGATAAGGGGGAACCTTCAAAAGCGGATTGACATGCCTTCCTTCAATGTAGTTTCGTATCGTCGTAAGTCGTTGCTGTCCATCGATGACAAGACGCGTTGTGCGTAGTTTTTGCACGTCTATTTCACCTTCACACACATATATTTCCGGGAAGGGAAGCCCGTTTAACATGGTATCTATGAACGCCTCTTGGTGCTCATGCGTCCACACAAACTTTCTCTGAAAGTCAGGCCGCAGGATAAGCTTGCCCTCGTCGATGAGCTGGTAAACGTCAGCGACCGTAGGATTGGTCACGCTAGGCTTGATTTGTAGCGGCATTGGTCGCTCCTACTTGTAATTTTGTCCTGAGTGAACGCAAACCACTCAGCGTATAACTTTCAAGGCAAGAGTAGCTCTTGAACGCGCCAGCCGTGACCTTGTAGTTACCGACCTCACTCTTACCGTGGGAGATCGAGTCAAAAAAATCAAACCAATCGCGCTTCAGGTCATTCACTCTAAACGAAGTCGGAAGCAGATCGGGACGCATCCACCCGATGGCGCCATACTCAAGAAATTTGTGGTACCTCTTTAATTCCTCGCTCGACACTGCCTTGCGGTTCTCGCGAAGCTCCATCTGGTATTCGTGGATTGAAGACATGATTCTGTCGTAGAGCTTGACAGAAATGATTGCAACGTCGATATCCGAGTCATAGTCAAACAGTTTGCGCTTGTGGGGGCTGAAGCCAAGCTTTGCCGAACCCGTAATAAACACTTCATGAAAGTTGATCTCGAACTTATTGGCGATTCGCTTACGGAACTCGTAATACGCATCCTCATTGCCATTGAAAACCATTGGCGTACCGTGAAGCGTGCGTCTTCGACAGAAGTCAAGCAATGCTTCTTCATCAGGTGTCTCGACCAATGTCGTGAGGAACTGTTCCATTGGGTACGAAAAAAATTAGCCCATAGACTGGGTCAGCGACCCAGCTTATTGATGAATGGCATGGCTGGGCCAATGACCCGGCCTACAACTTCAATGCCCGCCATCGAGCGCCTTCAACTCGCTAACAAGCGCACTAGCCATCTCCGCCCCATCCCCATAAAGCATCCGCGTGTTATCCGCATAAAACAGCGCATTCTCGATCCCGGCAAACCCGGTGCCCTTGCCGCGCTTGATCACTATCGTGTTCTTCGAATTCACGACATCCAGAATCGGCATCCCATAAATCGGTGAGGCCGGGTCGGTCTTGGCAACCGGATTCACCACGTCATTCGCACCGATCACCAGCGACACATCGGTATTGGCGAACTCGGGGTTGATGTCCTCCATATCCACGATCAGGTCATACGGCACGCCAGCCTCGGCCAGCAGCACATTCATATGCCCGGGCATGCGACCGGCAACCGGATGGATCGCGAATTTCACTTTCACGCCGCGTTCGATCAGGCGCTGGCTGAGTTCCCAGATCTTGTGCTGTGCCTGCGCGACCGCGAGGCCGTAGCCGGGGACGATCACCACGCGTTCGGCGAAGGCCATCATCGCGGCGACGTCGCTGGCGTCGATGGGTTTCTGGCTGCCTTCGATGGCCGCTGCTTCACCGGTAGCACCGAAGTTGGAGAACAGCACCGAGTTGATCGAGCGGTTCATCGCTTTCGCCATCAAACGCGTGAGCAGGATGCCTGCGGCGCCGACCATCATGCCGGCGATGATCAGGGCTTCGTTGCCCAGCACATAGCCTTCGAACGCGACCGCGAGACCGGTGAAGGCGTTGTACAGCGAGATGACCACCGGCATGTCGGCGCCGCCGATGGGCAGGGTCATCAACACGCCCAGCGCCAGCGCGGCGATGAAGAACGCGACGATGTACGGCACTTCGAGGGTGTACAGCGCCAACGCGCCGAGCACGATGGCGGCGATGCCGACCAGGGCGTTGAAGATCTGCTGGCCGGGGAAGGTGTAGCGCTTGTCCATGCGGCCGTCGAGCTTGGCCCAAGCGATGATGGAACCGGTGAGCGAGACCGCGCCGATCAGCGCGCCGATCACCGCGAGCGCCAGCGTCCAGACGTTGGGCGCATGGCCTGCGGCGGAATACTTGAACAGTTCGACCGCACCGATGGCCGCAGCGGAGCCGCCGCCCATGCCGTTGAACAGCGCGACCATCTGCGGCATGTCGGTCAGCGCGACCTTCTTGCCCCAGGTCCAGTTGACGGCGATGCCGATGGCGATGCCGGCGGCCATCAGCGCGATGTTGTGCAGGCCGGGCAGGAAGAAGGTGGCGGTGGTGGCGATGAGCATGCCCACGCCCGCCCACTGGATGCCGCTGCGCGCGGTCTTGGGCGAGGCCATGCGCTGCAGGCCGAGCAGGAACAGGGTGGCGGCGATGAGATAGCTGGCCTTGACCAGCAGCGTCAGCAGTTCGGGCATGCTCATGCCTTCTCTCCCTTGCCGCCGGTGGCGGGCTTCTTGGAAGACTTGAACATGTCGAGCATGCGCTCGGTCACTACGTAACCGCCTGCGGCGTTGCCGGCCCCCAGCAGCACGGCGATGAAGCCGATGGCCTTCTCCAGGGGGGTATCAGCGTGGCCCAGCACCACCATGGCGCCGATCAGGACGATCCCGTGGATGAAGTTGCTGCCGGACATCAGCGGGGTATGCAGGATCACGGGGACCCGCGAAATGATCACATGCCCGGCGATCGCCGCGAGCATGAAGATGTACAGCGCCACGAAACCATCCGCCATCGTCGTTCTCCACATAGGGTCTGTCGGCATCATAACCGCGACATGAATGGCGCGGGGGCGTGTCAACCGGCCGGCCGTGGGGGCGTTCTCTTCCCTGCCCGCAGGCCTGCCGCACCGACATTCCTCCCTTCCAGAAGGACAACCCATGACATTGCCGCTGACCAGATCGCTGATCACCGTTTCCCTGCTGCTGGCGGCCCTGGCCGCAGGTACGGCCCAGGCCGCCGACCGTGGCGACCGCGTCGAGCGCCGCTTCGACCACCGGGGCGACCATATCGACAACCGCCTCGACCGCAAGGGCGACCGCATCGACGAGCGCCTGGACCGCCGGGCCGAAGTCGCCGAGAACCATGGCCACGAGCGCCGCGCCGCCCATTTCGACAACAAGGGCGACCGCATCGAGAACCGCCTCGACCACAAGGGCGACGTGGCCGACAACCGCCTGGACCGTCGCGGCGAGCGCCTCGACCGGCGCTGGGACCACAGGCATTGAGTCTCCGCTCCGATGGCAGACGGTCGCGCCGCCGATGACCTTCGTGGCCTTAAGCTTGCACGCGTGAGCTCCGATGACACCTCCACGCGTGTTTCCTCGGCCGCCTCCTCCCCGGGGGCGGCCGAGGACTTTTCCCTTGATGCGTTCCTTGAGGGCATTTCGGCGCGCGCGTTCCGCTTCGCCGAACTCGGGCTGCGGCATCGCGAGGACGCACTGGATGTGGTGCAGGACGCGATGATCCGGATGATGGGCTATCGCGAGCGGCCGTCGGCGGAGTGGACACCGCTGTTCTGGAGCATCCTGCGCAGCCGGATCGTGGATCTGCAGCGGCGCAGTCTGTTCCGGATGCGCTGGCTGGTGTCGCCGAGCGCGAAAACGGAGGACGACGATGCGATCGACTGGATCGATCAGGCGCCCGACGATGCCCCCGATCCATCGCGGACGCACGACAACCGCGAGACCTATCGATCCGTGGCCACCGCGCTGCGCACGCTGCCCGCGCGCCAGCGCGAGGCCTTCACCCTGCGCGTGCTGGAAGACTGCGATGTCGCCACCACCGCGCGGATCATGGGCTGCAGCGAGGGGTCGGTGAAAACCCATCTCTCGCGGGCCCGCGACACTTTGCAACGACAGTTGGAGGATTTCCGATGACTTCGGACCACCCACGCCAGGATTCGCACACCGCGCTCGATGAGGCCGCGCGCCGCGCGCATGCCGCATCGCTCGACCGTCTCTCGCCACGGGTGCAGGCGCAGCTTGCGCAGCGCCACCGCGCAGCGATGAAACAGGCCTCGGGCCCGGCCCCCGTGCGCGTCTGGCCGATGCTCGCGCTGGGCAGCGCCGCCGCGCTGACGCTCGCGGTCGGGCTGTTCGTGGTGCGCGACAACCGCGATGGCGGCGCGCCGAAACCGGCGGGAACGATCGCCGCCGCATCGGACATCGAAGCGGCCTCCGGAACGAACGTGCCTGCGGCCGACACCGGGACGTCATCCGCGCCGGTCATCGCCAGTGCCGATGCGCCGGATGTCGCCGTCGATGCCGTCGCCGTCGACGACACTCTCATCGACAGCGCATCCACCGACGGCATGCCCATCGAGAACGACGCGCTGCCCGAGGAACTGCTCGCTGCGGAATTCGATACCGCAGACGAGACCATGGGCTTCGACGCACTGCAGGAAAGCCCCGATTTCTATCTGTGGCTGGGCTCGGAAGAGTCGCAGGCCGATGTCACGGAGTCGCTATGAACCGCTCGAACCGTCTTTTCATCCTGGTCTGCGCGCTGCTGCTCGCCCTGTCGGGCATGGCGTTCGCGCAAACGCCCCCGCCGACTGCGCCATCCACCCAGCGCACGGCGCAGGCGCCGGAATGGGAGCGTCTGACCCCGGCTCAGCGCGATGCGATCATGACCGTGGTGCGCGAACGCTGGGACGCGAACCCCGGACAGCGCACGCGCATGCTGCAGCACGCGGAACGCTGGCAGCGGATGACGCCGGAGCAGCGGCAGCGCGCGAAGGCGGGCGAGCGCCGCTGGAAACAGATGTCGCCCGAACAGCGCAAACACGCGCGGGCGACATTCGAGCAGCGCCGCGACCTTCCGCCCGCACAGCGCGCCCCGCTGCGCGAACAGCTCAAGGCGATGCCGAAGGAGCAGCGTCGCGAGTGGATACGCGCGCATCGGCGCAATCAGGACCTTAACCAGAACCTCGATCAGGACCGTAACCGGGCCCCGACCCGATGACCACGATGCGTCGTCGTCCGTGGCCGGGTTTGGCGTTCGTCCTGTTGCTGGCCCTGGGCGCGGCGTTCCGTCAACCGGCGCCTGCGGCAGCGCAAGCCACCGCCAGCGCAGCTCCGATGATGCATGAGGTCGCCTACGGACCGGATCCGGCGCAGCGTTTCGATGTGTATCTGCCGGACACGTCACCACTGAAAGGCGCACCGACCATCTTCTACGTGCACGGCGGCGGCTGGCGGCGCGGCGACAAGGCGATGCGCGGCCTGATCGAAGCCAAGCAGAAGCGCTGGACCGCAGCGGGTGCGATCGTGATCTCGACCAATTACCGGATGCTGCCGGACACCGATCCGATCGAACAGGCGCGCGATATCGCGCGCGCGGTCGCAAAGGCGCAGGACACGGTCGCCGCGCTCGGCGGCGATCCGGACGGTTTCGTGCTGATGGGGCATTCCGCCGGCGCGCATCTCGTCGGGCTGTTGGCGGCATCGCCGGCGATGGTCCGCCAGGCCGGCGTGAAACCATGGCGTGCCAGCGTGCTGCTGGACGGCGGCGCGATCGATACCGAGGCGACGATGCGGGGCCGCAATCCACCGCTGTTCGACGACGCCTTCGGCAAGGATCCCGCCTACTGGCGCGCGGCCTCGCCGCTCGCTCAATTGAACACGAAGATCGCGCCCGTACTTGCCGTATGCGCCAGCGGGCGTCGCGATTCGTGCCCCGCCAATCGATTGTTCCTCGACAAGGCGGCGCGCTTCGGCACGCGCACGCAATTGCTGGAGAAACCGATGTCGCACATGGAGATCAACCGCGATCTTGGCGAAGACAACGACTACACCCGCGAGGTCGAAGCCTTCCTGCGCGGCGTCGGCGTGCCGCTGCAGGGCTGAGGCACGCGCTCAAGGCATCCGCGCTTCACCTCATCAAGGGCAAGCGCGGCCTTCCATCGTCAGCACTGCCGCGTACTGCGGCAGTGCCGGGATCTTCCCGGCCGCCGCCTGGCGCTTGGCGTCTTCCAGGTAGATCCGCGGCCGGCCTTCACCGTCGAGCTGGGGGGCGTTGTTGGTGGGCTTGCGCCAGATCCGGATCACTGCCTGCTGCGCCGGGCAACCGGCGTTGGGGATACGGATCAGGTCATTGAGGATCCAGCCCGCCTCGGCGGACGGGTTCGCCTTGGCCGGGTCGACCAGCCGTGCGCGCGGCTGGCAACGCTTGCCGGTGCGCGCGGCGCCGTAGCGGTACGGCGTGGCGGTGTCGGCCGCAAAACTGCCCTGCAGATAGGCGCAGACCTCGGGGATGATCCGGATGGTGTGCACCTTGCCGGGCGACTGCGCCGGAAAGGGTTCGCGCTGGATTTCGGGGGTTTGCGCCGGGGCCGCAGGCGCGACGGACGACAGGAACAGCGACAGGCAGGCGATGGTCGTGAAGCGCATGGGCGTTCTCTGGGGGCCGGAAAGCGGCCGGGAAGGCTTGGGCAAACTGCCCGACACCGCGTGAACCCGCGCTGGCTTGGCCGGATCGGCGGGCCGGGCCGGCACGGTGCTGCGACGCACCGCCGCATGTCGGCTCGCCGGCGGAAGGGGCGTTGGCCGGTTCCAATGGGGGCGGCCCCTATGCCATAGTCGCCCGGTTAAACGCGGCCGAAGCCTCGCGACGTCGCCTTTCCACGTCACTGTTTCGCCCTGTTTCGTCCTGTTTCCCGCGACCGGTTCTGTGCAGTCAGCGATACGTCCACATGCGGTTTCTTGGTACTTCTTTTTACGACTCTGGGGAGGGTTTCATGCTTGAGCAATATGGACTGATGATCGCGCTGGCGTGCGCGGTCGTGGCAATTCTCTACGGCATCATTTCGGCCCGCTGGATCAACCGCCAGCCCGCCGGCAATGCGCGCATGCAGGAAATCGCCGGCGCCATCCAGGAAGGCGCGCGCGCCTACCTCAACCGTCAGTACACCACCATCGGCGTCGCCGGTGTCGTGCTGTTCGCACTGATCGGCATCTTCCTCAACTGGCCGACCGCGATCGGCTTCCTGATCGGCGCGGTGCTCTCGGGCGCGGCCGGTTATATCGGCATGAACGTGTCGGTCCGCGCCAACGTCCGCACCGCCGAAGCGGCACGCAAGGGCATGGGGCCGGCGATGGACGTCGCCTTCAGGGGCGGCGCGATCACCGGCATGCTGGTGGTCGGTCTGGGCCTGCTGGGCGTGGCCGGCTACTACGTGGTGCTGACCAAGCACATGGGCATCACCGGTGAGGCCGCGCTGCACGCGCTGGTCGGCCTGGCCTTCGGTTCGTCGCTGATCTCGATCTTCGCGCGCCTCGGCGGCGGCATCTTCACCAAGGGCGCCGACGTCGGCGCCGATCTGGTGGGCAAGGTCGAAGCCGGCATCCCCGAGGACGACCCGCGCAACCCTGCGGTGATCGCCGACAACGTGGGCGACAACGTCGGCGACTGCGCCGGCATGGCGGCCGACCTGTTCGAGACCTACGCCGTCACGGTCATCGCGACCATGCTCCTCGGCGGCCTGATGCTGGCCGAAGCCGGCAAGAACGCGGTGCTGTATCCGCTGGTGCTGGGCGGCGTGTCGATCATCGCCTCGATCATCGGCGCGTTCTTCGTCAAGGTGAAGGAAGGCGGCTCGATCATGGGCGCGCTGTACAAGGGCGTGATCGTCTCCGGCGTGCTGGCGGCCATCGCGTTCTATCCGATCACCATGCAGCTGATGGGCGACAACACCCATGGCGCGATGAATCTCTTCTACTGCGCGCTGATCGGACTGGTACTGACCGGTGTGATCGTGTGGATCACCGAGTACTACACCGGCACCCAGTACAAGCCGGTGCAGCACGTCGCGGCGGCATCCACCACCGGCCACGGCACCAACATCATCGCCGGCCTCGGCGTGTCGATGAAGTCCACCGCACTGCCGGTGATCGCGGTGTGCATCGCGATCTGGGGCGCGCATGCGCTGGGCGGCCTGTACGGCATCGCGATCGCCGCCACCGCCATGCTGTCGATGGCCGGCATGATCGTGGCGCTGGACGCCTACGGTCCGATCACCGACAACGCCGGCGGTATCGCCGAAATGGCCGAGCTTCCGCCGGAAGTGCGCGCCGTGACCGATCCGCTCGACGCCGTCGGCAACACCACCAAGGCGGTCACCAAGGGCTACGCGATCGGTTCCGCCGCGCTGGCCGCACTGGTGCTGTTCGCCGATTACACCCACAACCTGCAGGCGGCGAATCCGGGCGTGACCTTCGCGTTCGATCTGTCCGATCACAAGGTCATCATCGGCCTGCTGATCGGCGGCCTGATCCCCTACCTGTTCGGTGCGATGGCGATGGAAGCCGTGGGCCGCGCGGCGGGCAGCGTGGTGGAGGAAGTGCGTCGCCAGTTCCGCGATATCCCCGGCATCATGGAAGGCACCGCGAAGCCCGACTACAGCAAAGCCGTGGACATGCTGACCAAGTCGGCGATCAAGGAAATGATCGTGCCGTCGCTGTTGCCGGTCGCTGTACCGATCGTGGTCGGCCTGTTGCTGGGCGCTGAAGCCCTGGGCGGCCTGCTCATCGGTACCATCGTCACGGGCCTGTTCGTGGCGATCTCGATGACCACCGGTGGCGGCGCCTGGGACAACGCCAAGAAGTACATCGAAGACGGCCATCACGGCGGCAAGGGCAGCGAGGCCCACAAGGCTGCGGTGACCGGCGATACCGTCGGCGACCCGTACAAGGACACCGCCGGCCCGGCGATCAACCCGCTGATCAAGATCATCAACATCGTCGCCCTGCTGCTGGTGCCGCTGCTGCCGGTGAACAAGGTCGAGGGCGGCATGCCGGCCGGTCACGAAACGGCCGTCGCCGAAGCCGCCGCTGCGGCCGAGGCCGCCGCAGTGGCCGCAGCGACCGCCGCCGCCGATACCGGAGCCCCCGCGATGTCCTCGGCGGCCGAGGTCCAGGCGGCTGCGGCCGACCCCGCCAACGACCCGGGCCGGATGGCGAAGATCTATTTCGCTTCCGGTTCGGCCGCCCTGCCGGCCGATGCTGCACAAACATTGTCGCGTGTGATCGCCACTCTCAAGACCAATCCGGACAGCCGGGTCGCGATTTCCGGCTACCACGACGCCAGCGGCAATCCGCAGATCAACGCCGACATTGCCCGCAGTCGTGCGCAAGCGGTGCAGGAAGCGCTGGTCAAGGCCGGCGTCGGCGAAAGCATGATCGACATGCGCAAGCCGGAGTTGACCACCGGGAACGGCGATCCTGTCGAGGCCCGTCGGGTGGAAATCACCGTGCAGTAAAGCGCTGCGGCGGATTCTGGACGACACGCACGGCGGCCTTCGGGTCGCCGTGCGCATGTCCGGCAGCCGATCGCAGGCGAGCCGCTGCTGCGACGCAACATCCGCCGACGTAGAATGGGTGACTTCCCGCATCGAATGGAGCCCCGCCATGGGCCTGGACCTCGTCCCCACCGGCAAGAATCCGCCGGACGAAATCAACGTCATCATCGAAATCCCGAAGGACGCCGAGCCGGTCAAGTACGAGGTCGACAAGGCCTCCGGCGCGATCTTCGTCGACCGCATCCTGTCCACCCCGATGCGCTACCCCTGCAACTACGGCTACGTGCCGCACACGCTGTGCGGCGATGGCGACCCTGCCGACGTGCTGGTGATCCTGCCGCTGCCGCTGGTGCCGGGGTCGGTGATCCGGGTCCGCCCGGTCGGCGTGCTGCGCATGAAGGACGAGGCCGGCAGCGACGAGAAACTGCTCGCCGTACCCGTGGACAAGGTGTTTTCCGGCTACAGCCACATCGCCGACATCGACCAGGTCAGCCCGCACTGGCTGGATCGCATCGGCCACTTCTTCGAGCATTACAAGGATCTGGAGAAGGGCAAGTGGGTGAAGCTCGACGGCTGGGGCGCCGCCGAGGAAGCGAAGCGATTGATCATGGAGTCGATCGAGCGCTACAACGCCACGCCGGAAGCGGAGAAGCCGAAGTTCTGAGTCGGCGATCCGCATCCGTCGAACGAAAAACCCGCGCACTCCGCGGGTTTTTTCGTTTCGACCGCCTCCCCGCAGGCCCGACGCTTGACAGGGTCGCGCGCGCCGGGCTACTGAAAAGCCTCTCCCTTGCCACGATCAACGCCCGGAGCGCCGATGTTTCGTCTCGAAGAATTCCAGACCGCCGCCGAACAGACCACGATGGAAGCCACGGTGCGCCGCGCCTGCGATGCCGCCGTGCGCGACCCGCTGTCGCAGTTCCTGTTCATCGACCGCTATACCCGCTGGAACGGGTATGCCGGGGCGCTGGTGGCCAAACTGTCGGGCAACCTCGGCGAATCGCAGGACCTGTTCCTAGATCCCAACGAAGCGGACCGGGCGCAGGCGGTACGCGGCATGGATGTCGCCGGGCACGTGCTGGATGCCACCGTCGACGAACACCTCGACAAGGGCCATCGGGTGCCGCATCGCACCCTCGCCCAGGCGATGCGCAAGGCCGCCGCGGACTACGCCGGATTGCCGCTGGCGGAACGCAATGCGCTGTCGGCGCCGCCGGCGTGGCTGCAGGACGTCGTCGCCCGCACCCGCACCTTCGTCTGCTACGGCAGCGTGGCCCACGACGCCGAAGCGCTGGTCCGTTCGATCGGCACCCACATCGCTTCGGAATCGATGGCCGACCGCGAATACGCGATCATCGACCGCGTGTTCCGCGCCGAGCGCCATCACGAAGGCTTCTATCAGTACCTGCGCGAACGCGACTACCGGGTGGAGCTGGGCGGAAAACTCGTGCATGCCTATGCATGGATCACCATCCACGCCACATTCGAATCGCAGGGCGTCGAAGCCGAACATCTGGCCGAAGCGATGAAGGCGCTGGAACTGGCCGCACGCTATCGCCCGGAATCGCGCGAACGCATTCTCGAACTCGCGCGCGAGGGCTATCGCAGCTTCGCGGAGATCCAGCGCGATTTCTTCGTGCATGCCGAACGCGAATGCACGGCGATGGCGGAAGGCCGGCAGCAGGCGGCCTGACGCCATTCGAGACGGGAGAGGGCTTATGCGTACTCGCCAGCCGCCCTGCCCGCCGCACGCGCATCCGCAGGCGCCACCGCGACGCGACTGATCATCACCATCATCACCTGGAACCACGGCATTTCGTTGCGCAGGATCACGCCCTGGCCGGGACCGCGCACCGAGACGGCGAAGGCATCGAAGGCGGCGCGGAATTTCGCGCGGCCTTCGGCCGCATCGCCGTACTGCGCCCACAGCCCTTTCCACTGCCGGATCAACTGACCCGCACGCTGTTGCAGCAGCGCGAGCTGCGGATGCGGCAAGGCTTCGGCGATCAGGAACGACAGATGCTGGCTGAGCTCCCATGGGCTCATCACCGCCGGCACGTTCACCGACTCGCAGGCGAACTCGCGCGGCGCCAAGGCATCCGGCGCGATGCGCTTCGGCACCCAGCCGTCGTGCGGGGCATCGTGCGCGCGGCCGTGCGTGACCATGTCCCAGAACGCGCCGCCGCCGACGGTGTCGCAGACCAGATGGATGCGCGACTGCACCGCATCGTTGAGCACGCGATGCTGGCGCCAGGTGTCGAAGATCCAGCATTCGCCGGCCGCCATGTGGATGGTGTGGCCGTCGCACTCGAACGCGACCGTCGGCTGGGTCACCAGCGGCACGTGCACGCGCACGCGTTCGGCCCAGTAGTAGCCCTGATCGGCATGGCGGGCGACTTCGGCCTGCCCGGCCAGGCGCATCAGCCGGGTGCGGCCGATGGTGGCGCCGAAGCTGGCCAGCGTCTGCAGCATGTACGGGCAGCGCTGCAGATGCGGCGTGGGACGCATCTGCCCGCTGAAGGCTTCGTTGTCCGGATCGCCGTTCACCGCCAGCAGCGGCAGCATCGAATTGCCCGCGAAGCCCTGCGGGTGCGGCTTCCACACCGACTCGCCCAGCGCGTCGATTTCCTGCGCGAGCGCGGCACCGTCGAACAACAGCGGCAACTGGATGAAGGGGACCTGGAGTTTCAAGGCTCGCACCTGCGCGATCGATGGCGATGGCGGGATTGTAGGCCGTCGCGCCGCTCCGATCTTGAGCGCAGTCAGTCCGGATAAAAACAGTCCGGACAAAAAAGAGGCCCCGGATCGCGGGGCCTCGAAGAGAGAGAGAGAGGGATTCAGCGGGGAGAAGCGCCGGTCCTGCGACTCGGCAACGCGCAGGACCGGTATGACGCCGGGATCAGAACTTCTGGTTGTACTGCAGATAGAAGAATCCGCCGCCCGGCAGGTCGTAGGCGCCATCGAACGAGTGCGCGAACGAGTTGCGGACGATCGGCGGTTCCTTGCCGAACACGTTGCGCGCACCCGCCGTGATCTTGCCGTTCCACGGCGTCTTCCAGCCGACCTGCACGTCGTGGTAGGTCGCCGACGGGATCCGGTTCTCGAAACGCAGGAAATTGCCGTTCGAATCGAAGATGTCGTGGTTGCACTGTTCCTGCGGAGTGATGCCGTACTCGAAGTAGTTGCCGCCCGCACAGGCTTCGTCCATCCCCGAGTAGTAGCGCACCGCCCAGTTGGCTTCCCAGTCGCCTTTCTGCCACGAAGCGCTGAGATTGGAACGCAGGCGCCAGGCCGGCGCACCGTTGTAGGTGCCGATCACGCCGAACAGGGTGTTCTGGGTCGAATACGTGTTGTCCCACTGGAAGGCGAACTTGCCCCATGCGGTTTCCGGCAGCGCATAAGTGACCTGGAAGTCGTAACCCTCCACCTCGCCCTGCGCCAGATTGAACTGACTCTGGCGCAGATCGAGGATATTGCCGGTCGCATCGCGGACGATGAACGAGCAGAACAGATCGCGCTGGGCCGTGCTGGTCGCGGCACCCGGCGTTCCGGGCGTGCCGTAGCAGGCGGTGAGGATGCTCTGCGAGTTGCGGAACGTGATCACGTCCTCCAGCGAGATGTTGTACCAGTCGAGGGTCATGTTGAGGCCCGGCGCCCAGCTCGGGCTGTAGACCACGCCGAAACTCTTGGTGGTGCCGAACTCCGGCTTCAGGCCCGGGTTGCCGCCGGTCAACGAACGGATCTGTGCATTCGGCTGGACCACGCCGACGACCGGGACGCCATCGGCGACGCAACGCGCCGCGTCGGTGGTGGCCAGCCCGATGTTGATGGTGTTGCAGGGATCGATCGCGGGCGGGAAGCTTTCGCCGCCGCCGAGGTACAGATCGAGCACGTCCGGGGCGCGGAACGATTCGGAGTAGGTGCCGCGCAACAGCAGATCGTCGAACACCTGCCACTTCAGGCCGACCTTTTTCGACGTATCGCCGCCGATGTCGGGCTTGACGGTGGTGCCGCCGAAGAAACCGGACGACTCGTAGTCGGATTTGCGCGCGGCCAGATTGAGTTCCAACAGTTTGAAGCCCGGGATATCCGCCAGAATCGGCACGTTCAACTCGGCGTAGATCTCGTCGACATTCACGTTGCCGCTGGTCGGTTCGGTGAAGTTGTTCGAGGAACCTCCGCCCGCCACCAGCGCGTCCTGCGAACTGTTGTAGGCGGTGCGGCGGTGTTCGAGACCGACCGCGAAACCCAGCGGGCCCGCCGGCAGTTCGACGATCGAGCCGGAAAGATTCGCGAAGTAATCCTTCGTCGTCATTTCCTCGGAAGCGTTCAGCGTGTAGCTGATGTAGCGGTTCATCGCGTCGTATTCGGCCTGCGTGATCACGCCCGCCGCCAGGCCCAGGTCCGGACCGCCGAACAGGTTGTAGGGCACGCAGCCCGCGATGACGCTCGTGCCGTTCATGCATTCCAGCGCGCCGGTCACCGGGTTGCGGCGGGAATCGCCGACCGCATTGCGCAGGTTGAACAGGTTGATGAAATTTTCGCCGCGGGTATTGGTCCGCGAGTTCAGGAACGAATAGCCCACATCCCAGTACATGTCGCGGCCGGCCAGATCGAACGAACCATCCAGCGACAGGGTGACGGCGGTGTTGTCGTTGTCGAAATACGGCTTGCGCGGGCCGACCGCGAGCGCGCGGAAATTGGCGCCGCGCAGGTCCTGGCCGAACGGGTTGAACACGTTGCCGGCAGTCGGCGCGAACGCCCATTGCGGGCCGTTGGTGCCACGGGTATCCATGGTCAGCGGCACTTCGGCCAATTGCTGGTTCGAGTCGCGCTTGACGTAGACCGCCTGCGCATTGGCGTTGATGCGGTCGGTCAGGCGAAGACTGCCCTGGCCGTAGATGTTGAAGCGCGAGATCGGCTGCAGCAGGTAGTTGACCGGTGCGAAGTTGTAGCGGTCGGAGCTGCCCGAACCGTCCAGGGTGTAACTGATGAAGCGGTGGAAATCGGTGGCCTGACGGCCATCCTCGCCCTGGTTCAAGGTGTACGGCCCCCCTGCCACCGGCGTGCAGGTACGGAAACCGGCCGAGGTCGGGGTGAACGCACCGGCGCAGCGCGTGAAGTTGCCGCGGGCGTTGCTGCCCGAACCGAAGAGACCGCCGGACGCCAGATCGCCGCCGCCGAACGCCGGCACCGACGAGATGTCGCGATCGCCGGCGAACACAGGTTCCTGGGTCTGGTAGGCGAGGCTGATGACCGCGTTCCAGCGGTCGCTGTTCGAGCCGACGGTGAAGTCGTAGGACTGTTGGAAACCATCGCCCTTGGCGTAGCCGCCCAGGTACACATTGGCTTCCGCGCCGTCGAAATTCTTGCGGGTGATGACGTTGACCACGCCCGCGATCGCGTCGGAGCCGTAGATCGCCGAGGCGCCGTCCTTGAGCACTTCGATGCGCTCGATGACCGAGATCGGAATCGAGTTGAGGTCGACGAGTGCCGCATTGGTGATGCCCGATGTCACCCAGCGGCGGCCGTTGACCAGCACCAGGGTACGGGTCGCCCCCAAGCCGCGCAGCGAGACGTTCTGGGTGCCGTCGCTGCCGTTGGTGGTCGTGGTGACGTTGCGCAATGCGCCGCCGTCGCTGGCGGTGATGCTGAAGAGAATGTCGCCGACCGAGGACAGGCCACTGGCTTCGATCGCCGCGCGGTCGATGGTCAGCACCGGCGAGGTGCCTTCGAGTTCGGAACTGCGCGGAATGCGCGAACCGGTGACGGTCACGACATCGAGTTCGTCTTCGGACGGCGCATCCTGGGCAAGGCCCATCGTCGGCATCAGCGCGACTGCGACCGCCAGGGGCAATGCAGCGGGTTTCATCGGATTCTTGTTGTTGTGATCGATCATCATCCTCTCCGTAGTGTTAGAGCGACGCGAAAAACGGACTGTCGACTGCGATTGGACTGTCTGCTGCAGTCGCGATATCGCGACCCGTCGCCGGACCGCATCGACGCGTCGCGCGATGGCTTGTTATTGCACCGTTAAAGGCTCGACAACATTACGTTTCGCGCGCCGCGCTGGCTTTGCGCGGCGGGGTTCGTGCCTGTGCCGATCTTGGCGTCAATCCGCATCGATTCGCGATACGCGGTGGCGGTGGTGCGATAGCGCATGCGGAACGCGCGCGCGAAGCTGCAACTGTTGTCGAAGCCGCAGGCCGCACCGATTTCGCCGATCGAACAATCGGTGCCCGCGAGCAATTCGCAGGCATGTTCCAGACGCAGTCGCACCGATGCCGCCTGCGGACTTTCCTCGTAGATCTCGTGGAAGGTCTTCGAGAGATACCAGCTGGAAAAGCTGGTGAGTTCGGCCAGTTCGCTCAGGCGCACGACGCGGTGACGATGGCCTTCGATGAACAGCCGCGCGCGCTGCAGCCGGCCGAAGACCTGCCGCTTGCGGCGAACCGAACGTCCCGGGCAGCGCGAAATGCCGCCATCCAGATCGTGCTGCAGCGCCGAGAGATGCAGCAGCATCGACTGCAGCGCGCGGCCGACGGGGTCGTCGCCGCTGCGGGCGCGCACCGCATCGGCGCCGTTGCGCCAGAGCCGGATCGCGATGCGCAGATCGCGCGCGGTCATCCGTCCGTGGCCCGGCAGCCATTCGCCGCGTCCGCGCCCGAAGGTTTCGACGGGAATCATCACGCCGAGGGTCGCACCATGGCGCCCGGCCTGCAGTTCCGGAGCGGAATCGCGATCGAGCGCCAGCCATTCCCCGGCGCCCAGGCTGAACGTGCCTTCGCGCGCGGTGATCCGCGTCCGTCCACGCAGTTGCATCCAGATCGAGAAGCCGCCGCTGGCCATGCGCAGGCTGCCGAGGCGTGCCACTGCCAGCCAGCGCGGAGCGACGCCGGCGGCGCTGTATTCGAGATCGACCGTGTTGCCGCGGTCCGCCAGGGTCTGCGGATGAGAATGGATGGCGTGCATGTCTGCGCTCCGTGCCGAATGAGGTCCGAGGTGTGACCCAATCGCGGCGGCAGCGCCGGAAATTACCCTGAGATTTCGCCTAAATCGATGCGAAAGCGTTCCGAAATCGTTCCGAAACCTTGCGAATCAAAGCGTTGCGGACAGGAACGACAGCTCAGGGCTTGCCCAGGGTGAACGACGACAGCGGCGCCAGGCCGATATCGGTGTCCATTTTCTCGATCACGGAAAGATAGAGCGCCTTCTGGCCCGGGTGGTAGGTCACGCCTTCGAGATACCAGTCGACGCGACCCAGGCATTGCGGGTCGCGGGCAGCCGCGTCGGCGGCGACCCAGTGCCAAAGCCAGGGACAGCGTTCGTCCGAATCCATCACCCGCACGCCATCGGGGGTCGCGACGAGGTTGCGATTGCGGCGCTGGATCGTCACCCGATCGATCGTGCGCAGGTCGCCGAGATCAAGATCGGCGCTGCGGATCTCGGGCCCGGACATGGTGGCGAGCACGACCCGGCGGTGACGCGCGTCGACCACGGCGGTCGCGACATCGCCGACTTCGGCCATCGCTCGCCAGGGCGCACGGCTGCGATCGTAGAGGGTGACGCCCAGACTGCCTTCACCGTGATCGGCGACCACCAGGAGGCGATCCGGATCCGGGTGATAGGACACATGCACGGGCAACCGGTCGGGCACCGGCAATCGGACCGCGCGGCCACGGCTCGGGTCGAGTTCGTAAATGCCGACCTCCCCGGCGGCCGTCTTGCCGATGGCGAGTGCGCGCCGCGAGTCGGCCTGCCACATCACCGGATAGCGCGGGATCGGGATGAAACCATCGAACGACCGCAGGGTATCGGGACGGGTCTGGTCCAGCCACCACAACCGTATGTCGCCGGTGCGGTTGGAGTAGAACATCACCTGCCGCCCGTCCGGGGCGACCGATGGCAGGAGATTGGAGCCGGTACTGTCGAACAGCACCTGCGAAGCGGACATCGCGTCGATGCCGTCGGCCACCGACACCCGCCGCACGCGCGACTGCGTTTCCTCGACCTCGAACGCCACCGCTCCGGTGTTCTGCGAGACCGACGGATACATCAGGCTGATGCTGCCGCCGACATGATCGGTGATGCGTCCGCTCTGCAGCGCCAACGTCGACAGCACGGTCCTCTCGCTGATGTAGCGCGCGAAGATCAGGCTGCGGCTGTCCGGCGCCCACGCCAACCCGTAGATGTTGGTGCGCAGATCGGTAAGTCGCTGCGCCTGGCCTCCGTTGGCCGGAATGCGCCACAGGTCGGCGACCGACACATTGCGCTGGAACGCGATCCACCGGCCATCCGGCGACACCTCCGGCGACATGTCCTCGTCGGCGGGTTTTTTCGTATAGGCGATCCGTTCCCAACGGCCGCGGTCGAGCACCATCCGGTACAGCGCCTTGTCGGCCACCGGCTTGTCTCCACCAGACTTGTCTCCTCCAGGCGACGATGCGTCCTTCCCGCGACCCGCGCCGACCAGCGTCTTGCCGTCCGGAAACCAGGCGAGCGCATGCGCTTCGCCACCGATGCATTCGCCGACTTCGCGCGCCGCGCCACCGGCGGCGGGAACCAGCATCACCAGACATCGACCGCCGCCGATACGCACGAATGCGATCTGGCGGCCGTCGGGCGACCACTGCGGGAACTGGTCGAACTGTTCATCGACCGCTTCGGTCAGCGGACGCGGCGACACTGCCGCCGAGGTCTGCAACATCAAATGCGACCTGCCACCGCCTTCCGTGGAGCGGGTATAGACCACCAACGCACCATCGGGAGACAGGCTGGGTTTCTCCTCCGCCTGCGGCAGCGAAGCGATGCGCAGGAACGATGGCGATGCCACCGTATCGGGTACCGAATGCGACGGGGTGGCGTTTTGCGCACCCTGCCGGGGACGTTGATCGACCGGCCGATACCCCAGAAGCGCGACGACAGCGATGACCACCAAGCCTGCCGCGCCCGCCAACCAGGGCCAGCGGCGGGCGGGCCGCCGCACATTGTCTGCCGCAGGCACGGCTTCCGCAGACGCTGCGGGCTGCGCTGCGACCGCATCATCCTCGACCAGCCATTCCACCGGGGCGATCAGCCGATACCCCTGCTTGGCGAGCGTCTCGATGTAACGCGATTGCTCGCGGTCGTCGCCCAGCGCGCGGCGCAGCTGGGTGATCGCCTGGGTCACCACGTCGTCGCCCGGCAACGTGTCCGGCCACACCCATTCCAGCAGCGCTTCGCGGCTCACCAGTTTGTTGGCATGCGCCACCAGCGTCAGCAGCACGCCCAACGACTTCAGCGTCACCCGCGTCGCCTCTCCGCCCGCCGTCGGCGCGATCTCGCGCAGCGGAATATCGACGATCCGATCGCCGATGCGCAGGCGATCCGACGGTCGCGGTTCGAGCAGGTTCTTGTGGGATTTCAGCATACGGGTGGGGGGACCGCGCTACGCAACGATGGCATCAGCTTAGCAGGCTGCCGAACCGCGACTGCGGCGCGCAGGACAGGCGGCGTCGCGCCAACCGGCAAAGTCGGCAAGGTGGCGCGTGTCGCGCGCATCAAGCACCCGGCGCGACCCGCTTGCGTCCAAGCATGCCGGCCAGCCGGGACACGATCAGCGCCAGGTACATCACGCCGTTCCATTGTTCGATGATGGCGATGGTACGGGCATGCGGCGAGAGCGGCATGATGTCGCTCAGGCCCGTCGCCGAAATATTGGTGGCGCTGAGGAACATCAGTTCCACCCATGTCAGCGTGCCCTTGACACCGCCCGGCGCCAGGAACGCATCCACCTGCAGTTGCTGGCAAAGCATGAACAGCCAGGCATAGGCCTCGGCGAACAGCATGAAGGTGGCGCCGGCCGCCCACAGTTCGTCGGGGGTCGCGCGATCGTCGCCCATCATGTAGGTGATCAACGAAGCGGCGGCGTAGAAATAAGCGGCGGCGTAGCCGAGGGCGCCGATCACCGCGAGCGCAACGCTGCCGGTCGCGTTGTGCGCGGTCCACGCACCGACGCCGACGATGGCCAGCACGCCCGCGATCCAGCCCGGGCGCGGCGAGCGATGCACCATCCACACCGCAGCGGCGAGCACGCCGACGCTGAGCGCGGTCGAAGCGACCTGCCCGATGCGGTTGTCGTCGAGGAACGGATACAGCACCAGCGCCAGCAGTTGCACCATGAACAACGTCCGCGATGGCGAACGTATCCAGGGCCTGATCGACATGTTCATGCGTTCTCCCGTTCTTGGCATGCTTTCATCAATGCATTCGTCGCTCTTTCATCGCGATGCTTTCCATCGCAGCCCGCGCTCGACATCGAGCACCGCGCGCGACCATGCTGCCATGAAAGGAATGCCGATGGTGTCGTACTCGTAGCGGTCGTCGTTGAGGATGCCGTCGGCGTTGACCCGGATACTCGCGGCGAGCATGCATTCCACGCCGGAATCGCGATCGACCACGTAGGCCACTTCGCTCAGCGCGCCATAGGCCATGCCGGACTTGCCGGACACGCTCAAGCCATCGGGATAACGCGCAGTACCATCGCCGACGAAGAACCAGCGCGCGTAACCGTCGGGATGCTCCGCTTCCGGATACACCGGCGATATGCTCTCGCGCGGACGCAGGGCGAGCGCACGCAGCAGTCGCGCGCGTACGCCGCCATCGATCCTCCAGCGCTGTGTCGCCGGCACCGATTCCGGCGACACGAACGCCTGCAGCATGCGCAGGCTGTCGGCCAACGGCAGGAAATTCGCGTGCGAAAAGTCATGCGGCCCACGGGTCACGCTGCCGTCGCCGTTCTGCCAGCCCTCGCCCGACAGCACGCGGCCGAACGGAAAGCGCCGCGCGCGCGCAGTCGCGGCAGGAAAACGCCGCAGCGTGCGCCCGTCGGCGGACAGCAGCGCGCCGCCGCCGCTGCGCCGGTTCGCCTCGATATCGGGCGAGCCCAGGCGCGCGATCAGGCGCACCTGCGGATAACCCAGTTCGACGAGGCGACGATGGATGGATTCGCCGCCGAGCAGTTCGTACCAGCGGTTGTACGGGCGGTTCTCGCTGACCGCGAACGTGCGGTCGATGCCACACGCGAACGTGTCCGCCAGCGGCTCGTCGCCCCACTCGCCGCTGATCGGCGCGGCATCGAGACGCAGCTCGCTGTCCATGTCGCCGCCTGCCGCCTGCACCGCTTCGGCCATCAGCAGCGCCATCGGCAGCTTCACCACGCTGGCGGCAGGAAACCAGCGTCGCGGCGCGAGGCCGTGATCATGGGGGATGCAACGCCGCGCGCCGTCGGCATCGCGGACGATGCGCGCCCAGCGCAGTTGCACCGCGTGCTGCGGATCGTCCACAAGTGCGGCGAGCGCGGGCGGCATCCGCGCGAACACGTCCGACCAGGGCGAACCGTCGCGCCCCATCGCACGCAGGCCATGCGGCAGCGCAGCAGCACCCAGGCCGAGTGCCGACCACGACAGGAATTCGCGGCGATGCATGCGCCTAGCCTGCTTCGCCGATTCGATCGCCGCACGGATGCTGCAGTGCCGCATCGTGATCGCACGCCATGCGTCTTTCTCCTCGTCGCTGTATGCGCTTCCAAAATAACCCGGATCATCGGCACCCTGCAGCCGCGCAATCCATGCCTGTCGCACCGCAGCAACGGGCTTCGCGCATGCGCGTGAAAACGAATGCACGCCCACCGCAGCCCCGCCCACGCTGGCGTCCGCGATGAATACGATTACAGCAGACTCGCCCTGCGCCGGTGTGGCTCCTAAGCTCCGAAAGTTTACGCGCCGCCTGCGCCACACGGCGACGGCCGCCCGCGCCACTCCGAGGAATCGAGTCACGCATGAAAGTCACCGATCTCAACGCCAGCACTGCCACGACCGGCCCGGTACCGACCAGCCTGATCCCGGCTTTCCGCAATGCGCTGGCGATGACCCGCAGCGACATCCAGGCGATCCCGGCCGCGCGCGCCGCACTGCGCGCGGCAGCGGACATCTGCCGCGACACGCTGGCCGCACGCTGGGCGGCGACCCAGGCCGAAGACGCCTGTCGCGGGCCGTCCAGCCGCCGCGTGCACTACCTGTCGATGGAATTCCTGATGGGCCGCGCGCTGCGCAACGCGCTGGCGGCGCTGCAGTTGGAACCCGAGCTGGCGCGCGAGCTGTCCGCGCGCGGCCTGTCGCTGGCCGATGTGCTGGAAGCCGAACCCGACGCCGCGTTGGGCAACGGCGGCCTCGGCCGGCTCGCGGCGTGCTTTCTCGATTCCTTCGCCGAAACCGGCCTGCCCTCGTTCGGCTACGGCCTGCGCTACCGCTACGGCATGTTCGCGCAGGCGACGCAGGACGGCCGCCAGATCGAACGCCCCGACGACTGGCTGCGCCACGGCGCGCTGTGGGACATCGAACGTCCGGAGGTCGAATACATCGTCGGCTTCGGCGGACGGGTCGAACCCGACGGCATCGGCGGCCGTTGCTGGATGCCGGCCGAGCGCATCGTCGCCCGCGCCTACGACTTCATCGTGCCCGCGCATCACGGCGAGCGCGTCTCCACCCTGCGCCAGTGGCAGGCCAGCGCCGAAGCGCCGATCGACTTCGCCGCGTTCTGTCGCGGCGACCATGCCGCCGCCGCGCGTCATCAAGTCGCCGCCGACGCGCTGAACTGGGTGCTGTATCCCGACGACAGCACCGATGCCGGCCGCGAGCTGCGGCTGAAACAGGAAGCGCTGCTGGTCAGCGCCTCGCTGCAGGACCTGATCGCCCGCCATCTCGCCGAAGGCCGCGCGCTGGACCAGCTCGGACAGGGCAACGCGATCCATCTCAACGACACCCATCCGGCGCTGGCGCCTGCGGAGCTGATGCGTCTGTTGATCGACGACCACGGCGTGAACTGGAACGACGCCTGGGCCATCACCGGCCGGGCGGTGTCCTACACCAATCACACGCTGATGCCCGAAGCGCTGGAAACCTGGCCGGTGCGGATGTTCGAGGCGCTGCTGCCGCGTCACCTCGAAATCATCTACCGCATCAACCACGAATTCCTCGCCGATGTGCGCGCACGCCATCCCGGCGACCACGCGCTGGTGCAGAGCGTGTCGCTGATCGACGAAACCCAGGGCCGCAAGGTCAAGATGGCGGCGCTGGCGGTGCTCGCGTCACATCACGTCAACGGCGTCGCCAAACTGCATTCGGAACTGATGGTAGACACGATCTTCGCCGACTTCGCGAAACTCTTTCCCGAACGCTTCACCAACGTCACCAACGGCGTCACCCCGCGCCGCTGGCTGCAGCAGGCGAACCCGGGTCTGTCGTCGCTGCTGGACGACACCATCGGCGCAGGCACGTCCGATAAAAGCTGGCGTCGCGATCTCGGTGCGCTGGCGCAACTCCGCGCGCACGCGGACGATCGCGTCACCAGCCAACGCCTCGCCGAAGTGAAGCAGGCGAACAAACAGCGCCTCGCCGCGCTGATCCGTCACGAGCTGGGCATCGAAGTCGACCCGACCTCGCTGTTCGACGTGCAGATCAAGCGCATCCACGAATACAAGCGTCAATTGCTGAATCTGCTGCACGTGGTCGCGCGCTATCAGGCGATGCTGGCGCAGCCCGAGGGCCCGGCCGGCAACGGCTGGGTGCCGCGCACGGTCATTCTCGCCGGCAAGGCGGCATCGGCCTATCACACCGCGAAGCAGGTCATCCGCCTCGCCCACGATATCGGTCGCACCATCAACAGCGATCCGCGTATCGGCGGCAGACTCAAGCTGGTGTTCCTGCCGAACTACGGGGTGAGCCTCGCCGAAACGATCATCCCCGCCGCCGATCTGTCCGAACAGATTTCCACCGCCGGCACCGAAGCCTCGGGCACCGGCAACATGAAGTTCGCGATGAACGGCGCGCTGACCATCGGCACCTGGGACGGCGCGAACATCGAAATGGCGCAGGCGATGGGCGAGGAGCACATGTTCGTGTTCGGTCTGCGCACCGACGACATCGCGAAGCTGCGCGCCGTGGGCTACGACCCGCGCTGGATCGCCAGCCAGAACCCCGCGCTGAAGCAGGTGCTGGACGCGATCGGCAACGGCGCCTTCAGTCCCGGCGAGCCGACGCGCTACCGCGCGCTGATCGACGGCCTGCTCGGCGCGGATCCCTATCTGCTGGTCGCCGATTTCGCCGACTACATCGCCACCCAGGCGCGCGTCGATGCGCTGTATCGCGATCGCGATGCGTGGAACGCCTGCGCGCTGCGCAACATCGCCGGCATGGGCTTTTTCTCGACCGACCGCACGGTTCGCGAATATACCGACAAGATCTGGGCGGACCATGCGTGCGCCGCGCCGAAACCGCACGATCCTCGCAACTGAGCATGTTGAGCCAGGGGGACATCGATGCACTGCTCGCGGCGCGGCACGCCGATCCGTTCGCGGTGCTCGGACTGCATGCCGATGCCGACGGCAAACTGTGGGTGCGCGCGCTGCTGCCCGGCGCCGCATCGGTGGAACTGCTCGACGCCGCCAGCGGCAAATCGCTGACCGACCTGTTGCATCACCGCGATGGCTTCTTCGAAGCGCGCGTACCGCTGCGGCGCAAGCACTTCGACTATCGCCTCAAGGTACGCTGGCACGATGGCGGCGAAGGGTTGTACGCGGACACGTTCGCGTTCGGGCCACAGCTCGATGAAGACACGCTCATCGCTTTTCGCGAAGGCCGCGATCTGCGCCCGCACAAATTCCTCGGCGCGCATCCGTGCACCGTCGATGGCGTCGACGGCGTGCGCTTCGCGGTGTGGGCACCGAATGCGCGCAGGGTCAGCGTCGTCGGCGGTTTCAACGCCTGGGACGGCCGTCGCCATCCGATGCGTCTGCGCCACACCGCCGGTGTGTGGGAAATCTTCGTCCCGCACGCCGCCATCGGCGATCTGTACAAATTCGAGCTGGTCGCCGCCGACGGCACGCTGCTGCCGACGAAAGCCGACCCGTTCGCGCGCGCCTCCGAACTGCGCCCCGGCACCGCCAGCAAAGTCGCCGCGCCGATGCCGATGCGCGCGCTGCCGCCGGAACGCGCCGCCGCCAACGAGCGCCATGCGCCGATCAGCATCTACGAAGTGCATCCGGGCTCGTGGCGCCGCAACGACGACAACACCTTCCTCGATTGGGACGCGCTCGCCGCGCAATTGCCGGCGTACGCCGCCGATCTGGGCTTCACCCACATCGAACTGCTGCCGGTGTCGGAGCATCCGTTCGACGGGTCGTGGGGTTATCAGACGCTGGGGATGTTCGCGCCGACCGCGCGCTTCGGTGCGCCGGAAGGTTTCGCGCGCTTCGTCGATGCCTGCCATGCGCACGGTGTGGGCGTGCTGATCGACTGGGTGCCCGCGCATTTTCCGAAGGACGCGCACGGGCTGGCGCAATTCGACGGCACCGCACTGTACGAATACGCCGATCCGCGCGAAGGCGAACACCGCGACTGGGGCACGCTGATCTACAACTTCGGCCGCACCGAAGTCCGCGCGTTCCTTGCCGGCAGCGCGCTGCACTGGCTGGAGCAGTTCGGCATCGACGGCCTGCGCGTGGACGCGGTCGCGTCGATGCTGTATCGCGACTACTCGCGCAACGCTGGCGAATGGGTGCCGAACGCGTTCGGCGGACGCGAGAATCTGGAAGCGATCTCGCTGATGCAGACCATCAACGCGCGCGTCGGCGGCGATGTGCCCGGCGCGATCGTATCGGCCGAAGAATCCACGAGCTTCCCCGGCGTGTCCGCGCCGACAGATGTCGGCGGCCTGGGCTTCCACTACAAATGGAACATGGGCTGGATGAACGACACGCTGCGCTACATGCACGAAGATCCCGTGCATCGGCGCTGGCATCACGACACGATGACCTTCAGCCTGGTCTACGCCTTCAGCGAAAACTTCGTGCTGCCGCTGTCGCACGACGAAGTGGTGCACGGCAAAGGCGCATTGCTTGCGAAGATGCCCGGCGACGACTGGCAGCAGTTCGCGAATCTGCGCGCGTATCTGGGCTTCATGTGGGCGCACCCGGGCAAGAAACTGCTGTTCATGGGCCAGGAGTTCGCGCAGCGGGACGAATGGCGCCACGACGAAGCCTTGCCGTGGCATCTGCTCGACCATGCGAGTCATGCGGGCATGCGCAACCTGGTCCGCGATCTCAACGCGCTGTATCGCGACACGCCCGCGCTGCATCGGCTGGACTGCGACGGCGCCGGCTTCGCGTGGATCAGCGGCGACGACCGCGAGCAGTCGGTGTTCGCCTGGATCCGCCGCGACGGCCACGGCGGCACCGCGCTGGTGGTCTGCAATCTCACCCCGGTACCGCGCGAGGGCTACCGGCTGGGCGTCCCCGACGATGGCGCCGCGCAGTGGCGCGAAGCCATCAACACCGACTCGCGCCACTACGGCGGCGCCGACCTCGGCAACGACATGCATGCGCTGCACGCGGACGCGGTGCCTGCCCACGGCTGTGTACGTTCGCTGTCGCTGATGCTGCCGCCGCTGGCCACGCTGGTACTGGTGGCGGCATGAACGCGATCCTGAGAAAACCGTCGTTCCCGCGCACGCGGGAACCCAGTGGCGTTGATTGCAGGACGTCGAAGACACTGGATCCCCGCGTTCGCGGGGATGACGCGAAGAAGGCTTCCCTTCTCCCCGCACAGCGGGGAGAAGGTGGCGCGCAGCGCCGGATGAGGGGTCGACGCAACTGCAATGTGTCCCGAAGAGCGCCCCTCACCCGGCCTTCGGCCACCCTCTCCCCGTGCTGCGCACGGGGAGAGGGAGCCGCTTCAAGTTCGCCGTGCGACACGGAATGTCACACGGATGTCGTTCACAGGAATCCCTCACGCGGCATGCGCTGCCGCACGCCATGACTGGCACGCTACCCGCACATCTGCTTCCAGGCCGCGCCGCACCATTGGGCGCGCATGTCGTCGATGGCGGCATCCAGTTCGCGGTGTTCTCCCAGCGCGCCAAACAGATCGAACTGAGCATCTTCGACAGCACCGGCACGCAGGAACTGAAACGCTACGCGCTGCACCCCACCGAAGACGGCGTGTTTTCCGGCATGTTGCCCGGCGCGCAGCCCGGGCTGGTGTACGGCTACCGCGCGCACGGCAGCTACAAGCCCGAATCCGGCTACCGCTTCAATCCGCACAAACTGCTGCTGGACCCGTATGCCCGCGAAATCGTCGGTCGCTTCGAATGGCGCCCCGAACATTTCGCCTACGTGCATGGCCACCCCGAAGGCGCGCGCGTACTCGACACCCGCGACAACGCCGCGTTCGCATTGAAATCGCGGGTGATCGCGCCGCTCGCACCCGCGCTGCGCGCGGCGCAATGTCCGCGTCGGCCGTTGTCGGACGTGGTGCTGTACGAACTGCACGTCAAAGGCTTCACGATGACGCTGCCGGGCATTCCCGACGCGCTGCGCGGCACCTATGCCGGGCTGGCGCATCCGGCCGCGATCGCGCATCTCAAGCGCCTCGGTGTGACCACGCTGTCGCTGCTGCCGGTGCATACCGCGATCGACGAACAGCATCTCGCCGATCGCAGCCTCGGCAATTACTGGGGCTACAACACCATCGGTTTCTTCTGCCCGGATGCGCGTCATTCGGCGGCGCGGCGCGGCGGCGACGACCGCGGCGGCGCGGTGATCGAAGAATTCCGCGCGATGGTCGCAACGCTGCAGGCCGAAGGCTTCGAGGCGGTGCTCGACGTGGTGTTCAACCACAGCGCCGAAGGCGACGAGTACGGGCCGACGATCAGCTTCAAGGGCCTCGACAATCCCAGCTGGTATCGGCTGATGCCCGACGACCGCAGCCGCTACGAAAACGCCAGCGGCTGCGGCAACACCCTGCGCCTGATCCACCCGCGCGTGACCCAGTTCGTGCTGGATGCACTGCGCTACTGGGTCGAAGTGATGGGCGTGGACGGTTTCCGCTTCGATCTCGCGCCCGCGCTCGGGCGTACGCGACAGGGCTTCGATCCATCGGCGCCGTTCTGGGTCGCGCTGCGCCAGGACCCGACGCTGTCGCAGGTGCATCTGATCGCCGAACCCTGGGATCTCGGCCACGACGGTTATCAGCTCGGGCGGATGCCCGGCCGTTTCCTCGAATGGAACGACCGCTTCCGCGACGCCGTGCGCAGCTACTGGCTGGGTCAGGATGCGCATCACGGCGCGGCGATCGGACGCAGCGAGTTCGCGCGCCGCTTCACGGCGTCCAGCGATCTGTTCCATCACGGCCATCGCCTGCCCGGCGCCAGCGTCAATTTCGTGGCCGCGCACGATGGCCGCACGCTGGCCGATGTGGTGACCTATCGCGAGAAGCACAATCTCGCGAACGGCGAACACAACCGCGACGGGCATTCGCACGAAGTCTGCGCGAATTTCGGCATCGAAGGCCCCAGCGATCATCCGCTTGTGATCGACACCCGCCGCCGCGTGCGCCGCGCCCTGCTCGCCACCGCACTGCTCGCACAGGGCACGCCGATGCTCTGCGCGGGCGACGAGTTCGGCAACAGCCAGCGCGGCAACAACAACGCCTATTGCCAGGACAATGCCACCGGCTGGCTGGACGGGTGCACGGCCGGCGACGACGACATCGATTTCGTCGCATCGATCCTCGCGCTGCGTCGCGACGACCCGCTGCTGCGGCATCCGCGCTGGTTCACCACCACGCCCGACGCGCACGAACCCGTGCTGCACTGGCTGCGACCCGATGGCGAGGCGATGCAGGTCGACGACTGGCACGACCCGCACGCGCACGCCTTCGCCTGCCAGCTCGCCGACCGCGCGGCGTCGCCGCCGCGCTGGTGCATCGTCTTCAATCCCGGTGCGCAGCCCGCGCGCTTCCGTCTGCCCAACGGCCCGTGGCGGCTGGCGGTGGACAGCAGCGGCATCGCATCGCATACGCCCTCACACGACACAGACGGCACCATCGAAGTGCCGTACCGCACGCTGCTGTTGCTGCGTCGCGACCCGAATTTCCAGGAGACTTTTTCATGATCGATCTCGATCAACGCTCGGCGGGCATCCTGCTGCACGTGACCTCGCTGCCCGGGCCGCACGGCATCGGCGATTTCGGCCCGGATGCCTACCGTTTCGTCGACTGGCTGCAATCGACCGGACAGCACGTGTGGCAGTGGCTGCCGACCAACCCCATCGGCCCAGGCAATTCGCCCTACCAGAGCGTGTCGGCATTCGCCGGCAGCCCACTGATGGTGGCGCTGGAGCCGCTGATCGAAGCCGGCTGGCTGCAAGCACCGACGCTGCCTGAAGGCGGCTTCGACGCGCATCGGGTCGATTTCGGCCGCATCATCGGCTGGCGCCAGGCGCAGTTGCGCAGCGCTTACGCCGGCTTCGTCGCGAAAAAGGATGCGGGCGAACACGCCGCATTCGTGCAATGGACCGCGCAGCAGACCGACTGGCTGGACGACTACACCCTGTTCATGGCGCTGGAAACCGCGCATCAGGGCGCACCGTGGTGGCTGTGGGCCGCGCCACTGCGTACGCGCGATGCCGCCGCACTCACTGCCGCACGTAAAGAGCACGCTGACGAAATCGGCTTCTGGTCGTTCGTGCAGTGGTGCTTCGACACCCAGTCGCACGCACTCAAGCAATACGCGAACGGCCGCGGCGTCGCGATCATGGGCGACCTGCCGATCTTCATCGCCCATCACAGCGCCGACTGCTGGTCGCGCCCCGATCTGTACATGCTCGACGACGCACATCAGCCCACCTCGGTCGCCGGCTGCCCGCCGGATGCGATGGCGCCCACCGGACAACGCTGGGGCAATCCGCTGTACCGCTGGGACTTGATGGCGAAAGAAGATTTCGCATGGTGGACCGCACGCCTGCGCCGCGCGCTGAGCCAGGCCGACGTCTTCCGCATCGACCATTTCCGCGGCTTCGCAGGTTATTACGAGATCCCCGCAAGCTGCCCCACCGCCGAAGAAGGCACTTGGATGCCGGGGCCGGGCAAGGCCCTCTTCGACGCGATCGAACGCGTGCTCGGCCCGCTGCCGATCGTCGCCGAAGACCTCGGCCTGATCACCGACGACGTCATTGAACTACGCGACGGCTGCGGTTTCCCCGGCATGAAGATCCTGCAGTTCGGCTTCGGCGGCAACGCCAACGACCTGTTCCTGCCGCACAACTGGGGCCGCAACTTCGTCGCCTACACCGGCACCCACGACAACCACACCGTCCGCGGCTGGTGGGACACCGCCAGCAAACACGAACGCGCCTATGCGGGCTGCTACCTGCCCGCGCATCAGCACGACGTGCATTGGGCGATGATCCGCGCGTGCTGCAACTCCGTCGCCAACATGGCGGTGTGTCAGTTGCAGGATGTGCTGGGGTTGGGGCTCGATCATCGGATGAATACGCCGGGGACCGTGGGCGACCACAATTGGACTTGGCGGTTCGAGTGGGGGATGGTGGATGCGGAAGCGACTCGGGTGTTGGGGTTGATTACGGCTGCTAGTGGGCGGAGGAGGTTTGGGTTGGGTGGGTTGCCATAGAGCGCGTCTTTGTGCATGGGTTTTTTCGATTAATTGAATCTATTAATGACACCCACGTGCTCACCAGACCTGAAGCGCCTAACAAATTCGTCCAACCAGTCTCGCATCGTGGCAGCGCCAGAGTGCTTGCGCTACGCTAGTGCGTAGTCTCTGCTACATCGCGGGGCGGCTTTACTGAAGTCGTTAGAAATCATGGAGGTTATGGTGACGAAGCCTGAAGTGGGCATACAACTGGGTTGGTCTATGGCATCGCTCCTGCTCTTATGGCGTGTCGGCAGGTTAAATGCGTAGCGCGCTCACATGGCTTCATCTGTCAGACATCCACTTCAATCTCGCGACAGAATGGAGCGCCGAAAATGTCAGGACTTCTTTGATTGATTACCTCGACGCGTTATTCAAAGGCGATGAGTCTCTGTATCCGGATCTTGTTTTCTGCACAGGAGATATCGCCTACGGGGAGACTGGTTCGTCACCGCTAAAAGACCAATACGCCAAGGCCAAGATCTTCTTCGATAGAATCCTTGAGATCTGTGGACGACCGGGAGCTCCGTTACCCCACGATCGCCTGTTCGTTGTCCCCGGCAATCATGACGTGAATCGGCGCAGCATCGATTCAGATGCTCAGGCAACGCTGACAAGGTGGGCGAGTGACGCGCAAACTCACATCAACGAAATCAATCAACGCTTCAACGACCGCACAACGGAGTTCAAGAACGCCATCAAGAGACTTGACGAGTACTCGGAATTCGTTAGCGACTACCTGCCGCATCAACATGATGCTGACGGACGGCATCATTATGCGCGAGTCGTGGAGATTGACGATCTGAGCGTAGGCATAGTCGGGCTGAATTCCGCGTGGTCTTGCGCAGGCCCGGAGGATGACCGTAACCTGTGGCTGCCAGCAGAGTGGCAATTCAACGCCGCCGCAAGAACACTCGGCAACAAGGCTCACCTAAAAATTGGCATCGTCCATCACCCAGTCGCATGGCTGAACGCAGCCGACCGTACCACTACTTCCGCGCGCATTTCCACAGATGTTCACTTCTATCTTCACGGCCACGAGCACCATGCATGGGTTGAACCGACCCAAAGCCATGTCATGATCGCAGCTGGTGCAGTGGGTACAAATGCTACCGACGAGTTCGGCATTAACATCACGCGGATTGACCTCGAAAAATCCAAAGGAACAGTCCATCTTCACGGCCACAAGGCCGGTACGAGCAATTGGATCAGCGCGCCCGTTGGGGGACATGCTCCCAGCGGCCAATGGGATTTCGATCTGCCGGTCGCGCTGCGCCGGGCACCTGCACTGGCACCTGCACTGGCACCACTACCGGTAGCAACCAAGCGATCCAGCAAGCTATACGGGCGAGAGACACTAATCAAGAATGCAGTCGCGAAGCTGGACGAAACGCCTTTTTTATTTGTTTACGGTTTTCGGGGCAACGGCAAGACTGCCCTCATTCAGGAGTTGGGGGCACGATCGCCCCTGGCTCATGGGCAGCATGTGCGCATCGTGGCCAAGCTAGAGACGACAGCCGATGATCTGTTCCGCGAGCTGGCGGGGCTACTTGGTGAGACGGCAGAGCTGCCGAAAACTCCTGCTGGCAACGCTAGCGAGATCGCAAAAGACATCGCGCTTAGATATTCGGCTCCCAGCCACGCTTGGATCTGGATCGACCGTGCGCACAACCTGCTTGATGCCCAAGGCTTCCGTCATCAGAATGTTCGTGACTTGCTAACGGGCTTGCGGACGGCGACATCTTGGCACTGGGTGCTTGAGATGCGAGAAAGACCGCCTCAAGATCTTATCGGCATATTTGCATCGGAATGCGAGGTTACAGGGCTCCGTAAGGAGGCGCTGCAAGAGTGTCTGGCTGATGCCGCTCCTGATGGGCGAGAGACCGATTGGCGCTATAGCGGCAAGCCGTTGAAGGATATCTTTAGTTGGCTGGGCGGAGGCCATGGCGCGTACGCTCACCCACACGCAATTCAGCTCCTCATAGAAGTAGCGCGTGGGCGAAACGAAACTCCTTTGGAGGTGCACGAGCGGCATCGTAGCGACTTCGAGCAGCGAGTCGAGGACGTACTGTTGGCCGACCTCTACGATAATGTCCTAGTGGATCATGAACGTCGCTTGCTGCAGGCTCTGGCCTTGTATCGAGCGGCCATTCCTCACGACCACATGGATGCTTTGGAGGACGCACTTGATGCCAAAGGAGCACTGGACAGCCTTTACCGACGCTGTCTTCTCACAAGCAGCCCAAGCCACGAGCAGTTTTACCTGCATGGCCTCATAGCGAACTGGATTCGCATTCGCAAACTGGGATACACGAACGGCGAAAGTGACGACGCGGGCTTCACAGACAATGACGAGAAAACAAAGCAAGATATCGCCTGCGAACTACACGCGGCGATAGCCTCGTGTTGGCTTAACCAGCTCGGTCACTCACGACGTATCACCAACGTCAACATCACTCGCGCACTAGAGGCTTTTCATCACCTTATTGCTGCAGATGATCCTGCCCGCGTTCAAAGCATTGCCGTAGAATTGCTGTCTGGCGATCTCGAGTGGGCCAGGAAGCGAATGAAAGCGTTTCAGGAGCGTCTCTTCACGTCGAGAGCACCACTTGCTCAGCAGTGTGAGGCATTGGAGTATCGAGCCGTACTGGACCCGGATGACCACTCAGTTCAGCGTTTTCTCGGAGAGTGCTATCAAAAGATCGATGGAAGAGCGAGCCGGAGGGCAGTGGCATGTTTCGAGACAGCCTGCAAAATGAGGCGTGACTTCCCGCAGTATTGGGCCAATCTCGGCATCTCGGCCATTGCTCGCGGGCCCGACGCGGTTAGCGACTACCTCATGCGACTCGACTCACTGCAAGCCGACTGTCCAGAAGCGATCGATGACTATGTGAGAGCGATCCAAGCCGACTGCTTGGGGATCGTTGGCGCTCTGAGTAAGGCAGCCGTGCTGCGCATGGCCAGGATAAGTGCGGGCACTGCAAACTCAGCGATTTATGCCGACGAAGCCAAGGCGCGGCTGGACGCCAAGGACTACGGCGGCGCGCTTGATGTCCTTGATCTTGCGACCAAAAACGCTGCGGCCAGCGAATACACTGAGGCCATCCGTGCCAGCGTCCTACAACGAACAGATCCGAGTAAGGCAGCTGTGCTGCGCATGGCCAGGATAAGTGCGGGCACTACAAACTCAGCGTTTTATGCCGACGAGGCCAAGGCGCGGCTGGATGCCAAGGACTACGGCGGCGCGCTTGATGTCCTTGACCTTGCGACCAAGAACGCTGCAACCAGCGAATACACTGAGGCCATTCGTGCCAGCGTCCTACAACGAACAGATCCGAGTAAGGCGGCTGCGCTGCGCATGGCCAGGATAAGTGCGGGCACTACACACTCAGCGTTTTATGCCGACGAAGCCAGGGCGCGGCTGGATGCCAAGGACTACGGCGGCGCGCTTGATGTCCTTGACCTTGCGGCCAAGAACGCTGCGACCAGCGAATACACTGAGGCCATCCGTGCCAGCATCCTGCAACGAACAGATCCGAGTAAGGCGGCTGCGCTGCGCATGGCCAGGATAAGTGCAGGCACTACACACTCAGCGTTTTATGCCGACGAGGCCAGGGCGCGGCTGGACGCCGAAGACTACGACGGCGCGCTTGATGTCCTTGACCTTGCGGCCGAGAACGCTGCGGCCAACGAATACACTGAGGCCATCCGTGCAAGCGTCCCAAATCGAAAACTTAGGAAAGCTGGTGAAAACTAGGACCGACGCCTCCCGCTTTTTAGTAGCAGTCCGATCTGGAGTCCAATTTCCCAATGTAATGACCCAGTGCCTTCTGCACGGGTCAGGCCGCTAAGGCACACGCTTCGGCGGGTGTCTTCATGCCCAGCGCCTGGTGTGGGCGCCGGTGGTTGTAGAACTGGATCAAGTCGCTGATTTGGATGACTGGGGATGACTGGGACATCCACAGAAATCCCATGGTTCTCGCATTTTTCGCAACACCCACCAGAAACAATAAAGGCACTGCCACAGCAGTGCCCTTCGCTCAAATCAACAGTCGACCCAATAAATCACATCCAGACAGCTCGTTCTTTTGATCCGGGAATAATGGCTACCAGCCAATATCTTCACTCACCCCCAGCCAACCTCGCCGCAAACCCGACCCCCTTCAGCCACGCCTGTCCCAAGCGCTTGGCGATCTCGATCATGTCGTCCACTTCGCCGATCACGTACCAGTAGCCGGAGCCAACCGCCTTGGGAAAACCGGGACACCCACTTCGCGTGTGATGATGGAAGAATCGGGTTTTCCGGATTTTCGAGGAATGCGGGTGTCCCGAAAAAACACCGAAAAAAAACATCATGCGCGACGGCATGGTGGGGTTCGCTGCGCTCACCGCCGCCCTACGCAAACGCGCCCTGTTCCGTTAGGGTGGCGTCATGCACCATGCCGAACACTACCCCGCCATCTTCGCGTTCCTCGCCCGCATCGGCCTGCCCATCGCGGAGGAGACGCTGCCTGCGGACACCTTCCTGCCCGGCATCGTGCTGCGGGCCGGTGGTCTGGTGGTGGATCCCGGAAAGCTGACATGGCCCGGCGACCTGCTGCACGAGGCCGGGCATCTTGCGGTGTTGCCCGCTGCGCTGCGCGGTGATGCCCACGACAACCAGCTGAATCACGAAGGTGTCGAGCATGCCGGCGAGTTGGAGGCGATGGCGTGGGCGTACGCGGCAGCGGCCGAACTGTCACTGCCGACCAGCGTGCTGATCCACGACGGTGGCTACAACGGCAAGGCTCGGGATCTGCTGCAGATGTACACCTTCGGTGTGTATCCCGGACTGCGGGGGCTGTGCGCGAGCGGGATGACGGCGGCGCACGGGTTCACGCCCGACAGCGGCCCGGTGAAGTATCCGCAGATGCTGCGTTGGCTGCGCGATTGAATCTGTGATTTCGTGGGGTGGGCTTGGCCTGAGGTATCCCCGCTTTTCCGAGCGTTTCAAAAAAACGTCGCCATCCCCGCGAAAGCGGGGATCCAGTGACTCTCATGCGTCCGGGCAATACTGAAGACACTGGATTCCCGCTTTCGCGGGAATGACGGGTAGGAGTACGGTTTCTTCGAATCCATCGATCGGGTCAGTTTTCTTGAGGAGAAAGTGGGGATATCTCAGGTCAAGACCCACCCTAGGGATTCTTCGGGGCGTCGGCCTTGAATCTCTCGTCAAACCTCTGTCGCAGCAGGTTCTTCTGCACCTTGCCCATGGTGTTGCGCGGCAGCTCGGCGACGATCTCCAGCGCCTTCGGCTGTTTGTAGCGCGCGAGCTGTTCGCGCAGGGCAGCATCGATGGCGGCAAGGTCCAACATTGCGTTCGGTTCGGCGACCAGCACCGCGACCACCGCTTCCCCGAAGTCGGGATGCGGGACGCCGATCACTGCGGATTCCAAGACACCGGGCTGTTCGTCGAGCAGCAGCTCGACTTCCTTCGGATAGACGTTGAAGCCGCCGGTGATGACCAGATCCTTCTGGCGGCCGACGAGCGTGAGATAGCCGTCGTCGCTGAAGCAGCCGAGGTCGCCGGTGATGAAGAAGCCGTTGCCGCGGAATTCCTCCCGGGTTTTCTCCGGCATGCGCCAATAGCCCTTGAACACGTTGGGGCCGCGCACTTCGACCACGCCGGTGTCGCCTGCGGGCAGCGGCACGCCGGTGTCGGGATCGGCGACGATCACTTCGACGCCCGGCAGCGGCAGGCCGACGGTGCCGGCGCGGCGGTCGCCGTCGTATGGGTTCGAGGTGTTCATGTTGGTTTCGGTCATGCCGTAGCGTTCGAGGATGCGGTGCCCGGTGCGCGCTTCGAATGCGCCATGCGTTTCGGCGGGCAGCGGCGCGGAGCCCGAGACGAACAGCCGCATGCGTTCGCACAGCGCATGATCGAACTGTGGCGCATCGAGCAGGCGCGTGTAGAAGGTGGGCACGCCCATCAGCACGGTCGCGCGCGGCAGCAGGCGCAGGATCGCTTCGAGATCGAAACCCGGCAGGAACAGCATCGATGCGCCGCTGAGCAGGGTCACGTTGGTCGCGACGAACAAGCCGTGGGTGTGGAAGATCGGCAGTGCGTGCAGCAGCACGTCGTCTGTGCTGTAGCGCCATTCGCGCGCCAGCGCTTCGGCGTTCGACAGCAGATTGCGGTGGGTCAGCATCGCGCCTTTCGAGCGTCCGGTGGTACCCGAGGTGTAGAGCAGCGCGGCGAGATCGTCGTCGCCGCAGTCTTCGACGGCGAAGGCCTCCGATTGCGCGTCGCACAGATCGCGGAAACCGCCACATCCGTCCGCACCCAGCGTCGACAACTTCGCGCCATGCGCGGCGGCGATCGGCGCAAGCGCGTCGGCCCGCGCGGGATCGACCAGCAGCAGCGCGGGCTCGGCATCGCCGACGAAATAATCCACTTCCGCAGCGGTGTAGGCGGTATTGAGCGGCAGGAACACCGCGCCGACCGCCGCGGTCGCGCCATAGGCGGCCAGCGCCTCCGGCGTCTTCGCGATCTGCACCGCAACGCGGTCGCCGGCGCGCACACCCTGCGCGCGCAGCGCACCCGCAGCGCGATGCACCATCGCGAGGAATCCGACGCCGGAGATCGCGGTGGCATCGGCTCGCGTGAGGAACGGCAGGGGCTTGTCGGCAAGCGGCGCGAACAGGCGGTCGTAAAGTGGATTCGGCACGGGGCTCCCTCGACTCTTCCACGCATGGATACGGTTGCAATGCTAACCGCCCGCCCGCAAGCGCGCGGACGCGATGCGGTGTTTCTCGTCGCGCCTTCCGGGTATTCGTCGCACTAAGACCAAAGTCGATACCGCACCAAAACGATCCTGCTTGAAAAAGCCGCTGAAGGCTGTTAACCATATGAATGACAGCGAGAGACATTCTGGGCGCGGGGCCGGCCCGGAATGTCTACAGGAGGCTCGCGAGCGGCGCTCCGCAGGACAAGGCGGGGGGTGGAAAGGAATCCGACGGCCATTGTGGCGGTCGATACGACGGCGCTCGCCGACAGGGGCTTCATGGAAGCGATACCGGTTCGACAGGTACAGGACCAGGACGACCTGGTCTGCCATTGCGCGGGCGTGACCCGCGCACGCATCAAATCCGCGATCGCCACGGCGCCCGCGTCCACGCTCGAATCGCTGGGCGCCCAGCTCGGCTGCGGCGTGCAGTGCGGCTGCTGTCGGCCGCTGGTGCAGGAACTGCTCGGCCAATCGCCATGGTACGAAGTGGCGAACGCCATGCGGACCACGCTCACCGACGACGGCCACCCGGAACGGCGGATCGTGCAGCTCGATCTGCAGCTGGTCGGCTTTCCGCCGTATCCGCAGGCGCAACCCGCGCAGCACGTGGTGCTGCAGGCGTGGCTGGACGAGAGCTGGATCACGCGCACCTATACCGTCGTGCGCCAGTCCGAGGACGGCAACACGGTGAGCATCGCGATGCGCCGGATCGAGGGCGGCGAATTCGGTCAGCGACTGATCGATGTCGACGACGCGACGTTCGCCGCGATCCCGCTGCGCATCGCGGTGCCGGCCGGCGAGATCGCTCCCGCCGACAGCCGGCCGATGGTGTGTTTCGTCGCTGGAGTGGGCGTGACCCTGGCGCTGTCGCTGCTGCACGGCCGCCGTCCGGGCCAGCACCTGCACGTGGACTACAGCGCATCCAGACGCGGCGACATGGTCTACGCCGATCGCATCGAAGGCTCCGCCAGCAGCGGCCGGGAGGTCAGCTGTCACCTGCGCACCGACGATGTCGATGGTTTCATCGACGACGAGGACATCCTCGAAACCGTGAAACAGTTCCCCGGCGCGCGCTACTACGTCTGCGGGCCGCCCGCCTACACGCGCCGATTGGTCGACGGCCTGCACAAGGCCGAGGTGGCCGATGCGGATGTGCGCGTGGAGGCCTTCTTCCTCAAGACCAATGCACGGCCGCGACCGGGCATCCGCCGCCTCGCCTACGCCGCTGGCATCGCCCTCGCCTTCCTGCCGTTGCTGCTGCTCGCGCCGGCTCTGGCGAAGTTCGTGCCCAACGATGCGCACAACCCCGGGCATGTCGATCTGGAATGCAGCGAATGCCACCGCGAGGCGCCGGGCACGATGCGCCAGCAGTTGCAGGCGAAAGCGAAGCATCTGCTGGGGCTGCGCGCCAGCGATATCGCGTTCGGCAACCGGCCGGTGAACAACGCGGCCTGCGTCGGCTGTCACGACGATCGCGACGATCGCCACCCCGCCTATCGTTTCCTCGAACCGCGCTTCGCTGCCGCGCGCGAAACGCTCGCGCCACAATTGTGCGTGAGCTGTCATCGCGAGCACACCGGCACGCGCGTGAGCCAGACCGACACCGGCTTCTGCGCCGCCTGTCACAGCGATACGAAAGTGAAGGACGATCCGGCGAGCCCGACCCACGCGGTGCTGTTCCGCGACAAACGCTGGGAGACCTGCCTGACCTGCCACGATTTCCACGGCAACCATCCGCACGATCCACCGCACGACCTGAAGGACGCCATCGCGCCCCAGACGATCGCCGCCTATCTGCGCGCCGCCAAGTCGCCGTACGGCGAGCCGGTGGTGAAAGCCAAACAGCCCGAGGCCTCGCCATGACCCTGCCGAAGATCGAAAAATCCGTACTGGTGCTCGCGGCGCTGGCCGTGCTGGGCATCTATCTGTTCGCGACCGCGCCTTCAGATCTGGAAGGCGATCGCAGCGGGGGCCGCACCGTGCCGGTCGAAACGCTGTTCCGGTTGTTGAATGCCGAGAACGCATCGATCCGCAAGCTCTACACCACGGACATCGTCACCCCGGGCCTCAAGAACGGCCTGAAATATCGCGAAGACTGGAAAGACAAGGACGTTCACGCCGGCCCGTTGCCCGCGCTGGTCCTGCGCGAAACCGCGAACCGGCTGCAACAGCGCGTGCCGGACCTGAGCCTGTTCCTCGGCTCGACGTTCCCGATCGAAGCGTCCAATCAATTCAAGGGCGCGCAGCTGGCGTATTTCGACAAGATCGACAAGAACCGGGAACCGCAGTTCTTCCTCGACGACAGCAGCGGGCGCTACACCGCGATGTTCGCCGACATCGCCGGCGCGCCCGCCTGCGTCAAATGCCACAACGAACACCCGAAAAGCCCGCGCAAGGACTGGAAGCTCGACGATGTGATGGGCGCGACGACGTGGTCGTTTCCGCGCAAACAGGTTTCGACCGATGAACTGGTGGAGATTCTCGGCGCCTACCGCACCGCCGCGCTCGACACCTACAGCGCATACCTGAAGGAAACCGAAAGCTTCGCGGACGGGGAACGTCCGGAATTGGGCGCACGCTGGCCGAAGGACGGGCTGTATCTGCCCGACGACGAAACCTTCCGCAAAAGCGTGGAAGAACGCAATTCCACCGCGTCGCTGAGCCTGTTGCTGCAGACATCCGCCGCGCCGGAACGGGCCATCGCCGCCAAGGCCGGCGCCAGCAAGCCGGACAAAGCGGGGACAGCGCCGTGAGCGCCTCCCTGCGTCGACTTCCACCGAAGTCCGCGTACCAGACCGCGTTGACGGTGGCCTCGTGGTCCGCATTGATCGGTGTGACGGTGTCCTGCGTGGCATGGCTGCTGACGCCACGCTGGAGTGCGCTGTTCGCGCTGCAACAACTGCAGGCCTACAAACAGATCACCGGCTACACCCTCGTCGGCCTGCTCAGCTTCGATCTGTCGCTGGCATTGATCAAACGCCGGCTCGTGCGTGGATCCTCGCTGCGCGCATTGCAGCTCGCGCACCGCGTGCTGGGTTTGACGATGCTGGCGCTGCTGGTGCTGCACGCGGGTTTCGCGCACGCCGGTTTCCTGCACGCCACGTTCGCGGTGACCATGCTGGTCGTCGTCGCGGGCGCATTGCTGAATCTGCTGCCGAGCCATCGCCTGGGGTCATGGGGACAGTGGACCACCGCCCTGCATATCGGCGCCGGCTGCCTGCTCGCGGCGCTGGCCGTAATGCACCTGTACTTCGTCTACAGCTATGCCAGCTGAAGCGCGACGATAGTCCGGAAATCCACCTGCGATGCACGACGGATGCGCCCGACGCGCAGTTGCGCTCCGCTCATCATCGGTGCCCGACCGCTCGTCGGGATACCGCCGCCACCGGCATCCTCCCTTGGGCGAAGCCGGTGCATTCTTCCTCTCGGTCGATACGCCGCCCTTGGCGCATCGATATCTTGGATTCCGACTCTAAGGAGAGAGCACAATGACACACTCGTTACGCACCATTCTGTTCGCGCTGGTCCTCATGGCCTGCGCATGGCTGCCAGGCACCGCGTCCGCCCAGGGCGTCCTGATGGGCAGCGCCGACCTCGATGGCGACAGCATCGCCGAGCAGGTCTACAACAACGGCTCCTACATCACCGTCAAGAACACCAGCGGCAGCAGCTACAACTACCAGGTCAGCGCGGGCTCGTGGGCCCTGCTGTACGGCAACTTCAGCAGCGTGGCGAATCTGGACGGCGTCGCCGGCGCCGAGATCTCGATCAACCGCGGCAACTCCCTGCTGGTCATCAACCACAATTCGCGCAGCACCTACAGCTATCCGATGAGCGGCTCCTGGGCCGCATCGCCCGGCGGCATCACCGATCTGGACGGCATCGCCGGGGCAGAGATCGCCATCGTGGCCGCCGACGCGCTGCGCATCCTCCACCACAGTTCCCGCAGCATGAGCTCGACGCCCATGTCCGGCACCTACGCGATCGCCGTCTACGGCATCAGGGACCTGGACGGCCAGCCCGGCGCCGAGATCCCGATCGCCAATGGCTCGGCGCTGCGGATCTACAACGATCGCACGCGCAGCATGCGCAGCACGCCGGTCAGCAGCGGCAGCTGGGCCATCTGCAACGACCCGGGCATCCCCAACTGCGTCAGCGACATGAACGGCACCGCGGGCGCCGAACTCGTGCTGATCCTGCCCAACTACATCAGCGTCTACAGCTACGTCACCGGGTCGATGAGCAACTACGTCATCAACAGCCAGTACGCGATCCTCTCCGACGGCGTGCGCGATTTCGATGGCACCGCCGGCAACGAGATCGCGGTCGCCCGCAGCGACGGCCACATCAACATCATCCGTCCGCGCAGCGGCAACCTGCAGTTCATCAGCGGCACCGGCACCTTCGGCACCTGGTGGTCGCTGCTGAACTACGCCAACCTCGACGGCGTGGCCGGCGACGAGATCCGCGTCCGCAACAACGGCACGGCCCGCAACTACCGCATCTATCCGCGCTCGGGCATCGTCTCGGCCGAATGAGTGCGGCACCGGCGCGGTCGCGATCCGCAGCCGCGCCGTCCGTGCCAAGATAGGGCATGGACAAATCCTTCGATCTCATCGTCTTCGGCGCCACCGGCTTCACCGGCCGGCTGGTCGCCGAATATCTCAATGCGACCCATGGTGTCGGCGGCAGCGTGCGCTGGGCGATGGCCGGACGCAGCGCAACCAAGCTCGCGGAGGTCCGCGATGCGCTGGGGATCGACCCGTCGCTTCCATTGCTGGTCGCTGACGCCAGCGACACCGACGCGCTGGCTGCGCTGGTGAAACAGACGCACGTGGTCCTGACCACCGTCGGCCCGTACCAGTTGTACGGCGAGCCCTTGATCCGTGCCTGCGCCACCGCCGGCACCGACTATGTCGATCTCTGCGGCGAACCCGGCTGGATGGCGCAGATGATCCCGCAACTGCAGGACACCGCCCGCGCCAGCGGCGCACGCATCGTGTTCTCCTGCGGCTTCGATTCGATCCCCTTCGACCTCGGCGTGGTTTACGCGCAGCACGAAGCGCAGCAACGCCTGGGTGCAGCGCTCGCGCGCGTGCACGGCCGGGTGAAGGTCATGAAAGGCACGTTCTCCGGCGGCACCATCGCCAGCATGCTCGCGACGATGGAAGCGATCGGCCGCAACCGCGCGCTGGTCAAGACCCTCGGCGACCCGTTCGCGCTCACGCCCGGTTTCCGCGGCCCGCGCCAGCCCAACGACAACGTCGCCGCGTTCGACGAGCTTGCGAACAGTTGGACCGCGCCGTTCGTGATGGCCACGATCAATACCAAGAACGTGCATCGCAGCCATCTGCTGCTGGGGCACCCGTGGGGCCGGGACTTCATCTACAGCGAACGCACCCTGACCGGCGATGGCGCCGGCGGCGAAAAGCGCGCGAAGAAGATGGCGCGCGCGTCGAAACTGCAGACGATGCTGCTCGCATTCGCGCCGACGCGCGCACTGTTGCGCCGTTTCAAGCTGCCGAAACCCGGCGAAGGCCCGAACAAGGAACAGCGCGAGAAAGGTCGCTACGAAGTGCTGTTCTTCGGCGAAACCGCCGATGGCGGAAAACTCACCGTCAGCGTCGCCGGCGATCGCGACCCGGGCTATGGATCGACCTGCAAGATGATCACCGAGGCCGCGCTGTGCCTGGTGCAGGATGTCGACCACAAGACGACGCCCGGCGGCGTGTGGACACCGGGCGCGGCGATGGGGATGACGCTGGTGAAGCGGCTGGAGGAGAAGGCGGGGCTCACGTTCAAAGCGGTGGAGCCCACCTGAACTTCGAATGCTCGGTGCCGCGCGCGACGAGTCGCGCATCCTGCAACCGCTCGCGACTGCACCGCAGCATCGCTCATATCGCCATGTCCGACGAGCATATGCGCATCGGAAGACCTTGAAAACGCCCGTGAATGCAGCGCATGCCGGAAATGCGGCAAAACACCGGACATTCCACCGAAAACCATTTTTTCACACGCACCGCGCGCGCTCTCTCCGATACTGGCGGCATGCAATCGAAGGGAGATGGGCATGCGCATCACCATCATCGGCGCCGGGTTCACCGGCACGACGCTCGCAAGCGAGCTCGCGACATCGTTCGACACCGATCTCGACGTCCATCTGGTCGGCGTTGCCAGCAACTTCGGATGCGGCGTGGCCTATGGCGATGCGCGTGGCGAGCACCTGCTGAATGCGCGCGCGGGCCAACTCGGTGCGTTCGCGGACAAGCCCGCGGATTTCGCGCAGTGGCTGAATCTTTCGACGCGCGCGCACGACGCCTTCCTGCCCCGCGCGGCGTACGGCGAGTATCTGCTGGATCGCCTTCACGACGCCGAGGCGACTTCGACCAACCTGACGACGCTCGAACAGGAAGTGATCGAGATCGACAGCGTGCCCGGCGGCGGATACCGGATCCATCTCGACGACGGCGCCAGCTTCTTCAGCGATCGCGTCGTGCTGGCGGTGGGTGCGTTGCCGCCTCAACGACTGGCTGGCGTGGGGCCTCGACTCGCAAGGCATGCGCGCTATGTGGCGTCGCCCTGGCAGGAAGGCGAACTGGACCGCATCGACGCCGACGCGCGCCTGCTCATCGTCGGCACCGGCCTGACCATGGTCGATGTGGTGGCGACCCTGCGCCGCCGCGGCCATCGCGGCCGGATCGTCGCGATGTCCCGGCACGGCCTGCTTCCGCAGCGGCACACCGAAGTGCCCAGCGATCCCGTCGAGCTTCCGCCGGTCCTGCTGCAAGCGCTACGCGCGAACGATCTGCACGCGCTGGTCGCTGCGGTGCGCTCGGTCGGCCGTCTGGTGGACGACTGGCGCACGCTGATCGACGCGCTTCGACCGCATCTCCAGGCGTTCTGGGGCGGGCTCTCCGCGATGCAGCGGGCACGCTTCCTGCGCCATGTCCGCGCCTACTGGGAAACCCATCGCCACCGGATGGCGCCGCGCGCAGCCGACGACATCGACGAAGCCCTGAAGAGCGGGCAACTACGGCTGCTGAAAGGCCGGCTGCTGCGCGCAGGGGTCGCGGGCGATGCCGTATCGGCCCTGATCCGCCCACGCGGTAGTCCTACGGCGGAACCGCACCTGTTCGACGGATTGATCCGCGCGACCGGACTGGATACCGATATCTCGCGGACCACGCATCCGTTGATCCAGCACCTGGTGGCGAGTGGGACGATCATCCCGGATCCATTGGGGCTGGGGATACGGACATCATCGTCCTTCGAAGTCTTGGATTCCGACCACCATCCCGTGCCCGGACTGTACTGCGTGGGCGCGCTGGCCCGGGGCCATTGCTGGGAACTGACCGCCATCGCAGAACTGCGCAGCGCGGTGTACGCGCTGTCGCGGCAACTGCGCCAGGGCCCGACGGACAACGCCCCGGCCGCAGATGCGACGCTACGCAGCATGGCGTCCTGCTGAGCGCCGGAAAGACCTGGGATATGTCGCGGATTATTCCTTCCGATACACCTCCGCGCCCTGCGCCAGGAACTCCGCGGATTTCTCCGCCATCCCGGCTTCCAACGCCTTTTGTTCGTCGACGCCGTGCTCGGCCGCGTAGTCGCGCACATCCTGGGTGATCTTCATCGAACAGAAATGCGGGCCGCACATCGAGCAGAAGTGCGCGCTCTTGTGCGCATCCTTCGGCATGGTTTCGTCGTGGAATTCCTGGGCCTTCTCCGGATCCAGGCCGAGATGGAACTGGTCTTCCCAGCGGAACTCGAAGCGCGCCTTGCTCAGCGCGTTGTCGCGGATCTGCGCGCCCGGATGACCCTTGGCCAGATCGGCGGCATGCGCGGCGATCTTGTAGGCCATGATGCCGTCGCGCACGTCCTGGCGGTTCGGCAGGCCAAGATGCTCCTTCGGCGTGACGTAGCAAAGCATCGCGCAGCCGTACCACCCGATCATCGCCGCGCCGATCGCCGAGGTGATGTGGTCGTAGCCCGGCGCGATGTCGGTGGTCAGCGGACCGAGCGTGTAGAACGGCGCTTCGCCGCATTCGCTCAGCTGCTTGTCCATGTTTTCCTTGATCAGCTGCATCGGCACGTGGCCGGGGCCTTCGATCATGGTCTGTACATCGTGCTTCCACGCGATCTTGGTCAATTCGCCCAGCGCTTCGAGTTCTCCGAACTGCGCGGCGTCGTTGGCGTCGGCGATGCAGCCCGGACGCAGGCCGTCGCCCAGCGAGAAGGCCACGTCGTAGGCCTTCATGATCTCGCAGATGTCTTCGAAGTGCGTGTAGAGGAAATTTTCCCTGTGGTGCGCGAGGCACCATTTCGCCATGATCGAACCGCCGCGCGACACGATGCCGGTCACGCGCTTCGCGGTGAGCGGCACGTGGCGCAGCAGTACGCCCGCATGGATGGTGAAGTAATCGACGCCCTGCTCCGCCTGCTCGATCAGCGTGTCGCGGAAAATCTCCCAGGTCAGCGCTTCGGCGCGTCCGTCGACCTTCTCCAGCGCCTGGTAGATCGGCACGGTGCCGATCGGCACCGGCGAATTGCGGATGATCCATTCGCGGGTTTCGTGGATGTGCTTGCCGGTGCTGAGGTCCATCACCGTGTCGCCGCCCCAGCGGATCGCCCACACCAGCTTCTCGACTTCCTCGGCGATGCCTGAACTGACGGCGGAATTGCCGATGTTCGCGTTGATCTTGGTGAGGAAATTGCGGCCGATGATCATCGGCTCGCTTTCCGGGTGGTTGATGTTGTTGGGCAGGATCGCGCGACCGCGGGCGATCTCGTCGCGCACGAACTCGGGGGTGATGACTGTCTGGATGTTCGCGCCGAAGCTTACGCCCGGGTGCTGTTGCAAAAGGTGCGCTTCGCGGACCGCCTCGAGGCGCTGGTTTTCGCGGATCGCCACGTATTCCATTTCCGGCGTCACGATGCCGCGCTTGGCATAGTGCATCTGCGAGACGTTGGCGCCGTCCTTTGCGCGACGCGGCAGCGCGCGGTTCGGAAAGCGCACAGCATCGAGCTTGGGATTGCCTTCGCGCGTACGGCCGAATTCCGAACTCAGCGCGGACAGACGCTCGGTGTCGCCGCGCGCTTCGATCCAGCCTGCGCGCAACGCGGCGAGACCGGCGGCCAGATCGATCCGCACATCCGGGTCGGTGTAGGGGCCGGACGGGTCGTAGATGGTCACGGGTGCGTTCGCTTCGCCACCGAACAGGGTCGGTGTCTGCGACAGCGCGACCTCGCGCATCGCCACGCGGACATCGGGACGCGAGCCTTCGACGAAGATCTTGCGCGAGCCGGGAATCGGCCGGGTCACGGATTCGGAAAGTTGCTCGGTCTGCTGCAGCAGCGTGGAAGGCACGGCATTCATCGGCATTCGTCCTGTGGAGTGCATGTGGGACGAAGCGGGACGCGGCGCGGAGGCCCATGGGCCTCCGGTATCGCGAAGCTTCCCTACGCCGATATCAATCGGATCAGGTTCGAAGGGTCTGTCTCAATCGCCGGCCAAGCCGACGATACCCCCGCTTCTGCCGTCATTGAACCATTCCACGCCGCCGACCGCCACTGCAGGAACCGCGAACCGCTTCACTTTCACGACGATTCGTCGACAATGGCCGGCCATTCCGGGGACACAACGCCGATGCCCACCTCCAGCCGCATCACCTGGCGCGACCGTCTGCGCTACCGCTTCGAGAACACCCTGTCGCGCGGCACCGTCGCCATCATCGGCTGGCTGGCCCTGTTGTCCGCCGGCATCGTCGCGTTGGCGACGCTGGCGATCTGGACGTTGCGGGTGCGCACCGCCCCCGACGACGGCACCAGCAGCCTCGGCGCGCTGGAAGGGGCCTGGCAGAGCATGCTCCACGCACTCGATCCCGGCACCCTGGCCGGCGACCAGGGCTGGCTGCTGCGCGCACTCATGCTGGTGGTCACCGTCGGCGGCATCTTCATCGTCAGCATGCTGATCGGCACGATCACCTCGGGTCTCGATGCGCGGCTGCAGGACATGCGCAAGGGCCGCTCGCGGGTGATCGAATCCAACCACACGCTGATCCTCGGCTGGTCCAGCAAGGTGTTCTCGATCATCGGCGAGCTGATGATCGCCAACGAGAACCAGAAGCGCCCGTGCATCGTCATCCTGGCCGACCGCGACAAGGTCGAGATGGAAGACGACATCCGCGCGAAATTCCCGGACACGAAGAACACCCGGGTGATCTGCCGCAGTGGCGATCCGCTGGATCTCGACGATCTCGCGGTCGTGGCGCCGCACGAGGCGCGTTCGATCATCGTGCTGGCGCCGGAAACCGAGAATCCGGACATCCACGTGATCAAGTCGGTGCTGGCGATCACCAACAATCCGGATCGCCGCGAAGGTGCGTACCACGTCGTCGCCGAAATCCGCGATGCGCACAATCTCGAGGCCGCACATCTGGTCGGCGGCAAGGAAGCGGTGTTCGTGCAGGGCGCCGATCTGATCGCCCGCGTCACCGCACAGACCTGCCGGCAATCGGGTCTGAGCGTGGTCTACACCGAACTGCTGGATTTCGACGGCGCGGAAATCTATTTCACGCCAGCGGGCAGTTTGAGTGGGCGCAGCTATCGCGAGGTGCTGTCGAGTTTCGAGGACTCGGCGGTGATCGGCCTGATGCACGGCGACGGCGAGGTGCAGATCAATCCGGTCATGGAGACGGTCCTGCGCACCGACGACCAGATCATCGCGATCAGCGAGGACGACGACACCCTGATTCCATCGAAGACCGCAGCGCCGATGCCCGATGCGTCGTGCATCGTCGACGGCGCGAAAACGGAATCGATGCCCGAGCGCACGCTGGTGCTGGGCTGGAACGAAAAAACCGAAGCGGTGATCCGCGAACTCGACAACTACGTTGCCGCAGGCTCGAAGATCACCGTGATCCGCGCTTGGGGCGAAGACGAAGCCAGTCTGGCGGCTGCAGGCGCGCTCAAACGCCAGCGCATGGCATTGGTGACCGGCGACATCGCCAGTCTGGCCACGCTGGAATGGGCGCGCGTCACCGAATACGACCACATCATCGTGATGAGCGACACCCGTCTGCCGATCCAGGAAGCCGACGCGCAGACCCTGATCTGCCTGCTGCACCTGCGCAACCTCGCCGAAGCCGCCGGCAAGGATCTGAGCATCGTCAGCGAGATGATGGACCTGCGCAATCGCGCGCTGGCACAGGTGGCGCGCGCCGACGATTTCATCGTCAGCGACACTCTGGTCAGTTTGATGCTGTCGCAGCTGTCGGAAAACAGGCATCTCGACCGCGTCTTCCGGACGCTGTTCAGCGCCGACGGCTCGGAGATCTACATCCGCCATGCGCGCGACTACATCGCGGCCGGGTACGAGGTCGATTTCCACACCGTCATCGAAGCCGCCGCGCGGCGCGGCGAAACCGCGATCGGCTATCGCATCGTCGCCGATGGCGGCGACCCGGCGCAGGGCTTCGGAGTGAAGGTCAACCCGAACAAATCGGCGCGGATCCGATTCGCGGCCGACGATCAGCTGATCGTACTGGCCGAGGATTGAGCGTTGCCGCGAGCCGGGTCGCCGGCTCGCGATGATCAACGCAGAGCGGCGTTGATCTTGTCGAGAATCGCCGAACCCGGGCTCAATTCCGCCGCGCCCAGCGTATTCAGAGGCGCGGCGACGGTGTTGAGATGCTGGTGCAGGTCGCCGGCGTCGCCATCGACGTAGAGCAGGCCGGTCACGACTTCGCCGCGCGCGTGGTGCTGCTGGATGAAGTTCATCGACGCGATGCGGTCGCGCGGATCGTATTCCGCTTCCAGCTTGCGCAGGCGCAGCACCGAACCGTCGTGCTGTTCGACCGAGATCGTGTCGCCGGGTGCGTAGTCGACGGCGATCTCCGCGCGCGGCAGCATCACATCGAGCTGGTTGACCGCATCGTTGTGCTCGCGCACGTAGTCGTAGCTCTTGGTGCTGCCGGCGTGGTTGTTGAAGGCGACGCAGGGGCTGATCACATCGATGAACGCGGTGCCGCGATGCGACAGTGCGCCCTTGATCAGCGGCACCAACTGCTTCTTGTCGCCCGAAAATCCGCGGCCGACGTAACTCGCACCCAACTGCAGCGCCATCGTGACCAGGTCCAGCGGGCTGTCGGTGTTGGCGACGCCCTTCTTCGACACCGACCCCTGATCCGCCGTCGCCGAGAACTGGCCCTTGGTCAAACCGTAGACGCCATTGTTCTCGACGATGTAGACCATGTTCACGCCGCGCCGGATCGCATGCACGAACTGGCCGATGCCGATCGACGCGGAATCGCCGTCGCCGGACACGCCCAGATAGATCAGGTCGCGATTGGCGAGGTTGGCGCCGGTCAGCACCGAGGGCATGCGGCCGTGCACGGTATTGAACCCGTGCGACTGGCCGAGGAAATAATCCGGCGTCTTGCTGCTGCAGCCGATGCCCGAGAGCTTGGCGACGCGATGCGGTTCGATATCCAGTTCCCAGCAGGCCTGGATGATCGCCGCCGAGATCGAATCGTGCCCGCAGCCCGCGCACAGCGTGCTGATCTTGCCCTCGTAATCGCGACGGGTGAAGCCGATCGCGTTGCAGCCGAGCGAGGGATGGTGCAGTTTCGGTTTGGTGAGGTAGGTCATCTGAATCTCTCTGTCGTTGGCCCCTCTCCCACCGGGAGAGGGGTTGGGGAGAGGGTTCGGTGATGCGGCGAACTGTCAACGCTGCGCAAGATCCGTACCCTCATCCGCCCTTCGGGCACCTTCTCCCGACGGGAGAAGGAAACGCTAAGCCACCTTCTCGCGTTGTTCGACGGGACGGACACAGCCCGCGATGGCATCGGCGATGAAGCGCGCGGTGATCGGCGTGCCGTCGTAGTGCAGCACCGCGATCAATCGCGCCGGATCGATCCCGAACTCGTTGACCAGCAGGCTGCGCAATTGACCATCGCGGTTCTGTTCGATCACGAACACGGATTCGTGCGCATCGATGAATTCGCGCACCGATTCCGGGAACGGGAACGCGCGCACCCGCAGCGTATCCAGCGGGATGTCCTGATCGTGCAGGCGCTCGATGGCTTCCTGCATCGCCGGGCTGGTCGAACCGAAATAGATCGCACCGAACTTCGATGGCAGCTCGGTTCGCGACACGACCGGTTGCGGAACGAGATTCTTCGCGGTGTCGAATTTGCGCAGCAATCGCTGCATGTTGTAGACGTAGTCCGGGCCGCGCTCGGAATACTGCGCCTGCGGGTTGCGCGAGGTGCCCCGGGTGAAATACGCGCCCTTGTCCGGATGCGTGCCCGGGTAGGTGCGATACGGAATGCCGTCGCCGTCGATGTCCTTGTAACGGGCGAATTCCTTGCCCGCTTCCAGCTCATCGCTGGTCAACACCTTGCCGCGATCGTAGCCGCGCTTGTCGTCCCATGCGAACGGCTCGCACAGCCGCTGGTTCATGCCGATATCGAGATCGGTCATCACGAAGATCGGGGTCTGCAGGCGGTCGGCCAGATCGAGCGCCGCTGCGGAAAACTCGAAACATTCGCGCGGATCTTCCGGGAACAGCAGCACGTGCTTGGTATCGCCGTGCGATGCGTACGCGGCGGCGAGAATGTCGGACTGCTGCGTGCGCGTGGGCATGCCGGTCGATGGCCCGCCGCGCTGCACGTCGATGATGGTCACCGGAATCTCGGCGAAATACGCCAGGCCGATGAACTCGTTCATCAGCGACACGCCGGGGCCCGATGTGGCGGTGAAGGCGCGCGCGCCGTTCCAGCCCGCGCCCACCACCATGCCGACCGAGGCGATCTCGTCTTCGGCCTGGATCATCGCGTATCGCGCCTGCCCGTCGCTGTCGGTGCGGTATTTCTGGCAGTACTTCTGGAACGCTTCGGCGACCGACGACGATGGCGTGATCGGATACCACGCGCACACCGTCGCGCCGCCGTAGACGCAGCCGAGTGCGGCGGCGGCATTGCCTTCGACGAAGATCCGGTTACCCACGGCATCGGCCTTGCGCACGCGCAGGCCGATCGGGCACGGCAGGTGTTTGAGCGCCCAGTCGCGGCCGAGATGCAGCGCCTCGATGTTCGGCTTGAGCAGCTTTTCCTTGCCCTTGTACTGTTCGGCGATCAGGGTCTCGATCGCGGGCACGTCCATATCCAGCAATGCGCTCAAGGCGCCGACGTACATGATGTTCTTGAACAGCTGGCGCTGGCGCGGATCGCTGTAGGTGGTGTTGCAGATTTCGGTCAGCGGCACGCCGAGCACCTGGATATCGTCGCGGAACTTCGACTTCGGCATCGGCTTGCTGTTGTCGTAGACGAGATAACCGCCGGGCTCGATTTCCCTGATGTCGTCGTCCCAGGTCTGCGGATTCATCGCCACCATCAGATCGACGCCACCGCGACGGCCCAGCCAACCGCGCTCGGTCACGCGCACTTCGTACCAGGTCGGCAGCCCCTGGATGTTCGAAGGAAAGATGTTGCGCGGGCTGACCGGCACGCCCATGCGCAGGATCGCCTTGGCGAAGAGTTCGTTGGCCGATGCCGAGCCGGAACCGTTGACGTTGGCGAATTTGACGACGAAATCGTTGATCGCCTGCAGCTGCGTCTGCTGCGGCTGCGTCGTGTGTGCGGGCGTCATGCGGCCTCCTTCTTGGGCACGCTGCGGCAACCCGGCCCGGCCTGGGTTTCCTGCAGCAGGAATTTCTGCATGTCCCAGGCGCCGGTCGGGCAACGTTCGGCGCACAGCCCGCAGTGCAGGCAGACGTCTTCGTCCTTCACCATCACCCGCATCGTCTTGAGCGGATCGGACACGTACAGGTCCTGCGACAGGTTCACGGCCGGCGCGGTCAGCCGCTTGCGCAGGTCCTCTTCCTCGCCGTTGGCGGTGAAGGTGATGCAATCGGTCGGGCAGATATCGACGCAGGCATCGCATTCGATGCATTTGTCCTTGACGAACACGGTCTGCACATCGCAGTTGAGGCAACGCTGGGCCTCTTTCCATGCGGTCGCGGGGTCGAATCCCACCTCGACCTCCACCGACATGCTGTCCAGCTTCTTCGCCGCCTCCGACCATGGCACCGCGTAACGTTCGTCGGGCGAGACGCCGTTGTCGTAGCTCCACTCGTGGATGCCCATCTTCTGCGACATCAAGGTCACGCCCGGAGCGGGACGCTCGCTGGTGTCTTCGCCGCTCAGGCATTTGTCGATGCTGATCGCTGCGGCGTGGCCGTGCGCAACCGCCCAGATGATGTTCTTGGGTCCGAACGCGGCATCGCCGCCGAACAGGACGTTCGGCAGGGTGGACTGATGGGTGATCGTGTCGACCACCGGCATGCCCCATTCGTCGAAGGCGATGCCGACATCGCGTTCGATCCACGGAAACGCATTCTCCTGTCCCACCGCGATCAACACTTCGTCGCAGGGGAAGAATTCATCGGGCTCGCCGGTCGGCACCAGCTTGCGCCGGCCCTTGTCGTCGTACTGGGCGCGCACCTTCTCGAAGGTCATGCCGGTGAGTCGCCCGCTGGCGTGCTCGAAGCGCTTGGGCACGCGGAAATCGAGGATCGGAATACCTTCGTGCATCGCATCCTCTTTTTCCCACGGGCTGGCCTTCATCTCGTCGAAGCCCGAACGCACGATCACCTTCACGTCCGCGCCGCCGAGCCGGCGCGCGGAGCGGCAGCAGTCCATCGCGGTGTTGCCGCCGCCGAGCACGAGGACGCGCTTGCCGACCTTGGTGATGTGGCCGAAATACACGCTGGACAGCCAGTCCAGACCGACATGGATCTGCGCGGCGCCTTCGCTGCGCCCGGGCAGGTCCAGGTCGCGCCCGCGCGGCGCACCGCTGCCGACGAAGACCGCGTCGTAACCCTGCGACAGCAGGTCGCGCATCGATTCGATCCGGCGATTGCCGATGAATTCGACGCCGAGATCGAGGATGTACCCGGTTTCCTCGTCGATGACCTGTTCCGGCAGGCGGAAGCGCGGCACCTGGGTGCGCATGAAGCCGCCCGGCTTGGGGTCGGCCTCGAAGACGGTGACGTGGTAACCGAGTGGCGCCAGATCGCGGGCGACGGTCAGCGACGATGGTCCGGCGCCGACGCAGGCGATGCGCTTGCCGTTCTTCTGCGCGGCCGGCGACGGCATACGGCCGTGGACATCGCCCTTGAAATCGGCGGCGACGCGCTTCAGCCGGCAGATCGCGACCGGCTCCGGTGCCTCGCCGTTGTTTTCCTCCACCCGCCCGCGCCGGCAGGCCGGCTCGCAGGGACGGTCGCAGGTGCGGCCCAGGATCCCGGGAAACACGTTGCTGCGCCAATTCACCATGTAGGCATCGGCGTAGCGCCCTGCGGCGATCATTCGGATGTACTCGGGAACCGGAGTGTGTGCGGGACAGGCCCACTGGCAGTCGACGACCTTGTGGAAGGTGTCTGGATTGCGAATATCGGTCGACTTCACCGCGGTCCCCGCTGGCTGACTGACCGAAGGCGTCGGTCTTCGCTTGCATGCGGAGTCTAGACCCGACATCGGCCCGCCGTCACTGGGGAGTCGACGACGTCATATCGATACTGGAACTGCGCTCACGCCGCGCGTTGCAGGGGTTACATACGATTTCAGTCGCGTTGGCCGCGATCGGCCACGGGCGTCTACGACTAACGTATGAGGCGCTGACACGACCCGCTATCGCATTGATCCGAATGAGATTCATTGGCGCGATAGTGTCTGTCCCGGCGCTCGTCTCCATTCGTCGGCACGCCGGGGCTTGACATGGCGCCAAGCGGCGTGGTTCTCTTCGGTCATGACGCAGCGCAGCATCCATCGCCCGCACCACATCACCGCACGCCGTGCGGTACGGGGCATTGCGATCGCGCAGAGCAAGCGTATGGATACCGTCCTTCTGAACTTCGCGCTCGTCGCGGTCGTTCTTGTCGTCGTCGTACTTATTACCCCCTTCACAGGTGCGGGATAGGGTTGAGCGACTGACAACCCGGGTTTCTAGAAACCCCCGCCCCTGAAGAAGGTGCGGGGGTTTTCGCTTTTTGAGCTTCCGTTTTTTTCAACGCAATCCAAGGAATTCGAAACAGATGCACAGCGACGCGATCAAGACAGGCCCCGCACGCGCCCCGGCGCGCGCCATGCTGCGCGCCACCGGACTGGACGATGCCGCCATCGCCAAGCCGCTCGTAGCGGTGATCCACACCTGGTCGGACGTGTCGCCCTGCAACATCACCCTGCGCGATCTGGCCCAGGACGCGCGTCGCGGCATCCTCGCCAATGGCGGCACGCCGATCGAATTCAATACGATCGCCGTGACCGACGGCATCGCGATGGGCAGCGACGGCATGCGCGCTTCGCTGGCGTCGCGCGAGACCATCGCCGATTCGATCGAACTCGCGGTCACCGGTCATTGCCTCGACGCGATGGTGCTGCTGGTCGGCTGCGACAAGACCATCCCGGCCGCAGCGATGGCGGCGGCGCGGCTGGATATCCCCACCGTGATCCTCTACGGCGGCACGATCATGCCGGGCCGCTGCAAGTCGAAGGACGGCAGCGAACGCGCGCTGACCGTGCAGGATGTGTTCGAGGCGGTGGGCGCGCATTCCGCTGGCCGGATCGACGACGCCGAACTGGGCGAGATCGAGCGCAAGGCCTGCCCCGGTGCCGGCGCCTGCGGCGGCCAGTTCACCGCGAACACGATGGCGATGGTGCTGACCTTCCTCGGCCTGTCGCCGTTGGGCGAGAACGACATCCCGGCGACGCATCCGGACAAAGCCAACGCCGCCGAACGCTGCGGCGCACTGGTGATGCAACTGCTGCGCGACGGCGGCCCGACGCCGCGCCAACTGCTGAGCCTGACCGCACTGCGCAATGCCGCGCGCGCGGTGTCGGCGACGGCGGGATCGACCAACGCCGCGCTGCATCTGCTGGCGATCGCGCACGAGGCCGGAGTGCGGTTCGATCTGGAGGAATTCGAAGCGGCGAGCGCCAATACCCCGGTGATCGCCGACCTGAAACCGGGTGGCCGCTACACGGCGGCGGAAATGTTCCAACAAGGCGGCACCGCACTGGTGGCGCAGGCACTGCAAACGGCCGGTCTGATCGAGGATATCCCTACGGTCGCCGGCCAAAGTTTTTTTGCGCTGGCGAACGCCGCGACCACCTCCCCCACGCAGGATGTCGTGCGCCCGGTCAGCGATCCGATCAAGCCGCGCGGCGGCTATTCGATCCTCTACGGCGATCTCGCGCCGGAAGGCTGCATCGTCAAACTCGCCGGCCACGGCCGCGAGAAGCACACCGGCCCGGCACGCGTGTTCGACAGCGAGGAAGCCGCGTTCGCCGCTGTGCAGGCGCGCAGGATCCAGGCCGGCGACGTGGTCGTGATCCGCTTCGAAGGCCCTGCGGGCGGCCCGGGCATGCGCGAAATGCTCGCGGTCACCGCCGCGCTGGTCGGACAGGGGTTGAGCAATGACGTCGCCCTGCTCACCGACGGCCGCTTCAGCGGCGCGACCCACGGTTTCATGGTCGGCCACGTGTCCCCGGAAGCCGCGCACGGCGGTCCGATCGCGAAGCTGCGCGAAGGCGACATCGTGACCATCGACGCGACCACGCGCCGGCTCGATGTCGCCGCCGACCTGTCGTCGCGCAACGTCGCGCGGATCGCGCCGCGCGTGCGCCACGGCGTGCTCGCGAAGTACGCGCGCGATGTGCGTTCGGCATCGCAGGGCGCGGTGACTTCGCCCGGGCTGCTGGACGACACGCGCCGCATCGATGCCGCGCTGACGACCGATGCGAACAGCGAAAAGACGGTGCCTGCCTGACGAACAAGAAAACCGTCATCCCGAGCGAAGCGAGGGACCTGCTTTCAACCACCTCGAAAAATCAGCAACAGGTCCCTCGCTTCGCTCGGGATGACAAGAACAAAATTTCTCTCCAACACTACGGAATCCAAATCATGAACACCTCCACAAAACCACAGATCGCAGTCATCGGTTACGGCAGCCAGGGCCGCGCGCATGCGCTCAACCTCCGCGATTCCGGTTTCGATGTCGTCGTCGGTCTGCGCCCGGGCGGCCCGACCGAAGTCAAGGCGCTCGCCGACGGATTCATGGTGAAAACGCCTGCGGAAGCGGCGGCCAATGCCGATCTGGTCGCGGTGCTCACGCCCGACATGGTGCAGAAGAAGCTCTACAACGACGTGCTGGCCGCGAACATGAAACAGGGCGCCTGCCTGATGTTCGCGCATGGTCTGAACGTGCATTTCGGGATGATCTCGCCGCGCGCCGATCTGGACGTGGCGCTGGTCGCGCCGAAGGGCCCGGGCGCGCTGGTCCGCCGCGAATACGAAATCGGTCGCGGTGTGCCCTGCATCTACGCTGTGCACCAGAACCCCAGCGGTCGCGCCGAAGAGCTCGCGAAGCTCTATGCCGCCGGCCTCGGCGGCGCCCGCGCCAATCTGATCAAGACCACGTTCAAGGAAGAGACCGAAACCGATCTGTTCGGCGAACAGGCGGTGCTCTGCGGCGGCGCCAGCGCGCTGGTGCAGGCCGGTTTCGAGGTGTTGGTGGAAGCCGGCTATCAGCCCGAGATCGCGTACTACGAAGTGCTGCACGAACTGAAGCTGATCGTCGATCTGTTCTACGAAGGCGGCATCACCCGGATGCTCGAATTCGTGTCCGAGACCGCGCAGTACGGCGATTTCGTCAGCGGCCCGCGGATCATCAACGCCGAGACCAAGGCGCGGATGAAGGACATCCTGAGCGAGATCCAGGACGGCACCTTCATCCAGCACTGGGTGGCCGAATACGACGCCGGCCTGCCGAACTACAAGAAATTCCAGCAGGCCGATCTCGACCACCCGATCGAGAAAGTCGGCAAGGAACTGCGCGCGAAGATGCTGTGGCTGCAGCAGAACGCACCGCAGGCCGCCGCAACGCCGGACGCAGCGCAAGCCGCGAAGCCGTCCACTCATCCGATGACAGAGACCGCCTGAATGAACGGTGCCCGCTGGCTGGTGCAAGCACTGCTCGCGGAAGGCGTGGACACGCTGTTCGGGTATCCCGGTGGCGCGATCATGCCCTTCTACGATGCACTGCACGGATCGCAGCTCAAACACGTGCTGGTGCGGCACGAACAGGGCGCTGCGTTCGCGGCGAACGGCTATGCGCGCGCCAGCGGTCGGGTCGGCGTCTGCGTCGCGACCTCCGGTCCGGGCGCCTCGAACCTGGTCACCGGCATCGCCGATGCGATGCTGGACTCGGTGCCGATGGTCTGCATCACCGGGCAGGTGGGCACGCCGCTGATGGGCACCGATGCATTCCAGGAACTGGACGTGTTCGGCATGACCATGCCGATCGTCAAGCACAACTTCCTGCCGCGCAGCGTGGACGATCTGCCGAACGTCGTGCGTGAAGCCTTCCGGCTGGCGCGCGAAGGCCGCCCGGGTCCGGTGCTGATCGATCTGCCGAAAGACGTGCAGAACGCCGATGCCTCGCATCTGCCGGCGCACGTGCCGGCGACGCTCGATCCGGTGCCGGGCGCGAGCGACGCAGCGCTGCATGCGGCGCTGGCGCAGCTGGCGCTGGCGCAGAAGCCGGTGATCTACGCGGGCGGCGGCATCGCCCTGGGCCATGCGGTCGACGCGTTCCGCGCGTTCGTCGATGCCACCCAGATCCCGACCGTGCTGACGCTCAAAGCTCTCGGCGCATTGCCGCATGCGCATCCGCTGAACATGGGCATGCTCGGCATGCACGGCAACCGCGCCGCTAATCTGGCTGTGCACGAAAGCGATCTGCTGTTCGTGGTCGGTGCGCGCTTCGACGACCGCGCCACCGGCAAACTCGCCGAATTCGCGCCGAGCGCGCGCGTGGTGCATCTGGATGTCGACGCCTGCGAGATCGGCAAGCTGCGGATGGCCGATGCGCCGGTGCAGGGCGATCTCACGATCAGTCTGGAACGGATGCTGCCGGCGTCCGCCGCGCATCTGCACGGCCGGCACGGGGTGGCACGCCACGCGTGGCGCGATGCCTGCCTGCACGCCAAGCAGCAGTGCGCACCGCGCTACGACGCGCCCGGCGACCTGGTCTACGCACCGGCGCTGCTGCGGCGGCTGTCGGAACTGGCGCCCGAAGCCATCATCAGTTGCGACGTGGGCCAGCATCAGATGTGGGTCGCGCAGCACTGGCGTTTCGATCACCCGCGCAACCACCTCACCAGCGGTGCGCTCGGCGCGATGGGTTTCGGCCTGCCGGCGGCGATCGGCGCGCAGATGGTCAAACCCGAAGCGCAGGTGATCTGCGTCAGCGGCGATGGCTCGTTCCTGATGAACGTGCAGGAGCTGGCGACCGTGGCGCGCTACCGGTTGCCGGTGAAGATCGTGCTGCTCGACAACCAGGCGCTGGGCATGGTGCGGCAGTGGCAGGAGCTGTTCTTCGAGCGCCGCTATTCCGAAATCGACCTCAGCGACAACCCGGACTTCTGCGCGCTGGCGCTGGCCTTCGGCCTGCAGACGATGAAGGTCGATCGCGCCGCCGATGTCGAAGCCGCACTGCAGGCGCTGCTCGCCGCGCCCGGCCCGATGCTGCTGCACGTGGCCATCGACCAGACCGCGAACGTCTGGCCGCTGGTGCCGCCGAACCGCAACAACACCGAAATGCTCGATGCCGATGAAGCCTTCGTGCTGGTGCAGATCGCCGAACCCTTGATCACTTCACCTTCTCCTTCTCCTTCTCCCTCCCCGTCCACGAATACCGCAGGAGCCCTTCCCCAATGCGCTACCGACTCGATCTGACCCTGCGCCAAGCCGAAGGTGCCTTGTCCCGTGTGCTCGGCACCGCCGAACGTCGCGGTTTCCGTCCGCTCGCGGTCGAAGGCGAAGCGCGCGCCGACGGCGACCGCTGGCATCTGCAGATGACCGTGGAAGGCGACCGCTCCGCCGAAGGTCTGCATCAACAGCTGTCGAAACTCTACGACTGCCTCGACGTGCAGGTGCAGCCATGTCTTTGAGCGCCTCCGCCACCCTGGAACGCCCCGCGCCGCAGGCCGAAGCCGCGCGCGCCGCCGCGCCCGCGAACGACGCGCCGCAGGTGCTGTGGTTCGACGGCGAATTGACCGAAGCCAACCGGTTGCAGGCCGCGCTGAATACCCACGCGCTGCATTACGGCAGCGGTGTGTTCGAGGGCATCCGCGCCTACGCCACCAGGCACGGCACGGCGGTGTTCCGGCTGCCCGAACATCTCGAGCGCATGCGCAAGGGCGCCGAACTGCTGGGCATGAGTTTCGACGTGGCCCAGGCCACCGAAGCCGTCCTCGCGACGCTGCGCGCCAACCGTCAGGGCGACGCCTACATCCGCCCGCTGGCGTGGTACGGCGAAGGCAACTTCGGCCTGGATGTCGGCGGCCATCCGCAGCACCTGATGGTCGCCACCTCGTCCACCAACGTGCATCTGGGCGGCAACCGCACCCGCGTGTCGGTGTCGAAGTGGCGTCGCAACCCGGCCAGCTCGCTGCCGGCACTGAAACTCTGCGGCGCCTACGTGAATTCGATCCTCGCCAAGCGCGAAGTGAAGGCGCGCGGTTTCGACGAGGCGATGTTCGCGGACGACGACGGTTTCGCGGTCGAGTGTACCGGCGCCAATCTGTTCATCGTCCGCGATGGCCGGGTCACTGCGGTCGAGCATCGCGACGCGCTGCCCGGCATCACCCGCGACACCCTGATCCGCCTGATCGGCGCGGAGTCGCGTCCGGTGAGCATGGAAGAACTGCTCGACGCCGACGAAGTGTTCGCCTGCGGCACTGCGGCCGAAGTCACGCCGATCGGCGAGATCGATGCCGGCGAAAACCATGCCGGTGAGCGCGGCAGCCGCGTCTACGATGCCGAGAGCCCGCTGGCGCGCGAGATCGCGGCGGTGTACGCGCGCACGGTCCGCGGCGAAAGCACGTGGTCCTCCGGCTGGTTGACGGAGGTCTGAGCCGATGGAAAGCGATGTCGGTGAAGTCCGCAACGTGGCCACGGTCGGCGCAGGAGACATCCTCGCCGCCCAGGCGCGGCTGCGGCGCTATCTGCCGCCGACACCGCTGCACAACGCCGAACGGTTCGGCTGCTGGCTGAAACTCGAAAACCTGCAGCGCACCGGTTCCTACAAGGTGCGCGGCGCGCTGAACGCGCTGCTGGCCGCGCGCGAACGCGGCGATCACCGCCCGGTCATCGCCGCCTCCGCAGGCAACCACGCGCAGGGGCTGGCGTGGGCCGCGTACCGGCTGAACGTGCCGGCGATCGCGGTAATGCCGCACACCGCGCCGGAGAACAAGATCGCCGGTGTCGCGCACTGGGGCGCCACCGTGCGCCTGCACGGCGACACCTTCGACGAAGCGCGTACGTTCGCGATGCAGCTCGCGGAACGCAACGGCTACCGGTTCCTGTCCGCGTTCGACGATCCCGACGTGATCGCCGGCCAGGGCACGGTCGGCATGGAGATCGCATCGCTCGCGCCCGACGTGGTGCTGGTACCGATCGGCGGCGGTGGCCTTGCCGCGGGCGTCGCGCTGGCGCTGCATGCGCAGGGTGTGCGCATCGTCGGCGCGCAGGTCGAACATGTCGACGCGATGAGTCGCGCGCTGCGCGGCGAGCCCGAGGGCGCATTGCCCGCCGCCACGCTCGCCGATGGCGTGCGCGTGCGCCACCCGGGCCTGTTGACCCGCGAAATTTTGTCGCGCCTGCTCGACGATATCGTGATCGTGCGCGAGGCCGAACTGCGCGAAACCCTGGTCCGGCTGGCGCTGGAAGAACACGTGATCGCCGAAGGCGCGGGCGCGCTGGCGCTGGCCGCCGGCCGACGCGTCGCCGGCAAACGCAAATGCGCGATCGTGTCCGGCGGCAACATCGATGCCGCCGTTCTCGCCGGCCTGCTCGCCGACGTGCGCCCGCGCGCACCGCGCAAACCGCGCCGCAGGATCCACGACGATGCTCCTGTGAAACCCAATGGCGCTGTAAAAGCCGACAGCGCTGCAAAAGCCGTACCACGCGTCAGCCGGGCGACGGCACACTCTCCTGCCATTGCCCGGCTGGCGCCACCTGTCTGCGCAGTTCCCGAAGTTTCCGTGTCCGGGATGACCACCCCCGAGTTTTTCGATCACGTGGCCTCGGATCACGAGTTCACCGTACTGGAGGCCATCGCCTGATGGATACCGACGTTTGCCGCGAAACGCCCGCGCGTATCGCGATCTTCGACACCACCTTGCGCGACGGCGAGCAATCGCCCGGCTGCAGCATGACCTCGAAACAGAAGCTCCGTTTCGCGCATGCGCTCACCGAACTCGGCGTCGACATCATCGAAACCGGTTTCCCGGCCAGCTCCGAAAGCGAACTCGCCGCCTGCGCCGGGATCGTGCGCGAGGTGCGCGGCGCGACGCTCGCCACCCTCGCCCGCTGCCACGTCGGCGATATCGAAGCCTGCGCGCGCGCGCTCGAAGGCGCGGAGCGTCCGCGCATCCATGTCTTCATCTCCACCAGCCCGCTGCATCGCGACCACAAGCTCGGCCTGAGCAAGGCCGAAGTGCTGGAACGCGCGGTGATGGGCGTGACTCTGGCGCGACGCCATGTCGAGGACGTCGAATTCTCGGCCGAGGATGCGCTGCGCACCGAACCGGAATTCCTCGCCGAAATCTGCTCGGCGGCGCTGGCCGCAGGTGCGCGCACGCTGAATATTCCCGACACCGTGGGCTACACCACGCCGGGCGAGATCCGCGCGTTGTTCGAGTATCTGCGCGCGAACGTGAAGAACGCCGACCGCGCGATCTTCAGCGCGCACTGCCACGACGATCTGGGTCTGGCGGTGGCGAACAGCCTGGCCGCGATCGAAGGCGGCGCGCGGCAGGTCGAGTGCACGATCAACGGCGTCGGCGAACGCGCCGGCAACTGCGCGCTGGAAGAACTGGTGATGGCGCTGGACGTGCGCCGCGCCTATTTCGAAGCCGCCACCGGCATCCACACCGAGCGGCTGGTGCCCACCTCGCGCCTGCTCACCCGCATCACCGGCATGAACGTGCAGCGCAACAAGGCGATCGTCGGCGCGAACGCATTCGCGCACGAATCCGGCATCCACCAGCACGGCATGCTCAAGCATCGCGGCACCTACGAAATCCTGTTGCCAGAATCGGTCGGCTGGGCGAAATCGCAGATGATCATGGGCCGCCACAGCGGTCGCGCGGCGCTGGCCGACCGTCTGCGCGAACTCGGCTTCGCGCTGGACGAAACGCAGCTCAACCAGGTGTTCGGCCGCTTCAAGACATTGACCGAGAAGAAGCGCGAAGTCTTCGATGCCGACCTGGAAGCGCTGGCGCTGGGCATCGATGGCCGTGCGATCGGCGGTTGGCGCCTGAGCCGCCTGCACGTCAGCACCGGCATCGGCGACGGCATCCTGCCCACCGCGAGCGTCGAACTGTGCTCGCCCGAGGGCGAGCGCGTGACCGAAGCGGCGACCGGCGATGGTCCGGTGCATGCGCTGTTCGCGGCGCTGGCGCGGGGCACGCGGACGCATCTGGACATCGAAAGCTATCAGGTCTCCAGCGTCACCACCGGCGAGGATGCGCAGGGCCAGGCCAGTCTCACCGCACGCATCCGCAGCGACGGCGGCGTGGCCGAAGAAATCACCGGCTCGGCCACCAGCACCGACATTCTCGAAGCCAGCGCGCTCGCCTGGCTCGACATCGTCAACCGCGTGCAGCGCCGCCGCGCGCCCGAAGCGACCGTGAGCGAAGCGCCCGCCGAACCGCTGATCACTGCTGCCTGATCACTGCTGCCTGATCACGGCCGCATGATCACCGCCGCATGATCGCATCGCACGATTTCCCCGAATTCACTTGCAGACCCTCGACCCATGACTCCAGATACACAAACCGCCGCACCCAGAACCCTGTTCGAGAAACTGTGGAACGCGCACGTTGTCGTGCCCGAAACCGCCGACGCGCCCGCCGTGCTCTACATCGACCTGCATCTCATCCATGAAGTGACCTCCCCGCAGGCCTTCGCCGAACTCGACGCGCGCGGCCTGCCGGTGCGCCGGCCGGAGCGCACCAAGGGCACGCTAGATCACTCCACGCCGACCACGCCGCCGAATGCCGCCGGCGAACTCGAATACTTCACCGCCGACGGCGAAAAGCAGGTGCGCACGCTGCGCGAGAACAGCGCGCGCTTCGGCGTGGAATTGTTCGATTTCGGCAGCGACCATCGCGGCATCGTGCATGTGATCGGTCCGGAACTCGGGCTGACCCGGCCGGGCATGACCATCGTCTGCGGCGACAGCCACACCGCGACCCACGGCGCGTTCGGCGCATTGGCGTTCGGGATCGGCACCAGCGAGGTCGGCCACGTGCTGGCCACGCAGTGCCTGTTGCAACGCAAACCGAAAACCCTGGCGATCGAAGTCGAAGGCGCGCTCGGCATCGGCGTGACCGCCAAGGACCTGATCCTGCACGTGATCGGCGCGATCGGCGTCGACGGCGGCACCGGCCATGTCATCGAATATCGCGGCAGCGCGATCCGCGCGCTGTCGATGGAAGAACGCATGACCGTCTGCAACATGTCGATCGAAGCCGGCGCGCGCGCCGGGTTGATCGCGCCGGACGAGGTGACGTTCGCGTATCTGGCGAACACGCCTCGCGCGCCGCAAGGAAATGATTTCGAGCAGGCGGTCGCGCACTGGCGCACGCTGCGCAGCGACGATGGCGCGCGCTTCGACCGGGTGGTGAAGTTCGATGCGCGTTCGATCACACCGACCGTCACCTGGGGCACGCATCCGGGCCAGGTCGCCGCCATCGACGCCAAGCTGCCGGTCGCGAACGACGCCGACACCCAGCGCGCGCTCGATTACATGAAATTCCCCGGCGGCCAATCGCTGGCCGGACAACCGGTGGACGTGGTGTTCGTCGGCAGTTGCACCAACGGTCGCCTGAGCGATCTGCGCCAGGTCGCGGACATCCTCCGCGATCACAAGGTGCATTCGCGCGTGCGCATGCTGGTGGTGCCGGGTTCGGTGCAGGTGCAGCGCGCGGCGGAGGCCGAAGGCATCGACCGCATCGTCCGCGCCGCCGGCGCCGAATGGCGCGAACCCGGCTGTTCGATGTGCATCGCGATGAACGGCGACCTGGTCGCGCCCGGCCAGCTGGCGGTGTCCACCAGCAACCGCAATTTCGAGGGCCGCCAGGGCCGCGAAGCGCGCACCGTGCTGGCGTCGCCGTATACCGCCGCCGCCTGCGCCGTCGCCGGACATGTCGTCGATCCGCGCAATTACCTGCAGGAGGACGCGGCATGAGCGCACAGCCCTTGACCCACGTCCGCGCACGCACCGCATGCCTGCCCGACAGCAATATCGATACCGACCGGATCATTCCGGCGCGCTTCCTCACCACCACCTCGCGCGAAGGTCTCGGCAGATTCGCGTTCAACGATTGGCGCTATCGCGAAGACGGCAGCCTCGATCCGGCGTTCGCGCTGAACGCAGCCGAAGCGCAGGGCGCACGGATCCTGGTCGCCGGCCGCAATTTCGGCTGCGGTTCGTCGCGCGAACATGCACCGTGGGCGCTGCTGGACTTCGGCCTGCGCGCGGTGATCAGCGCCGAGATCGCCGACATCTTCCGCAGCAACGCGCTGAAGAACGGCCTGCTGCCGATCGTGCTCGATGCGGCGGTGGTCGACGAGCTGCTGGCCAATCCAGGCATCACCCTCGACATCGATGTCGCATCCAACACGGTGACGCTGCCCGACGGCCGCAGCTTCGCGTTCCCGATCGACGGCTTCGCGCGCACCTGCCTGCTCGAAGGCGTCGACCAGCTCGGCTATCTGCTCAAACACACTTCTTCCATCCAGGCTTTCGAGGACTCGCACCATGCGCGCTGACATCGTCGTACTGCCGGGCGACGGCATCGGCCCCGAGGTGACCGCCGCTGCGGTCGCCGTGCTGGAGGCCGCAGGCCGCCGCTATGGCCACGGCTTCCAATTCCAGACGCGCCTGATCGGCGGTGCCGCGATCGACGCCGAAGGCACCGCGCTGTCCGACGCGACGCTGGACGCCTGCCGCAAGGCCGACGCGATCCTGCTCGGTGCGGTCGGCGGCCCGAAGTGGTCCGACGGCGATATCCGTCCGGAACAGGGCCTGCTGAAATTGCGCAAGGCACTCGGGCTGTACGCGAACCTGCGTCCGGTGAAGACACATCCGGTCGCGCTGACCGCATCGCCGATCAAATCGCATCTGCTCACCGGTGTGGACATGATCGTGGTGCGCGAACTCACCGGCGGCGTGTACTTCGGCCAGCGCACGCGCACCGAAACCGCCGCGACCGACCTGTGCGAGTACACCGTCGCCGAAGTGGAGCGCGTGGTCCGCCGCGCCTGCACGCTGGCGCGCGCTCGGCGCAAGTACGTGGTGTCGGTCGACAAGGCCAACGTACTGGAAACCTCGCGGCTGTGGCGGCAGGTCGCGACCCGCGTCGCCCGCGAGGAATTCCCCGATGTGCGCCTGGAACACCAGCTGGTCGACAGCATGGCCATGCACCTCATCTCGCATCCGCGCGAATACGATGTGATCGTCACCGAGAACATGTTCGGCGACATCCTCACCGACGAAGCCTCGATGCTGGCCGGCTCGATGGGCCTGCTGCCGTCCGCATCGCTCGGCGAAGGGCGTCTCGGTCTGTACGAGCCGATCCACGGTTCGGCCCCGGATATCGCCGGGCGCGGCATCGCCAACCCCTGCGGCGCGATCCTCAGCGCGGCGATGCTGTTGCGGCATTCGCTGGGCCTGGAGGCCGAGGCGCGGTGCATCGAGGGCGCGGTCGCCGAAGCCATCGATCATGGCGCATTGACGGCGGACCTCGCACGCTCCGGCACGGCGGTCGGCACCGAAGCCATGACCCGGGCGGTGCTGGCGCGTCTGGAGATCGATTGCATCGCGGTCGAACTGCGCGACTGAAGCAGGATCGGGTTGCGATCTGCAGCCCCGTTCCGAGGGAGCGACGGAAGTCGCGATGGCTTGCGGAACGCTTCGCCGAACAGCGTCGCGATTCCCATCGTTCCCACGCTTCGAGCTTGATGCACCACCGACCACAAACCATTGACGCCCCATCACCGGATCGTTTAAACCTGCCCCATGCCGTCCTGTCCCGCCACCGCCATCGATGTCGCCGCCTGCGGCAGCACCGCATCGGCAACGACCACCATGATCACCACCGGCACCACGACCGGCGGTGCGAGCGGCGACGGCGGAACGGCATAATTCCTCCCCTTCCGCCCCGCACCCGATCAGGGTTGCGGAGTGGATCTCCCGCAACGCTCGACGGCACGGGGCTCCCACTGGAGTTCTGTATGGATTCGTTACACATGGATTCGCAACGCCCCCATCCGGCTCCGGCCGGAAAAGCACACCGCAACCTCGTGGACGAAGACACCCGCACCGCTTACCGGGCGCACAAATTCGGCGGCAGCAGCGTCGCCGACGCCGAACGCTACCGCCATGTCGCCGCGCTGCTGCAGGACGCGCCCGCGCCGCGCGTGGTCGTGGTCTCGGCCATGCACGGCGTCACCGATGCACTGACTGCGATCGTCAACGCCGCTGCCGGCGGCGAAGACTGGCAAAACGCCTGGTCGCGGCTGCGCGACCGACATCTCGCCGAAGCGCAACCCCTCGACCCGCAGGATCTGCATGCGCTGGACGCATGGCTCGACGCGGAATTCGCCGCACTGTCGGCGCACCTCGGCCGCATCGGCGAGGCGCGCGCACTGACCGATCGGGATGTCGCCGCCGTGCAGGGGTTGGGCGAAGTCTGGTCGTCGCGACTGCTGCAGGCCGCGCTCGGCGGCGAAGCCGCGAACTGGACACGACTGGATGCGCGCGATGTGCTGGTGGTGCATCCCGGCGAGCTGGGCGTCGCGGTCGATTGGCCGCGCACGCGCGAACGCTTCGCCGACTGGCGTACGCGTCACCCGCAGCGCGACGTGGTCGTCACCGGCTTCGTCGCGCGGGACACCGAAAACCGCCCGGCGACGCTCGGCCGCAACGGCAGCGATTATTCCGGCGCCATCTTCGCCGTGCTGTTCGAAGCGGAAGACCTGACGATCTGGACCGACGTCGACGGCGTGCTCAGCGCCGACCCGCGTCTGGTGCCCGACGCGGTCTGCCTGCCATCGATGTCCTACGCCGAAGCCTGCGAACTCGCCTATTTCGGCGCGAAAGTGCTGCATCCGCAGACGATGGCGCCGGCGATGCAGGCCAAGCTGCCGATCCTGATCCGCAACTCGCGCAATCCCGCTGCCGCCGGCACCCGGATCGCCGAAGACAACCCGCCTTCGAGCACCGATTCGCCGGTCAAGGGCCTGAGCCTGGTCCGCGACATGGCGGTACTGGAACTCAGCGGCGCCGGCCTGATCGGCGTGCCCGGTACGGCAGAACGCATGTTCGCCGCGCTGCGCGAAGCCGGGGTCTCCGTGACCATGATTTCGCAGGGCTCCAGCGAACATTCCATCTGCTGCCTCGTCCCGGCGCCGCAGGCGGATCGCGCGCGCGACGCGGTGCGCGCCGCCTTCGCCGAAGCAATCGAAGAAGGCCAGGTCGAAGGCGTCGATGCGACCACCGGCATCGCCGTACTCGCCGTGGTCGGCGACGGCATGGTCGGCATGCACGGTGTCTCCGCACGCCTGTTCGACGGCCTCGCCCGCGCGCGCGTCAACATCCGCGCGATCGCGCAGGGCGCGAGCGAGCGCAACATTTCGGTCGCGATCGCCGATGCCGATGCGGTACGCGGTCTGCGCGCCGCGCACAGCGCCTTCTGGCTGTCGCCGGCGACGCTCTCGGTCGGATTGATCGGTCCCGGCAACGTCGGCCGCGCCCTGCTCGCGCAGCTCGCCGATGCCCTGCCGCGTTTCGCCGACGAGACGCAGATCGAACATCGCCTCGATCTGCGCCTGCGGGCGATCGCAAGCAGCAGGAAAATGCGTTTCGCCGAAACCCGTCTCGATCCGGTCGGCGCGGTCGATGCGCTCGCCGACGACGATGCCGAAGCGCTCGACCTCGACCGCTTCGCCGCACATGTCCGCGCCGAACATCTGCCGCATGCGCTGATCGTCGATTGCAGCGGCAGCGATGCGGTCGCTGCGCGCTATCCCGAATGGTTGGCGATGGGCATCCACGTGGTCACGCCCAGCAAGCACGCCGGCAGCGGCGACTGGGCGCGCTATCGCGCCATCCGCGACGCCGAAAAGCACGGCGGCCTGTTCCGTTACGAAGCCACCGTGGGCGCCGGCCTGCCGGTGATCCAGACCCTGCGTTCGCTGCTCGATACCGGCGACACCCTGACCGGTATCGAAGGCGTGCTGTCGGGCACGCTGGCCTGGCTGTTCAACCGCTACGACGGCAGCGCGCCGTTCTCGGCGCTGGTCGCCGAAGCCCGTGCGCTGGGCTACACCGAACCCGATCCGCGCGACGACCTCAGCGGCACCGATGTCGCGCGCAAACTGGTGATCCTGGCGCGCGAAGCGGGCGCGACGCTGTCGCTGGGCGATGTCGAGATCGAAAGCCTGGTCCCGGAAGCGCTGCGCGACGTCTCGCGCGACGAGTTCCTCGCGCGCATGCAGGAACTCGATGCGCCGATGCAGGCGCGATTCGATGCGGCGCGCGCGCAAGGCCGCAGTCTGCGCTATCTCGCGCAGCTCGATGCCGACGGCGGTGCGCGCGTCGGCTTGGCCATGCCCGAGCCCGGACATGCCAGTCTGTCCAGCCGGCTCACCGACAATCTGATCCAGTTCCGCACGCGGCGCTATGCGCACAACCCGCTGGTGGTGCAGGGCCCGGGCGCGGGCGCGGACGTGACCGCTGCCGGCGTGTTCGGCGATATCCTCGCGATTTCCCGCACGCTCGGAGCGCGCGCATGAGCGCATCCCCGGCGGATGCAGAACAGCAGCGATACGAAGCGCGTGCGTTCGCGCCCGCGAGCATCGGCAACATCGGCGTCGGCTTCGACCTGCTCGGCCATGCGATCGTGGGCCCGCGCGATGTCGCGATCGTTCGCCGCATCGACGCGCCCGAAGTCCGCATCGCGGCGATCCGCGGCGATGTCGCAGGCGTCGATGCGCTGCCGCTGGAAGCCGAACGCAATACCGCTGGCCGTGCGCTGATCGCGCTGCGCGAAACGCTGGGGCTTGCCTACGGTTTCGAGGTCGAACTGGAGAAAGGCATCCCGCTCGGGTCCGGGCTCGGCGGTTCGGCCGCGTCCTGCGTCGCAGCGCTGATCGCCGCGAACGCGGTGCTCGACACACCGCTGTCCCGCGATGCGCTTTATCCGTTCGCGCTGCAGGGCGAAGCGGTCGCCAGCGGCAGCCTGCACGGCGACAACGTCGCGCCGATGCTGCTCGGTGGGGTGGTGCTGGCGACGCAGGACCGGATGATTCCGCTGCAGGTGCCCGATTGGCTGTATTGCGTGGTGGTGCATCCCGACCAGGTACTGGAAACCCGCCGTGCGCGCGCCGCGCTGTCCGAACCCTATCCGCTGTCGCGATTCGTAGAACAGAGCACCCATCTTGCATTGTTCCTCACCGGCCTGCAGCGCGGCGATATCGCCTTGATCCGCGAAGGCCTGCACGATGTGCTGGTCGAACCGCGCCGCGCGCCGCTGATTCCCGGCTTCGCCGAAGTGAAACGGGCGGCGCTCGCGAACGACGCGCTCGGCGCCAGCATTTCCGGCGCCGGTCCCAGCGTCTTTGCATGGTTCGCGTCGAAAGAAAAAGCGCAGGCCGCCGCACCGTCGATGCGCGCCGCGTTCGTCGCTGCGGGTTACGACGCGCGCGCCCATGTCTCGCCGGTCGCCGCGCCGCGCGCCGAGGTGCTGGCATGAAGTTCGTCAGCACCCGCGGCGCCACGCCACCGACCGGCATCGACGACGCGCTGATCGCCGGGCTCGCGCCCGATGGCGGCCTGTACGTACCGGAACGCATTCCCGCATTCGAAAGCCTCGGGACAGCGACGACCTCGCTCGCCGATACCGCGACTAGCGTGCTGGCGCCGTATTTCGCCGAATCGCGGCTGCGCGATGTCCTGCCCGCGCTGTGCGCGCGCGCCTACGATTTCGAGGCACCGCTGGTCGCGATGCGCGGCGCGGGCGATTCGTTGCTCGAACTCTTCCATGGTCCGACGGCGGCGTTCAAGGATTACGCCGCGCGTTTCCTCGCCGAAGCGCTCGGCGCATTGCGCGCCGACGACGCGCCGATCACGACCATCCTGGTCGCGACCTCGGGCGACACCGGCGCAGCGGTCGCCGGCGCTTTCCACCGTCGTCCGGGCTTCGAGGTCGTCATCCTCTATCCGGACGGCCGCGTCTCGCCGCGACAGGCGCACGGGCTGGAATGCTGGGGCGACAACGTGCGCACGTTCCGCGTCGCCGGCAGCTTCGACGACTGCCAGCGCATGGCGAAGGCCGCGCTGTCCGACCGCGATCTGCGCGAACGCATGGCGCTGACTTCGGCCAACAGCATCAGCCTCGGTCGGCTGTTGCCGCAGGTCGCCTACTACGCGCACACCGCGCTGCGATTCCATGCGCAGCATCACGCACCCCTGAACCTGATCGTGCCCACCGGCAATCTCGGCAATGCCGCCGCCGCGCTCGTCGCGAAGCGGATGGGGCTGCCGATCGGCGAAATCGTATTGGCGAGCAACGCCAATGATGTGCTGCCGCGCTATTTCTCCGGCCGCGACTACGCACCGGAAGCGACGAAGGCGACGCTCGCGAATGCGATGGACGTGGGCGCCCCGAGCAACTTCGAGCGCCTGCGCCATTGGCACGAAAGCGATGCAGGGCTGCGCGGCGCGTTGTCGGCGCATGCGGTCGGCGATGCGACCATCCGCGCGACGATCGCCACCGCAGCGGAACGCCACGGCATCGTGCCCTGCCCACACACCGCCTGCGGCCTGCATGTGCTCGAAACGCTGCGCGCGCAGGGCGATACGCGGCCGTGGACGGTGGTTGCGACCGCGCACCCTGCGAAGTTCGACAGCATCGTCGAGCCGCTGGTAGGGCATGCGGTGGAAGTGCCACCGGCATTGGCGGACTGTTTGTCGCGGCCAGCGCATGGGGAGTCGCTGGCGGCGGACGAAGCCGCGCTGCGCGGACGGCTGCTGACCCGATAGAGCGGCCTTCAGGCCGCTGTTCTTCATCAAGGCAGGATGGGTTCGCTACGCTCAACCCATCCACATTTGCTGCGTCACGATGCACCAGCACCCACGCGACAGTGCCACAACGCCATCGAAGCGATCGCGCCTGGAACAAAAACGATTGAAACATCACGTTGCCGGTGATGCGACCACACACGTGTTGCGAGGCGGCTCACTTCAGGGCGATCGCGATGAGTCGGCCCGTCGGCTCCCGCGCCCCTTCGACGATATACAGCGTGCCACCGCCCGAGATCGCAAGCATCCCGGGCGCCGGGTAGGACCACACCGGCTGCTGCGTGGCCAGATCGAGGGCATAGACCGCGCGATTGGTACTGACGAATACGAGATTGTCGGTCACCACCACGTTGCGGTGGAACCCCAAGTCCGGGGATTGCGGTACCCAGGACCAGAGAACCTGGCCGGTGGCTTCGTCGATGGCGTCGAACGACTTCGGCGCGTTGGAGCCCGCATACACGACGCCCTTGGCCGTCGCCGGCTGGGTCATGTACGTTCTTGCGGTGCGCCAGCGGGCTGTGTTGTTGGCGACCGAGAAGTTGATCAGGGGGCGGGTGCCGTATTGCTCGACGCTTGACAACCCGTAACCGCTGAAGGCGCCACCGCTGAAGGCGGTCACGCTATCGGGCCGCCCGAGCATGGGAGCGCCATGATACGAATAGCTTTGGCCCGGGTTGTAGGGATCGCTGGTGGACGACAGCTTCAATCCGGTGGCGGTGTCGTAGGTCACGAGGGCGGTGCCATCGTAGTGGTAGACCCGCGACTGGTCCACGGCCGGGGTGGTCATGTCGTCGTTGCCGCTGAACATAGACCACTGCAGGTCGCCGGCGGTGTCGTGGAAGGCATAGACGCCGCCGCCGTAGTAGCCGCCATTGGTGTACACGCGGCCGTCGCGGATCGTGGGCGCCAGCACGCTCGGCCATTGCGCGGCGAACGAGTTCTGGAGCACGGCCATGCCGGTGGCGGCATGAAACGCCCAGAGGAAGGTCTGCTGCTGCCCTGTCGTGGCGACGTAGACCTTGCCATTGGCGGCGGCGGGCGGATTCAGCGTCGGATAGTTCTGGAACGTCTCTTGCCAGACCAGACTGCCGTCGTTCTCGCGCAGCGCGCGCAGCGACGGCGATCCGGATCCGTCGTCGCCCACGAAGACCAGACCCGGTGCTGTCGACACCGCATTGATGAAGCGATATGCCGTACCGGACGTCGGTCGCTGCCATTCCCACTTGTAGGCGAACGCCCGAGGGTGGAACGTCGCCGGTACATAGCCGGTGTGTCCGGCATCGCGCTGGAATGTCTCCCATTCGCCCAATGCGATGTTCGCCGGGTCCTCGACGATCACTTCGAACGGCACGTACAGCGTCCCGCGCGGGATCTCGTCGACGCAAGCCTCGTCCCGGCAGGTCTTCAGCTCCACATAGCCCACATGCGTGCCTTCCGCCAGGCCTTCCGCCACTCGAACCTCGACGCGGAAGTGGCGATCGTCGATCTGCGTGATCGTCGGGCCCTCATCGAGCCCTCCGTTGGTTGGCCTCGCCTGCAGGAACGACCCGCTCAGCGGCAATGCCACCGACAACACTGCGGACGGCCGTCCGCCGAGCAGGCATCGCACCTGCAACCGCGATGGCGTGGCCACCAGATCGGTGCGGATCGAGGACAGGTCGCCGGGCGGGCCATCGAACTCGTTCGTGCGGCGCGTCAGCATCGGGCTGGCGGCCCGCAGGGCGGGCGTGGTCTCCTGCGCCACCGTCTCGCGACGGCCGCCCACGGATACCCACCACACCAGCAGCGCCACGGACAGCGACAACAGCCAGAACCAGATCGACTTCATTCGCGTTTCCCTCTTGGATTGCGAACCACCGCAAGTCGCACGGCGACGTTCCCTTGGCACAACAGAAAGATGCGTCTCATCTTCATCCTCCCGGTTCGCCTATTCTGCGTATCAAGCGTCGAAAGCAGATAAACCGGAGCACCGAACTCGCCTACGGCCTGCGTGGCGCTTGCCGTTGCCGTTGCCGGTGACACGACCACACATGCGATGCGAGGCTGTTCACTTCAGGGCGATCGCGATCAGTCGGCCCGTCGATTGGCTCGCGCCTTCGACGATGTAGAGCGTGCCACTAGCCGATATCGCGAGCGTCCCGGGCGCCGGGTAGGACCACACCGGCTGGCGCGTGGCCAGATCGAGGGCGTAGACCACGCGATTGGTGCTGACGAACACGAGATTGTCGGTCACCACCACGTTGCGGTGGAAACGCACGTCCGAGGGCTGCGGCACCCAGGACCAGAGAACCTGGCCGGTGGCTTCGTCGATGGCGTCGAACGACTTGGGCGTGTTGGAGCCCGCATACACGATGCCCTTGGCCGTCGCCGGCTGGGTCATGTATGCCCTCGCGGTGCGCCAGCGTGCCGCGTTGTTGGCGACCGAGAAGTTGATCAGGGGACGAGCGCTGGACAGGTCGGCGCTGCCAAATATGCTGTAAGTGCCGCCGCTGAAAGATGTCACGCTGTCGGCCCGCCCGAGCATGGGGGCGCCGTTGTGCGCATAGCCCTGGACCGGACTGTAGGGATCGCTGATGGACGACAGCTTCAATCCGGTGGCGGTGTCGTAGGTCACGAGGGCGGTGCCATCGTAGTGGTAGACCCGCGACTGGTCCACGGCCGGGGTGGTCATCTCGTCGTCGCCGCTGAACATCGACCACTGCAGGTCGCCGGCGGTGTCGCTGTACGCATAGACGCCGCCGCCGTAGTAGCCGCCATTGGTGTACACGCGGCCGTCGCGGATCGTGGGCGCCATCACATCCGACCATTGCGCGGCGAACGAGTTCTGGAACACGGGTGCGCCGGTGCCCGCATGGAACGCCCAGAGGAAGGTCTGCTGGTGTCCCGTCGTGGCAGCGTAGACCTTGCCATTGGCGGCGGCGGGCGGATTCAGCGCCGGATAGTTGGGAAACGTCTGCTCCCATACCAGGCCGCCATCGTTCTCGCGCAGTGCGCGCAGCGCCAGCAATCCGGCCCCATCGTCTGACACGAAGACCAGACCGGGCGCCGTCGACACCGCATGGATGAAGCCCTGCGTCGTGACGGGCGTCGGTCGCTGCCATTCCCACTTGTAGGCGAACGCCCGAGGGTGGAACGTCGCCGGTACATAGCCGGTGTGTCCGGCATCGCGCTGGAATGTCTCCCATTCGCCCAATGCGATGTTCGCCGGGTCCTCGACGATCACTTCGAACGGCACGTACAGCGTCCCGCGCGGGATCTCGTCGACGCAAGCCTCGTCCCGGCAGGTCTTCAGCTCCACATAGCCCACATGCGTGCCTTCCGCCAGGCCTTCCGCCACTCGAACCTCGACGCGGAAGTGGCGATCGTCGATCTGCGTGATCGTCGGGCCCTCATCGAGCCCTCCGTTGGTTGGCCTCGCCTGCAGGAACGACCCGCTCAGCGGCAATGCCACCGACAACACTGCGGACGGCCGTCCGCCGAGCAGGCATCGCACCTGCAACCGCGATGGCGTGGCCACCAGATCGGTGCGGATCGAGGACAGGTCGCCGGGCGGGCCATCGAACTCGTTCGTGCGGCGCGTCAGCATCGGGCTGGCGGCCCGCAGGGCGGGCGTGGTCTCCTGCGCCACCGTCTCGCGACGGCCGCCCACGGATACCCACCACACCAGCAGCGCCACGGACAGCGACAACAGCCAGAACCAGATCGACTTCATTCGCGTTTCCCTCTTGGATTGCGAACCACCGCAAGTCGCACGACGGCGCTTCCCTGACGCAACAGAAAAAAAGCGCCCTATTCCGATCTTGCCAGTTTGCCTATTCTCCCGCCACTAGGCGCCAATGGCGCGCGCGGGCTGAATATGGACGGCTCCCATTGGTCGGTCGCGTTTCCAATTCGAGAGCAGATTGCGAGCACACATTCGGCCTGATAGGTGAAGATTATCGGTTCTGGCCCTGGCCAAACAGTCTCACATGGGTATCTGATTGGGTGATCGACCGTGAAGACAACCCGTCTATTCACGCTCTTCCAGAGAGAGCCCACGCCCTTCGGGCCGGCATCGCTTTACGCGCTACACGCGGCGCGGAAAGACCGGGCCTGAAGGCGCTCCGACCAAAGCGGGTCACGGCCGTCTTTGCCTTGGCCCTGCAACACTTCCATCAAGCGTCCTTCCGATCACTATTTTTTGCAAAAAACGATTTGCAAAAAACGAACTGAAGACCGCTCTACCGAGCCAAGAATCGCAACCCGGGCCGCCCACGGTGGGAGGGGGAGGAAGCCGCAGAGCGGCCCGGATGCGAAGAGGTTGCGCGTCACCCGACAGCGGGTTCCTGGCGCGCTTCGCTGGCGCGCACGCGGAACCACGCCGCGTAGAGCGCGGGCAGGAACAACAGGGTCAGTACGGTCGCGACAATCAGGCCGCCCATGATCGCAACGGCCATCGGCCCGAAGAACGCGCTGCTCGACAATGGCACCATCGCGAGGATCGCGGCCAGCGCGGTCAGCACGATCGGCCGGAAGCGGCGCACCGTCGATTCGACGATCGCGGTCCAGCGGTCGTGGCCGCTGGCGATATCCTGTTCGATCTGATCGATCAGGATCACCGAGTTGCGCATGATCATGCCCGAGAGCGCGATCGTGCCGAGCATCGCGACGAAACCGAACGGCACCCGGAACGCCAGCAGGAACGCGACCACGCCGATCAGGCCCAATGGCGCGGTCGACATCACCAGGAACACGCGCGACAGATCGCGCAGCTGCAGCATCAGCAAGGTGATCACCACGAACACGAACAGCGGCATGCCGGCCTTGATCGAATCCTGGCCGCGCGCGGAATCCTCCACCGATCCGCCGGTTTCCATCAGATAGCCGTCCGGCAATGTGGCGCGGATGGCATCGAGGGTCGGATCGATCCGCCCGACGACCGTCGCCGGCGTCGGGCCGTTGACGATATCGGCGCGCACGGTCACGGTGGGCAAACGGTTGCGATGCCAGATGACGCCGTCCTCGAAGGTCGATTCCAGCCTTGCGATCTGCATCACCGGCACGGTGAGGCCGCTGGTGGTGGGCACCGCGAGACTGCCGAGCAGTTCCAGTCGCTCACGTTCATTCTCGGGCCCGCGCAGCAGGATCTCGATCAATTCGTTGTCTTCGCGGTAGGTGCTGACGCGCTGACCCGACAGCGAACTGGAGAGGAAATGCGCGAGTTGCTCCGAACTCACGCCCAGCGCGCGGGCGCGATCCTGATCGATGACCAGGCGCACGACCTTGCTGGGTTCGTCCCAATCGAAATTGACGTTGATGACGTCCGGATTCGCACGCACTTTGGCCATGACCCGCGACGCGATCTCGCGCACGCGTTCGACATGCTCGCCGGAGACGCGATACTGGATCGGATAACCCACCGGCGGACCGTTCTCGAGGCGGGTCACCCGCAGCTGCAGCTCGGGAAACTGCGGACGCACGTCACCCATCAGCCAGTTGCGCAGCGCTTCGCGCGCCTCGATGTCCTTCGCGCGCACCACGAACTGGGTGAAATGGGTTTGCGGCAATTGCTGGTCGAGCGGCAGATAGAATCTCGGCGAGCCGGTGCCGACATAAGCGACGTAATTCTCGATTTCCTTCCGCGCCGACAACAGTTTTTCGAGTTTGCGCGCAGCCGCATCGGTCGCCTTCAGGGAGCTGCCTTCGGCCAGCTCGACATCGACCATCAGTTCAAGGCGGGTCGAGTCCGGGAAGAACTGCTGCGGAACGAAGCGGAACACCGCGATCGACACCATGAACGCGAGCACCGTCGCGCCGATCACCAGCCACCGGCGACGGATGCACCATCGCACCGTCGCTCGGAATCGCTTGTAGAAAGCGGTGTCGTAAGGATCGTGCGCGGGCGAGTTCGCGCCCTCGGTCGCGATCGGCGCCGGCCCGAGCAGTCCGGCGAATCGCGGCCAGCGATCGGCGAGACCCGAACGGAACGTACGGATGCGGCCTTCCAACGAACGCGGAGTCGGCCGTGCGTTCGGCTCGGGCAACATCTTGTCGCCGAGATACGGAATGAACAGCACCGCCGCCACCCAGGACACCATCAGCGCGATCGTCACCACCTGGAACAGCGATCGCGTGTATTCGCCGGTGCTCGATGCGGCGGTGGCGATCGGCAGAAAACCGGCCGCGGTCACGAGCGTGCCGGTGAGCATCGGGAATGCGGTGGTCTCGTAGGCGAACGCAGCCGCCCGCAGCCGCGAGAACCCCTGCTCCATCTTGATCGCCATCATCTCGACCGCGATGATCGCATCGTCCACCAGCAGACCGAGCGCGAGCACCAGCGCGCCGAGCGATATCTTGTGCAGACCGATGCCGAAGTAATGCATCACCGCGAACGTCATCGCCAGCACCAGCGGGATGGTCACTGCGACCACCAACCCGGTGCGCAGGCCCAGCGAGAAGAAGCTGACCAGCAGCACGATGATCACCGCTTCGCCCAGCACCGTCACGAACTCGCCGACGGAATCGCGCACCGCCGCAGGCTGATCGGCGATGCGGCGCAACTGCATGCCTACCGGCAGGCTCCGCTGCAGGCGCACGGTTTCGGCATCCAGCGCCTTGCCCAACTGCAGGATGTCGCCGGTGGGTTTCATCGATACCGCGATCCCGATCGCGTCGTCGCCCATGTAGCGGATGCGCGGTGCGGCGGGATCGGCGTAACCGCGATGCACATCCGCGATCTCGCCCAGGCGCACGGTGCGGTCGCCGGCCCGGATCGGGAACTGGCGAATGTCGTCCAATGACTTGAAATTGCCGGTCACGCGCAACTGCACCCGGTCGGTCGCCGTCTCGAAGAATCCGGCCGACGCGACCGCGTTCTGTTCTGCCAAGGCCTGCTGCACGACCGGAAGCGGAATCCCCAGCGTGGCGAGCTTGGTATTCGACAGGTCGATCCAGATCTTCTCGTCCTGCAAGCCGAGCAGTTCGATCTTGGCGACGTCCGGCACGCGCTGCAGTTCCAGTTCCAGCCGCTCGGCGTAATCCTTCAGCAGCGCGTAGTCGAATCCCTTGCCGGTGAGCGCATAGATGTTGCCGTAGGTGTCGCCGAATTCGTCGTTGAAGAATGGCCCGACCGCACCCGCCGGCAGGGTCGCGTCGATATCGCCGATTTTCTTGCGTACCTGGTACCAGAGTTCGGGCAGCTCGCGGCTGTGCATCGAATCGCGCGCGATGAAGAACACCTGCGATTCGCCGGAGCGGGAATACGAACTGATCGCTTCGTAATCCCCGGTTTCCATCAGTTTCTTTTCGATCCGGTCGGTGATCTCGCGCGCGACTTCCCCGGCGGTCGCGCCCGGCCAGATCGTGCGCACCACCATCACCTTGAAGGTGAACGGAGGATCTTCGGACTGCGCGAGCTTGCGATAGGACCAGACGCCGAGGATCGCCAGCACCAGCATCGTGTAGAGCACCAGCGAGCGGTTTGCGAGCGCCCATTCGGAAAGATTGAATCTACGCATGGCCAGACCGCCCGGACGCCGAGACGCGCCGCGACCGCTGTGCGGGAAGTGGTTCGCATACCGGATGCGCAACGTTCATGTCGATGCTCCGGTCAGTTCGATTGGACGGGGCGATTGCTGCGGTCGACCGGCAACACCGCCTGGTCCGCATGCAGCAGATGGCCTCCGGCGACCACGATCCAATCCGTGGGCTTCAGGCCGGAAAGGATCGGGACGCTGTTGGCGGAATAGGATCCAGCCACCACCCGTACCGGCCGGGCCCGCTGCGATTCGGGGTCGGCGACCCACACCATCGTCAGGCCTTCGGCATCTCTCTGGACAGCGGACAATGGCACCGTCAGTCCGGCGGGTTGCCCGGCACCGACGATGTAGACCCGTGCGCTTTGCCCCAGCGCGACTGCATCGATGTGCTCCGGGGCCAGACTCGCGCGAGCCGCGTAAGTCCGCGTCGACGGATCGGCGACCGGCGAAATTTCGCGGATCCTCGCCGACAGCGGCGGGCCTTTGGTGTTCCACAGTTCGACCAGCACCATCTGCCCGGCCTGGAATCCGCGGACACTCGATTCGGGCAGCGCGAAAGCGACTTCGCGCCCGCCCTCCACGGCGAACGAGAACACGGTCTGTCCGGGCGCCAGCACCTGCCCCGCCTCGGCCATCCGCGCTGCGATCACGCCATCGGCGGACGCGAGCAGCGAGGCGTAACCGCTCTGATTGCGCGCCACATCGCGTTGCGCGCGCGCCGCACGCACCTGGCCCTCGGCCGCACGGAGGGCCGCCGTCTGCTGGTCGAGCGAGGAACGGCTGACCAGTTGATCCTTGGACAGGGCCGCGAAACGCGCGTGATCGGCACGACTACGGGCCAATTGCGCTTCCGCTGCGGCGAGCTGCGCCTGCGACGCGTCCGCCTGGAGCTGAAGGTCTCCCGGATCCAGTTCCGCGAGTACATCGCCCTTGTGGACCTGGTCGCCCGCATCCACGAGCCTGCGCGCCAGTTTGCCGCCGACCCGGAAAGACAGCGCCGTTTCCTCGCGGGCGCGGATCTCGCCGGCGAACGCAGTCAGGCCTTCCGATGAGGGCCCGGCAGTATCGGCACGTGCGACAAGCACCGGACGCGGCGCCCGGGATGTCGGTTCGGCATTGCCACAAGCCGCCAGAACCACCACCATCAGCATTGGAATGACCGCTCTGAAACCAGCTCTGCCGAAGTCCGAAGTCCTGCGCGCTGCCATGTTCGCCTCATGCGATCGGGGGATGAGCCCGGTGGCTCGCTGGAACCCCGGGATTAATGAACTTGTCGGTATCGTATAAATAACATACCAATTAGTCTAGTATTGCAAGCATGAGTGCCACAGGCCCACAATCCGCTGCCCCTGAGGCCATCAAACCGGCAGGCCCCGGCCGTCCGAAGGATCTCGGCAAGCGCGCGGCGATTCTTGAAGTGGCCAAACGCCTGTTCAGCCAGAACGGCTTCGATGGCGTGAGCATGGATCAGATCGCGGCCGAAGCCGGCGTCTCCAAACTCACGGTCTACAGTCATTTCGGCGACAAGGAATCGCTGTTCAGTTCGGCGATTCGCGCCAAGTGCGAAGAACAGATGCCGCCGACGCTGTTCCTCGCGGGCCTGGAAGGCGATCTGCGCGAGCAGCTCACCACGATCGCACGCGCGTTTTTCGCGCTGGTGACCAGCGAAGAGTCCATCGCGATGCATCGGATGATGATGATGCCCGGCACCGGCGACTCGCACGTTCGCGAGCTGTTCTGGCAAGCCGGCCCGCAACAGGTGAAAGACGCCTTCGCCGAATTCCTTCGCGCCCGCGTCGCGCGCGGGGAACTGCAGGTGACCGACATCACGCGCGCGGCATCGCAGTTCCTGTGCCTGATCAAGGGCGAGATGCATACGCAACTGCTGTGCGGCATGTGCTGCGGCGCGCCCGTCAACGACACCGAATGCCATATCGAGGCGACCGTCGACCTGTTCCTGCGTGCCTACGGCAGCGACCGGAACGCCGCGGAATGAACGGCCAAGCGGCGACGTCTCGGCATGCACGGTGGTCCATGCCCCCGGTCCCGGTGACTTCCGGCACTCAGCCGAAACCTGCGCTTGCGGCGATCCTGAGTACAGCAACCGAACAGCCGTCCCGGTAAACTTCCGCATCCCCGAACCTTCCAGAACGCGCCGTTGCAAGAGATATCAGCATGACGATCGATTACGCCAAAGCCCGCGAAACCATGGTCGAACAGCAAGTCCGGCCGTGGGATGTGTCCGAACCTCGCGTCCTCGAGGCCTTGGCGCGGCTGCCGCGCGAGCGCTTCGTGGCGGAATCGCATCGCGCGCTCGCCTACTCCGACCTTGCCCTGCCGATCGGCCACGGCGAATCGATGATGAAACCGGTGCTCGAAGGCCGCGCGCTGCAGGCACTGTCGATCGGCGCCAGCGAAGACGTCCTCGAAATCGGGGCTGGCAGCGGATACCTCACCGCCTGCATCGGCAGTCTGGCCCGCGATGTCGTGAGCCTGGAACTGCACGAAGATCTCGCCCAGGCGGCGCGCGGCCGTCTGCAGGCACAGGGGATCGGCAACGTCCGGATCGATGCCGCCGACGCGTTCGGCTGGGACAGCGAGCGCCGATTCGATGCGATCTGCTTCAGCGGCGCGGTCGCGATCGTGCCTTCGCGCTTCCTGGCATGGCTGCGACCCGGCGGCCGGATGTTCGTCATACACGGTCAGGCACCCGCCATGGAAGCGGCGCTGGTACGCCATGCCGACAACGCCGCCGGCTTCCAGGTCGAATCGCTTTTCGAAACCGAACTGCCGTATCTGATCGGCGGCGCCCCCATTCCAGAGTTCAAACTGTAGATCGCACGGCTGGCTCGACCGCCCCGTACGCTGATTGTCCAGACAAAAAAGGATGCCCATGACTCGCCGCCCCCTCGCTCTCGCCCTCGCTGTGATCCTGTTGCCGTTCGGCGCCCAGGCCGAAGACCTTGTGCAGTCCTACGAGCTCGCACGCACCAGCGATCCCCAACTCGCCGCCGCGGAATCCAGCCGTCTCGTTTCGCGCGAGGGCGCGGTGCAAGGCCGCGCGGCGATGCTGCCGCAGATCAATGGCGACGCGTCCTACAATCGTTCGCGCAGCGACAGCGAATCCTCGTCCCCCAGCGCCGATACCAGCAACGACACCACCACCCGCGACCTCGGCCTGCGCCTGAATCAGATGGTGTACGACCACAGCGTCGTGAACCGCGCGCGCAGCCAGAACGCCCTGTCGCAGGCGGGCGACCTGCAGCTCGAAGCGGCAGGCGACTCCCTGATCACCCGCACCTCGGCCGCCTACTTCAACGTTCTGGTCGCGATGGAAACACTGGCGGCGGCGGAAGCGCAGGAAACGGCGCTGAAGAAGCAGTTCGATTTCGCGGACAAGCGGCTCGAAGTCGGCCTGGCGCCGATCACCGACGTCCATGAGGCCCGCGCCCAGTACGACCGTGCCCGCGCCAACACCATCGTGACCAGCAATGCGCTGGAGGATGCCTATCGCGCGCTGGAGGAAATCACCGGCAGCGACCTGCGCCTGCTCAAGGCCCTGCCCCAGGACTTCCAGCCGCAGTTGCCTTCGGCGCTGGATGGCGAAGGCTGGGTGGCGGCGGCACTCGAAAACAATCCCAGCCTGAAGGCCCAGGAATACCGGGTGAAGTCGGCGGAGGCCAGCGTGGAAAGCGCGCGCGGCGGTCACTACCCGACGCTTTACTTCGGAGCCAATTACGGCCGGAATCGCACCGACGGCGACTCCACCAACAACATCCTCAACCTCAGCTCGGACTTCGAGAACCAGAGCAACTCGCGCAGCCTCGGGCTGACCCTGTCGGTACCGATCTTCGCTGGCGGCGCGACCCAGTCCCAAGTGCGCCAGGCACTCGCCCAGCGCGACATCACGAACGATGAACTCGAACAGCAGAAACGTGCGCTGGTGCGCAGTACGCGCAATGCCTACCGTACGCTGGTCGCAGGCGTCAGCGAAGTCGAAGCGCGCAAGGCTGCGGTGTTTTCGGCGCGCAGCGCCTACGACGCCTCGCAGGTCGGCCTCGAGGTCGGCACCCGCACGGTGCTGGATGTGCTGAACAATCAACAGACGCTGTTCAACGCCGAGCAGGAGTACGCCCTCTCCCGCTACAACTTCCTGCAGAACCGCCTGCTGTTGGAGCAGGCGGCCGGCACACTGGACATCGACGATCTGCAGGATGTGAACCGCCTGCTCACCGTGGATGCCACGCTGAAAACGGCCCCCTGATCCGGCACAGCAGCCAGCAACAGGGTTCCATGCCAAAGCCGCATCCTCACCGCTGCGGGTTTTTCTTTTCCGCGCCGACGCGCGATCGGCACGAGAGCGAGCGAAGGGCTCTTCAAACGGCAGGCATTCAAGCGGCAGGAAGTTCGGATGCGATCAGATCCAATGTCTTGCGCAGCGCGCCCCTGCCCTCCTCGACCAGCATGCGACCCGCCGCGCTCATGCGCGCACGCTCGACCTCATCGTCGAGCAGCAGACCGATGTCCACCGCCACCTCCGCGGCGTCGGCACCGATCCTGAGCGCGCGCGCCTGGTCGAGCTGATCGGCGATATCCCTGAAATTGTGGAGATGCGGCCCGGTGACGACAGCGGTGCCGACGGCTGCGGGTTCGAGCAGATTGTGTCCGCCCACCGGCTGCAGACTACCGCCGACGAATGCGACATCCGCGCAGGCGTAGAAACTCATCAGTTCGCCGAGCGTGTCGATGATGAATACCGCATCGTCTCGATCGGGAAGCCGGGTGAGCCTGCGCGTCGCCACCTGCAGACCGGTATCGATCGCCAACTGCATCGCAGGCCGGAACCGCTCGGGATGTCGCGGCGCCCAGAGCATCAGCAGATCGGGCCAGCGTGCGCGCAAGTGACGGTCCATGGCCAACACCAGCGCCTCTTCGTCGGGATGCGTGCTGGCGGCGATCCACACCGGTCGACCGGCGATGCGCGCGCGGAATTCCCGCGCGAACGTGTCGATCGCAGGGTCGACCCGGGTGTCGAATTTCAGATTGCCGCAGACGACGACCTGATCTTCGCGCGCACCAAGGCTCAGGAATCGCGCCGCGTCGGCATCCGACTGCGCGGCGACCGCGCGCATCGTGCGCAGGGCGCGCCCGACCAGCGGACGCAGGGCGCGATAGCCGCGCAGCGAGCGCTCGGACAATCGTGCATTGACCAGATACGCCGGCACACCGTGATCGCGACAGGCGAACAGCAGATTCGGCCACAGCTCGGTTTCGACGATCAGCGCGACCCCGGGACGGAAATGACGCAGGAACCGCGCGACCGCGCCGGTCAGATCGTACGGCAGATAGACGTGCGTCACCCGATCGCCCCACAGCGCGGCGACGCGCTCGGAGCCGGTCGGCGTGATGGTGGTGATCAGGACCCGCCGCTGCGGATGATCGCGCAGCAATGCATTGACCAGCGGCGCGGCGGCGTTCACCTCGCCGACCGAAACCGCGTGGACCCAGAGGTGTTCGTCGCCCGGGGGCTTGTCGCGATAGCGCGCGTAGCGCTCGTCCCAGCGCAGCAGGTAGGCGCGCTGGCGGAATCCGCGCCAGATCAGGTGATAGACGGTGATGGGCAGCAGCAAGTACAACGCCGCCGAATACAGGCCGCGCAGGGTGTGCTCGATCACGCGTTCGAAGCTGTCGGCCCGCATGGCGACAGGATACCGGGTGAAGGCCGCCGCCAGCAGCGCACGGCCGGCGACGGGATGCGGCCCGTACAATGGCCGCATGCCGTTCGCCTTCGACGCCCCGCCGCCGCGATCGCCCCGACACTGGCCGAGCTGGCTCGGCATCGGCGTATTGGCGCTGCTCGCGCGTTTGCCATGGGGGCTGCAGCGGGTGCTCGGCCGCGCATTCGGTGCCGTGCTGCAACGGGCCTTGGGCAAGCGCCGCCGCATCGCCAAGCGCAACATCGCGCTTTGTTTTCCGGAGCTCGATGAGCACGCACGCGCCGACCTGTTGCGTCGACATTTCGCAGCACTGGGCATCGCCATCTTCGAGTTCGGTCGCGCGTGGTGGGGCTCGGTCGCACCGCAGCGCTGCGGGCTGATCATCGAAGGCATCGAACACCTCGAAGCGGCGCAGGCGAACGGTCGCGGCGTGATCGTGGTCTCCGGCCACTTCACCACGCTTGAGATCTGCGCGCGGCTTGCCTGCGATGCCGCACCGCTGGCGGGCATGTATCGGCCATATCCGCAGCCGGCGATGGAATGGGCGGTCCTGCGCGGACGTTCGCGCTACGCGGCCGGCATGTTCGCCAAGGACGATGTCCGCGGCGTGGCGAGGCACCTCAAGCGCGGCGGCCTGCTCTGGTACGCGCCGGACCAGGATCCGAGCAAGGGCGACAGCGTGTTCGTCCCGTTCTTCGGTCAGCCGGCGAAAAGCCTCAAGTCCACCCATCAGCTCGCGCGGCTCTCCGGCGCCGCAGTGGTGATGTTCCAGCATTACCGCCGCGACGATGGCGGTTACACCCTGCGCTTCTGGCCAGCGTTCGAGCAGTTCCCCTCGGACGATGCGGATGCCGACACCGCGCGCGTGATCGCCGCGATCGAAACCATGGCGCGCGATGCGCCCGAGCAATACTTGTGGATCCACCGGCGCTTCAAACGGCGGCCGGATGGGGTGTCGGTCTACGACTGAGGCGCCGGCGCGGCCGTCTCGCGGCCCAACAGGCTGCCTGCGTACAGCGCCGCCAGCAGCAGCGTTACACCGCCCCAGAACGTGGAATAGAACGCGAGGTGGGTGTTGAACGGGAAGACCGTCACCGCCAGCGCCAGCATCGCCGGATATGCGGCGTCGCGCGCTGCGGGCTCGGCGTAACGCCAGGCGCGGCGTGCCATCGCTGCTGCCGAGAGCCACAGCAGCAGGCCGATGGCGCCGGTTTCGCTGAGGATTTCCAGCACGAGTTGATGCGCGTGGAAGGCCGGGCCCATGCCCCATTCGGCGATCGCGCCGTGTTCGGGATCGCAGGCCGGAAAGGCCTCACGGAACCCGCGCGGACCGACACCGTTCAAGGGATGCTGTCTGGTCATGCACCACGCCGCGCGCCAGATCCGGCTGCGGCCCGACAGCGCACTGTCGACACCGGCTTCGTCGGCGGTCAGTGCGTCGAGCGTCCGGTCGATGCGCTCATGCACCTGCGGCGACAGCAGGCCCAACGCGAGCAACAAGACACCGCCGAGCACGAATACCATCGCCAGCCGCCGCCAGCCGAGCAGACGCCAGCCCGAAAGCAGCAGCACGAGACCGAACGTGATCCAGGACGCGCGCGAACCTGCGAGCACGATCACGCTGCCGACCAGGATGGCTGCCAGCAGCCAGCCCCACTGGCCGAACCTGCGGCCGGCGGCGTGCAGCGCGAACGGCGACAAGCTGGCGAAGATCACGCCGAGTTTGAGATTGCATGGCCCGAACGCACCGCTGAGGCGATCCAGCAGCGCGTAATCGTTGGCGGTGCAGAAGCGATGGCCGCTGACCGCGAGCTTCGCCGCATCCAGGCCGAAGAACAGCGCGCTGGTGCCGCTCACCGCCTGCGCCAGCGCATCGAGCGTCCAGACACCGAGGATGACGGCAAGACCGCCGAAGGTGATCCGGCGTCCGCGCGTATCGGCGACTGCGGACGCAGCGAGCCAGAGGAACGGGAGATAGCGCAGATCGGTCGCGACTTCGCCGAAAGCGATCCGACGATCGACGGCATCGAAACAAGCGAGGAGTTCAGGCAGCCAGTACGCGAAGAAGAGGACGCTGGTCAGCGCCCAGGCCTGGGCGCTGAGCAATGCGCCGCCGCCACGGAACCGCACGAACAACAACCGGCCGATCGCGACCAGCGAGCCCAGCGACAACAGGCCTTCGGCGATCCCCGGTATCGGCCACAGCGCCACGTAGGCGAGCACCCAGAACGGCGCCCATCGCCAGCCAGCGGGCGCAGGGACAGCGTCGGTGATTGCGGTGCGTGTCATTCGGGGGCGAGTTCGCGATAAAGATCCAGGGTGGCGACCTGCATCGCATCCAGCGAGTAGCGCTGCAGCCGCAGGGGCATCGTAACGGGAACCGGTGCAGCCTGCGCAAGCAGGTCGCGCACGGCGCGATGCAGGGCATCGGCATCGAACGGCGCCACCGCACCGGCCGGCAACAACTCGCGGAGCAATTCTCCGACACCGCCGTGCGCCCAACCCGCGACCGGGCGCCCGCAGGACAGCGCTTCGATCACGGTGCGCCCGAACGACTCCGGCTTGCGCGACACCTGCAGGACCAGATCGCTGGCCGCATAGGCCTCGGCGATCGCGGCGGTGGGCGGCGTGATCGCCAGTGCCTCCGCGAATCCACCGCGCGCAGCTTCGGCTTCGAGATCGGCGATGTAGGTTTCGCGCCCGGGCTCGCGCGCACCGGGCATCCACAGCCGCGCGTCGAGGCCATCGCCGCGCAGCGCGGCGAGCAGCGCCAATGCATCGGCATGACCCTTGAGCCGCGTACCGCGTCCCGGCAACAGCAGCAGCGGCCCGTCGCCGCCCAGCGATGGATGGATCGCCGCGATGCGCACGCGTGCGTTGCGATCCGGTGAGGGCGCACGCGGAAAGGTGGCCGGATCGATGCCGCGCGGAATGACCCTCAAGATGTCTGCGGCGGTTTCCGGATACTGCTCCAGTATGTAATCGCGAACCGTGTCCGACACGCAGATCACCCGCTCGCCGCGCGCCATGATCGCGCTGTAGCGCGAAGGCGAATTCAAACCGTGCACCGTGGTGACGAAACGTGGACGGCGAGCGGACGGCATGCCGCGCAAGGCGAAACGGCCGACCCACGCCGGCAGGCGCGAACGCGCATGCACGATGTCGATGGCGCTTTCCGCGAACAGCGTACGCAGCCGGCGGACATGCAGGAAGGTCAACGGTGATTTGCGGCCGATATCGAGCGTGATGTGCTCGGCGCCGCTGGCTTCGAGCTGCGCGACCAGACGGCCACCCGCGGAGACGACGATGGCGCGATGCCCGGCGCGCACCAGCGCATCGGCGATTTCCAGCGTGGATCGCTCGACGCCGCCCGAATGCAGCGCCGGCAGCAATTGCACGACGGTGAGGCGGCGCTGCACGGCGCCGGCGTCCGCGATCAATCGATCAGGACGTACTGCGCACCGCAGTACGGGCAGGTGGAGGTGCCACCTTCGGCTTCGATCGGGAGATACACACGCGGATGCGAATTCCACAGCGCCATCGACGGGCTCGGGCAGCTCAGCGGCAGATCGGTGCGATGCACCTCGTAGCGTTGCTGGGCGTTGGCTTGGCTGGGCTGGGAAGCGGTCATGGCGAGTCGTCCTGCGCGAAGGACACAGTTTACCAGCGCAAACCCGCCAGAAAACGCGCCCTCTCCTGTCGGGGAGGGCGCGGGCAACGATCCTACTCGGCCGCTTTGGGCACGATCGCTTCGGTGGTGATCGACAGCTTCACCTGGTCGCTCACGTTCGGCGCGTAGAGGCCCAGACCGAAGTCGGTGCGCTTCACGGTGGTCGTGGCGCTGAAGCCGGCGGCGTCGCGCTTGGCCATCGGCTGCACGCCGGTCTTGTTGATGGTCACGTCCAGCACCACCGGCCTGGTGATGCCCTTGATGGTCAGGTCACCGGTGACTTTCAGCTTGCCTTTGCCGGCGGCCTTCACCGACGTGCTCTTGAAGGTAACGGCCGGAAACTTCTCGGCATCGAAGAAATCGGCGCTGCGCAGATGCGCGTCGAAATCCGGCACGTGCGAATCCAGACCCGACAGCGGGATCGTGACTTCGACCTTCGAGGCGCCGACATTCGCCGGGTCGTAGGTGATGCTGCCGTCGACCTTGCCGAAATGCGCGATCGGATTGGAGAAGCCGAAGTGGCTCCAGCTCGCGACCACATCGGTGTGGTTGGCGTCGATCTTGTAGGTCAGCGGCGCGGCGAAGGCGACGGTGGAAGCCAGCGCGAGGGCGGCGGCGAGCAGCGGACGTTTCATCGGAATACTCCTGGTTGCGATGGGGGCGTGGACACGCGTAAGAGGCGATGACAGCAGGTAAGGGTGCGCGGCGGCGCAGGGGAATCACTCGATGCGGCAGGCTTCCTCGAAGCCCAGCCGCGGCGAGCGCGGGAAAATCGAGGCGCGATCGCCCTGGCCGAGATTGACCAGGAAATTCGAGCGGATCGCGGTGCCAGCGAAAAACGCTTCGTCGAGCTTCGCGTTGTCGAAGCCCGACATCGGGCCGGTATCCAGGCCCAGCGAGCGTGCGGCGAGGATCAGATACGCCCCCTGCAGGCTGCCGTTGCGCAGCGCAACCGTTTCCAGCGCGGCTTCGGACTTGCCGGCGAACCACGCGCGCGCATCGACATGCGGAAACAGCACCGGCAGCTTGTCGTAGAAGGCCATGTCGTAGCCGACGATCACCGTGACCGGCGCCGCCAGCGTCTTTTCGCGGTTGCCGGCATCCAGCGCGGGCGCCAGCCGGGCCTTGGCTTCCGGCGAACGCACGAAGATGAAGCGCGCAGGACAGGCGTTCGCGGCGGTCGGGCCCCACTTCAGCAGGTCGTAGAGGCGATGCAGGGTGGCGTCATTGATCTGCCCGGAGAACGCGTTGTAGGTGCGGGCAGTACGGAACATTTGGTCGAGCGCGGTATCGGTCAGCGGTGAAGACATCGGTCTGGTGATCCCAAGCGTGTGAAGATGGTCGCGAGGCGGCAGTGTAGAGTCCGCTCGGCTTTACGGCAGCTGCGTCACGGAAACGATTCGAGTCAAATTCGGAACAATGCGAGAGAATAACGTCAATTCAATCCAAATTTGCGCGATAAGCGACGGCCGGGCCGGCAACGCCCGCCAGGCCGAGGCGGTGGGCGGCGCGCTCGCCGATGACGTCACCGCATTCACGCTGGAACCGCGCGCGCCATGGCGCTGGACCGCACCACGACGTTGGCCCGGAGCCGAACGCGCGTATGGCCACGCATTCGCCGCACTGCTCGATGCGCCGCCTGCGGTCGCCATCGGCTGCGGCAGGCAGGCGGCATTGGCCACCCGGCTGCTGCGCGGGCGCGGTGCGAAAGCCGTGCAGATCCTCGACCCGCGGCTCGATCCGACGCACTGGGACTTCATCGTCGTTCCGGAACACGATCCACTGCGCGGGCCGAACGTCATCACCACGCTCGGCAGCCTGCATCCGATCGACGACGCCTGGCTGGCGCGCGCGCGCAGCGAATTCGCCGCCTTCGCCGAATTGCCCCGACCGATCAATGCGATCCTGCTGGGTGGAAGCTCGCGACATGCGCGCTTCGACCGCATGGCCTTCGAAGTGCTGGCATCGAAACTGGAAGCGGTGCTCGCGCGAGAAGGCGGCAGCGTGCTGCTGACCGCCTCGCGACGCACACCGAAAGAATTGCGCGACGTGCTGCAGCATCGCTACGACGATACGCCCGGCGTGGCCTGGCGCAACAGCGAAGACGGACCGAACCCCTATGCCGGTCTGCTGGCGTGGGCCGACCGCATCGTCTGTTCGCCGGACTCGGTCAACATGATCACCGAAGCCTGCGCCACACGCGTGCCGGTATTCGTATTCGATCCCGGCCGTGTGCGTGGCCGTCCACGCGCGTTCCTCGACACGCTGCTCGATCGTGGCCGCATTCGCGCGATGGACGCGCGACTCGATGCGTTCGATGTCGAACCCCTGCGCGAAACCGCACGCGTCGCCTCGATCCTCCGGGAATGCCTGGGTCGAGCCTGAATCGCGTCCGGGCGATGCATGCGCGAGACACACGCATGCAAACCACCACGCCGGTCAGCTGCGATAACCGCGAGCCGTCAATTGCGCTCGATCGTTGCGGAAATACTTCATCAATGCCTTGTCGACCGCCCGACTGAACGTCTCCCAGGTGATCGGTTTGATCAGGTAGTGATCGCAACCCGCCAGCATGCCGCGGGCGCGGTCGAACGGCGAGGAACGCGAGGTCAGCATCAACACCGGCATCGAACGGGTGTGCGGATTGCGCCGGATATTGCGGCACAGCTCGTAACCGTCGGAACCGGGCATGACCACATCCAGGAACGCGATATCGAATCTGCATTGCTCGGTCAACGACAGCGCCATCTCGGCATTTTCGGCGGACTCGCTGTTGATCCCCAAGCGCCGCAAGGCGCCGCACAGTTGTTCGCGCACCGCGAGACTGTCGTCGACCACGAGGGCATACAGCTCGCCACCGGGCAATGCATCGTCGCTGGCAACGACGCCATGCGGACCGGCCATCACTTCGATCTGAGTGGTTCGTCTGTCCTTGATGACGACTTCCGTGGGAAGCCAGCGCTTTTTCTCGCCGTGTTCGTGCTTGATCAGATCGGTCAGGGTGCCGATGATTTTCAGGAACAGCGACCGGCTTTCGATCCTGTAAGGCGAGTCTCCGGTCGAACCCTGCTCGGAAATGGTGATCGAAACCAGTTCCGGGTTGGCTTCGCGCAATACTCGGTAGGCTGAAATCCCTTCCGGCGATGTCGCATCCACGACTGCGATCTGCACGTGCTCGCTCGTGTCTTGCGCGACGACCCGAAGTGCATCGCCATCGATGCGTGTGGAGTTGATGACGTAGGAAAGTACGCGCGCGTTTCTGGCGGACAAGCCGCACAAAGCGATTGTGAGTTGCATCCGCGCCCCTTCGTACTGACCCTGACCAAAGCTCAACTTTGCCGCATGCAGGCACGGGATTCGTCGAACGGACCACCGCTCGACATCGATCCCGGCACTGATAGCGCCATGGCCAGTTTCACTTCGATCCCGACACAGGCAACCTGTCGAATGTGACAGTTCGGCGCGAACGCCCATGCGCATTGTCTGGATTTTCAAGCGCATGCGTGATCGCATCCATGCCGCATGCGCCGATCGTTCGACTAAAGGCGATGCCCGGATCGCCCAAGGATCCGGTCCCGCAGACGGGCGCTACCGTCCGGTGCGTACGCCACAGCTGCATTCAGCGCATCGATCGATACGAAAAAAACCGGCATGCAAGCCAATGCAAGCCGCGAAACGAATTCGCGCAGCGCCGGCATCAGGAAGTGGAAACGCATCCAACGTCGAACGGGCAGGGCTCGCGCCGTCTGTGATCGACGCCAAGCCCAGTCGAACCTTCGTGTCAGGCGTCCGGAGATCGCGACCCGGTCATCCGCGCTTCGGCGTTCTTTTTCGTCGCACGCATACCGATCGCCACCGCGCCGATCGCCACGGCCGCCAACAGCGGCCTGCGCTTCAATGCGCGCACCGCGCCCAGCGCGAGCGCGGCCAGCCATGGCCGACCCGTGACCGAGCTGGCGAGCAACCCCACCCAACTGCTGCGGCTGGAGACGGCTGCGCCGAGAGTACCGGCGACCGATGCGAAATCACGGAGTCGCCCCGTGCTGCCGCGCAACTCGCGCAACGATGCCGCGACTTCTCCGCGTTCGACCGCCGCGCGCATGCGCAACATCTCCATGCGCAACTCGCGGTTCCTGGATGCTCCGCTCATACCTCTCCTCCGTCGCCCGCTTGAACTCTCTTGTCGGCCAGCAACGCATCGCGATCGTTGGACAGCTCGCGCAGCGTTGCCGACAGGACCGGCGGCGCAGCAGAGATTTCGCCCGTCAATTTGCGGAACACCAGCACGGCGCTCACTCCATAGAGCGCGAACAGCACCGCAAGGGTGATCCAGCCGTAGCGCGGCCACAACGCGACCGTGACCAGCGCCGAACCGGCGATCAGGGCCAGCAGCACCAGCACCATCGCGAACAGCGCCAGCGCGACCCATCGGATCAGCTGGACGCGGGTCTGCGCGAGTTCCAGCGATGCGAACTCGGCACGGGACAGGAGAAGATTGACCGTGGCCGCCGACAGGCGGCGCACGGCATCAAGCGGCGAGGCCACGACCGCGACGCCGGTCAGCGCCGCGAAACGAGCAGGCCGATCAGGAAGCCGACACCGGCGGCAACGCCGATCGCGCCCCACGGGTTTTCGTGGACGAAATCGTCGGTGGCCCGAGCGGCAGCGCGGGTATTGGCGGCCACGGCCGACTGCGCATCGCTCAGCCGCTGCTTGGCGCGGTCGAGCGCTTCGCTGGCGCGGGCGCGGAGGGCCTGCGCGCGGTCGCCGGTGGCGGTGGCGGCCTCGTCGAGCAGCGCCTCGACGTCTTCCAGCACGACTTTGGCGTCGGTCACCAACTCATCGGTATTCAGGATATTGATCTTCGACATGGCTCACTCCTCGGGGGTACGTTCGGGATGTGTTGCGACGCTCGTCGGTTGCGAGCGATCCGGCCGTGAGGATAGCGCGCGAAACGGTGGAAACCACCGATCACGCCCGGATTGCCCGCAACCGTTGATCATCGATCAAGATTTCCGGTCGAATCGGGAAAAAACAAGGGGGGCGGCTGCAGATCGCATGACCGCCGCAGTGCCATCGGGCGAAATGCCGAACATTCGCACCGCCGCAGCGACGACAGCGCGCGCCTCGTCGATGCCGACCTCCGGCACGACGATCCGCGCCCTGCGGTCGAGGGTACAGCGCAACCCCGCACCGACCAGGGCCGCATGGGCCGTGCGCAGCCGGGCCGCGGTATCCGCATCGAATGCCGCTTCGGCTTCCAGCGCGCCGATCAGCCCCGGCGTGTCGCGCAGCACGAGCAACGCTGGCTTGGCCTCCGATTCGCGCAGCACGAGATATTGCAACAGGAATTCGAGATCGACCAGCCCGCCTTCGCCCTGCTTCAGATCGAAGCGCGCCGCGGTGGAACGGTCGAGCTCGGCGCGCATCCGCGTCCGCATCGAGACGACATCCTCACGCAGTTTTTCCGCATCGCGCGGCTGCGCCAGCGTCTGTGCGCGCACGCGCTCGAATTCGGCGCACAGCGCGGCATCGCCGGCGACCGCGCGCGCGCGCACCAGCGCCTGATGCTCCCAGGTCCACGCACGATGCCGCTGATAGTCCTCGAAACTAGCGATCGTCGACACCAGCAGGCCCTTCGCACCGTCGGGGCGCAGGCGTACATCGACGTCGTACAGTCGACCGGCGCCGGTCGGCGCCCCCAGCAGCGCGACGACCTTCTGCGCCAGACGCGCACTCCAGCGCGACGCATCCAGCGCGCGCGCGCCATCGGACATCGCATCATGCGGCGCGGCGTAGACGAACACGATATCCAGGTCCGAGCCGAACCCGAGCTCACGCCCACCAAGACTGCCGTAACCCAGCACCGCGAAACGCGCATCGGCGATGCGTCCGTGCTGGGCTTCGAGTTCGCGCACCGCAAGGCGATACACCGCATCGACCATCGCATCGGCCAATGCGGCGAGCAGGCGCGCGGCGCCGATGCCATCGACGCGGCGATCCAATGTCGCCAGTGCGATGCGGAAGCCCAGCGCCTGGCGCGCCTCGTTGAGCGCGAGCAGGGCGGCTTCGGAATCCTCCTGGTGCAGTGCGGTCTCGCAGGCCGCGATGCATTCCTCGCGACGCGGCAGCGGTCCGGCGACGCGCTGGTCGAGCAGTTCGTCGAGCAGCAGCGGATGCGCGGCAAGTCGTTCGCCGAGCAGGGCGCTGCGCACGAGCACATCGATCAACCGCGACAGCGCCGCCGGCTGTTCGTCGAGCAGGGCGAGATAGCTGGCGCGGCGCAGGATCGCATGCAGCATCGCCAGCAAACGGCGCAGCGCGAGCAGCGGCTCGGGCGAGACCGCGAGGGTCGCGAGCAGCGTCGGCATCAGCCGGTCGAGCCGGCCGCGAGCGGTATCGGACAAGTCGCGCACGCCCGGCGCGCGCGCGAAATCGCGCAGCGCCTGATCGACCTCATCGCTCTGCGCGAAGCCCGCTTCGACCAGCGCGTCGCTGGCGCCCGCCTCACGCTCATCGGCATCGCGTCCGGCACTGCCTCGTCCAGCACTGCCGCGCCCGACGTCGTCGTGCAGCCGGCGCCAATAGGCCACCAGCGCATCCGGCTGCGCGGCGCGCTCGCGCGGCGCCAGCAACGCGTCGAACTCCTGGCTCACACGTTCGCGATGCATCTGCAGCCGGGATTGCAGCGCATCCCAACCCGGCTCGCCGAGCCCCCGTGCCAGCCGCGTGCGATCCAGCGGATCGGCCGGCAACGCCTGTGTCTGCGCATCGCGCAGCATCTGCAGCCGATTTTCGAGCAGGCGCAGAAACCGGTACGCCGCAAGCAGGGCGTCGCGGGTCTCTTCGGTGAGATGGCGACCTTCGCACAGCGCACGCAGCGCCGGCTGCAGGCGTCGTTCGCGCAATGCCGGTTCGCGCCCGCCGCGGATCAACTGCAGTGCCTGCGCGAGGAATTCGACCTCGCGAATACCGCCCGGGCCGCGCTTGATGTCGTCGGCCATCTCCTTGCGCGCGACCTCGGCGGCAATCGTCGCCTTCATCTCGCGCAGACCGTCCAGCGCGCCGTAGTCGAGATAGCGGCGATAGACGAACGGCCGCAGTGCGTCGAGGAAACGCGCACCGGCTGCGGAATCGCCGGCGACCGTGCGCGCCTTCTGCCAGGCGTAGCGCTCCCAGTCGCGGCCCTCGCGCTGGAAGTACTGCTCCATCGCCGTGAACGACAATGCGATGCGACCCGCGCTGCCGAACGGTCGCAGGCGCAGATCGACGCGATGGCAGAAACCTTCGGCCGTGACTTCATCGAGCAGCTTCGCCAACTGTTGGCCGAGCCGCGCGAAATAATCCTCCGCCGCGAGCGAACGCGCCCCATCGCTGTCGCCATCCTGTTCGTAAGCGTAGACCAGGTCGACGTCGGAACTGAAGTTCAGTTCGCCGCCGCCGAGTTTGCCCAGCGCGAACACCACCAGCCGGACCGGCACGCCACCGATGCCGCGCACCGTGCCGGAACGCTGCACGAACTCGGCTTCCAGCGCGGACAGCGCGCACTGCAGACAGTCCTCGGCCAGCCGCGTGGTGCCGGCGAGCGTTTCGTCGAGGGTGTCCAAGCCGTTCACATCGCGCCAGATCAGGCGCACCGATTCGGCTTGGCGGTAGCGGCGCAACAGCATCGGCCAATCGGCGCGATGCTCGGCGGTCAATGCCGGCAGCGGCAGCGACGCGGCGCCATCATCGTGCAGCAGTCGCGCCAGCAACGCGGGCTGACGCATGCAGACATCGATCGCGAAGTCGCTGGCGAGGGCCAGCGCGCGGATGCGCGCATCCGCGACAGCATCGTCGGGCATGGCGTTGCCGGTCGGATCCATGCGCGTCGCTCGCAATCGTGCGAGCGCACGTTCGGCGGTCATCGTCATCGAAAGGTTGGCGTGTTCCATGCGCGGATTCTGGCATCAAGGGACTGGCACGACGCGGATCGGCCGGACCCGGGTCATGCGCGGACCCGGGTCACACGAGCGCGGGCCGCAGAAGCGCAGGTCATAAAAAAGCCCGCCCCGGTCGAACCGGTAACGGGCTTGCTCCCTCCCCCACGTCGGGATGCGTCGGCATCGTGAAGGAAGCGTTATCCCAACGCACGCTGCACTGCAAAAAGATACCGGTGAGTTCAGGAACCCCTCCAGCGTCGAAATCTCCGGCCAGTCTGCAGCAGCGGGCCGCAGGCCCCGGCTGGGCTGGTTGCGTGCTTTTTCCAGACGCCGCAGGCAAGCCCATGATTTTGTTCGAGTGGGAAATGCCGGGAACGCCCGGGTCGACGATTTACTCCAACGGAATGACGTAAGGTCGTTTTCCTCGCCGCGCATGCCCCGGAGCCGCTGTTGATGCACGCACCACACCCCGAGACACCTGCAGAGGTACGGATCACGCTGCCGATGCCGCCGCAGGCGCCACGCGCAGGAACACGCATCTGGGAACGCAGGGTCGCCACCTGGGTATTGCGTGCCGGCGGCTGGCGGATGCGCGGCGAATTGCCGGATCTGCCCAGGGCGGTGCTGATCGCCGCACCGCACTCCTCCAACTGGGACGGCATCTGGATCTACTTCGCGGCGACGGCGATGGGATTGGATATCAGCATTCTGGGCAAGCAGGTGCTGTTCAAGATCCCCGTACTCAATTTCATCCTGCGGCGCTATGGCGGCATCCCGGCGGTCGCCGCCGCTGGCGACACCATGTTCGACCAGACGGTTCGGCTGCTGCAGCAGAGCGATCGCTGCTGGGTCGGCATTGCCCCCGAGGGCACGCGCAAACAGGTCGCGCGCTGGCGGATCGGTTTCTGGAAGATCGCCAGCGCCGCCGATGTGCCGATCGTGCCGGTATATCTGCATTACCCCGACAAAGTGATCGGGGTGATGCCCGTCTTCCACACCAGCGGCAATATGCAGGCGGATATCGCGCAGCTGCGCGAAAGCTATCGCCCTTGGCAAGGGAAGCATCACGGTATCTGACGACCTGGGCGCAGATGGATCCGCGCGCGCCTCTGCACACGGCGCGCAGTGGCGAAACGTGTGGCCTCAGTCCGGGCGCGGACCGCGTCCGGCATCGCGCAGGATCTCGCGCGCGGCGTTGCGCCCCGGCAAACCGGTGACGCCACCGCCGGGATGCGTGCCCGAGCCGCAGAGATACAGGCCCGGAATCGCGCCGCGATAGTTGCCCTGCCCCAGCAGTGGCCGCGCCGAGAACAGCTGGTCCGGCCCCAGCGCACCATGGAAGATGTCGCCGCCGATCAGGCCGAAGGTGCGCTCCAGATCCAGCGGCGACAGCGCCTGATAGCCCAGCACACTGCTCCGGAAGTTCGGCGCCCAGGCGTCGACCGTGTCGATCATGAGATTCGCGACCGTCTCGCGATGCGCATCCCAACCGCCATCGACGTCGGGATGCACGTGCTGGCAGAACAGGCTGGCGACATGCTGCCCGGGGGGCGCGAGGGTGTCGTCCAGCGTTGAGGAGATCACCAGTTCGACGATGGGCTTTCTCGCCCAACCGGCGTTGTGCTCTTTCGATTTGGCATCGAAATACGCCTGCTCGAAATAGCGCAGCGACGATCCGATCAGGATGCCGCTCTGGTGATGCGACTGCAGATGCGTGCCCGGCGCCGCAGCGAAATCCGGCAGCTCGCTCAGCGCGACATTCATCCGGAACGTGGCCGAGCCGCAGCGATAGCGCGCGATCCGCGACTTGGTGTCTTCATCCAATGCGTGCTGCGGCACAAGCTTCTGGTAAAGCAGTTTCGGATTGACGTTCGACACTACCATCGACGCCGCGATTTCGCTGCCATCGGCCAGCACCACGCCCACCGCTCGCCCGTCCTTCACCCGCACCTGCGCGACTTCGGCGTCGGTGTCGATGCGCACGCCGCGCGCCGCGCATTCTTTCGCCATCGCCTGGGTGATCGCACCCATGCCACCGATCGCGTGCCCCCATGCACCGGTCTTGCCGTTCACTTCGCCGAACACGTGATGCAGCAGCACATAGGCCGAACCCGGCGTGTACGGACTGGCGAAATTGCCGACCACCGAATCCCAGCCCAGCGCGGCTTTCAACGGCTCGCCCTCGAACCAGCCATCGAGCAGATCGCCTGCGGATTTCGCGAACAGATCGAGCAGGTCGCGGCGCGCACCCATGTCCAGCGTCTTCAGTTGTTTCGCGACCGAAAACGACGCCAGCCAATCGGCCAGCACGAAACGATCGGATACGTTCGGCGGCGCGCGCAGCATCAGCTCGCGCAGCACGACGACGACGCGATCGAGCATCGCGTAATACTTCGGCAATTGTTCCGCATCGCGCTTCGACCAGCGCGCGATATCGGCGGCGCCGTGCTCGCCACCGAGCCGGAACGATTGCCCATCGGGCAGCGGCAGGAAATTCGAATACGGCCGCTCCACCACCCGCAGACCATGTTCCTGCAGGCGCAGGTCGCGGATCACGCGCGGATTCAGCAGACTGACGGTGTAACTCGCCACCGAGTTGCGGAAGCCCGGATGGAATTCCTCGGTCACCGCCGCGCCGCCGACGATGCTGCGCCGTTCAAGCACCCGCACCTTCAATCCCGCCGCAGCAAGATAGGCAGCGCAGACGAGTCCGTTGTGGCCGCCACCGAGAATCAGGACATCGGTGTTGGTCTGGGTGTCGGCGGCTGCGGGCATGCGGGTCTCGGGGCTCGATCGTGGCCCGAATCATCTCCCGCGCCTGCGGAAAACGGAAGTCCCGAGCGATATCAAGCAATCGGCATCCTTCCGGCTCATGCAGTGCCTTCAATGCAATTACCCTCTCGATCCATCCTGATCCCGCACTGTGCAAATGAGGTCATTGCGGAAATTCCCCGCACGCGATCCGGCCAACGCCGTGAACGCCGCGAATCGTTGCGCGCAGCGAGTGTCGGGCATTCTTTGGAAAAGTCTCCTGCCGGGATCGTGCAATCGACTGGCGAAGCGCGAGGCAGTTCGCGCCCCCATCACCGGAATCTTGCGCCGCAATCACCGGAATCTTGCGCACCCACAGCGAAAATGCTAAACGAGACCTACTTCGGTCGACGGGTTCGGGGGATCGGATCCGTCCATCGAAGCGCGATTCACCACGCGATGGAATGCCAAGCTGCGGCACAGGACGCCGCATGCCGAGGGTGATCCATCTGCGGTCCAGCCGAAGAGGCCACGGCGATGTCGCCGTCGCATTCCCGGCATCGCCCAGCGTCTCTTCACGGACGTCCACATCGAATCAAGGAGTGTTTCCATGAAATGTTTGCCTGCACTGATCCTGGCGGTCTCCGCCACGTTCACGCTGCTCACTGCCGCGCATGCGGCGCCTGCCGACACGTCGACCACGGCCGCCGGCCCTTCCGCAGAAGCCCCCATCGAGCCCGGACAGTTGCAGACCCGTCTGCTGCGCAGCGACAGCGACGACATCGCCGGCACCATGAGCAGCGCTTCGGGCGCGATGTCCTTCAGCACCACAAGCCTGCAAACCGGGAAAGCGGCCGTCAAAGGCGGCGCACCGGATCGCGTGCAGGCACGTCTCGAAATCAACGGCGCGGTCATCGATCATGAAATCGACTATGCAGCGGGAACGCTCACCGTGCGCACGGCATCGCCGTTGACCATCGGTGCGGCGGATCGCGATGTGTTGAGGACCTTCCACACCGAACTCGGCCGCAGCCTGTCGGCGCAGGCCGGTGGCATGCAAAGCATGCCCAAAGCGCACGACATGCTCTGGCGTCTGGCGGAAATGTATTCGGAAGTGCCGCTCGGCAAGCGTCTGTCGACCCAATGGGTGATCCGCCACGACAACAACGCCGCGCGCGCTGAACCTGCACCGACAGCGGTCGCCGAAGCCGGTGCATGGCAACCTGCCGCAGGCACGCCCTCGGTGGTCGCGCTGGCGTGCAGTGAACAGGGCGGCGGCAGCTTCACCAATCTGCACAACATCGTCGATGTCTGCAGAAGCAATCAGGCGTTCTATCGCGCTTCCGCGCACGATTACTGCCCGACGCACGGTTATTCCAGCAAGAGCGTCGCCTACGGCTGCGGCGCCAGTTCCTGCCCGGGCCGCTGCGGCGCGGGCTGCGGCGTCGCGGACGGTCTCGGCGCCTGGTACCAGGACTGTCTCGATCACGACGTCTGCAATCGCGACCACAACTCGCAGCTCGGCGCCTGCGGCGACGAATGGACCGAGGCCGCCGACGACTATGCGTTCGGCGCGATCTCCTGCTACACCACCTGCCACTGAATTCCGCCACGGCTACAAAGAAAAACCCCGCATCGCTGCGGGGTTTCTATAACGCGACATCCTGCGGAGCGAGCGAAGGCCAAGGATGGCCTTCGCTTGGACGTAGCCCGGTGCTGAGCGAAGCGAAGCCCGGGTTAATCGATCAGGATGATCGATTAAAAATCCATACCGCCCATGCCGCCCATGCCACCGCCGCCGCCCATGCCGCCACCGGCCGCGTCGTCTTTCTTCGGCGCTTCGGCAACCATCGCTTCGGTGGTGATCATCAGACCAGCGATCGAGGCCGCGTTCTGCAGCGCCGAACGCGTGACCTTGGTCGGGTCGAGAATACCGAACGCGATCATGTCGCCGTATTCGCCGGTCGCGGCGTTGTAGCCGTAGTTGCCGGTACCTTCGGCCACGTTGTTCAGCACCACCGACGACTCTTCGCCACAGTTGGCGACGATCTCGCGCAGCGGGGCTTCCATCGCGCGCTTGGCGATGTTGATGCCGTGGTTCTGGTCTTCGTTCGCGCCCTTCAAGCCAGCGATGGCCTGCAGTGCACGGATCAGGGCGACGCCGCCGCCCGGGACCACGCCTTCTTCCACTGCGGCGCGCGTGGCGTGCAGGGCGTCTTCAACGCGGGCCTTCTTTTCCTTCATTTCGATTTCGGTCGAAGCACCGACCTTGATCACCGCAACGCCGCCGGCGAGCTTGGCGACGCGCTCCTGCAGCTTCTCGCGATCGTAGTCCGAAGAAGTTTCTTCGATCTGCGCCTTGATCTGCTTGATGCGGCCCTGGATGGTGTCGCCGACGCCAGCGCCGTCGATGATGGTGGTGTTTTCCTTCGAGACCTGGATCTTCTTGGCGCGGCCCAGATCCTTGATCGTGGCCTTCTCCAGCGACAGGCCGACTTCTTCCGAAATCACGGTACCGCCGGTGAGGATGGCCATGTCTTCCAGCATCGCCTTGCGACGGTCGCCGAAGCCCGGGGCCTTCACGGCGCAGACCTTGACGATGCCGCGGATGGTGTTGACGACGAGGGTCGCCAGCGCTTCGCCTTCGACTTCTTCGGCGACGATCAGCAGCGGCTTGCCCGACTTGGCGACGCCTTCGAGCACCGGCAGCAGGTCGCGGACGTTCGAGATCTTCTTGTCGTGCAGCAGGATGTACGGGTCGTCCAGCTCGGCCGACATCGACTGCTGGTTGTTGATGAAGTACGGCGACAGGTAGCCGCGATCGAACTGCATGCCCTCGACGACGTCGAGTTCGTTGTCCAGGCCCGAGCCTTCTTCAACGGTGATCACGCCTTCCTTGCCGACCTTCTTCATCGCGTCGGCGATGATGTTGCCGATCGACTCGTCGGAGTTGGCCGAGATCGTACCGACCTGGGCGATCGCCTTGTCGTCGGCGGTCGGCTTGCTCATCGCTTTGAGCTCGGCGGTCGCGGCGACCACGGCCTTGTCGATGCCGCGCTTGAGGTCCATCGGGTTCATGCCGGCGGCGACCGCCTTCATGCCCTCGCGGATCAGCGCCTGTGCCAGCACGGTCGCGGTGGTGGTGCCGTCGCCGGCGTTGTCGGAGGTCTTGGACGCGACTTCCTTCACCATCTGCGCGCCCATGTTCTCGAACTTGTCGGCCAGCTCGATCTCCTTCGCGACGGACACGCCGTCCTTGGTGATCGTGGGGGCGCCGAAGCTCTTCTCGAGCACGACGTTGCGGCCCTTCGGACCGAGGGTGGCCTTGACGGCATTGGCGAGGACGTTGACGCCGCGCACCATGCGCGCGCGGGCGTCTTCACCGAAACGGATATCTTTGGCAGCCATTGCGATAACTCCAGAAATTTGTGGATTCGTAGGGTGGGCTTGATGCCCACCATTGCAGAATGTCTGTTCGCGTCGTGCGCGGATCGAAGCGGTTTCGATCGCTGCAACCTTCCTTATCGGAAGGATTGCACGGTGGGCATCAAGCCCACCCTACGCACCTCTGCGATCAACCGAGGATCGCGAGGATGTCGTCTTCTTTGACGATCTTGTATTCGACACCTTCGTGCTTGTAGGCCGAACCGGCGTACTGGCCGTAGATCACCTTGTCGCCGACCTTCACCTTGGGGGTGCGCACGGTGCCGTTGTCCAGCGCCTTGCCCTCGCCCACGGCCAGCACTTCGCCCTTGGTCGGCTTTTCCTTGGCGTTGTCGGGGATGTAGATGCCGCCGGCAGTGACTTCTTCGGCTTCGATCGGCTTGACGACCACACGGTCGTAGAGCGGCTTGAGATTCATGAGAACCCTCGCAAGTGGTTGATTGATGGGAGAAAGGGCGGCGATTTTAGCAGTCCCCGGTGGGGAGTGCCAAAGCCGAGGCCAAAAAACGCCCTGAGTTTCGGGACGGGCCAAAGATGGGGGGCTTCGGCGGGGTTTCAAGGGGCGCGAGCGGCAAGCGGTCTGCCGAGAGGCTGCGCGTTCGCAATCCATCGGCACCGCACACGGGCCGTCTCTCTGGTAGGTCTGCGCACCCATGGGGCCGGCCGACGGCGGATCCGGTGCAAGGCTGCGAAACGCTCGGGCATTTCGCACGTAACCCGATCATTTTCATGGCTTATTGCATCAAAGCGGCACGTCTTGAGCGACATCAAGATGGTGCGCACGGAAGGGGCTATGGTCCATCGGTGCCAGATATCCCGCTGGCCAGCCGGACGCCATCCCATGCGCCTCAACACGTGGTCGTTCCTCTCCGGCCTTGTACTGGTGAGCTTCGTGGTCGTGGCCCGGGAGCTGCCCGCCGGCACGCGCCTGACGATGGCGGCCTTCAGCCTGTCCTCCGGCGTCGTCGCACTGGTGCTGATGGCCGCAGCGGCGCTCCTGGGCGCACGATGGTCTGTTGTCGAAAGCGCATTCGGCGGTCTGGACCGGGTTTACGAAACGCATAAATGGCTCGGCGTATGGGCGCTGGCATTCGCGTCCGTGCACCTGGTGTTCAAGGCCGGAATGCAGGGCTGGGACACGGCCGCGATCCTCTCGTTGCCGCCGTCCTACGTCAGGCTGGTGCGGCAATTGAGCTTCGTGGCCCTGATGCTGATCGTGTTGCTGGCCTTGAACCGCAAGATCCCCTATCGCACCTGGCGCTGGTGGCACAAATTGTCGGGGCCGCTGTTCCTGATCGTGGTCCTGCACTGGCTCAGCTTCAAGACACCGATCGTGCTGGCATCGCCGGCCGGTCTCTGGCTGGCGACGGTCGCGACACTCGGTCTGGCGGGCGCGCTGTACAAGCTGCTGCTCTATCCGGTCTTGTCCAGGCATGCCGAGTACAAAATCGTCGACATCGTGCCGGGCCCGGCGGCGATCGCGCTGTCGTTGCAACCGGTGGGAAAACGCATCGCTTTCGAACCGGGCCAGTTTGCATTCGTGTCGATCCAATCACCCGGACTGCGCGAGCCGCATCCGTTCACGATCGCCTGTCCGAATGCGCCCGGCGAACCCATCCAGTTCCTGGTGCGCGCCCTGGGCGACTACACCGGCACACTGGTCGCGGACGCGAGCATCGGCATGCACGCCGACGTCTATGCACCGTTCGGTCGCTTCCAGCGTCCGACCGCTTCGAAACGCGAAATCTGGGTGGCGGGCGGCATCGGCATCTCACCGTTCATCGCCTGGCTCCGCGATGGCGCCGCGACCGGGCTGGAGCGGGTGACGCTGTTCCATTTCTACACGCCCGGACGCGAGTTCCCCAGCATCGAAGCGCTGGATACATTGACCCGGGAACGCGGCGTCGAATGCGTGCAGGTGCCCGACGGAAGCATGTCCGCCGCTTTCCGCGATCGCTTCGGCGAGATCGCGCGGAGCATCGCAACCACCGATATCGACATCTGTTTCTGTGGCCCGAAGGGCCTGTTGACGGATCTTCGCGCAGCGATGGCCGAACACGGCTTACCCGCCTCGAAGCTGCGCTTCGAGCGGTTCGATTTCCGCTGAGGGCATGCGCGAACGATTCCGGCGTACCGGATACCGCCGCTTCAACGCAACGGGCGGCGGATCGCTCCGCCGCCCGTCGATCACGTCCACACCCGGGGTCCGACCGGGCGGCGGCCCCAAAATCTCATCGCACGTAGAACATGCCCGCATAGAACGGGCCCTGCGGCACGCCGCCGGTTTCGCCCAATGCACGAATGGTGATGGTCTGCAGGGTTTCGCCTGCCGAGGCACGAATACCGAGGTAACCGACCTGAGGTGCGACCGGGTAGTAGCCCAGATCCTGGCCGTTGACCGTGACGACGAAACCATAGGTGATCTGGAAATCGGGTTGACCATCCAGCGTCGGCAGTAAATCGAAACCGAATTCGGTCGTCGGCTGGGTGAATGCGACCTCGATCACGCGACCTTGCGTCGCGGGGTTCCAGTTGATCCAGCGCTTCACTTTCAGGCCATCGACTTTTGCTTCGCGCGTGCGACCGCGATCGTCGGTCGTCATCGGAACGGGCATGCCCATCGAGCCCACCGAATTGTAGCCGTACACGTATTTCAGCTGGAAACGGTTGCACGTTACCGCAGCAAGATCGTTGAAGCCGACGCATTCCTCACCGGGAAGCTGTGCCAGCGCAACCCCCAGCGGAACCTTCAGTTTCCTCGAATCGACCACCACCCAACTGTAGCGCGTGGCTTCCGCGCCAGGAAATTGGGTGACTTCGGCAGCGCTGGCAGCAGCCGGCAACAGCATGGCCAGCAACGACATTGAAGCAATTGCGATTCGTTTCATGGAGCGTCTCCGTGTGGCATGCCAGGGATACAAGATCCGCTACGGTGCCCTGCCCGCGCGCGATCCGCTTTGTTGTCTAGCCCAACGCCCCCTGACGTCTGGACGCAGTCTACGGCCACATGAAAACGATTCCCACTCCATATCCATTCCATACGTGGAAGGCAGCGTCTGAAAAACAGCAACGCTGTCATGGCTGGCAGGCGCCGCATAACGAAAAACGGCCGGCGGATCGCTCCGCCAGCCGTTGGTGCCATACGGCCCGGGGTATGCCGCCCGGGCCGGAGAAACATCATCAAACCGTGATCAGAAACGGTAATCCGCACTCACGTACCAGAACGCACCCGGCAGGTCGTAGGTACCGGCGTCGTAACCGTTCAAGGAGCATCCCAAACATACGGGCGCTTCCCTGCCGAAGACGTTGTTGGCGCCAGCCGACAATTTCAGCCCTTCCAGCGCGAACGCGTTCTTCCAGCCGAACTGGATGTCGTGATAGGTCGTGGAGCCGAGGGTGTTGAAATCGACACCATCGCAACCCGGCAAGCCTTCGAGGCCCGCACAGGTTTCCTTGACGCTGCTGATGTAGCGCGAGGTCCAGTTCAGATCGAGATTGCCGCGATGCCAACCCAACTGCAGATTCGACTGCCATTCCGGGATGGCGCTGTCGCTGACCTCGATACCGACGGCGCGCGAAGATACGTTGCCCGCAGCGTCGACCGCCTTGTAGTCGTTGACGAAGGTCGACTGCAACGACGCGCTGAGACCGCCGAAGCCCCATTCCGGACTCAACCAGTTGACCTTGACGTCGACACCGTCGGTCTCGACGCGGCCCAGGTTGGAGAGGAAGTTGTTCGGCGGACTCAGGTCGCCGCTGGAGATGCGGGTGAACGGCGAGCATGCGGGGCCCGTGCCGTTCTGCTGGGCGTAGCAAGCATCCAGCAGGGCCTGAAGATCGTTGGCCTGGATCGCACCATCGATCTTGTGGTTGTAATAGCTCAGCTCGACATCAAGCTTGCGCGACCACGCGGCATCTTCGGCCCAACCGGGGCTGTAGACCGCACCGAAAGTGAAGCTGTCGGATTCTTCGGGATCCAGATTCGCGTTGCCGCCGGTGAAGGTGGTGATCTGGGTATTGGCCTGTTCGAAATTGTTGGGCACGCCCGCCGCCACGCACGCCGCTTCCAGGCCCGGCGAGATGCCGTTGGTGGTGTCGACAACGACCTGGTTGGTCGGACCACAGGGGTCGACCAGGGTCGCGCCGAACTGGGTCAGACCGTACAACTCGCCGAGGTTCGGCGCGCGGAAGCCCTGCGAATACGTACCACGCACCACCAGGTCTTCGATCGGCTGCCAGCGGAAGCCCGCTTTACCCGTGGTCGCGCTTCCGAACGTGGAGTAGTCCGAGTAGCGAATCGCGGCCGTCAGATCGAGGGTCGCGAGCACCGGGAAGTTGAATTCGCCGTAGATTTCGCTGACTTTGTACTCGGCCGACACCGCCGATGCGAACGAGTCCTGCGACTCGCCGGTCTGGCGCAGCGGATCCGGATTGAAGTCGCCCTGATAGCGGCGGTGTTCGACACCGATGGCGAAACCGGCGGTGCGATCAGCGATGTTGAACAGGTCGCCGGTGATATTGCCCGAGAAGATGTCGAGCACTTGGGTGCTGGCGTCGCGCTGATCGGTACGGATGTAGTCGATCATTGCCCGGGTGAACGGACGACCCTGTCCACCGAACAGATCCAACGGTACACAGCCCGGCGTGGCGGCGCAGACCGCGGGATCACCGAGAGCGATCTTGATCTTGCCGATGTTGTAGCCGTTGGTGAAACGCTGGCTGGCCGAGTTGCGGCTGTGCACGTAGTTCACGTCCCAGCCGTAGGTACGATCGCCGGCTTCGATCAGGCCGTCGAGACCCGCGTTGAAGTACCAGGTATCGACGTTCTGGGTGAACAGACGCGGGCCGACTTCCAGCGGGCGGCGGCCGATGAACAGGAAGTTCGAATTGGCGTCGAGCGCGAAACCGAACGGATTGTACGGATGGTTGACCGGGATCGAGATGGTATCGGCGATGCCGCCGGTGCCGGCGCCCGGGCCGACGAAGATCGGTTCCGGTGCGGCCTGATTGGTCGACTGACGGTTGTTGAACAAGCCCTTGACGTGCAGACGGGTGTTTTCGCTCAGATCGATATTGATACTGGCGAACACCGACTTGCGCTCGCTCGGCGTCAGCAACAGGTTGAACGGCGCGAAGTTGAAGCGATCCGAGCTGTCGAAGACATTGTAGGTGCCGCCGTTCGGATTGCCCGGCACGAACACCGGCGTGGTGGTGCCCGGGTTGAGGGTGATGTTGTAGGTGGTGGCGCCGCTGGGGTCGGTGAATCTGAAACGGCCCTGCGGGGTACCGGAACTACCGAAGTCCAAGCCACCGCCCGGCACGGGGAAAGACGACTGGTCCCACGTACCCGAGCTGATCGCGTCCTGCTTGTAGAAGCTGGCGCCGAAGACGCCGGTCCAACCGTCACCGCCGGTACCGAAGGTGAAGGACGCATCCTTGGTCTCGCCACCGCGGCTGTATTCGCCGTAGTAGGTGTGGACTTCGGCGCCGTCGAAATTCTTGCGGGTGATGATGTTGACCACGCCGGCGATGGCGTCGGAGCCGTAGATCGCCGAGGCGCCGTCTTCCAGCACTTCGATGCGCTCGACGATCGCCAGCGGGATGGTGTTGAGGTCGGCGCTGCCGCTGACGCCGGAGGCCGAGGACTCGTTGACCCAGCGGATGCCGTCGACGAGGACCAGCACGCGCTGCGAGCCGAGATTGCGCAGATCGACCTGGGCCGAGCCGGCACCGATGCCGCCGCCATCCGGCGGATAGCCGAAGTTGCCGGAGGAGTTGAACTTGGCGTTCAGTGCCTTGCCGCTGGCGCTGAGCTGTTGCAGCAGCTCGCCGACGCTGGCGAGGCCGGTTTCTTCGATTTTGGCGCGATCCATCACGTAGACCGGCTGTGCGGTCACGGCGTTGGTCTGTTTGATGCGGGTGCCGGTGATACTGATCGTATCGAGCGTGTTCTCTTCCTGGCTGTCCTGCGCTGCGGCGATGCCGGGCAGCGCGAGCAACAAGGTCAGATGGACAGCGGCCGTCAGGCGATTACGGCGCAGCTTGTTCATTGGGTTCTCTCCGTATGTATTTATTAGGTAATAGCGCTTGCCACCGCCGTTGGCCCCCTTCCGTGGGCGGTACCGGCACTTTGTAAACAAATTGTGAAGCCGGGGCAAGGTGCCGGTGGTGATCGGGGCTTCCGGCACGCCCCGCAACTGACCTGTTCACCCAGCTTCGCTATAGTCCCCGGCATGCGAATCCCCCAGCACCCTCGTGGGCCTGCTCGCCGCCCTCCTCCCGGCCGCCTGCACCGCCCAGACCTACGACCCCACGCTGGCCCAGACCCGGGCCGCACTGGACGCCGCCGAGCGCGGCCAGCCCGAAACTGCGCCACTCCCGGCCGGACATCCGCTCGCCGGCTGGGTCGAATATGCCGGCCTGCGCAAGGAGATCGACGTCCTGTCCGCCAACGACGGACAGGCGTTCCTGAACCGTTATCGCGGTCAGGCCGTGGCCGAAACCTTCCGCGAACAGTGGCTGGCGGCGCTCGCCAAACGCGAAGATTGGCCCAGCTACCGCAGCGCCTGGTCGACCTCGATCAAGAGCACCACATTGCGCTGTGCCGAACTCGGTGCACGCCAGGCATTGGGCGCGACCGGCGCCGATTGGACCGCCGCCGCCCAAGCGTTGTGGCGCAACGCCGGCAAATCGCTGCCGAACGAATGCGATGCACCGATGGCGGTGCTTGCCGCCAACGGCGGGCTTGAGCCCGCCCTGCGATGGGAACGGATCGAGAAGGCCGCCGCCGAATGGCAGCCCGGCGTCATGCGCGCAGCCGCACGCGGCCTGCCCGCCGAAGAGTTCGCGCTGGCGAACGATTACGCCGCCTTCGTCGAATCCGTCCACGACCGCGCGCTGGGCTGGCCGAAGTCGCCGCGCAGCCGCCTGATCGCCTCGTACGGCCTCGCGCGGCTCGCCAAATCGCTGCCGCAGTCGGTGGACACCACGCTGCCGAAATTCGCGAATGCGCTCGGCTTGACCGACGAAGAGCGCGGACGCGCGCTGTATCAGGCCGCACTGCAGACCGTCGCCTCCTATCTGCCGGATTCGGCCCGCCGCTTGAACGCAGTGCCCGATGTCGCCTACGACGCGCGACTGCACGAATGGCGGGTGCGCGAAGCGATGGCGCGCTCGGACTGGAACGGCGCGCTCGCCGCGATCCGCAAGATGGGCGCGGAACAACGCCGCGATTCGCGATGGCGCTACTTCGAAGCGCGCCTGCTGGAAATCAGCGGCGACAAGGCCAACGCCGCGATCCTGTATCGCGATGCCGCCAACAAACCGGAGTTCCACGGCTTTCTGGCCGCCGACCGCATCGGCGTGCCGTACGCGCTGTGCCCATGGACGCCGAAAACCGACGCCGCCGCGAAAACCGCGGTCGCGCACGATCCGGCGATGGTCCGTGCGATGCAGTTGTATCGGCTCGAACGGGCGACCTGGGCCGAACGGGAGTGGAACGACGCACTCGCACGGTTCACGCCCGAGCAGCGCAGGATCGCGGTCGACATCGCTCAGGACAACGGCTGGTTCGATCGCGGCGTGTTCGGCCTGATCAATGTCGGCGGCAAGTCGTATCCGGAAGAATCGCGGCTGTATGCGCTGCGCTTCCCATTGCATCACGACAGCGCGATCCGGCGCGAAGCGGCGAAGCACAACATCGATCCGACCTGGGTCGCGGCCGAGATCCGCGCCGAAAGCGTGTTCAACCCGAAAGCGCGTTCGCACGCCGATGCGCGCGGCCTGATGCAGGTGCTGCCCGGCACCGGCGCAGGCATCGCGAAACGCCTGGGCCTGCCGTGGCGCGGAGGCGAGAGCCTGTACGAGCCCGAACTCAACATCAGTCTGGGCACCGCCTATCTGCGCGAACTCGAAGACAAATACGGCATGACCTACACCGCGATCGCCGCGTACAACGCCGGCCCCGCGCCGGTGGCACGCTGGCAGTCGCAGCGCCCGGACATGGACGCGGATTTCTGGATCGAGACCATCAGCTACAAGGAAACCCGCGATTACGTCGCGCGCATCCTCGCCTTCAGCGTGATCTACGATTGGCGGCTCAACGGCAACGCGATGCCGATCACCGACCGCCTCGCCGGGCGCATCGTCGATACGCGCAAGAAATTCGTCTGTCCGCTGCCACCGGAACTGCCTGCACCGCCGACAGCAGCACCGACGCCCGCACCCGCACGCAAGACGCAGCGATGAGCCGGACGATCGCCGTACTCGGCGGCAGCGGTTTCGTCGGTCGCGCGCTGGTGGCGCGTCTGCTCGCACAGGGCGAGCGCGTCCGCGTGCTGTCGCGCAACGTCGACGCCGCTGCACGCATCCCCGCAGGCGCGGAGTCGCTGATCGGCGATGTGTTCGATGCCGCATTCCTGCGCAAAGCCTTCGACGGCGCCGATGCGGTCATCAATCTCGTCGGCATCCTCAACGAGCGCGGCGACGACGGCCGCGGATTCCACAGGGTCTATGTCGAACTTGCCGACACCATGCTCGCGGCGATGCAGGCGGCCGGCGTGCGCCGGCTGCTGCAGATGAGCGCACTGCATGCCGGTGCCGGCGACAGCCATTACCTCAAGGCGCGCGGCGCGGCGGAAGCCCTGGTCCGTGCATCCGCGCTCGACTGGACGCTGTTCCGTCCATCGGTGATCGCCGGCCCCGGCGACGGCTTGTTCTGTCGCTTCGCGCAACTGCTGCGCTTCTCGCCGGGCTTGCCGATCGGCCGGGCCGATGCCCGTTTCCAGCCGGTGTGGGTCGGCGATGTCGTCGCTGCCTTCGCGCTCGCACTCGATGACAAGGCCACCGTCGGTGCAAGTTACGATCTGGTCGGGCCCGAGGTGATGACGTTGGCGCAGATCGTCCACCTCACCGCGCGGACCAAAGGCTGGACCCGCTTCGTCGTGCCGCTGCCGGAGGTCTTCGGCCGCATGCAGGCGGAAATCGGCGAACACCTGCCGGGCAAACCGATCAGCCGCGACAACTGGCGTTCACTGCAGCGCGATTCGACCAGCGACGACAACGGGCTGCCGAAACTGGGCATTGCTCCCACCGATGTGCGTGGCAAACTATCCGAGATCCTCGGCGTCGCCGCATAATCCACGCTCCACCACATCCGCGCTCCACCACATCCGCACTCCATCAAATCCGCACGAGGACATCGCCATGGGATTGCTCGACGGCCTGCTGGGCCACGCCGGCGAAAAGCCGGTGGAAAAGATCGAAGAAGAATTCGCGCCGCTGCTCGCGCCGGGCGAAACCCTGCAGCGTGCGTTCGCGCTGATCCGCGACCTGATCGTGTTCACCGACCGTCGCGTCATCCTGGTCAACAAACAGGGCGTGACCGCGAAGAAGACCGAGTACCGCAGCATTCCCTACCGCGCGATCACGATGTTCTCGCTGGAGACCGCCGGCCATTTCGATCTCGAAGCCGAACTGCGGATCTGGCTGTCGGGTCAGGCGGCGCCGATCGAACTGCATCTCGGCCGCAACTCCGGCGCGCAGCAGATCATCGCGCTGTTGGCGCAGCACGCGCCGAAATAATCACGACCCTATCGAAGCAATGGTTGCAACGATGAAGACCTATCTCGTCGGCGGCGCGGTCCGCGACAAATTGCTGGGCCTGCCGTGCGGCGACCAGGATTATGTCGTGGTCGGCGAAACCCCGGACTCGATGCTCGCCGCGGGTTTCAAGACGGTCGGCAAGGACTTCCCGGTGTTCCTGCATCCACGGACCGGCGAGGAATACGCGCTGGCGCGCACCGAGCGCAAATCCGGTCGCGGATATCGCGGTTTCGTGGTCCATGCCGAACCGACGGTGACGCTGGAAGACGACCTGATCCGTCGCGATTTCACCATCAACGCGATCGCTGAAGCGGCCGACGGCACGCTGGTCGATCCGTACGGCGGCAAGCGCGATCTCGATGCCCGCATCCTGCGCCATGTCGGCGCGGCGTTCGTCGAGGATCCGCTGCGGGTGCTGCGCGCGGCGCGGTTCATGTCCCGCTTCGCGGCGCATGGATTCACGGTCGCCCCGGAAACGATGGCCCTGATGCGCGAGATGGTCGCCGCTGGCGAACTCGCCGACCTCGTGCCGGAGCGCGTCTGGCAGGAACTCGCGCGCGCATTGGCTTGCGCGCGTCCGTCCGCCTTCCTGCGCACCTTGCACGACTGCGGCGCATTGGCGGTGGTACTGCCGGAAGTGGAGGCGCTGTACGGCGTCCCGCAGCGCGCCGAATATCATCCCGAGGTCGACACCGGCCTGCACACCGAAATGGTCTGCGACATGGCCGCGAAGATCGCGCCGGGCGACGATCTGGTCGGCTTCGCCGCGCTCACCCACGATCTCGGCAAGGCGCTGACGCCCAGCGATGAACTGCCCAAGCACATCCTGCACGAGGAACGCGGTCTCGATCCGGTGCGCGCGCTGTGCGAGCGGCTGAAAGTGCCGGTCGCGCATCGCGATCTGGCCCTGTCCGCCTGCCGCGAACATCTCAACGTGCATCGTCTGTTCGAGCTGCGCAGCGCCAGCGTCCACGATCTGATCGCGCGCAACGACGGCTTCCGCCTGCCGCAGCGGATCGCGCTGCTCGCCAAGGTCTGCGAAGCCGACAAGCGCGGTCGCGGCGGCATGTCGGAGTCGGATTATCCGCAGGCTGCGGAATTGCTGAAACTGCATGCGGCGGCGCAATCGGTGCGCGGCGCGGATGTCATGCGGGAAGGCCTGCAAGGCCCTGCCTTGGGCGAAGCGCTGCGGGTGGCGCGGATCGATGCGATCCGTCGGGCAAGAACCGGGAACAGGTAGGAGCGACGGAAGTCGCGGCGCTCTTCGGAAAGACTTGCCTCTGCCTGTCGGGACTTCCGTCGCCCCTGCGAACACAGCGCACTCAAGTGCGCCATGCCGAGTTGTCGAATCGCAGCAACAGATCCCGCCAAGGCGTCAACTGCGTGGCGAATCCCGCGATCACGCCGAGCGTATTCGCCAGCGCATCCATCCCGTCCATCATCCGGTCGGTGGTCAATGCGCCCTGCGCGTACTCCAGGCCGATGCCCATCAATACCAGCGCGACACCGACGCTGAGCAGCGATCGCCAGCGCGGATACAGTTGCACCGCGCCTGCGGACAACACCGCGTAGGAAAAAAAATGTTCGAGCTTGTCGTTCATCGTCGGCAGCGTCTGCAGCGAAGATCCGGGCAACAGCGAAAACACCACGACGGCCGCGATCGCGACGCACCACAGCCCCGACCACAGCAGCGGATGACGAAAAGGCTTCAGCGATCGGCCCATGCGCCTTCGGGGAATACTGCCTCGAGTCATCGGCACGCGCTCTAGAGACGGTGACTGAGATCGCCGGCGACGAAGGCGTGCGCCAGACTCGATTTGCGCGCAAAGCCGATCGCCTGGAAGCGCTCGCCCATTTCACCCGGCAAAGTGAGCTTCTTGACCTGCTGACGCAGCGCATAGCGCGCGGTTTCGTCGACGGCACGGCCCTCGTGTTCCGCCAATCGCTGTTCCAGGCCATTGCCGATCAGGAAGCTGGCCTGCGAACAATAACCGGCGAATTCGAAACCGGCGCTGGTGCCCGCTTCGGCGAGCGCGGTGAAATCGACGGAGACCGTGACATCCTGCAGGCCGACCCGCGCGAAGACGTTGTCGACCAGTCGATGGCGATGGAACGCGCGCAACGTGCCGTCTTCGCGCCGTGGATCGTAGTATTCGCGGCGCGGGTAACCGTAGTCGACGAACAGCACCGCGCCCGTATCGAGCCCGCCGGTCACCGCCTGCAGCCAGTACGGCAACTGCGGCAGCACTTCGGAGCGATATCCGTTCCTGAACCTGCCTTCGCACTGGCGTTCGACATGGCGCACCGCCGCGCTCAACAGCGCATCGGCCGGACGATCCATGCGCACGAAGCCGCCCTGCGCGTCCAGCGCGACGTGCTCTTCGTGGATCTCGCCCTCGATCACCGCGAACCGCGAAGTGGGCAACGCGTCGATCACTTCGTTCGCGAACAGCACGCCGCTCCAGCGCGTATTGATCGGCGACTGCAGCCACTCGACCCGCGCGAAGACCTCGGGAGAAAACCGGTCGCGCAGTCGTTCCTGCTGCCGCTCGCGCAGGTCGGCACTGGGCTCGAGGATGGCGTAACGCGCGGGCATCGACTGCAGCGCGATCAGGCGTTCGATCGCGGCCTCGGCGAATGCGCCGCTGCCGCCGCCGATCTCCAGGAACACCGCATCGTCGCCGATTTGGCGCAGGACGGGCGCCAGCGCATCGGCGACGCACTCGGCGAACAGCGGACCCAGCTCGGGCGATGTCACGAAATCGCCAGCGGGGCCGAGTTTGGTGGCGCCGGCGCTGTAATAACCGAGCCCTGGCGCGTACAGCGCCAACTCCATGAACCGCCAGAAAGGAAGGACGCCGCCGTTGCTCGCGATCTGATCGTGGATCAATCCCGTGAGGCGCTCGCTGTGCGCCCGCACATCGGGATCCAGATCGTCATCGGTCAGCATGCGGCAACTCCGTTGCGGTGGCCGCACAGGATAACGAATCCCGAGCCATGCCGGGCTTCGATCGCCGGCAGTTTGCGGACTTTCAGCCGCCGCTCTCTTCCTCGCGCATCTTCTTGCGCGCGAACCACCAGATATACAGGCCCATGAAGATGATGAAACCGAGGCCACCCAGCGTCATCCAGCCGACGGGTTTGGTGAGCAGTTCAGAGACGATGGGATGCATGACGCGACTCCGCGATGGACTGCCGCGAGCTTGCGCCGCAGCAGGGGCGCATCCCTTGACTATGATCAAATGCTCCGCAATCGCTCCCCGGTATCCCCGACATGTCCCAGCCCCGCCCCGTCGCCCTCGTCACCGGCGCCGCCCGCCGCCTCGGTGCCGCCATTGCGCGCCACCTGCACGCCGCCGGTTACGACGTGTCCCTGCACTACCGGCAATCGGCCGAAGACATGCGCGCACTGATCGCCGGCCTGAACGCCATCCGCGCGAACAGCGCCGTCGCTTGGGCGGCGGATCTGGCCGAGTACGACCGCCTGCCCGAACTGGTGGCCAAGACGGTGGGCCACTTCGGCCGGCTCGACGTGCTGGTGAACAACGCGTCCGCGTTCTCGCCGACGCCGCTGGGCACCATCACGCCTGCGGACTGGGACGCGCAGTTCCTGATCAACGCCCGTGCGCCGATCATCCTCGCCCAGGCCGCCGCGCCGCACCTCAAGGCCGCGCGCGGCGCCATCGTCAACCTCACCGACATCTATGCAGAACGTCCGCTGCGCGACCATCTGGTCTATGGCATGAGCAAGGCCGCGCTGCTCGCAGGGACGCGCGCGCTGGCGCTGGAGCTGGCGCCCGAGGTCCGCGTGAACGCGATCGCGCCGGGCGCGATCCTGTGGCCGGAAGACGGCAAAGCCGAGGCCTCGAAGGCCGCGTTGCTCGCGCGCACGCCCTTGGGACGGATCGGCACCCCGGAAGAGATCGCCGAAGCGGTGCGCTGGCTGCTCCAAGGCGCGGGTTACACCAGCGGACAAGTGATCCGGGTCGACGGCGGGCGGATGCTCGACGGCTGAGCCGTCCGGCGTTGCGCCGGACGGCCCGCACGCATCACTTCTTCGCGAACGCCGACTCCAGCGCCATTCCGCGGAATTCAGCCGGCGCCTCGTGCGACACCGCGTAGCGGTACAGCGCGGCCGAATAGATGCCGCTCAACGCCGCCTGGGTCACGCCCAGCACCAGCACGCCGATCAGGAACGCCGCCGCGACGCCGATCCCCAGCGCCATCGAGACTTGCCATGCGAGGAAGGTCGCGAGGATACCGAGCAGTACGACGAACATCGTGATCAGGCTGAACGCAGCGCCGATACCGACATTGCCGATCGCGTTCTCGCCCCAGGTCTTCTTCAGCAGCGCGACGCTTTCCTTCAGCGCATCGACCGGACCGATCTCGCGATTGACCAGCACCGGCACCACCAGGAACGTCGCCAGCGTCCACGCCATGCCCAGGCCGCTGCCGATCATCCGCACGATCACGTTGTTGTCGCGGTTCTTGAGCGACTGCAGCAGCACGCCGACCGTCGCCGCGATCGCGGCATAGCCGAGGATCGCCGGCAACCGCGCTTTCGCCGCGCGGATACCGTCGGAGAACGTCGGGTCGCCGCCTTCGAGCCGGATCGTCGCCGCCGCGACCAGCGCGCTGTTGAAGAACACGATCACGCTGTACTGGCAGAAATAGAAAGCGAAACCGATCACCGCGCCGAACACATTGAAACCATCGGCGAACAATTTCAGCGCGAACACCGGCAATGCGAACGTCGCCAACACCAGCAACGTGGCCAGCGAAGACAGGATCGGAAACAGCATCAGTTCCTTGTCGGCGCGCAGCACCGACGCACTCGCCTTGACCAGACCCCAACTGCGCGAAAATTTCTCGAACATCGCCTGCGTCCTCCCGGGACACGCTGTGGAGACGCCATCGTGGGGCGAGTGGCCGCCGTCGACAAGCGCTGGAAGTCACCTCTCGCGGGTGATGGAAGTCACTCGCCGACGTTCGGATCGAATGCGGGTACGAACGGCACGTCGCGCTCCGGCGAGCCTGCCCACAGCGCGGCCAGCGTCCGCCCGCTGCGCGGATCGACGAAGTCCGGCGCGATCTCGGCCAAAGGCTTCAACACGAATGCATGCTTCAGCTCGTCGCGCGGCAACTGCAGGACCTGCGCCGGACTCGATCCGGGGTGCCCTGTTCCCTCAAGCATCAGGTCGTCGTAGAACACGATATCGATATCCAGCGGCCGGTCGCCGAAGCGTGGTCCACTGCGATCGCGGCCGTGCGCATCTTCCAGCGCGTGCAGCCAGTCGTTGAGCGCGAACGGATCGAGGTCGCTCTCGATCACCGCGGCGGCGTTGAGGAAATCCGGCCCGTCGAAACCGACCGCCGGAAAACGATAGACCACGGACGCGACGATTCCGCCGAACCGCGCGCGCAACGCAGCGAACGCAGAGCGCAGATTCGCTTCCGGCGACTGGTTGCTGCCGAGACTGAGACAAGCCTTGCCCATCAGAGCGGACTGTTCATGGCCTGCTGCGCTCGATCATCACGCCTACCGCGCGCGCGCCGCGCACCGCACCGGGCTTGCTGAGTTTCAGGCGCACGTGCGACACCGCGAATTCGTCGAGGATGATCTCCGCGCAGCGTTCGGCCAGGGTTTCCACCAGCCCGAACGACGACGACGACACATATTCGACCAGCCGCTTGCTCACGGCCTTGTAGTTGAGCGTATCGGCGATGTCGTCGCTGGCCGCCGGCTTGCGGTTGTCGAACGCCATTTCGATATCGAACAGCAGCGACTGGCGGATGCGGCGCTCCCAGTCGTAGATGCCGATCAGCGTCTCGATTTCGAGCGCCTCGATGAAGACCTTGTCGGTCATGCCGCCTCCGGAGAATTGCTGCTGTATTGCCTTGTCAGCACGATATCCGGCCACGAATCCCGCCAGACTTTGCATTTGTCCTGGAAGTGCACGTGATCGTAGCGCTCGCCGAGCCTGCGCATATCGTCCAACGCGTACTGGGCGAAATCGCGCAGCGCCGCGAGGAAGGCCTCATCCGCTTCGATGACGACACTCTGCAATTCGACGATGGACGCCGCGCTCTCCTCGACGCCATGACGATGACCGTACGCTCTCATCGGCCGATTCCCGATTCGACGGCCGGCAAGGTTGCCATATCCCAGCGCGGCGCGACATGCACCGCCGCGTCGCTGCGCTGCCCGGCTTCGAGCCGCAGCGCGCCGGCGAAGGCGATCATCGCGCCATTGTCGGTGCACAGTTCGGGGCGCGGAAAGCAGACGCGACCGCCGCGCTTCGCCGCCATCGCCTGCAATCGCGCGCGCAGGCGCTTGTTCGCGCCCACGCCGCCGGCCACCACCAGCACCCCGCAGCCGGCGGCCTGCAGCGCACGTTCGCACTTGATCGCCAAGGTATCGACCACTGCGTCCTCGAAGCCACGTGCGATGTCGGCGCGGGTCTCGTCGCTCTGGTCGCTGTCGCGCCATGCCAGCAACACCTGGGTCTTCAGGCCACTGAAGCTGAACTCCAGACCCGGACGGTCGGTCATCGGCCGCGAGAACTTGAACTTGCCGGGCGTGCCATGCTCGGCCAGCGCCGCCAACTGCGGCCCGCCCGGGTACGGCAGCCCCATCATCTTGGCGGTCTTGTCGAAAGCTTCGCCGGCAGCATCGTCCAGGGTGTCGCCCAGCAGCCGGTAGCTGCCGATGGCGTCGACCGCGACCAGTTGGCTGTGGCCGCCGGACACCAGCAGCGCCACGAACGGCGGCTGGGGCCGGCCGTGAACAGGATCGGGGTCTTCCATCAGCGGCGCCAGCAGATGGCCTTCCATGTGGTGGACCCCGATCGCCGGCAGCTCCAGCGCCCAGGCCAGCGACCGCGCCACCCCGGCACCGACCAGCAGGGCCCCGACCAGCCCTGGACCGGCGGTGTAGGCCACGCCATCGAGGTCGGCAAGGTCCAGATCGGCTTCGGCCAAGGTCTGGCGGATCAGCGGCAACAGCTTGCGGACGTGGTCGCGACTGGCCAGCTCAGGCACCACCCCGCCATACTCGGCGTGCAGCGCGATCTGGCTGTAGACCGCATGCGCGCGCAGCCCGACCGCTCCGGGAAGGGACGTGTCGTACACGGCCACGCCGGTTTCGTCGCAGCTGGTTTCGATGCCGAGGACTTTCACAGTGGGGCGAAGGTGGTCGCAAACGGGGCCATAGCTTACCTCGCCGTGCTTCCGGGCCCGTCCCGAACTTGCGCCGCCGGGGCCAACGCCTTTATCATGCGCGGCTCGCCCGGACGGACCGGGTGGTGCAGATTCCACCGCACGCGTTCCTTCGCAAGAGCCCGGCCGCTGGCCGGTTTCCCAAAAAGCCCGAGATTCCTATGCCCAGCGTCAAAGTCCGCGAGAACGAGCCCTTCGAGTTTGCCCTGCGTCGCTTCAAGCGCACCTGCGAGAAAGCCGGCGTCCTCGCCGAAGTCCGCAAGCGCGAGTTCTACGAAAAGCCGACCCAGGAGCGCAAGCGCAAGGCCGCTGCCGCGGTGAAGCGTCAGGCGCGTCGCACTTCGCGCGACGCGACCAAGCGTCAGCGCATGTACTGAGCCCTCACCGGGCGCAAGTACACCCGATTCCTGCGCAACCGCCCCGGTTGCGGCCACAGCGAATCCAGAAGCCGGCCGCGTTCCACGCTGCCGGCTTTTTGTCTTTCCCGGCCTTTCGAATTTTCCGGCCCCCTGCTGTGCGGGCCCTGCACCACGGAGCATCGCCATGAGCCTCAAGCAACGCCTCACCGAAGACATGAAAACCGCGATGAAGGCCGGCGAGAAGGATCGCCTCGGCACCATCCGCCTGATCAATGCCGCGATCAAACAGAAGGAAGTCGATGAACGCGTCGAGATGGACGACACCCTGGTGCTGGCGATCCTGGAAAGGATGATGAAGCAGCGCAAGGACTCGGTGAGCCAGTTCGAAGCAGCCAATCGCGAAGATCTGGCCGTGATCGAGCGCGCCGAAATGGCGATCATCGAGCAATACCTGCCGGCCAAGCTCGGTGAAGCCGAAGTGCTGGCCGTGATCGACGCGGTCATCACCGAGACTGGCGCCACCGGCCCCGCCGACATGGGCAAGGTGATGGGCGCGATCAAGCCGAAACTCGCCGGTCAGGCCGACATGGGCGAAGTCTCGAAGCTGATCAAGCAGCGCCTGGCAGGCTGACATCACCGCGATGACCCCCGCACCACCCGTCATCGCCATCCGCCCGGCCGGCGTCGCCGACACCGGGCGGATCCTCGCCTTCATCCGCGAGTTGGCCGAGTACGAAAAGCTGCCGCACGAGGTCGTCGCCGACGAGGCCGGGCTGGCCGCACAGTTGTTCGGCGAACGCCCGCACGCCGAGGTGCTGATCGCCGAAGTCGATGGCGTGCCCGCCGGCTTCGCGCTGTTCTTCCACAACTTCTCGACCTTCGTCGGCAAGCCGGGCTTGTATCTCGAAGACCTGTTCGTGCGCCCGGGCTTCCGCGGACTCGGCCTGGGCAAACGGCTGATGCTTCGGCTGGCCCAGATCGCCATCGAACGCGACTGCGGGCGCTTCGAATGGTCGGTGCTGGACTGGAACCAACCCGCCATCGATTTCTATCGCAGCCTCGGCGCGGTCAGCATGGACGAATGGACCATGCAGCGCGTGAGCGGCGAGGCATTGCGGACATTGGCCGCACAGCCGATCGACTGACCCGTCGGCTTCCGCGTCGCTGCTATACTCGGACCGAATTCAGTCCGAAGCGAGGCCGTCATGAGCGACCCCATCATCAGTCTCAGCGATTTCAAATCCGACGCCAGCCAATGGCTCAAGCGTCTGCAGGACGAATCCGACGCCGTGGTGTTGACCCAGAACGGCCGCGCCAGCGCCGTCGTGCAGAGTTACGAGACCTTCCAGCGCCAACAGCAGGCGCTGTTGATGCTGAAGCTGTTGGCGCAGGGCGAGGCGGATATCGCCGCCGGGCGGCTGATCCCGCAGGAAGAAGTCTTCGCCACGCTGCGCGAGCGTTACGCTCCCGACGCATGAGCGATCACGAGGTCTACTGGACGCCCACGGCGCTGCAGGATCTGGCGTCGATCCTGGCGCATGTCGCTGCCGACAATCCCGACGCGGCTGTAGCGGCGATCCTTCGGCTGGAAGCGCGCGCCGAGTCCCTGGGCACGCTCACGCCGCGCGGACGCACGGTTCCGGAGCTGCGCGAGATCGGCGTAAACCAGTATCGCGAGTTGATCGAACGCCCGTGGCGTCTGGTCTACACGGTCGAAGCCAAACGCGTCGCCGTTGTTGCCGTGCTTGATGCGCGCCGCGATCTGCAGACACTGTTGCTCGAACGATTGATCCGCAGCTGACATGGCCCGCATCCCCGACGCCTTCATCGACGATCTGCTCGCCCGCACCGACATTGTCGAGCTGGTCGGGTCGCGCGTGCCGCTTAAGCGCCAGGGCAAGGAATACTCTTCGCGTTGCCCGTTCCACGACGAGCGCTCGGCATCGTTCACGGTCTCGCCGACCAAACAGTTCTACCACTGCTTCGGCTGCGGCGCGCACGGCACCGCGATCAGCTTCCTGATGAATTACGACCGCCTCGAATTCCTCGACGCGGTGGACGAACTCGCCAAGCGCGTCGGCATGGAAGTGCCGCGCGACACCCAGCAGCGCAACGCCACGCCGGACAGCGTCGATCAGTACGCGGCGCTGGATGCGGCGGCGAAATTTTTCCAGCGGCAGCTTGCGGCCAGCGACAAGGCACGCGGGTATTTCGACCATCGCGGCGTCGATGACGCCATCCGCAACCAGTTCGGCCTCGGCTACGCGCCCGACGGCTTTTCGGCGCTGCGCGATGCGTTGGGCACCGATCCGCGCCGGATGGCGCTGCTGGAGCGCGTCGGCCTGTTCTCGAAGAACGACAAGGGCCACATCTACGACAAGTTCCGCGACCGGGTGATGTTTCCGATCCACGACCGTCGTGGACGCACGATCGCGTTCGGTGGACGCGTGCTGGACCCCGAGGATTCGCCGAAATATCTCAACTCGCCGGAAACCCCGCTGTTCCACAAGGGACGCGAACTGTACGGGCTTTGGCAGGTGCGGCAGACCAACAGCAGGATCGAACGGCTGATCGTGGTCGAAGGCTACATGGACGTGATCGCGCTGTTCCAGCACGGCATCACCCAGGCGGTGGCGACGCTGGGCACCGCGACGACGCCCGACCACGCCGAACTGCTGTTCCGCAACGCCCCCGACGTGTATTTCTGCTTCGACGGCGACGCCGCCGGCCGCCGCGCCGCGAGCAAGGCGATGGAATCGGTGCTGCCGCGCATGAAGGACGGCCGGCAGGCGTTCTTCCTGTTCCTGCCCGACGGCGAAGACCCGGACACGATCGTGCGCAACGAAGGCAGCGCCGGTTTCGATCTGCGCCTGCGCGACGCGACGCCGCTGTCGACGTTCTTCTTCGACGAACTGGGCATGGACGTGAACCTCGGCACGCTCGACGGCAAGGCGCGCATGGCCGAACGTGCGAAGCCGCTGCTCGCGCAGATTCCCGACGGCGCCTTCGGCGACCTCATGCGCCAGCGCCTGACCGAGCTCACCGGCGTGGGCGCGCGCGTCGCCGCACAGGCGCAGCCGTCGTCGCAGCGCGTCCGCGCACAACCCGCACAGACGCAGAAACGCAGCCTCGTGCGCAGCGCCATCGCATTGCTGCTGCAGCAGCCGTCGCTGGCGTTGGCATTGGACTCCACCGCCCCCTTCAGCGCCCTGCGCCAGCCCGGCGTCCCGCTGCTGGCGGAGCTGGTGATGCTGGTGAACGCACGCCCCGACATCACCACCGGCGGCGTGCTCGAACACTTCGCCGACCGCGAAGAAATCAACGCGCTGCAGAAACTCGCCTCGCAGGACATGCCGGGCGAGGAAGCGCTGTGGCAGAACGAATTCGCCGACGCGATGGCGCAGCTCGAAAAGCAGACCCTGCACCAGCGCATCGACGAGCTGCAGGCGAAGCAGCGCGAAATGGGTCTCGACGACGACGACAAGGCCGAGCTGCGGGCGCTGCTGCTGACGAAGTTGCAGCCGAACAGATAAGTCGCGCAAGGCACCGCTTTGTCGCGTGCGATCGCGGCAAGCGAAGCGAAGCCACCGGTCGATCCAACGCCATGAATGCGGCCAGCGGCCATTGCCTGCGGCCCGGACCATCGAACGTGATCCTCCCGGCCCGGATTTTTCGCTTCCATTGGCCTGAGGCCTGCATTTCGCAGTTGGCGACATGCGGCACCCGCAGCCCGTCGCATCGACCCAAAGGAAGCATCATGCTGAAACGACTCCTCTGCTCCACGCTGCTGCTCTGCTCGTTCGGCACCCATGCCGGCAATTGGCAGAAAGAATTCTTTTCGTCCATGTCCAACGAACTGCCGGCGTCCCGTGGTGTTGCCGTGGACGACCTCGGCTTCGTCCATCTGCAGGCGTTCAACAAACAACCCTGGGGCACCGGCTACGATTTCGCGCACCTGTATACGCTCAATGCGCAGGGCCAGGCGCCTTGGATCTGGGGTTTGACGCAGGTCGATCGAAAATCCGATTGCGGGGTCTACGCGAAGTCCGGCCAGCGCCTCGACTGTTTCAGGACCGCAGGCTACAACGGCGACGACACGCGGCTTGAAATGCGGTCGCGCTACGATGCCTATCCCGTCTGGCAGGCAAGGCTGCCTGGCGAAGTCGAACTGCTCGACGCCAGCATCCCCGTCGCGGACGAGGCGTTGATCGTCGGCAAGCTGACCGGGCCATGGGGCGACGAACTGGGCGTATTCCGGATTGCCGGGTATGGAGCGATCAACGTGCTCTCGGTCACGCCCACGTGTCCCCACCCCGGCCAGAGCATGATCATGTCCCGGTTCCGCATGCCGAAACAGGACAGCGAAAGCATCCGTCACATCAAGGCCTGCTGGAACAGTTTCGGCACGACCGAACTGATACTGGAAACGTTCGACCCGTACGCCGGCCAGTGGACTGCATTATCGACCTGGGAGATTGCCTATGGCGAGCAACTGCTGCATGCGGACATCAATGCCGAGGGCAAGGCCTTCGCACTGATCGAGCATAAAGACGGATTGCGCGAATTGCTGCGCACGCCCGTCTACGCCGATCAATGGGAAACGTTGCCGTTCCCGATCGAAGGAAAAATCACCGCCTTCCTCGTCGGCCCACAGGGTCTGGTGGTCGCCAGCCTGCCCCCTGCACCGGAAGTCGGCTCTGTGCAGTTGGACACGTTGGCCTATACATCGGTGCAGATCGGTGGCCTCCCGATGACCGTGGGCTGGTTCGATATGAACGCGTACTGGCCGATGATGCAGTGGTTTCCGCAATTGAGCGATGTCGCTCCGCAAAGCTTCGCACTGTCCAGCCAGGGCGCCCTGATCATCGTCGGCGCCAGTCTTACGCAGCCCAACTCGCAACAGCTCTGGCTCGCGAATCACCATGGGCAAGTCGACAGTATCGCCTCGCTGCCGCTCGCCGCGAACGAAACCGCCGTCGGCAAGACGTATCTGATCGGCGGCCCCGATAATGCCGCGACCATCGCGCGCACGATCCGACGCGACGGCATGCAGATCGGAGTTCGGGTCGATCAGTACGCCTTGCCGTTCTCGCCTTGAGGGTATTGCGACGGAATGCCGCAAGCGACTCGAATGGCGACATGCCAACACGGCGCCGCAATCGCGGCGCTGCGTTTTCGGATGGAACGTCCGGCGCTGCGACGAAAACGAACAGGCCGGATCCAGAACGCCGTTGCCGACGGCGATGGCGCCGGAAACGCCACAGCCATCCAGCGCACGACAGCGCCTGCCGCGTGGAAATATCAGCGTCGATCCAACATCGTCAATACGGACTCGACGCCGGCTCGCCTTCGGTATCCGTCCAGATGTCGTCAGGCAGCGACCGGTCGCGGTGGCACACCCGATCGTGATCGGGATAGGTGATCCTGTCTACAGGCGCCCGAGTGCCGATCACCAGGCAACGCGTGGGCGATGCGCTGCGATTCCACAGGCAGTGACCGACGGCAACCCCCGCACGGAAGGTCGCCGCGTCGCCTGCATTCAAAAGCGTTTCGGTATCGCCTTCGATCAGCGTCAGCTGGCCTTCCAGGACATAGACCAGTTCGTCCTCTGCGACATGCCAATGTTTGATCGATGAGCGCGTTCCCGGCTGCAGGACTTCCACGAAAGCGCCGAACTGGGTCAGCCCACCGGCCTCTGAAATCCAGAGCGTCAGGTTGGGTTCGACCGATCCATCGGCGAGGTTCTCTTCCTTGACGAAGCATTCCGGTGTGAGTGCAGTCATGCCTGTGCGTCCTTCATGCTTGTTCGAGCGGAACCGCAGCCCGACCCCAGGCTTCGCCCATCACCCGTGCGAAATTCCCACCCAGAATCTTCGCGATCCGCGCATCCGGGTGCCCGCGCTTCGACAGCATCGCTGCGAGCATATCGAAGCGGTCCGCGCGGTTCAGATCGGGAATGAACGTGTAGAGGTCCGGCGGACGACCGCGTTCGAACACGCCGTCCTCGACCGCACCGGCGACCCATTCGCGATTGTCCTGCTCGTATGCCGGCGTGCGCTCGATCGGCGCGATCCCGCTGTCGGTACCGATGCCGACGTGGTCCTCGCCGCAGACCTTCACCGCGTGCTCGATGTGGCGGATCACATCGATCGCCATCGGCTGCGTGTCGGTGCGCAGATACGGCCAGAAAATGATGCCGGCGACGCCGCCTTTCTCCGCCAGCGCGCGCAGGGTCGCGTCGTCGGTATTGCGCGGCAGGTCGGCGAGCGCGCGGCAGCCGGTGTGGCTGATCAGCATCGGCGCGCGCGAGGCGGCGATGCCTTCGGCCATCGTGCGCGCCGAGCCGTGGGCGAGATCGACCACGATCTTCTCTGCGTTCAGGCGTTCCACCACCTGCCGGCCGAAGTTGCTCAGCCCTGCATTGCCCGGTTCCATGCAGCCATCGCCGACGAGGTTGCGACGGTTGTGGGTGAGCTGGATCACGCGCACGCCGCGCGCGCTGAACAGCGCGATGCGATCGAGATCCTCGCCCAGCGATTCGGTGCCCTGGAAGCCGTAGATCAAACCGAGTTTGCCCTCACGCCGCGCACGCTGCAGATCGTCGCCGCTGCGCACCGCGAGCAAGTGATCCGGATAGCGCGCGATGATCCCGTCCCACGTGTCGATGGTCGCCTTGGTCTTCTCGAACGCGGCGTCGTCCAGCCAGAACCGGCCCGAAGGCGCGAGCGTCAGGACGATGCCGCCGAGCCCGGAGGCGCGGATCGCGTCGAGTTCCGCCTTGACCGCCGCGTCGTCGTTCTCGAACCAGAACAGGCCGGTGCCGCCAGCGCCATCGATCGCGATCGTGCGCGGGTACGGAGGCCATGCCGCGGCCTGTGCGGTGGCGAATCGGCCGGCGGCCAGCGCGAGCGCACCGAATCCGAATGTCTTGAGCGCATCGCGACGCGTGGCCATGGCGTTCTCCGCAGGTGACGGGAAGAGTCTACCTCCGTCGGCCATGACTTTCGGCTACGTCGCGGGTCGACGGTAGCGGCTATGCTCGAACACTGATTCCACCGGGGACATGCCATGTTGCGCCGCCACACGCTCGCCGCCGCCCTGCTCGGCCTCGCCTGCACCCTGCCCGCGCTCGCGCAAACCGCACCCGATGCGACCGCCGTGCGTGAAGAGGTTGGCAACCGCATCAGCGAACATATTCCCGCGATTCCGACCGAGCTGGTCGATCGCCTCAATCGCTACCAGAACACCCGTGGCGGCAGCGTTGCCGGCTGGACGAAGAACGGCTGCCTGCTGGTCGGCACCCGCTTCGCCGAAACCAACCAGGCGCATCGCGTCTGCCAGCCGCTGGGCATGCGCGAACAGCTGACGTTCTATCCCGAGCCGCTGGGCGGAATGTCGCCATCGCCGGCGGAATCGCCGCTCGACGGCTTCGTGTTCTCGAAGGACAAGGGCGGCGACGAGTTTTCGCAGTTGTACTGGTTCGATCATGCGACGCGCAACGTGACGCTGTTGACCGATGGCAAGCGCACCCAGAATTCCGGCGGCCAGTTTTCGCGGGATGGCAAACTCCTGGCGTATCGCAGCACGGCGCGCAACGGCACCGACACCGATGTTTGGGTGCGCGATATCGACACCGGCACCGCCAAACCCGTGGTGACGGCAGGCGGCAGTTGGAGCGCGCTGGATTTCTCGCCCGACGGTAAACACCTGCTGGTGATGAAGGTGGTGTCGGCGGCCGAGGCATACCCGGGCGAAGTGGATCTGGCGACAGGCAGGCTGACCCTGTTCCCCGTCGATGGCGGCAAGGCCGCGTTCGGCGGTTTCGCGTACGCGCCCGATGGCAAGTCGGTGTACTTCGTATCCGATGAGCCCGTGAACGGCGCCGCGCAGGAATTCCAGACGCTTCGCCACCACGATCCCGCGACCGGCAAGCTGACGGTCCTCAGCGCGAGGATTCCGTGGGATGTCGCAGGCTTCAATCTTTCCGACGACGGCAAGCACCTGGCATACGTCACCAACGAAGACGGCATCAGCCGGCTGCGCGTACTGTCGCTGCCATCGCACCGCGAGATCGCACTTCCGACGCTGCCGATCGGCGTGTTCGGCTCGGGCACGTTTTCGCCCGACGGCACGCGTCTCGCGCTGACGCTCAACAGCGCGACCTCGCCCAGCGATGTATTCGTGATCGATCTGGCCAAGGCCACGCTCACGCGCTGGACGCAGAGCGAGGTCGGCGGCCTGGACGCGTCGAAATTCATCGCGCCGACATTGGTCCGCTATCCGACCTTCGACAGCGTCGATGGCAAGCGCCGCACGATCCCCGCGTTCTACTATCGTCCGGCGACCGTGCCGGCCGGGCGCAAATTGCCGGTGATCATCAGCATCCACGGCGGACCGGAAAGCCAGTCGCTGCCCACGTTCAATCCCACCGCGCAGTTCATGGCGAACGAACTCGGCGTGGCGATGCTGGTGCCGAACGTGCGCGGTTCGAGCGGCTACGGCAAGACCTATCTTTCGCTGGACAACGGACAGCGTCGCGAAGACTCGGTGAAGGACATCGGCGCGTTGCTCGACTGGGTCGCGCAGCAGCCGGAGCTGGACAGCTCGCGCATCGGCGTCATGGGCGGCAGCTACGGCGGCTACATGGTGCTCGCCTCGCTGATGCACTACAGCGACCGCATCCGCGCCGGCATCGACGTGGTCGGCATTTCGAACTTCGGTACGTTTCTCAAGAACACCGAAAGCTATCGTCGCGATCTGCGTCGGGCGGAATACGGCGACGAACGCGATCCGAAGATGATGGCGACCTTCGAGCGCATTTCGCCGTTGAACCATGCCGACCGCATCACTTCGAAACTCTTCGTCGCCCAGGGCAAGAACGATCCGCGCGTGCCGTACACCGAAGCCGAGCAGATCGTGAAAGCGGTGCGCGCCAACGGCCAGCCGGTGTGGTATCTGCTGTATGCCGACGAAGGCCACGGTTTCCGCAAGAAGAGCAACAACGATTATTTCGGCGCGGCGAGCATGCTGTTCTGGCAGCAGAATCTGTTGAACGAGGGCCGCTGACACCGCTTTGGCGATGCGTTGTCCACCGCAGCAGGGACGGCATCGCCGTCGCTGCGGTGGAGATCAACGATGAAGAGCAACGGTGAAGATCGGGCGGTGAAGATCGGCGGTGAGTGGACGCGGGCGAAAGCGGACGACGCCGACGCCCACGATGATCAGGCCGGCTGCCCAACCGGCGCAGGAGGCTCGACCACGATCGATCGAGCGACCTCGACCAGATGTCTTGCAATGGATTGCAGCTGCGCGGCGGACACGATCAGCGGCGGCGTCATCAGCAGCGTGCCCCGACGATGCGGCGCCGGAGCCATCACCACATTGTGTTCGCGCATGCCGACCCACAGTTCCATCAACGGAACCCGCTTGGTGCGCACCGCCAACATCAGGCCGCGACCGGAGATCTCGAACTCTTCGCCGGCCGGGTCGTGTTCCGCCATGGCGGCACGGAAGATGCGTTCGCCCTCGGCGGCAAGACGGCAGACATCGAGCCGCTCCGCCTCCGCCAACACCGCCGATGCGCACGCCATCGACATCGGATTTCCGGCCATGGTCGCACCGTGGATCTTTGCGCGCCCCTTGCCGAACACCGCGTCGAACACCGGGTTCTTGCACAACACCGCAGACACCGGCAGCAAGGCGCCAGTGAGGCCTTTCGACACCACCACCATGTCCGGCCTGAATTCGGAGCGCCAGTGATGGAAGCCGAACCAGCGCCCGGTGCGGCCGATGCCCGACGCCACTTCATCGGCGATCAACATCGTGCCGGTTTCGCGGCAGGCATCGCTGAGCGCAGCCAGATGCTCGGACGTCTGTTCGATCGAGCCGGCGCTGGCCTGGATCGGCTCCAGCACGACCGCCGCAACATCGCCCTTGGCGAGTCGTGCGCGGACGATTCCGGGGTCGAGCGACGGCAGGGTTTCGGCGAATTCGAGCGGTGTCGCGATGCCATCGCTCCAGAACTTTTCGCCCGCCAACGCGGTGGCGATGCCGGTGAGACCATGGAAGCCTCCACTCAGACCGAGAAAGCTGCGCCGGCCGGTGGCGATCGCGGCGAACTTCAGCGCAGCCTCGACCGCTTCCGCACCGGCGGAGAAGAACTGCACCTTGTCGAAATCGGCGTCGGCGAGGCGCAGCAGCGTGTCCGCAACCTTCGATGCCTCCGACGACCAGCCGAATGTGCTGATCGAGGCGCCGGGCGCCTGGAGATGATCGATCAAGGCCTGTTCGACAACCGGCGAGCGATGCCCCAGCGTGGCGGTGCCGAAGCCCGAGGTGGCGTCGAGATATTCACGCCCCGTATCGTCGATCAACAGGCAGCCGCGCGCTTCGCGCCATGGCCGCTCGAGTTTCAGCATGGCCAGCACATCGACCCAGTAGGGATTCATCGTCCGCGTATAGCGGGCGATATCGGTTTCGGTCGAAGTACCTTCCATCGCAACACTCCATTTGTTCATCGGCTTCAAAGCAAGTGGTGGAACTTACACGCGGGACCGGAGACTGGCAATTTTCCGAAACGATAATGAGTCTCAAACTTCGTCCGGCCACAGGCTCCTGATCGCGGCAATGCCTTGGGCACCCCTTTCGCGCGCGTGCACGACATCATCGCGGCGCATGCCGCCGATCGCATACAGCGGAATCGCAACGCGCTCGCGGCGTTCGACGAAACCATCCCATCCGATGCCGACCTCACCCGGATGGGACGGCGTGGGCAACACGGGGCCGAGCACCGCAGCATCGCAACCCAGCGCCTGCGCGGCAGCGAGGTCTTCGTGCGAATGGCAGGACGCGATCACCGGCAACCCTTGCGATAGCGGGCGCATCGACAAGGCCATCAACTGGGCTGCGCGCAGATGCACGCCGATACCGAGCGTCTGCGCAAGCGCGATATCGCCATTGACCAGCACTTCGGCATCGGCGTCGCGCGCGGCGCGCGTCGCTTGTTCGACCAGCCGGCGCCAGCGCTCCGGCGCATCCCCGGCTGTCGCGCGACCGCGCAATTGCACCCGACGCACACCATTCTCAAGCGCTTTGCGCAGGCTCGACAGCCAGCGCGCATCGTCGTCGCCGGGCTCGGGCGTGATCAGATAGTGTTCCGGATCGAGCAGCGCGGCCACCACCGGTCGATCGGCGTCCGGCATCGCGTAGCTCGCGAGCTTGTGCGGCGGCACCCAGGCCAGCGCCTGGCCGTCGAGGCCTTTGACCATACCGCTCCACGATGCGATGCGACGCACATCGAGACGCAAGCGTTTATGAGGATACTGTTGCGGCACGGCGATGACCGCATCGCCCACCTGCGCCTCGATGCCGAGTTCTTCGTGCAGTTCGCGCACCAGCGCCTGTTCCGGCGTTTCGCCGGGATCGACCTTGCCGCCGGGAAATTCCCACAGGCCCGCGAGATCGCGACCTTCGGTGCGACGCGCCAGCAGCACACGGCCGCGCGCATCGTTGATCACACCGGCGACGACGTGGACGATGTTCCCGCTTCGACTTCGGTCGCTGTCGCTGTCGCTCATCGCGAAGAACGGTCCCTGCTCTGGAATGGCTTGCGGATGTTTTACCGCTGCGGGGGATGCGGGGCAAGCGGGCCTGGCGTTCATCCAAAAAAAAACGGCCCGCGAAACTCGCGGGCCATCGTTCTGGAACATCGGTCGATTCAGGCCAATTGGCCGTGGCAGTGTTTGTACTTCTTGCCGGAACCGCACGGACAGGGATCGTTGCGCCCGACCTTCGGTACTTCGGAAGGATTCTGATAGTCCGGATCCGCGGCTTCTTCGTCGGCGCTGTAGCCGCCCATATCCGGATGCTGGAACTGCATCTGGCGCGCGACCGCTTCGGCGCGCGCCCGCTCGGCGGCTTCGGCCTGCGCGATCTCTTCCTCGCTGCGGATCCGCACGCGGGCCAACAGCGAAATCACTTCGCGCTTGACCTTCTCCAGCAGCTCGCTGAACAGCTCGAACGCTTCTTTCTTGTATTCCTGCTTCGGCTGTTTCTGCGCGTAACCGCGCAGATGGATGCCCTGGCGCAGATAGTCCATCCGCCCGAGATGCTCCTTCCAGCTCTGGTCGAGCACGGTCAGCATCAGATGTTTTTCGAGCATGCGCATGGTGTCGCTGCCGATCGCGGTTTCCTTGTCTTCGAACAGTTTGGCGACCTCGGCCTGCGCGAGGGCAGCGATGCCTTCGGCGTCGATCTCGGTCTTTTCCTGCACGGCCTTCGCGATCGACTGCGGCAGATTGAATTCGGCCGCCAACTCTGCGTCCAGGCCCTGCAGGTCCCATTGTTCGTCGATGGAATTCGGCGGTACGAAGCGATCGACCAGATCGGCGACCACGTCGGCGCGGATATCGTCGATGTTCTGCTGGATGCTCTCGGCTTCCAGCAACTCGTCGCGCTGGCGATAGATGACCTTGCGCTGATCGTTGTTGACGTCATCGAAATCGAGCAGGTTCTTGCGGATGTCGAAGTTGTGCGCTTCGACCTTGCGCTGCGCGCCGGCGATCTGCTTGCTGACCAGCGGGCTTTCGATGATGTCGTCTTCCTTCAGGCCCATCCGCGCCATCATCCGCTGCACCCAGTCGGCGGCGAAGATGCGCATCAGGTTGTCTTCGAGCGACAGATAGAACCGCGAGGAGCCGGGATCGCCCTGACGGCCGGAGCGGCCACGCAGCTGGTTGTCGATGCGGCGCGATTCGTGACGCTCGGTGCCGACGATATGCAGGCCGCCGCTGGCTTTCACCGCGTCGTGACGTTGTTGCCACTCCGCCTTGATCCGCTGGCGTTCGGCATCGCCCAGCTCGGCGCCGGCTTCCGCTTCCAGCGCGGCGATCTCGGATTCCAGCGAGCCGCCAAGCACGATGTCGGTACCGCGACCGGCCATGTTGGTGGCGATGGTCACCGCATGAGGACGCCCGGCCTGCGCGACGATGTGCGCTTCGCGCTCGTGCTGCTTGGCGTTGAGCACTTCATGGACGATGCCGGCTTCCTTGAGCTGCGCGGACAACATCTCGGAGACTTCGATGGACGTGGTGCCCACCAGCACCGGCTGGCCTCGGCCGTTCGCGTCGCGGATTTCGTTGACCACCGCGCGGTACTTGCCGGTCTTGTTGAGGAACACCGCGTCGGGATGATCCTTGCGCACCATCTCGCGATGGGTCGGGATGACCACCACTTCGAGCGCGTAGATGTTCTGGAATTCGTAGGCTTCGGTGTCCGCGGTGCCGGTCATGCCCGACAGCTTCTTGTACATGCGGAACAGGTTCTGGAAGGTGATGCTGGCCAGCGTCTGGTTGTCGCGCTGCACCGGCACGCCTTCCTTCGCTTCGACCGCCTGGTGCAGGCCGTCGGACCAACGACGACCCACCAGGGTACGACCGGTGAATTCGTCGACGATCACCACTTCCCCATCGCGAACGATGTAGTCGACATCGCGCTGGAACAGCGCATGCGCGCGCATCGCGGCGTTGAGATGGTGGACCACATGGATGTTGTGCGCCGCGTACAGGCCGTCGTTCTCATCGATGATGCCGTTGCGACGCAGCAGATCTTCGGCGTGCTCCTGGCCGGCTTCGGACAGATGCACCTGCTTGCTCTTCTCGTCGACCCAGAAATCGCCGACGCCGTCCTCCACTTCCTGTCGCTTCAGCTGCGGCACGATGCGATTGACCTTGACGTACAGCTCCGGCGATTCGTCGGCGGGGCCGGAAATGATCAGCGGCGTGCGCGCCTCGTCGATCAGGATCGAGTCGACTTCGTCGACGATCGCGTAATGCAGGCCGCGCTGGTGGCGGTCTTCCTTCGACAGCGCCATGTTGTCGCGCAGGTAGTCGAAGCCGAATTCGTTGTTGGTGCCGTAGGTGATGTCCGAACCGTAGGCGGCAGCCTTGTCGCCGTGGTTCATGCCCGGATACACCACGCCGACCGACAGGCCAAGCCAGTTGTAGAGCTTGCCCATCCACGCCGAGTCGCGTCGTGCGAGGTAGTCGTTGACGGTCACGACGTGCACGCCCTGGCCTTCGAGCGCATTGAGATACACCGGCAACGTCGCGACCAGGGTCTTGCCTTCGCCGGTACGCATTTCGGCGATCTTGCCCAGATGCAGCACCATGCCGCCGATCAGCTGCACGTCGTAGTGACGCATGCCCAGCACGCGATTCGAGGCTTCGCGGCAGACCGCGAAGGCTTCGGGGAGCACCTTGTCGAGGGTTTCGCCGTTGGCGACGCGTGCCTTGAGTTCCGGCGTCTTCGCCTGGAGCTCGGCGTCGGAGAGCGCCTGCATCTGCGGTTCGAGGGCATTGATCTTCTTGACGATGCCGCCGAGTTGCTTGACGAAACGATCGTTGCGGCTACCGAAGATACTGGTCAACAGGCGATTGAGCATGGGCGGAGAATGATCGAAAGAGGAAGGGTCAGCGGCGCCGGGCAACGGCTGTCCGCAACAAAAAGGGGCGCAGCGCGCCCCTCCGCAACACTCGATTGTACTTGGAGCCGGTGCCCCGGGGTATCAAGCCCCGGATACCAACCACAGCTCGGGCGGGCTTCAGCCCTTGCCGGCGGGCTTGGCCGCGGCTTGACCGAGGAACTGGTTCGGATTGACCACGACCCCGTTGTCCCAGACCTCGAAGTGCACGTGAGCGCCGGTGGATCGGCCGGTGGACCCTGCCTTGGCGATCTCCTGCCCACCGCGAACCAGATCGCCGACCTGGCCGATCAGGCGCGAGTTGTGCGCATACCGGGTGACATAGCCGTTGCCGTGATCGACCTCGACCACGTTGCCGTAGCCGGAACGGACGCCGGAATAGGTCACGACGCCATCGCCGACCGCCAACACCGGATCACCGGTGTTGGCCTCGAAATCGATGCCTTTGTGCTGCTGGCTGCCGCCGCCGAACGGATCTGCGCGATAGCCGAAGCCGGAGGTGACATAGCTGTTGGCGATCGGGTCGCGGGTCGGCATCGCGTTCTTGTCCAATTCGCGATTGAACAACAGCGCCTCGAGGACAGACAGCTGGCTGCCGGAATGCTTCAACTGGGCACCGAGGTCGGCCAAACCATCGCGCAGGCCGCGAGCCGGCATATCGCGCACCGGGCCGACACCACCGACGCCCACCGGCTTGTCGAAATCGAATTCGCCGTCGCCGAGCTGGGCGACGCGGGTCAAGCGCTCGCCGAGCGCATTGAGACGATTGGCTTCGGCCTGCAGTTCGCCGAGTCGCGCGGCGAGCGCGTTGACTTCGCGCTGCGCCTCGCGGCGCGTCGTTTCGAGGCCGCTCCGCTGGATTTCGACATCGGCCTTGAGGCGACTGTATTCGGCACCGCGCAACAGACCCTGCCCGGTCGTGCCGAACAGCGCGCCGACCGTCAACAGGCAGACTGCGCAATAGGCCGGCTTCTCCCGCATCGCTTGGGAGCCGATTTCGGCCGCACGCACGACGCGAGGGCGGAGCTTGTCGGCGACGTGGATCGTCGTGGTCCGAACCGCGCGCGCGGCAGTCGCCATATGGCGGTGCGCAATGTCGATAAAGCTGTGTAAAGTCATCGGCTGTATGTCTCGTTCGCGATCCAATCCTCCCCCCGCCCGCCCGTCCACCGGGCCACAGGCTGCCATCGACGCCTTGCTCGGCGGCGAGGCCAGCGACCCTGTTCGCCGGGCGCTCTGGCTGGAAGCATTGGATCTGCAGCTTCGTCCCTGCCTTCCTCCCGGGCTCGCAGCGCATGCGCGCCTGGCGAACATCGATCGTGGAAGACTCGTTTACCTGGTGGATTCACCGGTGTGGCATGCCCGAATGCGGCTTGCTGCCACCGATATCCTCGACACGGCCCGTTCCTTCGGACTGGAAGCGACCGATCTGGTGGTGAAGACCGCGAGCGGGCCGCAGGCGATGCGACCTCAGAACGCCGTGACTTCGACTGCCGTTTCAGCTTCTCCCCTGTCTGCGGCCGCACGCGAGGCTTTCGCGACCGCACTCGCTTCCCGGGATGATGTGCCGCCGGGAAAGGATGCTTCTTCCTGATGCCCACCCATCCGCCGCGCCCATTGACGGGCTGACGGACGGGTACGGAGGGAATGCTACCGGCGGGCGCCGCCGCACAGGTTAAGAAGCCGAGGCTTTTTCGTTAAGGTTTTGTGAAACGCACGATTCCAGTTCACGGATCGGGCAATCCGCCCGTCCTGTTCAGGAAGACAGCCCATCCGGCGGGCGTGGAGCGGCGAGGACTCAAGCCAGCTGGGGCGTCCCGAAAACAACCGGGACCGGCGCGTCGCGCCCGAAACTCACTTCTTCCCAGGCGGACTGCTCGGCGAGCAGCGCGCGGACCAGCTTGTTGTTGAGCGCATGGCCCGATTTGAAGCCCTCGTAGGCCCCGAGGATCGGGTGCCCCGCGAGGTAGAGATCACCCACGGCGTCAAGGATCTTGTGGCGGACGAATTCGTCCGCGTAGCGCAGGCCATCGTCGTTCAGTACGCGGAACTCGTCGAGCACGATGGCGTTGTCCATCGAGCCGCCGAGACCGAGATTTCGTTCGCGCATGAATTCCAGATCGCGCATGAAACCGAAGGTTCGGGCGCGACTGACTTCCTTGATGTAGTTTTCGGTCGAGAACTCGACGACCGCGCGCGAGCGCGAAGTCGGAATCGCCGGATGATCGAATTCCACGGTGAAACCAAGGCGAAAACCGTTGTAGGGCTCGAACCGCGCGACCTTGTCGCCATCGCGGACTTCCACGGTTTTCAGGATCCGCATGAAACGCTTGGGCGCATTCTGTTCGACGACGCCGGCGGACTGCAGCAGGAAGACGAACGGCCCGGAAGAGCCGTCCATGATCGGCACTTCGGGTGCGGAGAGTTCGATATAGAGATTGTCGACGCCCAGACCGGCGAGCGCGGACATCAGGTGTTCGACCGTCATCGCCTTGCCGCCATCGTGGGACAGGCCGGTGCAGAGCATGGTTTCGGTGACGTAGTCGGCGCGCGCCGGAATTTCGACGACAGGGTCCAGGTCGACGCGACGGAACACGATGCCGGTATCGACCGGGGCCGGGCGCAGGGTCAGATAGACCTTCTCGCCGCTGTGCAGACCCACGCCGGTGGCGCGGATCATGTTCTGCAGGGTGCGTTGCTGGGCCATGATCGGAATTCGGGAGGATGCCGGAAAATGCACGAATCCAAGGGCTTCGGATGGTGCGGACGGCGAGATTAGCACGTGGAATGCTGAACCTGAACGGAAGCGACGCAGTGTTCCCGCACTGCAACATCGGAGCAGCGGCAACGACACGGTCAAAAGCCCGCCGGCCCTGCGGGCACGGCGGGAAAAGCAGATCGCCGACGAGCGGAGGACAGCCGCGCGCACGGGTAGGTTCGCCCCACTACCCCGACCGGACAGCCGGGGCGGAGGGGATGGCGCCGATCAATCCGCCTGGCGGCGCAGAAAGGCGGGGATATCCAGATAGCTGCTGTCGCTGCCGAAATCGGCGGCGGCCGGCGCCGAGGTCTCGGTGTGGTGCCCACGGCCACGCAGGTTGGCGGCGATGCCCGCGCCCGGCGAGAAGCTTTCGGTCTCGTCGATCATCATCCCGGTGGTGCCGTCGCGGCGACCTTGGGTATTGATCAACTGCACCTGTGGACGACGCACGGGCGCGAATGCTTCCTCGCGATCGTTGCCGCGCACGGCCTGACGCGCCACCGAGCGGTTGAGGCCGGTGGCGACCACGGTCACCCGCACCTCGTCCTGCATGTCGGGGTCGAGCACGGTGCCGATGACCACGGTCGCGTCTTCCGAAGCGAAGTTCTCGATGGTGCGACCGACTTCGTCGAACTCGGCCATCGTGAAGTCCGGGCCGGCGGTGATGTTGACCAGGATGCCGTTGGCACCGGCGAGGTTCACATCGTCGAGCAGCGGATTGTTGATCGCGCCCTCGGCAGCGGCCTGCGCGCGATCGTCGCCGCGCGCGGTGCCGGTGCCCATCATCGCCAGGCCCATTTCGCTCATGACGGTGCGCACGTCGGCAAAGTCGACGTTGATCAGGCCCGGACGCACGATCAGATCGGCGATGCCCTGCACCGCGCCCTGCAGCACGTCGTTGGCGGCGCGGAACGCCTGGATCATGGTGGCGTTGCGGCCGAGCACGGTGATCAGCTTCTCGTTGGGGATCGTGATCAGCGAATCGCAGTGCTGCGACAGCTCTTCGATGCCCTTGAGCGCGACCTGCATGCGACGACGGCCTTCGAACGGGAACGGCTTGGTGACGACGGCCACGGTGAGAATGCCCATCTCCTTCGCCAACTGCGCGACGACCGGCGCAGCGCCGGTGCCGGTGCCGCCGCCCATGCCGGCGGTGATGAAGACCATGTCGGCGCCCTGCAGCGCATCCATGATCCGCTCGCGATCTTCCAGCGCGGCCTGGCGGCCGACTTCCGGATTCGCGCCCGCACCCAGGCCTTTGGTGACGTTGCTGCCGAGCTGCAGCTGCAGCTTGGCGCCGCAGTTCTTGATCGCCTGCGAGTCGGTGTTGGCGGTGATGAACTCCACGCCTTCGATGCAGCCGTTGACCATGTGCGCTACGGCGTTGCCGCCACCGCCGCCCACGCCGACGACCTTGATGACCGCGTTGGGCGCCATCTTTTCCACCAGTTCGAAATATGCCATGTCCGTGTCCTCGTCTAGTTATAGGTATTGCTGTTGTTGTCTGATCGGGTGTCGCTTTGAAACAGTTCTTCGTGTCGCTGCCTTCCGGATCGCACTTCGAATGCGGGTGTCGCTAAAACTCGCCCTTGAACCAGTTCTTGAGCTTGTTGAACGCCCCCATCGCGCGCCCTGCGGGAATCACCGGGCGGCGCGGATGTTCGATCTGGCTACCCATCAGCAGCAGGCCGACGCCGGTGGCATGCACCGGATTGCCCACCACTTCGCCCAGCCCGCTGACGTGCTGCGGAATGCCCACGCGCACAGGCATCTGCAGCATTTCTTCCGCCAGCTCGATCACGCCTTCCATCTTCGATGCGCCACCCGTCAGCACCATGCCGGCGCGCACCAGTTCCTCGAAGCCGGAGCGGCGCAGTTCGGCCTGCACCATTTCGAAGATTTCCTCGTAACGACCCTGCACCGCCTGCGCCAGCGCATGACGCGGCAGACGACGCGGCGGCCGATCGCCGACACTGGGCACCTGGATGCTTTCTTCCGCAGTCGCCAGCTGCGCCAATGCGCAGGCGTAACGGACCTTGATCTGTTCGGCCTCGGGCGTGGGCGTGCGCAGCATGTGCGCGATGTCGTTGGTGACGTGGTCGCCGGCGATCGGCAGCGACGCGGTGTGGCAGATAGCGCCGTGCACGAACACCGCGATATCGGTGGTGCCGGCGCCGATATCGACCAGCACCACGCCGAGTTCGCGCTCATCGCTGGTCAGCACTGCGGTGCTCGATGCCAGCGCGGAGAAGATCAGATCGTCCACCTGCAGTCCGCAGCGCTGCACGCACTTGCTGATGTTGGCCGCCGCCGACTGCGCGCAGACCACGAGATGCGCATGCACTTCGAGACGCACCCCGGTCATGCCGACGGGGTTGCGGATGCCTTCCTGCGAATCGTCCAGCACGTAATCGCGCGGGATCGCGTGCAGGATCTTCTGGTCGGCCGGGATAGCAACAGCCTTCGCCGCTTCGAGCACGCGATCGAGATCGGCATAGCTGACCTCGCCATCGCGGATCGGAACGATGCCGGGCGAGTTGCGGCACTGCACGTGGTTGCCGGAGATCGACGCGTAGACCGAACGGATCTCGCAGCCGGCCATCAGCTCGGCCTCCTCGATCGCGCGCTGGATCGACTGCACGGTCGATTCGATATCCACGACCACGCCGCGCTTGAGCCCGCGCGATTCGTGCGTGCCGATGCCGATCACTTCGATCGGACTGCCTGCGGCGTACTCGCCGACCAGCGCGACGATCTTGGAGGTGCCGATGTCGAGGCCGACGATCAGCGATTTGTCGCCCTTGCGATTCATGTCATAGAGCCAAAGTTCTTGAAGCGGGATTCGGGGTTCGTCGTACGGGTATTCGCTGCCATCCCTGGCGAGGCCATTGCGGCCCCAGAGCGTCCTGCCCGGCCATCCATGGCCGGGCGCTCGCCGGCCGCAGCAGACGCCTTGTCGGCGTCCGCTTGCTCGCGGCCACTCGCCCAGCGCAACGCGAAACCATTGGTGTAGCGGAGATCGGCGCGATCGAGCTGTCGCCCCTGCTGCGCCAGCTGCGGCAGCAGACGGGCGAAGCGCGCGAGTCGCAGCTTGGCGTCGTCGCGACCGATCAGCAGTTCAGCGCCGTTGGACAGCGTCATCGACCAGCTGCCGCGCGGATCGATCCGCAGCGCGCGCACGTCGAGGCCGCCTGCCGCGAACATCGCCCGCGATTCGTTGTACAGCTCGACCAGATCGGCGCTGCGCGATTCCGGGCCATCGAAGTGCGGCAGGCCTTTCGGTACCGCAACGCCTTTGCTGGGGAAGATACGACCGCGCTCGGACAGCAGCCGGTCCTCGCCCCACCACGCGAAGGGACGATGCTCGACCACGCGGACCACCAGCACATCCGGCCATTGCTTGCGCACTTCGGCCTGCTCGATCCACGGCAGTCTGGACACCGCGACCTGCGCGTCGTCGAGACGCACCGCGAAGAAGCCACGCGTCGCATAGGGCAACACGGTGTCGCGCACCGTCGTCGCATCCACGCGCTCGTGATTGCCGACGACCAGCACTCTGCGCAGCGGCCAACGCTCGGCGCCCGCCCAGCCCTGGATCACCGCCACCACGGGCAGCGTCACCAGCACGATCGCGAGCAGCCACGCGACGAGTCGCAGAAAGGCGTTCATCGTTCGCCCGCCTCCGCAACGCCGTCATTCTCGAACGATGTTTCCAGGATCAGCCAGCACAGCGTTTCGAAATCGATGCCGATCTGCCCTGCGGCCTTGGGCACCAGCGAGTGGCTGGTCATACCCGGCGCGGTATTGATCTCGATGAGCTGGAAACCGCTGCGGCGGTCGCGCATCACATCGACGCGCCCCCAACCTCTGCAGCCCGCGGCGCGGAAAGCGCGCAGCGCAAGATCTCGGGCGGTCGCTTCGTCTTCGCCTTCGAGCCCGGGGCAGATGTACTGGGTGTCGTCGGCGATGTATTTGGCGTGATAGTCGTACCACTCGCCGGCAGGCACGATGCGGATCGACGGCAGCGCGGTGTCGCCGAAGATACCGACCGTGAACTCGTCGCCCACCACCATCTGCTCCATCAGCAACTCGCCCGCATAGCCCGCCGCGAACGCTTCCGCCTGCTCGAGATCGGCTTCGGCCAGGATGCGGAACACGCCGACGCTGGAACCTTCGCACGATGGCTTCACGAACACCGGCAATCCCAGCGCACGCGCGGCTGCGCGCATGTCGTCGCCATGCCGCAAACGCGCGAACTTCGGTGTCGGCAAGCCTTCGCTGGCCCACACCTGCTTGGTGCGGATCTTGTCCATGCTCAGCGCGGAACCGAGCACGCCCGAGCCGGTATAGGGCACGCCGATCGCTTCGAGCGCGCCTTGCAGCACGCCGTCTTCGCCGCCGCCCTTGTTGCCATGAAGGATGTTGAACACGCGGTCGAACCGTTTCACCGACAGCGCTTCGAGCAGCGCCGGAATCCCGTCGACCGCGTGCGCATCGACGCCGCGCGCGCACAGCGCAGCCAGCACATTGCGCCCAGAGTCGAGCGACACCTCGCGCTCGGCGCTGGTGCCGCCCATCAGCACGGCGACGCGACCGAACGCAGCGGGGTCGCTGATTTTCGGCACTGCGACGTGGGATTGAGGGATGGCCATGCTCACGATTTTGAATCCTCTGAATGTTTGTTCGCGAATCCATTCGAGGAGATCTGCTGTACGGCAGCACCGATATCGCCTGCGCCCATCATCAACAGCAGATCGCCGTCCTGAAGCACGTCGGGCAGCACGCTGGCGAGATCGGCGGCGCTACCCACCACGACCGGATCGATGCGGCCACGCGCGCGGATACTGCGCGCCAGCGATTTGGCATCGGCCCCGGCGATCGGCGCCTCGCCGGCCGGATAGACTTCGGTCAGCACCAGCGCATCGACGTTCGACAGCACCGCGGCGAAATCGTCGAACAGGTCGCGGGTGCGGCTGTAGCGATGCGGCTGGAATGCGACCACGAGCCGGCGATCCGGCCAGCCGCCGCGAGCGGCCTGGAACACTGCTTCGAGTTCTTTCGGATGATGGCCGTAGTCGTCGACCAGCTGCACTTTCGCGCCTTGCGCGGTGGTGAGCTCGGCAAGCAGATTGAAGCGACGACCGATGCCCGCGAACTGTTCCAGCGCCCGCGCGATCGCTTCGGGCGAAACGCCGAGCTGCCAACCGATGGTCGCGGCGGCGAGCGCGTTCTGGACGTTGTGACGGCCCGGCAACGCCAGCGTGGTCGGCGTGCGCGAACCGTCGGGCAGGCACAGCGTGAAGCGCATCGCCGGTCCGGCCTGTTCGACGTCTTCTGCGCGCACATCGGCATGCGCGGCGAAACCATAGGTGATGACATGGCGCGGCATGTCGGCCGCGAGCGCCGCGACTTCGGCGTCATCGATGCAGAGCACCGCAAGACCGTAGAACGGCAGGCGGTGCAGGAATTCCGAGAACGCCGCCTGCACGCGCGCGAAATCGCCGCCGTAGTTCTCGAGGTGATCGGCATCGATGTTGGTGACGACCGCGATCTGCGGGTTCAGGCGCAGGAAACTGCCGTCGCTCTCATCGGCCTCGGCCACCAGCCAATCGCCGCTGCCGAGGCGTGCATTCGCGCCTGCCGCGAGCAACTGACCGCCGATCACGAAGGTCGGATCGAGACCGCCCTCGCCGAGCACGCTTGCGGTCAATGATGTGGTGGTGGTTTTGCCGTGGGTCCCGGCGATGGCGATGCCGCGGCGGAAGCGCATCAATTCGGCCAGCATTTCCGCGCGCGGCACGACCGGAATGCGTTGCGCGCGCGCTTCCATCCACTCGGGATTGTCGCGTTTGATGGCGCTGGACACGACCACGCAGTCCGTGCCGAGCACGTTGGCGGCAGCGTGACCGCGACAGACGGTGGCACCGAGCGATGCGAGACGGCGGGTGGCCACACTGTCGGCATTGTCGGAACCGGAAACCTGGTAACCGAGGGTGCACAGCACTTCGGCGATGCCGCTCATGCCGGCGCCGCCGATGCCGACGAAATGCACGCGCGGAAAGGCTTTCGACAGATCCTGGGTATCGAGCAGGCGACGGATCATGCGCGGGTCTCCTGATGACGCGCCGCATGCTGAGCGGCGACTTCGAGCACGATCTCGGCGACACGGTCGGCCGCGTCGGGTTTGGCGAGCGAACGCGCGGCCTCGGCCATCGACAAACGCTTCGCGGCGTCGCCGGCCAGCGCGCGCAGGGTCGTCGCCAGGCGATCAGCCAGCGTGTCGTCCTGTTTCAACAGCGCCGCCGCACCGCGCTCCACGAGATACAGGCCGTTCTTGGTCTGATGGTCGTCGACCGCCGTCGGCAGCGGCACCAGCACGCTGGAAACGCCTGCGGCGCAGACTTCGGCGAGGGTCAGCGCACCGGCACGGCAGACGACGATATCGGCCCAGGCATAGGCCGCAGCCATGTCGGCGATGAACGGCTCGATCGATGCCGCGACGTTCGCATCGGCATAAGCACGCTCGGCGTCTTCGCGCATTTTCTCACCGCACTGGTGGCGCACATCGCAATCGATACCCTGCAATTGCGAAAGCGCTTTCGGCAGCGCGACGTTGAGCGCGCGCGCGCCCTGGCTGCCGCCGAGCACCAGCACGCGCAGTCGCGACGACGCTGCGGCGAAGCGCTGCGCGGGCGGCGCGATCGCGGAAATCGCATCGCGCACCGGATTGCCGACCACGGTTTCCTTGCCGGGAAAACTGTCCGGGAACCCGGTCAGCACGCGGCGCGCGAACATCGCCAGCACGCGATTGGTCATCCCCGGCGCGCGATTCTGTTCGTGCACCAGCAGCGGCACGCCCGCGATCGCCGAGGCGATGCCGCCGGGGCCGGCCGCGAAGCCGCCGAAGCTCACCACCGCGCGCGGACGATGCCTGTGCAGCACGTTGGCGGCGGCGCGGATCGCGGACAACACGCGCAGCGGTGCGCGCAGCAGCGTGCCGATCCCCTTGCCGCGCAGGCCGGAGATCGCGATGGTTTCGATGACGACGCCATGCTGCGGCACGAGCTTCGTTTCCATGCCGCCATCCGCGCCCAGCCACACCACCGGCACATTGCGCGCGCGCAGCGCGGCGGCGACCGCGAGGCCCGGGAAAATATGTCCTCCGGTACCGCCGGCGAAGATCATCACCGGCGCCGGGGTCGCGGACACGACGGTGCCGGAAGCCGCAGCGCTCATGCGTTCCTCCCGAACGTCGGTTCGATACGGTCGCGCAGGCGGCTGGTGCCGCGCACGGTGTTGCCCAACGCGGACCCGTTCGCGGCGACCACCGGCTGCGCGGTCGATGGCGGCGCACCGGCATAGGTCTGCGCCGACACCTGCGCCGCTTCGCCACGCAGGCGCGCGACCTGACGTTCGGCGCGATCGAGTTCGTAGGAAATCCGCAGCAGCAGGCCCAGCGCTGCGCAGGTGCCGAGCACGCTGGAACCGCCGTAGGAAATCAACGGCAGCGTCAATCCCTTGGTCGGCAGCATCCCGAGATTCACACCGATCGAAACGAAGCTCTGCAACGCCACCCACAGCGCGATGCCGAAGGCGCAATAACCCGCGAAATGGCGGCGCATTTCGACGCATTTCAGTCCGATCCAGAATGCGCGGCCGACGAGCAGGCCGTACAGCGCGATCACCATGCAGACGCCCGCGAAGCCCAACTCCTCGGCGATCACCGCCAGGATGAAGTCGGTATGCGCTTCCGGCAGATACGCCAGCTTCTGCACCGAACCACCGAGACCGACGCCGAACCATTCGCCGCGACCGACCGCCATCAACGCATTGGTCAGCTGATAGCCGGTGTTGAAGGGGTCCTTCCACGGATCCAGGAACGAGGTCAGGCGACTGACGCGGTAGGGCTCGGCGATCGCGATGATCGCCAGCACCGGCAAACCGACCAGCACCGGGCCGAACATCCGCGGCATGTGCACGCCACCGAGGATGAGCATGCCGGCCGTGATCGACAGGATCAGCGACAGCGAACCGAAATCCGGTTGCAGGATCAACAAGCCGACCAACGCCACCGCCACGCCCAGCGGCTTGAGCATCGCGCCCCAGGTCGCGTTGACTTCGTCGCGGAACCGCACCAGATAACTGGCGAGCCACACGATATACATGAGCTTCACGGCTTCCACCGCCTGGAACCCCATGATCCCGAAGTTCAACCAGCGCCGGGCGCCATTGACGGTCTTGCCGATGCCGGGGACGAACACGAGGATCAGCAATACGAAGCACAACACCAGCATCAGGCGATCCTGCTGTTCGATGCTCTTGAGTTCGGTACGCATCAGAACGCCGGCCACGCCGACCCCGAACACCAGGAACATCAGATGCTTGATGAGGAAATAGTACGGGCCGACATCGAGACCCTCGCCGATCGCGATCGAGCTGGACGCGACCATGACCACGCCGAGGCAGGCCAATGCGATCGACGCGCCGAGCAGCCACGGGTCGTAGCGGCCGGGCAACGCGTCGAGACGCGTGGCCTGTTGGCCAAGGCCGAAGCGCGGAAGGGAAAGCCAGGTCGCCATCAGCGGACCTTCAACGTCGCGAGACCGACCAGCACGAGGATCACCGAGATGATCCAGAAACGCACGATCACGCGCGGCTCCGGCCAGCCCTTCAATTCGAAGTGATGGTGGATCGGCGCCATCCGGAACACGCGTTTTCCGGTGAGCTTGAACGACGCGACCTGGATCATCACCGACAGCGTCTCGATCACGAAGATGCCGCCCATCAGCACCAGCACCAGTTCCTGGCGCACGATCACCGCGATGCAGCCCAGCACGGCGCCGAGCGCGAGCGCGCCGATGTCGCCCATGAACACCATCGCCGGATACGTGTTGAACCACAGGAAGCCGAGGCCCGCGCCGGCGATCGCGGCGCAGATGATCACCAGCTCGCCCGCACCGGGCACCGGTGGAATCTGCAGATAACCGGAGAACACCGCGTTGCCCGAGGCGTAGGCGAACACGCCCAGCGCGCAGGCGACCAGCACCGTCGGCATGATCGCGAGCCCGTCGAGGCCGTCGGTGAGATTCACCGCGTTCGAGAAACCCACGATCCAGAAGTACGCGATGAAGACGAAGAAGATCGTGCCGCCGATTCCGACCAGCGGCAGTGCGACTTCCTTGAAGAACGGAATGTAGAGCGTGGTCGCCGCTGGCGCATCCGCAGTGAAATACAGGAACAGGCCGGCGGCGAGGCCGAACACCGACTGCAGCGCGTACTTGGTGCGCGAGCGCATGCCGTTGGGATCGCGCTTGACGATCTTGATCCAGTCGTCCCACCAGCCGATGCAGCCGTACGCGACCATCACCGCCAACACCAGCCACACGTAGCGGTTGCGCAGGTCGCCCCAGAGCATCACCGATGCGATCACCGTCAGCAGGATCAACGCGCCGCCCATCGTCGGCGTGCCGGCCTTGGAGAAATGCGATTGCGGGCCGTCCTTGCGGATCGGCTGGCCGCCCTTGAGCTGGGCGAGCCGCGCGATGATCGCCGGGCCCCACCACAAGGACAATGCGAGCGAGGTCAGCGCCGCGAGAATGCCGCGAAACGTCAGATAGCCGAACAGACCGAACAGACTCTGCAGTTGTTCCAGCCAGCGCGTCAGTTCAAGCAACATGCGACTCTCTCCCGCCCGCGATGTCCGCGTGCATTGCGTTCTTGGGCAAGTCCTTTGCGAGCAGGTCCTTCACGATTCGGTCCATCGCGCTTCCGCGCGAGCCTTTGATCAATATCCGCAGTACGGGAGCGGCTGCAGGAGCGGCTTCGGCCGCGATCTCTTTCCGCATCGCCTCCATCGCCGGGGCGCTTTCCACAAAAGCATCGATATCGGCGCGTAGTGCTTCCGCGATGGCCGCATGACTGTCGAACGTCCGCGCACCCGCGCCGAACGCCTCCGCCGCTGCCGCGCTGAGCGCGCCCAGCGCATAGAACCGGGCGATGCCAGATGCTTTGGCACGGCGCCCGATCTCGGCGTGCAGCGACGCGGCGTCCTCGCCGAGTTCGCGCATGTCGCCCAGCACCAGCCAGCGCTCGCCGCCGCTCGACGCCAACGTATCGATCGCCGCTTTCAACGACCCGGGATTGGCGTTGTAGCTGTCGTCGATCAAGGTCACGCCAGTCGCAAGGCGATGCGTGTTCAAGCGGCCCGCGACCGGTTGCGCGGCGTTCAAACCCGCAGCGATGACCGGCAATGCGACTCCCGCACCGAGCGCCAGCGCAGCCGCCGCCAGCGCATTCGACACGTTGTGGCGGCCCGGCATCGCCAGTGCGATCTCCGCCTCGCCTTCCGGCGTGACCAGCATGAAGCGCGAGCCTTCGGCGTCGAGCGCGATCGCACGCGCAGTCACATCGGCGGTCGCTTCAAGGCCGAAACGGATCAGGCGGTGGCCGTGCGCGCGTTCGGCAAAGTAAGGGGCGAAGGCATCATCGGCATTGATCGCGGCGACACCGGCCGCCGACAGATCGTCGTAGACCGCCGCTTTCGTATTCGCGATCTCCAGCAGGCTGCCCATGCGTTCCAGATGCGCCGGCGCCACGTTGTTGACCAGGGCGAAATCGGGCGAGGCGATACGGGTGAGATACGCGATGTCGCCCGGCTTGCCCGTGCCCATTTCGTAGATCGCGAACTCGGCATCTTCCGGCGCGTCGAGCACCGCGAGCGGCATGCCGATCTCGTTGTTGCGATTGCCCGGCGTGGCGTAGGTGATGCCCGCGCGCTCGAAGATCGCCAGGGCCAGTGTCTTCACGCTGGTCTTGCCGTTGCTGCCGGTGATCGCGACGACTTTCGTGCGGCGCGCGCGCTGTACCGTACCGGCGAGATCGGCCAGCGCGCGCTCGGTATCGGCGACCACGATCTGCGGCATGGACACGTCGACCCGGCGGGAAACCAGCGCTGCTCGCGCGCCGAGCGACGCCGATTGCGCGACGTAATCGTTGCCGTCGAAGTTTTCGCCCTTGATCGCGACGAACAGCGCCGATGCGGGCATGTCCGCATCGAGCTTGCGGGTATCGGTGACGAGCATGTCCACCGTCGAATCCTCGCCGACCAGGCGACCGTTCACGGCCTGGGCGATCCGCGCGAGCGTCATCGGCATCATGCGCGCGCCTCCAGCGCCGCACGGGCGATTCCGGTGTCGTCGAACGGATACTGCACGCCGTCGATCTCCTGATACGGCTCATGCCCCTTGCCGGCGATCAGCACGATGTCGTTCGCGCCGGCCGCGCCGATCGCCTGCGCGATGGCGGCGGCGCGGTCGCGTTCAATCCTGATCGCGCCAGGGCGTGCGAACCCGGCGACGATGTCGGCGACGATGGCGTCGCCGTGTTCGGTACGCGGATTGTCGTCGGTCACGATCACCGCATCGGCATTGGCTTCGGCGATGGCGGCCATCTGCGGACGTTTGCCGCGATCGCGGTCGCCGCCGCAGCCGAACACGCAGACCAGGCGACCGGCCGCATGCGCACGCAGGCTGGACAGCGCCTGCTCCAGCGCATCGGGCGTGTGCGCGTAGTCGATCACGACCAACGGCAAGCGGCCGTCGCCGCCGAGACGGTTCATGCGGCCATTGACCGGCTGCAGCATCGACAGCGTGTCCGCGATCCGCGCCGGCGTTTCTCCCAGCGCGCACAGCGCACCGGCCACCGCCAACAGGTTGTCGACGTTGAAACGACCGAGCAGCGGCGAGCGCACCGGGTGCGATTCGCCTTCGATCTTCAGCTCGAATGACAGCCCGGCGAGATCGAGCACGATGCTGTCGGCGCGCAAATCCGCATCCACGGCATCGCGCGAACTGACGCCGATGACGCGCACCGGGGCCAGGATACCGGCATGCAGTTCACGGCCGAAGGCATCGTCGAGATTCAGCACGGCGGAATCCAGACCCGGCCACGCGAACAATCCGGCCTTCGCTGCACCGTAGGCATCCATCGTGCCGTGGTAGTCGAGGTGGTCGCGGGTCAGATTGGTGAACATGCCGACCTTGAAATGCACGCCCTCGACGCGGCCCTGATCGAGCGCGTGCGAGCTGACTTCCATCGCGACCGCATCGGCGCCGGCATCGCGCAATTGCGCGAGCAGCGCATGCAGCTGCAGCACCAATGGCGTGGTGAAACCGGTCGGCACGACATCGCCGTACAGACCCGCACCCAGGGTGCCGATGCTGCCGGCGCGGCGGCCACGCAGCGTCCACGCCTGCGCCAACAACTGCACGGTCGAAGTCTTGCCGTTGGTGCCGGTCACGCCGACCGTGGTCATCGTCCTCGACGGTGCGCCATGGAACGCATCCGCCATCGCACCGAGACGCGCACGCAGACCGGGCACGGCGATCATCGGCACCGCCGCATCCGCAGCGATGTCGAACTCCGCGGGCAGCGGTGGCTCGAACAGGATCGCCGCCGCGCCCGCCTGCTTCGCCTGCGCGGCGAATTTCAAGCCGTGCGCACCGAAACCCGCAATCGCCACGAACGCATTGCCGGGCTCGATCGCACGACTGTCCTGGACAAGGCCGGTGATGTCCAGACCGGCGGGAATGCCAGCGATATCCGGCAACAGTTCGGCGAGGCGCATGCGACGGCTCATCGCGCGCCTCCCGCTGCGGGAAGCGCATCGATCGCTTCGACCAGTGCGGCGGGCATGGATCGGGCTACCGCTGTTGCCGGTGGCGCGACGCCCGCCTGACGCGTCCGTTTCGCGTCGGCGGCAGCCTGCGCCGCCAGCCAGGTCTCGATGTCGTCCGGCGGCACATCCATCAGGCGCAGCGCGCCTTCCATGACGTTCTTGAACACCGGCGCGGACACCAGGCCGCCGGTATAACCGGTGCTGGGATCCGGGTCCTTGAGCACGATCGCCATCGCGAAGCGCGGGTTGTCGACCGGCACCAGTCCCGCGAAAAAGGCGTTGTAGCGGCGCGAGTAGACGCCATTGATGATGATCCGCGCGGTGCCGGTCTTGCCGGCGACGTGATAGCCGAGGATCGCGGCCTGGGTCGCGGTGCCGCCCGGTTCGGTCACGGTCTGCATCATCCGCAGCACGTCCCGCGCGATGCGTTCGTCGAGCACCTGCGTGACTTCCCCGGTTTCGCCCTTGATGAAGGTCGGCACGATCGCACGACCGCCGTTGCCCAGCGTCGCGTATGCGTGCGCGATCTGCAGCGGCGTCGCGCTCAGTCCGTAGCCGTAGGACATGGTCTGCTTGGTGGTGCCGCTCCAGCGCTCGGGCTTCTGCAGACTGCCGGGGCTTTCGCCCGGAAATCCGCTGCCGGTGCTGCGGCCATAGCCAAGGCGCACCAGGAATGCGTGGAAATCCTTGTTCGGCAGCATGTGCGCGATCTTCGCCGCGCCCACGTTCGAGCTCTTGCGGATCACCCCGGTGGTGTCGAGCACGCCGTAGTTGTGGGTATCGGTGGTGCGGTACTTGCCGTTGGGAATCCAGCCGGGATTGGTGTTGAAGATCGTCGTCGGCGTGATCTTGCCCGCTTCCATCGCCGCGGCCACGGTGAGTGGTTTCATCGTCGAACCCGGTTCGATCACATCGGTCACCGCGCGATTGCGGTGCGCGTCGCGATTGCCCAGGCTGACGGCATTCGGATTGAACGACGGCAGGTTCGTCATCGCCAGCACCTCGCCGCTGGCGACATCCAGCACCACGGCCGAGCCGCTGGTGGCGCCGGTATCGAGCATCGCGCGCTTGAGTTCGCGATAGGCGAGGAACTGGATGCGACGATCGATCGTGAGGGTGATGTTCTTGCCCGGTTCGGCCGGGCGGACCAGATCCACTTCCTCGACGATCCGGCCGCGACGATCGCGAATGACACGCTTCATGCCCGGCGTGCCCCGCAGCATGTCCTCGAACGCGAGCTCCAGGCCTTCCTGGCCGCGGTCGTCGATATCGGTGAAGCCGAGCACGTGCGCGATCGCTTCGCCCTGCGGGTAGAAGCGACGGTATTCGCGCTGCGAGGACACGCCGGGAATCTCCAGCGCGAGGACGCGACGCGCCTCGGCCGGATTGATCCGGCGCTTGAGATAGACGAATTCCTTGCCCGCGCGCTGGGTCAGCTTGCGGGTCAGCGTATCGACATCCGTGCCCAGTGCGACCGCCAGTTCCGGCAACCGCTCCGGCGCATCCAGCAATGCCTTGGGATTCGCCGAGATCGATTCGACCGGCGTCGACACCGCCAACGGTTCGCCGTTGCGATCGGTGATCATGCCGCGCGAGGTCGGGATCGCCACTTCGCGCAGGAAGCGCTCGTCGCCCTGCTTCTGGTAGAAATCGTTGCGCACGAGCTGCAGGTACGACGCGCGCGCGACCAGCGCGAGCGCGCATACGCCCAGCGCGCCGGTCACCAGCATCAGGCGACCGCGCAGGTTGAATTGGGCGCGTCCGCGCGATGCCGGGCCGCGGCGCTCGCTGCGTCGACGCAACCGTTCGCGGAGGGTGTCGAACCAGGCGCTCATGGGCGCACCACCACGATATCGGCCGGCTCGGGCGTCTTCATGCCGAGGCGGGTGCGCGCGATCTGGTCGACGCGATTGCTTTCGGCCCAGGTCGCCTGTTCCAGTTGCAGCCGGCTGAATTCGATATTGAGCTCGTCGCGCCCCTTCTCCAGCCGCGACAGTTCGACGAACAGCTGGCGATGGCGGTAGCGCGCATGCACCACGCCGATCGCCGAGATCAGATTGGCCAGGATCAGCACGACGACGATCACGCGCAGGCTCATGCCGCACCCCGAGCTTCACGGGAGGCGTGCGCGCCAGCGGCTTGCGAATGCGGCTCTTCGCCGGCGAGTTTTTCGGCCACCCGCAGCACCGCGCTGCGTGCGCGCGGATTCACCGCGAGCTCGGCGTCGGTCGCCTTCTGCATGTCGCCGATGATCCGCAGGGTCGGCGTGAATGCGATCTCCACCGGCATGCGGCGATTGGCCGGCGGCGCCTTGGCGTGTTTGAGGATGAAGCGCTTGACGATGCGGTCTTCCAGCGAATGGAAGCTGATCACCACGAGCCTGCCGCCGGGCTTGAGCGCGGCGAGCGCGGCATCGAGGCCCTGCTCGAGATCTTCGAGCTCGCGGTTGATGTAGATGCGGATCGCCTGGAAGCTGCGGGTCGCAGGATGGATCTTCTGCGCCCCGCGCGGAACAACCGAGGCAATGAGATCGGCCAACTGCGCGGTCCGCGCCAGCGGCGTGTCGCCGCGACGGGCGACGATGGTGCGGGCGATGCGGCGGCTCTGTTTTTCTTCGCCGTAGGTCCACAGCACATCGGCGATTTCGCGCTCGTCGGCGCGCGCCAGCCATTGCGCCGCGCTCTCGCCGCTGTCGGGATCCATGCGCATGTCGAGCGGACCGTCCTTGCCGAAGCTGAAACCGCGCTCGGCGACATCCAGCTGCGGCGACGACACGCCCAGATCGAACAGCACACCGTCGAGACCCTGCTGCGCGGGCCCCCAACCGGCAAGATCGATGAAGCTGCCGCGATGGATCGCGACGCGCGCGTCCGCACCGAACGCGTGTTCGGCGACGCGGATCGCTTCGGGATCCTTGTCCATCAGCAGCAATCGACCTCCAGCACCCAAACGTTGCAGCACACCGCGCGCATGACCGCCGCGCCCGAACGTGCCGTCCAGATAGGTTCCATCCTCCAGAATCCGCAGACCGTCCAGGACCTGCGCGTACATCACCGGCAAATGCAGCACAGGCGAATCCAGCGCCGGAAGGTGGGCGGGCACCGCGCCCGCGCCACCCGCGGTCACAGTTGCAGATCGAGCATCGCCTCGCCCAGATCCGCGTCGCTCAGCGTCGTGCGGATCTGCGCGTGGTGCGCCTGCTCGCTCCACAGCTCGAACTTGTCGCCCATGCCCAACAGCACGGCGCGCTTTTCGATACCCACCGCGCTGCGGTGGCTCGAGGGAATTCCGATGCGACCGCTGCCGTCGGGCTCGACGAAGGTCGCCGCGCCGACCAGCTTGAGCTGGAGATTGCGGCTGACGCTCTTGGTGCGCGGCAGGGCGTTGACCTGATCCCGCACCCGCTCCCAGACCGACTGCGGGTAGAGGTAGAGCGAGCCGGCCTCGAACGGGTTGTAGGTGATGACCAGCCGGCCTTCGGACGCACGCGCGATCAGGTCCCGATAGCTGGTCGGAATCGCCAGTCGGCCCTTGTCGTCGATCGTGATGGCGGTCTCACCTTGGAACACGGTTTCTGCCTGGTCGCGCCCGTCTCAAGCGGGCTTGGTCAACTCGGAAAAACCACTATTTGCCCGGTTTTCCCACGAGCCGCCACATTAGGAGTCGTACACAGGGTTGTCAACAACTTTATGAGACCAATTTCACCAAGCGCGTCAATGACTTGCGGCAATGTTCAGAGACTGGTTCAAGGTTTATCCACAAGCCCATGTTTCGTCTCAAATTTTGAGATTTTGGCCGTCATTGAACTTGCCTGAACGGTCTACCGCGCGCCCTTTTCCAGCGTTCGGGAGACTTCAGGGTCATCATCATTCAACCGAATGGTTGACAATCAAGGAAAGAGCAGCAATATTCAACCACATGATTGAACTTCAGCCGCCAACCCCCACCCGTGCCCCCCTCGATCTGGTGTTCCAGGCACTGGCTGACCCTACCCGCCGAGCGATGCTCACCGACCTCGGCGTCCACGAGCGCAGCGTCGGCGAGCTGGCCGCTCCGCACCGGATCAGCCTTGCCGCGGCGTCCAAGCACATCAAGACCCTTGAACGCGCCGGGCTCGTAAAGCGGACCGTCCGGGGCCGCACTCATCTGTGCGCGCTGGACGCTGCGCCGCTCGCCGACGCGGACGTCTGGCTGCGCCAGTACGCCCAGTTCTGGCGCACCAGCCTCGATGCTCTCGACGCACTGCTGCGCAGCGAAGACACCGCACTTCTCGCCGACCCCGAACAGGAGCCCACTTCATGAACAGCACCTCATCCTCCGAGCTGCAGATCCATGCCAGACGATGTTTTTCCGTATCCGCGGATCGTGTCTTCGATGCCTGGTTGAACGCGACCATGCTGTCGCGCTGGATGTTCGGCCCTGCGGTACGCGACGAACGTATCGTGCATTTGCAATTGGACCCGCGCGTCGACGGCAGGTTCTCGTTTCGGGCCGAACGCGCCGGTACCGAGATCGAACACGGTGGTCGTTACGTTGCGATCGAACGCCCCCACCGCCTCGCCTTCACCTGGGGCGCGTGGGCGGCCGACGACCATGGCGACGACAGCAGCCTTGTCGAGATCGTCATCGTCGACAACGCCGACGGTTGCACCCTGGTGCTGACCCATTCCATGTCGCAACAATGGGCGGAGTACGCCACACGCACCGAACAGGGCTGGAATCGGATGCTGGAGACGCTGGACAAGGCACTCGCGAACGATGCCCACGGCGTGGTGATCAGCAACGACAGCGTGCGCTTCGAACGCCTGTTGCCCGGCCCGATCGAACGGGTATGGGACCATCTGGTCGACCCGGAAAAGCGCAGGCGCTGGCTCGCCGGCGGACCGATGGGCAGCGTGGTCGGCGCGGATGTCGCCCTGCAATTCCGCAATGCGGAGCTCTCGCGGGACGACGACCGCGCGCCGGAGCGCTATCGCGAACAGGAGAACGATGGTCGCGTCTTCGGCCGCATCCGCATCTGCGAGCCGCCGCACCGGCTGGTCTTCAGTTGGCATGGCGACCCCTCGACTGCGGACGAAGACGCCTCGGAAGTCGACATCGCACTGCGCGCCAGCGGCGACCAGGTCCTGCTGACGCTCACCCACCGCCGCCTCTGCATGCAGGTCATGTCCAGCGTCGGTGCCGGCTGGCACACCCACCTCGGCATCCTCGAAGACGTGCTCGCGCAACGCGAACCGCGACGCTTCTGGCGCACGCATACCGCGTTGGAACCGGAATACGCGGCACGGCTGGATTAGAAAGATGGGGCGCGCCCCGCTGGCATCAGCGCAGCGGGGCCGATGGTTTGCGCAGCATGCGATTCTTCTGGACACAGCCCAGAAGAAATGTGACGGAGCCGGCCGATAAGCCGGGTTTTGTCGTGGACAGTCATTCCTCTAGGCGCATCGTCGCCGATACGCTCAAGCAACCTACCCGGAGACACCGCGGGCCGCGGCATTGCCTCCCTATTTGGTCTTGCTCCCGGTGGGGTTTGCCGTGCCGGTCCGTTGCCGGACTCGCGGTGCGCTCTTACCGCACCATTTCACCCTTGCCCGCATTCCCCTCGCCTTTCGACGAGTTGGAACACTTTGTCGGACTTTCGTCCTACAAGCGCCCCGAAGAACCGCTGGCGGTATCTTTCTGTTGCACTTTCCGTCGGCTCGCGCCGCCCAGGGGTTACCTGGCACCGTGCCCTGTGGAGCCCGGACTTTCCTCGGCATCGGCATTCCGGAGAATGCGATGACGCGACTGCCTGGCCGACTCCGTCCGCGGCATTGTCGCACGATCGCCGCGTTCCACCCGAATTGATTCCGGTCAAGGCATCGGCCATCCCCGGGACAGACACTGATCCATTGCTCGTCGCAAGAAGGGGGATGCATGGCATTTTTCGAGTGGTCGCCAAGCCTGTCTGTCGGGTTGGAAACGGTGGACCGCCAGCACCGCATGCTGATCGGCTACATCAACGAGCTGAGCGACGCCGTCGACAAGGGGCGCGGCGGTCCATCCCTGCAGAAAACGCTCGAGCGCCTGCGCAACTACACGCGGGTGCACTTCGCCTATGAAGAAGCGATGTTCAAGGTCTACAGGTACGAGGACGCCGACGACCACAGCGACGCGCATCATGTCTTCGTGCGGATGATCGAGGATTGCGAACGGCGCCACGCCAAAGGCGAGCAGAATGTGGGCGTCGAACTGCTCGACTATCTCAAGCGCTGGCTTTCCGAGCACATCCTGATCGAGGACAGGAGCTACGCAAGAGTGCTGGTCGAACGCGGAGCGAACTGACCGTCCGTATCAGCCGGATGCGCCGGCCGATGCTTTGCGCGTCAATGCGTCCACGGCAATCACCGACAGGCCCAACACGGCGATCGCAATCAGCCACAGCGAGAGCGCATCGTCGCCGAACGGCGCGCGGATCGACGCTACCGGCCATCGCGACCAATACAACATCGTTGCTGCGAGCATCGCGGGCAGATACAACAGGCTCAGCAGGCTCGCCAGCAATGTCTTGAAGCGCGACACCTGCGCACGCGCGTCGGCGAGCCGCTGTGCATCGGTCGCGACGCGCACGGCGAAACCATCGGGCAACGCCGGCAGTGGCTCCCGGTCGAGCGCAGCGAATACATCGCGATAGCGCCCGTCGCCAGAATCGTCGGTCGCGCCGGACCGCAGCGCCGACAGCAGTCGCTCCTGACGACACCACAGCGCTTCTGTCGCGTCCTGCGTTTCGTGTGCGTCCGGTCCGTGCGTCATGGTCGTTCTCCCAAAGTGATGGCCAGAGCATCGCGAAGCCGGGCGCGGGCACGCGCCAGATGGCTTTTGACGGTGCCGGACGGCAAGCCGGTCATGGCGGTGATCTCGGGAATCGTCAATTCGTCGAGATGATAGAGCGTCAGCAGCAGGCCCTGGATCGGCGGCAACCTGCGCATCTGCATCTGCACGATCGCGTCGATCTGCGCTTGCGATGCCTGCGCGTGCACATCTTCACCGCTGTCGATCGCGTCGATCGCGTCCGCACCATCGTCGCCCGCCAGTTCCCGCTCCAGCGCCATGCGCCGGCGTTCGAGGTGTCGCAATGCACAGGTATAGGCGATACGGCCGATCCAGGTCTTCAGCGAACTGTCGTAGCGGTATTGATGCAGGCAACGATGCACGCGCAGGAACACGTCCTGGCACAGATCGCGGGCGTCTTCAGGATGACGCACGAGTTTGAGCACAATGTGCCAGCACACGGTCTGATGTTCGCGGACCAGTCGCTCGAATGCGCCCCGGGTGCCGGCCAGGACGGCATCCACCAGCGCGCGGTCCGACATGGGCTGGTCAGAAGCAGGCTGGTCCGGAATAAGCGGATCGTCGTCGGTCATCTGTCTGTTGGATACGTCGAGCCGGGTAATGGTTGCATGCGATTCAAGTGCAACCGGCAGCCTCCAGCGCGTATCTATCGCCATGATTCCCATCCTTCCAAGAGCCTCGTCATGGACCCGATCTTCACCAAACAGATCATCATCCCGCTCGCCCTGTTCTTCTGCATCACCTTCGCCTTCAAGGCGCTGCTGGATGCCGTGACCCGCTATCGCATGATGAAGGAAGGGCTTTCGGAGACGCTGCTCGCGGAACTGCTGCGCCACGATGCCAGACAGCGGCGGTTTTCCTCGCTGCGATGGGGCATCTTCCTGATCGCGATCGGCCTGGGCTTCGCGCTGCTGCAGGCCTTCGGCTGGACCCGGCCGACGCCGGGCAGCATCGCTCTGCTCGCGATCCTGACCGGCGCGGGTCAGTTGATCTATTTCCGGCTGACCAACCACGGCGGATAAGCCGCATCCGACCGGCGTCTCGACGCCGGCCCTGCCCTTCGCATCGCAAGGCCGCCATCGACGCGGCCAGGCGCCCTGTACCCGAAAAACGACCGGAGATCGCAATGCGCATCACCCGATTCTCTTCCAGTGTGCTTTCATCCTGTGCGCTTTCGACAGCCCGTTTGCCGCGCCTCGCCATGGCTGCGGCATGGTTGGCGGCATCGAGCATGTCGATGCTTTCGTCCATGGCCCAAGCGGACGACATCGCGGATGGCGCGGCCTCTTCCGCTGTCCGTCGCGAGATCCTCGCCCTCGACGCCCGCATCAGCGATGCCTACAACCACTGTCGAATCCATCCGCTGAAGGCCCTGTTCGCGGACAATGCCGAACTGTACTTCGCCGATCGCGGCGTCGCGCGCCAGTTGTCCACGCACACCGACACCCTGCGCCGTACGTTCTGCGGCAAGTACCGCCGCGAAGCGCCGGCATCCGATCAGCGGATCTACTCCCTGCCCGACTACGGCGCCATCCAGATCGGCACGCAGTCGTTCTGCGCGGTCGACTCGCAGCCCTGTCGCGGCCAGCGCATGCGGTTCATGGCGATCTGGCGGCAGCGCGACGGCGAATGGCGGATCACCCGGCTCGTGCGCTACGACTACGCACCAGCGGGCTGAACAACTGCTTCGACAAGCGTCGCGCCGCGCATGCGCACGCTCAAGGATACGGCGTCGTCAGCAGGCTGCGGATCGTGCGCGTTCCGCTGATGATGTTGCCCATGCGCAGATTCTCGTCGTGGGTGTGCTGGTTGTTGTCGGCATTCACCGTCGACACGATGACGAACGACAGCCGCAGCGCATCGACCAGCGTTGCGGTCGGAACGGTACCGCCGACCATGCGAATCCGTACCGGCTTGTCTCCGGTCGTCGCCACGGCTTCGGTGGCCGTGTACGCCCAACGCCCCACGGACGAATCGACAGGCACACGCACCGCTTTTTCGGATTTGCCCATGCTGAAACTCGCGAGTTTGTCGTGCCCGGCACGTTCTTCATCGCTCGGTGGGCCATCGGTCAGATGGTAGCCCTGGCGCTCGATATGCGTCTTGAGCAGAGCGAACAATGTCTGTCCGTCCGCTTCCGGTGTGGTCCGCAGATCCAACTCCGCCGTCGCTTCGCTCGGCACGACATTGGCGGCCTTGTCGCCGATGGCCGCAGAAGCCATGCCGCGCACATTGAGCGAGGGATACTGCATCGACATCTGATACGTCTCGCCGACACGCTCGGCCCTGGCGATGCCCAGGCGCTTGCGCAACGCGGCGTCATCGTCGCCGCTCGCCGCGAGCAGCGCGCGATCCGATGCGGTCAAATCGATGCCGTCGTAGTAACCGGGCACCAGCACGCGGCCGTCGTCGTCCTTCATGCTGGCAAGCAATCCCGCCAGACGCATCGCCGGGTTGGGCACGTAATTGCCGTAATGACCGCTGTGCAGCGCTACTTTCGGGCCGTACACCACCAGCGTCGCCTGGACGATGCCACGGTTTCCGAACAGCAGCGTCGGCCGCCCGGACGCATGCACCGGGCCGTCGAGGATCACCAGGCCATCCGCCGCGAACAGCGATCGGTTCGACGCCACCACGCCCGCAAGACTGGGCGAACCCATCTCTTCCTCGGAATCCAGAATCAGCTTGATGTTGAACTCCGGCGCCGCGTCTTCCGCGTTCAGCAGATCGATGGCGGTCAGCAGCATCATGATCGGCGCTTTGTCGTCGGAGGCGGAACGCGCGAAGATCCTGAGCTCCGGATCGAAGGGCGTGGCCTGCAGACGCTCGCTCGGCACGGGTGTCCACACACCGTTCGCATCGCGCTGTTTCACGACGGGAGAAAACGGGCTGGGCTGCGACCATCGTTCCGGGATCACCGGCTGACCGTCGAAATGGATATAGAAGAGGACGGTTCGACGTCCCGCGACAGGCGCATCCAACTGGGCGAAGACCAGCGGCCGGTTCGCCGGATTCTGCAGCAACCGCGTACGGAAGCCGCGCTTCTTCAGCGCAGTTTCGATGAAGACCGCGTTGTCGCGGATGTGTCCGGGGTTGTCCGCGACATTCGGGATCGACAGCAGCTGAAGGAACTCCGGGATGTTCGCCTGCGCCGCCTTGATCAAGGCATCGTCATCCGCATGCGCCTGTCGCGACAGCGCGCAGACCGACAACAGCAACCATCCGTACATGAAACGCCGCATCTCCATCACCTCGTGATCGTCATCCTGCTGCGGACTTTACACCGCGAAACGACCTGACCGCAGGGGCGGACAATGATCGGCGCGACGTCACCCCGGATCGCTTCCGTACAAACCCTTTCGCGGTGCGCCGGTGATCTCCGCCGCCAGCTTCGCGGCGGTCGACGGCGGCAGGTGTTCGATGAGTTTCGCGTAGACGCGGCGACCTTCGACCAGTCTGGCGTCCGCATCGTCGCCCACGCCCTGGATCAACAGCACGAACTCGCCTTTGCGCTGGTCGGCATCGGCAACGACGCGGGCGTGGAGTTCGCCGAGGGTGCCGCTGAGCACGGTCTCGAACAGTTTGGTCAGCTCGCGGGCGATCGCGGCGGGACGGCCGGCGCCGATGACCGCCACGGCATCGGCGAGGGCGTCCTCGATGCGGTGCGAGGACTCGTAGAACAGGAGCGTGCGCGGCTCGCTGGCCAGTTCGGCGAAACGTTCGCGGCGTGCTCCCGCCTTGGCGGGAAGAAAACCCTCGAAGGCGAAGCGGTCGCTGGGCAGGCCGGCGACGCTGAGCGCGGCAATGAGGGCGCTTGGGCCGGGAATCGGGCTGACCTTGATGCCGGCGGCGCGGGCGGCGGCGACCAGGCGGAAGCCGGGATCGCTGACCAGCGGGGTGCCGGCATCCGACACCAGCGCCAGCGACTCTCCGGCCGACAGGCGGGCAACGATGCGTTCGGCCATCCCGGCTTCGTTGTGCTCGTGCAGGGCGATCAGGGTCTGCTCGACGCCGTAATGCGACAGCAGCTGGCGGGTATGGCGGGTGTCCTCGGCACAGATCGCGGCGACCGCGCGCAGGGTATCGAGGGCGCGCGGCGACAGGTCGCCCAGATTGCCGATCGGGGTGGCGACAACATAGAGAATGCCTGCAGCGGCGGGGATGGACATCGGATCTGGCTCGCTCGGGGTGTGGCAGGCGGGTAGAATCCTAACGGTTCACTCAAGGGTTGCGGCGATGCGCATGAATTCGACGACGTTGGCTTGGCTTTGCACCGGTTTGCTCGCCTTGGGGCTCACCGCCTGCGTGCCGACCAAGCCCGGCGGCACCAAGCCGTCGACCTACCGGGTCAATCCACTGGTTGCACAGGCCTCCGCCCTCGCCGCCAACCACGACACCCTGACCGGCCAGGCCAAGGCCGACAACGGCCGCGAGATCGAGCGCATCGTCGCGGGTCTCGACAACGCCGTGCTGAGCAACGAAGCCGGGATGCTGCGCGACGGCGATCCGCTCTACAACTTCATCGGTCGCGAACTGCTGCGCCGTGGCCTGTCCCTGCCGCGCCCGTTCGACCGCGAAGGCAACTGGCGTTTCACCGCCGGCAACCGTCCTCCGGCGGATCGCGACGGCTATCGGCCGCCGCGCAAACTCGCGGTGCTGCTGCCGCTGAGCGGTGCGATGGCCGCAGCGTCGTCGCCGGTGCGCGACGGTCTGCTCGCCGGTTATTTCGGCGAACACCGGCAGCGGCCGGAGATCGTGTTCTACGACACCAGCGGCACGCCGGCCGGCGCCGTCGCCGCTTATCAGAAGGCGAGCACCGAAGGCGCCGATTACGTGGTCGGCCCGCTCGGCCGCGACGAAGTCGGTGCGCTGTTCAAGGAATCGCAGCTCAACGTACCGGTGCTGGCGCTGAATCGCGGCCCCACCGCGCCGCCGAGCGGCAACGCCAGCTTCGCGCTGGCGCCGGAGGACGACGGCATCGCCGCCGCCGAATACCTGCTCGCGCGCAAAGCGCGTCGGGTGCTGGTGCTGGTCGGCAGCGACGATGGCATGCGCCGCAGCGCCACGGCCTTCCGCGAACATCTCGCGAGCCGCGGCGGCACCGTGATCGAAACGCTGACCATCGCGGAAAAACCGGCCGACAGCACTGCTGCGCTGCAGGCGGTCGCGCAGAAGGAAGGCGGCGTCGACGCGCTCTTTCTCGCGCTGAAGAGCGGACAGGCGCGTGCGCTGGCGCCGCAGCTGACCGCTGCCAACCTCGCCGACAAACCGCGCGTTTCCACCGCGCAGTTGCTGTCGGGCACCGGCAAGCCGGAGCAGGACAAGCTGCTCGACGGTATCGCCTTCCCGGCCGAAACCTGGAGCGTGCAGGGCATCGCCGGCCTGCCTTCGGCCGACGCCACCGGCGGCATGCTGTCGACCGCGCGCGGCCCGGCGGCCAAGCTGTTCGCGTTCGGCTACGACGCGTGGCTGCTCACCGCCTATCTCGAACGCCTCGCCACCCAGGCGAACGGCAAGATCGACGGCGCCACCGGCGACCTGCGCATCGACGGCTTCGGCAATATCGTGCGCAGCCCGGCATGGTCGACTTTCAGCAACGGCCAGATCGTCGCCCTCACCCGCAGTGGCGACTGAGAGCCGAAGCCCGGCTCGGCGAAACGATCGGCGCGCGCAGGGCGCGCGCGTCGAAGCGCTGGCCCGCGATTTCCTGCAGCAAAACGGGCTGGAACCCGTCGCCGCCAACGCCCATTACCGCGGCGGCGAACTCGATCTGGTGATGCGCGACGGCGACGCGCTGGTTTTCGTCGAAGTGCGCTATCGACGCGGCGCCGGCTTCGGCGGTGGCGCCGCATCGGTCGATGCCAACAAATGCCGCAAACTGGTGCGCGCGGCCCACCAGTTCCTCGCCGCGCATCGCGAGTACGCGCGCGTACCTTGCCGCTTCGACGTGATCGACGCCAGCGGAGACCCGGAAACACCCACCTTCGACTGGCTGCGCGATGCGTTTCGCGCCGACGACGTCTGAATATCGAGCCCGAGGTATCGCGATGACCCCGACCGAGATCGTGCAACGCCAGCTGGATGCCTACAACGCGCACGATCTCGAACGCTTCGCCGACTGTTTCAGCGCGGATGCCCGCCTGTTCCGGATGCCGGCGGAAGCGCCACATATTGTCGGCAATGCCGCATTGCGCGCGTTCTATGCCGAACATCGTTTTTCGATTCCGGACCTGCGCGCCGAACTGCTGGGCCGCATCGCGCTGGGCGACAAGGTCGCCGACCACGAACGCATCCACGGCCTGGGCGAACAGCCTTCGGAAGTGATGGCCGTGTACCAGATCCGCGACGGCCTGATCGCCAGCGTCTGGTTCTTCTATCCGTAGATCGAACACGATGCCGACCATCTTCACCCATGCCGTCGTGCCGCTCGCCCTGGGCCTCGCGCTCGGCCGCAACACGATCTCGCCGCGCTTGATCGCGGCCGGCATGTTCGTGGCGATGGCGCCCGATTTCGACACCGTCGCATTCAAGCTCGGCATCGCCTACGCCGATCAGTTCGGGCATCGCGGCGCGAGCCATTCGTTCGTCTTCGCGCTGGCGGTCGCGCTGTTCGGCGCGATGGTCGCACCGTGGTTGCGCACGACGCGATGGCGCGCGTTCTGGTGGCTGGCCTTCTGCACCGCTTCGCACCCGCTGCTCGATGCATTGACCAACGGCGGCCTCGGCGTGGCGCTGCTGTGGCCGTGGTCGCACGAGCGCTTCTTCGCGCCGTGGCGGCCGATCGCGGTGTCGCCGATCGGCGCCGGATTCTTCAGCGCGCGCGGGGCGACGGTCCTGTGGTCGGAATTGCAGTGGGTGTGGTTGCCGATACTCGGACTATCGCTGCCGCTATGGGTATTGCAGCGGCGGGCCTGGGGCCGCCCTACAATCGCGCGATGACTGCCCTGCCCGCCGACCTGATCCGTACGCTCGCCGATGCGCTCGGCGACGGGTGGCGCACCGATGCCAGCGAGCGTCTGACCTACGGTTACGACAACTCGCGGCGACAGGCGATGCCCGATGCGGTCGCGCTGCCGTCGACGCAGGAACAGGTCGTCGCGCTGGTGCGCGCATGCCGCACCCATCGCGTGCCGGTGATCGCACGTGGACGCGGCACCAATACCACCGGCGCGTCGGTGCCGATCGCGGGCGGCGTGGTGGTGTCGTTCGAACGCATGCACCGCATCCTCGACATCCGCCCCGGCGACCGCTGCGCGGTGGTGGAGCCCGGCGTATTGAATGGCGACCTGCAGCGCGCGTTGAAACCGCATGGGCTGTTTTGGCCGCCGGATCCGACCAGCGCGGATTTCTCCACCATCGGCGGCAACCTCGCCTGCAATGCCGGCGGCCCGCGCGCGGTGAAATACGGCGCCAGCCGCGACAACATCCTTGCGCTGACGGCCGTCACCGGCACTGGCGAACTGATCCAGTGCGGCAGCGCCACCACGAAAGGCGCGACCGGCTACGACCTGCAGCGGCTGCTGGTCGGCAGCGAAGGCACGCTGGCCCTGATCGTGGAGGCGACGCTGAAACTCGCGCCGCTGCCGGCCGCGCGCCGCGCACTGCGTGCGCTGTATCGCGATGTCGACGCCGCCGCCGCCGCCGTCGCGCGGCTGATGGCGCAGCCGGTGACGCCATCGATGCTCGAATTCATGGACAGCCACGCGGTTCGGCTGGCGCGCGCGCAGATGCGCGCGAGCACCGGCGGAACCGATATTCCCGAACATGCCGGCGCGCTGCTGATGATCGAAGCCGACGGCGATGCGCACACCTTGCCGCATGCGCTGGAGGCATTGGGTGCCGCCGCACGCGGCGATGGTTGCCTCGATGTCGAACCCGCCGCCGACGAAGCCGCGCGCGAGCGTCTATGGGCCGCCCGCAAGGCGCTCTCGCCCGCGTTGCGCAGCCTCGCGCCGGGCAAGATCAACGAAGACGTGGTGGTGCCGGTGTCGCGGATTCCAGAACTCGTCGCTGGCGTGCAGATGCTGTCGCGAGAAGTCTCACTGCCGATCGTCTGCTTCGGCCATGCCGGCAACGGCAATCTGCACGTCAATCTGATGTACGACCCGGACGACCCGGCACAGAACGAACGTGCGCATGCAGCGATGTCGCGCGTGTTCGCACTGACCCTGTCGCTCGGCGGAACGCTCTCCGGCGAGCACGGCATCGGTCTGGCGAAGCGCGACTTCATGCCGCAGGCCGTCGACGCACCGACGCTGGCGATGATGCGCGCGGTCAAGGCGGCATTCGATCCGGACGGCATCCTCAACCCCGGCAAACTGCTGCCGCCGTGAGCCCGAAGCCCGAACGCCCGCCGCTTGAGGCATTGCTCGCCGACATCCGCGCCTGCCGGCTGTGCGAAACGCATTTGCCGCTCGGCCCACGCCCGGTGCTGCGCGCGAGCGCGACATCGCGGCTGCTGATCGTCGGCCAGGCGCCCGGCACGAAGGTACATGCGAGCGGTATTCCCTGGGACGACGCCAGTGGCAAACGTCTGCGCGAATGGCTGGAGATGGATGTCGAAACCTTCTACGACGCGTCGCGTATCGCGATCGTGCCGATGGGCTTCTGCTATCCCGGCAAAAGCGGCGCCGGCGATGCGCCGCCGCGACCGGAATGCCGCGCGACCTGGCATCCGCGACTGCTGCCGATGCTGCGCAACGTGAGGCTGACGCTGCTGATCGGACAGTATGCGCAGGCATACTTCCTTGGAAATCGACGCAAGGCAACGCTGACCGGAACAGTTCGCGCTTGGCGCGAATACATGCCGGAGCATCTGCCGTTGCCGCATCCCAGTCCGCGCAACATCGGCTGGTTCAAGGCCAATCCGTGGTTCGAAAACGACGTAGTGCCGGCGTTGCGCGAACGGGTGCATGCATTGTTCGCGCGGGATTGAGCTCGGCTTGACGTGTCATCCCGAGCGCAGCGAGGGACCTGCTGTTCAAAGTGCGAAGATTCCATGGGGTGCGCGGGTGTTTCGGGTATTGATCGCGCTCGGTCGAGACTGCGATGAAAGCAGGTCCCTCGCTACGCTCGGGATGACAGAACACAGGACGCCGATACCACGCTTCAACCTTCGAAATGCACGTACCCGGCGCGCGGCGGCGACCACTCCGCACCTGCGGCATCGCGCAGCAGGAGATTACCCGCATCGGCGTTGATGCAGCCGATGCGGGCGACGGGCACATCGCAGGCGCTCATCGCTTCCTGCACCGCGAGACGCGCGGTCTTCGGCGCGGTGAAGCACAGTTCGTAATCGTCGCCGCCGGCAATTTGAAGTTCGCGACGCGTCGCAGGATCGAACGCGGCGATCAGCGCATCCGATGCCGGCAGCGCATCGACATCGAGTTCCGCACCGACGCGGCTGGCGCGACAGACATGCCCCAGATCGGCAAGCAGGCCGTCGGAGATATCGATGCAGGCGTGCGCGATGCCGGCGAGCGCCAGACCCGCCGCGATGCGCGGTGTCGGCCGATCGAGACGCGCGCGCAGGGCCGCATCGATTCCACCGCCCGCTTGCCACTGTCGCAGCGCAGCCGCCGCATCGCCGAGCGTGCCGGTCGCCCACACATCGTCGCCCGCACGCGCCGTACTGCGCAGCAATGCGCCGCGCGGATCGACCAGACCGTGCGCGGTCACGCAGATCGACAACGGCCCGCGCGTGGTGTCGCCGCCGATCAGCGTCACATCGTGCTGCACCGCGAGTTCGAGAAAACCATCGAGAAAACCATCGAGCCATGCCGCATCGGGCTGCGGCAACGACAGCGACAGCGTGCACCACGCTGGGGTGGCGGCCATCGCGGCGAGATCGGACAGATTCACCGCAAGCGATTTCCAGCCGACGTCGGCGGGTGCGGTCTCCGCCGGAAAATGCACGCCGGCATTCAGCGTGTCCATCGCCACGACCAGCCGCATGCCGGGCGGCACCGACAGGATCGCCGCGTCGTCGCCGATGCCCACGATCACGTCGCCACGCGCGGTGGCGCGCTGGCGGATGCGGGCGATGAGGTCGAATTCGGAAGCGCGGGCGGTCATGCGGTCTCTGCGTGCGGTCTGCGTGTGGTCCGGGTGTTTTTGCCCGCGTCGGCGGGTCTTGGGCTATGGTGACACAGCGCTGCGGGTGGTCCGGATCGCAGGCGATTCGCACAGATGGGCTGCGACGGCCGCACGCCGGTTGGCGGGCCCGGCGCTTTCTGGAACCATACCGCCACGCCTCCAGGCCGTCGTCCCCTGCGACAGCGGATCGCGGCGCACGGAGGGCAAGCATGACGGACAACCTGTTCAGACCGGAAGTCGGCCAGGCGCGCAAAGACGCGTGGCTGGGGACCACGCGTCTGCCGTCGCCACGGATCGCCTGGCCGATGACGCTGCTGGCGCTGGCGCTGGTCGCCTGCGTCGCTGCGTTCCTGATTTTCGGCCAACACGTGCGCAAGGTTCGCGTCCAGGGGTTGCTGGTGCCATCGCAGGGCTTGCTCGCGGCGGTGTCGCCGAATACCGGCGTGGTGACGGTCGTGAAAGTCGCGGAAGGCGATCGCGTCGATGCGCAGCAGCCGCTGATCGAAATCGCCTCCTCCATCGAAAGTCCGCGCTGGTCCACCGGCGATGCCGGTGCCACCGTCGCCGGGCAGCTGGAACGCCAGCGCGCGCTGATCGAAGCGGATATGGATGTGCTGGAAGCGGCCGGCGACCGCGACGCCAACGCACTGCGCGAGCGTTCGGCCGCATTGCGCAGCGAGCTGGCGACGGCAGAACGCACGTTGCAGCTGCGTGAACGCCAGGCGACGCAGGCGCGTGCGCTGCTGGAGCGCATCCGCCCGCTGCAGCGCGAGCGGATCGTCAGCGATGTGCAGATCGCACAGTACGAAACCGATGCCACCGAAGCGCGCGCCGCTGCGGAGGATGCGCGGCAGGCGCTGTCGCAGACGCAGCGCCGGCTGGACGATGCCGAAGCCGCTGTCGCGACGCTGCGCTCGACCTCCGCACTGCGCCAGAACGATCTGCAGCGCCGATTGGCCGATCTGTCGCAGGTGGCCGCGCGCAACGCCGTCGATGGCGGCGCGCTGGTGCGCGCGCAGCGCCGTGGCGTGGTGTCCGGACTGGCGGTGGAATCCGGGCAATCCGTGACCCGTGGCCAGCGTCTGCTCTCGCTGATTCCCGAAGGCTCGGTGCTGCGCGCCGAACTGTGGGCGCCGAGCGATGCGATCGGCGAACTGTCGCCGGGCACGCGCGTCGCGCTGCGCTATCGAGCCTTTCCGTTCCGGCGCTACGGCGTGCAGTCCGGGCGCGTGCTCTCGGTATCGCGCTCCGCGCTGTCGCCCGAGGAAATCAACCGGCGCAACGGCATGAAGACGAGCGCCCCCGCGTACCGGGTGCTGGTCGCCCTCGATCCGCAAACCAATCATGCCGACGGCCGGGCACTACCGCTGCGGGCCAGCATGACCCTGGAAGCGGATCTGCTGCTCGAACGCCGGCGGCTTTACGAATACGTGTTCTTCCCGGCCGGCAGCGGCAGCCATGTCGGCAACAGCAGCGGGAGCGGTACATGAGCGGCTTCGCACGGCGCGCGCGCCGCGGCGAGCTGCCGGTGATCCATCAGAACGAGATCGCCGAATGCGGGCTGGCCTGTCTCGCCATGGTCGCGGCGTACCACGGGCACGATGTCGACATGGCCGGCATGCGCAGGCGTTTCGCGGTGTCGATCAAGGGCGCGTCGCTGTCGCGACTGATCGCGATCGCCGACCGGCTGGATCTGGCGGCGCGACCGCTGCGCGCAGAACCCGAGCATCTGCCCGATCTGCGCGTGCCGTGCATCCTGCACTGGGACATGAATCATTTCGTGGTGCTCAAACGCGTCGCGCGCGGCATCGCCGAGATCCACGATCCGGCGCGTGGCGAGGTGAGGATGTCGATCGCAGAGCTCGGCCGCCACTTCACCGGCGTGGTGCTGGAACTGACCCCGAACGACCATTTCCAGCCGGTGCGCGCGCGCGAACCGATCCGTCTGCGCGCGCTGGTCGGCGAGGTCATCGGCTGGCGGCCGGCGCTCGTGCAGATCTTTTCGCTGGCGCTGGCGCTGGAGCTGTTCACGCTGCTGCTGCCGATGTCGATGCAATGGGTGATCGATCGGGTGCTGGTGTCGGCGGATACGGAATTGCTGACGTTGCTGGCGCTGGGCTTTCTCGCCGCCGTGCTCTTCCAGAGCGTGATCGCCGCGGTGCGCGGCTGGGTGGTGGCCGACATCGCGGCGGCGTTCGAGGCGCAGTGGTCGACGCATCTGGCCGGGCACCTGCTGCGGCTGCCGTTGACCTTTTTCGCCAAGCGCAGCGTCGGCGAGGTGCTGTCGCGGTTCCTGTCGGTGCAGAGCGTGCAGCAGACGCTGAGCACCAGCTTCGTCGAGGCCCTGCTCGATGGGCTGACGGTGGTGCTGGTGCTGGGCCTGCTGCTGGTGTATTCGCCGACGCTCACGGTGTGGGTGGTGATCGGTTTCGCGGCGTATGCCTTGTTGCGCGCGTGGAGCTACCGCCGGCTGTGGCGACTGAAGGAAGGCCATCTGGTCAGCCTCGCCCGCCAGCAGTCGCTGCTGATCGAATCGGTGCACGGCGTGCAGGCGATCAAGCTCGCCAACCAGCACGCCGAACGCAGCGCACGGCTGGCGAACGCAGCCAACGACGCCGCGCGGCAGGACGCTGCGGTGCGCCGCGCGACCGCCACGTTCTCGGCGCTGTCCAAGCTGGTGTTCGGCGCGCAGCGGGTGCTGCTGATCTGGCTCGGCGCAGGCATGGCGCTTGGCGGTTCGATGACCGCAGGCACGCTGGTGCTGTGCATCGCCTACGCCGACATGTTCGCCGCGCGCGCCGGTGGGCTGATCGACAAACTCATCGACCTGCGCCTGCTCGGCGTGCATGCGCGACGGATCGCGGATATCGCGCAGCAGTCGCCGGAGCGCGACGGCGTGGGCGATCGCATGGGCGAATATGCCGGCCCGCCGCCGGAGCCGTCGCTGGACATCGAAGGCCTGGGTTTCCGCTACGGCGAAGACGAGCCATGGATCGTGCGCGACTGCAGTTTCCGCATCGCAGCGGGCGAATCGGTCGCCATCGTCGGACCCTCCGGCGCGGGCAAGACCACGCTGGCGAAACTGCTGCTGGGACTGCTGCCGCCGGACGAAGGCACGGTGAGGATCGGCGGCGTCGATATCGCGCGCTATGGTCTATCGGCCTATCGTTCCCGGGTCGGCGCGGTGATGCAGGACGATGTGCTGTTCGCCGGTTCGATCGCCGACAACATCGCTTTCTTCGATGCCGGCGCATTGCCGGAAACGGTGATGACGGCCGCACGGCACGCCGGCATCCACGATGAAATCGCGGCGATGCCGATGGGTTACGAAACGCTGGTCGGCGACATGGGCTCGGCGCTGTCGGGCGGGCAGAAACAGCGCGTGCTGCTGGCGCGCGCGCTGTTCCGCAATCCCGACATCCTGGTGCTGGACGAAGCCACCAGCCATCTCGATGTCGAGCGTGAATACAGGATCAATGCGGAAATCGCCGCATTGCGCATCACCCGGCTGATCATCGCGCATCGCCCGGATACGATCCGCAGCGCGGACCGCATCCTGATGGTCGCGGACGGCAAGGTGGAAGCGTGGTCTCAGGCGCAGTTCGATGCACGGCTTCATGCGCGGTTCCGCACGGACGCAACGCCATGAGTCATAAGTGCGACGGGGTCGACATCGGCTTACGGGAAGTTAACACCCCTGCGGATCGCGCCGAATAGACTCGAACCGTTCCCGCGATGTCCCCATCGTTCAGATGCGGGCGTCGTGGAAACCGGTTCCGGCATCCGATCCGAAAGCCGTTCGATGTCGGAGATCGCAGTACCGCACCGGGAAATACCCCGGCTACCGTTTCTTCCTCAGGATGATTGTAAGGAGTGCAAGCAATGTCGAAGTTCGAGGACAAGTCCCAGGACACCACCGTCCGTCCGATCGCCCGCACCGTCGCGCGTGAATTGTCGCCGCAGGAAATCGAGAAAATCGCCGGTGGGCGCCCGACCCACACCCACGCCACCGGTCCGAACGGCGACGACCCCGGCGATCCGGGCAGCTCCATCTGATCCGTCAGCGGACCGATCTTCGCGGATGCCGGCACGCCCGGCGACGCGCGCATCCGTTCCGCCACGCCGCGCTGCCTTGAGGGAGCGCGGCGTTTTCATTGCCACCTCCTTCGCCGCGACATAGCGCACATGCCCACCGATGCTCCACACGCGCACGCTGCGCACGCGAAGAAGCAACCGCTGATCCTCTCCGGCCACGCCCACGACGTGCATGCCGCCGCCGTGTGCTGGGCGCTGCGGCGCAGTGGCTACCACCCGACGTGGGTGCAGACGCTGGCCGATGCCGCGATGACGCCGGTGTCGCTGCATGCCGACGACCGCGCAGGCCTGCGTTTCGCCGGTGGCATCGATCCAGCGCGGACCTCCAGCGTGTGGTTCCGCCGGCCGCGATTGCCTGAAGCATTCGACAACGTATCGGCCGCCGATCTGGCCTTCGTCCGCGACGAGTGGAAGCGCCATGCCGGCAACGTGCACGCCGTGGCTGGGGCCGCAGGCGGCGTGTTCTGGGTCAACCGGCCGGATCGTGCGTTGGCGACCGAAAACAAATGCCTGCAGCTGCAGGCCGCGCATCGCTGCGGCCTGCGCTTCCCCGCCACCCTGATCTCATCGGACCCCGACGAAATCCGGCGTTTCTTCGCGGCGCACGAGCGCATCGTCTACAAGCCTTTCGCCACCCACAGCTGGCGCGACGGCGACGGCAGGATCTACAGCACCTATGTGCGCACGCTCGATGCCGCAGCGCTGCAGGACGATGCCGCGCTGCGGCTGTGTCCCGGCATCTACCAGGCCTGCGTCCGCAAGCGCTACGACCTGCGCGTGACCGTCATCGGCCGGCGCATGTTCGCCGTGCGCGTCGATGCGCCGGAAACGGACGATGGCGTCGTCGATTGGCGCGCCGCCTCGATCGGCGATCGCGCGACATCGCGCCCGTTCGCGCTGACCCATGCGTGGGAAACAGCGCTGCGGCGGCTGATGGACGCACTGGGCCTGGTCTTCGGCTGCATCGATCTGGTGGCCGACGACCACGACGAACTGCATTTCCTGGAGATCAACCAGGCCGGGCAGTTCCTGTTCGTCGAGCACGATGCGCCGGGCGTGCCACTGCTGCGCGCGATGGCGGCGATGCTCGCGGAAGGCCGGTCGGACTATGCGCTCGACACCATCGCCGAGCTGTCCTATGCGGACTTCCTGGACGACCCCGAGCAAAAAGCGTGGTGGGCGTCCGTGGCCCCGGAGATGCGCAGCGAAAACGGCGCGATCGCGGGGGTCAGCGAGGAATAGCCGTCGGGATGCGCAGCCCGCGCACGGCGAAACATGAATCGCCGATCTTCCGCAGACGCGCTCACTTCCCGCGCGCGGTCTGCACTTCGATGGCGCGCAGCGCGACGGCTGCGTGATCGAGCACGCCGTTGACGTAGGTGTGGCCGTGTTCGGAGCCGAAGCGCTTCACCGATTCCACCGCTTCGTTCAACACCACGCGATACGGCACATCGATGCGGTGCTGCAGTTCGTAGGCGGCGATGCGCAGCGCGGCGCGTTCGATCGGATCGACTTCCTCCATCGTGCGGTCGAGGAACGGCGCCAGCGCCGCGTCGAGTTCCTTGCAGTGCGCGTCGACGCCGTGGACCAGTTCCTGGAAATACGGCAGATCGGCGATTTCGCGCACCTGCTCGTGCGCGAACTGGCTGACGATATCGCGTGCGTCGGCGCCCGACATCTGCCATGCGTACACGGCCTGCAGCGCACGGCGCCGGGCGCGGGTGCGCAGCACCGGATCCACGCCATCGGTGCGACGATGAAATTTGCTCATGCCAGTTTGCCCATCAGATTGGCCATCTCGATGGCGACCAGCGCCGCCTCTTCGCCCTTGTTGCCGTGACTGCCACCGGCACGCTCGGCGGCGTGCTCGTACTGCTCGACCGCCAACACACCGTTGACCACGGGTAGCGCGTAATCCAGCGAGACCCTCATCAATCCGTCGGAACAGCCGTCGGCGACCTGTTCGTAATGGCGGGTATCGCCACGGATGACGCAACCCAGCGCGACGATGGCGGCATGGCCGCCGCCGGAAGCGAGACGCGAAGCGGTCGCGGGCAGTTCCCAGGCGCCGGGGACGCGGATCACATCCACCGCATCCTCGGCCACACCGTGGGCGAGGAAGGCCTCGCGGGCACCGGCGACCAGTTGCTCGGTGATGCGCGGGTTCCAGCGGCTGGCGATGATCGCGAAACGCGCACCATCGGGGGCGCGCAGGTCGCCTTCGAAGTGAGGCATGCGGAATGCTCGGAACTGGGCGGGGCATTATAGGGTGCGCCCCCGGCTTTCGCCGGGGCAGGCTTGGCTCGCCGGCTTCCCTGAGGTTGCAGGTGGACAGGATGAATGCCGAACAGCGGGCCAGGGCCTCAGGCATCCCCACTTTTCGAGCATTTCAAAAAACGCCGTCATCCCCGCGAATGCGGGGATCCAGCGACTTCCGGCTTCTGCGCAGCGCAAAGGCACTGGGTTCCCGCGTTCGCGGGAACGACGGGCACAAGAACGGCGACTGCCGATCGATCGACCCGTTTGATTTTCTTGAGGAAAAAGTGGGGATATCTCAGGCCGGGGCCCGCCCTACAACCCTTCGTAGGCCACCACTTCCAGACCGAAGCCCGCCAGCCCCACCTGCTTTCTGGGTGTCCCCAACACCCGCAGCTTGCCCAGGCCCAGATCGGCCAGGATCTGCGATCCGGCACCGTTGCGGCGCCACTCGGCCATGCCGCCACCACGGGCAGCAGGCTCCGGCTGTTCGCGGATGCGCGCGAGCAGGCTTTCCGGGGTCTGCGCCTCGCCCAGCAATACCAGTGCACCGCGCGCTTCCGCAGCGATCCTGGCCAGCACGTCGCCCACCGCCGGGCCGAAATCCGCGCGACGCCAGTGCAGCGCGTCCGCCAGCGGGTTCTGCATGTGCACGCGTACGAGCGTCGGAACGGTCGGGTCGGGTTCGCCGCGCAGCAGCGCGTAGTGCAGGCTACGGCTGATCCGGTCGCGATAGGTATGCAGCCGGAACGGGCCGTGCTCGGTATCGATGTCGCGCACGTCGAGGCGTTCGATCGTGTGTTCGTTGTGCAGGCGGTAGCGGATCAGATCTTCGATCGAGCCGATCTTCAGGCCATGCTCGCGCGCGAACACTTCGAGCTGCGGCCGGCGCGCCATGCTGCCGTCGGCATTCAGGATTTCCACCAGCACACCGGCCGGCTCGAAGCCCGCCAGCAATGCGAGATCGCTCGCGGCCTCCGTATGTCCCGCCCGATTGAGCACGCCACCGGGCTGCGCCATCAGCGGGAAGATATGGCCGGGCTGCGACAGATCCTCGGGCTTCGCGTCCGGGCGCACCGCCGTGCGCACGGTGTGCGCGCGGTCGTAGGCGCTGATGCCGGTAGTCACGCCCTCGGCCGCCTCGATGCTGACCGTGAAATTGGTGCCGTGCGGCGAGGTGTTGTCGCGCACCATCGGCGGCAACCCGAGCTGGCCGCAGCGTTCGCGGATCAGCGACAGGCACACGAGGCCGCGCGCATGCGTGACCATGAAATTGATGTCCTGCGGGCGCACCAGCCCGGCGGCCATGATCAGGTCGCCTTCGTTCTCGCGATCCTCGTCGTCGACGATGACCACCATCCGTCCGGCGCGGATTTCTTCCAGCAGTTCCGGAATCGTTGCGAAACTCATTTCGTTTCTCTCGCTGACAACAGCCGCTCGACGTAGCGCGCGACCAGATCGACTTCCAGGTTCACCACGTCGCCGACGGTTGTCGTCGAAAACGCGGTGTGCACAACCGTATGTGGAATCAGCGCGACCTCGAACCCTTCGCCATCGACCGCGTTGACGGTGAGGCTGACGCCATCGACGCAGATCGACCCCTTGGTCGCGATGTATTTCAGCAACGCCTCCGGCGCCGCGAAGCGCCAGCGCTGCGCGCGCGCATCGTCGTGGATCGACAGCACGCGGCCGACCCCGTCGACATGGCCGCTGACCAGATGTCCTCCGAGACGGTCGGTCGGTCGCATCGCGCGTTCCAGATTCACCGCCTGCCCCGGTTTCAAACCGCCCAGCGTGGTCAGCGACAGGGTTTCGGTGGACGCGTCCGCCGCGAAGGATCCGGCATCGAACTCGATCACGGTCAGGCATACGCCGCTCACGGCGATGCTTTCGCCCAACGAAATGCCGTCGAACGCAAGCGTGCCCGCCGCGATGCGCAGGCGCATGTCGCCGCCGCGCGGCTCCAGGGCGGCGATGCTGCCCACGCCCTCGATCAATCCGGTAAACATCAGGTTTTCCTTCTTGCGTGCACGAACAGAGGCCAGCGCAGCCGCTGCGTTTTGCCGGAATCGCCCCATGCTTCGGCGATCTCCCAGCCGTGGACCGCGACCGGATCGATGCCGTGCGCCTCGCGATAGCGTTTCACCGCCGAATAGCTGGAGAAGTAGTCGAGCATCCGCATCAGCGGCCAGTCGACGGCGATCTCGCGCACCGGCAGTGTGCCCGTATCGACGGCATCGAACGGAAACGCGAAATCGGCGTAGGCGCGATCGACCAGAAAACGTTCCGCCGGCCATGCGTCGCGGATGCGCGCGGCGAATGCGCCGACCGCTTCGCGCAGTGGTTGCGGCACTTCGATGTCCTGATACCCCCAGGCCACGAGTACGCCGCCGGGTTTCAGCACACGCGCGCATTCGGCGAAGAACGCGGGCCGATCGAACCAGTGCAGCGCCTGCGCGACGCAGACCGCATCGGTGCTGGCGTCGGCCAGACTGCAGTGTTCGCCCGGTTCCACCGCGAAGCGGACCTTGTCGACCTGCCCCGCCTGCGCGATCTGCGATGGGCTGGGGTCGGTGGCGAACACATCGTCGAAGACTCCGGCCAGCCCACGGCTGGCCTGACCGCTGCCGCAACCGGCGTCCCAGACGCGGCCGTTGGCGGGCGAAATGCCCGCGATCCACTCGAACAGTGCCTGCGGATATTCGGGCCGCGCACTGGCGTATTGCGTGGCGACCGCCGAGAAATGATCGGAGAAACCCGCTCCGCTCACGCGAGACGCTCCGGGCGCAGCAGCAGGCGCAGATCGTCGCCGAGCCGGCGCGTCTCCACGGTCTGCAGACGCAGGCGCTGCGACATCTCGTCGATATGCAGCCCATCGAACAATGGCCGCGCGTCGGCGCCGAGCAGCACCGGGGCGACATACAGCAGCACTTCATCCACCAGATCCGCGCGCAGCAAGGCGCCCGCCAGCGTCGCGCCGGCTTCGACCTGCACTTCGTTGATGCCGCGCGCCGCCAGCAGTTGCAGCACGGCGGTGAGATCGAGCAGACCATCGCGCATCGGCACGACCGCATGCGCCGCGCCGAAATCACGCGGCGGTTTCGCGTTGGCCGAATGCAGATACAGCGTCGGCGCGGCGCCGTCGCGGATGCGACCGCGTCCGACCGTCGCCAGACCCGGATCGAGCACCACGCGCAACGGCGGCACGAATGCGATGCGTTCGCCGGACGCGCTGTCGTCGGACGCGCTTTCGTCGAAGCGCACGGTCAGCTGCGGGTCGTCGGCGAGCACCGTGCCCGCGCCGGTGAGCAGCGCACCGGCACGTGCGCGCCAATGCATCACGTCGCGGCGCGAAGCCTCGCCGCTGATCCACTTGGAATCGCCGTTGGCCAGCGCGGTGCGGCCGTCGAGGCTGGTCGCGAGCTTCACCCGAACCCACGGCCGCTTGCGTTCGACGCGCGACAGGAAGCCGTGATTCAGGTGTCGCGCCGCTGCGGCCATCAGACCATGCTCGACCGCGATACCCGCTGCTCGCAGTGCATCGAAACCCGCCCCATCGACCTGCGGAAACGGGTCGCGCATCGCGGCCACGACACGGCCGACACCGGCCGCGATCAATGCATCGGCGCAAGGCCCGGTCTTGCCGGTATGCGCGCAGGGTTCGAGGGTCACGTAGACGGTGGCGCCGCGCGCGCGGTCGCCGGCCGCCTGCAGCGCGACGATTTCCGCATGCGGTCCGCCCGCGACCGCGTGCCAGCCTTCCGCGATCACCGCGTCGCCATCGGCGATGACGCAGCCGACCATCGGATTGGGTTTCGTGGTGTACGCGCCGCGCTCGGCGAGTCGCAGCGCGCGCGTCATCATCGCGTGATCGGTCGCGGAAAATGCCGTGATCGTCACGGCCGTCAGCGCTTCTTCTTGTCTTTGTCGAAGCGCACGACTTCGCCGCCCAGCAAGGGCAACTGCCCTTCGCCGGGCAGCTCGCGTTCGAGCCGGTCGAGCTCTTCACGGAAGTCGGCCACGTCCTCGAACGCGCGATACACCGATGCGAATCGCACGAAAGCGACATGGTCGAGCTTGCGCAGCTCGGCCATCACGAACTCGCCGACGCGGCGCGACGCCAATTCGCGTTCGGTGGTCATCCGCAATTGATGCACCACAGCGCGCACCGCCGATTCGATCTGTTCTTCAGACACCGGTCGCTTGTGCAGCGCACGATCGAAGCTGTGGCGCAGCTTGCGCGCGTCGAAATGTTCGCGGCGACCGTCGGACTTGATGATCGCCGGCAGCTTCAGTTCCACCGTTTCAAGCGTGCTGAAACGCTCGCCGCAGGCTTCGCACTCGCGGCGACGGCGGATCGTGGCGCCGTCTTCGCTGACGCGCGAATCGATGACCCGGGTGTTGTCGTGCTGGCAGAAGGGGCAATGCATGATGGATGACGTAGGGTGGGCCTTGGCCCACCATTCTCCTTTCGATATCGCGATGTCTGTCGCCGCGATGGTGGGCCGGGGCCCACCCTACGGAATCTCTGCAATCAACCGTAAACCGGAAACTGCCGGCACTGTTTGGTGACGTTCTCGCGCACCCCGGCGATGACGTTCTCATCGGTCGGGTTGTCCAGCACATCGCAGATCCAGTGCGCCAGCGCCACGCACTCCGGCTCCTTGTAGCCGCGCGTGGTAACGGCGGGCGTACCGATGCGCAGGCCGGAGGTGTAGACCGGCTTCTGCGGATCGTTGGGCACCGCATTCTTGTTCACGGTGATGTGCGCGCGACCCAGCGCTTCTTCCGCATCCTTGCCGGTGATGCCCTTGCCGATCATGTCGACCAGCATCAGATGGTTGCGGGTGCCGCCTGAGACGATCTTGTAGCCGCGCGAGATGATGGTGTCCGCCATCGCCTGCGCGTTCTTCACCACCTGTTGCTGGTAGTCCTTGAACTCGGGCTCCAGCGCTTCCTTGAAGGCGACGGCTTTCGCTGCGATGACATGCATCAAAGGGCCACCCTGCAGGCCCGGGAACACCAGCGACTGGAACTTCTTCTCCAGTTCCTCGTTGGCCTTGCAGACGATGAAACCGCCGCGCGGGCCGCGCAGGGTCTTGTGCGTGGTCGAGGTGACGACGTGCGCGTGCGGCACCGGGTTCGGATACACGCCCGCAGCGACAAGACCGGCGACGTGCGCCATGTCGACGAACAGATACGCACCGACCTTGTCGGCGATGGCGCGGAAGCGCGCCCAGTCGACGATCTGCGAGTAGGCGCTGAAGCCGCCGATGATCATCTTCGGCTTGCTTTCCAGCGCGATGCGCTCGACTTCGTCGTAATCGATCATGCCCTGGTCGTTGACGCCGTAGGACACGATGTTGAAGAGTTTTCCGGAAATATTCGCCTTGGCGCCGTGGGTGAGATGGCCGCCGTGCGCCAGCGACATGCCCAGCACGGTGTCGCCGGGTTTCAGCAGTGCGAAGTACACCGCCTGGTTGGCCTGTGAGCCCGAATGCGGCTGGACGTTGGCGTAGTCGGCGCCATAGAGCTGCTTCAGGCGATTGATCGCCAGGGTTTCGGCGATGTCCACGTATTCGCAGCCACCGTAGTAACGCTTGCCGACGTAACCCTCGGCGTATTTGTTGGTGAGCTGGCTGCCCTGCGCTTCCATCACCCGGGGGCTGGCGTAGTTTTCGGACGCGATCAGCTCGACGTGATCCTCCTGGCGGCGGTTCTCAGCCGCGATCGCCGCGGCCAGCTCGGGATCGAAACCTTCAATACGGGCATCGCGCGAAAACATCGGAACTCCGGGGGCGGGGTGATTGCGGCATTGTAGCCCACCGCCGCAGGCACTTCCGCCCACGAAAAACGCGCCCCGAAGGGCGCGTTGCGTTGGGTGGAATCGTTGGTCCGGACTGCCTCGGTGGAAACTGCCTCAGTGGAACAGGACCTCGGCGATGATCCCGGTCGCGATCGCGACCAGCAGGAAATCGCCACGGTCGTCGCGCCGCCAGTGATAGCCGCGCGGCGGCTGGCGCAGGCCATAGCCGTAGTAGTCGTTCACGACATAGGTCGGGGCATAACCGCGGGTGTTGTAGCGCGCGCCGCGCGACCAGCGCGGGTAGGCGTCGTAGCGCGGCGGTGCATGGCGAGGGGCGATATAGACGACACGATCCCGGCCGTGGCGGCGGTAATTCCGGTCGTCGTCCCGCCGATGCCGATCATAGCGATCATCGTCACGGTCGTCGTAGCGTCCGTCATAGCGGGATTGGCTCCGGGAGTCATTCCGGTAATCGCTGTAATCATCGTTGTGGTTGCCGCGGCTGCGATGTCCGTCTCGGGCCATCGCGGCAGGAGCGGCCAAGATGGCGGCGACTGCCAGGATCGTCAGTACGGGCAGGCTGCGGGCGGTGTTCAAACGCTTCATCCGGGTGCTCCTCATGCGTCGGGGGTGGGTACGGTGCGAGCATGCCCCGGCCTGTCTGAACGTATTCCGTCCCGGACAGGGCGACATGGGTCGGCGTTCAGTCGACCCGCAGCCTGCCGTCGATCCGCACCCGTGGCGCAGGCCCGACCGCTGTCCGCCCGCTATAATGCGCGGCTGACCCGACCCCACTCGCGGCCCTGCCATGCAGGTCGCCGCTGCCCGCCTGCGGAGCTTTCCATGTCGCAATACATCTACACCATGAACGGCGTCAGCAAGACCGTGCCGCCGAAACGCCAGATCATCAAGGACATCTCGCTGTCCTTCTTTCCGGGCGCCAAGATCGGCCTGCTCGGCCTGAACGGCGCCGGCAAGTCGACCGTCCTGAAGATCATGGCCGGCGTGGACACCGACTTCCAGGGCGAAGCCCGCCCGCAGGCCGGCATCAAGGTCGGTTATCTGGCCCAGGAGCCCGAACTCGACCCGAACAAGACCGTCCGCGAGGCGGTGGAAGAAGGCGTCGGCGAAGTCCTGCAGGCCCAGGCCGCGCTCGACGCGGTCTACGCCGCCTACGCCGAGGAAGGCGCCGATTTCGACAAGCTGGCCGCCGAACAGCAGCGCCTGGAATCGATTCTCGCCACCAACGACGCCCACCTGCTGGAGCAGCAGTTGGAAGTCGCCGCCGATGCCCTGCGCATCCCGCCGTGGGACGCCAAGATCGGCCCGCTGTCCGGCGGCGAGAAGCGCCGCGTGGCGCTGTGCCGCCTGCTGCTGCAGAAGCCCGACATGCTGCTGCTGGACGAACCCACCAACCATCTCGACGCCGAGTCGGTGGAATGGCTGGAACAGTTCCTCGCCCGCTACACCGGCACCGTGGTTGCCGTCACCCATGACCGCTACTTCCTCGACAACGCCGCCGAGTGGATCCTCGAACTCGACCGCGGTCGCGGCATCCCGTGGAAAGGCAACTACACCGACTGGCTGGTGCAGAAGGACGAGCGCCTGAAGCAGGAAGACAACCAGGAGAAGTCGCGGCAGAAAGCGATCCAGCGCGAACTCGAATGGTCGCGGCAGAACGCCAAGGGCGGTCGCACCAAGGGCAAGGCCCGCCTGGCCCGCCTCGAAGAACTGCAGTCGGTCGATTACCAGCGCAGAAACGAAACCAACGAAATCTTCATTCCGCCGGGCGAGCGCCTCGGCAACTCGGTGGTCGAGTTCAAGAACGTGTCGAAAAGCTTCGGCGACCGTCTGCTGATCGACAACCTCAGCATGCTGATTCCGTCGGGCGCGATCGTCGGCATCATCGGCCCCAACGGCGCCGGCAAGTCGACGCTGTTCAAGATGCTGATGGGCATGGAAAAGCCCGACAAAGGCGAGATCGTGACCGGTCCCACGGTCAAACTGGCCTACGTCGACCAGAGCCGCGACAAGCTGGAAGGCGACCACAACGTCTTCCAGGAAGTCTCCGGCGGCCTCGACATCCTCAACATCAACGGCATCGAGATCCAGTCGCGCGCCTACATCGGCCGCTTCAATTTCAAGGGCCAGGACCAGCAGAAGAAGGTCGGGACGCTGTCCGGCGGCGAGCGCGGCCGTCTGCATCTTGCGAAGACCCTGCTGCAGGGCGGCAACGTGCTGCTGCTCGACGAACCGTCGAACGACCTCGACATCGAAACCCTGCGCGCGCTCGAAGACGCGTTGCTGGAATTCCCCGGCAACACCTTCGTGATCTCGCATGACCGCTGGTTCCTCGACCGCATCGCGACCCACATCATCGCGTTCGAAGGCGACTCGCACGTCGAGTTCTTCCAGGGCAACTACCGCGAGTACGAGGAAGACAAGAAACGTCGCCTCGGCGCGGAGGGCGCGCAGCCGCACCGGCTGCGGTTCAAGGCACTGAAATGATCGAACGCCCGCCTTCCCGGCGGGCGTTTCACATCCGGCGTCGACCAATCTTCCGAACTGAGGCACAGTTCACCGGATCGGCCCGGAATCGAGCACCCGACACGCTTACGCACGACACGCATCTTTGAAATCATGACCGACATCCAGAGCAAGAAGACGCCAGATCCGATGCGAGGCTTCATCGACCGACTCCGCGACCGTTGGGAGCATGCCGACACGCTCGTCTGCGTCGGCCTTGATCCCGAGCCCGCGAAGTTCCCGTCGAAGTTCGCCTGCGACCCCGACGCGATCTTCAATTTCTGCCGCGACATCGTCGACGCCACCGCGCCATACGTCTGCGCGTTCAAACCGCAGATCGCGCATTTCGCGGCGGCGCATGCGGAGGAAGCGCTGCGCATGCTGATCATGCACATCGGCTTCCGCTACCCGGACATTCCGGTGATCCTCGACAGCAAGCGCGGCGACATCGGCAGCACCGCGCAGCACTACGCCAGCGAAGCCTTCGACCGCTACTGCGCCGACGCGGTGACGGTGAACCCATACCTGGGCCGCGATTCGGTGCAACCCTTTCTCGACCGCGCGGACAAGGGCGTGGTCATCCTGTGCCGCACCTCGAACCCGGGCGCGGGCGATCTGCAGGACATGGTGGTGGGCGGGCGCCCGCTGTACCAGCACGTGGCCGAGAAGATCGCCCGCGACTGGAACGACAACGGCAACTGCGCGCTGGTAATGGGCGCCACCTGGCCGGAACAGTTGCGCGACGTGCGCACCCTCGTGGGCAATGTGCCGTTCCTGGTGCCGGGCATCGGCGCGCAAGGCGGCGATATCGAGGCAGTGGTACGCAACGCGAAGACCGCCGACGGCACCGGCCTGATCATCAGTTCGTCGCGCGCGATCCTGTACGCATCGAACAACGACGATTATGCCGAAGCCGCCGCGAGTGCCGCACGCGACCTGCGCGACGAGATCAACCGCTGGCGCTGATCCACCCGGACGGCCCGTCTGTCACGCATGGCGGGGCATGCCGAACATGACGATCACGGCGACGACCGTCAGCACCAGATTGACGAACAGGTACAGCCCGAAGCCCAGCATCGCACGCAACGCGGTTTTCCAGCGCGGTTGCTCGCTGAAGAACTGCACCAGGGAAAAGATGCCGTAGCCGATCATCAGCCACAGGACCCAAACAATGGTGCCGGGAAACCAGCGCTGGAACGGAATCGAAAGCCCCCACATGATCAATGACTGCGCATTGATGAATGCCGTGATCACCAGCCATTCCGGATAATTCAGATTCCGCCAGCGCCAGAACGCCAGCTTGAACGCCACCGCTTCCAGCGGCAACAGCATCAAGGTGACTGCGGCGTAATGATGGTTCATCCATGCGTTCACCGCCTCGAAAGCGGCGAAGATGGGCGCCGGGTCGAACTTGCCGTCTCCGCCGCCCCGGGTCGCATCCGCAAAGCCGCGTGAGAAAGCCGCCCCAATCACGTCGCCGCCCGACAGATAGTTGGTGAGGAACACCACGAAAGCGGCCGAGACCATCGTCAACAGCAGCGGTTTGACATGCTGGGCCCGCCGTCCATCGATGTAGTCGCGAATCAGATGACCGGGGCGAAGCATCAGGTTCTTCAGCGTGTACAGAATGCCGCGATCCATATGCAGCACGCTGTGCTCGAACTCGTGCCCGAGGAAATGCCAGTCGATGCGATGCGTCGGCGTGGGCTGGCCGCAGGCCGGGCAGAACTTCTGGTCCGTGCCATCGACGGCACGGTCGCAGTTGGCACAACAAGTCGAATCAAGCATGTTTCAGAATCCCCCGCGAGCAATGGCCCGCCCCAGTCTGGTCAAAAGCACGAACGAACAGCGCGCCCATATCATCGTCCACACCGCCGCGCGCGTCGACCAACCGTGACGCCGCGCGTCGAACTTGCGGAAGTAGCGCCACAGCCCGCGATGCTTGTGCCATTCGACGAACAGCGGCCGGGAACGACTGGAGACGCCGCGCACGTGGACGACGCGCAAGTCGTTGGCGACCGCGACGAACGCGCCGGCTTCGCGCGCGCGGCGGCACAGATCGAGGTCTTCGGCATGCAGGCGATAGCCCTGGTCGAAGCCTTCGATGCGCACCATCAGCGTGCGCGGCAGGAGCATCAGGGCGCCGGAAATCACCGGTACCGCCTGCAGGGTTTGCGTGTCGTCGGCGTCGATATCGAGTCTGCGCGCAGCCGCGCCGTGCAGCATCGCCGCGAAATCCGGATCGCGCCGTCGCGCGGCGCCATCGCGAACGCCGGTCTCGTCGACCAGATCGGCACCGAGCAGCGCATCGCGTGCGCAGGCCTGCGCATGCGCACGCAGTCGCGCAAGGGTGTCGACCTCGACCATGCAGTCCGGATTGACGAACGCCAGCCAGCTCGAACCGCTGTCGTCTGCACCCTGATTGCAGGCGGTACCGAAGCCGGGGTTGTCGGGATTGGCGATGAAACGGACGCGCGTATCGGCCAGCGCATGTCGCTGCACGATCTCCAGCGTGCCGTCGGTGGAGGCGTTGTCGACCACGCGGATCTGGGCGATACCGTCAGCCGCGCGCAGACGCTGCAGGCACAGTTCGATGGTTTCGGCGCTCTGGTAGGTGACGACGACAACCGCGATGTCGGCCACTCGGCTCATGACGTCTCCTCGTCGCCGCGCGCGGCATCGACGGTAAAGAGATCGGGCTGTGTGCGCAGCTCCGCATTGTCATAGGCATGGCCGAGCGCAGTGCGCAGCGTGTGCAGCGGATCCTGCATCAGGAACTGCGCGAGCCGCGCGTGCCACGTCGGCCAACGCGCGGCGAGCGTATCGACATCGTCGCCCAGGGGCATCCCTTCGCCGCCCCGCGCAACGAACGCGGTTTCGCACAGGACATTCCGCCAACCCAGGCCGGCCATGCGCAACGACAGATCGACCAGTGCGGCGTGCCACGACGCGTAGCTTGCGGCATCCAGCCCGCCCGCCTTCCGTCGCGCGCTGCCGCGCAGGAACACCGCGTGATTCACCGCTGCGGGCAGCTCCGGATGATGCGGCGGCAGCGAAGCCGCGGCGCGCGCGAGTCGCGCGGGTTCGTCCGGAACCGGCATCACCTCGCCCACACGCGGCCACGATGCGGTCTCGCCGGCGTTGCACCACGGGGTCGCAGTGGCGATGGCGGGATCGCGCGCAGCGCAGGCGACAAGCTGCGTCGCCCAACCCGGCAGCGGCACCGCGTCGCTGGCCAGCACCAGCACATCGGCGTCGCCGCAGGCTTTGAGCATCTCATCGAGGTGCGCGGCTTCGCCGATGCTGCGCGGGCGGCGGGTGTAATCGGCCTGCAGCGCGGTGCGCGCGAGCCAGCGCTCGACGATGGCGAGGCCGCGCGGGCCCGCCTGCGCATCGTCCGCCAGCCACGCGCGCGTGCCAGGCGGCGTGCCGGCATCGAGCGCGGCCAGACAGGCATCGAGGGCGTCGTCGTCGACGCCCACCGGAACCAGTACGACGGGCAGTTCGCTCATTGCGAAGAGCGAGCGCCGGGACTTCAGCGATGCGGCTGCGCGGCCGGTGGCTTCGGCTTGCCCATCGGTTCCATCGCGCGGAAACGGCGCGAGTAGTCGTCGGTCAACGAGCGCAGTTCCTGCTGGTTGCGCATGATCGTCGCGGTGATCAGGATCACCACTTCGGTCCGGCTCTGGTTGGAGGATTGGCGACCGAACAGCGCGCCGATGACCGGGATCCGGGTCAAACCCGGCAGGCCGGACGAGCCGCGCGTGGTGCCGTCCTGAATCAGCCCGGCCAGCAGGACCGTGTCGCCGCTGCTGGTGACCGCTTCGGTCTTCAGCCGGCGCGTATTGATCCGCACGTTGCCGTTGACGTCGGCATCCGAGCCCGGCGAGCTCACTTCCTGCACGATGTCGAGGAAGACCGTGCCGTCCTTGGTGACGCGTGGACGCACTTTGAGGATCACGCCGGTGTCGAGGTACTGCACCGAACTGGTGGTGTTGTTGCTGCCGAGGATCGGATTGATCGACACGGTCGTGATCGGGATGCGACTGCCGACGTTGAGCGTGGCTTCGGAATTGTTCTTCGTCAGCACCGAACCGGTCTGCAACAGGCGCACGTCGGTGACCTTGTCCAGCGCCGTGATCACCGCGGCGGCATCGTTCTGGATCAGCGTCCAAGCCAATCCCTGGCCGTTCACGCCGCCGATGCTGGCGCCGAGCGTGCTCCACTTCGGCGGAATGCTGGGGCCGGTCAGATCCGGAAGGCCATTGTCGGTGGTCGCTTTTTCGAGGTACCAGTTCACACCGTAGGCCAACTCGCCGGCGAGCGTGACTTCGGCCACCTGCGTTTCGATATGCACCTGCAATGGCAACACGTCGAGTTTTTCGATCACGTCGAGGATCGAGCGCCAGGCCGAACCGGTCGCGCGCACCAGCAGCGTGTTGTTTTCTTCGATCGCGGACACCGCGACCTTGTCGCCGCCGACTTCGATGACCACGCTGCCACTACCGCCCTGGGCCGCATTCAGCGAAAGCGAGCCGCCGCCGAGACCGCTGCTGCCGCTACCGCCGCCGGCATTGATGCCGCCGCCGTCGTAGCCGCCGTCCTTGCCGTCGCCGCCGCTGCCGATGACATTGCCCTGGCCGCCCGGGATCAGCGAATAACCGCCACCGTCGTTGCCGCCGCTGCGATTGCCGCCACCGCCGCCGAAGACTTCGCTGAGACGCTCGCCGAGATCTTTCGCGGTGATGTATTTGAGTTCGTAGGAATGCAGCTTCACGCCCTCGCCCGCACCATCGATCCGGTCGATCCACTGCTCGATGTCGTCGAGATAATCGGCCTGCGAAGTGATCGCCAGCACCGCGTTGGCGCCGTCCAGCGGCATGAAGCGGAACATCCCCGCGACCGGCGATTTGCTCTGTTCGCCGAACACTTTCTCGAGATCCTGCACGACCTTGGTGGCCTTGCTGGACTGCAGCGGAAACACGCCGACCGACATGCTGGCCATCCAGTCGACGTCGAAGATCTCGATCGTGCGCAGATAGCTTTCGAGTTCCGCGCGGCTGCCGACGATGGTCAGCAGATTGCGGCCGGCGTCGACGGTGACGATGGCATTGGGGCGCGCATAGGGTTTGAGCAGTTTCTCCATCTCGGTGGCCGAGATGAAGCGCAACGGCACCACCCGCGACTCGAAGCCGCGGGCGCTGTCCGGCGAACCGCCGCGCGGCGTGACCACGCCGGTGCCCAGCGCCTGGTCGGACGCGACGATGCTGTAGCGGCCATCGCTGTAGATCATCCGCGCATTGTTCCAGCCGAGGATCATTTCCAGCACCGACAGCGCCTGCGCGGAACTGACCGGCTTGGGCGTGGAATAAGTGACGGTGCCCTGCACGTTCGGCGCGATGGTGTAGTTCTGGCCGAGCATGTCGCCGAGGATCGCCTTGACCACCGCGTGCAGCGATTCGCCTTCGAAATTGAAACGCGCTTCGCCGGTGGTCGCGCCGATGTCGGGCAGCGGCGCGGTGGCGGCGGAGCTGTTGATGACGCGGCCATTGCCGCGACGGATCTGCGCGCGCGGACGACCGTCCGCCTTCCCGCCTTCGCCCGAATCCCCGTCCGTGTCATCGGCGGCCTCCAGCGGTTCGCTGCGCACGGCCTGGTCGGCGCCGGTCTGCGCATCGCTCCCGACGGCACGGTCCGCATGCCGGTTGGCGTTGCGCTGCACGATCGGTACGGGCCCGGTGGCGCACCCGGCCAGCATCGTGGCGAAAGCGGCGGCGAAAAAGACGTGAGCGGTGGATCGGAGATTCATCATCGAATTCTCAAGGGGTTTGTCCCGGCGGGGGCGGGGTTCTGCGCTTCTTGGGCGGCCTGCTGCCGGAGTTGGGCGCGACGCGCTTCGATCCGCTTGCGGATCGCGTCGAGCTGCACCTGGGTCGACACATTCGCCGCATCGCCGTCGGCATTGGCGACGGGAGGCGGCGGTGGAACAACGGGTGCCGGCATCGGCTGCTCGCCGCCGGGCGGTGGCACCGGCATGTTCGGGTTGATCACGCCACCGGGCCCGGCGACCACGGGAGGCGGTGCGATCGGCGGCGGCGCGGCGCCGCCGATACCGTTGAACACGCGCAGTTCGAGGATCTTGTCGCCCTCGGGCCCACGGAACGTCGCGCTGCGCGGCAACAGCGACGCCAGCGTCCACTGCGGCGCGGTCTCGACGGCATCGCCGACTTTCACCCGCACCGGCTGGGCGCCATCGGCCGCCGGCTTGAGGATCGCCAACTGCACGCCCGAGGCGATCATCACGCTGGTGAGGACGTAGTCGAAGGTATTGACCTGCGCTTCCTCGCCGGTGCCGTCGATCCGGAACGGTTGCGGCTTGCGGTTCTCGGAGAAGATCGGGCGGGCGCCGATGTCGGCGTACTGCGCCTGCGGACCGGGACGGTCGGCACGGGGAATGGTCGTGGACGGCAGCTTTTGCGGCGCCTGCTCCACATCGGCATCACCGAGACGTTCGCCCAGTCCCAGCAGCGCGAACGCCCACAGGCAGACCGCCCAGCCGGCGATGCCGGCCAGCAGCCAGGTTTTGGGGCTGAGGCTATCGGCGCGCATCGGCGGGGCCTCCTGCGGTGGGGGCGACATAGCCGTACAGATCGAAGCTCACGTCCAGGCCGCCGCTGGACGGCGCCTGGTCCGGCGTGAAATAGAAACGCTGCGCGGTGGCGTTGAGGTTGTCCACGAACAGACGCGGCGAGCCGCTTTCGAGCGAATGCAGCACCATCGCCAGTTCCGGCGTGCCGCAGCGCAAACGCACCTGCACCACCGCGCGCGCGAAGCGCTCCTTGCGCGGCTCGGTCATCGGTGAACGGGTCTGGATCGCGCAACTGCGGTTCTTGGGGCTGGCTTCCTGCACCGCGGTTTCCAGCCGCTGGATCAGCGAGGCGGTCGCCAGCTCGGTGCTGGCCTCGCGCATGAAACCGGGAATCCGTGCCGCTTCTTCGCGCACCGAAGCGAGGCGTTTGCGGATCTCGGGGGCCTGCGCCAAGGTGGCGCGGGCACGCGCGTCGCGCTCCTGCAGACCATCGATCCGCGTCTGCAGGTCGAGCATCGGCACCGTCCACCAGGGATGCAGCAGCAGGAAGTAGGCGACCAGCAGCACCGCCGCCAGCAGCCCGAGCGCCAGCCAGCGTTCGCGATTGGGGATCGAGGTCATCCCCGGCGTCGAAGTGGGAGTCATGCCGGCGCTCATGGTTCGCCCGCCGGATTCGCGGCGGCCCGGCGTTCGGGTTTGGCCTTGGCCGACGGTGCGATGGTCAATTCGGCGGCAAGCGTGAAGCGATCCTTGCCCTTGGCGGGATCGGGCAAGAGCGCGCCGGTCAGATTCATCGAATGCCACAGCTTGGACGTCTGCAGCCGTTCGACCAAGCGTGGCGCTTCGGAGCTCAATCCGATGATCATCACCCGTTCGCCCTCGATCGACACTTTCTCGATGTAGGTGCTGTCGGGCAATCGACGGGTCAGTTCGTCCAGCACTTCGACCGTGCTGGGACGCCCGCTGCGGGTCTGCTGCAGGAAACGCAGACCTTCGACCAGATCGACCAGCTGTTTTTTCTCGGCGGACACTTTCTGCGCCTGCTGGCTGCGGCTCTTGGCCTGGACCTCGAAGGCATCGGCTGCGTCTTCACGATTGGTGAGGATCTGCCACAGGCCGGCCCCGAGCGCCACCAGGGCGACGATCGCCAGACCGATGTTCCAGGCCGCGCGCGGATCGCGGCGATGGCGGCGCTGGGCGCCCGGCAGCAGATTGATGCCCAGCGGCAGGCCGTCGGCATCGGCCATATCGACCCCGGCCAAGGTGGCGCGCAGCGGCGCCCCCAGGGCATCGAGCGCATGTTCGAGGCTGGCGCGCGGCACCACGATGAGCTCTGCGTCGATCTGGCCATCGCCGCGACGACCCAGCAGCCGGGCGTCGTAATAGACCTCGTCGAGCGTGAAAGGCGTCTGCCGGTCGATTTCGAAACCGAGCACTTCGCGCAGCCGGTCGGCAGCGGCAGCGGGCAGCGAAAGACGGCGGCGCAGTCCGCCGCGGCCGGACAACAGCAGCCAGCGCGGGAGGCTGTTGATGCGCGACACCAGCAACTGGCGCAAGGGTTCGTCGCCCGCGGATGCGGCATCCCACGGCAGCTCGGCCAGTTCGCGGATCGAGGCTTCTCCGGGCTGTACCGGCAAGGTCAGCGCCAACGACAGCGTCTCGCCCTCATGACGCAACAGCAGGCGCTGCTGCGCCAGGCCGAACACCGCCCGCAGTCGCGGTGGCAGCCAGCTGCCCAGTGCCGTGAGCCACCAGGCCCAGAAGCCGCGCAGTCCGGGCCACGCCCGGGAGAACCGGGGCTGAGGGGACTTCGACGCTGCCCGGGCGGGCATCGCATTGTCGGGGGTAGTGCTCAGATGCTGTCCTCGATCAGTCGCACGACGCACCGCCGCAGCGGCACGCCAACCATGGAAACCTCATGCGGAAACCTCATGAGCCGGGCTTGGACGGCCGTACGACGGCCCCCTCTTCCCAGCGCAGCGGCGTGTAGGCAGAGCCCGGCAGTCCGCTGTTGCCGGCGCGCACGACGGCGCGCAGAACCGATACGCGCCCGTCACGCAACCGCGCCCGGCTGTCGATACTATACGTGCCCGTGCCGACACCGACGAGAGAACCGGTCTCACCCGGCAGGCGCGGACGCCGCCGTTCGGCCAAGGTACGCTCCGGATCGACCCCCAGCGCCTGCAGCACTTCCGCGCTTGCATATTGCTCCGTGGGACGACCCTGCCCGCTGTAGACCGTCAGGTGCGGCGCAAGTTTCTCGAACAGTTCCGGGGTCATGCCCAGCACCAGCTGCAGCTCGGCCACGGTCTCGAACGGCGCATCCTTGGCGCCGTAAGGCCGCTCGTCCGCACTGTAGTCGGCGTCTTCGGCCCCGCCTTCGGCCTGGGTCAGCGTGTCGGGATCGCGCCAGTCCATGATCGCGGCGGCGATCTTGCGCGCCGGCTCGCGCTCCACGCCGACCGCCATGATCAAGCCGGCCATCAGATCGAGATCGGCGGCGTTGATGTCGACCTTGCCGGACTCGTCGACGATGGTGATGACGATCTCGGCGCCGCCGAATTGCCAGTTGTAGTCGCGGCCATCGGGTAGCCACTGCCGGGCCTGGTCGAGATCGACCACCCGGGTCATCGCGTATTCCAGGCCGGCGCGCGCGGCCTGGTCCGCCACCACGCCGTGGCTCAGGACCCGGCCCTGCATGTATTCGATCCGCGCGGTCAGTGCGAACGCGCCGACCACTGCGGTCAACATCGCGATCAACCACAGCACCAGCAGCAGCGCCGCGCCGCGCGAAGCGATGCGTGGCCGCCGAGCGCCGGCTCGCATTGAGTGCAGTACGGCCATCAGATCGGCACCTGCGACACTCCGCCGAAGCTCGCGGCCTGCGGCAGCGACACCACCATCGGCGGCCAACGGTCGCCGCGACCATCGACGATCTCGATCTTCACCTGCAGCGGCATGCGATCGCCCTGCGACCACACCTCTTCCCAATCGCCGATCCGGTTCTGCGCGTCCAGCGCGCGATAGCTGATCTTGACCTCGCGCAGGCCGCCGGCCAGCAGCTCCGGCGGACGCGGATCGCGCTCGGCGTTGACCTCGTTCGCCAGCACCACCGCGAAGTCGGCCTGCAGGCGGACGCCTTCGCCATCGTCCACCACGGTGATGTCGTGCAGATGAGGCCCGCCACGGCCGAGATACGCCGGCAGATCAGCGACGAAACGGATGCGGTCGGGCTCGCCGAGGAAACGCAGCGGCGAGCCGGTGCTTTCGTTCACGTCGAATGCGATCGGCAACGCCGAAGCGATGCGCCTGCGCAGGAAGCCCTCGACCGCGCGCATGCGCTCGTTGCGCTGCGCGGTGACCTCGCCACGGGTGGCAGCGGCGGACGCGGCGCGCAGCGTGGCGAAGCCCAGCGTCATCGCTGCGGCCAGCAGGATGGTGGCGACCAGGATTTCGATCAGGGTGAATCCGGAGGCCGCGCGTGCGGATCGCGGCAGCCGTCGATGCATGGGCGCGTGGTTCATGGGCGCATCCATCATGGAATCGCTCCGACAGCGTTGATGTCGGTCGGCGTCATCAGGCGCAGCGATTGCAGTCGCAGCGTTTCGCGCGGGCCACCCTTGCCCCAGCGCATGATCAGCTCCAACTGCAGCAACTGCGGCGCGCCCAGGACCTGCGGCTGACGCGGTGGCGCAGAGGGGTCGCGGAACGGCGCGACATTCATTTCCCAGCGATAGCGTCCGCCATCGATCTCGCCGTCGCGCTGCCCGACTTCCAGCGCCTCGCCGACGCCGGCCTGGTCCAGCAGCGATTGCGCATGCAGCGCGGCACGCCCGAAGTCGCTCGACGCACGCACCTGCTTCGTCGCGTTGGTGAGCGAACCGAGCAGCAACGTCATGGCGAACGCGAGCAGCGCGAACGCGACCACGACTTCGATCAGCGTGTAACCGCGCTGACCGCGCGATGCCGGCGATGTGCGACGCAGGCGATTCATCGCTCGACCTCACCCCTGTGCAGCGTGACTTCGCCGGTGAGCCAGGCCACGTCGACGTTCCAGGCGGCGTTCTTCACGCGCAGTTGGATCCGCCCGCCGGTGGACGCGCCGTCCTCGAAAAACAGGATCACGCCCTCGCCTTCGCGGGACTGCACCTGACGCACGCCGGTGAAGGTCACATCCAGCGTCTTGGGAAACGTGCCGCCATGCGATTTGGCCCCGGTCCAGGTGCGCTGCTCGGGCACGACCGTGAAGCGCTGCACGGTGCCGGTCGAGATCGCCTGGGCGCGCGCGTGACGCAGTTCAGCCACCAGTTTCTTGGCATTCGAGCGGAGTTTCAGTCCGTCCATGCCGCCGTTCATCGCACCCATCAGCACCAGCGTAAGCGCAGCGATCAAGGTCACCACGATCAGGATCTCGATCAGCGTGAAACCGTACGCTGCGCCCGAGGCCAGCCTGCGCGATGTCGGTCTTCGCGGCGGGGCCGATGTGGCGTGGCGCCGGGCGCGGAGTCGATTCATCGTGGCGTGGGCGCGAAGGGCGACGGCGCAAGCGCCGCCATGGCCGTTACTGCTCGTACTTGATGTCGGCGTCGACGCTGCTGCCGCCGGGCTGGCCGTCCTTGCCGTAGCTGGAAAGGTCGAATTCGCTGTCTTCACCGGGCACGGTGTACTGAAGCGGCTTCTTGAACTGGTCTTTCAGGTCTTTTTCCTTGGCGTACGGGCCGAGCCAGCCTTCGATCTGCGGATCGGTGACCAGGTCTTCCAGGCTGCGCGGATATTCGCCGACATCCGAGTTGTACTGCTCGATGCTGGCGGCGATCGTCTCGACCTGCACCTTCGTCAGCCGATGATTGGCCGTGTCCTTGTTTTTCATGATCTGGCCACCGACCACCGCAAGAATGCCGCCGATGAGCACGATGACGATCATGATTTCGATCAGGGTCATGCCGGCCTGCAGGCGACGCGACGGGAGACGGTGGGTTGAGCGGCGAAAACAGCGTGGGTCGCGCATATCGGTCAGTCCATTCAAAGAAGGTGGCGAATCGAATCGTGAAAGGAAGGCAGCAGACGAAATTATATGGAACCGCTCATATGGAACCGCTGAGCTGGTACATCGGCAGCAGCACGGCCATGATCACCAGCCCGATCACCACCGCCAATACCACCGTGATCACCGGCACCAGCAGCGCCAGCATGCGGTCCAGTGCCTGGCCGGTTTCGCCCTCGAAGGTGTCCGCGGTCTTCAGCAGCATGGCGTCGAGCGCGCCGGACTCCTCGCCGACCTGGATCATCTGCAGCGCCAGCCGCGGGAACCGCTTGCCCTTGGCGAGCGCGGTGGACAGGCCAACGCCGTTCTTGACATCGGTCGCTGCGGCTTCGACATCGCCGATCAAGGCTTGGTTCCCCAGGATGCGACCACCGATGCCCATCGCGGTGAGCAACGGCACGCCATTCTTGAGCAGGGTGCCGAGCGTGCGCGCCAGCCGCGCGGTTTCCATCTTGGCCACGATCGGCCCGGCGATCTTCTGCCGCAGCAGCCAGTCGTCGAAGCGCGCGCGGAAGCCGGGTTGCCGCCATTGCCGGGCGAACGCCCATGCGGCCACGACAGGAATGGCGACCACTACGAACCACCAGTCGCGCACGAACAGTCCCAGCCCCAGCACGATGCGCGAGAACAGCGGCAGCTCGGCATCGAGGTTGCTGTACATCTCGTTGAACTGCGGCACCACATAGCCCAGCAGGAACAGCAGCGACAGGCTCACCATCGTCATCAGGATCGCCGGGTAGATCAGCGCATTGATGACCCGGCCGCGCAGCGCGCGGCTGCGCTCGAGATAGTCGGCGAGCCGCTGCAGGGTGTCGTGCAGGCTGCCGCCGGTTTCGCCGGCGCGCACCATGTTCACGTACAGCCGCGAGAACGCGCCGTGCTGGCGCTCCAGCGCCACCGATAGCGCGGTGCCGCCACGCACCGCGTCGCGGATGTCGAGGATGGTGCGACGCGCGGCCTCGTCCTCGGGCAGTTCCAGCAGGATCGACAGGGCGCGGTCCAGCGGCTGGCCGGCGCCGAGCAGGGTCGCGAGCTGCTGGGTGAACTGCACCAGCCGCGCGCCGCCGAAGGGTTTGGGTTTGAACAGACTGCGCAGGGCCCACTCGCCGCCCGCAGCGGCGAGCACCGCTTCCATCGGCAGATGCCCCTGTTCCTGCAGGCGCAGCACCACCTCGGCGTCGCTGCCGGCCTCCATCTGGCCGTCCAGCACTTCGCCGCGCGTGTTCAGGGCTTTGTAGCGGTACAGGGGCATGGTGTCGGGAAAAGGCTATGGCGCGGGGGCAAGGACCGCGCGCGCGAGCAGGCGGCGTGGGCAGGCGGAGGAGCATATCGACCGCCATCGCGGATTGGGAGCCCGCGGCGCGTCGAAGGTTCCCCGGCTCGCGCCGCGACGGCTCATTTCGCCTTCGGCGCCAGAATGCTGTCGTTGATGGTCCTGATCAGCTTTTCGACCTGCGGGCGTTGTGCGTCGTAGTGCGATGAGACGCTCAGATAGCGTTCGTAATTCGGATCGCCGCAGGCGAAGTCGCTGATGCACAGCAGGTGCATGAGGCGCGAACCGCGCGCGCAATCGTAGCCCGCACGGCAGGACGCCATGATCCAGGCGAACTGGGCCGCTTGCCCCTTGAACGCAGGCGCCTGCTCCGGATCCGGCCAGTCCCCCTTCAACTTCGGCACCAGCAGCGACAGCTCGAACATCGCATCGGGGTCGCCACTGGCGCTCACCTTGTCGACGAAGTATCGGAACTGCGTGGGACTGAGCGTGGGCACGGTGCGCGCGAAATAACGCATCTCGGACGTGACGTCGCCGGCCTTGGCGCTCTTGTGGAGCCAGTATTGGGCGAGCCCGCTGTTCTTGCGCAGATCCGCAGCCGCCTGCGTGCACAGACGGTTGTAATCGTGCAGAAGCAGTTGGATGGTCGGTTGCGACAGCTGATCGGTCTTGGCCAGATTCCGGAGCATGTCCAAACTGCTCCGAAGTGCGCCGTCGAACGCCTTGCAATCTTCGTACAGTTCCGAAAGCCGGCGCTGCGCCACCAGATTTCCGCCCTCGGCCGCCTGCCGGATTTCGATGTAACTGGCTTCCCGCCACAGATGGCGGTGCTCTTCGACGAATTGCCGACTGCGCTCGGCGCGCACGGCCAATTCAGCCGGGCTTGCGCTCTTGGCCTGCGTTGCGGCGCTACCGGTCCGATCGGAAGAGGCGCGGTCGCGTCCCATCCACCAGCCGGCGACAGCCGCGCCGACCGCCACGACGGCCACGCACAGCGCGATCACGACTCCCTTCCTCATCCCCTGGACCTCATGCTGACCCTCTGCGGAAACCGCACGACACATAGTAACGAAGCACGCACCGGCCGGGCATCAGGCATCCTCCGTCACGCGCAGGACTTCTTCGAGCGTGGTCTTGCCGGCCAGCGCCTTGATGATGCCGTCTTCGTACATGGTGCGCATGCCGGACTGTTTCGCCAGTTGTTCGAGTTCGCCCATGCCGGCATGGCGCATCACCGCGCGGCGGATCTCGTCGTTCATCACCAGGAATTCCACGATGGTGGTGCGGCCGAGGTAGCCGGTCGGCGCGATCGCGGAACCGCGCGGGCGGTACAGATGGATCGTGCCTTCGGGCTGGTAGCGGCGCAGGCTGAATTTCTCGATCTCTTCGGGCGAAGGTTCGTAGCGTTCGGCATGGGTCGGCTCCAGCTTGCGCACCAGACGCTGGGCGAGGATGCCGTTGATGGTCGAGGTCAGCAGATAGTCCTCGACGCCCATGTCGAGCAGGCGGGTGATACCGCCGGAAGCGTTGTTGGTGTGCAGCGTGCTCAGCACGAGATGGCCGGTGAGCGCCGACTGGATCGCGATCTTGCAGGTTTCCAGATCGCGCATTTCGCCGATCATGATGATGTCGGGGTCCTGGCGCACGATGCTGCGCAGGGCATGGGCGAAATCCAGCCCGATCTGCGGCTTGGCCTGGATCTGGTTGATGCCCTCGATCTGGTATTCGACCGGGTCCTCGACGGTGATGATCTTCACGTCGGGGGTGTTGAGCTTGGACAGCGCGGTGTAGAGCGTGGTGGTCTTGCCCGAACCGGTGGGGCCGGTCACCAGCATGATCCCGTGCGGCTGCTTCAACACTTGCTGGAACTGCGGCAGGAAGTCGTCGGTGAAGCCCAGCTTGTGGAAATCGAAGACCACGGTCTCGCGGTCGAGCAGACGCATGACCACCGATTCGCCGTGCGCGGTCGGTACCGTGCTCACGCGCAGATCGAGTTCCTTGCCCTGCACCCGCAGCATGATCCGGCCGTCCTGCGGCAGGCGGCGCTCGGCGATGTTGAGCTTGGCCATGATCTTCACGCGCGAAATGACCGCTGCGGTGAGATTGGCCGGCGGGCTTTCGCCCTCTTCCAGCACACCGTCGATGCGGTAGCGCACCTTCAGGCGGTTCTCGAACGGCTCGATGTGGATGTCCGAGGCGCGCAATTCGACCGCGCGCTGGATGATCAGATTCACCAGCCGGATGACCGGGGCTTCCGAGGCGAGGTCGCGCAGATGCTCGACATCGTCGACATCGCCGGTTTCGCCTTCGGCGGTCTCCACGATCGCGCCCATCGCGCTGCGGCCCTGGCCGTGCCAGCGTTCGATCAGGTCGCCGATCTCCGAGCGCAGTCCGACCAGCGGCCGTACCTCGCGGTGGGTGGCGAGCCGGATCGCGTCGAGGGTATAGATGTCCTGCGCGTCGGCCATGAGCACGGCGACATGCGCGTCGCTCTCGCCCACCGGCACCGCCGCGAACTGCTTCATGAACTTCAGGCTGAGATCGACCCCTTCCGGCGGCAGGTCGGGCAATTCCTTGATCGCCACCAGCGGCAGCCCCAGCACCTCGGCGCAGGCCTCGGCGTGATCGCGCTCGGAGACCAGCCCGAGGCGGGCGATCAGCGCCAGCAATTCGCTGCCGGTTTCCTCCTGCAGGCGCTGCGCACGTACGAGGTCGGCTTCTTTCAAGCGCCCCTTGTCGATCAACGCAGCGACGATCCGTTCACCATCGGAGGCCGGCGGCAAGGTGATCTGCTCTTCGGTTGGCTGCATGACTGCGTTCACTGGTCCTGACCTCGGAACCGGCGCATCGGCCGTTGTGGGGGATGGTCTTACTCTAACAGGCGCCGCAACGCGACTTGGCGGGTCGCATTCCGGGAACGGGCGCCCTGCGCGCAGGCAGCGCGCACCGGGTCTATGGGGACCGCGTACCGCCGGTGAAGTTCACGGCGGCGCCATGGACGGCCTGGCGCTCAGCGGACCTCGGCCACTTCCACGCCGTCCAGACCGGCCGCCAGCGTGCGGGCGTCGCCGCCCTGGGCGAGCTTGATCTTCAGCCGCACCTCGTTCTGGGAGTCGGCGAAGCGCAGCGCGTCCTCGTAGCTGATCTCGCCGGCCTGATACAGCTCGAACAGCGCCTGGTCGAAGGTCTTCATGCCGAGGTTGGTCGACTCCTTCATCACTTCCTTGATCTTGTGGATCTCGCCGTCGCGGATGTAGTCCTGCACCAGCGGCGTGCCGAGCAGGATTTCCATCGCGACCTTGCGGCCCTTGCCATCGGGCGTCGGAATCAACTGCTGCGCGACCACGCCCTTGATGTTCAGCGACAGGTCCATCAACAGCTGGTTGCGGCGGTCTTCGGGGAAGAAGTTGATGATGCGGTCCATCGCCTGGTTGGCGTTGTTGGCATGCAGGGTGCACAGCACCAGATGCCCGGTTTCGGCGAAGGCGATGGCATGGTCCATGCCCTCGCGGGTGCGCACCTCGCCGATCATGATCACGTCGGGCGCCTGGCGCAGGGTGTTCTTGAGCGCGTTCTCCCAGCTGTCGGTGTCGATGCCGACTTCGCGCTGGGTGACGATGCAGCCCTCGTGCTTGTGCACGAATTCGATCGGGTCTTCGATGGTGATGATGTGGCCGCTGGAATTCTGGTTGCGGTAGCCGATCATCGCCGCCAGCGACGTCGATTTGCCGGTGCCGGTGGCGCCGACGAAGATGATGATGCCGCGCTTGGTCATCGCCAGCGTCTTGATGATCGGCGGCAGCGCGAGTTCCTCGATGGTCGGGATCTTCGATTCGATCCGGCGCAGCACCATGCCGACCTGGTTGCGCTGGTAGAAGCAGCTGACGCGGAAGCGGCCAACGCCGGAGACGCCGATCGCGAAGTTGCACTCGTGGGTCTTTTCGAACTCCTCGCGCTGCGCCGGGGTCATCACGTTCAGCACCAGATCGCGGCTCTGCTGCGGGGTCAGCGCGTTCTGGGTGATCGGCGTGATCTTGCCGTGGACCTTCATCGCCGGTGGCATGCCTGCGGTGATGAACAGATCCGACGCCTTCTGGTGCGCCATCAGCTTGAGGAACGAGGTGAAATCGATGGTGCTCATGGGGAACTCCGGATCTTGAATGGCTGCACCCTGATGACTGTCATCCCGAGCGCAACGAGGGACCTGCTTTCATCGGCAAAGAGACAACAGCAGGTTCCTCGCTGCGCCCGGGATGACACGAATGATTATTCGAACAACCGCTTGTCCTTGGCGTAACCCTTCGCCTGCTGGCGGGTGATCAGGCTGCGCTTGACCAGGTCCTGCAGATGCTGATCGAGGGTCATCATGCCGTAGGCCTGGCCGGTCTGGATCGACGAATACATCTGCGCGACCTTGTCCTCGCGGATCAGGTTGCGGATGGCCGGGGTGCCGACCATGATTTCCCAGGCTGCGGTACGGCCGCCGCCGACCTTCTTCAGCAGCGCCTGCGAAATGACCGCGCGCAGCGATTCGGACAGCATCGAACGCACCATCGGCTTTTCGCCTGCCGGGAACACGTCGATGATGCGGTCGATGGTCTTGGCCGCGCTGGAGGTGTGCAGCGTGCCGAACACCAGATGCCCGGTTTCCGCAGCGGTCAGCGCCAGGCGGATGGTTTCCAGATCGCGCAACTCGCCGACCAGGATGTAGTCGGGGTCTTCGCGCAGCGCCGAGCGCAGCGCTTCGTTGAAGCCGTGGGTGTCGCGGTGGACCTCGCGCTGGTTGATCAGGCATTTCTGCGAGGTGTGGACGAATTCGATCGGGTCCTCGACAGTGAGGATGTGGGCGTATTCGTTCTTGTTGACGTGGTCGACCATCGCCGCCAGCGTGGTCGATTTGCCCGAACCGGTCGGGCCGGTGACCAGGATCAGCCCCTGCGGCTGGTCGATCAGCTCACGGAAGATCGGCGGCGTCGCCAGGTCTTCCAGGGTCAGGACTTCGGAAGGAATGGTCCGGAACACGGCGCCGGCGCCGCGGTTCTGGTTGAACGCGTTGACGCGGAAGCGGGCCAGGCCGGGGATCTCGAACGAGAAGTCGGTTTCGAGGAATTCCTCGTAATCGCGGCGCTGTTTGTCCGACATGATGTCGTAGACCAGCGCATGCACCTGTTTGTGATCGAGTGCGGGAATATTGATCCGGCGAACGTCGCCGTCGACGCGGATCATCGGCGGCAGCCCGGCCGACAGATGCAGGTCCGAAGCCTTGTTCTTGACCGAGAATGCCAAAAGTTCGGCGATATCCATGCAAGCTCCCCGCGTTGCGATGTCGTGTTGATGACGTGATGGAACGACTGACCCGCCGGAGTATAGCCCCGGACCCGGCGCTGTCACCCCGCAGCCGCAAGCAGTTGGCTCGGCTTACACTGTCGATTCCGCGACGCGCGTCGCACACTGTCGATTCCGCGACTCTGGTCGCGTCCACGACACCGACCTTCCCCCGCCGCGATGTCCGAAGCCCTGCCCCATCCCGCACTCGACGCCATTCTCGAACGCATGTCCGCCGCCGCCGCGAGCGGTCGGCCCAAGGCGCGTCTGCTCGCGGTCAGCAAGACCCGGCCTGCGGAAGCCATCGTGCGCGTTGCCGAAGCCCTGCGCGCACGCCAGACCGATGGCCCGCTGGCCTTCGGCGAGAACTACGTGCAGGAAACGCTCGCCAAGCAGCCGGCGCTGGGCGGGCTCGGGATCGAATGGCACCTCATCGGCCACCTGCAGTCGAACAAGGCCCGCGAAGCAGCCGCCGCGTTCGACTGGGTGCAGACCGTGGACCGGCTGAAACTGGTCGAGGTGCTGGCCAGGCACCGGACACCCGATCGGGCGCCGTTGAACGTCCTCATCCAGGTCAATATCGACGACGAAACCAGCAAGCACGGCTGCCGTCCGGAAGAGGTCGACGCCTTGGCCGCCGCCATCGCCGCCCAGCCGCAGCTCGCCCTGCGCGGGCTGATGGCGATCCCGGCGCCCGAGCCCGACACGGATCGCCGCCGCAGCGCATTCCGGCGCATGCGCGGACTGTTCGATGCCCTCGCCAGCCGGCATCCCGACGTCGACACGCTATCGATGGGCATGAGCGAGGACTATGCGCTGGCGATCGCCGAAGGTGCGACGATGGTCCGCATCGGCAGCGCGCTGTTCGGCGCCCGTGCCCCGAAGACCGCATCCATCGACGTCCCGGAGACGCCATGACTTCCGAATACACCATCGCCTTCATCGGCGGCGGCAACATGGCCCGCAGCCTGATCGGCGGCCTGCTCGCCCGGGGTACGGCAGCCGCCGATATCCGCGTGTCCGAACCTGTCGAAGTCCTGCGCGAGGCGCTGGCCCACGATTTCGGGGTGACGGTCGGCGCCGACAATGCCGAAGCCGCCGGGCCTGCCGGGCTGTGGCTGCTGGCGGTGAAGCCGCAAGTCATGCGCGCGGTCTGCGAAGCGCTCGCGCCGCTGGCGCAGGCGCAGCGACCGCTGGTGGTATCGATCGCCGCCGGCATCACCGCCGCGCAGCTGCAGCGCTGGCTGGGCGGCGGCGGCGCCGTGGTCCGGGCGATGCCGAACACGCCGGCGCTGCTCGGCGCAGGCGTCACCGGTCTATTCGCCAGTGCCGAAGTGGACGCCAATGGCCGCGAACGTGCGGTCAATCTGCTGGCAAGCGCCGGCAAAACCGTGTGGATCGAAAGCGAAGCGCAGATGGATGCAGTCACCGCCGTCTCAGGCAGCGGCCCTGCGTACATCTTCCTGTTGGCCGAAGCGATGGACGCCGCCGCCTTGGCCCAGGGCCTGCCGGCCGAAGCCGCACGGGCGCTGGTGCTGGAAACCGTGCTGGGTGCCGCGCGGATGCTCACCGAATCCAGCGAGGACCCGGCGGAGCTGCGCCGCCGGGTCACTTCACCGGGCGGCACCACCCAGACCGCGATCGAGACCTTCGAGGCCGGCGGCTTCCGCGAACTGGTCGCCTCGGCCATCCGCAACGCCACCGAACGCGGCCGGCAGCTGTCCGCCGCCAACGACTGAGTCACCCCCATGCGACCGACCGCCATCGCCCTGCTCTGCCTCGCCCTGGCCGCCTGCGGCAACGATGCGCCCAAGCCGGCCAAACGCATCGACACCCCGCAGGAAGCGGTGGCTCGCGACGGCGACGTGACGATGCGGGCGAACGTGATCGCAACCGGGAACCTGCACGAACGCATGGCGCGGGAATACGGCATTCCGCGCGACGGCCGCAGCGTGCTGCTGATGGTGTCGGTGCGACGGGGACCGGAGAGTTCCGATGTGTCGCTGCCGGCGACGATCACCGCCAGCACGACCAATCTGCAGGGGCAGACCCAGCCCATCGCGATGCGCGAGATGCGGGTCGGCGAATTGACCGACTACATCGGCACTGCACAGATGTCGCCACCGGATACGCTGCGGTTCGATCTGAAGATCAAGCGTGAAGGCGCAGCCACTTCGACAATGGCGTTCTCGCGGGATTTCGAGCCCTGAGCGGCGCCGCAGCCTGAAGGCCGTTCTACCGGCGCGACCAGGCCTGGATGATCTTCGCGATCTCATGAACGCCGTCGGTCAAGGCAGCCGGACCCGGCTGCAGGATGATCGGCGATTTGATCTCGTGCAGCTCGCCGTGACGCACCGCGGGAATCGCATCCCAGCCCGGACGCGCAGCGACGTTCTGCGGTCGGAATTTCTTGCCGCACCACGAGCCGAGGATGATGTCCGGCGCGCGCCGGATCACTTCGTCCGTAACTTCGAGAATCCGCGCCTTCGCCAGCGATTCCGCCGCGCGCTCGGGAAAGATATCGTCGCCACCGGCGATCCGCACCAGCTCCGCGACCCAGCGGATACCGCTGATCAACGGATCGTCCCACTCCTCGAAATACACCTTCGGCCGACACGGCAGCGCCGCCGCCTGTGCGGCGATGGCGTCGAGTCCACGCTGCAGCTCATCGGCGTAGGCATTCGCTTTCTCCACCGCACCGACCAGCGCACCGAGCCGACGGATGTAATCGAGAATGCCGTCGACGCTGCGGTGGTTGCTGATCCACACCTCCACGCCCTGCTTGATCAGCGCCGACGCGATCTCGGCCTGGATATCGGAAAACCCGATCACGAAGTCCGGCTGCAACTTCAGGATCTCGCCGATCTTCGCCGAGGTGAACGCACTGACCTTCGGCTTTTCCTTGCGCGCGATCGCAGGCCTGACCGTGAACCCGCTGATACCGACGATGCGGTGCTGTTCGCCGAGCGCATACAGCACTTCGGTGGGCTCTTCGGTGAGGCAGACGATGCGTTGCGGCGGCATGCGACGGGTTCTGGCAGAGTGGATGCGATTCCAAAGTCTAACCGGTGCCCCATGCGCGTATGGCGACTGATCTTCGCGTCGATGCTGTCACTGTCCGCCTGCGACAGCGGCAAGATCGGTGCTGACGCCGGTGCCGGTGCCGCATCCACGACCAATACCGATGCGGGCGCCCGCAGGCAAGAACCCGATACTGGGGCATCGGATGAGAGCAACTCCGATGGCGCGGTTTCCGGAACCGAACACGGCCCTCCGGCAACGCGGAGCCATGTGGCGGAGCAGGCAGACATGGACGCCCTCATAGCCGCAGCCGAAGCTGCAGCATCCAATGCAACTGCGGATACGGCTTCAGGTAAACCTCTCGACCCGGCCGAAGCTGCAGTGGCAGCGGAATCGGAGCGGCAACGCACAGCCCTGCATTTGACGGTACTGGTACGCGATCGCAGCAGCGGCAGGCCCGTCGCAGGGATCGGCGTCGGCAGTGGCCGGACCGATGCAGAAGGGCGCCATGAAGAGCGGCGCGAAATGCCTCGGCCGAAAGAAAAAATCACGGCGTATTGCCCGAGCCGGGTGTTTCTTGCCCGTGGTCGGCGGATCGGGGCGGCACCCATCGTTGTACGCGACGGACGTGCGGATGCGGTCATCGAAGTGGATGCCACGCTGTGCGTGGAACCACCGCTGCGAAAGCAACGCATGCGCCTCGCAGGCCTTTACACGTGGGGATTCGAGACATCCAGCTTCGTGCCCTGCACCGGCATGCCTCCGGAAGCAACGTACTACGACACGCCAGGCCACTTCTGGGTCGATATGCCGCGTGTTATCGACCGCGCTATCGAACGCGCGGCCAGTCCGGACGATGACGACCTCATGACGGGCCGGATGGTCTATGTCGAATGGCTGGGCACCACCACGGGCCCGGGCCAGTACGGGCACATGGGCATGGCGCTGTACCATTTGGATGTCGAGGCGCTTTACAAGGTTTCGGCGACCCCGCCTGTCTCGTGCAGACCTGACGGCTTCAACGCTTTTTGATGCATCCCCCTCCGCCTCCACCAGAGCGCTGAACGCTCACCTTGATGCAGGCGCCCCGACAATCACGGATACAGCATCCGCTTCGTCCAAACCCCATCCGCACCGCGTTCGTAGAGGTACCGCTCGTGCAGGCGGTACTGCGCGCCATACCAGAATTCGATTGCGCGTGGCAGCACACGGAAGCCACCCCAGCGCGGCGGACGCGTCACGTCGCGGCCTTCGAATTCACGCTCGGCATCCTTGAAGCGTTGTTCGAAGGTTTCGCGGGCGTCAAGGGTCTCGGACTGATGCGAAGCCCAGGCGCCGAGCTGGCTGGCGCGCGGACGCATCGCGAAATACGCTTCGGCTTCGGCATCGTCGACGATCTGGACCTCGCCCTCGACCCGCACCTGCACGCCATCGTCTCCCAGCGCTTTCCAGAAGAACAGCAGTGCGGCGTTCGGATTCGCCTGCAGCTCGCGGCCCTTGCGTCCGTCGAGATGGGTGTAGAACACGAAACCGCGCGAGTCGTGCGTCTTGAGCAGCGCCATCCGCGCCGAGGGCAGGCCACCGGGCGTAGCGGTGGCGACGGTCATCGCAGTGGGCTCTGGAATGCCGGCCGCCTTGGCCTGCGCGAACAGCGAGTCGAACGTGGCGAGGGCTTCGGCGTAGAGGGTCATGACAGGGCTTCCGGATGCGGCGTTGCGACATTGTCGCGCGATGCCGCGTGGCCCGCACCTGAGCCGGATCAAAGCGCGGGACGCGCGAGGGCGCGTCCTCGCTGTGCTGCTCGATCGATGGATCGAGCGCAGCGCTTACTCGACGACGAAGCTCACCCGCATGTTCACCCGCCACTCGATGACATTGCCGGCGTCGTCGGTGACGGCCTTGGTTTCGTTGATCCAGGCGCCCTTGATGTTCTTGACCGACTCGGCGCACTTCTTCAGGCCGCTGCGGACGGCGTCCTCGACGCTGGTGTTCGACGCGGCATTGACTTCGATGATCTTGGCGATGGACATGGCGGAACTCCTCGATTGGGCCGGCAAGACGCCGGAACGGCAGGTTACGCCGCGGCTGTTAAAATCGCGCAATGAACCCCGCGCCCCACCTTGTCCTGATCGGCCCGATGGGCGCCGGCAAGTCCTCGCTCGGTCGCCGCCTTGCCCAGGCCCGGGGCTTGGCGTTCGTGGATCTGGACCGTGAGATCGAAGCCCGCGCCGGCGCCGAGATCCCGACGATCTTCGCCTGCGAGGGCGAAGCCGGATTCCGGCGCCGCGAATGCGAAGCACTCGCGGACGTGCTCGCCCGCGAAGGGTGCGTGATCGCCAGCGGTGGCGGTGCGGTGCTCGACCCCCTCAATCGTGCGCTGATGCGCCGGCAGGGTTTCGTGGTGTCGCTGCAGATCGATGTCGACGAACAGTTGGCACGGCTTGCCAACGACCGCAGCCGGCCGCTGCTGGCAGGTGCGGATCGGGCCGGGGTGCTGGCGCGGCTCGCAACCGAACGCGCGCCGCTGTACGCGGAAATCGCCGACCTGCAGTTCTCGCCTGCCGGCATGACACCTGCCGATGCGGCCGAACGCCTGGCCGATCTGCTCGATATCCACTGGCAATGCCCCGGCCCCCGTCCCGACCCCGTCCCGGAATCGCCATGACCGCCTCTGCACTCCGCGTCGTCCACATCGGTGGCGCCCACCCGTACACCATCTCGATCGGCAACGGCCTGCTCGACGACGGCATCGCGCTGGCCTCGCGGATCCGCGGCCGTCATGTCCTGATCGTCAGCGACGAACACGTCGCCCCGCTCTACGCGCGTCGGATCGAAGTGGCCCTGCACAACGTCCGCCCCGAGCTTCGGCTGAACCGGTTCGTGATGCCTGCCGGCGAACAGGCCAAGACCATGGCCCATTTCAGCCAGATCATCGATGTGCTGGCGACGTTGGGCGCGACCCGGGACGCCTGCGTGCTGGCGCTGGGCGGCGGCGTGGTCGGCGACCTCGCCGGATTCGCCGCAGCCTGCTGGATGCGCGGTATCGACTGCCTGCAACTGCCGACCACGCTCCTGGCGATGGTGGATTCCTCCGTGGGCGGCAAGACCGCCGTGGATCTGCCGCAGGGCAAGAATCTGGTCGGCGCTTTCCATCCCCCGCGAGGCGTGTTTGCGGACATCGCTGCACTCGACACCCTCCCCGACCGTGAATTGCGCGCCGGGCTGGCCGAAGTCATCAAGTACGGCGCGATCGTCGATGCGCCGTTTCTCGACTGGCTGGAAGCACACACCGTGCCATTGCTGGCGCGCGAGCGCGAGCCGCTGATCGAGGCGATCGCACGCAGCTGCCAGCACAAGGCCACGATCGTCGAACACGATCCCTTCGAACACGGCGAACGTGCGCTGCTGAATTTCGGCCACACCTTCGGCCATGCGATCGAAGCCGAACAGGGCTACGCCAGCCACGGCCTCGACAACCACGCCCTCAACCACGGCGAAGCGGTCGCGGTCGGCATGGTGATGGCGGCGCGGCTGTCCGCGCATCTGGGCATGGCCCCGGCGGTGGATGCCGAGCGCCTGCGCACCCTGCTGGCAGGATTCGGCCTGCCGACCACGCTGCCACAGGGGCTGGAACCCGATCGCCTGCTGCAGCGGATGCGCCTGGACAAGAAAGCGAGCGCCAGCGGCCTGCGCTTCGTGCTGTGGGAGGCGCCGGGGACAGCACGGATCGTCTCCGATGTACCCGAGGACGCGGTGCTGGAGACGCTGCAGGTAAGCTGACCCCTCATCCGCCCTTGGGTCCGGCGGCACGGACGGCAGCGTCACCGCTTACAATCCGCCCATGCGCCTCTTCCTGCAGCAACGCCCCGATGGACGCGAAGCCCCGCGCTTCGTGCAGTTGCAGCTGGAAGCCGACCTGATCGGCGGTTGGACCCTCACCCGCGAATCGGGCCAGGTCGGTGGTCGCAGCACGCTCAAACGCGAGCAGTATCTCGACCAGACCTCCGCACTCAGCGCGTTCGAGCGCGCCCGCGACCAGACATTGAAGAAAGGATTCCAGTTGATGTTCGCGCAAGGCGTCGACGCGCCGAACTGACCCCAGCCCGCTTTTCTCCAGCCGCTTTCCTACAGGATTCCCGCTTGATCACCGACACCGCCCCGAGCAACGACCGTTTCCTGCGCGCGCTCCGCCGCGAACCCGTCGACCGCACCCCGGTCTGGCTGATGCGCCAGGCCGGCCGCTATCTGCCGGAATATCGCGCCACCCGCAAGCGCGCCGGCAGCTTCCTGGCGATGGCGAAGAATCCCGACCTGGCCTGCGAAGTCACATTGCAGCCGCTGGCGCGCTTCCCGCTGGATGCGGCGATCCTGTTCTCCGACATTCTCACCGTGCCCGACGCGATGGGCCTCGGTCTGTATTTCGCCGATGGCGAGGGCCCGAAGTTCGAACGCCCGGTCCGCACTGCGGAAGATGTTGCCAAGCTCGCGGTGCCGGATATGGAAACCGAGCTGCGCTACGTGATGGACGCGGTGCGCGTCATCCGTCGCGAACTGGACAACCGGGTGCCCCTGATCGGATTCTCCGGCAGCCCGTGGACGCTCGCCTGCTACATGGTCGAAGGCGGCGGCAGCGACAATTTCTCGAAGATCAAGGCGATGGCCTTGAACGCACCGGACCTGCTGCATCGCATCCTCGCGGTGAACACCGACGCGGTCATCGCCTACCTGTCCGCACAGCGCGCGGCCGGCGCGCAGGCACTGCAGGTATTCGACACCTGGGGTGGCGCACTGGGCCCGGCGATGTATCGCGAGTTCTCCCTGCCGTATCTGACCCGGATCGCACACGAACTCGAACGCGGCGCAGGCGCGGCACGCACGCCGCTCATCCTGTTCGGGAAAGGCAACGCACCCTATCTGGAAGCGTTGGCCGCATCGGGTACAGAAGGTGTCGGCATCGACTGGACGGTGGAGCTGTCCGATGCCGCGCGCCGTACGCAGGGCAAGGTCGCGCTGCAGGGCAACCTCGACCCTGCGGTTCTCTACGGCAGCCCTGAAGCGATTCGCGGGCAAGTGCGCCAGGCGCTCGACAGCTACGCCGAAGGCAACGGCGGCTCGCGCGACGGCCACATCTTCAATCTCGGCCATGGCATGTCACCCGACATGGATCCCGAACACGTCGCCGCGCTGGTGCAGGCTGTGCATGAGATCAGCGCACGCTGATCAGTCCGTTTCGACGCGCTTCGCGAGCCGATCGTGCAGCGCGTCACCCAGCGCATCGCCCGTCAGCGGCTTGCGCAGGAACGCGTCGAAGCCCGCGTCTTTGGCATCCGATTCCGCACTGCTGTCGGCGCGCGCGGTGATCGCGATCATCGGCATGGTCCAGCCCTGCGCGCGAAGATGGCGCGCGAGCGCAAGCCCCCCCATCCCGGGCAGATCGAGATCGAACAACGCGATATCGAAACTGCCTGTCGCGATTTCGGTCAATGCCGCCAGCGCATGCCCCGCGTGCGTCACCCGATGACCCTGCGCCTGCAGCATCCCGACAAGCACATCCGCGACGATGGCGTCGTCCTCGACCAGCAGCACATCGCGGACCATCCTCACGCCACCAACCTCGTGCCGGAGATGCGGGTGTGTACCCACCGTCGTTGCGCGCGCCAACGGTAGCCGCACCGTAAAGCGGGTGCCGGCTCCCGGCGCGCTGTGCAGTTCGATACCACCGCCCATCGCCAACGCCAGTTCCTCGCAGATCGCAAGACCGAGCCCGCTGCCGCCATAACGACTCGCGGTGCGCGCGCCTTCGGCCTGCTCGAAGCGGCGGAACAAGCGCTGCTGCTGCTCGGTATCGAGACCGGGACCGGTATCGCTCACGATCATGCGCAGTCCGTGCGGCACCTCGGTTTCGATCGACAATGCCACCTCACCGCGTTCGGTGAACTTCACTGCATTGCCGAGAAGGTTGAGCAGGATCTGCCGGATCCGGGTCGGATCGCCGCACCAGCCGCCCCGAGCATCCGGCGCAATATCGACTCGCAGCATCAGATCTTTTCGGTCGGCCAAGGGACGCATCAACGCAGCCACTTCTTCCACCAATGCGTCGAGATCGAAATCAACGACTTCAAGCTCAAGGCGCCCTGCTTCGATGCGCGCGAGATCCAACGCATCGTTCACCAGCCGCAACAGATGCTCGCCCGCGCGACGAATCGACCGTACCTGCCCCTGCTGATTCTTATCGAGCGCGGTCGACAGCAACAGTTCGCTCATGCCGAGCACACCGGTCATCGGCGTACGCACCTCATGACCGAGATTCGCGAGAAAGCGGCTTTTCGCCTGGGACGCCTGCTCGGCGACCTCGCGCTTCTGCGCGATCATCTGGTACTCATGACGCCGCTTGAGTCGAAGACGATAGAGATAAGCTGCCCACCAGAACAGCATCGCGAGCGCGATGACATAACAGACCAGCGCCCACCACCGTTGCCACCAGGGCGCCTGGACCAATATCTCGATCCGCCTGATCGGAGACCATACGCCGTCGGCATTCGCCCCTTGCACCTCAAGGACATAATGCCCGGGCGACAGTGCGGAAAATATACGTTCTCCACGACTGCCTTGATCCACCCAGTCGGGATCATAGCCCGTCAATTTGAACCGGTAACGATAAGCCGCCGGATCGGCAAACGACATGATCCTTGCGACGATCCTGAGGTCACGATCATCCGGCTGCATGACCGCGCGCAGATCAGCGTTGCCGTATCGCGAAAAGGCGACAGTGTCCTCTCCACGCCGCAGCTCGATCGTCTCGACCGCCAACGCGGACGCACGTGGCGCTGGCAACGGTTGGTCCGGGTCGAACATGACGATGCCTTCTTTGGAAATCGCAATGGCCGGGCCGTCAGGGCTTCTTTTCAATACATCCACGGTGAAATCCAGACCGGGCAAGCCGTCCCTCAGCCCGAACAGGCGCGCACGATGCTGCCTGGAATCGTAATGGACCAGACCTCGGACAGTATTCAGCCAAATGTTTCCGGTGGAGGTCGCCAGCACGCTTCGTGTTTCCACGGACGGCAATCCTTGCTGTGCCGTCACCCGCTCGCGCAAGTGCAGCGCGACGCCATCCCATTCATAGCGTTCCAGACTTCCGAAGCGCGCCACCCACAACTGATTTTCGGAAGCGAAATCGAGGCCGTAAACATATTCTCCCGCAGGCAACGGGGCACGAACGAAACGAGCCCCATTCCAGCGCCTCAAGTCCTTGCCATCGCTGTACCACGGCGATCCGTCTGGTGAAAATTGCAAGTCGATAAAAGCTTCAGCCTCCCCGCCCAAAGTCTCTCGCGGTGAAAATTCCTTGACTAACTGGCCATCTTTCGAGTAGACCAACATCCCACCACCAAGCAAAGAAACCCATGCGCGACCATTCACGCAGCGCATAGACTCGTGTTTCCCCTTATTTTTGTCAGAAAACCCCGGAAAAGCACGCTTTGATTTCTTTGATTTTAGATCCAAAAACGAAATTCCATTATCATCTGCAATCCACACGCCATCATTTGAACAACTGGAAAAAATAAGGCGACTTTGCAAATTATTTTCAATAAAAATCGGGATCTTTCTGAACTCATCAGCGTACTTCTCTGCGCGATAAAGCCCTGCCCTTGTCAATATCAGGATACTTTTATCATCGTCAACTTCAGCGCCATGAAAGTCTATGCTTTTTTCGACAATTCCTTTAGGTAAACTCCAAAAAAAATCATTCCTGTAGGAAAGATATAACAATCCTTCTGAGTAACTCGCAAACCATAATCCTTGCTCTTGATCTTCAACAATCCTGCTCACTCCACTATCCATACCAAATCCATTACTTTGTATTTTATTGACATCAAAATTTGAAACTTTTCTATAAAGACCATAATAACTACCTATCCAAAGATTTCCGTTTCGCGTACTCAATACCACTGCTCGGCGGAATTTTCTTTCAACTACCTTTGAGACAGGCTTCACCTCTCCGTCTGCGGCTAGAAGAAAAAGGCCATTTTCAGCGCCTACCCAAGTCGAATCACCTGTTGCTGGAGACAGTATGAATACAGCATTGCCACCGGTTCTACCTTTGTGAATTTCTACTGGAGCTGAAGACATATTATTCGACTCGAATCGCCACAATCCCTTGTCTGTTCCAACCAATAAATTGCCAGAAGACGAAGCTTTAAGTGCCACAGGAATATGATCACCCAAGTATGATCGGCTACTAAATGGCGAATGGAATCGCTCAACGACCTTATTTAGCATGATTCGACATATATCTCCCGCACGGTTCCCAAGCCAAAGAGTCCCTTCCGGCGTCGATGTCATTGCAGTGATATCGATTCCACATCGAGCGGCGTCACCGCGGAACTGAATCGTCCTGGGAACTCGATGATCAGCGTCAAGGACGCTCAGTGCGAACCATGTCGCTGCCCATACCTGGTCCGCCGAATCCACATGAACCAGAGTCACTTCATTGTCCGGCAAAGAAGCCGGCTCTCCCACGACACGGCGCCAGTAGCGGAACATTGTCCCGTCGTAGCGCGCCAAACCATCGCCGGTGGCCACCCAGATGTATCCTTGGCGATCGATTGCCAGATCGTTGATCGTCGATGACAGGCCCTGTTCGACGCCGAACCGTATGAAGCGCGGCTCCCGTTGATCCGCACCACGAGCAGGCATCGCAGCCAGGACCTGGCCCGCGAATACCGGCAGCAGCAACACGCACTCCAGTGCGGTGATCGCGATCCCGCGCCAAACTCCCTTCAGCATCCTTCCCCCTTCGGTCCCATGGCACGCATCCCAGTGCAATGCTTTATTGCATTTCCAGACAGGCATATCCTGCGTCATCCGCCTAGAATCGGGCAATCCCACCGCAAGGCCGTTTCATGCCGCTCGCCTATCGCTGCCTTTTCGCTGTCGTTACGGGCCTCAGCCTGTTCAATGGCAACGCCGTCGCCGCTGGACCCGTTCGCTACAACCTCGACCCTGTACATACCCGGATCATGTTCGCCATCGACCATGCCGGGTTCTCGAAGGCGATCGGCACCGTATCCGGCAGCACCGGCAGCCTGATCGTCGACCCGGAGCATTGGCACGATGCAACACTGCAGGCCACAGTGCCGCTGGCTCGCATCGATCTCGGTGATGCCGGCTGGAACAGAGCGGCCTTGGCGCGGAATCTTCTGGATGCTGCGGCGTATCCGACCGCCGAGTTCGTATCGACCCGCATCGAGCCCATCTCGCCCGATCGTGCCTCCGTCCATGGCAGGCTCACGATGCGCGGGGTTTCGCGTGAGATCATGCTGGACGTGACGCTCAACGCCGCCAAACGCCACCCGTTGCCGCCGTTCCGACGGACGATCGGGTTCTCGGCCACGACCATACTCAGCCGCAAAGCCTTCGGAATCGACGCCTGGCCGAGCGTGATCGGCGACATGGTGGAACTGCGGATCGAGGCCGAAGCGACTCGAAGCCGGGCGGATGGCGAACTCGACGCAACCGATGCCCCGGACGACGACTCTACTTCCACGGACACCCTTTCCACCGACACCCTCTCCACCGAAGTCGCACCCAAGACCACAACGGAACCCTCACCATGACGTTGAAAAACACCATCGACCGCTGGGGCGGCATCAGCCAACTGCTGCACTGGACTGTCGCGGTTCTCATCCTGGTCATGGCCTATCTGGGTCTGACAATGGGCGATCTGCCCAACGGCCCAGACAAGATCAAGACCTATGCACTGCACAAATCGATCGGCATCACCATTCTCGCGTTGGTCGCGTTGCGCGTGGCGTGGCGCATGTACGCAGGCACGCCACACCCGGTACCCGGTTCGCCTCGCTGGCAGGAGCGTATCGCTGCACTGACTCACGCCGCCATCTATCTGCTGCTCTTCGCCATTCCGGTCAGCGGCTGGGTGTTGAACTCGGCTGCGGGTTTCCCCCTGCAGTGGTTCGGTCTGATCAACCTGCCGCATATCGTCGGCAAGAGCCATGACCTGCACGAACTGGCGGAGGAAGCGCACGAAATCATGTTCTGGGTTCTCGCACTGCTGGTCGTGGCGCACGCAGGCGCGGCGTATTACCACCATCTCTTCCAGCGCGATGCGACGCTGGCGCGCATGCTGCCAAAAGGCTGGCTGCGTACCGGCGATTCCGTCATCGCCACCAATGCACAGGACTCCGACCATGCTGTGTGAATCCGCACGTAAAATCTTCGTCGCCGCGCTCACCGCAGGCCTGCTGTTGAGCGGCCCCGCCTTCGCCGCCGATTACGCCCAAGCCACTGGTTCGACACTTGGTTTTTCCGGCAAGTATCAGGGCGAAGGGTTCACCGGCCAGTTCCCCGGCTTCGCCACCACGTTTTCTTTCGACCCCACAAAACCGACTGTCGGGAAACTCGACGTCACCATTCCATTGGCCACCGCGACCACGCGCAATGCCGATTACGACAGCGAATTGCGCGGCCTCTCGTTCTTCAACAGCAAGAAATTTCCGCAGGCGCACTACACCGCAACGAAGTTCCGCGCGCTCGGGGGCAACAAATATGCCGCCGATGGCACGCTGAGCCTGCGCGGCGTGAGCAAACCGGTCACATTGACATTCACCTGGACCGCAGGTGCGAAGCCGATCCTCGCGGGCACGGCCGTGGTCAAACGCCTCGATTTCGGGGTCGGAAGCGGCGATTGGGCGGATGTCGGCGTGATCCCGAACGACATCAGGGTCACCACCAGGGTCGTGTTTCAACCCAAGTGAGCATGGCTCGCGGCGGCGCCTGCGATCATTTCGCGGGCGTCTCCGCCGGCATGGGCCACAACGAGTACACAAACGCGCCGAGCATGTCGCCGGCGCGTTTGTTCTTGTGGCATCCCAGGCATTCATCGCCTGCCCGGATCGCACCGACCACCCGCAGACCCTTGCCCTGCTTTTCGACGATCAGTCGTTGACCGGCATCAAGATCGCGCAGCGCCTGCTTCTCCCACGCCGTGATCGCGCGATCGGTCGTGCGTGAAGGCGGTGGTGTCTTCTCGTTCCGCTGATGGAAAATCGACATTTCGTTCGAGAACACCCGCGGCGGATCGTGCTTCGCGACACCGATCAATTCGAGATGCGCGACGAACCAGCGCGAACCATCGACCGGCCGGTGCATGACTCCGGACATCGCAGGCAACCGGCGCTGCCCGAACCCTTGGCTGTCGATGAAGGCCAGCACGAAATCGTCGTGCATCCGCAGCAGCCCGCGCGGCGGACTCTCTCGCCCCACCGCAGAGGACCAGCCGACGACAGCAGCGACCACTGCCAGTGCCATCAGCCCCCAGCGCAGCCCTTTCGTTCGCATCATCCGCTCGGCTTCCATCGTCACCTTGGGCCCCGACGCTAGCACACGGACATCCCGGACCGGACCACATGCGGATGCCCGTTCAGTCAGACCCCGGCGACCTGCCCACCAGCAGTGCAACCACGGCCGAAACCTCGAATGGCCAGTCCAGCTCCGCGCCGCCGGCGTCTTCCCGCAATACCGGCACCCGACTCCCGAACCTGGCCTCCAGTGCCTGGTCCCCATCGATGAAGGCGCTCTCGAAGGTCGGCAGCCGCGCCTCGGCCAGCACCGCCAGCGCCAGGTCGCACAGATGGCAATCATCGCGCTGGTAAAGAACGAAACGGGGGACGAAGGGGACCATACGCTGGCGTCGCTACGGCGAGGGCAATGCGGCATAGAATACGGCCACCACACATGAAGGGGGTCGTCCATGTCGTACGTGCTCGTCAGCTACACCGTCCGTGATTACGCCCGCTGGCGTGCCGTATTCGACGCCGACACCGTCGAGCAGCGTCACGCGGAGGTCTTCATCCGCCACGCATTGCACGACGACAAGAACGAAACCCGTATCACGCTCATCGCCCATGTCAAGGACCGCCGCAAGGCCATCGAGCTGTCGTGCCGCAAGGAGCTGCCCAAGCTCATCGAAAAGGCTGGCTTGCTGCGCGACACCATCAGGTACAAGTGGCTCTGCGAGCAATAAGTGGCCGTAAGCACCTTCGACCTGTTCAAGATCGGCATCGGCCCGAGTTCGTCGCATACGGTCGGGCCGATGCGCGCGGCGTGCCGCTTCGTGCATCGTTGGCTGGAAGAAGGCGGCGACCTCGCCCGCACCGCGCGTGTGCGGGCCGAGGTCTTCGGCTCGCTCGCGCTCACCGGGCGCGGCCATGGCACCGACAAGGCCGTGCTGATGGGCCTCGAAGGCCATTGGCCCAACGAAATCGATCCCGACGCCATTCCCGCGGCGCTTTCGCGCATCCGCGGCGACAAGACCCTGCTGTTGCTGGGCAAACACCCGATCGCCTTCGACGAGAAGCACGATCTGATCATGAACAAGCGCCAGAAGCTGCCGTTCCACACCAACGGCATGCGTTTCACCGCCTACGACGCGGCAGGCGCGGAAATCGCCACCCGCGACTACTACTCCGTCGGCGGCGGTTTCGTGGTGAATCAGGACGAAGCGGCCGAAGACCGCATCGTTGCCGACACCACTGAACTGCGACACCCGTTCGCAAGCGGTGCGGACCTGCTGCTGCAGAGTCAACGCACCGGGTTGAGCATCGCCGCATTGATGTTCGACAACGAGCGCCACTGGCGCAGCGACGAGGAAATCCGCGATGGGCTGCGGGACATCTGGAACGCGATGCAAGCCTGCGTGCAGCGGGGTATCCGCGAAACCGGAACCCTGCCCGGCGGCCTTCACGTCGTGCGCCGCGCACCAAGCCTGCATGCGGAGCTGTCGTCGAAGCCGGAAGCCGCGATGCGCGACCCGCTGACCGTATTGGACTGGGTGAATCTCTACGCGCTCGCGGTCAACGAGGAAAACGCCGCAGGCGGTCGCGTCGTCACCGCACCCACCAACGGCGCCGCCGGCATCATTCCCTCGGTACTGCATTACTACGACCGTTTCTGCGCTGGCGCGAACGAACAGGGCGTCTTCGATTTCCTGCTCACGGCATCGGCCATCGGCATCCTCTACAAGGAAAACGCCTCGATCTCCGGCGCCGAAGTCGGTTGCCAGGGCGAAGTCGGCGTCGCCTGCTCGATGGCCGCCGCAGGCCTCACCGCCGCGCTGGGCGGCACCTCCGGGCAGATAGAAAATGCCGCCGAAATCGGCATGGAACACAACCTCGGCCTCACCTGCGACCCGATCGGCGGCCTCGTGCAGATTCCATGCATCGAACGCAACGCGATGGGCGCGGTGAAAGCCATCAACGCCTCGCGCATGGCGCTTCGGGGCGATGGCAAGCACAAGGTGAGCCTCGACAAGGTGATCAGGACGATGCGCGACACCGGCCGCGACATGCAGGACAAGTACAAGGAAACTTCGCGCGGCGGGTTGGCCGTGAACGTGATCGAGTGTTGATGCTCCGGATGGCTATCCGCACGATGCGATTTTCAATACATCATCCAACAGCGCTGCTGCAGTGATTTCAGCGCCCGCGCCCGGGCCTTGGATCACCAGCGGTTGCCGGCAGTAGCGATCGCTCCAGATCGCGACACGGTTGTCGGTGCCGACGCCAGTGGCGAGGGGATGATCTGCCTGCAACGATTCGAGACCGGCACGAGCCTTGCCGTGTTCCAGGCGCGCAATGAACCGAAGCCTTTCATTGCGTTTGCAGGCTTCGGCATGGCGCTCGCACAACCGGACATCGAATTCCGGCAGCGCGACATCGAAAGCCCCGGCAGGCAGCGAGGCAAGCGATGGTGGTATCACCGGCGAGACATCAGCCTCGTGATCCTCCATCAAGAAACCTGCGGCGCGCGCAAGGATCAGCAGTTTGCGGCGCACGTCTTCGCCGCTGAGGTCGTCGCGCGGGTCGGGTTCGGTGTAGCCGGCATCGCGCGCCTGCCGCACGAAGCTCGAAAACGGGCGCAGGCCGTCGTAGTGGTTGAACAGCCACGCCAACGAACCCGAGAGCACCCCGGCGATGGCATGGATCCGATCGCCGCCGGCCTGCAGCGCACGGATCGAGCGCAACAACGGCAGACCCGCGCCGACGGTGGCACTGTCGCCGTAACGACTGCGGCCGGTGCACTGCGCATCGTGGATCGCTCGCCAGCGCGCGAGCGAAGTGCCCTGCCCGAGCTTGCACGCGGTCACGACGTGGATGCCTTGCGCCAGCCAATGCGCGTGGGATTCGGTGACGGCTTCGCTGGCTGTGGCATCGATCACGATGCGCAGGCCGCGATCGCCGAGCGTCCCTAGCACATCGCGCAGCGTATCCGCAGGCGCTGTCGAGTCGCACTGCGCGACACGCGCAAGTGCGTCGGCGCAGGTCGTGGGCTGGCAACCGAAACGGGAATTGGCGGCATAACGCAGCGACAGTCGTCCGCCAAGGGGCGTACCTTCCCAACCGGCAAGCCGGGCGAGCACCGCCTTGCCGACGGTGCCCGTCCCGAGCAAGGCGATACGCGCAGGCGCCGGTCGCCAGGCGACGGGCGTTCGCGTCGCGACTACGGCATTCATACCGCGACCTGTTTCCGCGAATCGACGACATCGAGCGCACGGTCCAGCGCCGCCACGATATCGGCAACAAGATCGTCGACATGCTCGATGCCCACCGACAATCGCAGCAGTCCGTCGCCGATACCGGCAGCCGCGCGCGCCTCGGCGGTCATCGCCGCGTGGGTCATGGTCGCGGGATGCGCGATCAGGCTTTCCACGCCACCCAGCGATTCGGCGAGCGTGAAATAGTCGAGGCCATCGATGAATGCGCGCACCGCCGCCTCGCCGCCTTCGAGTTCCAGGCTGAGCATCGCGCCGAAGCCGTACTGCTGGCGCGCGGCCACCGCATGCCCGGGATGCGATGCGAGGCCCGGGTAATGCAGGCGGCGTACTGCAGGATGGTCGTTCAACAGCGCGACCAGCGCGTCGGTGTTTTCCTGATGCACGCGCAGACGCGCATCCAGCGTGCGCAGCCCGCGCAGCGTCAGGAAGCTGTCGAACGGCGCGCCGGTGATGCCCAGCGCATTCGCCCACCACACAAGCTGCGTGTGCTGTTCGGCGTCTTTCGCGATCACCGCCCCACCGACCACGTCGCTGTGGCCGTTGATGTACTTGGTCGTCGAATGCACGACGAAGTCCGCACCGAACGCGATCGGCGTCTGCAGCGCGGGCGAGAGGAAGGTGTTGTCGACCACCGTCAGCGCGCCGACCGCATGCGCGGCTTCGATCACGAAGCGCAGATCGGTGATGCGCAGCAGCGGATTGGAAGGCGTTTCGATCCAGACCACCGCCGGCTTCGTCGCCAATGCTTCGGCCAGCGCGCGCGGATCGGTGAAATCGATGGTCTGCAGTTCGAACGCACCCTTGTTGGCGAGCGCATTGAACAGGCGCCAGCTGCCGCCGTAGGCGTCGTGCGGCACTACCAGCCGCTGGCCCGGCTTCAGCAGCGCATGCAGCAGCAGCGTGATCGCCGACATGCCGGTGGACGTGACCACCGCGCCCGCACCTCCCTCCAGTTCCGCCAGCGCCTCGGCCAGCAGGTCGCGGGTCGGATTGCCGCTGCGCGTGTAGTCGTACTGCCGCTTCTCGCCGAAGCCGGCGAAGCTGAAGTTCGACGACAGCACCAGCGGCGGGGTCACCGCGCCGAACGCCGTGTCGCGGTCGATGCCGGCACGCACCGCACGCGTCGAGGCGCGCGCGGGACGACGGCGCGGTTGGTCGATCACGATGCCGCTCATGCCGCACCTCCGCAGACGTCCTGCAGCGTGCGTTCCAGGATATTGCCGATCTCCAGGGTTTCGGTGAGAAAAGCGTCGTGACCGAACTTGGAACGCAGCACGCGGATCTCGCTGCGCGGCAGGGCTTCGGCCAGCACGAACATATCTTCCAACGGCACCAGCCGGTCTTCGGCGATGGCGACGACGATCGTCGGTACCGGCACGGTGCGTGGATCGATCGCGTGCAGATCGATGGATTCGGACAACCGCAGGAACGCGGTCGGCGAGGTGCGTGCGACCCAGGTCGCGGCGCAGTGTTCGAGATAGTCCTCTGCAGCCACACGCACTCGACCATTCGTTACGGTCGGCGCATCCGCGAACCGTTCGGCGAATTCATCCGGGGTGCGATAGCTCAGCATCGCCAGCTGTCGCGCCAGCGCGAGCCCCTGCGACGCGTCGCACTGCAGTTGGCCCAACGCCACCGCCTGACGCTGCAGCGCGCGCCACGCGCTGGCGTACGGATGCGAACGATGCGCGCCGCTGATCGCGACCAGCTTGTCAACGCGCTGCGGGTAACGCGCGGAGAACTGCAGACCGACCATCGCGCCGTATGAACTGCCGAAGAAGGCGGCAAGCTTCTCGATGCCCAGCACGTCGAGCACCGCCGCGATCGCATCGGCCTGGTCGGCGCTGTCGATCGGCACGTCGAGCTGGCCATCGGCGCCGAGCCAATCGATCGCGAGCAGCCGCACGCGCGTGGTATCGAGGCCAACGCCGCTCTGTGCCTGCCACCAACCGGCTTCGGGAAACGTTTCGCTTGCAACGACGTGGCGATGCGCGGAGATGCCGCCTGCGGCCAGCACGACCGGCGCCTCGGCGGGCCCGACGAGTTCGTAGCCGATCTCCACATCGCGCGCACCGGCATGGCGCAGCGCCAAGGACGTGCGCAGACGTCCACGAATCGCGGCCGGGGCATCGACGAAGGGCGTCTGATAGAAGTCAGGCGACGGTCGACACGCGGCGGTGCGGGATTCTGGATAAGCGGCGAGGGTCATGACGATCTCCGGGGCGATGAGGGCCATCGAAGCCGCGGGGAGACCGGAGGGGAGCTGCTGCGCACGGATGGGAAGACACGACCGCGACGCGCAACCATCTTCACGGCGGACACAGGGTCCCCGCAGGAGTTGGCACCTTGTGGAAGCGTCGCGTTGGCGATGCCTCCATCAGGTTGCCCCGGCGTCTTCGGGCCTGTCCCTCAGCCGGTCTTGATGGATGACCGCAGCTTGCCCGAGGTTTTCCGGCATGTCAATCGCTTCATACGGATGAAGCGATGACTTTAGTCGCATCCTGTTCGCGAGACTCCCGATTCGGCGATACTTGGGCCGATGCGCATGTCATATTTCCGGCCGCTGGCCGCCCTGGCTCTCCTTTTCGTGATCACCGCCTGCGCCGCCCAGGCCCCACGGGATCGCGCTGCGCCGCGTCCGGTGCCGAAGCTGGTGACCGAAGCCTATGTTTCGCCCGAAGCCCCGAACGAGGAGTTCGATTCCCTCGCCACCTGGCGACATCCCGACGGCACGACATGGCTGATCGCGACCGCGAAATCCAGTCATCGCCTGGTGATCTTCGACGCCGACACCGGCACGCGCCTGCGCGAGATCGGCAGCAAAGGCCCGGAGCCCGGGCAGTTCATCCGACCGAACGGCATCGCCGTTCTCGGCGACCGGCTGTTCGTGGCCGAGCGCGACAACCACCGCGTGCAGGGCTTCTCGCTGCCGGAGTTCCGTCCGCTCGGCAGTTTCGGACAGGCCGAACTGCGCTCGCCCTACGGCCTGTGGCTGAATCCAGTCGACAAAGACACCATCGATGTCTACGTCACCGACAATTTCATGGAAGGGCCGCGATACGAAGTCGTGCCTCCGCTGGAACAACTCGACCAGCGCGTGCGCCGCTACCGCCTCCGCTTCGATACGACCGGCGCGTTGGCCGCGAAAACCCTCGGCAGCTTCGGCGACACCGGCGAAGCGACCGCGCTGCGGATCGTCGAATCGCTTGCAGGCGATGCACGACGCAGGACACTGCTGATCGCCGACGAGGACACCCGACGCGAATCGACATTGCGCGAGTACCGGCAGAACGGCAGATCCACCGGACGCAGCGTCCCTCGCTCAAGTTTCGAAGCCGAAGCCGAGGGCGTGGCGCTCTGGGCCTGCGGCCGGGAACGCGGTTATTGGATCGCGGTGGATCAACTGCAGACCTTGACGGTGTTTCGACTGTTCGACCGGGCTTCGCTCGCCGCGCGCGGCAGTTTCACCGGTGCCACCGTCGCCGCGACCGACGGCATCAGCTTGCGCACCGCTCCCAGCCATCGTTTTCCCAAAGGCGCGCTGTTCGCGGTGCACCGCGACAAGTCGGTGGCGGCATTCGATCTGCGCGACATCGTCGCGATGCTGAAACTCGACCGCAGCTGTCTCTAGCGCCATGCGCACGCGCGGTTGCCTGTTGCTGCTGCTGACCTGCTGCATGGGTGCGGTGCAGGCCGGAGATCTGTTCCGGTGGAAAGAACGCAAAAACGTACCGACCAACGGCGAGCGTGCATCGGAGCATGGCGATCCACAGCGCCCATCGGAAGCGCATGCCCCGGTGACCGGCGAACGCATACCGGCTGCGCGGATGCGCTTCGAAAGACGCGCCGATGCCATCGAAGTCTGGGTCGACAACAATCTCTCGGGCCCGATCGAAGTGCTGCTGCGCCCGCAGGACGGCATGATCGCGAGCGCCGATCCGCCGCTGCCCGCACGCGCCGTGGTTCCTGCGCTGCAGGGGACGCTGGTCGCGCGCCTCGGACCCAAGGCCAGGGCCGAACTGTGGTTGGACGTGATACCGGGCACCCCCAACGCGAAACCGAAGGATGTCGAGTACGGTTATCCGCTGCGCACCCCGGAGCTGCAGGTCGAACAAGGCTGGGGCGGCGTCTACAGCCACAACGACGACCAGAACCGTCACGCCGTGGATTTCGCCGCCGATATCGGTACACCCGTGCTCGCCGCCCGCGCCGGCACGGTCATGGAGGTCGAAAGCGACTTCGAGCGGGCCGGTCTCGACAACGAACACTACGCACGCAGCGCCAACTTCATACGCATCGCCCACGACGACGGCACGATGGCGCTGTATGCGCATCTCAAGCAGGGCGGCGTGCTGGTGCGCGCAGGCCAGCGCGTCCGCAAGGCGGACGTGATCGGACTGTCGGGCAACACCGGCTTCACCACCGGCCCGCACCTGCATTTCGCGGTGCAGGCGAATCGCGGGATGAAGCTCGAATCGATTCCGTTCCGGATGTTCGGCCCGCAGGGCATCCTGAGGTTCACCGAACCCCGATAGCGCGCGCCTTGGCGCACCGATGCTTCTCTTGATTCATCGATTTCAAAGCCCGATGCGCCAAGGCGCATCCTATCGACGATGCCGCATCCACACAGGTTTGAGCTTTGCGATGCGCTTGTGCGCCGGGCAATCCTCGCGATGCGCACCGGGCAGATAGCCGAGGCTCATCAGGAACTCGCCGACGATCTCGCCGCCAGTGAAGCGGAAACTCGTCTTGAACAGCTTCACCCACGCGGCTTTGTCGCGCAACGCGCCGTCCAGCAATGCGTGTGCGTCCAGCCAGTCCGCGAAACCGCCATGCGAATCGCGCAGCGCCCGGATCGCCTGCGCGTTGTGGACCGCGGCGTCGACCTTGAGCCGGTTGCGGATGATCCCCGGATCGGCAAGCAACCGCGTACGTTCGACTTCGCCGTAGGCCGCGACGGTGTCCACATCGAAGCCGTCGTAGGCGCGGCGGAACCCGTCGCGCTTCTTCAGGATGGTTTCCCAGCTCAGACCGGCCTGGTTGATCTCCAGGATCAATCGCTCGAACAGCGCCGACTCATCCCGGGTCGGCACGCCGTACTCGTGATCGTGGTAGGGCCCGTGGACGGGGTGGCCGGGGGCGAAATCGCAGTAGGTCGACATTTGGACAGGATAGCGCGCCCTCGTACCGGGGACTGTCGGCAGGCGCATCCCCGTATAATTCACCACTTCCTTTCGTTTCCCGGGCGCACCGGCGCCGATTCCCCATGTCCGATGTCTCCACCGAAGCCGCGCGCCGACGCACGTTCGCGATCATCTCGCACCCCGACGCCGGCAAGACCACGCTGACCGAAAAGCTGCTGCTGTTCGGGGGCGCGATCCAGATGGCCGGCTCGGTCAAGGGCCGCAAGGCCGCCCGCCACGCCACCTCCGACTGGATGGCGCTGGAAAAGGAACGCGGTATCTCGGTCACGTCGTCGGTGATGCAGTTCCCGTACGAAGGCTGCATCGTCAATCTGCTCGACACCCCGGGCCACGCCGACTTCGGCGAAGACACCTACCGCGTGCTGACCGCCGTGGACTCGGCGCTGATGGTGATCGACGTGGCCAAGGGCGTCGAGGAGCGCACGATCAAACTGATGGAAGTCTGCCGGTTGCGCGACACGCCGATCATGACCTTCATCAACAAGCTCGACCGCGAGGGCAAGAATCCGATCGACCTGCTCGACGAGGTGGAATCGGTGCTGGGCATCCAGTGCGCGCCGATCACCTGGCCGATCGGCATGGGCTCGCGTTTGAAAGGCGTCGTCCACCTGTTGACCGGTGAGGTGCATCTGTACGAAACCGGCCGCAATTTCACCCGCCAGGATTCGACGATCTTCGCTTCGATCAGCGATCCGGCGCTGGAAGCGCGCATCGGCGCCGAGATGTTGCGCGAGGTGCGGGACGAGCTGGAACTGGTGGAAGGCGCCTCGCACAAGTTCGACAAAGCGGCCTATCTCGCGGGCAAGCAGACGCCGGTGTCCTTCGGTTCCGCAGTGAACAACTTCGGCGTGCAATTGCTGCTGGATTTCTTCGTCGAACACGCGCCACCGCCGAAAGTGCGCGCGACCACGGGCCGCGACGTGCAGCCGAACGAAGAGAAGCTCACCGGCTTCGTGTTCAAGATCCAGGCGAACATGGACCCCCAGCACCGCGACCGCGTCGCGTTCATGCGCATCTGCTCCGGCCAGTTCACCGCCGGCATGAAAACCCTGCATGTGCGCACCGGCAAGGACATGAAACTGGCGAACGCGCTGACCTTCATGGCCAGCGATCGCGAGATCGCGGAAACCGCGTGGCCGGGCGATGTCATCGGCATCCACAACCACGGCACCATTTCCATCGGCGACAGCTTCACCGAAGGCGAGAACCTCAGTTTCACCGGCATCCCGAACTTCGCGCCCGAACTCTTCCGCCGCGCGCGCCTGCGCGATCCGCTCAAACTCAAACAGCTTCAGAAAGGGCTTGCGCAGCTGTCCGAAGAAGGCGCGACCCAGTTCTTCCGCCCATTGATGAGCAACGACCTGATCCTCGGCGCGGTCGGCGTGCTGCAGTTCGACGTGGTTGCATATCGGCTGAAGGATGAATACGGCGTGGACGCTTCGTTCGAGCAGGTACAGGTCACCACCGCACGCTGGATCCGCTGCGACGACGCCAAAAAACTCGAAGAGTTCCGCGACAAGAATGCGATGAATCTCGCCGTCGATGCCGCCGGGCAACTGGTCTACCTCGCCCCGACGCGGGTGAACCTGCAGCTCGCGCAGGAGCGTGCGCCGGCGGTGACGTTCATGGCGACGCGCGAACACGCGCACGCGGTTTCCATCGACTGAGTGGACCGAAGGGCTCAACGCCACAGCCATGCTCGACACGATCCGCCAGTGGTGGCAATACCTGCTGGGCAAGCGCAGCGAAGTGGCCCAGATGGACTACAAGGATGCGTACATGGCCAAAGTGGTCATGGACATCCACCGCAAGCGCACCGGCAAACGCGTGGTGCGGGTGCCGCTTGCGCAGCTCGACCCGATCCACCGTATCGACCGCGAGTCCGCGCTGCACAGCGCCAACGAGCGCGCGGAGGCGCTGCGCGCCCATCGCGACACATTACTGGCGGCGAAACTGCTCGACAGCGAGGCGCTGCAGGCCATCATCCCGTCGGTCTCCGGGATCAAGGTAGTGCGCAACGGCGAGCGCTGGCTGGCATTCGAGGGCAACGGCCGCCTGTATGCGATGCGCGAAGTGTTCGCCGCCGACGACGGCATGCGGGTGGATGTCGAGGAATACGTCTTCGACGATCCGTGCAGCATCCAGCGCAGGCTACGGCGCGTACGCAGGCTCAATCGCCTGGAATGATGCTCATGCGTTGGCGATCACCCGCGCCAGCCATTCCGGCGCGGGTTCATCGGCGTCGAAATACTCGAAGATCAGATGGATGCGGTCGCTGTCGCCAGCGTTCTTCACCGCATGCACGCCCATGTTGTTGACCTCGGCGGCCTCGCCTTCGGGCAAGTGATAACCGACGTTGTCGACGAAAAAGGTCACTTTGTCGTTGGTCAACAGCGGCACATGGATCTTGTGCGGCCACTTGGCTGCGGCGTTGGCGTCGCGGTGCGGTTTGATCTCGCCGCCCGGGGCCATCCGCGCGAACATCACCCGGGGGAACTGGCCGTTGGCGTAGCCGTAAGGCATCACCGCTGCCCGCATGACCGGCTCCAACAGCGCATGCCACTCGCCCCAGGCCGGACGATCGTGCGAACTGCGCCAGTCGCGCACGCTGTCGACGAAGCGGAACACGATATGCCGGGTCTTGTCCAAGGCCTCGAAACGGTTGGGCTTGTCTGCGTTCTCCGCGTCCCATACCGACTCCGGAAGCGCCAGCACCGCCGTTTTCAGCGCGGCGATATCGACCGGGCCGAGGCGGCGGATCGTGGTGGTTTTTCGCGGGTTGGCGTAGGGATCGTGACTCATCGCATGGCTCGGGTTGGGTGCGTTTGGGTCAGAAACGGTAGTCGAACAATTCCAGATCGCGGCGGTACAGCTCGGTCACGCCGTCGATCAGGGCCTGATCGTAATACTGCCGGTAATCGCCGCGTCTGGAACTGTTGACCTTGTCCAGCGCACGGCTTGGAATGCCGACTTTCGCGCAGACGGCATCGTAATCGTCCTGCATGCGTTCGACCCGACCGATGAAATCCATCTCCAGCGCGTCGTCGGCATCGGTGAGCAGCGTGTACTGCGGCTGGAAGTGCACATGATCCATCGGCCGCAATTCGAACAATATCCTGCGCATCGTGCCCCGGGGGTCGCGCTCGAACGCACCGTGCTGCCGGGTCATGAACGCGCAGTACGACACGAAGCGATCGAATGGGTTGCGCACGAAGGTGAACTTGAAATAGTCGCCGCAGACATCATCGCCGAGATACGGACGCACCTGACGCACACTCAGATGACCGTGCCTGATCTGCGCAACCTCGTCGAACGGGAAGCGCTTGTTCACGAACAGTCCGACCTGCTCGATATCGTCGGGGCCGAGATGCTCGCGCAGCGCCTGCCGCACCGAATGGGTGCCGGTCTTGGGCATCGCGACGAAAATGTAACGGTGCAGATGTGAAACGATCATGGCCGAACCGGATGTCGATGGCGCATGATCGCACAAGCTGCCGACACCCCGCCCGGCATGCGGCATGCCTGTGGAATGTTTGCACTAGGCAAACCGGAGATCGTCGACGGATGAAACATACCCACCGCGAACGCGATGAGACCCTCAGCGAAGAGATCGCCAGCGCCCTCACCCATGGCCTGGGCGCCGCCGCCGCCCTCGCCGGTGGCGCGGTACTCATCACCCTCGCGGCACTGTACGGCGACGGCTGGCAGCTCAGCGCCGCGATCGTCTTCGGTATCACCCTGCTGCTGCTCTATGTCGCTTCGACGCTGTACCACGCGATTCAGCACCCTGTCGCGAAGGGTCGTCTGAAGATCTTCGACCACTGCGCCATTTACCTGCTGATCGCCGGCACCTACACCCCGTTCACCCTGATCGGCCTGCGCGACACCGTCGGCTGGTGGCTGTTCGGCACGATCTGGGCGCTGGCCTTCTTCGGCGTGATCTTCAAGCTGTTCTACACCGGCCGCTTCCAGCTGATCTCCACGATCGTCTACATCGCGATGGGATGGCTGATCGTGGTCGCCGCCAAGCCCGCCATGAAAGCGCTCGATCCATGGACCTTCGGCTGGCTGCTCGGCGGCGGCGTCGCCTATACCCTCGGCACGTTTTTCTACCACCGGCCGAAGATGCCCTACTCGCACGCGGTCTGGCACATGTTCGTGATCGCCGGCAGCGTCTGCCACTACATCGCGGTGATGGCCCAGGTGGTCTCCGTCCGGTAAGCCGCATCCGAAGCCGGACTGGCCGGCCGTCGTTGCCAAGCCCGTTTCACCCAGTGCCGCGACCGATTCGCGCGAAGGATTGCCATGGCCCAGCCGCTGCCGGGCATCGACCACATCGTGGTCCTGATGCTGGAAAACCGTTCGTTCGACAACCTGTTCGGCGGTCTGTATCCCGCCGGGCCGGGTTTCCACGGCCTGACCGGACAGGAGTCGAATTTCAACCCGATCGCACCCGGCGTCGGCACCTGGACGGTGTGGCAAGCCCCGCTGGGCAGTGCCACCGGCGCGATCCCGAACCCGGACCCGGGCGAAGAGTTCACCGACATGAACTTCCAACTGTTCGGCACCCAGACGCCGTCGGCTTGCCCCACTGCGACGATGGCCGGATTCGCGGCGAATTACGCGCGCCAGCCCGGCACCCGGCCTTCGCCCGGTTTCCCGAGCGTTCCACCGGTGCCCAAAAACATCATGCAGTACTTCAGCGCGCAGACGCTGCCGGTCAGCTATACGCTGGCCAGACGCTTCGCCGTGAGCGATGTCTGGTATGCGGCGGCGCCGGTGCAGACCATCTCCAACCGGATCTTCACCCATACCGGGACGCCGTCGAAATTGCCGAAGCCGCAATCGCCGCGACCGACGCAGCCGAAATCGCGCATCAACAACGGCGATTTCACCTCGGGCCTGAGTTTCAGCAAAATCATCGAAGGCGACTTCGTCGCACCGGTCACCGACACCACGATCTTCGAACTGCTCGACCGGGCGGCCCCGACCAACAATGCACCGGCATGCAGCGACTTTTCGGGCAAAGACCCGAAACTCAACTGGAAGGTCTACTACCACGACGCGCCGCTCTCGGCACTCTGCGAATACGTGTACCAGCACTGGTGCTTCGGCAGTCTCTACGGTGGCAACGTATTCCGCTACCGCGAACATTTCAGTTCGGAAACCAATTTCGAATACGACATCCGCAAAGGCTTGCTGCCGACCTACAGTTTCATCGAGCCCGCCTACACCAGCGTCGAATACACCGCCAACAGCAATCATCCCGGCGGCGCGATTCCCGATCCGCTGGATCTGAACGCGCAGAATTTCCAGCCGCCCATCAACATCGACAACGGCGAAAAGCTGCTCGCGGAAGTCTATGCCAGTCTCGCCAGGCATCCCCATGTGTTCGATCGCACCTTGCTCATCGTCACCTACGACGAACACGGCGGCGTCTACGACCATATGCCTCCGGGTTCCGCAGTCAGCCCGTTCGTCACACCGGTGTCGAACTTCAACTACGACCGCACCGGCGTGCGCGTACCCGCGATCCTGATCAATCCGCGCATCGCGACCAAAGTGTTCCGGCCCACCGACGGCCAGCAGGTCACGGGGCGCTGCGGCACGTTCGTCACCCAACTCGATCACACCTCCATCATCAAGACGCTCTGCGCGCAGTTCGGACTGGGCACACCGCCAACCCCGCGCGCGATCTCGGTGCCGACGCTGGCTGGGCTGATCAAGCCAACCGCCGATGCTGCCCACGAACCGCTTCACGAACTCATGGCAATCGCCGCTGCCGAATCATCCGCAAGACGCAGCGCACCTCGCGACCTGGGAGCATCGGCGCGCATCCGTGCGTGGTACGGCCTACGGAAAGAAGACGGTTTTCACGGCAACCAGCTCAACAACGCGGTCTTCGCCACCTCGGCGATTGCCTGGAACGGCCGCCTGCGCGCCACAAGCTATCCACTGCGCGAAATCGTGGACCTCGACGCCGATGCCGAAGATGCGCTGCACGCCGCCGATATCCGCGACACCGGCGCGCTGCTCGCGGCCATCGCTGCGGTAGACGGCGCCGCGCGCGTGGCCGCACTCACCGGACAGGACCCGAGCCGCATACGGCGCTGGGCCGAACAGGCCGGACTGCTGCGCGTGCCCGGCATCCTCGGCGACGACGCGCATCTGCTCGCAGCCGCAGGCATCCGCACCCGCGAACAGCTCGCGCGCACCGCGCCTGCGGAGCTGCACGTGCGAATGCTCAGGGCAGCCAAGGACCTGAAGGTCGCTGATTTTGCGCTGGAACCGAACGTCACGACGGGATGGGTCGCGTCGGCGTCGAATTGATCCATGCGCGAACCGTGTTGCGTCAATGCACAAGGGCGTAACTGTCGTGGGGCTTTCAGCCTTGTGATGCCAGGATATTTCTACACTCGGTGGAATGACCAGCTTCGCTGTTGCAAAGCGCTCCAATATGCCGGATTCACCCTGCGAGCTGCGCCTTACAGCCTTCCACTGGATTGCAGTTCAACGCTTCGTTTGCGGCGGGCCAGGGCCTGCCCTACGAAACAACCCGCCATACGGGTTGCGATTACCCGTGACGGCGATGGATCTCGGCCACCGATTCGGCGACAAGTCTCTCTAGAATCGAAGTATCCAGATCACTCAGTCGCTTGAAGTACAAGCAGGACTTACCCATCTTGTGCTTCCCGAGCTTGGATAGAAGCAGCGCTTGGCTCTTCCCCTCTGCAACGAGGTAAACCACAAGCTCGCGACCACGCACTGCAAAGCCGGTAGCACAGGACTCCCCGGTTCGGCCGCTTTCGTATCGATAACTGTACGAACCATAGCCGACAATGCTCGAGCCCCACATTCTTGGATTTTCGCCTGTGACCTTCTTGAGTATGGTCATTAGGTTTTTGCAGTCGGCCTTCTGTTGCTCGTCGGCGCGAGATGCAATGTAGTCGTCGACGTTGGCGTTGGTGGCTTTCGTTTTTGATTCCGCCATTTCGGTACCCTCAAGAGAGTGTTTCTTGCGGCGCTTAACTCGCGATATACCGCTGCAAGGAATCCAACTCCGCCCGCTGATCCTCGATCACCGCCTTCACCAGATCCCCGATCGAAATCATCCCCAGCACATCATCACCATCCAGAACAGGCAGGTGCCGGATGCGATGCTCCGTCATCACCTGCATGCAACCATCCGACGTATCGAGCGACGTCGCCACGATCAACTCGGATGTCATGATGTCGCGCACCGGCGTATCCGAAGACGAACGCCCCTGCAGCACGACTTTGCGCGCGTAATCGCGTTCGGAAAGAATGCCGACAAGGCGGGGACCGTCCATCACCAGCAGCGCGCCGATGCGCGCCTCCGCCATCAGGCGGATGGCGTCGAGGACCGGAGCCTCAGGACGGATCGCGTGGATCTCCGGGCTCTTCGCTTCCAACAGCTGACGGACGGTACGCATGGCGCAAGTCTCCTTCAGGGGCGATGTCCCCGAAGGATACGCCCGCAGCGGGCCGCCAGCGATCCACCAGATACAGCGGCCTCTGCTTGGATTCCTCATAGAGCCGGCCGAGATATTCGCCGATCACGCCCAGCGCCATCAGCTGCACACCGCCCAGCAGCAGGATGACCGTCATCATCGTCGGCCAACCGGCGACCGGGTCGCCCCAGAGCATCGCCTTGATCACGATCCACGACGCGTAGACGAAGGCCAGCACGGCGGTGAGCACGCCGAGATAGGTCGCCACCCGCAACGGCGCGGTGGAGAAGCTGGTCACGCCTTCGAGGGCGAAGTTCCACAGCCGCCAGACGTTGAACTTGGTGCGCCCGGCAAGCCGGGCTTCGCGGTGGTAGGGAATGGCCACCTGCCGGAAACCGACCCAACCGAACAGGCCTTTCATGAAGCGATGCCGCTCGCGCAGCTCGCGGAGGGCGGCGAGCGAACGCGGCGACAGCAGGCGGAAGTCGCCGGTGTCGGTGGGGATGGGGGTTTTCGACAGCCGCTGCATCATCCGATAGAAACCGTGGGCGGTCGCGCGTTTGAACCAGCCCTCGCCATCGCGCTCGGTGCGGGTGCCGTGGACGTCGTCGTAGCCCTCGCGCCATTTCGCCACGAACTGCGGGATCAACTCCGGCGGATCCTGGCCGTCGGCGTCGAGAATGATCGCGGCGCCCTCTCGGACCCGATCGAGACCGGCGGTGAGCGCGGCCTCCTTGCCAAAATTGCGGCTGAGCCGCAGCAGCGACACCCGTGGGTCGGCGGCGGCGATATCGTCGAGCACTGCCCAGGTGCGGTCGCGACTGCCGTCGTCGACGTACAGCACATGGCCTTCGATGCCCTCACCCGTCAGCCCGTCGAGCACGGCGGCGATCCGCGGATGCAGCGCCGGCAGGGCTTCGGCCTCGTTGAAGGCGGCGACGACGACGGTCAGGCGTTCGGGATTCATATACAGATAGAGTACCCGCAGGCGCCTTCAGTCGAACTGCAGGTAGGCGACGCCGCCCAGCGCCCGCATCTGGCGCTCGATCGACCGGCTGCGGCGCTGCACGTAGGGGCCGGGCTTGGCGACGCTGTATTTGCGCGGATTCGGCAGCACTGCGGCGAGCCGGGCGGCTTCGGCAGCCGTGAGTTTCGATGCGTCCTTTCGGAAGTATCGACGCGCGGCAGCCTGGGCGCCGTAGACGCCGTCGCCGTATTCGATGACGTTGGCGTAGACCTCCATGATCCGTTCCTTCGGCCACATCGCTTCGATCAGCACGGTGTACCAGACCTCCAGTCCTTTGCGCACCCAACTGCGGCCACGCCACAGGAACAGGTTCTTCGCCAACTGCTGGCTGATGGTGCTGGCACCACGCACCTTGCGGCCCTTCGCGTTGTTGGCGCGAGCCTTTTCGATGGCCTTGAAGTCGAAGCCGTCGTGAGCCGGGAAATTCTGGTCTTCGGCGGCGACCAGCGCCAGCGGCAACAGTTTCGAGATCTGATCGGCATCGCGCCAGTCATAGGCCAGCGAGAAACCACGGTCGCCCGCACTCCAGGCTTCGGTATAACGTCCGACCATGAAGGCGGTCAGCGGGGGATCGACGAAGCGCAGCACTGCGACCTGCAGCACCGTGGCCAGCACGAACAGCAGCGGTAGCCAGAAGAAGATCCAGCGCAACCAGCGACGGCGACGGCGTGGCTTCGAAACGCCGGGCACCGCCAACGCCGGAGACTGATCAGGATGTGTTGAATCCGCGCCGTCGTGCCCCATCTTCTGCCGTCTCCCCATGCTGTCACCGGTAGACCGGCTGCGGCATTATCCGCGATGCAACACCTTCTTCACGATACCCACTCCAAAGAGCCCGCCTTCGACATGACCGCCGACACGTCTCCCGACCGACTGACCCGCTTCCTGCTGGAAGATGCCGGCGTGCGCGGCGTGCATGTCCGTCTGGACGAGACATGGGCACAGATCCGCAGCCGCGCCGAATACCCTACCGATGTGGCAGCAATGCTGGGCGAAGCGGTCGCCGCCTCGGCGCTGTTCACCGGCCACGTGAAAGTGGATGGCCGGCTGTCGGTGCAGTTGCGCGGCGATGGCGCGCTGCGCACCCTGTTCGCCGAATGCACCGGCGCCGGCACCCTGCGCGCCATCGCCACGCTGGCCGAAGGCGAAATCCCGGACATGCATACGCTGAGCTCGCTCGGGCCCGACGCCCTGCTGGCGATCACCATCGAAAACCCGGGTGCGCGCGACCAGGAGCCTTCCCGGTATCAAGGGCTGGTCGGGCTGGATGCCGACACCTTGTCGGAAGCATTCGAGGGCTATTTCCGCCAATCGGAACAACTGCCGACCCGCTTGCTGCTGGCAGCGGCCGACGACGGGGTGTCCGGGCTGATGCTGCAGAAGCTCCCGGGCGATGAAGGCGACCTCGACGGTTGGGAGCGCGCCAGCGCGCTCTTCGACACCTTGGCAGCCCCGGAGTTGATGGCAACACCGGTCGGAACCCTGCTCCATCGGCTGTTCCACGAGGGCGGAGTGCGCTTGCTCGGCGCAAAACCGCTGCGGTTCGCATGCTCGTGCTCGCGCGAACGGGTCTCGGCCATGCTGGAATCCCTCGGAGAGGACGAGGCGCGGGCCGCAGTCGAGGGCAATGCCGGGCAGGCAGAGATCCGCTGCGAATTCTGCGGCGAGACCTACCGGTATTCGGCAGAAGAGGTCGCGACCCTGTTCGTCTCCCGCCCGACCGAATGGGGCGCTCCGGATCGATTGCAATGATTGGCCCTGCGCGCTCTGTCACGGTTTTCCAGCGCTTCTCGATTGTTAAAGAACCATAAATCTGATAGCCTGAAGTTCAGTGGACCCCAAGGAACTCGACCGTGTCTGCACGGTCTGACCCACACCATGCGCACCAGTCTTCGCACATTGCCGCTCCTGATATTGCTCGCCCTCGGCGCGGCAACTTCGGCGCATGCGCAATCCAAAGCGGGCCGCGATCGCGTCGAACTGCCGATCTGGAACAAATCCAGCGGGCAATTCGAGGGCGTGGTGGTACTCGAGCCTGCGGACAACGCCAAATCCCGCACGCTCTCGCGCTTCGGTGTCCGTCACCTCGATTCCACTTTCGGGCTCGGCGCCGGTGATTCCCTGGGTCTGCTGTGCGATCGCAAGCAAGGCCTGACCAGCGCCCTGAACAATCTCGCCGACAACTGCGTCCTCGCCTCGTTTCCGTCGAGCCGCCGCACCGGCGCCGCCGCGCTCTTCCAGCGTAACGGCACCCAGGTCGGTATCGGCGCCGGCAGTACCCGCGCCACGATGCCGGCCTGGCTGGCACCGAGCGCTGGCGGTAATGGCCGGCTCGACGTCAATGACCTGACCATCTTCAGCCAGAAAACCCTGCCGCGCGAAGGTTACGTCTCGATCGCCGGCACGGTCGCCAAGGCCCGGCTGCAGACACCGTCCGAAATCCCCGGTTTCAGCGACCGCTGGACCTCCCGACAGCTCAATGTCGGTGGTGGCGTTGGCGCCTTCGGCGTCAATGTCATCGGTGAAGTCGTCGACACGCCCGGCCGCGACCAGTGGAGCAGCCTGGGCCTCGGTCTGAGCTGGCGCACCCCTTGGAGCGGCCAGCTTACGGTCGGCGCAGACAATCTGGTCACCAAGGGCAAGAATCCTTTCGCCCCGAACGCCGTTCAGGGCGAAGACGAGGGCGCCGTGCCCTATGTCCGCTACGAGCAGGATCTGTAAGCCTGCGGTTTCCCTCGGGATTTGCCGACTTTCCGGCCCCGTGTTAACGACACTTTAATTTTTCTCCGAGTGGGGCTACTATCGGCCCCGGCCTGACCTGCATTGGCGTCTTTCTTGACGGCAGCGGGCGGGTTCCCATGGGAAACCCCAAGACTCACTTGGAGAGAGAGATGACTTTGAAGACCAACAAACTCCGCGACGCGATTTCGTTCGCGCTCGTGGGCGCCACCGCCCTCGCGGGCACGAGCGTCGCGTTCGCTCAAGACACACCCTCGGAAGATGAACTCGACACCGTCGTCGTCACCGGCTCGCGCATCCGCGTCGCCACCGACGAAGAAGGCACCTCGCCGCTGTTGACCATCGATCGCGCTGCGATCGAAGCCACTGGTCTGACTTCGGTCGGCGATGTGCTGTTCAACATCACCGCCAGCGACGGCGGCGCCCTGCGCAACGTCACCACGACCACCAACGGCAGCGACGGCACGCAGAACATTTCGCTGCGCGGCCTGGGTTCGACACGCACCCTGCTGCTCGTCAACGGCCGCCGCTGGGTCACCCAGGGTTCCGGCGACGTCGACCTGAACACCATTCCGATCTCGGTCGTCGAACGCATCGAAGTGCTGAAGGACGGCGCCTCGGCGATCTACGGTTCCGACGCGATCGCCGGCGTGGTCAACGTGATCACCCGCAAGAATTTCGACGGCGCCGAAGCCAGTGCCTACATCGGCTCCTACACCAAGGGCGATGGCCTGCAGCAGTCCTACGACTTCACCGTCGGCTCGAACAGCGACCGTTGGAATGCAGTCCTCAGCCTCGCCTATCAGACCCAGGAACCGGTGTACGCCGGTGATCGCGAAATCTCGTCGGTGCCGGTCTTCGGCGGTGGCGATCTCGCGTCTGGTGGTCTCTACGGTTCGGGCAGCCCTGCCCGCGGCAACTTCACGCGTTGCGCCGGTGCGCTGACGCCGACCTCGACCGGCTTCCAGACCTGCACCGCAGTCGCCGGTGGCCCGTTCACCCTCAACCAGGGCGACGATGGCCGTCAAGCGACCGACTTCCGTCGCTTCATCAGCTACACCTTCGATGGTTCGGGCAGCTCCGACCGCTACAACTTCGCACCGGTCAACTATCTGCTGCAGCCGATCGAACGCTTCAACGTCTACGGCCAGGGCACCCTGCGCCTGACCGACCGCATCAATGCCAACGTGCAGGCGGTCTACGTCAAGCGCGACTCCGACCAGCAGCTGGCCGAAGTGCCGCTGACCATGGACGTCCGTGGCATCAACGGTCCGCAGTGGGCGTTCGCGCCGACCGCCGGCAGCGTGTTCAATCCGTTCGGTCAGAACCTGCGCGGCGCCAACTTCCGTTCGATCGCCATCGGCCCGCGCAAGCCGTACTACGACAACGACAACACCGCTGTCACCCTGTCCCTCGACGGTTCGTTCGATCTGGCCGGCCGCGACATGTACTGGGATGTCGGTTATTCGTACCTGAACTCGCGCATCTCCGTCCGTGGCGAGAACTACGTCAACCTGTTCAACCTGCGTCGTGCCGTCGGCGATTCCCGCCGCAACCCGGTCACCGGCGCGCTGGAGTGCATGAACGGTACTGCGGTCATCGCCGGCTGCGTCCCGTACAACCTCTTCGGTGGTCCGGACCTCGGTCTGGCGGCAGGCGTGATCACGCAGGCCGAATACGATGCGATGAACCGCTACGTCAGCTACACCAAGAACGAGTTCCAGGAAAACACCACGAAGGATTACTTCGCGAACCTCTCCGGTTCGATCGTCGATCTGCCGGCCGGCCCGCTGGGCTTCGCCCTCGGTCTGGAACACCGCCGCACCGGCTTCGTCAACCAGCCCGACGCGCTCGTCGCCGGCGGCGGTTCGTCGGACAACTTCTCCGAGCCGACCAACGGCACGGTGAACTCCGATGAAATCTATGCCGAGTTGAACGTGCCGATCCTGGCCGACATCCCGGGTGCCAAACTGCTGGAAGTCAATCTGGCGGCCCGCAAGTCCGATTACGAAACCTCCGGCTTCTTCGGCGGCGTTGACGTCAATCCGGACCTCGGCGGCGACACCTCGAAGAAGATCGGCGTGAAGTGGCAGGTGTTCGACGACCTGATGCTGCGTGGCACCTATTCGGAATCGTTCCGCGCTCCGAGCGTGAACGATCTGTATCAGGGCGGTGGCGAAAGCTTCCCGGCCGCGACCGACCCCTGCAACCCGGCCAATATCGGTCTGGCAAGCACCGATGCTGCGCGCTGCGCGGCTGATGGCGTGCCTGCAGGCGGCGTGGCCCAGGCCAATGCGCAGATCCGTTCGCTGGTCGGCGGCAACCCGGGGCTGCAGCCCGAGTTCGGCACGACCAAGAGCTTCGGCGTGGTCTACAGCCCGAGCTGGGCACCTGGCCTGAACTTCACCCTCGACTGGTACAACATCTCGCTCGAGAAAGTGATCTCGTTCCGTGGCTCGCAGTCGATCCTCAACGCCTGCTACCGCACACCGGGCACGCCCGGCGCGGCTGCCGATCCGACCCAGCGCGCGCTGTTCTGCTCGTTCGTCACCCGCGACTCGGCCGGCAACATCACCGACCTGCGTCAGACGAGCTTCAACCTGGATCAGGGCGAAGTCGAGGGTTACGACTTCCAGGCCACCTACGCCATGCCGGAAACCGCATGGGGCAAGTTCGCGTTCCAGTGGGATAACACCTACCAGACCGAGAACACCCTGTTCGGCTCCGTGGGCGAGTACAACGGTGCGCCGACCTGGCGTCTGCGCTCCAACATCACCACGTCGTGGCAGAAGGGCGACTGGGATGCTTCGTGGGCGGTGCGTTATTACTCCGCGCTCGACGAGACCTGCGACGGCGGTTACTACTTCGAATACGGCATCACGCCGAGCGAAATCTGCAACCACGACGTCTACGACTCGAATGGCAACTTCCTGCGCTACGAAAACGAAATCGGCTCGCGCATCTATCACGATGTGCAGGTCGGCGTGAAGCTGCCGTGGAATGCCAAGGTCTCCGCCGGTGCCCGCAATCTGTTCGGCAAAGAACCGCCGATCACCCGCAACTCGTTCGCGCATTCGTTCGACGGCGCCTACGATCTGCCGGGCGGTGGTTTCTTCTACCTGCAGTACAACCAGAAGTTCTGATCGCTTCCGGTTCGGCGTCAATCGTTTCAGGAAACGGCCTCCGCAAGGAGGCCGTTTTTTTGCCCGCCATTTCTATCGGGACAAACTCCGCGGAAGTCCGCCGGAAGCGTTCACTCGACGCGGTTGAACCAGGCGTTGAATGCGATCGTGACCCGTTGCCCTGCGCCACGGAAAGGCGTCACGTAATGACCGAGCCAGGACGGGAAGAACACCAGTTGGCCCGGCTTGAGGGTAATCACGAAATTGCCGTGGCTGTAGGGCCAGCGTAGACGCGCATTGGCGGCATCCAGGAATGTATTCACCGCCATCTGCGGATGCGGAAACACGAGGCATCCATTGTTCGAATAGTCGGGGTCGGGCTGTCCGTCCGACACGCAATAGACTCCGGACCAGCTCGCCATCGGGTGGTTGTGATAGCCGAAATAACCGCCTTCGCGGGTCAGGTGGAACCAGGTCTGGCTGGCGATGCGCAGCCCCCGGGTGCCCTCGGCCATATCCGGGTTGATGTTGCGCAGGAACTCGCCCAACGATCCCCAGACCCAACCGCGCAACTCCTGCACACAGGCCTCTTCGCGTGCGAAGAAGTCGAACTCGCTCTCGAACAACCCATCCGGCTGATGGACGACCGGATCCGGGTTGCGATAACCGGCGCCCTGCGCTTCCAGCGCCAGGATCACCTGCATCAGCGCTTCATTCAATTCGGCCGGTTCAGGGTGGAAGCGTTCCGCCATCGGCACGGCGAAAGCGGGAAACACATTGATGCTCATACGCGGAACTCCCGTGAATGCAAACAGGCGCACCATAGCCCAGGGGCCACGCGACCGACACCACTGGGGTCAAATTTCGGCCGCATGCCGATGGGCAAGCCGCAGGGCCCAGCGGTCAGAGCAGACCATGCGTTGCCAGCCGGTCGAGCATCGGCCCGAGATGGCGTTCGTAAGCACGCCAAAGGCCGCCACGATTGGTGAGGATGCCCTTGCGGACCTGGTTCGAGCTGGCGGTGGCGACCATGCCGCTGCCGCGCCCGACCTCCAGCATGTCCGGACGGAAATCGAAGCCGCAGTGCGCCGCGATCCGTCGCGCCTGCGCCTCGGGCTCGGACACCATGGCGTCGTAATCGATATCGAAAACCCGCCCCGGCAGCACCTCGCGCCAATGGTCCATCAGGTCGCGATAGGCCTTGTAGTAATCGGCCATCTCCACCTGGTCGTAGGAATACGACGCTTCGGTGGTGAACAGCGTTCGCAGGTTCGAGAAGCAGGTGTCGGCCGGATCGCGACGCATGTGCAGCAGCCGCGCCTGCGGCAGCGCCTTGGCGATCGGCCCCAGCAGGATGAAGTTCGGATTCTGTTTCTCGGTGACGAACGCACGCCCACGGCCCCGTGTACGCATGGCATCGAGAAAACCGCGGCCGATCGCCGGGTAATCGAAGCCGCGGGCGCGCTCGACAAGCGTCGCATCCACGATGCCACGGCAGAAGTGGTCGGCGGCATAGCGCAGTTGCGCCGGAAAGGTGTAGGTCTCGCCGGCGTCGGCGACATCGGGATGGCCCGACAGGATGCGCTCGAGCAGCGTGGTGCCACTGCGATGCATGCCGACGATGAAGATCGGGGTCATCGGGTCTTCGATCGGTCCGCCGCAGGAAAATCCGGCGTCGAAAGTCGAGCGCAGCGCGTCGAAGACCGCCATGGTCTGGGGGTGGTCGTAGGGCTGTTCGATCCGGCGGGCACGACAGCCGCGCGCCAGCGCTTCCCACGCGCCGTCGTAGTCGCCCAGATCGTGCAATTCGTTGTGCAAGGCGTAGCCGAGATGCCCCTCATCCTTGGCCGTGAGGTTGGGCTGCGCCAGCAGCCTGCGCAGCGCGTCGACACGATTGCGTTCCGGTGTGTTCCTGGCCACCCGCGACAGTACCGAATACACCGCCGCAAAGGTCGGGCGGATTTTCAGGGCGCGCTCGAAAGCCGCAACGGATTCCTCGGAGCGACCAGCGAACATCAGCACCAGCCCATGCATGTTGTGCGCCTCGGCGAGATCCGGCCGCAACTTCAACGCGTGCTCGATCCAGATCAGCGTCTTGTCGTGATCGCCTGCGCTGGCGAAGAACGAGGCGAGATCGATCAGCTTTTCGGGCGACAGCTTCATGGCCAGCCCGGTGCGCTCGATGTACGCCTGCAGCTCCGGCAACGCTTCGAACCGGCGCAGACGCCGCGCCACCGCGAGGCCCGCCATCGGCGGCACGCCATCGACCTTCGCCGCGGCGAGAACGGCGTGCAACGACTCGCGATAGACGTCGAGCTTTTCCCTTGCGGAGGACAGTTCCAACCATGCCGGCAGGAAACTGCGGTCGTGCTCGACGATCGCCTCGTAGGACGCAACGGCCTGGCGCCATTGCTGGTGCTGGGTATGACGCTGCCCCTGCTGCCAGAGCGCCTGCTGTTTGTTCGACATCGCTGGATTCGACATCGTGCGATTTTAGGGGAAAGCTCCGCCCGCCGCGCATGCAACGACGGCCGGGCGGCGCACGGAATCGATCGTCAACCGCCCAGGTCGCCGAGGATCCGTGACTGCTCGGCCTTCAGCGCCGCCGGCATGCGCGGGCCGTATTCCTCGAGGAAGTCGCCGATACTCGCGAATTCGCTGTGCCAACCGGCGCGATCGAAGCCGAACAGCTTCTCGCCGGCTTCGCTGCTGAGGCTGATGCCATCGAGATTCAGATCGCCCAGTCGCGGCAATGCACCGATCGGCGTATCTGCGGCGCCTGCGGTGCCCTTCACGCGTTCGATCATCCACTCGATCACGCGCAGGTTGTCGCCGAAGCCCGGCCACAGGAACTTGCCGTCGTCGCCCTTGCGGAACCAGTTGACGTGGAAAATCTTCGGCAACTTCGCGCCGGCCTGATCGAACGACAGCCAGTGTCCGAAATAATCGGCGAAGTTGTAGCCGCAGAAGGGTTTCATCGCCATCGGATCGCGGCGCATCACGCCGACCGCGCCGGTGGCGGCAGCCGTGGTTTCCGAACCCATTGCGGCACCGATGAGCACGCCGTGGGTCCAGTCGCGCGCCTCGAATACCAACGGCACCAGCGATGCACGACGGCCACCGAACACGATCGCGCTGATCGGCACACCCTGCGCGTCTTCCGCTTTCGGCGAGTACGACGGGCACTGTCTGGCGCTGACGGTGAAGCGGGAGTTCGGATGCGCGGCCGGGCCATGATGCTTGTCGGTGGCCGTGGAATCGTATTCACGACCGCGCCAATCAAACGCGGGCGCGCCGCCATCCAGTCCTTCCCACCACGGCTGTCCGTCGGCGGTCAGCGCGACGTTGGTGAAGATGGTGTCGTGCTGGATCGTCGCCAGCGCGTTGGGATTGGATTTGCTCGACGTGCCGGGTGCGACGCCGAAGAAACCGGCTTCCGGGTTGATCGCGTACAGACGGCCGTCGGCGCCGGGGCGCATCCAGCAGATGTCGTCGCCGATGGTGGTGACCTTCCAGCCATCCTGGCGGTAGCCCTCCGGTGGAATCAGCATCGCCAGATTGGTTTTGCCGCAGGCCGAGGGAAATGCCGCAGCGATGTAGTGGGTTTCGCCCTGCGGGTTCTCCACGCCGAGGATCAGCATGTGTTCGGCGAGCCAGCCTTCGCTGCGCGCCTGGTACGAGGCGATGCGCAACGCATGGCATTTCTTGCCGAGCAGCGCGTTGCCGCCGTAGCCGGATCCGAACGATTTGATCGTCAGCTGTTCCGGGAAATGCATGATGAAACGACGGTTCGGATCGAGTTCGCCGATCGAATGCAGGCCCTTCACGAACGCAGCGCCCGCCAACCCCTCGCGCTCGATACGCGCCAGCGCCGGTGCGCCCATGCGGGTCATGATGCGCATGTTCGCGACCACATATGGCGAATCGGTGATTTCCACGCCGCAACGCGACAGCGGCGAATCGATCGGGCCCATGCAGTACGGAATCACGTACATCGTCCGCCCTTTCATGCAGCCATCGAACAACGCATCCATGGTGGCGTGGCCTTCGTCAGGCGCCATCCAGTGATTGTTCGGACCGGCGTCATCGGCCTGCGCCGTGCAGACGAAGGTCAGGTGTTCGACGCGGGCGACATCGTCCGGATGCGAGCGGTGCAGCCAGCTGTCCGGATGGGTCTTTTCGTTGAGTTTGATCAGCGTGCCGTCGGCCTGCATCTTCGCGATCAGCGCGGCGTTCTCGGCGTCGCTGCCATCGCACCAGTGGATCGCATCCGGCCGGGTCAGTCGCGCGGCCTCCTCCACCCAGTGTTTCAATGCGTCGAGACGGGTGGGAGGGTGTTGAAGCACGGCAAGGGCATTCATGCGCTGACTCAGGCTTTATGAAGAGGAGGAATCAAGGTGTCCATGACGTGCTCGACGTAAGCCTCGAACTCGTCGTGAGCCAGACGCGGCTGGTGCAACTGCAGGCTGAGCTGCAGGAAGCCGACGTATGCGGCATAGGCCAGGCGCGCGCGATGCTGCGCTTCGGTGCGCATCAACCCGGTCTGGCGGAAAGAAGCGGCGAGATAGTCGAGGCGGCGTTGCGAGACGCGGCCGATCACCGGCCCCACTGCGGGATGATCCAGCGCCTTCAGCAGCTCGCTGTAGATCTTGTGCGATTTCACTTCGTGCGCGACCACCTGGAACAGCGCGCGCAGGCGCTGTCGCGGATCGCTGACGGCTTCGAGTTTACCGAAGACGGTTTCCTGCTCCACCGACTCCCAGCGCTCCAGCGCCGCGGCGAGCAGGGCATCGCGCGATGGAAAGTGCCAGTAGAAACTGCCTTTGGTCACGCCGAGGCGGCGGGCCAGCGGTTCGACCGCCACCGAGGCCACGCCCTGTTCGGCGATCAGGTCGAGGGCGGCCTGCGCCCAGTCTTCGGCGCTGAGGCGGCCGTTCCGTTCGGTTTTCGCGGCGACATCGGTCATACCGCCAGTTTAACCATACGGAACGGTTCGGGACAGTATCGTGTGACTACGATTTCATTCTTGCTTTCGGGCACTTTCCGGCACATTGACATCCGCCGATCCGTCTATCCATACTTCAGCGTATGGAACGGCCGTCCGGTCGCTCCGCGAGGCATTCACACCCCACGCCGAGCCGTCGGCTCGCCGGAGCGCATCATGAGCATCGCCATCCACTATCTCGCTCCTTTCCTCGCACTGCTGCTGGGCAGCGCATTCGCCGCCTATCACCGTCTGCGTCTGGCGGTCTGGGCGGCCATCACCGCCACCCTGCTGGTCGGCTGCTGGCTGCTCGGCGCACAGCAGACAGCCGTTCTGGTCGCCACCGCCTTCCTGCTGCTGGTCGCGGTGCCGCTGCTGATCCCGGCGGTGCGCAAGAATCTGATCACCGCGCCGCTGCTGAAGTTCTATACCAAGCTGCTGCCGCCGCTGTCCGACACCGAGCGCACCGCGCTGGAATCGGGCACGGTCGGGTTCGAGGGCGAGCTGTTCTCGGGCAAGCCGGACTGGAACCAGCTGCTGTCGCTCCCCAAGCCCATGCTGACCGCCGAAGAGCAGGCCTTCCTCGACGGCCCCTGCGAAGATCTCTGCCGCATGACCAACGACTGGGACATCACCCATGTCCGCGCCGACCTGCCGCCGCAGATGTGGGATTTCCTCAAGCAGCAGAAATTCTTCGGTCTGAACATTCCGAAGGAGTACGGCGGTCTCGGCTTCTCGGCGTTGATGAACCACAAGGTCATCCAGAAGCTGGCGCCGTCCTCGTCGGTGGTCAGTTCCACCGTCGGTGTGCCCAATTCGCTCGGCCCGGCCGAACTGCTGATGCATTACGGCACCGATGAACAGAAACGCTACTACCTGCCGCGTCTGGCCGATGGGCGCGAGGTGCCGTGCTTCGCGCTGACCGGGCCGTTCGCCGGTTCCGACGCCACGTCCATTCCCGATTACGGCATTGTCTGCGAAGGCGAATGGAACGGCGCCAAGGTCGTCGGCATCAAGCTCACGCTCAACAAGCGCTACATCACGCTGGCGCCGGTCGCCACGCTCATCGGCGTCGCGTTCCGCATGTACGACCCCGACGGACTGCTCGGCGACAAGAAGGACATCGGCATCTCGCTGGCACTGGTGCCGCGCGATACCGCCGGCCTCGAGATCGGCCGCCGTCACTTCCCGTTGAATGCGCCGTTCCAGAACGGTCCGATCCGCGGCAAGGACGTGTTCGTGCCGCTGAGCCAGCTCATCGGCGGCGAAGAGTTCGCCGGCCAGGGCTGGCGCATGCTGATGGAGTGCCTGTCGATCGGCCGCTCCATCACCCTGCCTTCCACCGCCAGCGGCGGCGCCAAGATGGGCGCGATCGTGACCGGTGCCTACGCCCGTATCCGCAAGCAGTTCGGTCTGTCGGTCGGACGCTTCGAAGGCGTCGAAGAAGCGCTGGCGCGGATCGCCGGCAAGGCTTACGCCACCAGCGCGCTGTCGGAGGCCACTGCGGCTGCGGTGGCGCGCGGCGAAAATCCGGCGGTCCCGTCGACCATCTCCAAATACCACTGCACCGAGATGGGCCGCGAAGTCGCGCGCGACGTCATGGATATCCACGGCGGCAAGGGCATCATCCTCGGCCCGCGCAACTACGCAGGCCGTGCGTGGCAGGCCGCGCCGATCGCGATCACCGTCGAAGGCGCCAACATCATGACCCGCAGCCTGATGATCTTCGGTCAGGGCGCGATCCTCTGCCATCCGTGGGTGATGAAGGAGATGAAGGCCACCCAGCTCGAAGATCCGAAGCAGCGACTCACCGAATTCGACCGCAGCCTGTTCGGCCACATCAGCTATGCGATCTCCAATGCGGTACGCGCGTGGTGGTTCGGCGTCACCGGCTCGCGGATCGGCACCACGCCCGGCGGCGAATACACGCGGCGCTGCTATCGCAAGCTCAACCGCTACTCGGCGGCGCTGGCGGTGATGGCCGATACATCGATGCTGCTGCTCGGCGGCAAGCTCAAGTTCAAGGAATCGCTGTCGGGCCGTCTTGGCGACGTGCTCAGCCATCTTTACATCGCAAGTGCGATGCTGAAGCGTTACGAGGATCAGGGGCGTCCGATCGCCGATCACCCGTTCCTGGCCTGGGCGTTCCACGACTCGATCCACAAGATCGAGCTGGCGCTGTCCGGTGCACTGCGCAACTTCCCGATCCGTCCGGTCGGCTGGCTGCTGTGGGCGGTGATCTTCCCGTGGGGCCGTCGCGCGGAAGCGCCGAGTGATCGATTGGGTCACCGCGCCGCCGCGCTGCTGATGACGCCTTGCGAAGCCCGCGACCGCCTGGCGGACGGCCTGTTCCTGGAAGCCTGCGACAACAACCCGGCCGGCCGCGTCAACAGCTACCTCGCCAAGATGATCCTGGCCGAGCCGGTCGAACGGAAATTCCTCAAGGCGCTGAAGAACAGCGATATCGAAGCGTTGGAATTCCCCGCTCAGTTGGACGAAGGCGTGCGCGAAGGCTGGATCACCGCCGACGAGCGCAAGCAGTTGGAAGAACTGCGTGAGATGACGCTGGACACGATCATGGTCGACGACTTCGAACCATGGGAGCTGCGTTCGGCCGGTTATGTCGAAGAGCCGGTCGCCGGCAGTCACCGCGCCGCTGCCTGAGTTCTTCGCAGATCGCCATGCAACATCGCGAACGGCGGGTTTTCCCGCCGTTCGCGTATCCGGAACCGACACGATGGCCAACAAGACGCTCGCCTTTTACCACCGCATGCAACGCTGGCCCGCTGGCGGCTGGCTGTTCACCCGCGCGATCTGCTTCAAGGCGCCCTATTTCGCCAGCATTTCGCCGCACATCGAGAGGTTGGAACCGAATCGCTGCGAAGTGACCCTGCGCCACCGCCGCAAGGTCACCAACCATCTCGGCACCGTGCATGCGATCGCGCTATGCAACATGGCCGAACTCGCCGGTGGCATGGTGACCGAAGTGTCCTTGCCCGATTCCATGCGCTGGATCCCGAAAGGCATGACCGTCGAGTACGTGAAAAAGGCGACCGGAACGATGCGCGCGGTCGCGATACCTTCGATCCCGGTGGTCGAAGCGAGCGAAGGCTACGCGCTGCCGGTGGAGGTGATCGTCACCGATCCGAAAGAGGAAACGGTGTTCCGCGCCACGATCTCCATGTGGTTGTCGCCGAAACGATCATCCTGAGCAGCCGGCCGCGCGCATGACCGACGACACCATCCTGTTGCTTTGCGGCTTGCACAGCCTCGGTTTCGCGGCGTTCCACATTGCGTTCTGGGCATTGTTCCGTTGGCCGAAGACGCTGGCGTCGACCAATGTGGCCAATCGCGCGATCCTGCAGATCGCCAATGTCCAATTGATCTGGATATTCCTGTGCATCGGCGGTCTGTGCCTGCGCTTTCCCTATGCGCTGATCCACACCGCGCTCGGCCGTGCCGTCATGCTGGGCATGTCCGGGTTCTGGGTCTTACGCCTGATCCAGCAGTTCGTATTCCTGCGCGTCAACCATCCGCTGGTGCACGTGCTGTCGGTTCTGTTCGCGCTGGGCGCGGTCCTGTTCGCACTGCCGATCGTGCGCTGATCGCAGCGCAACGCCGGTTCATTGCGAGAACATCACCGCCGCGATCGCCGCCAGCGCCGGCAGACCCTGCACATAAAAGATCCGCTTGCTGACGCTGTAGGCGCCGTAGAGCGCGGCGACCACCACGCAGCCGAGGAAGAACAGCGCGACATCGTGCTTGCCCGCGAACGCGGCCCAGAGCAGGCCGGCGGCGAGGAAGCCGTTGTACAAGCCCTGGTTCGCGGCAAGCACCCGGGTCATCTCGGCCTTTTCGGGCGAATTGCGGAACACCTTCATGCCCAGCGGCTTCGTCCACAGGAACATTTCGAGGACGAGGAAATAGACGTGCAACAACGCAACCAGCACGATCAGCGCAATGGCGATCATCGACATGGAGAGCTCCTTTCAGATTGGGCCAGCTTAACGCCTGACCGGTTGCGATAGTCAGGTTGCGGAAGCCGCCGGCAGCGCGGCGGGCGGGGCATCATCGCGTTCGATCCGACGGGCAAGACGCCAGCCGAGCACGCCGGAGGCGGTCGCTGCGACCACATTCAGCGCCGCAAAGCCCACCGCGACCGTGCCGACGGCGCGCAGGCCGTTCATCGCCAACGCCACGGACATGTCGCCGAAACGCCACACCGCGGTATCGACCGCATTCTTGCCCTTGTAGCGCAGGCTGCGCGGCACGTGCGCGAACAGGCTCTCGCGCGCGGGGCCGAGTGCGCCGTAAGCGAGGCCACGACTGACGATCAGCGCGACCGCAACCCACGGCATGCCGCCGATCACCAGACCGTGCGGATCCCCGGACAGGATCACCGCCAGCATCACCAGCACCGTGCAACCGGCATGCAGCAGGATCGCCGAACCCGCGCCGTAGCGCGTGAGCAGCCAGCGGGTGATGCTGACCTGGACGATGATCTGCAGCAGATTGGTGGTGAGGTCGAGATTGGCCGCGAACTTGGTGCGCGCCACCGCATCGGTGAATGTCGCACCGGAATAATCGACGACCATCGCGTAATTGACGGTCCCGATGCAGTCGCCCAGCAGCATCAGGATCGCCATGGTCCGCATGATCGGATTGGCGAAGATCTGCTTCAGGCCATCGAACATGCCGCCGCCCATCGCGGCGCCGTGCCCGGCTTCATGGCGACGCTGGCCGTGCCGGGTCGCCCAGCGCCCGAGCACCATCGCGCAGACGATCGCGAGGCCGAGCAGACTCGCCGACACCAGCAGCAACGGCGCGACGCCGATGACATCGACCAGGCTGCGTGCAGTCAACGGTCCGGCAAGGGCCCCGACCGCGCCGCCGAGGCCGATGATCGGGAACAACCGCCGTGCCTGCGCGTCGCTCCAGATATCGGCCATGAAGCTCCAGAACACCGACACCACGAACAGATTGAAGACGCTGATCCATACGAAGAACACGATGCCCAGCGCTTTCGGCGAGACCAGCCCCTGATGGTTGAACAGCGGCACGAACCCGAACAGGCAGGCAATGAAGAACAGATACACCGTGGGGATCACCACCCGGCGCGGGTAGCGCCCGACCAGCCAGGCGAAGACGGGCGTCAGCAACAGTGTCGCCACGAACACCGCCGCGTAGAACCAGAACAACTGCGTGGACCCGACCGCTGCCGACAACTGGTCGCGCACCGGACGGACGACGTAATACGCCGACAGCACGCAGAAGAAGTAGAAGAAGGACCAGGCGACTGCGGTCCACTCGCCGGCATGGATACGACGCCCCGTAACGGAGTCGGTGTGGGTCGGTCGGTCCGCGTCTGAGGCTTGCACAGGGCGCACGGTAGCGGATCGCGCTGGTCGCCGCCAGAGCGCGCGTCCGGCGCGGATCGAGAGCCGGAAACCAGCCCGCACTTTCCGCAGAGTATTTGCTCTAGGCTGCGGGCATAGTGTCGCCTGCACACGATTTCACGGGGTGCGCGCGTGTTCGACTACATCATCATCGGCGCCGGTTCGGCGGGTTGCGTATTGGCCAACCGCTTGAGCGAAGACCCTTCCGTCAAAGTGCTTCTGCTGGAAGCCGGCCCCCGCGATTGGCATCCCTTCATCCACATGCCCGCCGGGCTTGCGAAGCTGGTCAACCAGAAGGGCGTGAACTGGGACTACAACACCGCCGCCGAACCGCATCTCAACCAGCGCGCCCTGTGGTGGCCGCGCGGCAAGGTGCTCGGCGGTTCCAGTTCGATCAACGCGATGTGCTACATCCGCGGCGTTGCCGACGACTACAACGGCTGGGCCGCGCAGGGCGCCGCCGGCTGGGATTGGGACAGCGTCCTGCCGTATTTCAAGAAATCCGAAGCCAACAGCCGCGGCGCCGATGCCTTCCACGGCGCCGAAGGCCCGCTCGGGGTCTCCGATCTGCGCTATACCAACCCGCTGTCGCAGGCCTTCATCGATGCCGGCCAGCAGATCGGACTGGCCCACAACCGCGACTTCAACGGTGCCGAACAGAGCGGTGTCGGCTTCTACCAGGTCACCCAGCGCAACGGCGCACGGTGCTCGACCGCAGTCGGCTACCTCAATCCGGCCCGCCAACGCCCGAATCTGACCGTCCATACCGGCGCTGCCGTCAGCCGCATCACCTTCGACAACCTGCGCGCGAACGGCGTGGCCTACGTCATGAACGGCCAGGCCTACCACCAGCCGGCCGCGCGCGAAGTCATCGTCAGCGGCGGTGCGATCAACTCGCCGCAGTTGCTGATGCTGTCGGGCATCGGCCCTGCCGACGACCTGCGCAAACAGGGCATCGATGTGGTCGCCGACCGCGCCAGCGTCGGTGCCAATCTGCAGGATCACCTCGACGTCTGCACCTTGTTCCACTCGACCGAACGCGTGACCTACGACCGCGTCGGCGACCTCAAGATCGCCTTCGATTATTACCTGCGTGGCCACCGCGGCCCGGGCACCAGCAACGTCGCCGAAGCCGGCGGCTTCGCACGCTCGCCGCTGGCGCCGGACGACCGCGCCGACATCCAACTCCATTTCGTGCCGGCGATGCTGGACGATCACGGCCGCAACCGCCTGCCGGGCGACGGCTACACCCTGCACGCCTGCTTCCTGCGCCCGCGCAGCCGTGGCCGCGTAGCGCTGGCCAGCAACCGCGCCGGCGACAAGGCGCGGATCGAAGCGAACTACCTTGGCGATGCCGAAGGCTTCGATCTGAAGATGATGGTCGAGTGCGCGAAGATTTCGCGCGAGATCCTCGCCCAGAAGGCCTTCGACCGGTATCGCGGCGCCCCGATCTTCCCGACCCGCACCGATCTGGACGATGCCGGGCTGATCGAATTCATCCGCGCGAAGGCCGAAAGCGTGTACCACCCGATCGGCACCTGCCGGATGGGCAGCGACATCGACGCCGTGGTCGACCCTTCGCTGCGGGTCAATGGGGTCGAGGGCCTGCGCGTGATCGACGCCTCGGTCATGCCCTGCCTGATCGGCGGCAACACCAATGCACCCACGATCATGATCGCGGAGCGCGCGGCCGACCTGATCAAGGCCGCATGATCCAGGATGCCGGCGGGGCGACGCGACTCGCGGCGGCCCCTCCGAACAGATAAAATTCCGGGTTCTGGCCCACCGGTAAGATCAACGGGCCCTTCTTCCGCTCCCAGGACATTCCGAACGATGAAGATCCTCGTCGGTTACAAGCGCGTGGTGGACTACAACGTCCGCATCCAGGTCAAGCCGGACGGCTCCGGCGTGGTCACCGATGGCGTCAAGCTGTCGCCCAATCCCTTCGACGATATCGCGCTGGAAGAAGCCCTGCGTCTGCGCGACAAGGGCATCGCCACCGAAGTGGTGGTCGTGACCATCGCCCCGGCCGATGCCCAGCCGCATCTGCGCAACGGCCTGGCGATGGGCGCGAACCGCGCCGTGCACATCGTCAGCGATGCCGGCATGCAGCCGCTCACCGCCGCCCGCGCGCTGCTGAAGCTGATCGAGAAGGAGCAGCCCGACCTGGTCCTGCTCGGCAAGCAGGCGATCGATGACGACGCCAACCAGACCGGCCAGATGCTGGCCACGCTGTGGGGCCGTCCGCAGGCGACCTTCGCCGGCAAGCTCGACATCGCCGATGGCAAGGCCACGGTGGTGCGCGAAGTCGACGCAGGCCTCGAAACGCTGGAAATCGATCTGCCCGCCGTGGTCACCACCGACCTGCGCCTCAACGAGCCGCGCTTCATCAAGCTGCCGGACATCATGAAGGCCAAGAGCAAGCCGCTGGAAACCATTCCGTTCGCAGACCTGGGCGTCGAATCGGGCGACACGCTCAAGACCACCCACTACGCCCCACCGGCCAAGCGCAGCAAGGGCGTGATGGTGAAGGACGCGGCCGAACTGGTCGCGGCGCTCAAAGCGAAGGGATTGCTCTAACCGCTCGTCATCCCCGCGAACGCGGGGATCCAGCGACGTTCTCTCTTCAAATCCGCATCAAGACACTGGATTCCCGCGTTCGCGGGAATGACGGAACCAGAGGAATCACGTATGTCCAAAGTTCTCATCGTTGCCGAACATCTCGACGGCAAGCTCAATGCCTCCACCGCCAAGTGTGTCTCGGCTGCGAAAGCGCTGAATCCCGACACCATCGATGTGCTGGTGCTCGCCGCCGATCCGGCCGGCGTTGCCGCCGAAGCCGCAACACTGGCCGGCGTGTCGAAGGTGCGCACCATCGCCGACGCCGCCAACGCGAACGCCATCGCCCAGGTGCTGGCACCGCAGATCGCACACGCCGCCGCTGGCTACAGCCATGTGTTCGGCCCCAGCACCACCTTCGGCAAGGACCTGATGCCCTGCGTCGCCGCCCTGCTGGGCGTGTCGCAGGTGTCCGACATCATGGCCGTCGATGGCAGCCACACCTTCAAGCGCCCGATCTACGCCGGCAACGCCATCATCACCGTCGAAGCCGCCGCCGACCGCGTCGTGGTCGCCACCGTGCGCACCGCGTCGTGGCCGGAAACTTCGCGCGATGGCACCGCCTCCGTCGAAGCGCTGTCGGTAGAAGCGACGCTGCCAGGCCACACCCGCTACATCGGCCTCGCCGCCGGCAAATCGGACCGCCCGGATCTGCAGAGCGCCCGTCGCGTCGTCTCCGGCGGTCGCGGCGTGGGCTCGGCCGAGAACTTCAAGATCATCTACGACCTCGCCGACAAGCTCGGCGCCGGCGTGGGCGCCTCGCGCGCAGCGGTCGACGCCGGCTACGTACCCAACGAAATGCAGGTCGGCCAGACCGGCAAGATCATCGCCCCGGAACTGTACGTCGCGGTCGGCATCAGCGGCGCGATCCAGCACCTCACCGGCATCAAGGACGCCGGCACCATCGTCGCGATCAACAAGGACGGCGAAGCGCCGATCTTCGAGATCGCCGACATCGGCCTGGTCGGCGATCTGTTCAAGCTGCTGCCGGAGTTGCAGGCGGCGTTGTAATCGCGCCGGATGACGCAAGAAAAGAGCCGGGTTTACCCGGCTCTTTGCGTTTGCGCGCAAGCAAGCCGATCAGCGACCCGGCACTCGGCAGCAGTGGACCCAAGGCGTCACCATCTGCGCATTGCTGTCCAGGTTGTAGACGAAGAAATTGCCGGACGTCGGGCCCATGTAACCATCCGCCATCACCACCTTCTGCGCCGCCTGGAAGCCCGCATTGGTGGAGCCGTAGCCTACAGGACAGCTCACGCCGAATCCGTAGCCATACGTGTTGGCCGGCACGCTGGCCGCTGAGCCGCTGACCGTGATGCAATCCAGCGCGGTCGCCAGCGGCGGCGCGAAGTAGCCGACGATGTCCGCGACGTAATGCGTGGTCGATGTCGTGTAAACCGTGAAATCGAATGACGCCACCGGGTTGGGGATCTGGGCGATGATCGCGTTGTTGATCGGCTGGGTCGCCGGATAGTTGACGCTCGCTGCATTGGGCTGTGTCGTACCGAACGGGTACACCGTCGCGTGACCAGCTGCGCCAATCGGTACCGCGGTGAAGTTCAAAGCCACCGCAGTCGCGCTCAAGCCCAGTGTGCCGCAGTCCGTGGCACTGCCACCTTGGCTTGTGAAGTTGCTCGCATTCTTGGCGACGAAGCTCCGGGTCGTACCTGCCGGAATCGCTCCGGCGGCGGTGCTGCGGGTATCGAGGATCCGGCAGGGTTGGACCGGGGTATAGACCAGATCCCGGTTCAGATCGCCGAACTTGGCGGCGACGGCTTTGGCGTCGCTTCCGCCCGGAGCGAGCCGGGCCAGACGATCAATCGCCTGGCTGTCGCTCAGTCGATGCCCGGTGCCGGCCAGTTCGGCCATCGCCCCTTCGAACGTGTCGCGCTTGAGCGCGTTGCGGAAGTTGGTCGAATCGGCCGACACGAAATTGGAGACCATGCGTTGCGCCCATGTGCTGACCGGTACACGGTAGACGCGCTGCACGTAGGCACCCCACTTGAGCACGAACTGACGCGTCATCCGACCGCGCTCCTTCGGCGACAACTTCGCAGCGGAAACGGCCGTGGGAATGAGCGCCTGTTGCTTGTCCGCGCGCGCGGATGCCTGCGCACTCGCGCCAGCGGCCAAAAGGAGGCTTGCAAGCGCCAATCCGCCGCAAACGAAACGAACTTCTCTTGCCATGTCATATCCTCGGAATATGCCTCAACAGGCGGGCTTACGCTCAGAGATGCTCCGCACATGGAGAGAGCCGGGACGCCCCGGCTCTCTCACAGGCGATAGTGTCGAAGCTATCAGCGGCCCGGCACGCGGCAGCAGGTCCTCGAAGAACGGAGAGTGGCGCTCCCGCTGGAATTGTTCTGGGCTGAACAAGTACCGCTCTGGAAAAACACGAACGGCATCTGCCAGGTCGACGACTCGCAGTTGGTCGAGGTCTGGGTATAACCGGTTGCACAGGCCGGTGCGACCGCATTTCCAGTGCCGCCCGCAGGAATGGAGAGGTCCGTGTTGGCGGTTTCCACGCATTGCAGTGCGGTGGCCAGCGGCGGCGCGAAATAGCCGACGATGTCTGCGACGTAGTGCGTGGCCACGGTCGAGTAAACGGTGAAATCGAACGACGACAGCGGATTCGGGATCTGCGCGATGATCGCGTTGTTGATCGGCTGGGTCGCCGGATAGTTGACGCTCGCGGTGTTGGGACGTGCCGTACCGAACGGGTACACCGTCGCGTGACCAGCTGCGCCAATCGGTACCGCGGTGAAGTTCAAAGCCACCGCAGTCGCGCTCAAGCCCAGCGTGCCGCAATTCGTAGCACTACCGCCTTGAGCGGTGAAGCTGCTGACATTGATGGCGACGAAGCTCCGGGTCCCGCCTGCCGGAATCGTACCAGCGGCGGTAATACGGGTATCGACGATCCGGCAGGGTTGTACCGGGGTATAGACCAGATCCTGGTTCAGATCGCCAAACTTGGCCACAACGATATCGGCCCTGGAAGCGCTTGCGCCGGGTGCGATCTTGGCCAGCCGATCAATCGCCTGGCTGTCGCTCAGTCGATGTCCTATACCGGCCAGTTCGGCCATCGCTCCTTCGAACGTGTCGCGCTTGAGCGCGTTGCGGAAATTGCCTGCATCGGCGGAGACGAAATTCGGCACCATGCGTTTCGACCAGACGCCTACGGGCACATCGTAGACCCGTTGTACGTAAGCGCCCCATTTGGTCACGAATTGACGGGTCAGAATACCGCGCTCTTGGGGCGATGCCTTGCCTGTGGAAATCGTGGCGCGGCCCTGTTGCGCACCCACGGTGCCGGGAGGCTGTGCGGACGCAGTCGCAGCGAATGCAGCGAGCGCAAGCGACAGCATGCAGGCGGAATTATGGAATCGTGTTGACATCTTCAATCTCCGGAAGTCTACGCGGGCCGATAGTATTTGCCCGCAGCTATTGGTACGCGAAAGCCCAGAGGGAGAGGCCATCCGTGGCGAAGGGGTCTCGCGACCCGCAGCCTGATGCCTCCTGAACCCAAAGAGACTGGACGATCCACGCCGGTCGGCGCTTCGGGCATCCAAGGGGGAGACAACCGCCCGCCTCCACCGCCGGCAACGCACTGGAATTCATGGGGAAAGCCGGGCTAGAATCAGCGGCCATCCACTGAATTGGCGAGAGTGTGACCCCGGTCCAGTTCGGGTGCGCGCTCTCTCTCACAGCCGAATGCTGGGGATATGTCTGCAGGATGCGGCGGCCCTGCGCTTGGGCGTATGCTAGCCCCTCACGCTCCGAAGTCGGGGCACGATGCCGAGACCCTCCTCCTATGCGCAAGCTTGCCCTCACTCTCACCGTAGCGCTCATCGTCGGCGGTTGTTCGTCCGAATCGGAGGTTGCGCAGAATACCGCGCAGGCCAGCGCGAATTCGAAGAACATCACTTCCCTGGCGCAAACGCCCCGCCTCCCAACGGGTCGCAAGATCTCGTTCGCAGCCATGCCCGATCACGGCACTCTACTGGCCTACGACCGCAGTCAGCAGCCACGTCATCGCGGCGCGCAGATCTACCATGCGGTACAGCTCAGCGAAGCGCATGCAATGAACGCGGCTGCGCCCGGCAAATCGATCGAGCTGCCGATGCCCTCGGGCGGCACGGTGCATATCGACTATCTCCGGCATGAGGAAGGTCTCGATGGCAACTGGTCCTGGGTTGGCAAGACTGCGGACGGCCTGGACGCGGTCATCACCTTCGGCGAGAGCGCCGTGTTCGGCCGCATCGCACAGCGCGATACCGAAGCACTGCGCCTGACGATGTCGGCGGGCCGTTCCTGGCTGGTCGAAAGCGACCCGAGCAAAATGCTCGACGGCAACCTCCGTCGCGACTCCGATGAATCCGACGTGCTGATCCCGCATAGCGTGGTGGCTGCCGCCAGCGCCAAGAAGCGCAGCACTGCCGCCATGACCGCAGCTGGCGATGAAGCCGCCAGCCCCGCCAGCACCGTCGACGTCGTGCTCGGCTTCACCAACGGCATGGTTACCAAGTACGGCAGCGCCGCGAATGCAAACACCCGCTTGGCCAATCTCGTGGCCATCACCAATCAGGGCTATCTGAACAGCCTGGTGACCCCGCGCATTCGCCTGGTACGTACCGTGCAGGTCAGCTACACCGACACCAACAGCAACGACACTGCGCTGGAAGCCGTCACCGGTTTCACCTGTACCACCACAGGATGTACTGCCCAGACGGTTCCGGCTGAACTTGTACCGCTGCGTACGGCACGCGACACCTACGGCGGCGATCTCGTTTCGCTGGTCCGCCCATTCCAGGCACCGCAGCATCAGGGCTGCGGCATCGCGTGGCTGCTCGGGGGCAGCGGTTTCACCATCGACAACACCGACGCGCCGTTCGGCTACTCGGTCGTCAGCGACGGCACCGACATCGATGAAACCGATGGCCGCACGTACTTCTGCCGCGAAGAGACCCTTGCCCACGAGCTCGGCCACAACATGGGCCAGCAGCACAACATCGAAGATGCCGGCACGCCTCCGGATACCGGCACTCACAGCTATTCCTACGGCTACCGCGAAACGACGACCACCGGCTTTTACACCGTGATGGCCTACCGTTTGCCCAACAGCAGTCAATTCTCGATCAACTATTTCGGCAACCCGAGCGTCAATTATGCCGACACGGCTCGCCCGACAGGCACGGCTACCGCGGACAATGCGCGCAGCCTGAATCTGTCGATGCCATTGGTGGTGCAGTTCCGAAATGCGGTCGTGCCGTTCGGAACCTCAGTCGCCAACGATTTCGATGGCGATGGGTTGTCCGACATCTACTGGCGGAACATCTCGACTGGCAACAACGACCTGTGGAAGATGAATGGAACCGCCCTGTCGAGCAGCACCGCCGTCTACAGAGAAGCAAACCTGAGTTGGACCATCGTGGGTTCGGGTGATTTCAACGGCGACAGCCGCTCGGACATCCTCTGGCGCAATACCTCAACTGGTCAAATCTATATTCAACACATGCAGGGCAGCACGATACTTTCGTCCTCTGGCTATGCTCCAACAGTATCGAATGCGGCATGGCAGATCGTCGCTCTTGCCGACTTCGATGGCGACGGCAAATGCGATGTGTATTGGCGCAATACCAGCACCGGACAGAACGATCTCTGGCTGATGGGGACGGGGACGTCACCAACAACGGTAGCGACCGTTTACAACGAACCCAACCAAGCCTGGAAAGTGCGTGGCGCCGGTGATTTCAACGGTGACGGCAAAGCGGACCTTTTCTGGCGGAACGACACCACAGGGCGCAACTTCCTTCAGTTCATGAATGGCACGAGCGCACTAGCCAGTTCGGGCTATACGACGGATGTCGCAGACCAAGCATGGCAAGTCGTGGCTATTCGCGACTTTGATGCCGATGGCCGTGCGGATCTATACTGGCGAAACAGCAGCACAGGCGCCAATCACCTGTGGACAATGAACGGACTGCTGATCAAATCATTCTTCCCCGTCTATAACGAGCCCAACCAGGCTTGGCAGATCGTCAACAGCGGCGACTACAACGGGGACGGTTTCGCCGACGTGTTGTGGCGGAACAGCAGCACCGGTCAAAACCACATGCATCTGATGCAGGGCGGCACGATACTGGCTACCTCAGGGTCTCTCCTGACCGTTGCGGATTCAAACTGGCGCATGATCGGTTTGCGCGGATCGAACTGATTCATCCATGCCCAAGCGGATTAAGCAATAAGCGCCGCAAGTGGTGAACAGTGGCTTGAATGGCCCGGGGATTTCCCGGGCCATCTTCTCTTGATATGCATGCGGCAGAGTTCACTACCCTGCCACGGAAAGGGCACCACGATCCAGCTGGCCAATCCGTTAATGCGAAAGCGTTATGGAAAATGCGTTGCGTATAATGCGCGCATCATTTGCCAAAAATATGGTCTGCATTTTTTCGCCAAGATCGACGATTGAACACCTTATTTCTTTGTGGACTGCGCTCCAGACAACATGACCATCTCCGCGCTTCCAACTCTGTCCGTAGTTTCGCCTGTATACGGCTGCAAAATCTGTTTGGAAGACCTTGTAGATCGTGTATTCGACTCTGTGCGCGGCATATGCTCTTCGATTGAGGTAATCCTTGTGGACGATGGCGGGCCCGACCCGGCCTGGCCGAGGATCCTCGAACTGGCGGCCAGCCGCCCTTGGCTCAAAGGCATGAAGCTGGCGAGGAATTTCGGGCAGCATTATGCGATCTCCGCCGGGATCGAGCGTGCCACAGGCGACGTCGTAGTGGTCATGGATTGCGATCTGCAAGATGTCCCTGAGGAGATTCCGAAGCTGGTGACCGCACTCAACAGCGATGTACATGTCGCATTGGGGCAACGCATCGAACGACAGGACAGCATTCTCAAACGACTCGGGTCATGGGCGTTTTTCCGTATTCTGTCGTGGATGACTGGCGTGTCGCAGCAGCACTCCACTGCCAATTTCGGCGCGTACAGCCGCAAGGTCATCGACACCATCAACGCGATGCCCGAACGCGATCGCTGCTTTCCATTGATGGTTCGATGGGCAGGATTCCCGACCGCGCTCGTGCCGGTGGAACACACAAGCAGAGCTGAAGGGAAAAGTTCTTACACTTTCAGCAAGTTGTTCAGACTGGCGGTCAGCATCATCTTGTCCTATTCGGACAAACCCCTTCGACTGGTCGTGCGTACGGGCCTTGTCTTCTCCATCATCGCTTTTGCCATGTCGGGCTTCAGCGTCTTCCGGTATCTCTATGGAGATATCCAAGTGGCTGGCTTTACAAGCATCATCGCTTCGATCTGGCTCGTGGGCGGCATGTCGATCTTCTGCCTCGGCATCATCGGTCTCTACTTGGCACAATTGTTCAGGGAGGCCAAGGGGCGCCCTTACTATATCGTCGTGGACAATACCGGATGAGCGCAGCCATACCGTCACCTTCGCTCGTGCACTCTGATCTCGATAGCCGCAGATTCGGCATCGATATAGCGCGCGCCCGACTCGATGCCATGACACCAAAAGCACTCGCAACAGAAGTGCTGTCGTCTGGCATCGACGTAGCCATAGTCCGTTTACCGGCCGGGCAATCAAGCGGCATCAATGAACTGCGCAACTGGGCATTGCCTGTGTTGCATGCAGACACACTCGTCTACTACAAGTGTGATCTGACGCGGCACGAACCGACGGCGCTGCGGAATATCGACCTGGATTTCTCCATCGCATCCCATTCGGACATGGGAGAGCTCGAATCACTGATTCTTTCCACGTTCGAGAACTATGTCAGTCATTACCACGCCAACCCACTATTCCCGCCCGGAAGCATACTTGCCGGCTACTTGGAGTGGGCACTTGGTCATCTGCAAGGAAGCGGTCGAACATTATGGGTAGCGCGACGCGGCGGCCGAATCGCTGCGTTCGCTGCATGCCACCGCATCGACATGGACACTGCAGAAGGCATTCTCTACGGTGTGCGGCCTGAAGAAGCAGGTGGCGGACTGTATGGCGACCTGATCCGCCATACGCAAGCAGTTGCCAAGGCTGAAGGGGCGAAGACCATGATCGTATCAACCCAGGTGGACAATTTCGCCGTGCAAAAAGTATGGGCGCGCGAGGGATTCCATCTTTTCGAAGCTTGGAACACATACCATATCAGCGCACTCATGTCGTGCGGCGAGATGATAAAACACAAGGAACTACGATTCACAGCAGAGGAAATCCGCCGGTTCGCCGAAGCAACGGGAGACATGAACCCGCTGCATTTGGATGCTTTGGCAGCAGCTGCTTCAGGCCTGCCAGCGCCTATCGCGCACGGGGTGATGACACTCGGTGAAATGTCGCGCGTGCTGGGGATGGAAACGCCCGGCCATGGCACAGTCATTCTGCATATGGATGTCGCTTATCTGCGCCCAGTAATTGCAGACAGGACCTATACGATGAACATGCGTGAAGTGCGCGCAGACCATTCCACACGCCCATTCAAAGTGATCACCACCGTGCGTGATGCGGAAAATTCGGTCTGCATTGTCGCTCGCGCGGATGTGGTCGTGAAACGCTAAACCTCTCCAGTCGAGCGAAAAAATGATCCGCTTTTTCCCTTGGGCGATGGTTGCCGCCACCATCATATTGACCGCTTATGGCCAACTCATGCTCAAGTGGGAAGTTGGGCGCCAAGTGGAGCCGCTATTCCCATGGATGCGCGAATGGCCGCAAGTACTGCAATTGCTGTCGAGACCGGGAGTGATATCGGCGCTAGTCGCTGCATTCGCTGCATCGTTGTGCTGGATGCTCGCGCTTAAAAGTCTCGATTTGAGCCAGGCTTATCCGTTCATGGCCCTCACATTCCTGGTCGTATCCCTCGCGGCAGTACCACTGTTCGGCGAATCGATAACTCCATTGAAAAGTGTCGGACTCGTGATGATCGTACTTGGCATTGTCTTCATCACTCAAGGTTAACTGCATGATTCCCTTCAATCGACCATACATGACCGGACGGGAGCTTGTTCATATTCAAGAAGCGCATGCGAATGGCCATCTGTCCGGTGATGGCCCATTCACAAAACGCTGTCATGCCTGGATGGAAAAACAGACCGGCGCATCGCGCGCACTGCTCACCCACAGCTGCACTGCAGCACTGGAAATGGCTGCGCTGTTATTGGACCTGGAAGTCGGCGACGAAATCATCATGCCGTCATTCACCTTCGTTTCAACAGCAAACGCATTCGCACTGCGCGGCGCCGTGCCGGTTTTCATCGACGTACGAGCCGACACGCTGAATATGGACGAGCGTTTGATCGAGGGCGCCATCACAGCGAAGACCAGAGCAATCTGCGTGGTTCACTATGCAGGCGTTGCCTGTGAAATGGATGCCATCCTTGAAATTGCCGCCCGCCACGGTTTGAAGGTCATAGAGGATGCAGCACAAGGCATCATGTCGAATTATCGTGGCCGGCCACTGGGCACGATCGGCGATTTGGGCGCCTTCAGCTTTCACGAAACCAAGAACATCATCTCTGGCGAGGGCGGGGCGCTCTTGTGCAGAGACGAAATTTCGGCGGAGCGCGCGGAGATAATCCGTGAAAAAGGCACGAATCGCAGTAGGTTTTTCCGTGGGCAAGTCGATAAATACACTTGGGTCGATATCGGTTCGTCTTATCTGCCCGGCGAAATCACGGCAGCGTTTCTGGCGGCGCAGATGGACGAGGCCGAGGACATCACGAACCGTCGGCTCGCGATATGGGATCGTTATCACGACGCCTTTTCGGCAGTCGAGGCCAAGGGCCTCGTACGACGCCCTGTGGTTCCATCGCACTGTGCCCACAACGCGCATATGTACTACTTGCTGCTACCTTCACTTCAGTCGCGCATGCAATTCATACTGAAGATGAAGGAGCGCGGCATCCAGACCGTATTCCATTACATCCCGCTGCATACCGCCCCGGCTGGCGCCCGATATGGCAAGGTATCCGGTGAACTTGCTGTGACGGATGACATCAGCGACCGCCTTGTCCGTATGCCCCTTTGGATTGGCGTCGAAGAACACCTGGACAATATCCAAGCTGCGGCAATCGACGTGCTGGATATGCTGTGACGATGCCACCAAAACAAGCTGCCGGCTTTCTGGCGGCCCACCACTACTGAATATGCTTAATGAGCCGTCCCATCATCACGCTCACGCGGATACAACCGATGACGCATCTGGAATGAAGGGTTGAATACGTTGAGCTGATGTCGCTCCAGAATGGATACGATGCGTTTTTTGCGCACGGGGTCAATATCGCAGATCGTGATGATGTCGGCGCAGGCGGACTTCGATTGTGGATCGTCACTCAGCCGACCAATCTGCAGAGCAGTATTCCGGGTGTATTCCGAAATGTACTTGTAGCGCTCCCACGAATTGAGCGCCATCAACGGCTGCACCATGCAAAGTCCAATCGCCAGCAATGCGGCTGAAGCGCCATAGACCCAGTTCAATTTTTTCATGAAGGTGCTATCGCCGGCTTCGTTGGTTACGAACAACCAGGCACCCGACAAAAGTATCGGCAGCAATCCCAAGAGATAGCTCACGTAATACCTGGGTTGCATCAGGTATTCAAAGCCGTCGATCTGGATGCGCAACACCATCAACGCCATGATCACGCCATAAAAAGACACCACCATCCCGGCTGCGGCAATGGCGTGTGGCTGTTTTTTGCCAGCCAATGCAGGAAACGTTCTGAGCCAAAACAAAATGTGCGCAACGATCAGCAAGCCAGCAAGGACTGGCGCCGCCATTTCAAGCATGGATCCGGGCAGCTGAACCTGCTCCGATGAAACAGTCATCAACCTGGCCGGATACCAGACGAGCTTCCATGTCTCGTTCAAGCTGCCCAGGACGAATTCCAACCCACTGCGCTCGTTTCCACCCGCCATGATCTCGGGGGTCAGTATCGGCTGCAGCAGCAGATCGTAGGACGCACATCCCATTGCCGCATACAGCGCCGGGAATGCACAACGCTTCCAATCGCGGGAAAGCAATGCCGCCAACGCGCATACAAAGATGAAACCGCTGAGAAAAACCAATGCCAGATTGTCGAGGACGACCGCTGAGATGAATGCGACAAGAGAAAGAATCCAGCCCGGCCTCTTCCCGACCAGAACCCCGGCACCCACATGAAAGAAAAGCAAGGCCAGCGGCACAAGCATGTACCCCAGCGTGACAAGCGACCAGCTGAATACCTGCGATACCCCAATAGAGAGAATGGTCGCCGGCAATGCAATGACACAGCACAAGTAACCCAACGCAGGCCCGATTCGGGGTTTGTCGCCAAGCATTGCCACCCTCGGCGCATACGCAAAAGCCGCCAGAGTCGCGCATAGCGCGAAGGCAACCCCGACCAGGGCCTCAACCGTGAAATCCAAGCCGAACAAACGCAGATTCCACAAAAAGAAAAGTTTCTGCACAGGCTGCGCATGATCGCTGACCGAGCGCTTCGCGAAGAAATCCGTGATATCGAGTTGATAGGCGTAATACCTTTCAACGAAGGTCTCGAGCACATACCAGCTGTCGTTGGCCACCAGCGGCGAAGCAACTGAATATGCAAACAAGATGGCGTTCACCGCACTGACGAAAAAAACCGACCAGAAGACAGCTCGGATCACGTCTTTCGAATCATATCGCCTCATGCCCGGATCACTTCCAATTGCCATTGTGGTCATAGTATCTTAGGCCCGCCCGCGTCGATGACGCCTCCAACAAACAACATGCAAATGCAGCCCCTGCGCTTAATCGTATTGTCGACCATTCTCGTCTCGCTGATGGCGTGCACCCCGGACGGCCCTTCACCTGCAGACGCTGGCGCTCCCCATATCGCGTCCGATGGGAAGCCCATCATATCCGACAACGGAATGCTTACGATCACTCCGGGGGTCATTGACCTTTGTACAGCCGCCGAAGGACTGGTCGCATCCAAGGTCGAGTGGGATGCCACCTCTGCCGGAACAAATGGCATAGAAATCTGGCTGGAATCACCAGGTGAAGGTAGAAAGCTGTGGTCTGCGGCAGGTCCTGTCGGGAACTCAGTCACAGGCAAGTGGCTCCGGGACGGCTCTGTCGTTAGCCTGGTCAACGGCGAAACCAAAGCTGAGCTCGCAACGCTCCGATTGACAGCGGCCCCCTGTACACGGTGAGGTCGCTGCTGATTTCGTGAAAGACCATCGCGCATTCAGGATCAATACGTTTCAAGTGCCAACACGGCTCAGCGACGATCGCGGCGCACCCTGTTGGCTCCGCATGATAGCTTCGGCTTCAAATCCTATCAACAAGGTTCCCACCAGCAATAACCTGCTGGTGGAATAGTGGTGCAATCGAGTTCAAGACTACTTGATGAAACCGAGTGACTTGGACCAGAACAGTTTTCACTGGCTCAACCTGCACTGAATTTTTCGCGCGATCAAATACTGGGACCAGCCAGTCATCAGCCAGAATGCTGCTTGGCGTGGAAAACGATCAGTATTGTCCCGCTGTGTCGCCATGAGTTGCTCTTCGATCCAAGGCATGCGGATTACACCTTCCTGCTCGATCTCAAAACCGTTCTCGCGGAACGCGCTGCACATCGCAGCACGATCAGGCAACCCTGCACGATGCGTATCATCATCATCGAAACGCGAAATGATCAATTCGACACCAGCATCGATCAATGCATGTCTGGAAGGCAAATCGATCGAATTCGGCGAGGGCCATTCGACGTAAGCACGTCCTCCATCAACCAGATGCAGTTTCAACCAATCCACGATCGACTCTGGCTCGCGGATATGCTCGATGAAATGCGCTGAGACAGCAGCATCGAAGCGGACGCCATCGAACACTGGCATTTCCTTATTCCAATCGCTGAGTCGGTAGTCCTCGAACTGATCGAAATGACTGCCCTTTTCAATGGAATAAGCGTACATCTTGAGGTCTGCCCGCTTCGGACGCGGCCACGAACGGAACACCGACAGGGATCCATCGCCTGCACCGATATCCACTACTTTCGCATCCTGCGCGAGCATTTTCAGGAACGACGTTCTTGGATGATGCTGAAAGTAGATTTCAAGCACCTCACCTTCACTGGCAGCCGCGCGGCGCTTGCGGTGGAACCAGTCGACGATGGAATTCAAATCAGTCATGTTGTCCTGTCCAATTGTTGTCCAAGCCAAGAAAAGGCACTGGAGAGATCGTGCTCGGCGGCTTGGTGAGCATGGCCAATGCCAGCCGCAACAGCCGCTTCGATATCGCCCGGCTTGTCACCGATCATGAGCGAGCGCGCGGGATCGATGTCGAAATCGCGGAGGGCCGCCAGCAGCATGCCCGGCGCAGGCTTGCGGCAGGCGCATATCGTCGCATGCGGGCCGGCTTCGGGATGATGCGGGCAATGATAAGTGGCCAGCAGCGGTACGCCGTGGTCGCGGAACTCGCCGTGCATCCATTCGGTATAGGAACGAAACTGCGTTTCATCATAATAGCCTCGGGCGATACCGGCCTGATTGGTCACCACCACGCAGATCAGGCCTGCGGAAGCAGCGGCTCCGACGAGCTCGAAGATGCCCGGCACCCATTCCGTCTGTTCCTTTGAATGGACGTAGCCATGATTGACATTGATCACGCCGTCACGATCGAGGAAGAGCGCCCGGCGAGGCACCAGCGGCAGCACGGCGATGCTGGCCGGGTCGACGACGGGCGCGGCAATGGGCGGGAGCGTCACGCGAAGCCTGCGATGAAGGTCTGCGCCTTCAGGTAATCATCAGGAACCCCGATGTCGATGAAACCATCGGTTTGAGTGAAACCGAACACGTCGTCTGCAGCAACACGTTCGGACAATACGGTCTGCTCGAACGAGAAGGATCCCGACTGCGGGAACCTCGCAATCGCGTCCGCGCGAAGGAAATAGCTGCCGGCGTTGATGTGCCCGGGCCCGTGTTCACCTTTCTCGAGGAATGCCGAGACGCGACCTTCGTCCAGCACCACCGCACCGTAACGCGCCACGTCAGGGACGTGGGCCAGCGCCATGCCGATCGCGCGTCCGGAGGCGCACGTGGCCGCTTCGAGCGCCTGCGGCCGATACGCCAAGAAGGTGTCTCCATTGAGTACGTGCATCGCATCGCCCGATCGCAGTTTCAGTGCTTGGGCGATTGCCCCGCCCGTTCCCAGCGGTTCGTCCTCGATGGAATACGCGATGCTCAGGCCTTGCCACTCATCGCCAAAGGCCTGCTGCACTTTCCCGGCGAGATAGCCGGCGGCAAGGATCACGCGGCAGATCCCCTGATCGCCGAGACGGCCGAGCAACCAGGCGAGGAACGGACGACCAGCGACGGACGCAAGTGGTTTCGGCACATCGCTCACCAACGGCCGCAAGCGGGTGCCGAGCCCGCCGACCAGGACGATGGCCTCGTCGCAGCTCACGGCTTCGGGAACATCCGCGCTTCGATGAGCGCGCAGATCATATGCCCGAGGAATTCGTGCCCTTCCTGAATCCGCGGCGTTTCGCGGGACGGCACCTGCAGGCAGATGTCGCACAGCGGATCCATTTCCCCGCCGCCATCGCCGGTGAAGCCGATCACGGCGATGCCCCGCGATTTCGCCGCAGCGATCGCGCGCAGGATGTTTTTCGATCGACCGGAGGTGGAAATCGCGAAGAACACATCGCCGGTACGGCCGAGGGCTTCCAGCTGTCTGGCGAAGACATAGTCGTAGCCGTAATCGTTGCCGATGGCGGTGAGGATGCTGGTGTCGGTCGTCAACGCGACTGCAGCCAACCCTGGCCTGTCGTAATAGAACCGGCTCACAAGTTCGCCCGCCCAATGCTGGGCATCGGCCGCGCTACCGCCATTGCCGGCGAAGTAAAGCACTCGGCCGGCTTCAAGCGCGGTGACCGAGAGGTCCACCGCAGCAGCGATCTTCGCCGACAACGAATCGTCGCGCGACATCGCCTCGAAATTGTCGAGCGTCTTCCTGAATTCCGACGCGATGGCTACCTTGACCGGCATTTCCATGCAACAGCTCCGCCTGAATGAAAGTGGAAATCGAGTAACGAGCCGCCCTGTTCGACCAAAGCCCGGGACAGTCGGATCCGATCTGCAGGATCGCACATGAACATCATGAAGCCACCGCCACCGGCACCTGACACTTTCGCCGCGACCGCGCCATTGCGCATCGCCACTTCTTCGACCGCGTCTATGGCGGGGTTGGCAATACTGCGGGCCATCATTTTCTTCAGCTGCCAGCTGGACTGCATGACCTCGGCGAAACGGCCGAGATCGCAGCGCAGAAGCGCTTCTTTCATCTGTACCGCCTCTTCCTTGAGCCGCAACATCGCGTCGACCGACTGTCGATTGCCCTCGACCACATTCCGCGACTGCTCTTCGATGATGCGGGCGGAAGAGCGGGAAACACCCGTGAAATAGAGAACCAGACTCGCTTCCAGCTCGGCGCAGAGCCAATCCTTGATCCTGAGTGGGTTCACGATCACCCGGTCGCTGTCGTAGAACTCCATGAAATTGAAACCGCCGAACGCCGCTGCATACTGATCCTGTTTACCACCAGCGAGATTGAGATCGACACGCTCGATCGAATGAGCGAGATGCGCGATCTCGTATTCGCCCAGCGGCAAGCCGAAATATTCCACGAAGGCGGTGACAAGCGCGACGACCATCGTCGACGATGATCCGAGGCCCGAACCCGGTGGCGCGTCAGAGTGCGATCGTATCCGGATCGGCGCGAGAAATATCTCCGGATACTCGCGGCCCATTCGCCAATAGACACCGCTCATCAGTTGCAATGCACCGGGGCCGAGATCGACATCGCCCAGCGCTCGCGAATCCTGCGCATCGCCATCCAGCGAATGCAATTCGAGCCGGCCGGATGGCGAACGGTCGATCGTCGCGTAGGCGAATCGATCGATGGTCGCATTCATGACGAAACCGCCGTGCTGGTCGCTGAAGGGCGGTACATCGGTGCCGCCACCAGCGAAACCGAGACGCAACGGCGCCCGCGCTCGCACGATCATTGGCGTTCTCCCACGGATACTTCGGATCCGGTCATCGCACGGTCGATTTGTTCGCGGAGATTCGAGCGCGAGAAGCGCATGCGTGCATATGCGCCACCATTCGCGGATTTTTCCAACCAGACTGCGTCGTCTTCCAGTAGTCGAAGAATGTTCTCTGCCATTTCCATCGGCTCGTCATGGATGGATGCCACATCCGACAAACCCGGAAGTCCTTGCGCCCCGGTGGAGGTCGTCACCAGCGGCAAACCTTGCTGCAAAGACTCGACGACCTTGCTCTTGATGCCCGCACCATACCGCAACGGAATCACGGATACCCGACTCCTGAGATAGAATTTCTCGAGCATCTCGTCGTCGACATAGCCGGTCACGATCACACGCTCGCCCTGCAAGGCTTTGACTGCAGAGGACGGATTTGCGCCCACGAGGAAAACCATCACGCCCGGGTGGCGCTTCCACACCATCGGCATCAGTTCCTCGACCAGCAGCCGTGCAGCATCGGCATTCGGCGGGTGCGCAAAGCCCGCGACGAACAACACGCCTGCGCGGCCGGCGGGGGTCGCATCCTCACGGAACGCATCGAAGCCATAAGGAACGATCGCCTGGGCATTCGCGCCGGGCACCATCTGGTGCACATCGAAGGCTTCATCTTGCGAAGGATAGAGTACAAGATCGACCTGCAACCAGAGACGCTCTTCGAGATCGCGCATCGATCGCCAAGCGCCACCATCGGTACCAACGATCTGCGCTTCGCGCTGCATCCTGCGAAAATGCAGGTCGTGCCCGTAGTACACGATCCGTGCATGGGAATGACGGCGAACATCCTCGATATACTTGATCGCCACATCGGGGCGCGACAGCAGCACCGCATCGAATTCCGCACCATTCTCTCGGATATAACGATCGAAAGCGCCGTAGTAACGTGGCCCATGCATGACTTCGACGCCCAATGCCTGTAGCGCCGGGGTGTAATCGGGATCGTACCGGAGATTGTCCGGCCAGAATTTCACCAGCCAGCCGGCTTCGACCAGCGCCCGCAGGTACGCGAACATGGTCCGGGAGCCTGCGTCCCGATCCGGCTGCGGCACGTAATGATCGACGACGAGCGCAACTTTGCGATCCCATGCGCGATCCCGTGCACGAAACACCCGCTCGCCATTCCGATAATGCCGGGACAAGGCGGCTTGCCAGCGCTCGAAGAACTTGCGCTGATTCTGCACCTGATAGGCCTTGCCGCCTTGCGCGAGATCGGTACCGTGGGACGCGCCCTCAAGATGGGTGACGACCGAAAACGGCGTGTAGTAGACCTGCTTGCCGATGCTGCGGATCTTGAACGCGAGGTCGGAATCCTCGCAGTAGGCGGGAGCGTAATGCTCGTCGAAACCGGAAAAGGATTTGAAATCTTCCGCCGCCACGAGGATGCTGGCGCCCGAACAATAGTCGACTCGGCGGACATAATTGAATTCACCCTCGTCCGGGTTCTGCAGGCGCCCATAGTTCCATGCGGAACCATCCTGCCAGAGAATGCCGCCCGCCTCTTGCAATCGGCCATCGGGATATACCAGCTTCGAGCCCACGAGACCCGCATCCGGATGCAGCTTGAACATCTGCAGCAACGCATCCAGCCAACCGGGCGCCACCAGCGTGTCGTTGTTGAGGAACAACAGATAGCGTCCCCGCGACAACTGCGCTGCGCGATTGCAGGAACGCACGAAGCCCAGATTCCGGGGATTCTCGGAATAGCGCAGACCGGTTACCGAAGCGAAGCGGCGCATCTGGCCGTCTCCAGACTCGTCCTCGACCAGCACCACCTCATAACTCGCTTCGGGTGCGGATTGGGCAATCGACCGCAGACAGTTCGCTGTCATCACCGCTTTGCCGTACGCCGGCACGATCACCGATACCTCCGGCACTTCGAATTCCGGGAATGCGAGTCCGTCCAGGATCGACTCGAGATCTTTTTCAATACGATCTTTCCCAATACGGACATCGGCGCCGGCGGCGTCCGGAATCATTCTATTGCCGGACGCGTCACGCTCGGACGAAACTTCATCGGAAGATATCTCTGCGCGTCGCAGCGATTGCATGAAAGGTGACGCCAGCACCATCCTCCATTCACCGCGCATGATCCTGCCTAGCCCTCTCAACGGACGGGTCAGACGCCAGGACCGTGAAGTCGCGATCCTGGCGATCTCGTCGTTCAGCCGTCGCACGTCCGCCATTTCGCAATTCAACCGCAGCGTCAGCAATTCGACCTCGCTCTCGTGCAGAACCGCTTTCGCATCAGCCTCGGCAACGAACGTCGCATGCTGCCGATTCGCTTCCGAGTACGCCGCCTCGAGTTTGGCATGCGTCGCTTCGAGCGCCGCATGCCTTGCATCGAGGCCACGATAGGCAGCTTCGCTCTCGCTGACAGCACGGCCCAGAGTCTCGATCCGGGCTTCTAGATTGGCGCGATCGACTTCGAAAGAGCGATTTTTTCCAAGCAATAACTGCACGCGATCCGAGATGCCCGCATGCACGGTCATCGATGATCGAAGCGTATCGTCCAGCGACATTTCCTGCGGCGCTGTGGCCGTAGTGTCGAGATCCAATGCCGCTGCCAAGCTAGTGATTCCAGAGTGCAGCGCCGTGGACGATCGCGTCGCCGCTTCAAGCCCATTGAAGTGCTCGGACCAGATCGCCCGCTGCTTCTGCGCTTCCTCGTCCAAAGACTGCGCCCAACGCACAGCCTCCATGTGCAACGACTGCTCGCGCCGTAGCAGTCCGCCGACGCGCTCGACCTCGCTATCCAGACCTTGCGCCCACCGCGCGATTTCCCGATGGCGCTGGTACAGATCGTCATCCTCGGAACAGAAAAGCGACGGCGACATCAGCGGCAAATGGCGGTCATCCATCGCCGCGACTGCCATGAAATACATCGGCTCGGCGAATTCCGGCGTGCGCGCCGAGATATCTTTCCCGTGTTCCACGAAAAAATCGATCGCGGCGCCACGAACGCTATCCAAGGGGACAATACCGGATACGACGGAAAACCTCTGGGCGTAATAACGGACCTCAGGGAATCCTGTCGACAGCAACGACTGCAATTCGTCAAGTCGCAATTCCTTGACGTGGTATTCGTTGTGGGCGCCATTGTACTTCGCGTATACATCCTTGTTGGGCGAAGAGAGAACGAGAAAACCGTCAGGGCGCAGTACGCGTTTGATTTCCGAGAGCATCGCCTCATGCTCGAGAAGATGCTCTATGGTCTCGAATGACACGACCGCATCCACGCTCGCATCCGCCAATGGGATCGCCGCTGCGCTGCCCTGCTCGAAACGAAGATTGGACGATCGCGAATACTGCGCCGATGCGTGATTGATCGCTTCTCGAGAGATATCGACACCGACCACAGAAGCCGCATGCGCAGCGATCAACGCAGCCCCGTAGCCTTCGCCACAGGCAATGTCCAGCACTTCCTTTCCAGCAAGCACCGATGCGCACCAGACATAGCGGTGCAGGTGTTCGTATCGGATTTCACCGATCACCGAAGGCACGTAGCGTTCACCCGTGAACTTCACGCCACTTGCCCCCTGACGACCTGGATATCCAGCATGGGAATACCGATCAATCCGAACCGCATGGTCGAATCCAGCGCACGAAACTCGATCGCATCGTGGATCCAATGCTGTTGCGTGTGTTCTTGCTGCGTTCCGCTGGCGACCGCCGCGTCGACGGTGTAGGCCGCCCGGGGAAGGATCGGCATGCGGAAGCGGAAATCGGCATGGATACGCTCGCCTGCAGCCCCCTGCAGACCGTTTTCCTGGTAGACAAGATAGGTGTTGTCGCCGAACAGACGCTGGCCGAGCCGGTCCTTGACATAGAAGCCCACGATCAGATTTTCGAGCGGAGCATGCACCTGCACGGATATTCGCAGGACGACGATCTCACCACCCGCGATGAGATCAACCGGAGCGGCGTGCGCATCCAGGATGCCAACGGTAACGATGGTCGCCTGTTTTGCACCGAATTCGACTCCGGTGTCGTCTGGATTGAATTCATATACGCGGATCGGATTGCCTTGGCCGGTCAGATCGAAAGTACCTGCCCGGAAATCATTTTCCGTCGCGCGCGGACGCTGCGCGGCATCTTTGCGCACAACCTTCACCTCGCTGCCATCCACACTCGAGCGCTCCGCGGCATGTTGCTGCGCCATGTAGTTTTCGACCACCTCTTGCGCAGGGCCGGCCATCTTGATGCGCCCATTCTCGAGCCAGATCGCGCGACGGCACAGATTGACGACGGCTGCGGCATCGTGACTGACGAACAGAAGGGTGCCGCGCGACTGGAAGTCGCGCAGAAAACGCATGCATTTCTGCGAGAAAAACGTATCTCCGACCGAAAGCGCCTCATCGATGATGAGAATGTCGGCATCGACGTGCGCGATCACCGCGAACGCGAGCCTCACCACCATGCCGCTCGAATAACTCCTGACCGGCTGGTCGATGAAATCGCCGATGTCGGCAAACGCGATGATGCTGTCGAACCGGCGATCGATCTCTGCTCTGCTCAGACCGAGAATCGCCGCATTCATCAGTACGTTTTCGCGTCCGCTGAAATCCGGATTGAAGCCGCTGCCAAGTTCAAGCAGCGCAGCGACCCGCCCCCTCACCTGGATCTCGCCTTCCGTCGGCGCGAGTGTGCCGGCGATGATCTGCAGCAGAGTCGATTTTCCGGAGCCATTGCGTCCGATGACGCCGAGCGTTTCTCCACGGCCAATTTCGAAACCGATGTCTTTCAGCGCCCAGAATTCGTTCGATGCCTTGTGTTTGCCGAAACGATGCAGAAGCCGATGGATCGGTTTTTCGTACATGCGGAAACACTTGCCCAGGCCACGTCCTTCGATGACCGGCAGGCTTGCCACCGCTGGCTCTTCGGCGCCGTCCTTCGACTTGTCAAAGGACATCGGCGAACCCTCTTCGCATCTTGTTGAACGTCAGCGAGCCGAAGACGAGAAAGGCGAGGTAAAGCAGCATTTGCAACCCCAGCGAGCCCCAATCCGGTACACGTCCCCAGATCACGACTTCACGCGCCTGATTGATCACGGGGGTGAGCGGATTGGACATGAAAACCCATTTGTATTCTTCGGGAATCGATTCGACCGGAACAATCGCAGACGACAGGAACAGCATTGCCGTCGCAAGCACGCCAACGAACTGACCGACATCCCGCACGTAAACGCCGATTGCCGACACCAGCAGACTGACGCCTGCGGCAAGAACCAGTAGAGGCAGGATCACGAGCGGCAGGAAAAGCACGGTCCATGGCACCGATCCGTGCAGGACAAGCTTCAAGACCAGCAGCACGACGATATTCATCACCAAATGGAACAAGGCCGAAAAAACCATGCTCCACACCAGCGCATCGAGCGGAAACACCACTTTTTTCACATAGTTGGAGTTCGCAATGATCAGCCGTGGCGCCGTCGTCAGACACTCCGCGAAGAAACTGTGCAGGATCAATCCGCAGAAAAGGATCAAAACGAAGTCCTCGGTCGATCCGCTGCTGCCGGGCCACCGGCTCTTGAGGATGTATCCGAATGCGAGGGTGTAGATCATCAGCATCAGGATCGGACTGATCAACGACCACAGCATGCCGAAAGTCGCGCCACGATAACGACCGAGCACTTCCCTTCGCGCCAACTGCATGACGAGGGAACGATGTTGGATGAGCGCCGCGAACGGCTGCCTCAGGACGTTGGACATCCGCATACCTCAGCGCATCGGACTCAACGCCCACTCCAGATCACGGCGCAAATCCTCCAGCGACTCCACACCCACGCTCAAACGCACCAGATCATCTTGAATACCCAGAACAGCGCGACGCTCGACCGGCACCGACGCGTGGGTCATCACCGCGGGGTGATTGACCAGGCTCTCGACGCCACCGAGCGACTCGGCGAGGGTGAACAGATGGGTACGCTCGCAGAAGCGCTTCGCGCCCTCGAAGCCGCCCTTCACGCGGATCGACACGATGCCGCCGAAGCCGTCCATCTGCCGCGCTGCGAGCGCGTGCTGCGGGTGGTCCTTCAGGCCCGGATAGATCACCTGCTCGATTGCCGGATGCGTCTGCAACCATTCGGCCAATGCCAGCGCGTTCGCGCAGTGCGCCTGCATGCGCAGGTGCAGCGTCTTCAGGCCACGCAGGGCGAGGAAGCTGTCGAACGGCCCCTGCACCGCACCGACCGAGTTCTGCAGGAACGCCATCTGCTCGGCCAGTTCCGCATTGTCGCCGACCACCACCATGCCACCGACCATGTCGGAGTGGCCATTGAGGTATTTGGTGGCCGAATGCATGACGATGTCCGCACCGTGTTCCAGCGGGCGCTGCAGGATCGGCGAAGCGAAGGTGTTGTCGGCGACCATCAGCAGGCCGTGCTTTTTCGCGATCGCGCTCACTGCCTTGAGGTCGACGATCTTCAGCATCGGATTGGTCGGCGTTTCTACCCACACCATCCGCGTATTGGGTTTGATGGCTGCCTCGAAAGCGGCGGGATCGGTCAGATCGACGAAACTGAAATCGAGTCCGGCACTGCGCCGGCGCACCCGCTCGAACAGCCGGAACGTGCCGCCGTACACGTCGTCCATGCAGACCACATGGCTGCCGCTGTCGAGCAGCTCGAGGATGGTCGAGGTGGCCGCCAGGCCCGAGGCGAAGGCGAAGCCGCGACTGCCGCCTTCCAGGCCAGCGACGCAGCGCTCGTAGGCGAAGCGGGTCGGGTTGTGGGTGCGGGAGTACTCGAAGCCCTGATGCACGCCAGGACTGCTCTGCGCGTAGGTCGAGGTGGCGTAGATCGGCGTCATCACCGCCCCGGTGCTGGGGTCGGGGCTTTGCCCGGCATGGATGGCCTTGGTACCAAGACCCCAATCGCTGGCAGGGTCGGCGTGCTCGGACTGGCTCATCTCAGGCGTTTCCGAAGAAAAAGGCCGCCGATTTTAACATCGCGGCCCCGGCTTCGACCGTTCGATTACTGAACGCGTCGGCGCAGATAGTTCAGCAAATCGATCCGGGTGATCAGCCCCAGGAAGCGCTCGCCGTCCATGACGATGGCGACGTGGCCCCGGTCGAACACCGGCAGCAGCGCCTCGACCGGGGAGCGCACGTCGAGCTTGTCGAGCTTGCTGACCATGGCGGTCGAGGCCGGGTCGCGGAACCGGGCTTCGTCGCCGTAGACGTGCAGCAGCACATCGCTCTCGTCGAGGATGCCGACGATCCGCTCGCCGTCCATGACCGGCAATTGCGAAATCTCGTACAGCTTCATGCGTTGGTAGGCGGTCACCAGCAGATCGTTGGGGCCGACCACCACCGTGTCGCGGCGGGTATATGGGCGCAGGATGAGATCGCGCAGGTCGCCGTGCTGTTCGCGCTCCAGAAAACCGTTGTCGAGCATCCAGTAGTCGTTGTACTGCTTGGAAAGGTATTTGTTGCCGGTGTCGCAGACGAACACCAGCACGTTCTTCGGCGTGGTCTGTTCGCGGCAGTATTTCAATGCGGCGGTCAGCAGGGTGCCGGTCGAAGAACCACCCAGAACGCCTTCGGAACGCAGCAGTTCGCGGGCGGCGAGGAAGCTTTCCTTGTCGGTGACGGCGTAAGCCTTCTTGACCCGGCTGAAATCGGAGATATCGGGCAGGAAGTCCTCGCCGATGCCTTCGACCATCCAACTGCCTGACTTCTCGTTGAGGCGGCCGTCGTTGATGTATTCGGCCAGGATCGAGCCGACAGGATCGGCCAGGATCAACTCGGTATGCGGCGATTGCTCGGCGAAACAGCGGGACAGGCCGGTCATGGTGCCGGAGCTGCCGCAGCCGAACACGATCGCGTCCAGGCCACCGACGCCATGCATCTGCGACAGGATCTCGGGGCCGGTGACGAACTGGTGTGCCGCGGGGTTGTCCGGATTGCCGAACTGGTTGATGAAGTAGGCGCCCGGGGTTTCACCGGCGATCCGTGCCGCCATGTCCTGATAGTAGTCCGGGTGCCCCTTGGCCACGTCCGAACGGGTCAGCACGACCTCGGCGCCCATCGCCTTGAGGTTGAAGATCTTCTCGCGGCTCATCTTGTCGGGGACGACGAGAATCAGCCGATAGCCCTTCTGCTGGGCGACCAGCGCCAAACCGATCCCGGTGTTGCCGGCGGTGCCTTCGACCAGGGTGGCGCCGGGCTGGATGTCGCCGCGCTGCTCGGCGGCTTCGATCATGCGCAGGCCGATGCGGTCCTTGATCGATCCGCCGGGATTCTGGCATTCGAGCTTCAGATACAGCGTGCAGACGCCGGTGTCGAGACGTTGGGCGCGAACGATCGGCGTGTCGGCGATCAGGTCGAGAACAGAGTCGTGGACGGAAGATTCACGGACCGAGGGAAGATTCGACATGCCGGCGCCAGCTCGCTGGGGAAAGGCCGGATTATCGCATCGTCGGATGAGGGGGCGGGATGCCGGCGTGCCGGCATACGGGCGGCGGGACGGCGGCAGGCTGAAACCGCCGCCGTCCACAGGCTGGTGATACGGGCTCAGTGATGCAGTGCGTCGTACATCCGGGTGAGGCGATCCTTCGCGGCGAGCTTCTCGCGTTTCATCTGCACAAGCCGGGTGTCGTCGATCGGTAATACGCCGAGCTCGGCATCCAGCACCTGTTTGTCGAGTTCCTTGTGGCGATGATAGAGCTGACGGAATTCGGTATTCGCCTTCATCAAGGCTTCGAGCTCGGTCTGGGATTGCCCTTCGAACATGGATTCCTCCTCACAGCACGATGATCGGCCCAGCCAGAACGACCGGACCTCGGGATGGGAACGTTGGTTTGGAGCAGTGGGTTTGAAAACAGTGGGGTGTCGAGACGGGAAATGAAAACGCCCCGGCCGGACGCGGCGCAGGGCGTGATGGTAATGACCAGGGAATCGGCAGTGCGGACGCCCAGACCGGAGCGTCCGCACGGACTTCACTTCCGGCGGCATTCTCCTTGGGATCGTCGTGCATCTGCGTCATCGGCTCTGCTCGTCGTCCGGAGGCGAACCGCCCCCGTAAAACCGACCCTACTCTTCTGTCCGGCGCGGGGCAAGCCATACACGCAAGATCCCGCTGCCCGGGGCAACGGCCGCATCCCGATGCGTGGGGGAACAGGCACAGAAATGCAGCCAACATACTGATTTTGAATCGTTTTTCGAAACCACCCGATTGCAGGACATATCATTTGCCGGGTGGTTTCGGCTTGGGTTTCGGCTTCGGTTTCGGCTTGGGTTTGGGTTTGGGCTTGGCCACCGGTTCGACCGGCCCACCGGCGGTCAATTCGGCCTCGCGGCGGGCCAGCTCCGCCTCGCGCTCGCGGGCGAGACGGAGCTTTTCCGCCTCGCTGCCGGCGACGGTATCGAGCAGGCCCTCCGCTTCCTGACGCTCGCGCGCCTCCGCCTCCACCGCCTCACGCAGCCGTGAGGTTTCCTCGGCCCGGATCTGGGCTTCGACCCGCAGGCGCTCGGACTCGGCGCGGGCACGCTCGGCATCGCGGCGGCTGGCCTCGACGAGCAGTTCGCTGCGCTCGATCTCCAGCCGCTGCAGCTCGGCACGATTGGCCTCGGTGCGGGATGCGATCTCGGCGGCCTCGATCCTGAGCTTGGCGATCTGCAGGATCTGTGGCCGCAGCTTGCGCTTCGCCGCCTGCAACGCCTGCAGGGCCTGCCGGGCCTGCAGCCGTTCGTAAGCGGCGAAAGCGTTGCGCTGCGGATCGGTGTCGATGGCCTGCAGGCGCTGACCGAGCCGGACGACATCCGGGTCGGGTTCGGCGGCCGTGGTCGTGGCGAACGGCAGCAGCAATGCCAATGCGAGCGCTGCGGCAGTGCGGCGACGGGCGATCACGGCGCAGCCTCGATGCCCAGACGCTGGCGCAGTTCGACGATTTCAGCGCGACGGCGGGCCAGCTCGCTCTGTAACGATGCTTCCCGACTGCGCGCCTGGGCATAGTCTGCTTCGGCGGCGGCCAACTGGGCCAGACCGATGGCATCGGCAGGCTTGCGCGCGGTCACCGCCGCCTGCGCTTGGCTCAAGGCGTTCTTCGCGCGCAGCAGGGCCTCACCTGCATACTGATCGGCATCCGCGGCTTCAGCCCGCAGGATCGCGGCCTGGGCGGTCTCCAGATCCTGGGTCGGCACCGGAGTCCGCGCAGAGGCGACGAACGGAAACGTGAGCGCGATCACAAGCGAGATCGCCGCAGCACCGTGACGCAGCGCATGAGGGTGCTGCGGGATGCGCGACATTTGTGCGAAGCTTGGAGTCATGGGGAGCGTGCCGGTGATGGAATCGATAGCGGGTGAATCGATCGATCCGCGCGCGCCATTGTCATCAGCATTCGCGGCGGTTGCAACGCCGCAGCCACAGCGCAGCCAACGGCTGTATGGGGAGGTTCAACAATGGACATCGGCTATTTCCTGAAGCTGATGACGGATAAAAACGCCTCCGACATGTTCCTGACCACCGGCGCGCCGGTGCACATCAAGGTCGAAGGCAAGCTGTATCCGCTCGGCAATACCGGCCTGCCGCCGGGCATGGTCAAGAAGATCGCCTATTCGCTGATGGACGAAGGCCAGGTGCCGGATTTCGAACGCGATCTGGAGCTGAACATGGCGCTGTCGCTGGCCGATGCCGGTCGGTTCCGCGTCAATGTATTCAAACAGCGCGGCGAAGTGGGCATGGTGATCCGCGCGATCCGCAGCGTGATCCCCAGCATCGAGGAGCTGCAACTGCCGCAGGTGCTGAAGAACATCATCATGGCGCCGCGCGGACTGGTGCTGATCGTCGGCTCTACCGGTTCGGGCAAGTCGACCACGCTGGCATCGATGATCGACTACCGCAACACCACTGCCGCCGGCCACATCCTCACCATCGAGGATCCTATCGAATACCTGCACCGGCACAAGAAGTCGCTGGTCAACCAGCGCGAAGTCGGCTTGGACACCCATGCCTTCCACAACGCGCTGAAGAACGCGATGCGCGAGGCGCCGGATGTGATCCTGATCGGCGAAATCCTCGACGCCACCACGATGGAAGCCGCGATCGCCTTCGCCGAAACCGGACATCTCTGTCTCGCGACGTTGCACTCCAACAACGCCGACCAGACCATCGAACGCATCCTGAACTTCTTCCCGGAAAGCGCGCACAAGAACGTGCTGATGAACCTGGCCCTGAACCTCAAGGCCGTGGTCAGCCAACGCCTGGTCGTAGGTGCGGACGGGCGCCGCCTGCCTGCGGCCGAAGTGCTGATCAACACGCCGATGGTCCGCGACCTGCTGCGTCGCGGGCAGATACACGAGATCAAATCCGCGATGGAGGAGTCGCTCGAACAAGGCATGGAATCGTTCGACCAGTGCCTGTTCCGGCTGCACAAGGATGGCCGCATCAGCATGGAGGAAGCGCTGCGCGCCGCCGACTCCCGCGATGGCCTCGCGCTGAAATTCCGCCTGTCCGAAGGCAGCGGCGGCAGCGAGCACGACCCGTATGCGGTGGCGTTCGAAGGCGGCGACACCGGCTCTTCGTTCTCGCACTGACCACGCAGGTCGTGCGGACGAACGCCCCGATCCAGGTCGGGGCGTTCTTGTTTCAGATCGCCGGGGCGTCCGCCTGTCGTTCCGGTCTTGCGGCGTCGAACGCCGGCAGCGCCAGGCAGGCCTCCTCGATCCGCCGGATCGTCGGGTACGGCGCCAGATCCACGGCGAAGCGTCGGGCGTTGTAGGCCTGCGGGATCAGGCAGCAGTCGGCGATGGTCGGCTGATCGCCTTCGCAGAACGTACCGGTGGCCGGATCGTCTGCAAGCAGCGCCTCGAACGCATCGAAACCCTCACGGATCCAGTGCCGCACCCATTCGTCGCGCTCGGGCTGTGGTGCATGCCATTCGCGTTCGAGGTACTGCAGCACGCGCAGATTGTTCAACGGGTGGATATCGCAGGCCACCATCAGCGACAACGAGCGCACGCGGGCGCGCCCGCGCGCGGGCGCGGGCAGCAGCAACGGCGCATCCGACCAGACTTCGTCGATGTATTCGAGGATCGCCAGCGACTGGCGGATCAATCGCTCGCCATGCTGAAACACCGGGATCAGTTTCTGCGGATTGGTCTGCGCGAAGGGCGGCAGATGCTGCTCGCCGCCGTCGCGGATCAGATGCACCGGCACCGATTCGTAAGCCAGCCCTTTCAGATTCAGGCCGATCCGCACCCGATAAGCGGCACTCGAGCGCCAGTAGCCGTACAACCGCAAACCTTCGGTCATGCCCGTTCTCCAAGCGCGTCGCGGACCGCCATCAGCGCGAATCCGAGCAGGTTGAGTCCCTGCCAATGCATCGGATCTTGCGCGCGGGAGTCCCCGGCGACAAGCCCGATGCCCCAGACCGGGTCGACCGGGCTGGCTTCGACCAGAATCCGATCGCCGGTGGCGAGCAGAAAGTCGCGCAACGGCGGATGCTGCTCGAACTTGGCGCGATTGCCGCGCACCACGATGTCGAAGCGGTGACGAAGCCAAGTCGCCTCGTCGAAGCTGCGGACGGCGCGACCGGCCGCCTTCGCCGCAGCGGGGTCGGCGTTCGCAAGCACCTGCGCCAGCGCCCGATCATCGTCGAACAGGCGCGCCTTCTCCGCCATCATCCAGTGCTCGGCGGTGGCGTAACGGACAGCGTCGATCGTGAAGGCGGCGGGGAACCACTGACTGAAGCACGCGGCCGATGGCGCGTCATCGGCACGCGGGCGATGGCCCCAGAAACAGAGATAGGCGAAGCGTTCGCCAGCGGCGATCCGCCCGCGTAGCGCTGCCACATCCATCATCACGCTGCCGGGCGTTCGATCCGTTGTTCGATCGCGCCGAAGATGTCGTCGCCATCGCGGCTGCGCATCTCGATCCGAACCGTGTCTCCGTATTGCATGAAGGGCGTGATCGGCTTGCCGGTTTCCAGGGTCTCGACCGTGCGCTTCTCGGCGAAGCAGGACGCCCCCAGCGAGGTGTCCTCGTTGGCGACCGTGCCCGAACCGACGATGGTGCCGGCGGACAGCGGACGGGTCTTGGCGGCATGCGCTACGAGCTGCGCGAAGTCGAACTGCATGTCGACGCCCGCTTCCGGGGCACCGAACCAGATGCCATTGATGTGGGTCAGCAGCGGCAGATGCACCTTGCTGCCCTGCCAGGCGTCGCCCAGTTCGTCGGGCGTGACGAATACCGGCGACAGCGCGGAGCGCGGCTTGGACTGCAGGAAGCCGAAACCCTTCGCCAATTCGTTCGGAATCAGATTGCGCAGCGACACATCGTTGACCAGACCGATCAGCTGGATGTGGCCGGCCGCCTGCTCCGGCGTCACCGCCATCGGCACGTCGTCGGTGACGATCACGACCTCGGCTTCCAGATCGATGCCGTAGTCCTCGCTCGGCACCCGCACCGGGTCGCGCGGGCCATAGAAGCCGGCGCTGACCGCCTGATACATCAGCGGGTCGGCATAGAAGCTTTCCGGCACCTCGGCACCGCGCGCACGGCGCACGCGCACGACGTGCGGCAGGTAGGCGCTGCCATCGACGAATTCGTAGGCGCGCGGCAGCGGCGATGCCAGCAATGCCATGTCCAGATCGAATGCGCCTTCGGCGCCGCCCATGTTCAATGCTTCTGACAGCGCATTCAGACGCGGTGCGATGTTCGACCAGTCTTCCAGGGCGCGCTGCAACGTCGGAGCGATGCCATCGGCGCGCACGGCGCGCCCGAGATCGCGCGAAACCACGATCAACGTACCGTCCCGCCCACCTTCTTTCAGACTGCCAAGCTTCATCGGAACCTCGAACGACCTGCGTGAATGAACTGGATGCGTCTAATTGGTTTCAATTGTAACTGATAGCCCGGACGGGCCGCTCAGGCTTCCGACTGGAAGCCTCCGGCCCGATAGGTCAGCACAAGGGTGTCGCGATAGCCGCCGGTCGCACCGGACTGCGGCTGGATCGGCGTGGTCTCGTGGATCATCCGGGTATCATCGAGCAACAGCAGACTCCACGGCTCGGTCAGCGTGAAGCGCTGTCCATCCGGGCCATCGGCATCGAACACCCGGGTCTCGCCACCGCGAATCGCATGCCTGCCGACGAGAAACACCGCAACGAAATCGACGCCGTCGCGATGCGCGCCCTCGGGCGTCGGCCGGCCGATGCCGTCGGTGGTGTCGATCCGGAACTGATGCGCTTCCACATACCAGGGATCGATCCGGCGCAGCTGGCGCAGACACCCGCCCAGCGCCTGCAGCAACTGCGGCCAGGCGGGCGAGGCGATGGTCCCGGGCGCCATCGGCGCGAACCAGCGTTGAATGCCGCCATGCAACGCGTTGTAGTCAAGCGGCTGATAGTGGGCACGATGCGGCGCCTGCACGCAGCCATCGGCACCGACCACGAAGCAGGCATGTCGCCGTTGGCGGTAACGCCCGCCGTCGCGCAGATAGTCGTCGGGCGGCAGGTCGTTCCAGCTCGGCGCCAGCGCCTGCAACGCATCGAGAGGCACGCCGCAGAGCCTCGCGACATCGCCCGCGCCGAGTGCCGCGTAGCCGCTGCGGCGCAGCGCATCGACGACCATGTCGGGTGAAGTGAACGGCGCGGGGAAGGTGACGACCATGTGGCGATCTCGCCTGTAATCCAAGGACGACCGGGCCATGCGCCCGGCGATGGTTTCAAGTGTAACTTCCATGTCCGCGATCGTCATTGCACGATCGCTGGATCGCAACTCACACTCTTCGTGACAAGCCTGTTACTTTATTCGCTTGGACCGAGCATGACGGGGACACGCTCGCAGACTTGATACGCCTATGCCGCCTCCTCGTCGCGGCTCGCCGATGGACACCATCGTCTCGACTACAGGCGGCATTACAGGGACAGCCATGTCAAGCAGGATGCGAATCGATCTCGACCGGTTGCGTGCGTTCGAAGAGGCGCCGAGCACCGAGGCGTTGACCGTAGAGATCGATCGCGTGGTCAAGCCGCTCGGCATCGATTACTGGTTCTATGCGGTGGATCTGCCGCTGGTCAACGACCATCCGAATCAATTGCGCATCGGCACGTACCCGGAAGCTTGGGTGACCCACTACTTCGCGGTGGATTACATCAGCATCGACCCGATCATCAGCCACTGCCACGACCATGCCATCCCGCTCGCATGGGACGAGGCGCAGTTCCATCACCGCAGGATCGTCGACCCGCATCTGCAGAAGATCCGCCACATGTTCGGCGAAGCGCGCGAATTCGGACTCCGCAGCGGCGTCAGCGTGCCGCTGCATGGCCCCGGAGTCTCATGGGGACTCATGTCCTACGCATCCCGCCACCTGCCCGCCGCCGAATACGAAGCGATCCTGCCCGAATTGCACCTGCTTGCGCATTTCGTGCATGAAGCCGCGCGTCAATTCGTGCGCTCCAAGACCCCGTCGCGGTTGCCGGCACTGACCAAACGCGAGCGCGAGTGCCTCTCCTGGGCGGCCGAAGGCAAGACCAGTTGGGAGATCGGCCAACTGCTCAATATCAGTGAGCGCACATCGATCTTCCATCTCCAGAACGCCACCCACAAATTGGGTGTCAGTGGCCGCCAGGCCGCCATCGCCCGCGCAGTGTCGCTGGGCTTGATCATTTCGCTGCGGAATTGAACCCATCCAGATCGGAGAGCGCCGGGCGATTTCGCGCACGCATCCTCTCCACTTTATGCGTTGCTGATCATCAATCAGTATTTGATTGGCGCTGACAATCAATTTTCGCATCGATACATGCGCTCGCGGCCATCCCTACGACGGTCCTGCTGTCGATCCGTGGCGGACTGAACACCTGAAACGGACCTGCATCAACCTGTAAGGTCGATCAGCTGCAAGTTCTTACAGCGGTTCCGCTCACTTGTGTCTCCTTCCACGATACGAGGAGACACCATGGCATCGATCATCATCGCGCGCGCTGGCGAAAATGGACTCGGCGCACCGCTTCTGGACAGTATGTACAGGCTGCGTTCGGATGTTTTTCACCGCAGGCTCGGCTGGGAGGTGCGTGTCGATAACGGGCGCGAACACGATTGGTTCGATTTGATAGGCCCACACTATCTTGTCGCGCACGACGGTGCGTCGAATGCGCTCGGCTGCAGCTGACTGCTGCCGACGGCCGGGCCGAACATGCTGCGCGATATCTTTCCGTTCCTGCTCGATGGCGTCCCGGCACCTTCATCGCCTGCGGTCTGGGAAGTCAGCCGGTTCGCGATCAGCAGCGCATGCGCGGGCGAAGGTTTCGGTTTCGGTGACGTACCGGCGGCGATGCTCGCCGAAATGTTCCGCTTCGCCGGTGCGCACGGCATCGAGGATCTGGTCGGCGTGACCAGCGCGCCGGTCGAAAGGATGTTGCGGCATTTGGGGCTGCGGGTCGAACGCCTGGGCCTGGCCCGCAGAATCGGCAAGGTCATGAGCCTGGCCTTCCGCATGCCGGTCGAAGAAAACCTGCAGACCGTCGGCGCGTCTCCATCCGTTGCGGTCGCACGCGCGGCATAGTGAACGCACGAACCGTGCGTCGTCCAGAAGCAGGCCTGCACGTCGTGCGGAAACCCCATCGTCAGGAAGGGAGCGTGCCCCGATGACATCCGTCGCGCACGCCGTTGTAAAGGCGTGCGCGACATTGGACCGGCTGATCGACGGGCGCGGCCCGCAGTTCAGGCCGCGACGACGAGAGACGGCTTTCTGGCAGGCGCCGCCCGTTCCGGGGCGAAGCGTTCGCGCAGTTGCGCCGCAGTTCCGTCCCACAGCGCACGCCGGGCCAGCAACGCCTGCCGCGCCGCTTCCCGCGTGTTCGACAACCCGTCGGCGTTACGCTCGAGCTCGGCATTGATCAACCGGCACGCGGCCGGGCCGTGGGTGTCGCCATCCAGCTCGATATGACGCTGCAGGTAGTACACGAAGCCAGGCGCTTGCGCCTCGCTCAACCCCCAATGGTCGAGGAGGCTCTGGAACATGTCCGGGATGACGTTCTCGCGACCGTAGAAGAAACTCGCCATCACCTCCAGGAGACTGCCGCGCATGCAGGTGCCGATCGTGTGCTGGACGAAATCACGTACGAATTGCGGGACCTCGGCTGCGGCAAGCGCATCGGCCAGCGACGCACCTCCGCGAAGTTCGCGCATGAAATGATCGAACTGCGCGGTCGAGGCGCCGACATCGTGCATCGCGGTCAGATACAGATCGAGATGGCTGGCGGGGTTGCCCTGGGCGTCGACATCGCTTTCTTCGGCAAGCACGATATCGTTGATGAGCCGAGCCGCAACCGGATCGCTCGGCGGCACCCATGGCAGTTCCACGCAGGTCAGGTCACGCTGCAGTCGCTTGGCCAGCGACATGAAATCCCATACGGCGAACACATGCACCTGCATGAAGCTCTGAAGCGCTTCGGCATGCGCGATTTCAGCGAATACCGGATGCGTTTCCAACTCGTGGCGGAGTCGGCGCATGGCCGGCGTCAGCACGACATCATCCCCTTTTGCAGCGCCCTCTTTTGCAGCACCCTCTTTCGCAGTCACTTCCTTTTTCATAAAGCCTCCTGGTTCCATCGCTTGGTTTTTGGGGTGAAGCGGGAACGTCCGAACGAACCGTCCGTGATCTGTTCGGACTTTCGGGCCAGCTTGCGCCGGACCCAGTCCCTTCGGCACGACTGCCGAAACAGTCGCCCGAAAGCGATACATCCTTGTGTCGCCGAAACCTGTGCGTGTGGCCTTTGGAGAGCCTGTGGAAGTGTGTCCCCCGGACCTTATGTCGGCATGCGTCAAGTCAGCGAGTAGAGCGGGTAGAGGCTGGCCTCTTCACGCTCGATACGCTGCGCCAACAGTCCATAGACCGTCTTGTAATCCGCCATGAATTCCTCGCGGGCCTGCTGATCGAAAGTGCTGAGCTGATATTTCTTCACGAAATCGACGACACCGCGCGCGATCGCATTCATCTCGCGACGAAAGCTGCGCACCAGTGCGGTGCTTTCGGAATCGCCCTGCATCGCGTTTTCCACGTAATTGTAGAAACGGACATTCTCTGCGATCAGGTGCCCCTCAAGGTGCACCTTGAACGCCATGAGCATTTGCGGAACCTGCTGGAAATCGCCCTGCTGCGCGTGTTCTCCGATCGCGCCGTAAAGTTTGACCAGATCGGCGTGATCGCGTTTCAGCGCGGGCACCAATCCGGCGTCGTATGCAATGCCGAAACCGGCACGGCGCTGTTCCACGGGCGGGACGCCTTGCGGCAATGCCTGCGATCTCGGTCCCTGCCCACCCCCAAACAACTTCCTGAAAAAATCGAGCACAACATCCCCTGTTGAATAACCAGTCGGCAGACGCCGACCGGGTGACCATATCCGGAGCTGGTCGATATCGTGTACCTGTAAGAAGTGACAGGTATGACCAATGTCCGTTTCAAACTGATTAGACGGTCAAAGAAGCTTGCGTATTCCATCCGGATTCGAATGTTCGCTTGCCGCCAATGGTGTCGATACTCGCACAGTCGGCCACAAAAAAACCCGCCTTGCGGCGGGTTTTCCGTAGTGGCAGCCCCGGATGGATTCGAACCACCGAATGCCTGAGTCAGAGTCAGGTGCCTTACCGCTTGGCGACGGGGCTATAGAACTGCAGCACAGCGATTGTAACGCCAGAACTTGGTCGCCGGAACCGGGGAGAATCCCAAGTCCCGGCGAAAAGTCGATCGGTCCGGGCTCAGCGCTTCGAGAACTGGCTTGCGCGACGGGCTTTGTGCAGGCCGACCTTTTTGCGCTCGACCTCACGGGCGTCGCGGGTCATGAAGCCGGCTTTGCGCAGCTCCGACTTCAAGGTCTCGTCGTACTCGACCAGCGCGCGGGCGATGCCGAGACGGATCGCGCCGGCCTGGCCGGTGGTGCCGCCCCCGGTCGTGGTGGCGACGATATCGAACTGCTCGTTGGTCTTGGTCAGCACAAGCGGCTGACGCACGATCATGCGCGCGGTTTCACGGCCGAAGAACTCGTCGATGGGACGGTCATTGACCGTGATGGTGCCGGTACCCTTGCGCAGGAACACGCGGGCGATAGAGGATTTGCGACGGCCGGTGCCGTAATTCTGCTGAGTAGCCATCGTTTAGATATCCAGGACTTGCGGCTGCTGGGCGGCGTGCGGGTGTTCGGCACCCTTGTACACCTTGAGCTTCTTGTACATGGCGCGGCCGAGGGGATTCTTCGGCAGCATGCCTTTCACGGCGATCTCGATCACGCGCTCCGGATGACGTTCCAGCGCCTGGGCGAGGGTTTCGGTCTTCAGGTTGCCGATGTAGCCGGTGAAGCGGTGATAGAGCTTGTCGTTCAATTTGTTGCCGGTCACCGCGATCTTTTCGGCATTGATCACGACCAGGTAATCACCTGTATCGACATGCGGGGTGTAGACGGGCTTGTGCTTGCCGCGGAGGCGGCTGGCGAGCTCGGCGGCCAAGCGGCCGAGCGTCTTGCCGGAAGCGTCGACGAGATACCAGTCGCGCTGGACGGTCTCGGACTTGGCAGTGAAAGTCTTCATGGAGGAGCTCTTGTGAGTGGTACCTGGTCGGACTGATTCAATCGGGGCGTCCCGATGAAGGGCGTCCCCGGCGAATTTCGCCTCGCGTTGTCGTCATGGAACCGCACGGGCGGGCCCACAAAGAAGCGGGATGATAGCCGGCCGGGCGAGGCGCCGCAAGTCGCCCGGCCGGGAAAACCCGCCAGGGTGGCCGGTTCGTTGGTGTGTCCTCGCGAAATCCAGCGTCTTCCCGGAAGATATCGCTGTGACCATCGCCCCACCCTGCGCTGCCGTCTCCACCGTCTCCCTGCAAGCGCTGGCCGACCAATGCGTGCAGTGCGGACTGTGCCTGCCGTCCTGCCCAACTTATGCGCTCGACCCGATCGAAGCCGAATCGCCTCGAGGACGTATCGCACTGGCCAAGGCTTGGGAAGCGGGCCTATCGGCTCCGACCGAGACTGGCGACCTTCATCTGGACCACTGCCTGGGTTGCCGCCGCTGCGAAGCGGTCTGTCCGGCCGGGGTGCGCTATGGGGCGCTGCTGACCGCTGTGCGCTCTCGACAGCATGCGCGCAGGCCTGCCGGGTTACGGCAACGAACGTCCGAATGGCTCACCGCACGCCCACGGGCGCTGTCGGTGCTGATGGCCGCCTACCGCGGGGCTTGGCCGCTGCTGCCACGTGCCGCCCGGCCTTTGCCGCGACCGCCGGTCTCGCCCATCCGCCCCCAGGATCCATATTCCGAGTCCGCAAGCGATGCCGCTCTATTCCTCGGCTGCCTGGCCCGCAGCTACGAAACGCCGCTCTATGCAGCGGTCCACCGGTTGGGCGGCGCCATCGGGTTGACCTTCACGGCTCCGACCGGGCAAACCTGCTGCGGTAGCCTGCACGCCCATGCCGGCGCAACAGAACAGGCGACATCGCTCGCCGCGACGAATCGCAAGGCGTTCGCAGGAGCTTCGACGGTGCTGAGCCTTGCCAGCGGTTGTCACGACACCCTCGCCGACAGCCTGCGCGGGCAGGCCGTCGTACGCGATGCCATCGACGTGATCGCCGAGGGCGCCGACCGGCTGCGATTCGCGGCGCGGCCGGAACGCGTCGCACTGCACCTGCCCTGCACCCAGCGCAACGTGGTCCGCAGCGATGCCGCCCTGCGCACGCTGCTGGCGCGTGTGCCGGCGCTCGAGGTCGTCGTACTCGACGCCGGCTTCGGCTGTTGCGGTGCGGCCGGGACCCGGATGCTGACCGACCCCGTACGCGCAGCGCGCTTCCGCCAACCGCTGCTGGACCAACTCGCCGCCAGCAGCGCGACCCGGCTGCTGAGCGCCAATATCGGCTGCCGGCTGCATCTGGCGAACGGCACTTCGCTGCCGGTGCAACACCCGCTCGAATTCCTATCAGAATGCCTCGCATGAGAATGCTTCCATGAACACGAACCGCACCCTTTCGCCCCTCGACCGCTTGTTCGCCGATGCGCAGAACGCGCTGGAGACCGTCGCCGGCGCGCCGCGCGCCGCGCGCACCAACCCGGGCGCTGGCGAGGCCGAGGTGGTGCTCGATGAAACCGAGCGCCGGCATGCGGCCGGGCTGATGCGGATCAACCACGTCGGCGAGGTTTGCGCACAGGCCTTGTACGTCGGCCAGGCGGCGGTCGCGCGCGACCCGCTGACACGGGCGCAGTTGCAGGCCGCGGCACAGGAGGAGACCGACCATCTCGCTTGGTGCGCAGACCGCTTGCGCGAACTCGACAGCCGCCCCAGCCTGCTCAACCCGATCTGGTATGCGGGGAGTTACGCCATCGGCGTGCTCGCCGGCCTGCGCGGCGATGGCTGGAACCTCGGCTTCGTGGTCGAGACCGAACGCCAGGTCGAAGCGCACCTCGAAGAACACCTGCAGACGCTGCCGCCCGCCGACGCCCGCAGCCGCGCGATCCTGACGGTGATGAAGGACGACGAGATCCGCCACGCCGACCATGCCGAGGCCGCAGGCGCACGACGCCTGCCGCAGCCGGTGCCGACGCTGATGGCGGCGGCATCGAAGCTGATGAAGACGGTGGCGTACCGGATATAAGCGCCATCGCCGCATCCACGCCATTCCGCCGACATGCAAATCCGCGATTACAACGGCAAAGGGGATTGGACCGCCGCCGCCGTGCAGGCGCGCTATGCGGAGCTTGCCGCGCGCCATGGCGTCGAAACGCCTCGCCGATTGGCGCCAACCGTGTACGAGCGCGGCGATGTCCGTTGGGTCTACCCGATCATGGACGCGATCATCGAAGGCATCCTCGCTGGCGATCCGGCCTGCGCCGCCATCGGTGTCGAATTCATCGAAGAGGATCGGAAATTTCCGTTCGGCGCGAACCTCAAGGCGCGTACCGCGCGCGCACTCCGCCAGACCGTGCTGCCGGACGCGCTTTCGTCGCGCATCCGACGACGCATCGTCGACATGCTGATCGCGGGCAATACCCCTCGGGAATACCGCGAATACGCCAAACTGCTGCGCAAGACGGGTTTTCGCGAACTGTGGCCAAGACTCGAGGCGGGCGTACCGCGCACGAACCGGCATGCGATGCGCTACTACCGGTATTTCGAGGCCATCCATCGGCGGGCGCCGGCCGTTTGCCCGGTCGTCACATCGCAGACCCGCTAGCACGACAAAAAAGACCGGCTTCACACCGGTCTTTTCGATACCGCGCTTCCAGACGGATCACTCGACCAGGTTTCGGCCCTGGTACAACTCTTCGATCTCGCGGCGGAGACGGGCTTCGATCTTCATGCGTTCCTTGAACGAGAGATTCTTGGCCTTCTCCTCGAACAGGTAATTGTCGAGGTCGAATTCCTTCATGTGCATCTTCGTGTGGAACAGGTTTTCCTGATACACGTTGACGTCCAGCATCTCGTAACGGGACTTGATGTTCTTCGCCAGGTAATCCTGGATCGAATTGATCTTGTGGTCGATGTAGTGCTTGCGTCCCTTGATGTCGCGGGTGAAGCCGCGCACCCGGTAATCCATGATGACGATGTCGGATTCCAGGCTTTCGATCAGGTAGTTCAGCGCCTTCAACGGCGAGATCACGCCGCAGGTGGCGACATCGATGTCGGCGCGGAACGTCGCGATGCCGTTGTCCGGATGCGTCTCCGGATAGGTGTGCACCGTGATGTGCGACTTGTCCATGTGCGCGACCACGGCGTCGGAGATGATCTCCTTGCCGGCGTCCTTCTTGTCGATCACCGGCTCCTCGGAAATGAGGATGGTCACCGACGCACCCTGCGGGTCGTAGTCCTGGCGGGCGATGTTGAGGATGTTCGCGCCGATGATCTCCGCCACGTCGGTGAGGATCTGGGTCAGCCGGTCGGCGTTGTACTCCTCGTCGATGTAGGCGATATAACGCTGGCGCTCCTCTTCGGATACCGCATAGCACACGTCGTAGATGTTGAATGACAGCGCTTTGGTCAGGTTGTTGAAGCCTTGCAGCTTCAGACGCGGCAGTGGCTTGACCACGGCATCGATTCCTTTGGGGCGGGAGGTTGGGGGCGCGATTATGCGGCATTGCGGCCCCCCGGGGGGAACCTGCGCTGCAGCGCAGCATCGGCGTGGCGATCACACGCAGTCTACGGCCGCCGTTTGCCCGAAACGTGACAAAGGCCTACTCTTGGCTATCCCCATGTTATGGCTCGCATGAACACTCCTCCCGTGGCCACGCTGACACCTCTTCGCCGCAATGCGAACCCGCTCGCCCCGACGGTGGCGACGATCGAGCGGTTCCTTTCGCACTGCCATCGCCGCCGCTATCCGCCCCGGACCGAAGTCTTCCGCCCGGGCGACCCTGCTGGCACCCTCTACTACGTGATCTCCGGCTCGGTCAGCATCATCACCGAGGAGGACGATGGCCGCGAGCTGGTCCTGGGCTATTTCGGCCCTGGCGAGTTCGTCGGCGAAATGGGCCTGTTCGTCGAAAGCGACCGCCGCGAAGTGATCCTGCGCACCCGCACCCAGTGCGAGCTGGCCGAAATCGGCTACGACCGTCTGTACCAGTTGCTCGAAGGCCCGATGGGCGGCGACGCGGCACAGTTGATCTACGCCATCGGCGCCCAGCTTTCGCGTCGCCTGCTCGACACCAGCCGCAAGGCCGGCCGCCTGGCGTTCCTGGACGTGACCGATCGCATCATCCGCGCCCTGCACGACCTGACCCGCGAACCGGAGGCCATGAGCCATCCGCAAGGCACCCAGTTGCGCGTGTCGCGGCAGGAGCTGGCGCGTCTGGTCGGCTGTTCGCGCGAAATGGCCGGCCGGGTCCTCAAGAAGCTGCAGGTGGACGGCAAGCTGCATGCGCGCGGCAAGACGGTGGTCATCTACGGCACCCGCTGAATCGTGAGCAGCGCAACGCACGATCACGCAACCGAAGGTTTCGACCTGCGCGGTGCTGTACCCGCCGATGCCGACGATGTCGCCGCGCTGCTGACCCAGTTGGGCTACCCCTGCGAGGCGGCCGACGCCGCCGAGCGGATCGCCACCGTTCTGCACAACGACCGTCAGGCCCTGATCCTCGCCCGCCATCGCGGCGCGGTCTGCGGGCTGCTGGCGCTGGACTTCATGTACTACCTGCCGCTGGGCACCACGACCTGCCGGGTCACCGCGCTGGTGGTGTCGACGGCCGCCCAGGGCCACGGCCTGGGGCGCCTGCTGCTGCGCGATGCCGAGCATCGCGCCCGCATCGGCGGCGCCGCGCGACTGGAAGTCACCAGCGCCAGCCATCGCACCGAAGCGCACGCTTTCTACCGCGCCTGCGGTTTTTCGGACGGCGCGGCACGGTTCGTGAAACTGCTGGGCGACTGAACGGCCGGGAGACGGCATCGCCGCGCTCCGGCAAAATGGCGGCTCTCTCCACCGACTCCGGCCGCCGCCCATGCAATGCCCCAAATGCCACGCCCCGATGCATCTTCTCGACGGGCTCGACGAGCCCGTCCACCGCTGCGAAGGCTGCAAGGGCATGTGGTTCGAGCTCATGGCGCATGAGCAACTGCGCGACGAAGCCGAACGGATCGACCTGACCGAACCCGCGCCGCCGGCCCTGGACGAATTCTTCGACCCGACCGCACCCGCGCCGGTCACCCTGCTCTGCCCGGCCTGCGATCACTATCCGCTGATCCACATGGTCGACCCGCACCAGCCGCACATCCGCTTCGAGAGCTGCAAGTTCTGCTACGGCCGGTTCTACGATGCCGGCGAATTCCGCGGCTTCGCCGAAGACGAGGACGATACTGGCCTCAGCGGGTTCCTGAAGCGCATCGTGCCCTCCGCGCTGAACTGAGCCTCAACCCCTCCGCTCTTCGCGTTCGCGCGCGCTCAGCGCGGCAATGGCGCTGTCATGATCGCCTCGCGCAGCAAGCGCGGGGCGGGCTCATCCGAAAAGACCAGCCCTTCGCCCTCGCGCTTGATACCGAGCGTGCGATAGGTTTCGGCTAGTGACAAAACGCCTTCGAGCCGGTGTAGCCGCGATAGCGCGGCGACGAAATCTTCCCAGCGCTGTGTGTACGGCGCCGCCAAGACAGCACCGCGCAAACGATCGAGCACGTCCTTCAGCGCCATGCCGTTGTCGTGGGCTCGCTTGACCCTCGCTCAGAAAGAATGCAAACGCAACGCGGCGCCCTGCATACCAGCATTAGGCATGAAAATCAATTAGTTACAACCGAACGGGTGGCATTTAAAGTTTTTATTCGCACACCCTATTGACATTCGGTGTACATTTAATGTAAACAAAGAGTAAGCAGCAATCTGGATATACCTTTAATTCGCTGATTAAAGTAAGAGCAAAGATTTGCTGATTAGTTAGAAATTAAGAGCAAAGTCAAACAATAAAGCCCATGGACGGTAAGAGACGGTACTTAACCTATGTAACGAAAAACGAGAGTTAGTTACATTTCGGAGGGAAAGTATATGGGCGATGTTCATCCCTTGCAGTTCGGCAACAATATTTTCAGAGCACTTGAAGGCCGGGTGATTGAGCAGATGTTAGAGATTGAAATGGAAATCATTGATGTAGACCCTACAGCCATAGATGGCGCCGATGCTGCTTGAAGAAATCACTCCACTATGCCGACTGCAAATCACTGCTAACCACACGAGCGCGCACCGCGTACGGCGGTGTGCGCTTTTATTGTGTCGCCCAATTGAAGTTTTCTCATAGATAAACTTGTGTCACAAACACTGACTGGGAGTCGTGACTAATGAACGTAATAGCGAAATTGACCGGAGATCGAGCGGAATCAAACAAATCCACATCGCCACGAATCGTATTAGAGTATTCTGAGAACAGAATCAAAGAACTTGAGAATTTACAAAAAAAACTCGATCTTTCCACACGAAAAGAGCTATTTAACTATGCACTTGGAATGTTGGAATGGGCTGTAAAACAGCGTGAACAAGGGTATGTTGTGATGGTTGGGAACCATGAAATACCTAGATATATTGAGATATCCATGCCAGCTCTTGATCGAATTAAACCCATACAACACCGTCAGCTAGAAGCCGTTGACTGAATCTGGAGTGACGGAAAAGACCCAAAATGGGTCTTTTCCGGAAAATTTGAAGGCGTTAGGGGCAGGGGGCAAGGATGAAAGTTAGCGCAAACTGGATGAAAGTTATTGTCGTTTGTTTTTCTTTGTTATGTGTTTTCGCGGGAGTCAACGGGAATGCAATAACAGATTGGCTAATCAAATCTATCCCTGAGTTGCAAGAGCGAGATTCACTTATTAGATCTCTGTTCGACAAAATTTTGCTGGTCGGATTGATGGTCGTTCTCGTTGATTTCTGGCTTCATATGGCCGGTGAAAAATCTTTTAAGGAAGATGTTGGAGCCGCTGTACGCAAAGAAATAGAAAAAATAACCGGCTTGATTCATGCCGTAATGAGCAAAAACCTTGTAGAAGCGATCGACGCGACGCATGGTGCGGAAAAAATTGAGGTCGAACACAAAATTAATCTCACCTTGCGAAACATACTTGACAAGATATTTCTTGATGTCGATGAGACAATCACGATTCTCAACCACTCGGGAAAAATTCTTAAATTATCGTACTTCATACCAACGCAAGGCTGCATGCTCAAGCTCGCTAATGATTTATCACCCGAAACTGGGCAAATATCAGCCAACTTGAATCAGAAAGAAAAAATTAATATAGGTCTTGAAGAAAAAACAAGAATCCTACTTACATATCCTGAGGCTCAGTTAGAGCTTCCATCCGTCGAATCACTGTCTTCACAGTTCACACTCGGCGCAGAAAAACTCGAAATTTCAATCACAATGCCGCTCGGGGTGAATGCGCAGTGTTTTTTTATTGGCCACCCGATGGAAGACTGCCCATTCAATAACCACCCTGCTAACGGAAGTGGTCAAAATAAGCGCACGTACAGAAATAAAGTTTCTTTATTGCCTCACAGCAGAATAGCTGTACGCTTTTATGCCGATTTTGGAGAACGAGTATCCCAACATCGAACTACAGAGCAGGTTCCGGTACATCCTTCCATTGATCATATGGAATCAACGTCTCGAAATTCTGACAACGCACCGGAACCAGCTGGCGGCAATTCGGCTTGATTTGCGTTCACCCTCAACAGATAATTTTCATAGAGATTCAACCCGCTCCAACATCGGCGGCAACGGGCAGTGCATCACGCCGCAGACGGTGCGCAGCAGTTCGGCTTCGCTGACGCTGACGCGGCCGTCGTGGCCGACGGCGGCGGTGACGGCTTCGACCATCGCCTGCTTCGCGGCGGGATTCAGGCGGTTGAGCACCGGCCACACCGCTTCCAGCGCGAGCACGCCTTCCGGCGGTGGCGCGTAATCGAGATGTTCGCGCGGAAACACGCGCTGCAGACCGGCGAGGTAGGCTCGCAATGCGTCGTGGGTATTGTCGTGGCCAGCTTGGGCGACCAATGCCAGCAGGATCGCCGCTTCGTGCTTGGCGCTGGCGATGTTGCGACTGCCGAACTGCGCATGCCGCGACGGATCGAGCGATTCGCGCAACTGGTGCTGCAACAACGTCCCGAGGCAATACTCGAACACCGACACATGACCGTCGGTATTGACCACCGCGTGCAGCGTATCGAGCACCACGTTCAGTTCGGGGCGCGGGCGCAGGCGCAGCACCGGGAACGCCAACGCCGCCAGTGGCAGACGCTGCATCGGATGCAGGGCGCCGAGTTGTTCGCTGCGCAATGCGCCGGTCAGCACCGCGATCTCGCGACCGAGCCGTGCGGCGATCTCGGTGTGCTGCTTGCCGCGCACCGAGGCATTGTCGTCGAGCAGCAGGGCCAGCATCAGCGGCACCACGTCGTCGCGGCTCGATGCCAGCGTACGCAGCGGTTCCGGGATCGTCGAAACGATCACATCGGCGCGGCGATAGTCGTCCGCCGCCGGATGCGCGACCTGGGCGACCACCATCGGCGGACTGACGATGAATTCGGCTTCCGATCCCGGCAGGCGCGCGTTCTCGCCGCCGACCAGCCCCAGCCGCGCGTCTTCTTCCAGGCCGTTCGGTGGTTGACCGAGCCAACGCTGATGCAGCGTCGCGAGCTGGTCTTTGCGGAAGCTGGGTTCCAATGCCTGGATACGAGCCAACAACGGCGGATGGGTGGCGAACAAGCCGCTCAGGCCGACACCGTCGCCGAACAGCATGTGGCTGACCTCCTCGGCATCGCCGGCATGCTCGAGCTTGGCACCATCGCCAACGCCACCGATCTTCTTCAGTGCGCCCGCAAGCCCGACGGTCTGGCGCGTGAACTGCACCGCAGACGCGTCGGCAAGCATCTCGCGCGAGCGGCTGACCCCGGCCTTGATCATGCGCCCGAAGAACAGACCGAGATAACCGATGGCCATCGCCACCAGCGCCGCGACCAGCACCGCCCCGGCACCTTTGTCGCGACCGCCGAAGCGTCCGTGTTCGAGGATCTTGCGGCCGATGATCGCCATCATCAGGATGCCGAACAACACGCCGATCAGGCGGATGTTCAGACGCATGTCGCCGTTGAGGATATGGCTGAATTCGTGTGCGATCACGCCCTGCAGCTCGTCGCGATTGAGCCTTTCCAGCGCGCCGCGGGTAACCGCGACCACCGCATCGGACGTCGAATAGCCGGCGGCGAACGCGTTGATGCCGGCCTCGTGTTCCAAGACATAGAGTTTCGGCATCGGCACACCGGATGCGATCGCGATCTCTTCGACCACGTTGCGCAGCCGTCGCAGTTGCGGGTCGCGCGTCTGCTCGGGCACCGGCATCCCGCCCAACTGCTGCGCCACCGTCTCGCCGCCACCGCGCAGGCTGGCGATGCGGTACATCGAGCCCAAGCCGATGATCGCGATCGTGACCACCGAAGCGAAGATCAACATCGCCGCAGTCTGTGCCGGCGTGCTTTCGTCCCGCGAGGCGATGGCGATCAGGACCGCGACATCGACCGCGCACACGATTCCGATCACCGCCAGGACGAACAGCAGCACCAGTCGGGTCGAGGCCTTGCGTGCGGCGGCCTGATGTTCGAAGAAATTCATGTCCGGGACGAGCTCGGGAATCCGGGAGTAAGGGAATGCGCGGGCGGCGAACGCCGGATGCGCGGACAGCTCGACGCTATCCGCGTACCGGGAACCGTGTCGGCCGTCCCGCTGCGCTCAGAACTGCACCTTCGGCGCATCGCGCATTTCGGGCTTGTCGGCCGGAATCGCGAGCTGCGCAGCGGCGGCGAAATTGAACATGCCGGCGATCATGCTGGACGGAAACACTTCGCGCCGGTTGTTGAAGGCCATCACCGCATCGTTGAACGCCTGCCGCGCGAACGCGACCTTGTTCTCGGTGCTGGTCAGCTCTTCGGTGAGCTGCATCATGTTCTGGTTGGCCTTCAGGTCCGGGTAGGCTTCCGCGATGGCAAGCAGGCGCCCCAGGCCGGCGTTGAGCTGGCCCTGCGCGGCGGCGAGCGTCGCCATCGCCTCGGGATCACCCGGGTTGGCTTTGGCCGCTGCCAGTCCCGACTGCGCGGCGGAGCGCGCCGAAATCACCGCATCGAGCGTCTCGCGCTCGTGCTTGAGGTAGCCCTTGGCGGTTTCGACGAGGTTGGGGATCAGGTCGAATCGACGCTGCAGCTGAACGTCGATCTGGGCGAATGCGTTCTTGTAGCCGTTCCTGGACGTGACCAGACCGTTGTAGACCGCGATGGCCCAGAACCCGACGGCCGCGAGAATTGCGAGCAGGATCAACAAAATAAGCATCGAATCTCCCCTTGTTCATGCAAAAGACGGAACAGGCGCTATGATCGGCCCGAAGACCCGGAAGCGATATCCACCGACACGTTGTTGCCGACATGTGGTTGGCGACAGGCAGGCGGATCGGACACTTCCTCACCAACTGACCCGCAAGCGAAGCATACGCAGGGGTGGCTCGCGATGAAAGACAAGACTCGGCATAGCGGATCGCGTCGTTCCGCCCGGACCCGCGCCATCATCTTGGCGTGTCAGACCGGTCTGGTGACGATGCTGTTGCCGCTGGCGGCCGGTCTTTCGGCACAGACGCCGCTGCGCTGGAACACCGCTGGCGCCAACGGACCGCTGCCGGGCGATTTCGGCAGCGTGTATTCGCCGAAAGCGACGATGGCGCGCGTGTATCCCGGCGCGGGTCTGCAGATCCAGCCGATCGCCACCAGCTTCGATGTCCATGAATTCGAAACGCTGGCCGAGAGTCTCGTCGCCGGGCAGAAAGTGCCGGGCCTGGCGATGGCGATCGTGCAGGGCGGGCGTGTCGTGAGCGCGCGCGGCTACGGCATCACCGATGTCGACCAGCCGGAAACCGTCGACGCGCACACCGTGTTCCGGCTCGCATCGTTGTCCAAGTCTTTCGCCTCCACCACCACCGCGATGCTCATCGCCGACGGCAAGCTGCGCTGGGACAGCCGCATCGTCGACTACTACCCGACGCTGCAACTCTCCGAACCGCAGGCCACCCTGCAACTCAACGTGGCCGAAGTGCTGAGCCATCGCGTCGGCATCGGCAGCAATGCCTTCGATCGCGATCTCGAGGGCTACGCCGAATATCCCGCACTGGTGCGGAAGATCGCGTACGCGCCGATGAAGTGCGCGCCCGGCGAGTGCTACGCCTACCAGAACATCGCCTACAGCCTGATCGGCGACGTCGTCCAGGGCGCCAGCGGCCAACCGTTCGATCAGGTCGTCGCGCGTCGGCTGTTCAAACCGCTGGGCATGACCGATGCCAGCTACGGTCTGGAAGGCATCGCCGCCAGCACGCGCTGGGCGAAACCGCACATCCGCGGCAAACGCGGCTGGACCGCGGTGATGCCCAAGCCCACCTACTATCGGGTCGCGCCGGCCGCAGGCGTCAACGCCAGCATCAGCGACATGGCGCAGTGGCTGCTCGCGCAGGGCGGCTACCGCCCCGATGTGTTGTCGGGCTCGCTGCTGGCGACGCTGCATGCGCCCTTGATCGACACGCCCAGCGAGACGCGCGGTTCGCAATGGCGCCGCGACCGGCTGAACTCGGCAGGCTACGGCCTTGGCTGGCGCGTTTTCGATTACGTCGGTCATCGCGTGGTCTTCCACGGCGGCGCCGTACAGGGATATCGCGGTGTCATCGCACTGATGCCCGAGCGCGATCTCGGCGTGGCGATCCTCTGGAATGCCAACAGCTCGGCACCATCGGGCCTGCTGCCGACGATTCTCGACCGCGCCATCGGCGTGACGCCGCAGCGTTGGCTCGACACCGAACCGGAGCCGCTGGAGGAAGGCCTGTACGCACAGGGCCTGCCGGCGTTGCCGGAACCGCCAGCGTCGAGCGGCGGCGTGGAAGCATCGATGTCGAACGCACAGCCCGAGTAATCGCGGCGGCGGGACGCGCCCGGATTTGATCCAGGCGTGGGATCCATGCGTCGATGCCGTCGTCGATCCTGATGCTGCGGCAACGCGCCCCCAGTCGCTGCCGCTTCCTGAAGCGCTGCTTTCCAGCGCAGTCCCGAGCTTCGCCAATCCGCGCGTGAAATCGCCACCGACCCCGCGATCGAGCATCAGACCGACCCGCGCGACATTCGACTGCTCGCTGGACCAGCGCATCGCGGCTCCGACGCCTTCGGCGGGACCTTCGCAGGTGCAGGCCATCCTGGAGCCGAGACCATGCCACGACGACCACTCGTTGAAACGGCGACAGGCATCGAGCAGCGCGTACAGCTCCCCACGACGGGCGATGCCGACGGAACGGTACTGGTGGGCAGCACGAAGCCATCCGGGATCATCTCGCCCGCAAGCAGCAGCCTCGCGTCGAGCAACCCGTTTCGGGATCGACATGACGGGCAGGGGCCGCGACATCCTGGACCAGGCACGGGCGATCGAAGCGCCGATCCCTGTGCAGGGCTTGGCGTTCGCCCATAAAAAAACTCCCTCTCCGCCTGGGCATGCGGAGAGGGAGTTTCGGATACCGCTAATCGGGGTGTTGCGGATTACATCATCGGCGCGGGTGCTGCCGGCACTGCGGCCGGCGCAGCCTTCTTGGTGCGCTTCACAGCTTTCTTAGCCTTTTTTTTTGCGACTTTCTTGGCAGCCTTCTTGGCCGGCTTCTTGGCGGCTTTTTTGGCGGCCTTCTTCGCGGTCTTCTTGGCAGCTTTCTTGGCCGGCTTCTTGGCTACTTTCTTGGCAGCCTTCTTCGCGGTCTTCTTGGCGGCCTTCTTGGCAGCCTTCTTCACGGTCTTCTTGGCAGCCTTCTTGGCGACCTTCTTGGTGGCTTTCTTGGCAGCCTTCTTGGCGGTCTTGCGGACGGCCTTCTTGGCGGCTTTCTTCACGGTTTTCTTCGCCGCTTTCTTCGCGGTTTTCTTTGCAGCTTTTTTAACAGCCATGGGATGGCTCCTCGTCAGTGAACTTGCATTGGATATTACGGCCCAGTCAACAACCGGATTGCGGGAGTCGGACCCGCCTTCCACCGCCGGCGCACAAGGCAAGCCGGTACGGATTCCTGCCGGGCTCGCGACTGCGAGACCCGGATATTCGTTACACCCGCAACCATCGCCGGCCTGCTCCATCGCGACGCGCATCCACGCGGGGCAACAGAAAACCCGTGACCGGCAAGGTCGCGGGTTCGGCGATTCGGGCGGGCGCGTTGCGCTGCGTCGCTGTTTTTCGCGGAGGAGACGAAGCCTGCTTCCGCCGGAATGGAGGTCCGGGAGGAAGATCTGTTTGCGCTTCGCGTTTTCGTCTTGATCCGACTCACTCACTTCTGCTATGGCGACACTTGGGGCGAAACCTAATCACGCTTTTTTCCACTGTCAACACCCCACGCGAAAAAAAATCCCGCGACGCACCGCCACGCAGCACCGCGCGAGCCGTCGATCGTCGCATGCGCACCGCTCGGCCACGCGCGCCCGGCACGCCCACCGATCGACACGCGCGAAAAAAAACATCTTTTTTCCAGCGGTTTTATTTGCGGAATGCGGCGCGCGCCGCGTGTCCGCACCGATCGGATGAGGCGACGGCGACGTCCATCCGGTGCGCGTACCGGCAAGTGAACGCAGCGCTTTCGTCAATTCGTCGAATGGTCGTTTTTCCGTGTCGCGCAAGCCCGATTGCGCGAAAGTGCGCGAACTTTTCGACGCGTTTCGCGGTGCCGAAGCGATGTCTCGCAGGTGTCGAGAGGTGGATCGCGACGCGTTCGGCCACGCGAACGGCGCCAGCGCCGACGCACGCCACGTTCCCGATTCGCGTCGCGAGCGCATCCGAAACCGCGGCGCGGAGGACGCGCGATGCATGCGCGCCCTCGACGGGCGCGCAAAGAAAAAGCCGCTCGCGGACAACGCGAGCGGCTTCGGGTGGGCCGGACGCGCACCGGACGGCACCGGCGCGCGGGGAGTGCGGGCTCAGTGGCCGTCGTCTTCCAGCAGTTCGGCGTAGTCGTCCGGCGCGAGCAGATCGTTGAGCTGGTCGTTGTCTTCGGCCTCGACCACGAACAGCCAACCTTCGCCGTAGGCGTCCTCGTTGATCGTTTCCGGCTTGTCGGCCAGCGCTGCGTTGACCGCAGTGATCGTGCCGCTGATCGGCGCATACACGTCCGATGCGGCTTTCACCGACTCGACCACGGCGCAGGCATTGCCCACTTCGATGCGGTCGCCGACGTTCGGCAGTTCGACATAGACCAGATCGCCGAGCAGGCCCTGGGCATGATCGGAAATGCCCACGGTGATCTTGCCGTCGCCTTCGACGCGGGCCCACTCGTGGGACTTCAGGAATTTCAGGTCACCGGGGATCTCGCTCATCGTGGGCTCCGCAGGGGTTGGCGGTGGAAAGGAACAGACAGGGCTAGTGTAGAAGCGCGGCGGCGAGGATCAAATACTTTCCTGCGCTTTACCGTCGCGCACGAACGGAAACTTGACGACGCGCACGGGCACCGCCTTGCCGCGGATGTCGACGCGTACTTCTCCGAGGTCGCCGGCCGGCACGCGCGCGAATGCGATCGCCTTGCCCAGCGTCGGCGAGAAGGTGCCGGAGAGGATCTCGCCGCCGCCAGCGGCGGTGAGGACCGTCTGGCCGTGACGCAGCACGCCTTTGTCGTCCATCACCAGACCGACCATTTGCCGCGGCACGCCGACGGCCTTCTGCGCTTCGAGCGCGGCGCGACCGATGAAGGGCCTGTCCGCGTCGAGCGAAACCGTCCATGCCAACGCCGCTTCGTACGGGCTGACGGTGTCGTCCATGTCCTGGCCGTAGAGATTCATGCCGGCCTCCAGGCGCAGCGTGTCGCGGGCGCCGAGACCGGCCGGCTTCACGCCGACGGCGAGCAGCGCGTCCCATAGCGCGACCGCCTTGTCTTCGGGAACGACGATCTCGAAACCATCCTCACCGGTGTAGCCGGTGCGCGCCACGAACAGCGGCGTGCCGTCCTTCGTCACCGCCTCGGTGGCGACGAACTTGCCGATCTTGCCGGCGGCGGGCGCGGTGTCGGCGGAGAGCAGCCCGAGGACGCGTTCGCGCGCATGGGGGCCCTGCACCGCGATCATCGCAAGCTCCGGGCGCTCGGTGACGCTGACGTCGAACGCGGCGGCCTGCTGGCCGATCCACGCCAGATCCTTGTCGCGGGTGGCGGCGTTGACGACGAGACGGAAGAAATCCTCGGACAGGAAGTAGACGATGAGATCGTCGATCACCCCGCCCTGCGGATTGAGCATGCAGGTGTAGAGGGCTTTGCCCGACTTCTGGAGTTTGTCGACCGAATTGGCGACGAGATGGCGCAGGAACTCGCGGGTGCGAGCGCCGCGCAGGTCGACCACGGTCATGTGCGAGACATCGAACATGCCGGCGTCGCGGCGCACCTGGTGGTGTTCGTCGATCTGCGAACCGTAGCTGATCGGCATGTCCCAGCCGCCGAAGTCGACCATCTTGGCGCCGAGTGCGCGATGGGCGTCGTTGAGGATGGTCTTCTGCGTCATGGTGCCGGCCCCGTCGGAAAGATCGGCATTATCCCAGAGCGGGACGTCGCATGGGCGGCGCGCTTGCGACAACGCGCGACCGCACGGATGCGCATGGCGCGCGACGTCGTGGGCTGCCGCTCGCCCTGCGGTTCGGCTAGATGCCGATCCCCTCATTCAGGCAGTCGACCCGCTTGCTCGCAATCGGCATCAACTTGCCGCTGGCGATGTCGAACCGCCGCGCCCAGCGCACATCGCGCGAGTACTCGCGATTGCCGTGACGGACGAAGGCGGCAACGTTGGGACTGGCGACACGATCGATCCGGCAGGTGCCGATCTGAAGCCCATAGCCTTTGCGTGGCTTGGGCACGGCGGCGGTGTCGGTCACGTTCCAGCGCGCCTGTCGTGCGCCCGGGTCGAGATTGCGCAGCGCCAGCAATTGCGTGGACGTCGCCTCCCTCGCGGGATCGGTGGCGAATCTGCCGACCACCGTCAGACTGTAATCGCAGACCTGGGCCGGCAACGGACCGCCGGGGATACAGGACCCCTGCAGCTCGTCCAGCCCTGCGGGATACGGCGGCACATTGCGACCGACCAGATCGTCGCTCTGCGGGCCGGTGGCGAACGCCGTGGCGGACAGTAGCGACAAGCCGGCCGAACAGATCAGGTACAGACACTTCGTCATCGCAAAAAGCCTCATTGAACAGTGATGAATCCTGTCGCCGACCTACTCGACGGCTTCGACGCGCAGGGTCATGCCTTCCGCACCGACGATGCGCACGTCGACGCCGGCAGGCAGATCGGGGCCGCTCACTTCCCAATAGGCATCGGCGATCTGCACGCGCCCCGCGCCACGTTCGATCGCGCGCTCCAGGGACACCACGCGCCCCACCAGTTGCTCGGTACGGCGGTTCAGCGCCGGCTGGTCGCTCGGGATCTCCCGTCCGCGGAAGTACGTCCGGTACACCTGGATCGAGATGAAGCTGAGCGCGATGAACGCGACGGCCTGGGCGAGGATCGACATGCCCGGCACGACCAGGACGCCAAGGAACACCACCGACGCGGCGATGCCCATCCAGAGCATGAAGGCGCCCGGCACCATCGCCTCGGCCGCGAACAGCAGCAGCGCGATCGCTGCCCAGATGATCGCATCCCAGCGCATGTCAGCCTCCACTGCGCGGCATCGCCGGCGGCTTGTTGGCCTGCTGGTGGGTCAGCGCTTCCTTGGCGAGCTCGGTGATGCCCGCAAGCGAACCGAGGATGCCCGCAGACTCCATCGGCAGCATGATGAACTTCTGGTTCGGCGCTTCGGCCAGCGCCTTGAACGCTTCGATGTATTTCTGGGCGATGAAGTAGTTGATGGCGTTGACGTTGCCGCTGGCGATGGCGTCGGAGACCATCTGCGTCGCCTTGGCTTCGGCTTCGGCCAGACGCTCGCGGGCTTCCGCCTCGCGGAACGAGGCCTCGCGCTTGCCTTCGGCTTCCAGCACTGCCGCCTGCTTCTCGCCCTCGGCGCGCAGGATCGCCGACTGGCGCACGCCCTCGGCTTCGAGCACCGCCGCGCGCTTGTTCTGTTCGGCCATCTTCTGCTGCTGCATCGAGGCGATCAGATCGCGCGGCGGCTGGATGTCCTTCAGTTCGATGCGGTTGACCTTCAGCCCCCACGGATGGGTGGCGTGGTCGACGGCGGTCAGCACCTTGGCGTTGATCTCGTCGCGCTTGGACAGCGACTCGTCGAGATCCATCGAGCCGATCGCTGTGCGGATGTTGGTCATGACCAGATTGAGGATGGCCACTTCGAGCTGGGCGACCTCGTACGCGGCCTTGGCAGCGTCGAGCACCTGGAAATAGACCACGCCGTCCACCTTCACCACGGCGTTGTCCTTGGTGATGACGTCCTGGCTGGGCACGTCCATCACCTGTTCCATCATGTTGATCTTGCGGCCGACGCCCTGATAGATCGGCATCAGGATATGCAGCCCCGGCGCGAGCGTGCGCGTGTATTTGCCGAAGGTCTCGACCGTCCATTCGTAACCCTGCGGCACCATGCGGACCGCCTTGAACAGCACGACGATACCCGCGAACACCACGACCGCCGCCAGAAAAAATCCACCGCCCATGTCGAAACCTCCCCACTGGAATGGGGTCAGTATAGGGTGTGACCGGCAGGGTGCGCAGGCTGCTGGACAACAGCCTGCCATGCGGCCCGGGATGGCCGCCGCGACGAAGCAAGCGCAGGCGATCGCTTGGCCGGAAGCCGGGCCGCACACGGACCGGGTCGGCCATTCGTTCAGCCCGTCGGCAGCGGTTTTCGATGGCCTGCGACGTTTTCGCCTACTGATGCATCCAGATGATGAGATGACCTCACGACCCTCCAGCTTCGCCATCGATGTGCCCGACGCCCTGCTCGCGCGCATGCGCCTGGGCGAGCACGCGGCGTTCGAGCAGGTCTACCGCTGGTTCGAACGGCCGGTGTTCACGCTGGCGCTGCGGATCTGCGGCGAGCGCGAGCAGGCGGCGGACGTGCTGCAGGACACCATGCTGAAGGTCATCGCCCGGATCGGCGAGTTCCGCGGTAGCCGCATCGATCGTGTCGGTGCGGCGCATCTCGATGGCAGCCCGTTCTGGGGATGGCTGCGACAGATCGCGGTCAATGAAGCGCTGATGGCGCTGCGCCGGCGTCGCCGCAGCGACGATGAAGACGCCAACCATGCCGACGAAACCGATTGGGTCGACGACCGCACCCCGCCACCGCCCGCCGCCGCCGATGCCGCTTGCCTGCAGCGCGCCCTCGACGCATTGCCGGCGAATACCCGTACCGTGCTGTGGCTGTATCACGCCGAGGGCTACACCCACGACGAGATCGCCGTGCTGATGCAACGCACGCCCAGCTTCTCGAAATCCCAGCTCGCGCGCGGCACACGCCGCCTGCGCGAGTTGCTCGAACCCACCGCACTGCCGCTCCGCGAGGCCGCCCATGGCTGACGCTTCCCGTTCCCCGCATCATGCCGGTTCCGATCCGCCCGGCTGGAGCGATGTCTTCGCCGCGCTGCCGTTGGCTGCGCCTCCCGCATCCGCGTGGCCGGCGGTTGCCGCACAGCTCGATCAGAGGAAGGCACATGCGCGCAGCCGTACATGGCTGGCACTGGCCGCATCGCTGTTCGCGCTGACGTTGTGGCCGGTGGCGTGGATGCTGCGCGACGCGGAACGCGACACCGCCGCCGTCGCGGCATCGCCCGCCACGATCGCCCACGCACCGACCACCGCCACGCCGTCCGCCGCCATCGGCGGCGGCGATCCTCGCACCGATCCTCGCACCGATCCTCGCGCCGATGTGCGCGCCGATCCGCCCGTCGTCGCCGGTACCACTGACCGTTCCGCGCGGATGCTGTCGATCGCGGCGAGCACCGCCCGTCCGGCGCATGCGCACAGCGCGCGACGCAGTGCGGATCGCGCGCTACGGCGCACGACGCAAGCGCCTTCCACTGCAGGCATCGCGCAGCCGCAGGAGAATGCCGACACGACGCTGGAAACCCTGTACAGCGCATCCGCGCAGCTCGAAACCCTGCTGAGCTTCGCACGCGACACACGGGTCGAAAGCGGGCCGGCCGCAGCGCTGGCCAGCGCCTTCGATGCCGAACTCGCGACGATCGACGCGCAGTTGGCGCAACCGGGACTGGCAGCCGGCGAGCAACAGGCACTGTGGCAGGCACGCGTCGAGACGCTGCAGCGTTCGACGGACTTCGAAAGCAATCTGCGCCTGCTGGCCGCCGACGGCGGGCGCCTGGACGGCGCGCTGGTCAGTATCGATTGATGTTCCGCTCTTTCCTTTTCGTTTCCCTGTCCGAGGTTCCCATGAGACCGCTTCGCCCCCATCTCCTCGCTCTGGCCGTTGTCTGCGGATTGTCGTTCGCCGGCGCCGCCCTGACCCAATCCAAAGACCCGACGCCGGAACAGCAGAAAAAAATCGACGCGGCGCGCGAAGACGTGAGCCGCGCCGCCAAGCGCTTGGCTGAGCTCACCCGTGAGTACGGCGGCGATGGCTTCCACTTCGATCATGCGTTGCCGGCGCGGCGCCCTGTGGTCGGCGTGCTGTTCGCGCCCGATGAAGGCGGCGGCGTGCGCATCGCCGGGGTCACTCCGGATGGCGCGGCAGCGGCGAAAGGCATCAAAAGCGGAGACCGGCTGCTGCGCATCGGCGGCAAGACCATCGAGGGCGGCTCGCCGGAAGCGCGGGTCGAGAACGCGCGCAGGCAGTTGCAGGGCCTGGACGAAAACACTCCGGTGAAACTGGTCTATGCACGCGGCGACAAGGAGACGGAAGTCGAAGTCAAACCCAGACTGGACAGCCGGATCATGGTCTTCTCCGGCGACGGCAGAATGATGCGCCCCGACGGCGTCATCGGCATCGAAACCGATCGCCTCGACATCGAAGGTCTCGACGGCGCCCGCTTTCCGGGCGCGGGCGATGCGCCGCACGTGTTCGTCTTCAGCGGCGATGACGCACAAGGCGGGCACGGCGCGCCGCGCATCGACAAGCGCGTGATTCGGATCGACTGCAAGGGTGATGAGGATGCATGCCGCAAGCAGGCGCATGCGCAGATGATGCGCGCCCCCGTCGGTATCGACCCGGCCGGCATGAGCGGTCCTCACGAGATGCAGACGCATGTGTTCCGCTTCGACTGCAAACCCGGCGACACCTGCCAGGGTCAACAGCGGCTGGCCGAAGCGTTCCGCTGGAACGGCTTGAATCTGGCGTCGGTGGACAAGTCGCTGGGGCGTTATTTCGGCGCCGACGCGGGCGTACTGGTGCTCAGCACCGGGCCGTCCCTGGGCCAGTTGCAGGCGGGCGACGTGATCCAACGCGTCGACGGCAAAGCGGTGGCGACACCGCGCGCCGTGATGGATGCGCTGCGCGACAAGCCGGCGGACATTACCGTCGCGGTGGATTACCTGCGCGACCGCAAATCCGGCAGCGCGCAATTGAAGGTGCCCAAAGCGATGCTGTTCCCGCCGATGCCGCCGATGCCGCCGATACCTCCCGCGCCACCGGCACCCCCTGCGCCGCCGCATCCGCCGAAGGCCGGCGCGGCGCCGCACGCGCCTGACGGCGCAGCGATGGTGACGCATCGCAAGATCGTGATGGTCGACAAGGATGGCCAGGTGCAGACCTGGGAGGACGACGGCAACGACGCGATGCCGATGCCACCCGCGCCTCCGCCGCCTCCGCCGCCTCCACCACCGCCGCCGCCGCCGCCGCGCGTGGATTGAAGCGCGATCCGCATGACGCCCCCTCGACGGGGGCGTCGTTGTTTCGGGATCAGCTCGTCGCGGCTTCCACCCGCCGCCACACCGCGTCCTCGACGGTATCGGCGAGGGTCAACGCCTGCAGGTTCTGCAGCAATTGCTCGACCCGGCTGGCGCCGAGGATCACGGTGGATACGTGCGGGTTGCGCAGGCACCAGGCGATCGCCAGCGATGCTGGCGGCAATCCGAGTTCGACCGCGAGCGCGCTGAATTTACGTGCGCGTTCCAGGCGTCGATCCTCGCTGTCGCCCATGATCAGGTCCTGCAGCCAACCATGATCCTCCAGACCGAGGCGGGCATCGCCGGGGATGGCCGCATTGTATTTGCCGGTGAGCAGGCCCGAACCGAGCGGCGACCACGTGGTGGTGCCCAGGCCCAGCTCGGCGTAGAGCGGCGCGTACTCCAGTTCGACGCGCTCGCGATGCAGGAGGTTGTACTGCGGCTGCTCCATCGACGGCCCATGCAGCGAATGTTGCTTCGCGATCTTCGCGGCTTCGCGGATCTGCGCGGCGGGCCATTCCGACGTGCCCCAGTACAGCACTTTGCCCTGGCGGATCAGGCCGTCCATCGCCCACACCGTTTCCTCGATCGACGTGTCGGGGTCCGGGCGGTGGCAGAAATAAAGATCGATGTAATCCACGCGCAGGCGTTTCAGCGCAGCGTCGCAGGCGTCGCGCACGTGTTTGCGCGAGAGACCCTGTTGCATCGGCTTGGGTTCTTCGACCGCACCGAACATCACCTTGCTCGATACCGCGTATCCATCGCGCGGCAGGCGCAGATCGGCGATCACATCGCCCATCACCCGTTCCGCCTCACCGCTGGCGTACACCTCGGCGTTGTCGAAGAAATTCACGCCATTGTCCCAGGCGGCGGCGATCAGATCGCGCGCCGCGCCACGGCCGATCTGCTGGCCGAAAGTGATCCAGGCGCCAAACGACAGTGCGGACACCTGTAGGCCGGTCGAACCAAGACGACGGTATTGCATGATGTTGTTCCCGTAACGTCGAAGATGCGGCCAGTATACCCAAGCATCGCGCGCCGTCGGAACGGTTACAATGCGCGCCCCGTTGTCGGGGAATTCGCCCTCCGGGGAGTAGCCCGCCAGCGGAAGTTACCGCCGGTAGCCGCGTCAACATGCTTGGCCTGCAGGCCATGGCGCGGGTGGCATCGCAGTCGCGGAAGCACTGCGATATCGGGCAAGACCGAAGGCGGATATCGCGTGCCGGACCGGGCTGCGCGATATCTGTCTTCGCGTCCGCACGAAAGCCCGGCTCTGGAGTTCCCATGGATGTTTCCTCGCTTTCGACCCTCGCCGCCCTGCCAACGCTGGGCATGTCCACATTGGTGGTCGCCATCGCCGAGATCGGCGACAAGACCCAACTGCTTGCCCTGTTGCTGGCCGCGCGCTTCCGCCGGCCGTGGCCGATCATCGCCGGCATCTTCGTGGCCACCGTGCTCAACCACGCGCTCGCCGCCTGGCTCGGCGCGCTGGCCGCCAGTTACCTCACGCCGGATGTGCTGCGCTGGATCGTCGCCGGCAGTTTTTTCGCCATCGGCCTGTGGACGCTGAAACCCGACACGATCGACGAAGATGGCGAGAAGCTGCCCGCGCGCGGCGCGTTCATCGCCACCGTGATCGCCTTCTTCATCGCCGAGATCGGCGACAAGACCCAGATCGCCACCGTCGTGCTGGCGGCGAAATCGCCGCTGCTGTGGCCGGTGGTGATGGGCACCACCCTCGGCATGCTGCTGGCGAACGTGCCGGTGGTGCTGCTGGGCAGCCGCTTCGCAGCGAAACTGCCGCTGAAAGCCGCACGCATGGCTGCGGCGGCGCTGTTCCTGGCGCTGGCGGCGTGGGTCGCGGTGCAGGGTGTCTCCGTCGACGCCCAACTGCCTCAATCGGGCAAGACCGAATCACGCAACCCTTGATTCGTTTGCCTCAAAACGAGGTTTGCGGCCAATCCGCAACCCTCAACAGCTCGAACTGTTGCGACAGCGCAGTGCCGCAAACTTCCGTCCGCAATTGAATGCCCGTCGACAGCGTGCCGCCGGGAACGGTCGCGCAGTAGCTGCTGTTGTTCACGCTGCGCAGTTGCCCATTGGGCGTCAATCGCCATTTTTCCGAACTGCCGCCATCGCAGTTCCACAGATGCATCGCCTTGCCGCTGCCGGCGCTGCCGCCGGAAATATCCATGCAATAGGGATTGCTGCCTCTGGGCCGGAGCTGGCCCTCGGCGGTGTACACGAACTGCTGGTCGGAGCCGCCCGTGCAGAACTCCTGGTCGATCTGCGAACCGTTGGAATAGCCGTTGTTGCGGGTACCGATGCAGCGCGTGCCGCTGGCGCTCTTCGGCCGCAACGTGAAGTAACCCGGCAGGCCCCGGCGCACACCGACCAGCGGCAGCGTGGACGTCCATGACGGCACGAAGACATTCGGGTCCGCAAGCGAGTTGGTGACATCCATCCCGACCGCCGAAACACCATGCGCCATCGCGATGTAGGTGGCCTCGAAACTGGTGCTGTTGAAATCGCCCGCGGCACTCCACAGATGCATCATCTGGCGATATTCCGCCGCGCGGTTGGCGACGATCTGATAGTGGTCGCCCGCCTGCACGTTGGCGCACAGCACCTGCGCCGATGCGGCAGCCGACATGCCATCGACCGTACCCGAGACCTCGCCCGGATCCGGCGCGTCGATGTCCGGGCACAGGAACGCGTTGGCGAACGCACCGCGGAGCGCGATCATGTCCGCCATGCCCTGATTCACCGCGGCGATGCGACCACCGGTGAACCCGACGATGATCCTGCCACGCAGGGCATCGAACGCCGGCCAACCCACCGCCTTCAACTTCTCGCGCGGCGTCGCGCCGGGCGCAGCGGCGATCCGGTTGCGAAGATCGCTGTAACGATAGAGCCGCGTGCCCAGATAACCGGAGACGAAGCTGTCCAGCGCGTCGATCCTGCCCACGTCCCACGCGCTCAGCGCATTGTCCCAACGTGTCTTCATGTCGATGAAGACCACGATCGGCGCCTCGCCGGGATGGGCGTTCTGCCAGGCGACGATGTCGTCGAGGCAATCGGCCAAGCGATCGGCGGTGCCTCTGCAGTTGTTGTTGACCGGGCCGCCATCGTGCGCCACGTACGGCCCGCGTGGATCGGCCCACCAGGACGCCTGGTCCTGCACATCCAGTTCCAGCGTGCGGTAACCGGCGGTGAGCCAGCTCGAAAGCTGCGCGCCGTGTTCGTAACTGTTGTGCGGTTGGAGCATGTAGACCTGATCCATGCCCAGGGGCGACTGCGCGCTGGCGACCGTCGGACATGCCAGCAGGGTAGCGATCGCTCCGGCGATGGCGACGGCAGCGCTCCAATGGCGTTTGCGACCGTTGCGGATATTCATCAGATCTCCTCCATAAGCGTTCTGAACGAATCGTCATCATACGGCCATGTTGCGTTGCAGGAGAGGCGCCATCGCGCAGCCAGCCGCGCCGGTATCGATGCCGCACCCGCAAGTGCGGGTCGCGACGCTATCCTGTGCGCATATCGGCATCGGGATTTCGGGACGGCATGAGTATCACCGGCGAGTGGAAACGGGATCTGTTGCGGACGCTGTTCTCGCGCCCGGACGAGGTCATGCTCGATCTTGGCGCCGGTGGCGAGCTGCTGGTGGCCCGCGTCCGCGCGCTGCTGTCGGCGCTGACGCTGCTGCTGCCGCCGGTGGCGATCATCGGCAATCTCGGCGCCGGCAGCACGACGGAGCTGATGATCGGCCTGGGCGCTTCGATCTTCATCAACATCTGCGCCCAGGTCTGGCTGGCGCTGGCCGGCCACCGTCGCCGCCATCACTGGCTGTCCTACGCCACCACCACCTACGACGTCACCACCACCACGCTGGTGCTGGGACTGCTGCACTTCAGCGACCCGGTGGCGCCGTTCAACAGCATGGTGGTGTGGTGCTTCTATCTGTTCTCGATCGGCATGACCGCGCTGCGCAACGACGGGCGACTGACGCTGTACGCGGGTGCGATGGCGATGTTGCAGTACGGTGTGCTGGTGGCCGCGCTGCTGACCCGGGCCCACTCGCCGGATGAATTGATCTCGATCGACTACGGCACCGTCTCGGTCGGCGGCCAGGTCGAGCGGGTGGTGCTGATGCTGCTGATGACGTTGCTGACCACGACGATTGTCTACCGGATGCAACGGCTGATCGAATCCTCCGGCAGCGATGGCCTGACCGGGCTGCCGAACCGCGCCTGGCTGGTGCAGCGCATGCCGATGATCCTGGAATCGGTGCGCGAGGAGGGCGAATCGCTGACCCTGGCGCTGCTCGACCTCGACGATTTCAAGCGCATCAACGTCGAGTACGGCCATCTGGCCGGCGACCGCGCCATCCGCCACATCGCCGGCTCGATGCGCGAGATCCTGCACTCGAAGGAACGGCTGGTGCGGATCGGCGGCCAGGAATTCGTCCTGCTGCTGCGCTGCCCGATCGGCAATGCCTGGGAACGGCTGGACCGGCTGCGGCACATGATGGCGGAACGGCCGTTCGTGGCCGAACGCGGCGGCGACCCGCTGCCGATCACCTTCAGCGGCGGGCTGGCGGCCTATCCCAGCGACGGCAACGATGTGTCGTCGCTGCTGCGCAGCGCCGACCGCCGGCTGCAGGTGGCCAAGCTGGAAGGCTGCAACCGGGTGGTGGCGCGGGACGTGTAGGTCGGGCCCTGGCCCGGCATTGCAATGCCGGCATCACTCGGGCCAATCATCGAAACCGCCTCGATCGTTGTTCGGATCGTTGTTCGATGCGACCGGCAAGTCGGCAATGTCGGGCCAGGGCCCGACCCACATCGCAATCCCGACAGTTGCCCCGGCCGGCCCCGCTGGCCTACCCTGCCCCAGTTTGGCCGATGGCCTGGGGAGCGAATTGATGGAAGCTTTGACGCGGATCGGCTTCGGCCTGTTCGGATTGGCGGTGCTGATCTGCATCGCATGGGCATTCTCGAACAACAAGAAAGCGGTGGACTGGAAGCTGGTCGGTACCGGCGTGGCATTGCAGATCGCCTTCGCGGCGTTCGTGCTGATGACCACATGGGGCGGCGCGATCTTCGAAGGGCTGGGCAAGACGTTCGTGACCCTGATCGGGTTCACCACCGAAGGCTCGAAGATGATCCTCGGCGGCTTCGCCGACCAGGACAAATACGGTTTCGTCTTCATCTTCCACGCGCTGCCGACCGTGATCTTCTTCGCCTCGTTCATGGCCGTGCTCTACCACCTCGGCGTCATGCAATGGGTGGTGCGGGTCATGGCGATGGCCATCACCAAGGTGATGAAGGTCTCCGGCGCGGAAACCACCAGCGTCTGCGCCAGCGTGTTCATCGGCCAGACCGAAGCGCCGCTGACGGTGCGTCCGTACATCAACAAGATGACCGAGTCCGAGTTGCTGACGATGATGATCGGCGGCATGGCGCATATCGCCGGCGGCGTGATGGCGATCTACATCGGCATGCTGGCCGGCACCGATAGCGTATTGCAGCAGATGTACGCCAAGCACTTCCTGGCCGCTTCGATCATGGCCGCGCCGGCCACGCTGCTGATCGCCAAGATCCTGATTCCCGAAACCGGCACGCCACTCACCGGCGGCCGGGTCACGGTGCACGTCGAGAAGGAAAGCAAGAACCTCATCGACGCCGCCGCCGCGGGCGCATCGGACGGCATGAAGCTGGCGATCAACATCGCCGCGATGCTGCTGGCCTTCGTCGCGCTGATCGCGATGGTCAACTACATCATCGGCTGGGTCGGCGACCTGCATCTGAGCAGCTACCAGAGCCTCAACATGATGCTCAACGACGGTGTCGTCGATGCGGCGCAGCACAAGGTGCGGCTGAATCTCGGCCTGATCCTCGGCTACGTGCTGGCGCCGATCGCCTGGGTGATCGGCATCGAATGGAACGATGCGGTGATCGCCGGCGGCCTGATCGGCCAGAAGGTGGTGCTGAACGAATTCATCGCCTATCTGCAGCTGTCGCAGACCCCGGTCGGCAACGGCCCGGGCGCGATCAGCGAGAACTCGCGGCTGATCCTGACCTACGCGCTGTGCGGTTTCGCCAACTTCGCCTCGATCGCGATCCAGATCGGCGGCATCGGCAGCCTCGCGCCGGAACGCCGCAGCGATCTCGCCCGCTTCGGCATGCGCGCGGTGCTGGGCGGCTCGATCGCCACCCTGATGACCGCCACGATTGCCGGTGTGCTGATCCATTTGCGTTGACAGATACGGACGCCGGCCCCCGTCGGCGCACGACAACCAGAAAGCCCTGTTCCGCCCAATGTGAACTTCCCTGTGTCACCCGACACCTCCGGAGCGATCCGGAGGTGTCTTTTTCAGAGCGCCCGCAACATGTCGAACACATCCCCCAATCCCATCGCGACGCAGGTCGTCGTGGTCGGTTCGTTCAACGTCGATCACGTCTGGCGCTGCGACGCGCTGCCCCAGCCCGGCGCCACGCTCAGCGGCGACTACGCCAGCGGCCCCGGCGGCAAGGGCTTCAATCAGGCCACCGCAGCGGCGCGCAGCGGCGCCCGCACCGCATTCGTCTGCGCGCTGGGCAACGACCTCGGCGGGCACCACGCCCGCGCGCTGGCGACCGCCGACAGCATCGACCTGCGCGACCAGACCGCCGATGTTCCCACCGGCAGCGCCGGCATCTTCGTCGATACCCAGGGCCGCAACAGCATCGTCGTCGGACCCGGCGCCAACGCCGTGCTTTCGGCCGACTTCATCGAAGCGCATGGCGCCGCCATCGCCGAGGCCGCAGTGACGCTTGCACAGTTGGAATCGCCGCTGGAGGCGGTCGCGGCGGCCTTGCGCCTGGCCCGCGAATCGGGTCGGATCGCGATACTCAACCCGGCCCCGGCGAACGTGGCGCTGCCGCGCGAGTTGCTGGCGCAGGCCGACATCCTCACCCCGAACGAAACCGAATGCGCCGGGCTGTTCGCCCGCCATCTGGGCGAGCGCATCGACGGCGAAGCCATCGCCAGCCTCGATTCGCCGCGACTGCATGCGCTGTGCCGCGACCTGCTGCCCGGCGGCACCGTGGTGGTGACGCTGGGCGCCGCCGGCTGCTTCGTTTCGCATCCCGACAACGCCACCCGCGGCGACGACAGCGCGTGGTACCGGCTGGCGGCGGAACCGGCCACGCCGGTCGACACCACCGGCGCTGGCGATGCCTTCAACGGCGCGCTGGCGGCGGCGCTGGCGCAGCGCCCGGGCGCTGCGTTCGCGGTCCATCTGCGCGCGGCCAACCGATACGCAGCACTGTCCACCGAACGCCCGGGCGCCGCGCTGTCGATGCCCACCCGCGCGGACCTGGACGAACGATTCCCGGAATGACGGCTGTTTTCGTCGCCGGCCGCTGCTAATCTCGGCATACCGCTCAGCAATACCATCCCAGCACCACCACCACGCTAAGGAGGTTCTTATGGCCGGCAAGTTCGAGATCAGCAAGCGCAAGGACGGCGAGTTCCAGTTCAACCTGAAAGCCGCCAACGGCCAGGTGATCCTGACCAGCGAGGGTTACAGCACGTTGCAGGGCTGCGAGAACGGCATCGAATCGGTGCGCAAACACGCGCAGTCCGAGGCGAACTTCGACAAGAAGGTCGCCAAGGACGGCAGTCCGTACTTTTCGCTGATGGCCAGGAACGGCGAATCCATCGGCAGGAGCGAGATGTACAAGAGCGCGTCCTCGCGCGACAACGGCATCCGCTCGGTGATGACCAACGCACCCGGCGTCAAAGTCCAGAATCTCGCGGCCAAATAAACGCCGCAGCAGGCCCTGAAGCCCGGCTCCGGCCGGGCCCGATGGGCGGCTTACAATGCGCCGATGCAGATCGGCCCGTACACCATCGCTCCCCGCGTGATCCTGGCCCCGATGGCCGGGGTCACCGACAAACCGTTCCGGCAGCTGTGCAAAGGGCTGGGCGCAGGGATGGCGGTGTCGGAAATGACCATCTCCGATCCGCGTTTCCGGCACACCCGCAAATCCCTGCACCGGATGGACCACGACGGCGAGCCCGCCCCGGTCAGCGTGCAGCTCGCCGGCACCGAGCCGCAGCACCTCGCCGACGCCGCGCGCTACAACGTCGATCACGGCGCGCAGATCATCGACATCAACATGGGCTGTCCTGCCAAGAAAGTCTGCAACGCCTGGGCGGGCTCGGCGCTGATGCGCGACGAGGCGCTGGTCGCGCGCATTCTCGAAGCCGTGGTCGCCGCCGTCGACGTGCCGGTGACCCTGAAAATCCGCACCGGCTGGGCCGCTGGCCAGCGCAACGCACCGGTCATCGCGCGCATCGCCGAAGCCAGCGGCATCGCCGCGCTCACGGTGCATGGCCGCACCCGCGACCAGCAGTACACCGGCATCGCCGAGTACGACACCGTCGCCGAAATCAAATCCTTGCTGGCGATTCCGGTGATCGCCAACGGCGATATCGATTCGCCGGAAAAAGCGCGGGCGGTGCTCGATGCCACCGGCTGCGACGCGGTGATGATCGGCCGCGCCGCGCAGGGCCGACCGTGGATCTTCCGCGAAGTCGCGCATTACCTCGCCACCGGCGAGCACCTGCGCGCACCATCGCTCGCCGACATCCGCGACACGCTGCTGGGCCATCTCGATCATCTGCATGCGTTCTACGGCGAACAGCAGGGCGTTCGGATCGCGCGCAAGCACCTGGGCTGGTATGCGAAGGATCGCCCGGAACATTCCGATGCGCAGCGCGCCGCGTTCCGTGCCGTCGTCAATCGCGCCGAAACCGCCGAGGCGCAGTCGCGGCTGACGCGCGATTATTTCGATGCGTTGATCGCAGGCGTATCGCCGGAATGGCCTGCGGCGGCATGACGGCACCGCGTTATCGGAGCGATATCGACATGCATCACGACGACCAGAAGACCTATCTCCACGGCTTCTCCAGCACCGAACAGGCGCGACTGGTGAAACAGGCCCGGATCGCGGAAAGCACGATCTTCCGCAACATCGATTACACCGGCGCGCAGCGGTTGCTGGAAGTCGGCAGCGGCGTCGGCGCGCAGACCGAAATCCTGCTGCGGCGGTTTCCGGATCTGCATGCGACCTGCGTCGATCTCAACGACGCGCAGCTGACCGCCGCCCGGGACAACCTCGGCCGCATGCCGTGGCTCGAAGGCCGCTACACGCTGCAGCAGGCGGATGCCACCGACCTGCCGTTCGAGGCGCGCAGCTTCGACGCCGCGTTCCTGTGCTGGGTGCTGGAGCATGTGCCCTCGCCCGCGCGCGTGCTGGCCGAAGTGCGCCGCGTGCTGTCGCCGGGTGCGCCGGTGTACATCACCGAGGTGATGAACGCCTCGTTCCTGCTCGACCCGTATTCCCCGAACGTGTGGAAATACTGGATGGCGTTCAACGACTTCCAGCACGAAAGCGGCGGCGATCCGTTCGTCGGCGCCAAGCTCGGCAACCTGCTGCTGGCCGGCGGTTATCGCGACGTGACCACCGAGATCAAGACCTTCCACCTCGACAATCGCGAACCGGCGCGGCGCAAGACCATGATCGCGTTCTGGGAAGAGCTGCTGCTGTCCGCCGCCGATCAGCTGATCGCCGCCGGCTGCGTGACCCGCGAAGTCGTCGACAACATGCGTCGCGAAATGCACCAGGTGCAGAGCGACCCCGACGCGGTGTTCTTCTACTCGTTCGTACAGGCGCGGGCGGTGGTGTACTGAATGGCGACGTGGCGTCTGCGCTGCGATCGTTGTCGCTCACCGATACATCAACCGCCGCTTTCTCCGGCAAGCGTGGTCGGCCCGTTCCAGATCCGCGACCACAACGCGGGCAGGCGACCGACGGCATCCCACGGCCACTTCAATTGTTCCGGGCGGATCGCACGCCAATGGCTCGCAGGCTTCGGTCCCTGCGCCGTGTTCACGGACGCGTCGACACGCTCGGCAACCACGAACCGGAACGTGTAGTCCGGATCCGCACCCATGCGCAGATCGGTGAGCACCAGGCGTCCGTCGTGTACTTCGGCCTTGGCGAAATGATGGTTGAACCACAGCAACCGCGCGGCGGCGGGAATATCGGCCATCGCTGCGCGTGCGGCGCGGTCGTCGGCATGGGCGCGAAAACGCATCGGGCCGCGATCGGCGACGAGCGAGCGCTCGCCTTCGAGATAGCCGTCCGGCGTCATCGCCACCACGCGCCACAGCAGCGTGTTGAACGGCATCGGCACGCTGAAGCGCGGCGCGTCCTGCAAGCCCATCGCGGTCAGCGCGCGCGTCGCTTCGCGTTCGACCATCGCTTTCGCGATCAGCGACCAGCCGAGGTAACCGAAGCCCAGCACCAGCCCCGCGAGCAGCGCGCGATCGGCGGCGCGACGCATGGGCACCCACACCGCCACCGCGAATGCGGACACCCACACCAGCAGGAACAACGGGTCGATGATGAACAGGCTCGACCACATCGTCGGCGCCAGCGGCAACGGCCACAGCAACTGCGTGCCGTACACGGTGAAGGCGTCGATCAGCGGGTGCGCCAACAGCGTCAGCATGAACACCCAGAACCAGCGTCGCGGCGCCTGCGCCACGCGTCCGCCGCGTCGACGGAACCACGCCCACAGCGCCCAGGCCACGAACGGCAACAGCAGCAGCGAGTGCGTCGCGCCGCGATGGCAGGTCATCTGCGCGACCGGATCGCCGAACAGCGCCAGCGGGATGACGTCGAGATCCGGCAGCGTGTTGATCGCCATGCCGGCCAGCAGCGCCGCGCGCCGGTGTTCGCGGGGCGCGATCGCGGCGGCGATGACGCCGCCGTAGAACAGGTGGGTGATGGAATCCATCTGCGGATTCTAGTGCGCCGTGCGGGGCCGGCGCGCGTTACGGCGGAAAGCCCTGCTGGATCCACCCGGTGAACCGCGCGACCTCCTCTTCGGTCAGCGACGGATACGGCGGCGGCGGCATGTTGCCGTTGCGGATCCGCGCCAGGATCGGCCGCGCATGTTCCTTCACATCCTCGTACTTGGTCATGTCGAACCGCCAGAGCATCCCGGCGCGGTACAGCTTGAACAAAGGGGCGATATCGCGCTCGAACGAAATCTCTTCGGTCATCTCGTATTGATCCATGATGGGAGCATGCCTTGCCCCCGCAGCCCCGGATCATTGGGCGCTGCCGCGCTGTGGTCAAGGAGGAAACGCGTCGAGGCGGACCGGCAGGCCATCAGGCCGCACTTCCCTCGCATGCCAGCACCTGTCTGGTCGCTGCGATCAACCCTGCCGTGAACGACGCCTGCGATTGGGTCACGCTGATCACCAATTCCGGCGAGGCTTCGGTCGGGTCGCCCGCATGCACCGGCGGCGACGGCGCGTACTGCACGAACAGTTGACTCGTCTGCGCCGCATCGCGGCCGGCGATGGTCTCCACCAACTTCAGCGCCAGATCGATCGACGAGGAAATGCCGCCGCCGCTGAAACGTTTCCTCTCTTCGTCCAGATGCCAGCGCGGGTAGCCGGGCACCAGCTCGACCTTCGGAAACAGTTCCAGCACCGACCGCGCGCTCCAGTAGGTGGTCGCCTGGCAACCGTCGAACAGACCGGCCGCCGCCAGGATGAATGCGCCGGTGCAGACCGAGCCGACCCATTCGGCCTGCGCTGCGGTCTGTTTCAGCCAGCCCTGGAAAGCCGGGTCCAGCATCGCGGCGCCGACGCCATCGCTGCCGCCGCCGGGCATGAACAGGATCGACAGCGGCGGATGGTCGTCGAAGGTCGCGCCGGGCATGACCGAAACGCTTTCGGTGGTCGGGACCGGGTCGCGGGTCGCGGCGATCCAGACCACCTCGAATCCCGGGGTGTAGGCGAAGACCTGGGTCGCGCCCGCGAAATCCAGCAGCGTGCAGCCGGGATACAGCGGAAAACCGACGGTGATGGTGGAAGACGACATCCTTGCGCTCCTGATCCATGCGCGGCGAAACCGCGCTGGCCACCGTTTTAACACGCTTTCCGATATCGCCGACCGTGCAACTCCAGATCGCGTTTCAGGCGGCCTGCAAGGCGGGCGCTTCCGGCCGCGCGACTTCCCGCTGCGGCCGAATCTCGGCCAGCGTTTCGCCCCGATGCGAAAGCAGCCGCAGACGACCATCATGATCTTCGACGAACACGGTGAGGCTTTCGACCCAGTCGCCGTCGTTGGCATAGATCATGCCATCGCGCTCGAACAGCGCCGCGCGGTGGATATGGCCGCAGACGATGCCATCCAGGCCACGACGACGCGCGTCGCGGAAACCGGCCTCGACGAAACGCGCGATGTAGCGCTCGGCCGCTCCGCTCTGGCGCTTGAGGAATTCCGACAGCGACCAGTAGCGCAGACCGACGCGACGGCGCAGCCAGTTGAACCACTGATTGCCGGTGAGGATGCGGTAATAGAGCCAGTCGCCGAATTTTTCCTGCAGATTGCCGAAATGGGTGACCGCATCGTAGTCGTCGCCGTGCACCACCAGCAGGCGACGACCATCGGCAGTGACGTGGATCGCGCGACGCCGCACGCGCATGGCCGGCATCGACAGGCCGCACAGATGCCGCAACGGCCGGTCATGATTGCCCGGAATGTAGACGATCTCCGTGCCGGCGCGGCGCAGCGCATGCAGCCGCTCGATCACCCGGTTTTCGGCCGCACCCCAGCGCGCGCGGCGTGAGGTCATCCACCACAGATCGACGATATCGCCGACCAGATACAGCCGCTCGCACTCCAGCCCGGCGAGGAAGTCCGCCAGCTCGGCGGCGTGGCAGTGTTTGGTGCCCAGATGCAGATCGGACAGGAACACCGCGCGCCGTCGGCCGGCGGCGATGGTCACGCAACGGCCTCGCGCGATTGCAGATAGCGTTGACGCTTCTTCGGCAGCACCGTCTGCAGATCGACCTCGATCAAACCATCGATGCTGTCGCTGAACGCGGGGTCCACGCCGAAAGCGAGGAAGCGCGCACCGCCGGGCTCGCACAGTTCGGTGTACTGCTTGTACAGCACCGGCACCGATGCGCCGTGCGCGGAAAGGTTGCCCTTGAGCACGCCGTACGCGGTGTCCGCATCCATATCGCCGAAGCTCGGTGGCGCCGCGAAATAGCGGAACGGTCGCAGCGAGGCCGCAAGCGCGTTGTCGCCGGCGGTCGCGCCAGTGCCGTAGAAATGCGAGTAGTAAGCCACCAACTGCTCGCGCGCAGGCAGCGGCAGCGCCGCGCTGATCGACACCGCGCCGAACAGATAGCGCACCTGCGGATAGCGGCGCAGATACGCGCCGATGCCCTGCCACAGATAATCCAGGCTGCGGCTGCCCCAGTACTCGGGCACCACGAAGCTGCGGCCCAGTTCCATGCCCTGCGCGATGCGCGGCAGCGCTTCGTCGGCGTAGCGGAACAGCGAAGCGGTATAGAGCCCGGACAAGCCCTGGCGCGCGAGCACCCGCGCACCGCGGGCGACGCGATAGGCGCCGGCGATCTTCGCTGCCTGCGCATCCCACACCAGGATATGGTCGTAGTGTGCGTCCCACGCATCGAGATCGCGGGCACGGCCGGTGCCCTCGCCCACTTGGCGGAAGGTCAACTCGCGCAGCCGGCCGAGTTCGCGCATCAACGGGTCGCGTGCGAGTTCCACACCGTGCGCCGGTCTGGCCAGCCGGATTTCCTTGCCATCGCCGGTGCGACCGAGCAGTTCGGTCGCCGCGACCGCCTCCGCCAGCACGGCGGGCGCGATCGGCGCCGGCAGCGGCTCCGGGACGGCCGGCATCTCGCGGCGGCGGCCCAGCGCGTACAGCGCGCGTCGGACTTCCTGCAGCAATTGCGCGTTCTCGCGCTCCGGATCGAGCTGCAGCAGCGGGCCGATATGCAGCTCGACGCGGCGCTGCTGGCGCGCGAACATTTCCCGCGCCAGCAGCGCGGTCGCCGCCGGCTTGTACAGCGCCGACGCACCGTAGAACAACGCCGAGTTGCGGGCGACGATCCGCACCGGCTGCACCGGTGCGCCGGAATGGCGCGCGAAGCGCACGAAGCCCTGACGCCAGCGGCTGTCGCGCACGCCGCGCAGCCCCAACCGGGAGACTTCGCCCGCCGGAAACACGATCACGCATTGCTCGGCCGCCAAGGCCTGATCGATCGCGCGCAGGCTTTCGGCGCTGGCGCGGCCACCGAACACCCGCACCGGCAGCAGCAGGCCCGACAACGGTTCGAGCATCGACAGCACATCGTTGGCGACGATCCTCACGTCGCGCCGCACCCGGCCGACGGCATCCAGCAGGGCCAGCGCATCCAGCGCGCCCGAGGGGTGGTTGGCGACGATCAGCAGCCGCCCGGAGGCCGGGATCGAGGCCAGCGCCTGCGGATCGACCCGGTAGCCGGCCTGCAGGAAGCCCAGCGCGGCGGTGACGAACGCGAAGTCCCGAGTGCTGCCGTTGCGTTCCAGGAACTCGCCGATCTCGTCGAATCTCGACCAGCGGCCCAGGGTCCGCAGCAGCGGCCGGGTCAGGCCGGCACGACGGCCGGAGAACCATTGCGGGTAGCGTCGTTCAAGCTGTTGTTCTAGCGGGCGCATGGGCGAGGCATCGTGTCGGCCGGAATTGGCCGCCAGCCTGCCCACGATCCGCGACACTGCGATGGCGCCGTTGCGGCGATTGCGTGACACTTCCCGCCCCGGCCGACGCGCATGCAACGGCCCGCCACCGGGTGTATCATGCGCACCCATCTTTTCATCCCGATCAAGGGATGAATCCATTTCACTCTTAAGGAAGCCCTGTCGATGTCCAGCTACCTCTTCACCTCCGAGTCCGTGTCCGAAGGCCATCCGGACAAGATGGCGGACCAGATTTCCGACGCCGTGCTCGACGCCATCCTGGCCCAGGACAAGCGCGCGCGCGTCGCCTGCGAAACCATGGTGAAGACCGGTGCGGCCATCGTCGCCGGCGAAGTCACCACCAGCGCCTGGGTGGACATCGAATCGCTGGCCCGCAAGGTCATCAACGACATCGGCTACAACAATTCCGACGTCGGCTTCGACGGCCACACCTGCGCCATCATCAACATGCTCGGCAAGCAGTCGCCGGACATCGCCGCGGGCGTCGACGGCACCAGCAAGAAAGCCAAGAAGCCCGAAGAACAGGGCGCGGGCGATCAGGGCCTGATGTTCGGCTACGCCTGCAACGAAGCCCCGGAATACATGCCGGCGCCGATCTACTACTCGCACCGCCTGGTCGAGCAGCAGGCCAAGGTCCGCAAGAACGGCAAGCTGAAGTGGCTGCGCCCCGACGCCAAGTCGCAGGTCACGCTGCGCTACGACAACCAGCATCAGGTCATCGGTCTCGACGCCGTGGTGCTGTCCACGCAGCACGACCCGGGCATCAAGCACAAGGATCTGGTCGAAGGCGTGTACGAGACCATCCTCAAGCCGGTCCTGCCGAAGAAGTGGCTGGAATCGCTGCCGAAGAACAAGGTGCACATCAACCCGACCGGCATCTTCGTGATCGGCGGACCGGTGGGCGACTGCGGCCTGACCGGCCGCAAGATCATCGTCGACACCTACGGCGGCATGGCCCGTCACGGCGGCGGTGCGTTCTCCGGCAAGGACCCGTCGAAGGTCGACCGCTCGGCCGCGTACGCCGCGCGTTACGTCGCCAAGAACATCGTTGCCGCCGGCCTGGCCGACCGCTGCGAAGTGCAGGTCAGCTACGCGATCGGCGTGGCTGAACCCACCAGCATCTCGGTCACCACCTTCGGCACCGGCAAGCTGCCCGACGACAAGATCGAAAAGCTGATCCGCGCGCACTTCGACCTGCGTCCGTACGGCATCGTGAAAATGCTCGACCTGATCCACCCGGTCTACCAGGCCACCGCCGCCTACGGCCACTTCGGCCGCAAGCCGAAGGAAGTCACCTACACCGATGGCGCCGGCAAGCAGCACACCGCCACCGCGTTCTCGTGGGAAAAGACCGACAAGGCCGACGATCTGCGCAAGGCTGCGGGTCTGAAGTAAGCCTCGCAGGACATCGCGATAGCAGTCACACGAAGGGCGCCGAAAGGCGCCTTTCGTCGTTTCGGGAAATGCGCAGGCAACGTCAAGGACAGCACATCCAAGACCGGGATTGACAGACTGTGTGGCGCACAGTACCGTGCGCCGCATGGCTGACCAAGACGCTTTCGCAAAACTCGAGCTGGAGCTGCGTCGCGGGGTGCTGGTGCTGGCCACGCTCTCGCAACTGCGCACGCCGCGCTACGGCTACGAACTTCGGCAGGCGCTGGTGGAGAAAGGCATGCCGATCGAGGAAGGCACGCTGTATCCCCTACTGCGTCGTCTCGAAGCCCAGGGCGTGCTCGCCAGCGAATGGAAGATCGAGGACGGCCCGCCCCGCCGCTACTACGCGCTGAACGCGGACGGCCGCACGTTGCTCGACAAGCTCACCGGGTCATGGCAAGGCATGAACGCCGCCATGGATCGACTGTTGAAAGAGGACTGACCATGCATGCGAACGACACGAATCTCAACGAATTGATCGAAAACTATGTCTCCGATGTCGGCCTGAAGCTGCCGCGCGCGCAGCGCGATGATGTCGCGTTCGAACTGCGCGCGCTGCTGCACGAGGAACTGCAGGCCAAGGCCGATGCCGCCGGGCGCCCTGTCGATGCGGCGATGACGATGGCGCTGCTGCAGGCGTTCGGCCATCCCAACGAGGTCGCCGCGCGCTATCGCCCCATCCTGACCATCATCGATCCCGCCGACGGGCATGCGTTCCGCCGCATCACGCTCATCGGTCTGGCGGTGATCTGGTGCGCGGGGCTGCTGGAAGTCGTGCAGCAGCCCATCAACTCGGGATGGGACATCCTGACGCCATTGAGCCAATGGTGGTTGGGCGTCGTCATCCCTTCGCTGTGGTGGCCCGGCCTGCTGGTCGTCGGATTCGCGATGGCCGCGAGGTCGCGCCGCAGACGTCCGCACGCTGCCGTGTGGACACCGCGCACGGGTAAACGCACGCATGCGAATCGCATCGCGATGGCAGCGGGCATCGTCGGCATCCTGTGCGGCGTGTTCGTGCTGATCGAGCCACGTTGGCTGCTGGATGTCGTCTGGCAAGGCCGCGCCGCACAGGAGGCCTACACCGCGCTGACCTATGCCGAACCCTTCCGCCACCGTCAGGCCCCGATCCTGCTGGCACTGCTGCTGCTCAACATTCCGATGTTGACCGCCGCGATACTCGGCGGACGATGGTCGGTCAACATGCGTCGCATGGAAACCGCGTTGAGCCTCATCACCTGCAGCGTGATGCTGTGGACCGTCCTCGACGGCCCGGTGTTCATGGCCGACAGCAGCGACAGCACGGTCAAGTTCGTGATGGTCGCGATTGTTGCGATCACCTTGATCAACTTCGGGATTCAAGCGTTCCGGCGGGTGAGGCCGAAGCCGGACCGAGGGGTTCATGCACAGTCATGAGATGAAGGGCGCCGATGGCGCCCTTCGTTTTTTGGATGTTGCTTCTGGTCATCATGCCGGCATAGAAGCGCATACGCTGGCGCTGTCTTTCTGCTGCAGATCCCATGTCGCACAGCAAGCTCAAAACTGTTCCCTCTCCCCGTGCGAAGCACGGGGAGAGGGTGGGGTGAGGGGCGCTCTTCGTGACGCATTGCGGCTGCGTTCGCCCCTCATCCGGCGCTGCGCGCCACCTTCTCCCCGCTGTGCGGGGAGAAGGAAAATCCCACCAACGCTGTAGACCCGTAGGGTGGGCCCCTGGCCCACCGTTCGCGGCAAGAACATCGTGTCGGTATCGAACGAAGCAACGCGAGGTGTAGTCCCATTTACACGATCATCGTACGGATGGCGCTGGTGCGTGGATTCTCGTTTCGGTGGGCCAGGGGCCCACCCTACTTGCTACCCGATACAACTCTGCACGCCACTTCGGCGAAATGCAGGCGCTCGCCCGTACGTGGATTACCAGCTGGGCTCGATAATCGGCCCCGTGGCATGCCAGTGCGGGTTGTTCTCGTCCGATTGCGTCCACTCATGATAAAGGTGACCCACCGACCAGAACACGATGTCGCTGCCGTTGGCCGCGAATGGTTCTTCGATCGGCCAGCGATAACCCAGATGCTGGTCCCAATCGAAGTTCCAGCCATTGTTCTCCGCATCGTGGTAAAGACGAACGCCCATGTCCTTGTAACTGAAGTTGTACCAAGGCCCTCCGCTGCTCGCATCGCGCGCGCCGTTGCCCGGATAACGGAAACGCACATGTTTGTCGGAGCCGGGCTTGCCGATGGTCCATTCTATTTTCTGATCGTCCGATTCCTTCCACGAATTCCACTCCCTCGGGTATTTGAAGAACTGCACTGCGCCGCTGTTCTTGGTCTTGATGCGCCAGACTTCGTTCTGGGCGCCTTCGACGTCGAAATCCAGACGCCAATAAGGATGATGTTTGTGATCGAGTTCATTGCCGTCCTCGCCGCAAGACCATCCGCTGCTGTACAAGCGAGGCTCGAGTCTGCCGGTGTTCTTGAAATAGTAGGCCTGGTAAAGGTCGTAGCCGCCGATCTCGGCGAACACCGCGATCTCGAAGGTGTTCGAACTGAACTGGCGGCCGGTCACCGCCGTCTGCTGTCCCTGAACCACCGACAGCGAGTCCCAATCGATCTGATCCATCCACGGGCCGCAGCCATCGCCCAGACTGTCGCCATCACCACGATATTTCACGCGAATGACCGACAAGCTGGCGCGATACAGCACCAGCGTGCCTTTCCAGCGGACGTTCTTGATGACCAGCCCTTCCTTGTTGGCGTCGCCGACGCCGTAGTCGAAGGTCCAGTTGCCCCAGATGATCGAGCCGGTCTTGGGCAGAGGGATATGCGGCGGGTCGTCCGCGAGCGCCGTGATCGGCGCAAGCATCAAAGCGAGCATCAAAGCGAGCATCAGTGCAGGCATGAATTTCATTTTGGTCTCCTGGCAAATCAATGGCGGAGAGGCTTGGCGCGAACGACCCGGCCCTTGCTCATGTTGACGGTCGCTTCGTAGAGCGCTGGACGCTCCTTGCCCTTGTAGAACAACAGGTAGAGCAGCCGGTCGCCGCGTTCGCTCGGCGCCCGCAGACCGCGAGCGGTGAGGCCCGCGACCGCACGCGCATGCGCTGGATTCTTGGCGACGATATCCGCCGCCGCCTGCACTTCCGCGCGCGTTTCCTTCGGCTGATGACCCTTTGGCCATGGCTGCACGGAAACGACCCGGTCGTCGAGCAGAATGGCGCGGTAGGCGCGGTTTTGATCGTAGTTGTAGAAGTCCACGGCGATGTTGCCTTCGTTCGCCTTGAGCGCGCCTTTTCCAGGGTCGATGGTTCCGCCGCCAAGCGCCGCGTTGCGCTGACCGGCGACCGCTTTCACACGCGGATCGCTGAATGCAAGCGAAGTTGCGGCCACCATGCGCTTTTCGATGTCGGCGCCTCCCAACGCCCGGAATTCGACCTTGGCATCCTTGTCCACGGCCAAGCCCTTGAGCTGCGGCGGGAACGCATGCGGGTCGCTGAACTGCACCGGGTCGTCGATGGTGGGAAAACCGCCGCGTTCATATGCCTTGAGGTAATCGGGCCTTGCGTCCTGGGCGCAGGCGAATGATGCTGGAAACAGTATCAACAGCAAGGTAAAGACGAGAAGGTGCGTCATTGCAGTCTCCTGTTGGTCGCGTAATGCAACAGACATTCCTGTCGCATGACTGACAACGAGCTGTTGCAACGGTTTCGGCCAAACATGCGCCCAAGCGGCTCATCCCAAGAGACCGGCGCCCGTTGGCTCGTAGCGTGGGGTTCGCTGCGCTCACCGCAGCCCTGCGATTTGCGCTGTCGGGTAGGTTGCGCCGTTTTTCTCCTCCCCTTGCGCATAGCGCAGGGAGAGGTCGGGAGGGGTGCTTCTGCGTGGATATTGCTGCGAGCGCCCCTCCCCAACCCCCCCCTTCTCTACGCGAAAGGGAGGGAGGGGGTGATATTGCGGCGCGAATCGAAAACGCTCTAGCCAGCGCTCGAAACACGCATCGCCACCCCCGGATCCTCATCACCATCGCCGCTTTCCACCAGCAACCAATGCGCGATGGAATTGGCGTAGTAATTCAACAGCGCCAAGGATTCCGGCCCCGCGAAATACCGGTCATCGTCCTCGACCAGAACGCCGCGCCGCTGCAGCAGCTGCAGACTCTGCAGCAAGGTCGAATTGCGCGGTTTCTCTTCTTCGCGCATGGGCGCGCCGCCGTGGATCAGTTCGTCGATCAGGCGGTCGACTTCGACGATCACATCGATGGAACGCAAACCGGTCTGCGGGTTGCGCACGAAAACCGTCGAGATCAACGGCACCGGCAAGATCGGGATGACGTGGCGGATCCCGTCCATCAACGTATCGGCGAGCGCTGCGACCTGCTCGAAGCGCTGCTCCTTCGACAGGCGTTTGAACTGGATGTCCTTCGCTGATGAAAATGCCTTCGCGGACACGGGAATGCCGAAGTTCACGCTGGCGTAGCCGTTGCGCCGGAAGCGCGCGTCGCCGCCGACGAACAGATTGAAGCGCAGGAACCGCGCGACGTTGCGGATATGGAACGCAATCCCTTTGCGTTTGCTGTGCGGGTCGGTCCAGGCCAGCATGTTCAGATCTTCGAGCACGTGGTCGTAGTTGATGCCGATCGGGATGAAGACGATGTCGCGGTCGGTCTCCGCATCGAAAGAACGCAGCATGTAATCGAGGAAACCGAGCTTCGGCCGGCCGAAATTGCCGTCGCGGCTCAGGCCGCCTTCCAGATACACCGCCTGGCAGACGCCTTCGTGCGTGGACATGTGGATGTAGCGTTCCAGCACCTTGCGATACAGCGGGTTGTTGGATTCGCGGCGCACGAAATAGCCGCCCAGGCCCTTGACCACCAGGTTCAGCGGCAGCACCCGTGCCCATTCGCCGACCGCGTAGGACAGCGTGGCCTGGTTGGCGGCCAGGTAGGTGACCAGCAGATAGTCCATGTTGCTGCGGTGGTTCATCACGAACACCACGGTGGACTGCGGATCGATCTGGCGGAGCTTGTCGATATCGGCCGCGCCGACCTTCACCCGGTAGATGAAGCGCGAGATCTGCCGCGCCAGCCAGTAACCGAGGCGGTAGTACATGTAGGCGTTGAACGAGGGCACGATTTCGCGGGCATAGGTGCGCACTTTCTTCTGCAGCGCGCGCCTGGGCGCATCGCTGTCGGTGGCCAGTTTTTCGATCTCCGCGATCACCTGCGTGTCGTAGCTCAAGCGGTCGATCAGCACCTGCCGCCGGGTGCGCTGGAACGGGCGGATCTGGATCCGCAGACTGCTGTTGATCCGCTCGATGGCGCGATTCAATCGCCGCCGGACGAACCAGCGGACACCGGGCAGGAAAACGCTGTTCAGCACCGCATAACCGCTCGCCGCGATCAGCAGCAGCAAAAGCCAAACGGGAATTTCGACAGCACTCGTCATATCGCCCCCAGCATCGCGCCCCCAAGATATCGCCCCGGGCGTGGTCGCGCCGCTGCTGGATAGTGACCGGCCGGGGTGAAATCCGGAAGCATTATTTTCGATACCGCGACGATCCCTTTCTTGTCGTGCCGAAGTTTCTTGCCGAAGTTTCTTCCGGAAGTTTCTTTCCGAATTCCGCCTCCCGATTCTTCCGCAACGCAGCATGGCGTTCGCGGCATGACTTCCGGCCCTGAGCACTGCGCACGCGAAGGACTACCGTGCAGGCTGCCCACCATCCGGCGCAGGAGCCTCTCCATGTACGTTCGTCTCGTATTGATGGCCGGGCTTGCCGGCCTGTCCCTGTCCGCGTCTGCGGCCGATGCCATGACCGCCGACGCGCTGGTCGCCAGGACCCTCGAAGCGAGCGGCGGCGCCGACAAGCTGCGCGCGATCGCCAGCCTGCACACCGTCGGCAGGCTGCGGCTCGGTGGCGGCATCGAGGCCAGGACCGAATCCTTCGCCATCGCGCCCGACAAGATCCGCTTCGAATTCTCGCTGCAGGGCCTGACCGCGATCAATGCCTGGGACGGCAAGCAGGCGTGGGCGATCCAGCCGTTCCAGGGCCGGCGCGATCCGCAGAAGACCAGCAACGACGATGCGAAGGGCCTGATCCTTGCGGCCGACATCGGCGGCCCGCTGCTGGATTGGAAAGCCAAGGGCAGCAGGATCGAGTATCTCGGCACCGAAGACATCGACGGCACCGACGCCCACAAACTGCGCATCACGTTCAAGAACGGCGACAGCCGGGTGTCGTTCATCGATCCCGATCATTTCCTCGAAATCCGCATCGAAGACCATCAGTTCATCCGCGGGCAGGAGCAGGTCAACACCACCGATCTCGGCGAATACGCCTTGGTCAACGGCGTGTATTTCCCGTTCGAGCAGGGCCAGAACCACATCGAGTCGATCGAAGTGAACACGCCCATCGATGCATCGATCTTCGCCTTCCCCACCCCCAAGCCCTGAGCCGGAGCCGGTCATGCACGTTTCGATCAAAGTCCTGACCCTGGCGATCGGCGCGACGCTCGTCGTCGGCCTGCCAGCCATCCGCCTGCACGCGCAGGAGCGCATCGCGCAACCCGACCAGGGGTCGATTTCGGGCCTCGGTATCCGCAACATCGGCTCGGCCACGATGAGCGGCCGGATCTCCGCGCTCGCCGCCGCGCGCCGCAAGGACGGCGCGCTCACGCTGTATGTCGGCGCGGCCAGCGGTGGCGTGTGGAAGTCCACCGATGGCGGCACCACGTTCCGGCCGAAGTTCGACAAACAGCCGGTGCAGTCGATCGGCGCGATCGCGCTGAATCCCGGCAACCCCGATCACGTCTGGGTGGGCACCGGCGAAGCGTGGACGCGCAACTCGGTGTCGATCGGCGATGGCGTCTACCGTTCCACCGACGGCGGCGAAAGCTGGACGCACGCCGGCCTGCCCAACGCCGAGCGCATCGTCGGTCTTGCGGTGGATCCCCGCAACGGCGAGACCGCGCTCGCCTGCGTCACCGGCAAACTCTGGAGCGACTCCACCGACCCTGGCGTCTACCGCACCACCGACGGCGGCAAGACCTGGACGCAGGTGCTCAAGGGCGGCAACGCCTCCACCGGCTGCGGCGGCATGAGCGTCGATGCGAAAAACCCCGATGTGATGTTCGCCTCGCTGTGGGATTTCCGGCGCAAGGGCTGGACCTTCCGCTCCGGCGGCGAAGGCCCCGGATCGCCGTCCGGCAGCGGCCTGCACCGCTCCACCGACGGCGGCAGGACCTGGCAGGAAGTCGCCGGTGGCGGCCTGCCGGCGAAACCCTACGGCCGCATCGCGGTCGCGGTGGCGCCGTCGAATTCGAACGTCGTGTACGCGATGGTCGAAAACCTGAAGAGCGCGCTGTTCCGCTCCGACGACGGCGGCAAGACATGGGACCGCCGCGACGACAGCCAGATGATGGTGTGGCGCCCGTTCTACTTCGCCCACCTCGTCGTCGACCCGGGCAACGCCGACCGCGTGTTCAAACCGAACCTGCAGTTGATCCAGAGCATCGACGGCGGCAAGACCTTCTCGAACGCCGGTGGCGGCGCGCACGGCGACTTCCACGATCTGTGGATCGATCCGAACGACAGCAAACAGATCATCGCCGGCGACGATGGCGGCCTGTGGTTCTCCAAGGACGGCGGCGAGCGCTGGTGGAAAGCGAACAATCTGCCGATCTCGCAGTTCTACCACGTGAGCGTGGACGACAACGATCCGTATCGCGTCTACGGCGGCCTGCAGGACAACAGTTCGTGGGTCGGCGATTCGTCGTATCCCGGTGGCATCACCAATTCGCGCTGGGAAAACATGTACGGCGGCGACGGTTTCTGGATGTTCGCCGATCCGACCGATCCGGATTATCTCTACGTCGAATACCAGGGCGGCACCATCAGTCGCGTCCACCGTCGCACCCACGAGACCCGCGACATCCAGCCGCGTGCCGGCGAAGGGGAAAAGCTGCGCTGGAACTGGAACACGCCGATCCATCTTTCGCCCAACGACAAGGGCACGCTGTATATCGGCGCGCAATACCTGTTCCGTACCCGTGATCACGGCCAGGGCTGGGACCGCATTTCTCCCGACCTGACCACCAACGACCCGAAGAAGCAGCAGCAGGAACTCTCCGGCGGCATCACCGTCGACAACTCCGCCGCCGAGATGCACACCACGATCTACGCGGTCAGCGAATCGCCGAAGGACCGCAACGTGATCTGGGTCGGCACCGACGACGGCAATGTGCAGGTGACCCGCGACGGCGGCAAGTCGTGGAAGAACGTGATCGCAGGCGCCAGGGTGCCGGCGAATTCATGGGTGTCGTATATCGACGCAGGCCGCTTCGACGCGGGTACCGCCTATGTCGCCTTCGATCGCCACACCAACGGCGACATGGGGCCGATGCTGTACAAGACCACCGACTACGGCGCGAGTTGGCAGGCGCTGGTCACGCCGCAGCAGCCCAAGACCGTGCGCGGCTATGCGCACGTGCTGCGCGAAGACCCGGTGAAGCGCGGGCTGCTCTATGCGGGCACCGAATTCGGCCTCTGGATCTCGCTCGACGACGGCGGCCACTGGGCACAGTTCAAGGGCGGCGATTTCCCCGCTGTCGCGGTGCGCGATCTGGTCGTGCAGCCGCGCGACCACGATCTGGTGCTCGCCACCCACGGCCGCGGCATCTGGATCATCGACGACGTCTCGCCGCTGCGCGCGCTCACCGCCGAGGTGATGCAGCAGGAAGCGACGTTCCTGCCGAACCGTCCGCAGCAGCAGCGCCTCAATGCGTTCGGCGGCTGGTCGGAAGGCGATGCCAGCTACGCCGGCGCCAATGCATCGAACGACGTCATCATCACCTACTACCAGAAGACCCGGCACCTGTTCGGGCCACTGAAACTCGAAGTGCTGGACAGCGCGGGCAAGGTCATCGACACCCTGCCCGCCAGCAAACGCCGCGGCCTCAACCGCGTCGCATGGTCGATGAACGTCAAACCGCCGCTGGTGCCGCCGGCCGCCTCCGTTGCCGGCAACAGTCTGCAAGGCCCGCGCGTGCCGCCCGGCACCTATACCGTGCGCATGACCAAGGGCGACCGCGTGTACGAGGACCGGATCGTCGTCGCCCTCGATCGCCGCGCCACGTTCTCTGTCGCCGACCGCAAGGCCAACTACGACGCGACCATGAACGTGCACGCCATGTTCGGCCGGATGAGCGATCTGGTCGCGAAGATCCAGGCCGTGCGCGGCGGCGCCGACGGCATCGCCGGCAAGCTGACGCAGAACGACCCGCTGCGGGCGCAGCTGTCCAGGCTCTCGGACAGCGCCGACGGCATCCGCAAGCAGATCGTCGCGACCAAGGAAGGCGGCGCCATCACCGGCGAAGAACGCCTGCGCGAGCACATGGACAATCTGTACGGCGGCCTGATCGGTTACGAAGGCAAACCCGCCGACGCCCTGATCGCCTACAGCGCCGTGCTCGACCGCGAACTCGCCACGCTGGAGCGGTCCTTCGCGACGCTGCGCGATGGCGATCTGGCGAACACCAACGCCGCGCTCAAGGCCAAAGGCCTGCCGGAAATCGCACTGCCCGAACACGCACCGCTGGCGTGGCGCTTCTCCGGAAACCCGGATTCGATGCCGGCGGAACGCGACTGAAAGCCCGCGTTCAGCGCATTGGAATGCGATACGGGAAGGGCGCCGCGAGGCGCCCTTCGTTTTACAACTGCGAACCCGCCTCCTGGCGCTCAACCCCGCCGTGCGGGCGACGACATGCCGGAGGTCCGCTTCGCGTTCAACTCGTCCATGTAACCGTACTTTCTCGCGACCCGCTCGACATCACGATACGCAGCGCTGATCCGCACCGCATCGCCGCGCGCGATCTCGATATCCAGTTTCGACACGCCCATCACGAAGTGTTCGTGGGGCGCCTCCTCGATCGACGGGGCCAGGCACAGGAGGCGTGAGTGGATCGCAGAGGCCTCGTCGTAACGGCCTTGCGCGATACGGATCTTGAGCATGCTGGTCCAGGCCGCCTCCGGATAATCGCTGTCCGGGCCGAACAGCTCGCTCATCTCCGTAATCCCGCGCTGCGCTTGCCGCTCGGCCTCATCGACTTGATGGTCGTACAACAGCGTCTCGGCGTATTCATCGCGGGCATAGGCGATCGGCAAGCCCTGGCGCTCGCCCGTGCCCAGCACTTCGTACAGCAGGACCCTGGCTTCCAGGAACAGCGCCCGCTGCCTCTCTCCGCCCAGCATCCGCCCATTCTGCAGCAGCAGCGAGGCCAGATCGGTCTTCCGCTTGAGCGTCTCCTCGTGATTGGGGCCGTAAGCGCGCTCCAGCACATCGGCCGCCTCCCGTGCGATGTCCAGCGCGAGCGCGTAATCGCCGCTGTGGTATGCGATCGCACCACGGATGACCAGCGCATCGACGAAATCCGGATGCTGCTGGCCGAGCGTACGGTCGAAAATCTGCGCCGCGCGATCCAGCGCGGAAGCCGCGCGCACGGAGTTCTTGTTGTAGAACCACGACTTGCCGACGGCGATCCAGGCACGTCCGGTTTCCGGGTGCGCTTCGCCGAACAGCGTGCGGTTGCTTTCGAGCAGATCGGACGCCTGACGCAGCGCCGGCTTGCGATGACTGGTGAGAACCAGAAGGTCAACCAGATTCCTGCGCACGGCGTTGGCGGTCATTGGACTGCGGTCGCCAATCAGCTTGAGCGCTCGACGCAGATCCCTTTCGGCTTCCACGAACTCGAAGAGCTTGGTTTCCGCATAACCGCGCTGCCCCAGCAACTCCGCCTGTGCCGGCAACCCCTCGGCACCGAGTCCTTGCGCGGAGAGCACGGCGGCGTCGAGCACCACGATCGCGCCACGGGTGTCGCCCCTGCCCCAGCGCGCACGCGCGAGCTGCATCTGCAGGTCGAGCCTGACCAGATCGTCCTCGATACCGCGGCGTTCGGGCACTGTCTGCATCGCGGCGCGCACGATCCGCTCCGCGTCGGCATGGCGCGACTGCAGACTCAGCAACTGCGCCCGTGCGGCATCGGCCCGGGCCGTCAGCAGCGGATCGCCGGCACCGATCCTCTTCGCTTCGTCCGCCAGCCTCGCCGCCTGCCGATAATCGCCGCTGATCAGCTGGGTGCGGGCAAGCGCGATCAGGCCGAGCGCCAGCGGCTTCGGCTGGTCGTGGCCGACCCGCTCGCGAATCCGCTGTTCGGTGTCGCTCAACAAGGTCTGCGAACTCAGCGGCGCATTGCCCAGCGAAGACAGCGTCGCCACGCCGAGCGATTCCTCGAACACCCGGCTCAGCATCGCGGTCGCTTCCGCCGATGCCTGCGCGCTGCGATGCTGCACGAACATCGCCCCCGCCGACAGCATCACCGCAACCGCGCACATCACGAATGCGGCGATCGAAATCGCGTTGCGGCGCGCATGGGTGATGGCCCGGTAGCGCCAACGACCGCCGCGCGCGGATACCGGCTGGCGCTGGATCCATGCGCTCAGATCGCGCTGCAGTTCGGCCACCGCAAGATAGCGTTCCTGCGGATCGATGGCCACCGCACGCAATGCGATGGCATCCAGATCGCCGCGCAGCATGCGCGCAAGCGCCTGTGCATTCCGCGCGCCGCGCGAGCGCGCAACCTGCGGATCCGAACGGGATGCCAACACGCTGGGCGATTCCGGCGCCGCGTCTTCCGACGCCGGCAGCGACGACGGTTTCATCGGCCCTTCGCCGCAGATCAGCCGATACAGCACGACGCCCAGCGCGTAGACATCGATCGCGATGCTCGGCGGCCCGCCGCGAAACACTTCCGGGGCCGCATAACCGCAGCTGACGCCGATCCGCGCGCTGCCGCCCTCCGCAGCCGACGAGAGCAGCGACGACAGTCCGAAATCCAGGAGTTTGACTTGCCCATCCTGCGTGACCAGCAGGTTCGACGGCTTGATGTCCTGATGCAGGATCCCGTGCCCGTGGGCATGCCGCACCGCATCGCATGCGTCGATCAGTCGCAGGATGCGCGTCCGCAGATCGAGCAGATGCCCATCGCACCACCGGTCCATCGGATCGCCGGTCACCCGCTGCATCGCCAGCCACGGCTGGCCGTCCTCGCTGATCCCCGCATCGACCAGCGATGCGATGGACGCATGCTCGAGACGCGCGAGATTGCTGCGCTCATGGGCGAACGCGGCGAGCAGCGCGGGCGAGATCAGCTCGGAGCGGATGGTCTTGAGCGCGATGTCCTGCTCGTAGAGCCCATCGTCCCGGTGCGCGGCGTAGACGATGCCCATGCCGCCGATGCCGATGACGCTGTCCACGCACCATGCGCCCAGTCGCGTTCCGCTGCGCCAGATCGCGGTGGTGTCTCCGCGCGCGTCGCTTTCGCTTCTGGTCGCGATCCACCGCAACGGCGATGCGAACGTGTACGGCATCGCGTCCGCATCCAGCAGCGTGACCAACGACGCATGCACGGCCGCATCTTGCCGCTTCAACGCTTCGAGCGCGCCGTTCAACCGTTCGCGCGGCATATCGGCGTACTGGTCGAACAGGTCCAGCGCCCTGCTGGTGATCTCGTCGTCCTGATGCATCATCGGCGTTCGGCTGCAATCTGGGTGAAGGTCAAGGAAGCGTACGGACGGATCCGTCCATCACGCATTCGCGAACCGGCGCAGATCGCGGACATCGCCACGCGCGGACGATCACGGCGCGGATCGCGGCGCAGCCGGCACGACCTGCGGCGAGTCGCCGGAATTCGCGTCCTCCAGTTGCGTCAGCAGGAACGCGCGTGCCCTGCGCCAATCCCGGCGCAGGGTGCGTTCGGTCACGCCCAGCGACGCCGCGATCTCGTCTTCGTCCATGCCGCCGAAGTAACGCATCTCCACCAACTGCGCCAGGCGCACGTCCAGGCGCGACAGCCGTGTGAGCGCGGCATCCAAAGCCACCATCTCCGCCAGCGCGCTGTCCTGCCCGGGATCGAACCCGTCGTCCAGCGAGACCGCGCGATGTCCGTCGCCACGCTTTTCCGCCAGCTCTTTCCGCGCTTCGTCCATCAGTACGAAACGCATCGCGCGGGCGACCAGCGCCATGAAATGCCTGCGGTTGTCGACATTGAACTGCGCGCTCGCCAGCCGCAGCCAGCCTTCGCTGACCAGCGATGTCGCCGACATGCGCCCGAACGTGCGTTGCCGGATCTGCGAGTACGCGATGCGATGGAGGTCGTCGTAGAGCACCGCATAGATACGGTCCCACGCGTCGTTCCGACCGGCCTGGGCTCCCGCCAGCAATTCCGTGACGGAGTCCATCGATTCAGGGGAACAACCGAGATCGTGCATGACCATCGATTTGTCCATGTCCGCAACTCGTCTCTTGTTACGAATACCAATTCAAGTAAAGCACAAATTCCCGCCGACGGATGGACACCGCAATGCCACCCCCGGATTACGGCTCGATGCGATCGAACCCGTGGACACACGATGAGGCCACTCTGTCATTTGATCTTCGATAAACACGACCACCGTCACATTACCGCATCCGACCGGCAGCACTGCATGCGCGTGGGTCACGTCTGCCGCCGCTCTGGAAACGTTCCCATGGAAACGTACTGATGGCATCGACGCCGCTCTATCGTTCGGAAGTCCTCGAAGCCAAGCGCAATCGCTGGCTCGGCAGCCTCATCATCCGTCAACCCATGTCGCACTGGGCCATGACCTGGATCGCGATCGGCGCGGTCGCCGTCGCCATCGCTTTTCTCTACATCGGCGAATACGCGCGAAAAATCCGCATCGAAGGAAGACTGGTCGAAACGCAAGCCGCAGTGCAATACGCGACTGCCGACAATGCGGGCCGTGCGGGCAGCGGTCTCGAAGTCGAACTTCTGGTCCCCGAAAACCTGTTGGCATCGATTGCCGTCGGCGGCGAAGTGCTGTTGCGCTATCCCGCCTATCCGCATCAGCACTACGGCCAATATCGCGGCCGGATCGTCGGCATTTCGCGGCAACCCGCGCAAGCGGGCGCGATCGACACGCCGGCCGGGCGCTCGCATAGCCGCTATCGCGCCACCGTCGCGCTCGAACGCCAGCGCGTCCGCGACGACAGCGGCATCGAGCGCGATCTGCGGCCGGGTCTCGGCGTCGAGACCGACATCGTCCTCGAAAAGCACCGCCTGTACGAATGGTTGATCCAGCCGTTCGCGCGACTGCGCGAACGCATCGCCGCATGACACGAACCACCACGCCCTCCCCTGACAAGGAACGCACACATGGCCGATACATCCAAGACCGTCTTCATCCACACCATGCCCGACGACTGGCACGCCATCCTGGCGGAGGCTGCGCTCAAGCGGCGCGGGCATCGGGTGCTGCGCTATTTCGGCACGGATTTCCCGGAACGCGCCGAAGTCGAGTTCTCGTACGGCAAGGACGGCGAAGCGCTGCACCTGCATACCATCGACGGCAGCTTCGCGCTCTCGGACTTCGACGTGGTCTGGAACCGGCGCATGCTCGGACCGAAGGTTCCATCCCATGTCGATCCGCGCGACCGTGAGTACGTCTCGCAACAGATCCGCTTCGCGGATGCCTCGTTGCGCAGCCTGTTGCGCGAAGCGTTCTGGATCAATCCCCACGATGCAGCGCGCAACGCCGATCACAAGCCGAAGCAGCTGCAGCTCGCGCTGCGCAACGGACTGCGGATTCCCGAGACCTTGATCAGCAACCGCCCGGAGGCGATCCGGGCGTTCATCGAGCGGCACCCGAGCGTCATCCACAAGCCCCTGATCGGCGCCGCGTGGGAAGAGAACGACAAGACATTGTCCACCTACACGGCGCGGGTCCGCAGCGAAGATCTTCCCGGAGACGAGCTGCTGCGCGCCGGGCCCGGCATTTTCCAGGCGCAGGTCAAGAAACAGTTCGAAGTCCGCGCGCAGTTCTTCGGCGCGAGCTGTTTCGCGCTGAAGATCGATCCATCGCGGATCGAATACGGCGAGATGGACTGGCGCCTGCACCAGCACGGCGACATGACAGACGGCAGCGTCACCCTGCCGGACCAGGTGTACCAGGCCTGCTTGAAACAACTCCGCAGCCTCGGGCTGGTCGCCGGCGCATTCGACTTCATCGTCACCCCCGACGACGAATGGATCTACCTCGAAGTCAACGAAGCCGGTCAGTTCATTTTCGTCGAACAGTGGTGCGACGAACTGACCTTGTTCGATGCCTTCTGCCACTTCGTCGAAAGCGGCGACCCGGCTTTCGAATACCGCAAACCCTCGGACCCGCAGCGCCTCGCCGAGCTGATCGAACACACCCAACCGGAAGCGGTCGGCGAGCAGGACGCGCTGCGCAGGGAACCTTCTCCCGATACGCAGGCAGAGGCTGCGTGAACCCCATGCGCACCCGCGGACGCGCGGACAGCGGTCGCTGTTGCGGCGAACTCAGCGCCTGCACCAGTGTCGGCCCGTGATACGGGCATTTCATCCGGAAGTTCAATCATAAGGATCAAACAACAATGGACACCAAGAACCAACGCGTGCTCGGCCGCATTCTGGCCGTCGAAGAACTGACGACCGTGGCCGGGGCCAGACCGCCATTGACCCTGGCTTTCTATGCCGAAACCGACCCGCTGTCCGACAGCAGCACCACCGCAGACAGCGGCACCGTCTCGGACAGCGGCACGGTCTCGGATAGCGGCACCACCGCAGACAGCGGCACCACTGCCGACAGTGGCACCACCGCAGACAGCGGCACGACGGCGGACAGCGGCACGTTCACCGACACCAGCCCCGCGCTGCGGCCGGACTATCAGATCTGACCCCCAGGTTTTTTTCCAACCCCTGCGCGCGCCGCGCGCGCGACGCGCGCAGGGCGCTGGATTCCGGGACGCATCGAATGAAGAACCAAACAGATCGCGTCCTCGGGAAGCATTTTTCGCCGGCGTCGCACCCGCGCAGCGCATCGCCTGCAACCCACACCGCGAGCATCCCCCGACAGCGGTGAAACAAGAGTCGCATGTCGCGGCTCCATCCAGAACGCAACACCAGCCAAGGAGTTCCACAGATGAACGGAAAACACGAAAACCGTGTGCTCGGCCGCATCCTGGCGGTCGAGGAACTCGAAATGATCTCCGGCGCCAAATGCACCATTCCGGAGTACGACACTTCATGCAATGAAACCGGCACGACATCCGACAGCGGTACGACCTCCGACAGCGGTACGACCTCCGACAGCGGTACGACCTCCGATAGCGGCACCACCGCCGACAGCGGCACCACTGCGGACAGCGGCACCAGTGCGGACACCAGTCCGGTGGCCGAGACAAGGGCTTCGAGGTTCGTGGACCAGATCTGATCCGCGGATGATCGTGATTGAAACTGTGCAAAGCGAACCGCTGCGCACGACGAAGACATCCGTCGTGCGCAGCACCGGATCGCCTCGCGCACGAACGACGGCCGCCTTCGGTGCATGCATTCCTGCGAATGCGCGCACCGAAGACGGGCGACCAACGCCCACCTTCAAACCAACCTCCTATTGCGAGAACACGATGAACAACGAGAACACCCGCGTACTTGGCCGCGTCCTGGCCGTGGAAGAAACCACTGCCGTTTCCGGCGCCCGCCCGCTGACGACCTTTCCGCCGAAAGACACCGGCTACGTCTACGACGTCATTCCGCTCGATGCGCAGGACGTCACGATGTCTTCGTTCCACGCCAGGACGCTCTGAAAACGCCGCTCACCCGGCGCTCCCGGAGACCTTTCCGGTCTTCATCATCCACTGAGGAACCCACATGAAACAGAACGACAAGCGCATACTCGGCCGCATCCTGGCCGTCGAAGAAACCAACGATGTCGCCGGCGGCTGGACGCTCGGCAGCGCCGGCGACACCGCGAAATTCACCGATACCGGCCCGTATACCGTCGACAGCAAACCCCTCATCGACATCATCATCAGTCCCGACAGTACCAAACGCTGATCGAAGACACGGATCGGATAGCGATATCCGGCCGCATCGATCCGACATGCGCGTTTTCCGGATCGCACTTCGATGTCGTCCGTTTTTTGCGGTATCGCAAGCGCGAAGACGGTTCGCGCAGCGTGGCTCGGATCTTTTGAAACCATTCCGGCGGGCGTCCCTGCACGCAGGAACGCCCGCCGGAATCGAAACCCGATCGCACTCTCCATCGTTACGCCCATCGAAAAGGAACAGGCTCATGGACAACGACAACAAACGCATTCTCGGCCGCACGCTCGCCGTCGAGGAAACCCTGGCCATCTCGGGCGCAAGGCCCACGTCGACGCGTGCCGATACGCGCATCGACGTCAACGGCAATCCGGACACGGCGCCTACCCAGGATTCGGGCACGGCCGCGGATACATCCAACACGATACTCGACCCGTCCCCCGCCGGCGCCTGATGCGGTTGACGACGGAATTGCGCACGGCGAATCCATCCGTCGTGCGCAATTCTTCTTCGCATCCCGGGCCTGGAAATCATCGCGCGCGATTTCGGCCAGTCGTCTGAAGCAGGCAGACTGGCCGAAGCCCAGCCGATGCCGCCGGGCTTCCGCATGTCATCAATCACAACATGGAGAATTACGTGAACAACGGTGGAAATCGCATTCTCGGCCGCATTCTGGCGGTGGAAGAAACGAAGCATGTCGGCGGCGCGACAGGCAGGGATCTCGGCACCGGCCCCGACGGCGGGTCCGACATCTCGCTTCCTGTGGAGGACAGCATCCCTTGCAACGAGAGCAGCTCTCACACCGACACGGCCTGTCAGCCGAACTCGGATATCACGCCCACCGATCCGCTGCTCGATTGCAACTCGTCATCGACCATACGCGATATCTGTCTCGACCCCGCTTGAAGACTTCTGTCTGCATTCCCGATACAAGATGAACCCGGCTCCCCGCGCTTCACGGCGGGGAGCCCTACCGATCCAGGAACGCGCCCGCCATGCCCATCCTCAAAAGCCTGCTGCAGACCGAAGCCGCGCAATGCGGGCATACCTGTCTGGCGATGGTGCTGGACTATCACGGCCGGCAGATGGACGGCCTGGCGCTGCAGCGCGAATACCCCTCTTCGATGCGCGGCGTCACCCTGGCCAATCTGATCGACGACGCCAGCGTCGCCGGACTGCAGTGCCGTGCGCTGCGGATCGAGCTGGAAGAACTGCCGCAGCTGGAGACGCCCTGCATCCTGCACTGGAACATGGATCACTTCGTGGTGCTGGCGAAGGCAACCGCGACCGGGATCGTGATCCACGACCCCGCCACCGGCGTGCGCAAATTGCGCATGAGCGAAGCGTCGGCGCAGTTCACCGGCGTTGCGCTCGAGCTTTCGCCCACCGCGACGTTCCAGAAGCGCAAACTCGACGACAGCATTTCGCTGCGCCACCTCGTCGGCCAGGTCACCGGCCTGAAGCGCTCGGCCGCGCAGATCCTGTCGCTGTCGCTGATCCTGCAGCTGTTCGGGCTGCTGACCCCGTTCTACATGCAGTGGGTGCTGGACGATGTGCTGGTTACGCAGGACAAGGATTTCCTGTGGTTGATCAGCGTCGGTTTCCTGTTCTCGATGCTGATCACCTCGGCGATCGGCTGGCTGCGCAGCTGGTGTCTTGCGTATTTGTCCACCCGCATCGGCCTGCAGTGGTTCGGCAGCATCCTGGCGCACCTGCTGCGCCTGCCGATGGATTATTTCCAGAAGCGCCATCTGGGCGATGTCGTGTCGCGGATGGAATCGGTGCATGCGATCCAGACTACGCTCAGTTCCAGCTTCATCGAGGCCCTGCTCGATGGCCTGATGGTGGTGATCGCGGTGGCGGTGATGGTGTCGTACAGCTGGAAGCTGCTGCTGATCAGCGTGATCGCGGTCGGCCTGTACCTGGCGATCCGTTGGGCGACGTTCCCGACCATCAAGCGCCTGTCCGAACAGCAGCTCTCCGCCGCCGCCAAGCAGGACACCCATCTGCTCGAATCCATCCGCGGCATCCAGGCGCTGAAACTCAATGCCGCCGAATCGATGCGCCGCGCGACCTTCGGCACGCTGATGGCCGACACCGCGAATCTCGGCCTGGACATCCAGCGCTTCATGCTGCGCTTCGGTTTCGCCAACCAGATGCTGTTCGGCATCGAACGGCTGCTGGTGGTCGGGCTGGCCGCGCTGCTGGTGATGCAGGGCCAGATGAGCGTCGGCATGCTGGTGGCGTATCTGGCCTACAAGGAAATGTTCACCGGCGGCGTCAGCCGCCTGATCGACACCTGGATGTCGTTCCGCACCCTGCGCGTGCAGGCGGAACGTCTGGCCGACATCGTGCTGACCGAACCTGAGGAAATCACCGCGCCCAGCGGCCCGGCGCTGCCGCAGGATCGCCCGCTGGGTCTCGAGGTGCGCGGACTGCGCTACCGCTTCAGCGATTCCGATCCGCTGGTGATCGACGACTGCGCGCTGACCGTCGCGCCGGGCGAAACCATCGCCCTGGTCGGCCCGTCCGGCTGCGGCAAGACCACGCTGATGAAGCTGATGCTGGGCCTGCTCAAGCCGCAGGCGGGCTGCATCCTGGTCGAAGGCCGCGATATCACCGACATCGGCCTGCGCCGCTATCGCCATGTGGTCGCTGCGGTGATGCAGGACGACCAGCTGTTCGCCGGTTCGATCGCCGACAACATCGCCTTCGGCAGCGAGGATCTGGATTTCGAACGGATCGAAGCCGCCGCGCAGTCCGCGTCGGTCCACGACGATGTGATGCGCATGCCGATGGGTTATCAGACCCTGATCGGCGACATGGGCGCGGCGCTGTCGGGCGGGCAGAAGCAGCGCGTGATCCTGGCGCGCGCGCTGTACAAGCGTCCGAGCATCCTGTTCCTGGACGAGGCGACGAGTCATCTGGACGTGGATTCGGAGCGCGCGGTCAACGAGGCGGTGCGCAAGCTGAAGTTGACCAAGATCCTGATCGCGCATCGTCCGGAAACCATCGTCAGCGCGGAGCGCGTGCTGGTGATGGCGAATGGGCGGGTGGAGCGCGAGTATCGTCCTGCGGAGCGGGCGTTGCGGTTGGTGGCGGATGCGGAAGCCGGGCAGGATGGGGCTTCGGCGCAGCGGGGGGAGTTGTTGGCTTGAGCGTCGCTGGCGCTGTTTCGGCTTCACTCATTTGGTTTCATGCACGATCTTCCTGTGACCTTGACTGATGTTTCGTGGCGCTGTCTGTATCGGCGTTTCATGCTGAACGGGTAAGGCCTGTCATCTTTTTCGCGCTGGGGCGCGAGTTACTTTCTTTGGCGCAAAGAAAGTAACCAAAGAAACACTCAGGTCCAATTCAAACCTGCGGTCTGAGGCGAAGCCGGGATTTTTCGATGAGGCGTCCTGCCTCATCGAAAAACGGCGCACGTCCTGTGCGCCGCCCTCCGGGTCTGCGATCAGGGGAAAGTGTGCCGTCTCCGCTAGATCATCAGGACGTTGCCCTCTGCCGGCATTCAAGAATGCTTCCGTCGTTTTCGTGGCGTTTCATGCATGGCATGCTTCAGCACCTCGTGAGATTGTCCGCACGTTGTGAAAAAAACCAGCAATCTACATCGTCCTATCCATACCCAGACCATGGTTTCGTCGGACCTGGTTGTAGACCCGGAGGGCGATGCACAGGATGTGCATCGTTTTTCGATGAGACATGGATGTCTCGTCGAAAAATCCCGGCTTCGCCTCAGAAGGCAGGTTTGAATTGGACCTGAGTGTTTCTTTGGTTACTTTCTTTGCGCCAAAGAAAGTAACTCGCGCCCCAGCGCGAAAAAGGTGCCAGGCTTTACCCGCACCGCATGAAGCGCCGACACAGACAGCACCACGAAACATCAGTCAAGACCGTTCGACGATCATGCGGGAAGCGCTTGTGCGAAGTCGAAGCCACCGCAAAAAATGAAGTCGTGTAGCCCCGCAAACTCAATGCGGCGCAACAAACCGCAACCCCACCCCCGGCTCCGTCGCGATCCAACGCGGCGCGGACGCATCGTCGCCGAGCTTGTGCCGGAGTTTCCCGACCAGGATCCGAAGATAGTGGGTGTCGTGCTGATGCGTCGGCCCCCACAACTCACGCAGCAACTGCGGCTGCGTGACCACACGCCCGGCATGCGCCACGAGATGCGCCAACAGCGCATATTCCTTGCGCGACAGCACCAGCGACACACCGTCCAGCGTCACCTGGCGCTGCGCCAGATCGACCCGCAGATGCCCATCGTCGAACACCGCCGGCGCATCCGCCGATGCACTGTGCGCGCGCATCAGCGCGCGGATGCGCGCCATCAGTTCCTGCACGCCGAACGGCTTGGTGACGTAATCGTTCGCGCCCGCATCGAGCGCGGCGACCTTCTCCGCTTCGCCCGCGCGCACCGTCAACATGATCACCGGCACCAGCGACCACTGCCGCAGTTCCCTCAATACTTCATGGCCATCCTTGTCGGGAAGACCGACATCGAGGATGACCAGATCGGCGCCGTGCGTGGCGAGCGAAATCAATCCTTCCTGGCCGTTCGCTGCCAGCACGACCCGGTAGCCCTGCGCGCGCAGGCTGATGTCCAGGAATTTGCGGATCTGCGGTTCGTCGTCGATCACCAGCACCCGCGCCGGTGGCGCGGACGTCGGGGACATCGGATCGATCAGGTCAGGCATCGCTCTTCTGCGGCAACGGTTCGATGAGCGGCAGGGTAATGCGGATCGTCGTCCCGTGGCCATCGCTTCCGGGCAATGCTTCCACGCTGCCGCCGTGCGCGCCCACCATGCCCTGGCTGATGGTCAGTCCCAGACCGGTGCCGTGACGCCCACGGTCGCCGCGCTCCACGCTGTAGAACATGTCGAAGATCCGCGCCCGCTCTTCTTCCGGAATGCCCGGTCCATGGTCGCGCACATCGATCCGCAGCTTGCCTTCGACCAGGCGCGCGTCGACTTCCACGGGCTGGCCGGGTGGCGAGAACTTGGCGGCGTTTTCCAGCACGTTGAACAGCGCCTGTTCGACCAGCGCCGGGTGCACCCAGATGGGCGTCATGCCGGATTCGATACGGATGTCCAGCTTGACCTGCGGCTGATAGCGGAGCAGCCGGCCTGTGGCCGATCCGATGAGTTCGTCCACGCCGATCCAATCGCGGTTCAAGGTCAGGCCGTTGTGACCCAGCCGGGTCATGTCGAGCAGGTTCTGGATGTAGCGGTCCAGGCGTTCGCCTTCCAGTTGGATGGTCTCCAGCAGGCTCCTGCGGTCTTCGGCGCTCATCGCCTCGGAATAACTGGCCAGGCTGCTGGCCGAGCCGATCATCGACGCCAACGGCGAACGCAGGTCGTGCGAGACCGACGACAGCAGCGCCGAACGCAGGCGTTCGGTCTCGCCGCTGACCCGCGCGGTTCCCAGATCGGACACCAGACGCGTGCGCAGCGCGGCCTGGCCGATGTCGTCGGCCATGGCTTCGGCCAGACGGCGCTGCTCGAAAGCCAGGCGCGGATGGTCCGCTGCGAATCGCAGGCCCGCCACGCCCAGCGTGCCCTGGTCGTGACGCAGCGGCAGGAACCACCACCGCGAACCCGACAGCGTATCGGTGTAGCGGCCGGTGGCCTGGCCGTGGCGCTGTGCCCATTCGGCTGCGCCCAGGTCGGTGTCGGTGAGCTTCGCGCCATCGGATGCGGCCGTGTCGTCGCCGATACGGACCCATGCCTGTACGCCGAAGGCCGCCTGCAATGCGGAGCGTCCAGCGGCGAGCACCTGCCCGAGATCGGCGGCGCTGGCCAGATCCCGCCCCAGTGCCTGCAATGCGGTGGCATGCGCATTCGCCGCCCGCAGCGCCACCACCTGCATGCGCAATCTGGAGGCCAGCCGTCCGGCGACCAGTGCGGCCACCAGGAACAGGAACACCGTGGTCACGCCCTGGCGCGCACCGATATTGAAGGTGAAGCGCGGCTCGATGAAGAAGTAGTTGTAGGCCAGGAAGCAGAGCACGGCGGTGATCACCGCAGCGGCCATGCGCGTGCGCGAAGCCACCAGCACCACCGCGACGATGAAGATCATGGACAGATCGTCCAGGGCCACCCAGCGTTCGGCCAGCCATGCGATGGCGACCGCCAACACGGTCGCCACCAATACCAGCATCGAATCGTCGCGCGTCAACGACAGGCGCGGCGCGTGCGATTCGCGGCGCGAACGCGCGCGCGCTTCCGGCGTGTTGACGATCGTCAACTCGTAGTGCGCCCCCCGCTGCAGCAGCTGCTGGGTGAGCGTGCGGTTGAACATGCGTGCGACGGGCCGTTCGCGCGTGCGTCCGAGCACGATCGCCGATACGCCGGTGCGGCCGGCGTGATCCAGCAACGCATCGGCGACATTCGCGCCGCGCAGCACATCGGTGTCGGCGCCGAGCTTGCGCGCCAGCGCGAAGGCCTGGTCGAGTTCCTGCTGACGCGCCTCGTCGATGACCCCGGTCTGCACGGTGACCACCGCCCACGGCGCATCGCGCCGTTCGGCGAGGCGTCGGGCCACACGCACCATGTATTCGGATTGGCCAAGACCATCGATGGCGACCAGCACGCGGCGACGTACGTTCGCACCGGACATGCCGCGCGCGGCCTGGAGTTCGCGCAGATCGCTGTCGACGCGGTCCGCAGCGGTCTGCATGGCCAGCTCGCGCAGCGCGATCAGGTTGGAAGGCGAGAAAAAGGTCTGCAGCGCCTGCGCGGCTTGGTCCGGCACATAGACTTTGCCCTGGCGCAGGCGTTCGATCAGTTCGCGCGGCGGCAGATCGACCAGCACGATGTCGCGCAGGCGATCGAAGACCAGATCCGGCACGGTTTCGCTGACCCGGATGCCGGTGATGCGGAACACCACATCGTTGAGGCTTTCCAGATGCTGGATATTGACGGTGGTGTAGACGTCGATGCCGGCGTCCAGCAGTTCCACCACATCCTGCCAGCGGCGCTCGTGACGGCTGCCGGCGGCGTTGCGATGCGCCAGCTCGTCGACCAGGGCGATGGCGGGCTTGCGCGCCAGCAGCGCGTCGAGATCCATTTCCTCGAAGATGCGATCGCGATATTCCAGGCGCGCGCGCGGCATCAGTTCCAGGCCATCGGTCAACGCTGCGGTTTCGCTGCGGCCGTGGGTCTCGACGATGCCCACCACCACGTCGATATTCTGTTTGCGCAGCTCGCGCGCGCGCGACAGCATGGCGTAGGTCTTGCCCACGCCCGGAGCCGCACCGAGAAAGATCGTCAGCCGCCCGCTGCCTTCGCGGCGAAGTTCGCCGATCAGCGCATCGGCCTGATGGGTGCGGGAGTCGATCATGCGGTCATTGTGCGCCAGGAAAAATCCAATTTTCGGCCGTCATCCCCGCGAAAGCGGGGATCCCGTGTCTTGGCGCCTTTACACGCAACGTCGCTGGGTTCCCGCTTGGCCAGACATTCATCTGTTGAAGGCCGCGGGAACGACGAGTCCTCATTTTTCCGCATCCAGTGCCAAATTGAGCTCCAATACGTTGACGCGCGGCTGACCGAGGAGGCCGAACTGCGGTCCCCGCGCATGCATGGCGACCAGTCGCTCGACCTGCGCCGGATCGAGCCGCCTCGCCTGCGCCACGCGTGCGACCTGCACCCGCGCACCGGCGGGGCTGATGTCGGGATCCAGCCCGCCGCCTGATTGGGTGAGCAGTTCGCCGGGCACGTCCTGCGCGGCGATCCCGTCGCGCGTGGCCACCGCCGCCCGGGTCTCGTCGATGCGCTTGCGCAGATCGGGATTGGTCCGGGCCTGGTTGCTGCCGGCGGCGGACATCGGGTTGTAGCCGGCCGCGGAAGGACGCGGCTGGAAATAGCGCGCGTCGGCGAAGGGCTGCGCGACCAGCAGCGAACCGACCGGCTTGCCGTCTCGATTCACGATGCTGCCGGTGGCCTGCTGCGGAAACAGGAGGCTGCCGATCGCCGTGCCTGTCAGCGAATAGAGCAGGCCCATGCCGAGAAGAATGACCAGTGCAAAGACCAGCGAAGCGCGCAGGGCGCCGTGGTCCTGCAAGGAGGGGGTATGTGCAGTGGTGTTCATGTGAATTCCTTTATGCGCCGATCGTGGCGACCAGCGCCAGGTCGATGAGCTTGATCGCGACGAACGGCAACAGCACGCCGCCGCCGCCGTAGATCAGCATGTTCCGGCGCAGCAGCGCGGTGGCGCTGGCGGGTTTGAAGCGTACGCCGCGCAGGGCCAGCGGAATGAGCGCCGGAATGATCAGCGCATTGAAGATCAGCGCCGCCAGCACCGCATTGGTCGGGCTGGACAGCTGCATCACGTTCAAGGCCGCCATGGACGGAATCGCAGCGGCGAACAGCGCCGGCAGGATCGCGAAATACTTGGACACGTCGTTGGCCAGCGAGAACGTGGTCAATGCGCCGCGCGTGATCAGCTGCTGCTTGCCCACTTCCACCACCGCCAGCAGCTTGGCCGGATCGGAGTCGAGATCGACCATGTTGCCGGCCTCTTTCGCCGCCTGCGTGCCGGAGTTCATCGCCAGGCCCACGTCGGCCTGCGCCAGCGCGGGCGCATCGTTGGTGCCGTCGCCGACCATCGCGACGAGGCTGCCCTTGGCCTGTTCGCTGCGGATGCGCGCCAGCTTGTCTTCGGGCGTGGCCTCGGCGATGTAATCGTCCACGCCGGCTTCGGCAGCGATGGCCGCAGCGGTGAGCGGATTGTCGCCGGTGATCATCACCGTGCGCACGCCCATCGCGCGCAGGCGGGCGAATTTTTCCTTCACGCCGTGCTTGACCACATCCGAAAGCTCGACGACGCCCAGCACATGCTTGCCTTCGCTCACCACCAGCGGCGTGGCGCCGCTGCGCGCGACCTGTTCGACGCGCGCGGTGAGTTCATGCGGCACCAGGCTGCCCTGCGCTTCGACATGGCGCCTGATCGCATCGCCCGCGCCCTTGCGGATGGAACGACCGCCATCGAGGTCCACGCCGGACATGCGCGTCTGCGCGGTGAACTGCAGATAGTCGGCGCGATCGGGTTCGGGCGTGGCGCAGCCCTGCTCGCGCGCCAGCTTGACGATGGATTTGCCTTCCGGCGTGGGGTCGGCCAGCGACGCCAGCATCGCCGCTTCGCGCAGCATCGAGGCGTCCACACCGGCCAGCGGATGGAACACCGTCGCCTGGCGATCGCCGTAGGTGATCGTGCCGGTCTTGTCGAGCAGCAGCACGTCCACGTCGCCGGCCACTTCCACCGCCTTGCCGGATTTGGCCAGCACGTTGGCGGACAGCGCGCGGTTCATGCCGGCGATGCCGATCGCCGGCAGCAGGCCGCCGATGGTGGTGGGAATCAGGCACACCAGCAGCGCGATCAACAGCAGCGGCGCGACCTGCACGCCGACGAACGCGCCGATCGCCGGCAGCGTCGCGACCACGATCAGGAAGGTCAGCGTCATCGCCGCCAGCAGCATGGTCAACGCGATTTCGTTCGGGGTCTTCTGGCGGTTGGCGCCTTCGACCAGCGCGATCATGCGATCCAGGAAACTGTGGCCCGGTTCGGCGGTGATGCGGATGACGATTTCGTCCGACAGCACCTTGGTGCCGCCGATCACGCCGGAGCGATCCGTGCCCGCCTCGCGCAGCACCGGCGCGGATTCGCCGGTCACCGCGGACTCGTTGATGGTGGCGAGACCGCGGACGATTTCGCCGTCGGCCGGAATCTGTTCCCCGGCGCTGACGATGACCAGATCGCCGGGGCGCAGATCGGCTGCAGGCAGACGCGTTTCATTACCGCCCAGATCGTTGTCGACCTTGCGCGCCACCAGATCCTTGCGCGCGCGGCGCAGCGAAGCCGCCTGCCCGCGACCGCGCGCTTCGGCGATGGCTTCGGCGAAATTGCCGAACAGCACGGTGACGAACAGGATCGCGGTGACCGCGCCGCCGAAGCCGGGCGATGCCTGCCCGGCCAAGGTGATCACCGCCGACAGCACGGTGCCCGCCATCACGATCGCCATCACCGGGCTCTTGAGCAGATGACGCGGCGACAGTTTCAGGAAGGCGTCGCGCAGCGCGCTGCGCATCGCGGCGGCGTCGACGAGCGCGGGTTTGCGCGCAGGAGGATGCTGGTAAATGATCTCGCTCATGTGCGTGCTCTCAGTGCGCTGCCGCAGTCAGCGACAGGTGGTCGGCGATCGGGCCCAACACCAGCGCAGGCATGAACTGCAGCACGGTGATGATCGCGACCACGGCGATCAGGGTCAGTACGAAGGTCGGCGTTTCGATCTGCAGGCTGCCTGCGGTTTCCGGCGACGGGCGCTTGCGCGCCATCAGTGCGGCGACCGCCAGCGGCACGATCAAGGCGGGATAACGTCCCAGCGCCAGGACCAGCGCGCAGCTCAGGTTCCACCAGTAGGTGGCATCGCCCAGACCCTCGAATCCCGAACCGTTGTTGGCGTAGGCCGAGGTGTACTCGTAGAAGACCTGGCTGATGCCGTGGAAGCCCGGATTGGAATTGGCGGTGATCGATGGGATCGCCAGCGTCAACGCGGTGAAGCCCAGGATCACCAGCGGCTGCAGCAGCACCAGCAACGCCAGCAATTTCACTTCCGGCGCTTCGATCTTGCGACCGAACAGTTCCGGCGTGCGGCCCGTCATCAGGCCGGCCAGGAACACGCTCAGCAGCAGGTACACCAGGAACTGCTGCAGACCGCAGCCGATACCGCCCCAGATGGCGTTGACCAGCATGTTGACCAGCGTATCCAGCCCGGTGAGCGGCGCCAGCGAATCGTGCATCGCATTGACCGAACCATTGGAGGTCTGCGTGGTCAGCGATGCCCACAAGGCGGAGGCGTCCGCACCGAAGCGCACTTCCTTGCCTTCCATCAGTGCGGCATCGGACGTGGTGGCCGAATGCGCTTCCGACCAGACCGCAAGACCGGTGGACGCCGCCGACATCAGCAGCATGCTGCCGAAGATCATCGCGGTGAGTTTGCGGCGACCGACCAGCGGCCCGACCATGAAGACGACGGACAGCGGGATGAGGATGATGCCGACCACTTCCAGGAAGTTCGAGAACGGCGTCGGGTTCTCCAGCGGCACCGCACTGTTGGGGCCGTACCAGCCGCCGCCGTTGGTGCCCAACTGTTTCGCCGCCACCATCGCCGCGACCGGCCCCAGCGGGATTTTCTGCTCGGCCATCTGCGCGCTGGCATCGATCGGCGCGACCGTGGGCCCTGCGGCCAGCGTCGAAGGCACGCCCTGCGCGGTCAGCAACACCGACCAGAGCAGACACAGCGGCAACATGAAGCGGACGGCGGCGCGCGTGACATCGACCCAGTAGTTGCCCATGTCGGCCTCACCGGTGTCGTGCGCGTTCTTTTCGCGTCCGCCGAACAGTGCGCGCAGGGTGGCCACCACCAGCGCCAGGCCCATCATCGGGGTGATGACCTGCAGGCCGACGATGCCGACCATCTGCGCCAGATACGACAGCTGCGCCTGGCCGGAATAGTGCTGCTGATTGGTGTTGGTGAGGAACGACACCATGGTGTGCAGCGCCAGGTCCCAACGCATGTTGGGAATGGCATCGGGATTGAGCGGCAGCCAGGCCTGGGTCATGAACAGCACCCAGACCAGCGCGCCGACCACAAGATTGCTCAACAGGAACGCCTTGGCATAGCCGCGCCAGCTCATGCCGCGCAGCGGGTCGATGCCGAGCAGCCGGTAGACCGGCTTTTCGAGCCAGCCGAACAGGCGATCGCCGCGCATCGGGGCGCCGCGCATCACGTTTGCGAGGTAGTGGCCCAGCGGCCAGGCCAGGCCGATGGCCACCGCGAAGACAAGCAGGATCTCGATCATGGTCGTCATCCGCTCAGAATTTTTCCGGGCGCAGGATCACCAGCAGCAGGTACACCGCCGCCACGATCACCACGATTCCGCACAACATCGACAACCAGCCGGGCATCTGCGCATTCCTCATGCATTCCGATCGGCGCAGTGTCCGCCTGCGATGCGTAAACGCGCTATTCGCGTCGAAGCGCTGGGCGTAAATTCTTCGTAACCGGTCATGCTTCCTGACCATGACTGCCCTGACCGTGGCCTTGGATGGATGTCGCTGCCACATTTGCCTTGCAAGTACGCAGAGGCGAAGATCGGGAAAACACACCCGACGCAGGCATGAACACGTCCTCTCCCGGCTGGCGCGAAGCGCTGACCACTGCGCTGCAACGCGCGCTGCGCATCGAATGCGATATCGATCGAGCGCCGCAGGCGCTTCACGATGTCGCCGGACGCCGGCTGCCCGCGCTGGAAGAAGCCATTCGCCGCGAGTATTGGCATGCCGAGCTTCCCGGCTTCGCATGGCCGCTGGCTGCGCAGCCGGACGAAACAGCGATCGACGCGCAGCTGTTCTGCGCGGGTTGCCACCGCGACGGCCGCATCCGCGAACGCGCGCTGCGGCTGATGCGCGACCGTCCGGGCCGGCTCGCCACCGCGCTGACCCTGATCCGCTGCGACGACTGGGTGCCGCAGGTACGCCTGTGCGCCGAAGAGGCGCTGCAGCGGATCGTCGCCACCGACCCCGCCGCGCTGTTCGCGCATCTGGATGTGCTGTTCGTGCTGCGCGAGCGGCAGCGCATCCAGGCGGGCGTCTGGCGCACGCTGATCGAGCCCGCGCTGCTGGCACCCGCGCATTCGGCGGCGCGCTGGCAAGCGCTCGATCACGGCGGCAGCCTGCAGCGCCTCTTCGTCTGCGATCTGATCCTGCGTGCCGACCCCGCGCGGATCGACGCGCTCGCCGCGCAGACTGTGCGCAACCGCGACCCGGTGATCGCCCGCTGGGGTCTGCGCGATCTGCCGCGTTTGTCGGGCAAGCCGCTGAGCGACGATCTCATCGCGTACGCACTGCGCCACCCGCATGCATCGGTACGCGCGCATGCCCTGCGCCTGCGCGCACACAGCCCCGACGACGCGTTCCGCGCGCTGCTGCGCGAATGCCTGCTCGATCCCTCGGCCTCGGTGCGCAACGTCGCCGCCCATGCCTCGCGGAGCCTGGGATCGGAGCCGCGCGAGGTCTGGCGCGATGCGCTCGATCGCTGTATCGAACCCGGCGGCATCGAACACGAGTGCCGCCACGCGCTGCTCGCCCTGAGCGATTGCGCCGAAGCCGAAGATCTCGACCGGGTCGCGCCGTGGCTGCGACACGCCACCGGCGACCTGCGCTGCGCCGCGCTGCGCGCCGCCGTGCGCGCCGGCATCGACGACCCTGCCGCGCATCTGCGCGACGCATTGGCCTCGCCATCGGGCAAAGTCGTCGCGTTGGCGCTGAAACTCGGCGCCACCGTGCCCGCGTTCCTCACCCGCGACACCCTGGCGAACGCCTTCATCGCCGCGCATCCCCACACCCGCCAACGCCTCGTCGACGCCACCCACCAGCTGAGCCGCTGGGACGCCCTCGACTGCCTGCTCGACGGCATCGACCACGACGCCCACGCCAGCGAACTGCTGCACGCCCTCGTCGACTGGCATCGCGAAATCGGCCACCGATACGCCCCGCTGTCCGCTGCCCGCAAACAGGCGCTGCTGCAGCGCATCGACGCCATGACGCCGCGCAACATGCACATCGCATGGCTGCCGGTCCGGCGGGTGGTCGAAACCGGCTGAGCCCGGCACGCCGGCCGGAAGCGGGCGCGGCGCGTCCCAGCCGCCTGCTGCACCGCAACATCTAGGCAAGCCCCGCCCTGCGTGCTATTCAATGGGACGAAGGGTCCGCCTTCCCTGTCCGGGGCCGCTGCATGACGCAACGATTCGACGAGATGCACGACGACGCAGGCGCACCGCGCCCGCATTACCGCGTTTTCGACGAATGGCTGCGCAACACCCCCGAGCCGGCCATCGCCAGCAAGCGGCAGGAGGCCGAGATCGCCTTCCACCGGGTCGGCATCACCTTTTCGGTCTACGGCGAGGAAGCCGGCAACGAGCGCCTGATCCCCTTCGACATGGTCCCGAGGATCGTGCCCGCCGCCGAATGGCGGATGCTGGAAGCCGGCCTGCGCCAACGCGTGCATGCGCTGAATCTGTTCCTCGGCGATGTCTACGGCGAGCAGCGCATCCTCCACGACGGACGCGTGCCCACCGATCTGGTGCTGGGCAACGAGGAATTCCGCCGCGAGATGTGCGGCCTGCGCGTGCCGGGCGGGGTGTATTCGCACATCTCCGGCATCGATCTGGTCCGCGCCGGCGACGGCGAGTACTACGTGCTGGAAGACAATCTGCGGGTGCCGTCCGGCGTGTCGTACATGCTGGAAAACCGGCGGATGATGGCGCGGCTGATTCCCGAACTGTTCGCGCGCCAGCAGATCGCGCCGGTCGAACGCTATCCCGACGCGCTGCTCAGCACATTGCGCGAGGCCGCACCCGAAGGCATCGACGATCCGGTGGTCGCGGTGCTGACGCCGGGCTCGGCCAATTCCGCATATTTCGAACACGCCTTCCTCGCCCAGCAGATGGGCGTGGAGCTGGTGGAAGGCGCCGACCTGTTCGTCCGCGACGACACCGTGTACGCGCGCACCACGCGCGGCCCGCAGCGCGTGCACGTGATCTACCGGCGGATCAACGACGACTATCTCGACCCCACCGTCTTCCGCTCCGAATCGATGCTCGGCGTACCCGGTCTGTTCGGCGCCTATCGCGCCGGGCGCGTGACCTTGGCGAACGCACCGGGCACCGGCGTCGGCGACGACAAATCGGTGTATCCGTACGTGCCGGAGATGATCCGCTTCTATCTCAGCGAAGAACCGATCCTGCACAACGTGCCGACCTGGCAGCTGCGCAAGCAGGACGACCTGCGCTACGTGCTGGACCATCTGCCGGAGCTGGTGGTGAAGGAAGTGCACGGCGCCGGCGGTTACGGCATGCTGGTCGGGCCGGCGTCGACGAAGGCCGAAATCGAGGAATTCCGCCTGCGCATCCTCGCCAACCCGTCGAATTACATCGCGCAGCCGACGCTGTCGCTGTCGACCTGCCCCACCTTCGTCGAAAGCGGATTGGCGCCGCGCCATATCGATCTGCGTCCGTACGTACTGTCGGGCAAGCGCATCCAGGCGATGCCGGGCGGATTGACGCGGGTCGCGCTGCGCGAGGGCTCGCTGGTGGTGAATTCGTCGCAGGGCGGCGGCACCAAGGACACGTGGGTGTTGGAGAGCTGAGCATGCTGTGCAGAACCGCCAACGATCTCTACTGGGTGTCGCGACACATGGAGCGCGCGGAGAACACCGCGCGCCTGATCGACGTCACCACCCGCATCGCGATGCTGCCCGAGCGGCTGGATCGCGGCAAAGCCGAGGCCGCACCGTGGCGGCGCGCGCTGGACGCACTGGGCGCGGTCGAGACCTGCCAGAAACGCTACGGCAGCATCGACGCCGACAGCGTGCTCGATCATCTGCTGCTGTCGCCGGACAACCCCTCGTCGATCCTCAGCTGCCTGCGCGCCGCGCGCGAATCCGCGCGCGCGCAGCGGGTCGCGATCACTTCGGAAATGTACGAAGACCTCAACGCCTCGTGGCTGGAGATGCGCGGCCTCGGCACCGCCAGCATCGGCCGCGAAGGGCTCAGCAATATCCTCGAACGGGTGAAAAGCCGCTCGGCGTCTTTCCGTGGCGTCACCATCGGCACATTGGGACGCGGCGAGGGCTATCACTTCATGCAGTTGGGCGTGTTCATCGAACGCGCCGAATGGGCGATCCGCCTGCTCGACGTGGTCGGCAGCGACCGCGACCTGCCCGAAAGCGGCGAAGCGCGCGACACCATCGAATACTTCCAGTGGAGCGCGCTGCTGCAGTCGCTGTCGGCCTTCGAGACCTACCGTCGCCTGCACCGGCAGTCGGTCACGCCGGCAGGCGTGGCCGAAGTCATGCTGCTGCACGAAGCCAACCCGCGTTCGCTGCAGACCTGCACCCATCAACTGCATCAGGTGCTGCTCACCCTCGCGGGCGGGCAGACGCTGGAAGTGGTACGCCAGGCCGGCGCGCTGTCGGCGCACACGCGCTATGCTCGGATCGACGAAATCATCACCGACGGCCTGGAGCCCTGGCTGCAGAACGCGATGGAACGGCTGGACCGCCTCGGCAACGCGATCCATCGGCAATTCATGACCGCCGTCGATGCCGAAGAGGCCCGGCTGGCACTCAAGCCTGTGCAGCATCCGCCGCCGCAACTTCAATTCCAGGCGCAGACCTTGGCCTGATCCGCTTCACACTTGTGCGCCGTTACGGGCAAAATCAGCGCTGCTTCCGCGCGGGTACCGTGTCCTCCATGACTTACTGCATCGGGTTGAATCTCGACCACGGCCTCATCCTGGCCTCCGACTCGCGCACCAATGCGGGCGTCGACGACATCCGCCGCACCGGCAAGATGCGGCTGTTCGTCTCCGAAGGCGAATACGTGGTCGCGGCGCTGTCGGCCGGCAATCTGTCGCTGACCCAGAACGCACTGAATCTCATCGACCAGCGCTCCACGCTGGACGGCGGCCGGCCCGGTATCGGCAAGGCCACCTCGATGTTCGAAGTGGCGCAGTTGGTGGGCGACGCGCTGCGCGAGATCCGCAAACGCGACGACGCCTACCTGCGCGACAGCGGCATCGACCCCAACGGCAGCTTCATCGTCGGCGGCCAGATCCGCGGCGAAGCCCCGCGCCTGTTCCTGGTGTACTCGGAAGGCAACTTCATCGAAAGCTCGCCGGAGATGCCCTACTTCCAGACCGGCGAAAGCAAATTCGGCAAACCCATCCTCGACCGCGTCATCACCCCGCAGACCTCGCTGAGCGAAGCCTGCAAATGCGTGCTGGTGTCGTTCGACTCGACCATGCGCTCCAACCTCTCCGTCGGCCCGCCGCTGGACCTGCTGCTCTACCGCCGCGACAGCTTCACCGCCAACCTGCGCCAGCGCCTGGACGAAGACGACCCGTACCTGCAAACCATCCGCCGCGAATGGAACGAAACCCTGCGTCGCGGCGTCCGCGAACTGCCGGGGCCGGCGTGGTTGCGGGATGCGGAGGGTTGAGCGTCGCGAAAGGTCGAGCGAAGCGCGCAACGCATCGCGCATCGATCGAACGCCGGTTCGTCGAAACAGACCCTGATGCTTTTCCTTCTCCCCGCGCGCGGGGAGAAGGTGGCCGAAGGCCGGATGAGGGGCCGCCTGCCGCAAGCATCTTCACCTCAAGCGCATAAGGCGTGCTCAAGCACGCCGAACAACGAACCGCAAGCAGGCTTTTCGTAGCCCGTGTCTCGCCATCGGCGAGACACGGGATGACGGCAGGGAAGCGCTTAACCGCAAGGACGGATTTCGACCAGTAACGGACGTGAAACGTCCGCTCGGACCCGAGCCGAGCAACATGGGACTCTCATCGAAAATGCAGCCCAAGAAACAATAGACGCGGCCTGGTAATGCGCATCGCTGTCGCTCACTTCTTCAAGCCAGCGACGACTTCCGACACGCCAAGTCCAAGTTCGAGCTGAAGGCGCACGTATTCGCGCTCCTTGCGCGACAGGCTGCGACCCATCTCGATACGCACATCCTCAGCCTCCAGAATGCGCAGGATCCTTGGCATCGCCGAGCCTATGGCATCCGGCCCGTAACCTGCCTCGCGCAAAGCCGCAATCAGAAGGGCTTGTATATCCATGATGCGTCCATCTCTATTCAAGACACTGCATTGTGCACCAGCAGGTGCGTGCGCGGCATGAGATTCATGCCAGGGTCGCTTGGTTCGCTCATTTCGGATGAAACGAGGGCCTACCGCGCAAATCGCCAGTTGGAGACCGGAAAATCTCTGCAGGATCGGGCGCTGCGTCTTCAAGGTTGCTATACGAACTATCGATGTCGGCTTCGGATCGGAAGACGCCTCTTCCTGCTTCCGATGATCATTCCCGATCCACGTTCACGCCATCTTGATGACCGACTCCGTCCGAGGGCGGGCAATGGCCATTCCTTGTAGGGCGCATCAGCCGAAGGCGTCATGCGTCATAGAAGGATCGCAACTTCTGAATACTCTGAAATGGTGCATGACGCTTCGCTTATGCACCCTACTCGTATGCGCCTTACGGCCTTGCGCGCTCCCTAGAAGTCCGCTTCCGGCCAGGAGCAGACATTGGCTCACGTAGGATGCGTAAGCAAAAGGCGTTATTAGCAATGCTCTTCAAAGACTGCCGAAGGTAATGGCAAATGGATACGTGGACAGTAGGGATCGATTAGCTAAGACGACCGTTGCTGATGCCGCTGCCTTCTTTGGCGCCGGGGCAGTCGAGGCCGACGGACCACGCTAGAGCCACGGAATCGGCTGTCGATCTGATCTAGCGTAGCGCGCGCTTCAAAGGCGTCAATTTCCAAGAGCTTTTCAAAAAGCTGGGTGCCTTCCTCGCGAGTAGAAGGCCCGAGCCGATGTAGTGTCACTGCTAGGTCGACAAGGCCGGACGCGTGTGCTGCAATGCCAGTCCTGATGTCGCCCAGATCACTATGCCATTTCTCGACAAGTGTTATCGCCAAGCGTGCGACCAGTGGAGCTTCATGCGGCAACAAGAACTGAAGCTGATCGACGATAAAAGTCGCACTTATGTTAGGTGCCGAGCTAACATGATCTGCGATCGATTCGAGAAGCAGCGCCGTACTCTCATCAGGAGGCAATTGATCGACAACCCGGAAAACATCGAAAATTGCGTTCCACTCTGCATCGCTAGCTTGAGGGATAATATCCAACAGGAATCGTGTCGCGGATGCGCGGTGCGCCGGATTCTCCCAGAGATTCACCGCTGTCATCGCTGCGCCTGCCCGAGCAACGGCGTCGTCACTTCGCCGGATCTCTGTCAACTCCGCTCTTGCAGAGTCGCGATCAGGGTGCGAAAACGCTAGCAGCGCAACGAGTTCACCATAGCCGCGTCGCACGATGTCTCTTTCTGAATTTTTCCAGCGCGAAAGCTCGCTTTCGACTAGCGCTGGCGCCCACCAATGGATGTGCCCGAACAGGAATGCAAGATTGTGTGTACCCATCAAGCCGGGAAAACGCTCAAGGATAGCTGCAATCAGAGCGGTTGCCGGGCCAGCTTCAGTGTCTTCTGAAGGCCGTAGATATCTGAGAAGCGGCAACAGGTGTGCCCAAACACTCTGCGCAAAATTTAAAGCTAAGGATTCGTACAACAGGCAGCGCAGCGCCTCGTGATCCTGCGTGATAAGAAAGTGACGTATCAATGCGTGCAAAATTGGAAACGGCCCTCCCGGGAGGATCGAGATTCCGCCATATCCCCAAATGAGGCTACTGCTCTCAGGATCGCTATCTGCTGCCGACGTTTCCGGCTCCTCATCTCCTTGTTCATCACCATCGATGGTTTGGATGTCCTTGGCTTCAGCCCGGAGCCAGCTTCTCATTGTCTCAATGAGGGCGTCGCTCAGAGTTACATTTCGGCTCAACATTGCTTCGATGGCTCTCGCTGCTGAAGCCTGAAATTCGAGACTCCCAAAACCTCGTTGGGCTAAGGCAGCAATCAGTACCTGCAGCTCATTCGGATCAACTACCTCAGCCATTTCCGCTATAGCGGCTCCTGCACCGCGCTCGCCGAATGTCGGTTCAAAACGGGAAATCAGGCGAAGCGTACGCTCGGGGTTTGACCTAGAAAAATTGGCAAACTCCCTAGAAAGTTGGATATTTCCACCTTTGCGGTGGTCACTTGGATGATCCCAATCAGTGGCATCGGGAATCTCTCTGAACGCATTCAAGATGTCATCGTCTTTGGCCCGGCCCATAGCAACCGCGCTCATGACCGAAGCCGGCGAGTAGACCCCGCTGAACGTTACTCCTAAGCGTCTATCCCCAATTGCACGCTCCTCCGTGCGAACAAGTTCTGCAGTTTCACGAGCTCGCTTGTTCGTTGGTAGCGCTCTCAGCAAACCCAGCCGTCGAATCCGTAATATCCGACTCCAGCTCCTACGTCCCTCAGGATACTGAAGATCAACTGGCACACTAGGCTTGTAGTCTCGTATATGCTGCTCGTAAGTAGCGATTTGTCCTGACGTCCAAAATGGGGCAACGGTAGAAACTAGGTCTGTCGTCGTCGCACTGGGGTCCCCTAAGTGACCAAGCGACCAACGGCGTTCGTCGGCAAGGATATAGTCGAGCGCATCGGCGGCGAACGCGGATGGGTTGCTACGGAAGGCATGCGCAATCAAGCGATGGACGGGCATATATTGCAGATCTCTTGCCGACGAGATCCAAGCCTTCAACCTATCGATGTCATGAGTCGCGAGCTGCTCGATGGCTATTCTAAGGGCAGCTGGGATCGAAGGCTCTGGCAGGTCCAAGCCATCCTCGCCCTCGAAGCGGAAATCTGCCACATACTCCAGAGCATAGTACGGGCGATCGCGGATCTCATAATAATTTGCGAGCGCGTCAAGTGCTTTCACGAACCAAGGCCAGAGAATCTCAATGGTCTCGAAGGGTGCTCGCTCGCCCAGTGAACGGAGCATGTCCCATTCGTTCGACGTCTCCAGCAGATGCTTAATCGGCTGCCTTGGATCGTTGCGTATCCTCCAGACAGAAAACTGCTCTGTATCGACCTCATTAGGCGGGGTCTCTGCTGCCAGCTTTGCTCCCTCGGACTGAGCTTCGGCAAGCGCGCGATCCAGCGCAGCTCGAACGAGCAGTAGAGCCTCGCGCGGCTGTTCGACGCCCAACGACCCAACAATATGATCGAGATACAAGGATGCGACCTTCGAACGACGAAGAATTACGATCCCCATCTCAAGCATAGCTTCGTTCCACGAAGGCGCATCTTGGAGCGCTGACCACGACCGATAATCATTCTCTGGAAGCGCGAGCCAGTGCCGCTTGATGAGGTCGACCACCTCGTCCGGCGAAAAATGGATGGCGGCAGACAGCACACGAACCACACAATCGAGCTGCGTTCCTTCGCCTGTCATTGCCTGAGTAATCACTGAATGCTTGAGCCTCGCGAACCAACCAGGGCTGCCGGCGATCCCGCGAAAAGCAAACGAACGATCATCGTTAAGGGCAAATGCCGATAGCATCAAGAACTCTTCGCCATTTGTCGGCTCGCGCTGCTGGCCTAAGAACTCGATCAGAAGTATGCGTAGATGGCGTCGCAAGTCATTAGCGTTCCATAGCAAGCCGACTTCTTCTTCGTAACCTTGAGGATCAGCGCCCCGGAGATAGGTGAGCCCAGCCCAAACCTTTGGCCGGCAAAATATCGAGGCTTGCCGTTCAAGAACAAACGCGGACAGCCTGCCTTTTTCCTTTGCGAAGGCGCGTGCAAGCGCATAGTCGAACACTGTCTGGTGAGCAAAGCCAACGCTTGATCCGGCAGCATTTGGCGTGAGGATACCCATCCCGATAAGCGCATCTACCTCAGCCTTCATGTCATCCAGCTTGGCACGCGGCAGCCACAGACTTTCTTCATCCGCCATCTGGTCGGCGAGACCAACTGCAACGCGGGAGCGCTTGACGCCATCCAATCCTGACAGGACCCGCTCATCCCAGAGTCGGTCGAGCATTGCTTGGTAGCTAAGAAGCGGCTCGGAACGCACCCTCTCATCCAATTGCAGGTAGATCGCGAGGGCTTGAGGAGCACGGAGAACCTCTTGCGCATCAATCGGCCAACCTGCGGCAGCGATGCCTTTCGCTTGGAGCAGTTCCAACACTACGCTCCAGCTCGGTAACTGCAATTGTAAGCTTTCCGCTGATATCGCACGCAAGCGCACATCATGCTCGTACTCGAATTTTCTTACTGATAGCACTATGTGAATGTTGTCGGTCTTACCAAGACAACGCACCAAATTGAGGAGGGCGTTCAAGCGGCCGGTGCGGATATCGAGATAACCTGCCAGTGCATCAAGCTGGTCGATCAGTAAGAAAGTCGGCCGCAAGGCCGAAAGTCGAGTAAGGAGCGACGATGGACGATTAGACAGCCCCAGTCGCTTTTGCAGGTCAACCTCGTTGGTGATGTCGGTATCGAGTAGGTCCGCCTTGATGGCGAGGACCGGATGGCCGGCCTCAACCAGACGTTTGCCAAGCATGGCGAGAAGCGCGGATTTGCCTGATCCAGGATCCCCGATGACTGCAGTCACAGAGCGGTTGTGCTCGATCGGGAGCGCGAGGAGCTGCTGCAGCTCCGGGCGTTCAAACCGTTCACCACCAGGCAGTGTGTCAGGCCAATGGAGGAGATCGTGAGAAGCGATATGCAGTTCATTCTTGACTTCTCTCAGATCTTTCAGACTTTTCTCGGGCACGAAACCTAGAAGCTTTAATGAGAAGCGTTTCTCAAGTTCATCGCGGAGCCTATGCGAACCAATCGCCTCAAGCGTCGCCGTAGGATCACATACGATCAGTCGCAGTGAGCCCTCTTCAATACGTTCTACTGAGATGCCGGGCTCACCCGCGAGTTCGCGCAGCAACACCTCAATAGCGGCGATGCGTTCGGCCGAGACCGACCCCACCTCGGCGTCAATGTTAAGTACATAGCGAGCGACAGGCGCGTTAGCGCCCGGCTCACTTAAACCAGTTGGAGCCTCTGGTGGACTTACAATTTCTGGAATCGACTTTACGTTACTTATTGGGAGTGTGGGTTCTCTGGGATATAACTCTGCCCACCACGCGATCAGTTCGAATGCGAATGCGGCTGCGTGGGCAGCAGCTATCGGTTGGCGAATGGCATCAGTATCTGGGTCCTTGTACTCGGCCATATCTGATACACCGCGGATGACAATTGCGGGGACCTCTTCTCTGGATGCAGAAAAGAGGGAGCCATAGCCCTCCATCTCGACTATGCACGCATCGCCACAGTGAATCGCAATTAGTTCCTCCAGTTCGCTAGCCGGATTCGCAAGCACAGCCTCCACCGACACAGCTGGCGCTATCTCTGCTAGCGGCGGAAAATTACAGGGATAGCTCTCAAATGGTGGGATCGTGCGATCAGCAAGGTGAGTAATCCGATCTATCCATTTCTTGTCACGTCGTACTTTCTTGGCTACTCCAAGAACGCGATTGTTGACATCAATGGCGTGCGGCCTAGCCGAGAAACCACTTTCTCCATATTTTCCGCTATATGGCCAATAGACTCGGCTTGTGGCAACAACACTGCCGATAGGAACATCTTTCTTGCGTGATCCTGCGATACCTACAAAAATCTGTAGTTCGGGTTTGACCTCCATGCGCCCAAGTGCTATGTGAGCATTAGTCGCAGCAATTTGAGCTTCGTGATTTCCCGCGCCCGTCTCAACTACGACGACAAGCCATTCGTGTCCAGAATCCCGAAATATGCCGCATTCATAAACAGCGCCGTCGCGCCCCTTCACCGACGTGATATCGTTGATGTGAGGTAGCACCGCCTGAAGCTCTTTGTCGAGCGCGGTAAGGACGAGAACCGTCCTCCACTCTCTGGCTTTCGCTTCTGCAAAAAGGTCGTTGATTGGCTTAAGTCCCATACAGATCAAGATAGCGACTCGTTCCCTGAATTGCATCTTCACGGATCTAGCGACCTGCCGTGACCCACTTCTTGCCGAAGTCCGCCTCTTGAGACGATGGGATACTCGCAGGCTGTTAAACCCCAACCCTGTAAGAAATGACAGGGCCACCTACCGGCCGGTGAACAAATTTGGCCAGGATCACTTGCTAGTGTCCGCTCCGGGTCGCAACCAACCACTCAAATCCCCCCTCCCCTCACACCCAAACCTAACTCCAACCCCTGTCGCGGCTCCCGCCGCCCCTACGAAAAGCGCGGCAGCCATCGTGGCCTGCGGCAATGAGTATTCCGGTTTCGACGGATCGAGCCGGACGATGAAGTCTCTGGCGGATGCGTGGATCGCTGTCGGATGATGGGGCATCGATCGTATGAAGCGAAAGCGCCATCTTGACCGCTGCGCGAAGGCATCGCGGCTCCCGCCGTTCCCACAAAAGCACACCGCCACCGCCGAATGCAGCGGTAATCGATATCATGGTTTCAATTGATCGCATCGATCGAATCAGCCTGCTGCGCATGGATTGACCCAAGTCGGGCAGCAGATCGTTGGCTGCACAGGGCCTTCGCCGATCACTTCAAGATCATCCGCTTCTGAAAACCCAGCGAAGCGGTGAAAGACAAAAGCGTCGAGGCTGAAGCCCCTCCCACAAGTGCGATGGCGTCGCGGAATGCACGGCGCTTTGATTGTCGAAAATCAGCGTTGTGGTGAAGAGGGAGAGCGTTGCGTCTTCCGGCGCTCCTGCAAGAGAAAGAGCATCGGGACTGAAGTCCCTCCTACAAAAGCAAGAGCATCGCGGCTTGCGCCGCTCCTACAAGAAGACAGGCATATGGGGATCTTGTTCGACCGTTGAGTGGTTGGTCGGTGTTGTCAGCCGCGGAACGGCGCCGCGATGCGGCGCCGTTCCGTCGAAGCGTTACAAAGCGCAGGTGCCGGTGCTCGGAATGACGATGCCGTTGCTGAGCTTCAACGCGATGTCGTAGGTGTACGCGGGTACCGGGTAGGTGCGGCGGACGCCGTCGGCGAGGACGGTGAAGGCGCTGCCGATGCGGTTGCCGGTGGCGGGGTTGATCCACTCTGCGGTGTAGTTGGTCGCAGCGGCGGCGGGCTGCAGGTCGATCGTGTTCAGCGCGGTGATGCTGGCGGGTTTGACGTAGGCCTTGAAGCCGTCGCTGGACAGGGTGCTGTGGTGGAGATACAGCACATAGGTGCTGCCGTTCTGCTGCATCGCGCTCCAGTAGACGTTGCTGGATCCGCGCGCGGTGCCGAAGGCCGGCAGGTTGGGCGCCCATGTCGGCGGGTTGTTGATGGCGCGCGCCATGTGGCGCAGATACGGGCCGAGTGCGGCGAGGAAATCCGCGAGCTTGCCCAACTGCACGCGGGTCTGCAGCGGTTCGCCGGTGCCGCTCCAGTCGGTGGTGTAGTGGTTGTAGAGACCGCCCTCGCCCAGCATGAATTCCCAGGCTTCGGCGCGCGCTTCGTCGGGCGTGATGTAGTCGAAAGTGGGCGTGGTGCGATAGGACGGCGTGGGACGGCCTTCGTTGAAGCCATGGACGCGGTTGATACCCTGCAGCCCGCCGTTGAGATAGGTGCGCTGTTTCTCGGTGGCGGACAGGCGGCCCGCGTCGCGCACTTTGATGTAGTGGCCGTTGAGGATCCTCACCTCGGGCGCGTAGGCGGGGCTGACGATGGTGCGGAACGGCGCGAGCGCGGTCTGTGTGTGGTAGTTCGCGGCGATGAGGTGACGCTTGGGCGCGGCCATCGTGCCTTCGGCATTGCGCAGGATGTCGGTCATGCATTCGTGCCATTTGACGATGCGGGGCACGCTGACGGTGTCGTCGACCACGGCGCCGCTGGAGTTGTATCCGGCATGCACGATCGACAGCTCGGGCTCGTTCGCAAGCTCCCAGTAGATGTTCTCGTAGTTGTTGAGTTCGACCACGAGCTTTTCGACCAATGCCTGCTGGCGGCTGTAGATATTCGTCGGGCTGCTGAAAGGCTTGCAGGTGGTGCCCGGCGCTGCGGTGAGGGTCCATTCGTCGCTGAGGCCCACGTAGCCGTTGGTGTTCTTGCCGAGGTACCAGGGGCTGGTGCGGAAGTCGCCGCTCAAGGCATCGAACAGCGTCAGCTCGACGACGACGTTCTTCGTCTGCGCGTATGCGACCACCTCTTCGAGGCGATCGAAGAAGGTCTGGTTCCAGGTGTACAGATCCCACTTGCCGAGCGCGGCGTTGTAGGCGAAGGGCTGCTCGTGCGGCAACGGCCCGGCGGCACCGCCCGGACTGTGGCCCAGACCGACCCAGACGCGCAGCACGTTGAGGTGCTTGAGCGCGAGATCGTCGATCACGCGCTGGAAATTGCGCTTGCCGGTGCCGGCATCGAGATTGTAATTGCACAGCTGGGTCACCTCGGGGGTGCCTGCCCGTTGTTCGAGATGGCAGATGTATTCCGGCGTGTAGCCGACCAGCGGCGTGGTCTTGCCGTTGTAGTGGAAATACTGGGGATTGACCGCGTCGATGCACAGCGGCGCCGCCGAGGCGATGCTGTTCGACAACATGCCGAGGCATGCGGCCAGCGCGATGTACGGTCTGGTTTTCTGCGAAGTGATCATGAGCGGTCCTTGTGCCAGCGATGGGAGGGAGGAATCTTCTCGTCGTCGGCGGATGCGTCCGCGCGCATCCATGCAATGAAGCGCCGTGCCGTGCACAGGCGATACACGGGAAGATGTCCTTTCCGCAACCGGCGCATTCCGCGTCTTCGACACGACCATCGGACACCCGGCACGCGAACGCGGCAATGAGCGACCTTGGCCGCAGTCCCCCGTCGAAAGTCATGCGCGATGCGGAGGATTCAGCTCTGCGTCGAAAAATCACGCAGCCGATTTCATCCAGAAGCACGGCAATCCGCAGTTTCAGTCGAAACCGCTTTTGATCTTGATCTTGATTTACCGGGGCCCCTGGGCGCGGCGGGTTTCGTGGATCAGGCCCGCAGGGCGCGCGGCAGGACGCCGCGCGTTTTTCGACAGGACAGGGATGTCCTGTCGAAAAACCCCGCGAAACCTGCGGACCCGGCGCAAAGCGCCGGGCGCGACCGACGGGGTGTGCTTTCTTTTGGTTATCTTTTCTTTGCACAAGCAAAGAAAAGTAACTCGCTCGCGACAGCGAGCGAAACCAAGGCCGGATCAGGAATCTTGCCGTTAGCCTTCGTTCCGAATTGCAGTCAAACCATTGAAAAACCGGCTCCCCTCTACAGCTCGCCACGAAAAGCATGCGTTGAATCTGCACAAACCGATAATTCTTCAAGAGAAAACTTGGGAATACATCAGAGCAGAAGTGCTGCCTTCTTCATGGCGATCGGACGCACATGCCATCGGTGGCATGCATGGATGCATCCATCAGGCATCGCGCCGCTCGTCCGCCGGGTGTCCCGGCGATTCCTGCACGGGCATCGGCGCCGCGCGTTTTCGCTGTCTGTTCGCGATGCGTTTGCCGCGCGCGGAGTCGTTGCGCGCGCGTTTGATCTTGATCGCGCGCAGGCGCAGCGCTTCGAGCTGCTGGGCGATATCGCGGGCGGTGCGATTCCGGCAGACGCCGGCAAGGCCGTAATAGCCCGAGCGGATGTCCACTTGCCTGATCGTGTACTGGTCGATCAACAGGCCCATGAATTCCGCGCCGATGCCCAGCCCACGGACATGATCCTGCACGCGCAGCAGGCGCAGGCTGTGATCGGACAGCGCGGCGACGCCGAGCGTGGTGTCGGGGATGCGCGTGCCGGTGCGTGCGAGCACGGCGGTCCAGCGCAGCCGCAGCAACAGCAGTTTGCTCGGCGGTGCGCCAGCGTCGTCCAGCATCGGCTCCGAGAGCAGGATGGCATGTTCGATGTGATTGATGCGGCCGTCTTCGACCAGTTGGTTGCAGTGCTGCGCCCAGGTCGTACCGTCCGCCGGCGATGCGTCCTCGATCCGCAATGCGCGCTGTTCCCGGTCGTCGTTGTCGAGTCGCGGAAATTTCAGGCGCAGTTCGCAGAACGCCACGAAGCGCGCGCCGAAGGTCGGTGCGCCGACCGCCCAGGCGATGCGGAACATCGGTGCGCCGCTCCAGTGCCGGAACGCATTCATCCAGCCGCGATTGTCCGGATGGTTCCAGGCGTGCTCCATATCCAGATCGTGGTAGACGGACTCCATCAGCCGCACCATTTCCTGGCAGAAATAGAAGCAGGCGCGGAAATCCGCCGCTGCCGGCATGCGCGTGCGACGCCCCACCGGTTTCGCCCCGTCGCTGCCGGTCGCGGCCGGATCGGCGGCCACCAGATCGGTCCATGCCGGATAGAACTGCGCATCCAGCACCGCCAGCGCCGGCGTCCCGCGCAGTTGTCCGAACAGGCGCGACATCGCCGTGGCGTGCAACGCGAAGCGTTCCGCGCCGCCGGGCAGCGAGGGCGCCCATTGATGTCGCAGCGCGATCAGGATCTTCTCTTTCAGTTCCGAATCCTGCACGCCCAATTCTTCGTGGCGCACTGCACCGACCTCGGCGCCGACGCGCTCCAGCACCGGTTCCAGCGCACGCATCATCACGTCCTGACCGAGCCTGCGATAGCTTTCGAACTGGGCCTCGTCGAAGTATTGATCCGCCGTCGGCTCGTGCGGGAAACTCGGATGGGCACGCGCGTAGTGCTGGATGTCGTTCGGCTCTTCGCCGGTCAACGTCGGCTTCACGTACAGCAGCGTGCCGCGACTGCCGTCGCGATACTCGATGGTGCCGACCGCGCAGCTGCGCGCCGCAAGGCCATCGGCCTGTGGCCGGAGCGCGCTCACGTCGAGGTTGATATCCACGCCGAAATCGACGCGGCATTTCTGCACGGCGTTGCCCAGATCGGCGAAGCCGCGTTCGGGATCGGCGGCGGCATCCACGCAGAGGATGAAACGACAGCGCCGACGCACCAGTTCGTACAGCCCCAGATTCTCGAAATGCCCGCCGTCGGACAGATGCACGTATTTGCCGCCGTCATGGGTGCGGCCGAGCATCTCCGCGATCAGCCAGCGCCCGAAGAACGGCGTGCTGTCGGCCTGCGGGCGCATGAGGTGGCTCGGGTTCGGCAACCACCAGCCCAGCCGCGCGTCGAACAGCGTCAGCAGGAACGTTACCGCCGGCGAACTGTGGTAACCCATGTTGGGATTGACCGCCGCGCCGGAGATCGCGATCGCGCTGCCGAGGGTCAGCGTCGAGGCCAGCGACTCGCCGACGTGGCCGGTGATGGCAGTGCCGGCCACGTCCGCGCGCAGATCGCCGACCACCCGTGCGCCGACGCGCGAAGTCGGCGGCAGATAACCGCAGAATCCCGGCGACAGACAGAACGACGCGGCTTTGCGGTCCTGCCAATCCAATTGCTTGGCCGCGACCAGATTCAACGCCGTGCCCACCAGCGGGAACAGCGGTCGATAGCCGTTGAGACGCTTCACTTCGACAAGATCGGCGAGCACCAGATCGTCCTGCACATCGAAGTTGGTGGTCGGTTCCGGATTGCGCGCGTCGTTGCTCGCGCCGAGGTAGCAGCGCACCAGGCGATTGCGGTAGAAGGCGTTGAGGCTGAACTCGTTGACGTTGACCGCCCAGCCGAACAACAGCCAGGTCGCCACCGCGAGGACAGCCACCAGGAACAGCGAATCCAGGTGTCGGGTGACATTGCCGTCGAGCCACAGCAGATGCTCGCGCAACGATCCGTGCCAGGGTCGGTACTGTTGCGCTGCGGATTCGAGAGTCGAGCGCGCATGCCAATCGATGAGCATCTGCCCGGCGAGACTCAGCGCGACCACCAGGCCGAGGATGAACACCCACGGCGCGATGCGCGCGACCAGATCAAGCGCGCGTCCGCGCTTCGAAGCGCCCGCGATACCGCTGCCCCCGGCGCTGCGACCCACCAGCAGACCGACGCCGGTGGTGGACAGCCACGCCACCGCGCCAGCCCAGCCCAGGCTGCTCCACTTCGCGCCGCCCAAGGCCAGCGATTGCATCAACAGCCACGGGCCGTAGACCGTCAGCGCAAGCGTCAGTGTCACGCCCAGCACCACCAGACCGGCGGTCTTGCCGCCGACCCGCGCCCAGACCTCGCGCTGCAGGTCGCTCAGGGCCGGCCCCGCAAGGCCCAGATGCAGGACGCCGGTCAGCACCACCGCAACCATCACCACAGTCGGGCCGAGGATCATCACGTGCCAGTCGTTGTAGTCGTCGGCGAGGCCCTGCTTCAGCACCGAATGGACGACGACGATGGCGACGCTCGCGAAGATCGCGGCCCCGAGGGTGGCCATCAGGAAGCGGCCGACATGCAGTTGCATCGACGACGGCGGCAGGTCGTCGATGGCGATCTCCGCCTGCCAACGGTCGAACAGCAGCCAGGCCACCCACATCAGCGCGTACAGCACGCCGCTGGCCACGCCGAGGCGCAGCACCGGCGCGAGCTGCAGCGGCGCCAGTGCGGACTCCAGCAGCGCCGGCAGATGGTCGTAATGCGCAAGACCGATCGCACCGACGAACGATGCGGCGGCCAGCAGCACGATGGTCGTCATCGCCGCCAACGCGATCCGCGCCGGCGGCGCTTCGGCGACAGCACCGGGCGCGCGCGGACGCCGATGGATGTACGTGGTGACGTAGGCGAGCAGCGCCACCGCCAGCATGCCCAGCAGACCGGCCAGCGTCGGCGTCAACGCCGGCTGCGCGCGCGCCGCACCGATGAATCCGGCGTACAGCAGCAGCGGCAGCAGCGTCATCGCCAGGATCAGGGCGCAAAGCTGCAACTGGATCAGCAGCACGTTGCGCACATAGGTGCCGATCATGCCGAGGGTGTCGCCGGAAAACGGCGACTTGCGCGGACTCAGGTAATTGCTGTACTCGCGCAGATGCTGGATCGGCCGGCGGTCGTGCGCGTCGCGCTGCGTCTGCGTTGCGGCATCCGCAAATTCATCGCGCGCTGCCACATCAGGCTTGGCCTCATCACGCGCGACATCGGCAGTCGCGGCAGCATGCGAGCTGCGGCGTCGGCCCAGCGCCACGAACGCATTTTCGAAACCGCGCCGCCGGATCAGGCCCTGCAGGAACGCGCCGATATAACCGCCGCCGGACACCGTGGACTGGTAGTGGAAACAGCCCAGCAGATCGTGCCGCGCCAACGCCTGCAGCACGCCCAGGCCGAAGGTCGCGCTGCGGATCCCGCCGCCCGACAGCGCCAGCCCCCACAGCTCGACATCCTCGGGATCGTAATGCGCCTGCTCGCCGAGGATGACGCGCAGTTCCGCCGCCTTCACCGCCTCCACATCCACCGGCGCATCCGCCGGCGCGCGACCCAGCCGCACTTTCAACGACGACACCATGGCCTGTATCTGCACGGCAGCCTCCTGCGTTCGGCCCAGTGTCCACGCTCGATCGCACCGCCGCCAGTGCGTCCGCGCCGGGCATGCCGGTGCGGATCGTCAGTGGTCGAAACGGATGTAGTGCGGCAGCTGGATGTTGTTGCCCATCGCGTCCCTTTCGTTGGTATAGCCGCCGGCGACCCACTCGTTGCCTTTCGAGCCCGAACGGCGGGCGGTGCTGTAATCGCCCCAGCGGCTGGTCGCGCGCGTGCTCAGGCGCGGATAGTAGACGACGAAATCGCCCCACACGCCGACCGCATGACTGGCGTAGAACGGCCCGCCGCCGAACCCGATCGACATGCCGAGTTTTTCTTCCGAGTTCGTCGACAGGTAAGGATCGAGGAACGCGATGTCCGGGTTCCAGACCTGCACCTGTTCCTCGAACGCGAACGTCGAGGTATTGAGCCTGACCAGTTGCACGTGCGGCCTGGGAAAACCTCCGCCGTCCGACGCCAGCCAGCCGAACCAGACGCTGCCGCGCTGGCGCGCATTGCCGTAGACGTAATGCTTCCACGACTCGAACGTCAGCCAGTCGGTGCCGTCCGGCGCGGCATTGGTGTTGGTACCGTTCGGCCAGCTGTTGATGGTGACGTTGCGCCACGAATAGAAACCGTCGGCATCGCGCATGCTGAACACGCGCAATTCGCTGTTGCTGGCGTGGCCCGCCCAGAACACCGCATCGGTCGCGTTGTGGGTGACGTGCGACCACAGCGCGTCGGTGCCTGCGGTGTATCCGAAATTCACCGTGCCCATCGCCGCCAGCTGGTTCAGCGGAACGCGCACGACGACGCGTCCATCGGCCTGCTGGCTGGTCCAGTAGAGATTGTTGTTGCCGAACGACATGTCGTTGTAATCCAGCGTGCCGGTGGGATGGAAGACATCGCTGACGAAATCCCAGTACGTCCAGGCGGTGCCTCCGGAGGCGACGACGTTCGCGGTCGTCTGCACGGCGATGCGGATCCGGTTGTCGTCGCCGCTCTGCCAGTACTGCATCAGCCAGACGAACATGTCGTATCGCGGCACGTACTGCACGACCTGGTCGCAGCACAGGCCGCCGTCGTCCTGCGGAAAGATCGTGGTCGGATTGATCACATTGAAATTCGCGCCGCCATCGGTCGACAGCCCCATCCAGGTGTTGCCGGTCATCATCACCGTCCGTCCGTTTTCGGCGACGCTGATTTCCGGACAGCATGCGCTGGTCGAACCCGCCGCTTCGTCGAGTTCCGAATAGAAGGTGTAGCGCAGGCTTTGTCCGCGCCGATCGCGCGCCACCGGCGCCTGCATGTCTGTCTGCCGATCCTTGACCTGCATGCGCTTGTCGCCGGCCCCGGGGACGCCCTTCGGATCGATCTCGATCATTCGGCTCGCTTTGCTGAGCGGCTGCATCGACCCGATCTTCGGCCCTGTCGGCACCGGCTCGAAGCGGTCCCCAAGGTTCGGATCGCGTTCGATCCGGGGCGCGGCCGGATACGGCGCCCCGGATGTCTTCTGCGGCTTGACCGTGCCGGTCCTGAGCGCCTCGCGCTGCTCTTTGCCGACCACACCGGGCCGGCCGTCGCCCGACTGCGGATCGTCGTCGACAGGTGGCGTGGCGCAGGCCGCGAGCGAAAGTGCGAAGGCGGCTGCAAGCGCGTACTTCGTCCATGCTGTGCACAGCGGGCGGGCGACGGCGAAAATATCGGTATCCATGGCGCTCTCCTCGACGCGGCCTCAGGCCGGATGTTCGGATGCACATGCGTCGCCGCAGGGGCGACGCGCTACGGGAAGCGGTGCCAGCGCTGTCCCTCAACCGAGCAAACGCGAGACATCCGCAGCAACGGTCATGGGACGGCCGGATCGCGCGACGCGCACGCGGGCCCGCCGATGGCATCGCGTCTTTCGGGGCGATCGATCGATGCGGTCGATCCGGCACCCTGTCGCCGGCAAGACGACAGGGCGCCACGCAGCGACGATCAGCCGGGATACATCTTCTTGATCATGGTGCGATCGGTCGTGGACAGCTGCGTGTTCTCGTTGGTCGGCCCTTTGTTGTCCGCGAACAGCTCGGCATCGAACGCATACAACATGATCGATTTCGGATCGAAGGCCGTCGCCTTGATGCCGAAGGGCGAATACTTCTTCAGCACGTTGTGCTCGATATCGCCCTTGTCCCAAAAATTCGGAGGCCCCTGGAAATACTGCAGCACGGCCGCCTTGTTCCATTTGCGATCGAAGGTGGGCGACTGGTGCTCGTGAACGCAGCCCAGCGCATGACCGAATTCGTGGAGGATGACCGCGCGGTCCTCGTCGGGATCGGAATCGTCGCGGACCCAGCCGAAGTTCATCGTCGGCAGATGCGGCGGGAAATAAGTGGTGTTCAACGCATCGCGGCCCACCGCAGACCAGGAACCGTCGTCCGCGTAGAAGGAGATGCGAATCTCGGCGGGCGCACTGCTCACGAATCTGATCTTGATGTTGGCGTGCTTCTCCCATTCCTTGGCCAGTGTGCGCACCTTGTTCTGCATCTTCGCGCTGCCGTCCAGGAAGCGACAACGCAGCACGAAGCCCGACCCAAAGGTCGCCCAGCGTTTGGATGCCATCAGCGCCATCCGCGCCACGCGCCCCACCTCGTCGGCGCTGAGCGTGCGGCCGGCGGCGGCGACCATCTCGGTGCGCAGCGCCCTGCGCACATGCCGCTCCGGATCCTGGGCATCGGGAATGATGCGCTCGAAACAGATATGCGGTCGGCGCTGTGGTGCCTGCGATGACGCACTGCTCTTCGGCGATGACTTGATGTCTTTGGCGTTCTTCTTTTTCTTGACCATGGTGTTCTCCTGTGACGGGAGTATCTGCGGTATTCCACCCATGCATACGCCCGGATCGGGATCACTTCGGTATGGCCGCCCCGACAGAAATCGTACCCGGTGCATCAGGCACCAACGTCAAGCGCTGGCCGCATCGGCCAGCGGACTTGGTGCCATGGGGATCGGAAAGCCCCGGATCCGGGCGATGGCCTCCCGGGTGCCGTAATGCGACACCGGACCACCCGGCTGTAACAGAGCGCGTGTAGCCTTTCGCCGGAATGCGCATCGAAGCTCCCGATTGCTTGGCGTGGACACCATGAAAACACTACCGATATCGGAATATCAAAAACGCTTCTTCCTCGAGTGGGCCATCCGGCCGGAAGAAGACACTTACAACATTTTTGGCGTTTACCGGATCAGCGGACATCTGGACACGGACAGATTCAGACGCGCGTGCGAACTGTTCGTCGAACGGCACGAGGAAGTACATGCCCGATACCATCAGGATGGCAGCGAATGCTACTGGTCGAATTACGGCATCGACGATGTCTACAGCCGCATCGCGGCGGACTCGGACGAGTACGCCCATCAGCGCCTGAAGGATGTCCTGGGAACTCCGTTCCATCTCGAACAGCAACCGCTGCTGAGGTTGCGCCTGATTTCCAATGGAACAGAAGGCGAATATTATTTCGCGCACGTCGCGCACCACATCATCTGCGACGCCGAAATGCTGAGGATCATCGGCGAACAAATCTCCGGCCACTACAATGCCTTGGCCGACGGATGCGAAAACGGCATCGTCGACGTGGATTCGCCGTTCAGCGCTGCGGTCGAAGCCGAAAAACTTCTTCTCACGGAACGATACAACGACGACGCCAGGCGGTATTGGCTCGACTTCATCGGAGACGTGCCGATTCACGTGAAGCTGCCCTTCAAGTCAAATGCAGACCCCAACGTCATCAGCAACAGGACCGACGGCAAACTGGGGAAAAGCATTTATTTCGACCTGCCGAGCGAGCAGGCAGGGGAGATACGGAACCATGCCGACGCGCGCGGGACGACCACATTCGTCGTGTTCGCGGCGATGTATGCGCTCGTCCTTTCGAAATACTGCAATCAACAGCGATTCTTCATCAGCTACCCGGTCAATGTCCGGCCGCCCGGACACGCGAACGCGGGCGGCAGTTTCGTGAACAATGTCCCTTTGAAGGTCGAAATCGACAGATACGAAGCACTGGACGATCTGATCGAAGGCCTGAAAGCGCAAAGAACCTCGGCAAAGGCTTGCCAGCACTATTCATTCACGAGGATTGTCCGCGATCAGGCAATCGAGAACGATGCGGACATCGACAATTGCATGAACGTCGGCTTCGTATCCACCAACCTGCGCGCCAGCAACGTGCTCGGGTTGAACGGCCTCGAAACCGAAGTCGTCGACGTCCCGAGGAAACACTCGATCTTCAACTTTTCCTTGCTGTACGACAGTCGCGATGCAGGGGGCATCAAGTTCAGGCTCGACTACATGACGGAACTGCTCGATGAGCAATTCGCACGGAATTTCATCGCGTCGTTCCGCAAGCTGATATTCGACGCCGTCGCTTCCGGAACCAGGGTCGTCCTGAAGAAGTATTGCGTCCTGGACGACGCGTCGCGCGCCAGCCTGGCCCGCGCTTCGGGTTCGGACGACCGGGACTATGAGACCGATGCGCCCATCCATGCGCTGTTCGATCGGCAGGCGCGACGCACTCCCGGCGCGATCGCGGTCATCGACGGGAACAATATCGGGCATACCTACGCCGATTTGCGGTTCGATGTCGAGCGGTTGGCAATGCGCCTGATCGCGAGCGAAGGCGCCTTGATCGGCATATTGAGCGAAAAAGGCTACAACCATGCCGTTTCGACGCTTGCCGTAATGAAGTCCGGACACGGCTATCTGCCGCTGAACGTGGATTGGCCGGCAGCGAGAATCGCGGACGTGCTGGATTGCGGCGATGCGGTTACGTTGCTGGTGTCGCGTCGGCAGCGACAGGCCGTCGAATCCGAACCACATCTGTTCAAGCGATACGAGATCATCGAAATCGAAGAACTGCTCGATACTCCGGATGGCATGTCCGCGAGTGCTGCAGCGGCCTATCCCGCGGTGGCCGCGCACGCGATCGCATATGTGATCTTCACATCCGGTTCGACCGGAAAACCCAAAGGCGTCGCGATCGCTCACTCCGGCGCATTGAATACCATCCATGCCGTGAACGAGCGGTTTTCCGTCGGCGGCGCAGACCGGGTGCTTGCCCTGTCCGACCTGAGTTTCGATTTATCCGTCTACGATCTGTTCGGACCGCTGCTTGTCGGCGGAGCCGTCGTCTTTCCCGAGCAATCGGAGACCCGCAACTGCGAATACCTGGCCGGGCTCATTCATCGATGCCGGGTCACGATCTGGAATTCCGTGCCGCAACTGGCGGATCTTCTGGTGAACGCCACTCCGCTGCGCGATGGCCAATTGGATTCGTTGCGAGTGTTGATGCTGAGCGGCGATTGGATACCCGTCGGCTTGCCTGCGGACATCAGGAGGCATTGCGCCGGAGAGCACGCCGAGATCATGAGCCTGGGTGGCGCGACGGAAGGCAGCATCTGGTCGGTCTGGTATCCGATCCACGATGTCGATCCGGAATGGACGAGCATCCCCTACGGCCGTGCGATGCCGAACCAGAGAATGTACGTCCTGGATTCCAACGATGCGATTCTGCCGCCCGGGACGCTTGGCGACATCTGCATCGGCGGCGCAGGCGTTGCGATCGGCTACTGGAACGATGAAGAAAGAACGGGCAAGAGCTTCTTCGATCACGAAACGCTGGGGAGGCTGTACCGCACCGGAGACCTGGGAAAATCGAATCACCGGGGCCATATCGAGTTCGCGGGCAGGAACGATTTCCAGGTCAAGATCCGTGGCTACAGGGTGGAGCTGGGCGATGTCGAAGCACACTTGGCTTCGTATCCGGGGATCCGGCAGTCGATCGTCCTGGCAAGAAGCAATCCCGGAAGCAGGAACAAATACCTGGTCGCCTATTACGTGTCGGACCAGAGACTGGACGAGGCCGCACTCTTCGCATACATGAGCGACAGGCTGCCTGATTACATGCTTCCGGGCATGTTCGTTCATTTGCTTCAGCTGCCGCTGACGAACAACGGAAAGCTCGATCGCGAAAATTTGCCGGCCCAGGCATTCGTCGGTCGCGAGGACGAGCATCATGGCCCTGAAAGCAGGACCGAAGAAGCGCTAGTGCATTTGTTTTCCACAGTGTTGTCTGCCAACCCCGCAAGCGTCTCCGTTCATTCCGACTTCTTCAGGCGAGGCGGAGACTCGATTTCCGCGGTCAAACTGGTCGGAAAGATCAACCATGCATTTCCGGAATCCAGGATCAAGGTCATCGATGTATTCAAATACAAGACGGTCCGAAACCTGTCCGATTACATCGAAAAGAATTCCGACGAGCGACATTCGATCATCAAATCGATGAACGATTCATCGGCGGATCGACTGCTGTTCATGATCCATCCGGCCACGGGTGGGTGCGAGGTGTACTTCGGATTGGCCGAACTGCTGGTCGATCAGTACAAATGCTACGGCATCGACAACTACAACCTGCACAATGCCGAGCAGGTATCCGACCTTTACGAACTCGCAGGCATCTACCTGTCCTGCATGAAATCGGTCAGGCGCGGGATGAACATCCCAGATGACGCTGGCTACCACATGACCGGCTGGTCCCTGGGCGGGCAATTGGCTTTCGCGATCGCAGCCATCCTGGAATCGGAGGACGCGACCGATATCAATATCATCAGCCTGGACGCCATTCTCAACGATGGCGACGAGGTGCTGCAACGAATCAGGCGCGGTATCGAAATCGACAGGGACGGTTTCCGCAAGGGACTGGAAGCCAGAAGACTGGAAAGCAGCAACTACGAAAGCAACGACCACATCGAAAAGATACTCAACATGATCCACACGGAGAAAACGCTCGCACTCGGCCCGATCAATCGCGAACTGCGTCACACCAACGTACTCTTGTTCAAGACGATGAAGCCGTATCTCAACATCGACATCAATCCGAATGCCGCCGAACTGAGCGACCATGTGTCCGGACTGCCCTGCAACAACGTCCGGAATGTCGTGCGCGACCGCAAGAAAATCCGCGTTTTCAATATGGACTGCGATCACGGGACCTTGCTGCGCGAATGGGACTACATCGCGAAAACGATCCGGCTAGTGGATTGTTCAGAACGCGTCGAAAGCGAACTGTCGCCGATGGTGTTGTAAACGCCAGCCGGGCGCAGCGATTGGTCTGGCAATCCATCACCCGGACCTGGCCATCGGAGAGATCCAGCAGCGTAGCCCGGGTAAGCGAAGCGCACCCGGGGATCTTCGTCGACCCTCCCGGGTGCGCTTCGCTTACCCGGGCTACTTGCTGCAACAACGTCCGGAATGTCGTGCGCGACCGCAAGAAAATTCGCGTTTTCAATATGGACTGCGATCACGGGACCTTGCTGCGCGAATGGGACTACATCGCGAAAACGATCCGGCGCGTGGATTGGTCAGAACGCGTCGAAAACGAACTGTCGCCGATGGTGTTGTAAACGCCAGCCGGGCGCAGCGATTGGTCTGGAAATCCATCACCCGGACCTCGCCATCGGAGAGATCCAGCAGCGTAGCCCGGGTAAGCGAAGCGCACCCGGGGAGCTTCGTCGACCCTCCCGGGTGCGCTTCGCTTGCCCGGCCTACTTGCTACTTGCTGCGATAGCGAATCGCATCCGCAGTATCACCCATAGGGTGCTGCCTTGGCGTACCGCTTGTGGACGCTGGCAATTGAATCTGACCCCGTTTTTTTTGCGAATGGCGGGTTTGAGCCCGCCCTACGAAATGTGGCTCGCGGATGAGGCCGCTTTTGTGGGAAAGCACTAGCCATCGTCGCCGCAAGTGACTGCTGCGGCGACGATGTCCAATCTTCCATTCGCGGAATCAATCAGCATCGTGTGCGGGTCACCGATGACGGCACTCGCATCGACAGTTCAATTTCCGCGACTGACGTTGCCGACGATGCGCACAGGCGGCGACATGCCTCTGCAATACCAGTAAGCGTCTTCGCACTCGAACATGTCGTAGCCGGCTGCGATACAGGCCTGATATTCGCGGAAGCAGACGCCGGCGCCTGCGTTTGCAGTACCGGATGGCATCGAGAAAGTCAGTGCAACGGCAGCCACCATCAGGCCAGTCTTGAGCATGGTCTTCATATGCAACTCCTTTTGTCGAATGTCCCCTGCCGAATCAACATACAGCAGTTTTATCTTTGCGCCAGTGCACCATGCCTGCTCGGAAAAGGCGACTGCAGAGGACGAAAATCGATTCATGGTTTGCATCGCTACCGACTCGGAATCCGGTGATATCGAACGCGACTCCATTCAGCGCACTCGATATGTTTTTCATACGCTTCACAGATTGTCGATCGCCCGCATCAATCGGCACAACCCACACCCAACCCCTACAACGACTTGGGACTATGCGTTTCCGCCACCACCGGCACGCTCGATGCTGCGATCGACACGGGTGCCATCGCTGAATGCAGGTCCGCAGCTTCGCGGCTGCTGAATTTGAGCGGGGCCTCCTCGACCTGGCCCATTTCGACGAACGCGGACTTGCCCGCGTCGGCGCTGCCCTTGAGCACGAACACGCGGTCGCTGTTGTCGCCTGCGCCCAGACTCACCTCATCGGCACTGTCGATGCCCTTGCGCAGCGCGCGCACGGTCAGTGCGGCGGCGATGCTGTTCTTGTCGCCGAAGTCGTCCACTTCCTCGGGCATCTTGGCCAGGATCGATTTGTACAGGCCATTGGCGGGATGCGCCTCGCTGCTCAGCAACGGCCCGGTGTAGTCCTTGTCGGCCTGCGAAGGATGCGGCAGGCCGGCGGCCTTGGCGTCGCCGGACAGTTTGCCGCGATGGCTCATGCCTTCGGGTTCATCGGTGGACGTCTTGAACCCGTAGCGATACAGATCGGCATCGACATCCTTCTTGAGCGTGCAGGCCAGATGGCCGTCGGCGGCGGTCATCGTGCAGCCGTTGTCTTTGCGGATCTCGACTTCGGTGCCTTTTTCCTCGAGCCAGCCTTTGAGTTTCTGCGGCAGATAGGCGCTGCTGCCCGCCGTGATGTCGCCTTGCGAACACACCAGTATGGCCTTGCTGCCGTGCAGGTCGCCCATGCCGGAGGCGGTGAGCGCGGCGTCGAGTTTGCCTTTGTAGGCGTCCCAGTTGTCGGCGGTGCAGTCCGAATAGACGTGCGAAAGCGAGATCTTGTCGCCCTTGGCCAGACCCACCGCGACGCAACCGGAGAGGCCGTCGGTCATCAGATCGGTTTTGGTGCTGTCGGCGACGATCCATTCGTCCAGACCGACTTTGACTTTTTCGTTCATGGTGGAGCTCCCTGTCGAAGTGCGCGCGATCCACTGCGCATCTTACCGGTGATCAAGTAGGGTGGAGTCAGCGCAGCGCAACTCCACCATGGGATCGGAGAAACAATTTCATGTGCGCATGGAAAGCGATCGCTCCGATTGACGCACATCGGGCCTGCGACATGGCGATGGTGGAGTTGCGCTGCGCTGACTCCACCCTACTTGCTGCGATTCATTTCGCGGGCGCTGCAGCATCGGCAGGCTTCGCGTTCTTCACATATTGATCCAGCCATGCGTCGGTTTCCGCCAGCATGTGCAGGATCGATTCGCGGGCGCGGTAGCCGTGGCTTTCCTTCGGCAGCATCACCAGGCGCGCGGTGCCGCCGAGGCCTTTGACGGCGGCGTACATGCGTTCGCTCTGGATCGGGAAGGTGCCGGAGTTGTTGTCCTCTTCGCCGTGGATCATCAACAGCGCGTCCTTGATGCCGTTGGCGTAGTTGAACGGCGACATGGTCTGGTAGGTGTCGCGGGCATCCCAGTAATTGCGCTCTTCGGCCTGGAAACCGAACGGGGTGAGCGTGCGGTTGTACGCGCCGCTGCGGGCGATGCCGGCCTTGAACAGGCGCGTGTGCGCAAGCAGGTTGCCGGTCATGAACGCGCCGTAGGAATGGCCGCCGATGGCGACGCGGTTGCGGTCGGCCACGCCGCGACGCACCACTTCATCGATGGCGGCTTCGGCGCTGGCGATGAGCTGCGGCAGATAGGTGTCGTTGGGTTCCTTGTCGCCTTCGCCGACGATCGGCATCGACGGATCGTCGAGCACCGCATAGCCGCGCGCGAGGAACGGATGCGGGCCCCAGTAGCTGATCGCGTTGAAGCGGTACGGCGAATCGGTGACCTGCGATGCGGCCTCGGCGGATTTGAACTCCGCCGGATAGGCCCACATCAGCAGCGGCAGCGGTTTGTCCCGACCCGGCTCGAAGCCCGGCGGCAGGTACAGCGTGCCGGTGAGTTCGACGCCGTCCTTGCGCTTGTAACGGATCTGCTCTTTCTTCACGTCCTTGAGCTGCGGCGTGGGATGCGGGAAGTGAGTCAACGCGACCGGTGCGATCTTGGTGGCGAGATCGATGCGATGGTAATTCGCAGGCTCGGTCGGCGATTCGCGGGTGATCAATATCTTGCTCGCACTGTCGTCGAGCACTGCAGCGACCGCCGAATAATGCGGCGCTTCGGAGCGGAACAGGCGCTGTTTGCTTTTTTCGTCCAGATTCCAGCGATCGAGGAACGGGCGGTCGCCCTCGGCGGAAGCGCCATCGCCGATCAGATAAACGCTCTTGCCATCGGGGCTGAACATCAGGCGCTGGAAGCCGTTGGCGTCGCGCACGGTGACCGCGTTGCCGGGATCGTTGTAGCGGTCTTCGCTGGAGCCATCGAACATGAGCTCCGGCGCGGTGGCGGGCGCATCGGGGGCGATTTTCCACGAGCGGATCCTGCGCGTCTTCCACCAGTATTCGCCGACCAGCGCGACATCGCCGCGCCCCCATTGGGTGCCGACGTAACGCGCGGCGAGTTTCGCCAGCACCGTGGGCGCCTTGTCGAACGGCGCGGCCTGCATCAGCACGTGGTCGCGGATGTCGACGGCTTTCGAAGGATCGCCGCCATCCTGTGCTTCGGCCCAGACCAGCGTGGCCGGCGCGTCGCTGCGCCATTCGATGTTTCGCACGCCGGTGGTGGTGGCGTCGTTGCCGCTGGGCAGGCCTTCGAACAGCGGCAGCTGCGCGACGCTGTGCAGCGGCTTGCCGGCGGGATCCAGCACTTCGATGCGGCGCGGAAAGAAGTTCACCGGCACCTGATACGAGAACGGCCGTTCGATGCGCTGCGACAGCAGGTGTTCGCCGTCGGGCGACGGCGACAGGCCGACGTAGAGATCGGGTTTGCCGATGTTCGCGACCTTGCCGTCCACGCCCACCAGCGCCGGCTGCACGCGCAGGTAGTGCTCCAGCGTGCGCGCGTCGCTTTCGTTGCGCAGCATGTCCTGGTAGGTGCGCAGTTGGCGCACGCTGCCGGTACCGCGGGTTTCCTGGGTGTTGGGGCCGGCGGGCACGATCTCGGCCGCAGGCGCCCCGCCCTGCCCCACGCGCAGGTGCACCAGCAGGCGTTTGCTGTCGGGCATCCAGGTCATCCCGCCGCGAACCGTGTTCAGCGGTTGATCCAGCAAACGGCGCGCCTTGTGCGTGCCCACGTCGACCAGCCACAGCGCGTTGCTGCCGGTGTTCGGGTCCTGCTGGTTCAAGGCGAGGTATTTCTGGTCCGGCGACCACGACACCGCCGCCAGCGACAGCGGCTGCGGCAGGCCGTCGATGCGGGTTTCCTTGCCGGTGGCCACGTCCATCAGCCACAGATCGTTGACGAACGAGAAGCGGCTGGGCGCATAACTGCGCGGATTCAGGCGCAGGCCTGCGAGCTTCAGCTCCGGCTGCGCGACCAGCGCGATCGACGGCAGCGGCGGAACCTGCTGCAGCGCGACCAGGTCGCGGTGCGGGCTGAGCGACAGCTGCGGCGGACGCGCGGCGTCGACGATGGCCTTGAGTTCGGCGACGGGTTCGCGATAGCCGGTGGCGGACCGGGCCTGCGGCGCGGCGGGCTGCTGGGCGAAACCGACCGGCGCGGTCAGCGCGAGGGCGAGCAGCGCCGGCAGGACGAGCGGACGGAATGCGGAACGGCGTGAAGTCATGGCGGCGACAGCTCCTGGGACAGCCAACAGGCAGTCGCCCATCATGGCCCCGACCCTGCGGCGGCGGATGCGCCACAGGTCATGGCCTGCACGGCTCAATGCTCGCGGTGGAGATTCCGCTGCAACCGCGCCGAGACCATCGAATTCTCGTGCCAGGCGGCGTCCTGGATGTGTTTCGGCTGGCCCCGCAGCCAGCCGCGCTGCGCGGCGAGCCGGTTCTTGCTGCCGGCATGCTTGGCGATGGCGTAGCGCACTTCGCCCTCGGACGAGACCACGATGGTGGAACCGCCGAGGAACCAGCCTTCGCGCACCCGCGCCTTCTGCACCACTTCGGCGACCAGATCGAACGCGACATCGCCGCGCAGCGATACCCGGCGCAGGGTGCGCAACGACAGCAATCGCGGTGGCGCGAACGCGCCGCCGGGTTCGACCAGTCCGAAATCGTGCGCGTGCCTCGGCGTGCAGATGGTGTCGCCCAGTGCCTGCGCGGCGCGGCGCACGGAACCGCCGTCGTCGTCCTGAGGCCAGTCGCAGAAACCGTCGTCGAAGGTCAGCCCGAGATTGCGGAAGCGCAGCTGCGGAATCACGATCCGCCCGGACTGCGGGGGTTTCCACAGCAGGCTTTCGACGCTGAGCGTGGGCACGTCCGGCACGGTCACGCCATAACGCCGGAACGAGCCGACGATGACTTCACGGTACGCCGTGCCTTCCTCGCCGACCAGGTCGTAGTCAGCGGTGATCAGCGCGCGCAGGTATTCGCCGAAGGTGCAGTGGAACGGCGGGCAGTAGTCGATCGCGCGGATGACGATGTTGAGGAATTTCCGCGCCAGCGTCGAAGCCTGCTGCGCCAGCCAGTGGATGCCTTCGTGCGAGAGCCGGCCCTGATAGGTCGCCAGCGAACGTTTGATCTTGCCGGTGCGGCGCTCGAACACTTCGCAGAACGCATCGAACACCGCCGACAACAACACCGCGCCGAGGTCGTGCTCCTCGTCGTAATGCGTGTACATGTCGCTCTGGGCGATGGCCTCGTCCGGGCCGGGCGTGGTGATCGCGGTACGCAGCGGATTGTGGCCGTCGACCTGGGTGAAGCCGAATTCCTTGCCGATCGACACCAGCAGGTCGTCCTTGATCCCGCCCTGGCTCTTCTCGATCGCGCGTTCCACCATCTCGCGCTGCGAAAAGCGCATGAACACCGCGACCAGATCGGAAAAGCCCTCATGCAGCGCCGACACATCCGGGTGCGTCGGGCGCATGAAATTCGGACGCAGGCCATCGAGCAGCGCATGGCTCATCTCGTGCGCCACGATCTCGCGCGACAGTGCGGTGTAAACCAGCGCACCGGGCTGGCTCGGGCCCTTGGCGAAACGTTCGGCGGTGGCGTAGCCGAATTTCAGCGCGCCGCTTTCGCGATCGTAATAGGCGTTGGCGTCCTTGAACGCCGCAGGCGCGACGCGCAGCTTGCCGTCGACGTGGCCTTTGCCGCCCAGCGGGCCGAATCCGGGATCGCGCCCGAGCGCGCGCACGAAGCGTTCGTAGGTTTCCATGCCCACGGCGTAGACCATCTGCTGGATGAAAGCGCGATTGGTGCTGCTCGGCGGCAGGCCGTCCTCCATCAGCACCGCCGGGCGATCCAGATCCACGCCGTCGTAGGGCGTCTGCGTGCCCTCGTCGAAATCCTGCACCACCAGCACCGCGCCCTGCGGCCCGGGCTGCAGGGGTTCGTAGGGAATCGACACTGTGTAGATCGCGCCGTCCTCGGTGCCGAGGCTCGGATCCTGCGCGTACACGCGCAACTTGCGCCGCGCCGGCATCTCGCGGTTCTGCAACGCCAGCCGCGCGCGCTTGCGGCTGAGACTGTCGTGGACCATGAAGGGCCAGGGTTTGTCAGTGCTCTTACCTGCCATGAGCGATCACTCCCCGCCGAACACACGCCGCTCACTCAACCCGGTCGCCGGTTTCAGCAGCAGCGGATGCTGGCGGGGACGCGTGCCGAACTTCGCAACGATCGCATCCATGAACGCGCGGTTGCTGCTGCCGTCGCGCGCCGCCGTCGCCAACAGCGCGCTGGCATGCCGGGTGAAGTCGCCCTGGCCGTTGCTCTCCCACGCGTATTCGTCGTCGCGACAGGCGGCGAAATGGACCACGCCGGGCAGCGCCGGACGCTCTCCAACGCCGCGCGCGCGCACCGACTTGCCCTTGCGCAACGACAGGAACTTGCGGCGCACGTCGTCGCTCAGCCGTAGAAAACGCACGCGTTCGTCGCTGCCGCGCTTGCCGGTGGCCGGGAGCCCCGGCGCGAAGCGGCTGTTGCTGCCGGAATGGCAGCAGTCCATGAACATCGTGAGGAACGCGCCTTTGGGCAACGCTTCGGTCTGCAGATGGAAATCGTCGTCGATCAGCAGCGCGCCCTTGTCGTAATCGATCGGCACGAACGCCTGGTCGAGACCGCTGGCCTCGTCGCCGTCATCGTCTTCCACCTGGGTGCCGTGACCGGCGTACTGGAACACCAGCTCGTCGCCTGCGCGCGCATCGACGATCAATTCGCGCAGACCCTGCACGATCGCGCTGCGCGTCGCGTCGCGGTCGACGATGCGCCTGACCTGGAACCCGAGCCCGTCGAGCGTGTCGGCCCAGCGCTTGCTGTCGTTGACGCAACCGCTCAACGGCTGGCCGGCGTAGCTGTCGATGCCGATGCACAGCGCGAGTTTGCGCGCATTGCGTTTGCGGTTGCCGCCTGCCGGAGATGGGGATGAAGGCATGGCATCGCTCTCGCCGGCAGCGTCATCGCCTACGGAATCGTCGTCGCCATCGGGTTCCACATCGTCGCCGAACCGGGCCGGCGATTCCGGTCCGTTCATGCAGCAACAGCAGCAGCCCGAACCGCCGTTTCTCGATTCCGTCGCGACGGCCGCCTCCGGGTCGAGGCTGCGACTTTCGATGCCGCAGCGGTCGAATGCATCCTTGCTGGGGAACTGCGTATTGTCGTCGGTGCGGAATATCGGATGTTCCTTGACGTGGCCGCTGGCGAGGATGCGCCTGAGCACCGATGTCATCGTCGCGGGGTCATTGTCGAAACCGCCATGGGTCACGGCGCGGGTCTTGTCGTTGAATCGCCCGGAGTCGTGGGATGGCGACAGCTCGAGCGCGCCGCGGGCCTCGAAGCTCAGTTCGCCGAGCGCCAGCTTCGTCACGCCGAAGCAGTCTGCGATGTCGTTTTTCCTGCCTTTCGCGACGCCATCGAAAACATCCTTCGCCAGACCGAGAATCCGACCGTCGGTGTGGTCTTCGCAGGCTTCCCGCACGAAATAAAGCAGCGATTTCCGGTAGACATGCGCGACCGAGTCGTCCTGCTCGGCTTCATCGGTCATCGTGTACATCGTCAAGTCGTTGATGCGCGGGACTGCGCCATTCGGCAAGTGCGGCATGACGCGCTGCGCAAACACATCGGTGCGGATCGCGGGTGCGAGATAGGTCAGCGTTTCGATGTCGCAGGCGGACGCGTCTGTGGCCGACGTTCCATGCAGCAGCGGCAGGAATTTCGACAGCAGGATCGGCCCGGTACTGTGCCCGATTGCATGCACCTTAAGCTTGCCCTTGTGCTTTTGCAGCAAGGGCTTCAGCAACTCGGCGAACAACCATGCGCCGCCGGGGCGGTTGTCCAGCGCGGGGATGCTTTTCAGCGATGCGTTCTCGGCATCGGTCTTCATGCGCGCCCAGACCTTGCGCGCAGCGCGCTGGGTCAGACCTTCGAGCAGCCGATCCCACAGATCGCCCAGTCCACGCGCTCCGACGGCGCGCGGCGTGTTGCGCAGGGTATCGAGCAGTCCCGACTCCCAGATGAAGAAGACCGGATAGACATCATGCGCGAGCCACCATCGCAGCATGCTGCGCGCGTAGCAGAGCGCGACCTTCTCGTTGTTGAGGCCGCCATGCACGTAGAACACCAGGTGCGGCGTCTTGTTGTTCTGCAGACGGCGCTCGATATAGGCCGGCAGATGCGTATCGACGATCGCCTTCAGCGAGGAACGCGTGCAGGAGAAGCCGGACAGGCTGCTGGACAGATCACCTTCGCTCGACAGCACGCCCTTGGAGAGATTGATCACGTGGGGCAGCAGCGGGTGGACGCTGAAATCGACTCCGCGGGCCGCCGCCGGCGCAAGCGCGCCGCGTTCGATCAGATCGACGAGGAATGCCTGACGCTGCAGCGAATCCTGATCCTCGGGCACTTCGGCGAATGCCGGTTCGAGATCGAGACCATCTTCCGCGGACGGGTCGCGCGACCGGGGGCCATGCCAGCCGCGGATCGCCTCCCCATCCAGCACAGCATCCGACTGGGCAGGCAGCGTCGGATCGGCGCCCGCGAGCAGTGCGGTGATCGCGGCGCATGTCGCCTTGGCATGCTTGGGCATATCCCTCGGGAACAGCACCGCTTTCCGATTCAGGTCGAACCGCTCCAGCAGGGCCCGGACCACCGCGAGAAGAACGTCCTGCTGCGGGCTTTCGAGTTTGTCGTTGCCATCATCGAAGTTGCCGATGATTTCGATCATGAACGGCCCTTTGCGGCGCGATCCGTTCTGGCCGCTGGCACTGGCAGGCGGCATCTCGAACGCGCGCCCGGTCCAGATGCCGCCGTGGGGATCGATGCTCAGATGTTGGGCGATGTCGGCCAGACCCACATGCTCGGTGTGGTATCGCCGCATCGCTTCGAGGCTGACCGCGCCACGGAAGTCGCGCTTGGACGGCATCCGCGTGTGGTGCAGATGGATTGCGTCGATCTTGCGTCTGGGCTGCTCCCAGGACTCAAGCAACCGCTCGAAATCGACGAGTCCGATCTTCTGGATCGCGGCCATACGTCCTCCGTGTCCTTGCCCGATGGGTCATCACGACAACGTAATGTGACGACAGTCGCGGTCATCATGCCGATTGGCATCCGGGCAGGCGGACTCTCTGCGGTATCAGCCCGGAATCGTGTTTCCGGCGGGGGCTGGCCTGGCGTCCAGCTGATTCATCCTTTCATCGCGAGATAGCGATACAATGCCCGCCTCTGCGCCGAGGGGCGCTGCAAGCCCGGCTTTCTGGTCCGGGATCAGGCTCGGCGGAGGCTTCACTCTGGAACGGCGCCCGTTCACTGCGCACCCGGCCATCCGCCCGGGCGCACTCGACGGAAGAACCATCGCCATGAACGCACAAGTCAAAACCCACCCCGACTACAAAGTCTCCGACATGCAGCTCGGCGAAGCCGAATGGGGCCGCAAGGAAATCGATATCGCCGAGCACGAGATGCCGGGCCTGATGTCGATCCGCAAGAAGCACGCCGCCGCCAAGCCGCTCAAGGGCGTCCGCGTGACCGGTTCGCTGCACATGACCATCCAGACCGCCGTGCTGATCGAAACCCTGAAGGACATCGGCGCCGACGTGCGCTGGGCCTCGTGCAACATCTTCTCGACCCAGAACCACGCCGCGCAGGCGATCGCCGCCACCGGCACCCCGGTGTTCGCGTGGAAAGGCGAGACGCTGGAAGAATATTGGGACTGCACCCTCGACGCGGTGACCTTCCCGGGCGGCAAGGGCCCGGAGCTGGTGGTCGACGACGGCGGCGACGTCACCCTGCTGATCCACAAGGGCTACGAGCTGGAACAGGGTTCGACCTGGGTCGACGAACCGGCCTCGTCGCATGAAGAAGGCGTCATCAAGAATCTGCTCAAGCGCGTCGCCAAGGAGCGCCCGGGCTTCTGGACCAATGTGGTCAAGGACTGGAAGGGCGTTTCCGAAGAAACCACCACCGGCGTGCACCGCCTGTACCAGATCGCGGAACAGGGCAAGCTATTGGTGCCTGCGATCAACGTCAACGACTCGGTCACCAAGTCGAAGTTCGACAACCTCTACGGTTGCCGCGAGTCGCTGGCCGATGGCCTGAAGCGCGCGATGGACGTGATGCTGGCCGGCAAGGTCGCGGTGGTCTGCGGTTACGGCGACGTCGGCAAGGGCTCGGCGCATTCGCTGCGCGCGTACGGCGCCCGCGTCGTGGTCACCGAGATCGACCCGATCAACGCCCTGCAGGCGTCGATGGAAGGCTTCGAGGTCAACACCGTCGAATCCACCCTCGGCCGTGGCGACATCTACGTCACCACCACCGGCAACAAGGACGTGCTGACGCTCGAGCACATCTCGCAGATGAAGGATCAGGCCATCGTCTGCAACATCGGCCACTTCGACAACGAGATCCAGGTCGACAAGCTCAACGACTCCGACGCCGTGCGCCTGAACATCAAGCCGCAGGTCGACAAGTACACCTTCAAGGGTGCTGATGGAAAGCCGGGCAACAGCATCTACCTGCTCGCTGAAGGTCGCCTCGTGAACCTCGGCTGCGCCACCGGCCACCCGAGCTTCGTGATGTCGAACTCGTTCGCCAACCAGACCCTCGCGCAGATCGACCTGTGGGCCAACAAGGGCACCTACGAAGCCAAGGTCTACATCCTGCCGAAGAAACTGGACGAAGAAGTGGCGCGTCTGCACCTGGAAAAGATCGGCGTGGTGCTGACCGAACTGACCACCGAACAGGCCGAATACCTGGGCGTGTCGAAGGACGGCCCGTACAAGCCGGAGCATTACCGCTACTGATCCACGGCGGTTGCCTGCAAAACGAAAACGGGCGCTTCGGCGCCCGTTTTTTTTGTTTTTGGCTTGTCGTAGAGCGGAACCCCCGAAAGCGATTCCGCCATCCATGGATACCCTGTGGCCAACGGCGGAATCGCCTTCGGCGGTTCCGCCCTGCGCATGCGCCTTACGGCCTTACGTACGTCTCGGAAGGTGTTTGGCGCCTCACTTATAAACCCTACTTGCTGTCAGAACTGACAGGGTGAAAATCTCACTCTAGCGGCTTAGAAAAAACGGATGTACTCTTAAAAATATAATTGCTCTGTCCAACTGCATATCGGGCGGATTGCCATATTGACTGAAGATGAGATTTTGAAAAAAGTCGCTGTACATTGTTGCTAAGCAGATCAAGTATTGCCGCTTCGCTAAGTTGAAACGCCTGTAAGGCTCTAGCACTTCACCTTGGGTGAACTACTGTAGTAGCCTCAGCACTAACAAGTATGGGAGAAATTAATGCATATTCTTGAGATGCTTGCTGTGAGCTCGCCAGCGCGCGACTCGACGCCGATGCCGATTGGTTGTCAATATGACTTTGCCGCTGGGATCTGGAAAAGTGAGCATGGCGCGATTTTGGCGCTGGACCCTGCTTTTGAGCAGCAGACGAAGAAAATGGATTTGGAAACAGGAGAGGATCAGAAGGGTCAATGATGAGGCCCACTGTTCTCATACTCGCGGATCTCCATGATTTTTCAAGTGATAAGGTCTGCTTGGCACTTGCTCAAAAAGGTATAACATACCTTCGACTGAATCGAGACCAGCTGACAGATCTTCGCCTTTGCCTTGATCCTGTTGCACCGCGACTCAAGGTAGAATTTGAAGAGCAAACTTGGGTCGTAGATGAAACCTTGAAAAGCGTTTGGTATCGTCAGCCCACTTACCTTCGCAACTCAGAGGGGCGGGCTCTCTTACCGGCGGAGCAGCTGTCTAGATCTCAATGGATGGCATTCATGCGTGCGCTCAGCGTATTTGACAATGCACTCTGGGCGAATGATCCTTCTGCCACTTTTCGTGCCGAAAATAAGGCTTGGCAGCTCCGCATTGCAAGTGCGATTGGCTTTGATGTTCCTGAGACGCTAATCTCAAACGATTCCGCTGCCCCAGTGCTCGAGAAAATCGGTGACATAGTGGCGTTGAAGTCTCTCGATACGGTACTTCTTAGAGAGGGCGATACACAAACCTTTGCTTTCACGCAGATTGTGCCCTGGTCCGCTTGCGCGAGGTCTGAATTTCAAAAAATACCCTCAACGCTTCAAGCTGTTCTTCGCGACAAGCTTGATTTGAGGGTTACAGTCGTTGGTGAAAGGTTCTGGTGTGTGGCGATCCGTTACAAAGAGAATGGTATTGAAGGCGATTGGCGACTCAACAAGAAGGACGAGCTTACCTACGAGGATTTTGAATTGCCTGATGAAGTGGCAGAATATTGTTTTGCACTAATGCGACGAATGGGCCTTGTTATGGCAGGAATTGATCTTGCACTCAGTGGCCATCGCTATTGGTTCATCGAAATCAATCCTACGGGCGAATGGGGCTGGCTTGAAAGCCGTACACGACCAATTGCGAGCGCTATAGCTTCTGTGCTCACATGATAAAGAAGATCAAATACATATTAGGAGCGCCGTTAGATGAATTTTTATTCCATCTCACGCCTCCGCTCGCCGTCGTACTAACAAATCGTCGGGTTCAAAAGCCGACGCAAGAACGCGTGGCGCGCTGGCAAAAACTATCACCTGAGGTTTTACTCAAAGCCATCTCGGATGAGTGGGATCGTGCAAAATCGCTGGATGATAAGTTGACCAAGACGACAGCAGCACTTTCAATAGCTGCAGCTGTAGGCGGTTCAGCTTCCCGGCCATTGCTGGATGGACTCGCAAATTCCCCGATGAAGACAGTCGTTCTTATTTGTGTACTATTTTCAATTCTTTCGCTCTTCAGTGGAATCATCATGGGTTTCGCAGGTCTGCGTCCAAAACCACGCGGGGGAATTGGCCCTGACTTTGCTGTCATGATGCAAGATGGAGGCGAAGCCTCAATAAGAGCTTGCGTCGATGCGCTTTCTGGGTTTGAGGTATCAAATGCGCGGCGTGCAAACGAAGCTGCTGGCGCCAATGCGGCAATTAGGAATGGCATACTTTCGTTCGTCTTTGCGACCCTTTTGGCGATATTCGCACCGCGCGAAGCAGGAAAGCCCGTCGTGCCGAATTTTGACGTCGACATAGTCATGCCTGTTATCGGAACTGCCGAGCCGCCGAGCATTCAGCAGCAAGCAATAATAGAAAGCCAAGCCTAATAAAATTCTTAACCTCAATGCCAAGATTTATTTGAACTGATGTCGGACCTCAGTCCGTACGCTGGGTCATGGACCCAGCGTACGCATTTCGCCTCACGGCCGCCAACCGGCATTCGCCTCCCAAAACCCCACACTCCGCAAATAAGCCTCACGATCCAGCGGCACCCCCGAACCACCCTCCTCCACGCCCAGCGCATTGCGCATCATCGTGATCGGCGTCATCGGGGTTTCCTCGGGCATCATCGTGTACAGGCAACCGACCACGCCCCAGTCGGCGTCGATGGGCGTGCCTTCCTTGGCCATCTGTTCGCGGCTGTAGAGAATCGGAATCAGATATTCCGCGACCGGCGGCTCCACGCCTTCGAACCAGCGCACCAGCACCGGCAGTTCGTCCTTCGTGCGCGCTTCGTAGGCCGTGCGCAGTCGATTCCGATTGTTGTCGTCGATCGGAATCGTCATGCAGCGCGTCGTCGTCCAGTTGCGATGCACGTGCAGCTTGCAGAACAGCGCGTAGCCATCGAGCACCGCCAGCGGCGTTTCCGCATTGAGGCGATGCTCGAACGCTTCGGGCGTGCAGTCCTGGAGGGTGTTGCGGCGGGGTTCGCGGGGGAACAGGCGCGGGCGGGCGAATTCGGTCAGAACGATGGACATCGCGGGGGGTCGGGAAACGGAAGCGGGCTTCAGAGTAACGCCGCCGCGCCTCGACCCCATGACCAGGGCCGACAAGTTTCGGCGCCGCCGGCACATTGATGCACATTCATCGCGATAAAGAGATATTATGCCGACGACACGACTGGACGCCGTCATGACCGCCATTTCCTTCGAGTTCTACCCGCCCAAGACCGACGAGCAGCGCGCGCTGCTGGACCGCACCGCGCAGAAGCTGAAGTCGTATGCGCCCGACTACGTCTCCTGCACGTTCGGCGCCGGCGGCTCGACCCTCAGCTATACCTCCGAAACCGTGCGCCACCTCAAGCAGGAGCACGGTTTCGACGCCGCGCCGCACGTCTCGTGCATGGGTGGCAGTCGCGAGGAGATCCGCGAACTGCTGCGGCTGTATCGCGCACTCGGCTGCAAGCGCATCGTCGCGTTGCGCGGCGACCTGCCGTCGGGCATGGGCCATCACGGCGACCTGCGCTACGCCTCGGACCTCATCACGTTCATTCGCGACGAGCACGGCGACCACTTCCATATCGAAGTCGGCGCGTATCCGGAAACGCATCCGCAGGCCGAGGATGCACTGGCCGACCTGCGTCATTTCAAGACCAAGATCGATGCCGGCGCCAACGGCGCCATCACCCAGTATTTCTACAATCCCGATGCGTATTTCCGCTTCGTCGACGACGTGCGCAAGCTGGGCGTGACGGTGCCGGTCGTGCCCGGCGTCATGCCGATCTCCAACTTCACCCAGCTCAAGCGTTTCTCCGAGAGCTGCGGCGCCGAGATTCCGCGCTGGATGGGCAAACGCATGCAGGCGCTGGGCGACGACGCCGACGGTGTCCGAGAATTCGCGGCGGATCTGGTGGCGACGATGTGCAAACGCCTGATCGACGGCGGCGCACCGTCGCTGCATTTCTACACGTTGAATCTGGCGAAGCCGACGCAGGCGGTGTTGGCGAGGATGTGACGCTTCTTTGCAGGAGCGACGGGAGTCGCGACAGGCCGCGGAAAAATCACTGGCGGTTCGTCGCGACTTCCGTCGCTGCTACAAACAGCGACCCCATGCCGTGCGAACGGCCTCAGCTTACCCAGCCCGCTACGACGAACAGCGCCAGGATCGCGAGCCACAGCAGCAGGATGCGCCACACCAGGCTCATCGCGTCGCGCAGCTCCGGAGCATCGCCGAGTTGCACCCAGGCATTGCCGGGGCTGGCGCCTTCTTCGATGAATTCCCGGGTTTCCTCGGCGATCTCGCAACGCACGCTGGCGCGGGCGGCGGCGCCGAGATGGGCGTGATCCAATCGCAGCGAGGCGCCGTTGGCGTCGCGCCAGACGCCCAGGACGGTATCGAAATTGCCGACCAGCGCGAGCGAGAGCGTCATCGCCTGCGCGACCGGCCAATTCAGCAGTGCGAAGAAGCGGCGCGCGCCTTCACGGGTGGGCGCAGGCAGCGCATCGGCGAATTCGCCTTCGGCGGCGAGCGCGGCAAGACGGTACAACATCGCGCCGACCGCACCGAGGAGCAGAAACCAGAACAGCACGCCGAACCAGCGACGCAATGCGCTGGCGAATACGCCCTCGACCATCGCGGCGGCTTCGCCGAGGCCGCCATCAAGATGGGCCCCCAACCGGATCGCCGCAGCGCGGCGCGCGACCGCATCCTCCGCATCAGCCACTGCGGTGACATCCGCATCCAGATCGCGCGGGCCCCAGACGTGGAACAGCACCGCAACGCCGAACAACAGGCCGACCACGCCAGCCAACGGCGAGTGCAGCGCGAACTGGAACAGGCCGACCAGGAGCACCGGCGGCAGCAACGCCAGCGCGATGCCGTAACGGCCACGCCGGAATCCCGCGTCTTCATCGACATCACCCGCATGATCGCCGCTGCGCGCATTCAGCCAACGCAGCCACACGCCGAACCAGTCGTATCGGCGCACGGCCGTCGCCAGGGCCGGCGCCAGATGGCCGAGCGCGAGCGCGAAGATCACGGCGATCAGGGTCGCTGACATGGCCGCAGTCTAATCCACGCGGCCGGTGTCGATGCGGGCATGCCAGCATTCGATCAGCCAGCGCGAGATCGAAATGGAGGGCGACAGCAGCAGCCCGGATTCGAGGGTTTCGCCGCGCAGCGCCGCACCGACTTCGTCGTGCGTGAACCAGCGCGCATCTTCGAGCTCTTCATTGGCCTGCGGCGGATCGGGCTCGGCGTCGGCGATGAAACCGAGCATCAGCGACGACGGAAACGGCCACGGCTGCGAAGCGAGGTAACGGCTGCTGCGCACGCGTACGGCGGATTCCTCCATCACTTCGCGCGCGACGGTCTGTTCGAGCGTTTCGCCGGGCTCGACGAATCCGGCGAGCGTGGAATAACGGCGCGCAGGCCAGCTCGCCTGACGGCCGAGCAGAAGACGTTCGCCGTCGGTGACGGCGACGATCACCGCGGGATCGGTGCGCGGATAGTGTTCGAGCCCGCACTGCGCGCATCGGCCCTGCCAACCGCCGCGCTGGAACGCGAGCGCGCCACCGCAGGCGCCGCAGAACCGGTGGCGCTGCTGCCAGTGCAGCACCGCGCGCGCCTGGGCGAAGACGGTCGCTTCGAACGGCGACCATTTCGCCGCAGCGGCGCGCAGATCGACACGATCGCCGGCCGCGCTTTTCGACTCGAAGGACGCGGGCGCGGCGGACATGGCATCGACACCGGCTTCGGCCTGTGCGAACCACGCCTCATCGCCGCGCATGCCGAGGAAGATCGCATCGCCGTGCTCCTCCGCGACCTCGCTGCCGCGTGGCGTGGAGAGACGACCCTGTGCGTCGACGCGGGTTCTGCCATCGCCGTCGACCTGCAGTACCCGCGCGTTCGGCCAGTAGGCATGCAGCGCATCCGTGTTGTCGCGCAGCGCGTCGGCGCGATCGAGCGCGCCCTCGACGAACGCGAAACGTGGCGGCGGTGGTTGATCGCCCGACATCGTCCGATCAGGCGCTGAAGCTGCTGCCGCAGCCGCAGGTGGTCTTCGCATTCGGGTTGCGGATCACGAACTGCGCGCCGTGCAGGCTCTCGGTGTAATCGACCTGGGCACCGACCAGATACTGCAGGCTCAGCGGATCGACCAGCAGGGTGACTTCGTCGGTGGCGACCGCGAAGTCGTCCTCGTTCCGCTGTTCGTCGAATTCGAATCCGTACTGGAATCCGGAGCAACCGCCGCCTTGGATGTAGACCCGCAGCTTGAGCGCGGGGTTGCCTTCTTCGCGGATCAGTTCGCGCACTTTGGCGGCGGCGGCAGGCGTGAAGTCGAGCAGGTGCGCCGGGGAATCGCCCGCAGGCGAGGCAGATGCGGTGGTGTGGATGTCCATGGCGACAGGATGGGGGGATGCGACCCGGGGTTCAAGGAGCAGACGCGAGCGGATGCCCGCAGATACCGGCAACCCGCGCTTCAGCCGCCGCCACGCACGGTTTCCGGCCATGGGAAGGATTGTTCCACCGCGCTGCCGCCTGCCGGCACCAGCCGCACGGTCACCCGCAGCGGCTTGAAGTCTTTCGGCAGCATGACTTCGCCTTCCACCTGCTGGAAATACTTGAAGGAATAGCCCGCCCCGGGCGCGTTGGCCTGCTTGCGCAGGCTCGACCACGACAGTTTTTCGAGGCGGTCGTTGCGGGTCCCTTCGATCGACAGCGTCACCCGCCCGGTGTTGACCGCGCCGCGGTTGAGGTTCTGGGTGAGCGTGGCGACGAAATGCCAGGCGTCGCCGCTCTGCAGCTGCATCTCGAGATCATGGACGCTGAGGCCGCGACGCTGGCCGGTGGCGCCGACGAAGCGCTCGTAGAAGGCGATATCGGCGCGCAGACCGGCGATCTCCTCGTCGCGCTCGGCAAGCGCCCGCTCCAGGTCCCGGTTCGCCTCGCGGCTGATCTGGTCGGAACGACGCAAAGTCGACACTTCCTGACTCAGCTTGTCACTGCTCGCGCGCAGCGCGGTCGCGCTTTGGGTCGAGGGGTCGCCGCCAGCGAACCAGGTCGCCCACACGCCCCACAGGCCGAAGCCCAGCGCGAGCAGGAACACCCCGAGGCCGAGGTAGACCCAGTGATGATGGCTGGGCTCCGGTTCGGCATCCGACACCGGCGGATGGCCGTCGCTGGGCGGCGCATGGTCGGCGGGCGGCAGGTCGACGAAGACCGGGGCGTCGTGTCCGGTGTCGTCCGATGCCACCGCTCCGATCTCCGCAGCGTCCCCGGACGTCGGTTCGACGGACGTTTCGACGACGGCGACGATTTCGACGTCCGCCTCGGCGGGCGGTGGTTCCTGGGCTGCTTCTGGCTCCGGTGTCGCTTCCGCGATCACGATCCCAGCCTCGAGCGGCGGTTTCGGCTTTTTCGCGCGCTGGCGCGGCGGGCGACGCCGGGTCGCCGGGTTCGGCAACGCGGTCGTCGCTGCCGCGTCCGTCGCCGCCTCCGGCATCGATTCCGGCAATGGTTCCGGGTGCAGCGCCTGATCGAGGATGGCCTGGACCGCCGGCTCGTTGACCACGACCAGCGTCTTCGCAGCCTTGCGGGGGGCGCTGCGTCGGCGTTTGGGCAGGGTGTCGTCGGGCGTGTCGTTCATGGGTCGCCATCCTAACGCGACGACCTTAAGGCTTCGTCAAGCAAGGCTTCTGATACTGTCCCCCCGTGCGGCCCGCTTGGCCGTGGCTCGCGCTCCGTAGGTCATGCCATCGGGCGCGCTGTTGGGGAAAACAGATGGTCATTTCCGAAGCTCACGTGTTCGCCATCGGCATCATGCTGGCCTGGCTGGCGGGTGTCCGTGCCTATCTCACGGTGTTCGGCGTGGGTATCGCCGGCTTTTTCGGCTGGCTGGATCTCCCGCCCGCCCTGGAAGCCACCACCTCGCCGTGGGTCCTGGGCGTTTCCGGCGCGCTGGCGCTGGCGGAATTCTTCGCCGACAAGATTCCGGGCGTGGATTCGGGCTGGGACCTGCTGCAGACCCTCCTGCGGGTACCGGCCGGCGCGTTCCTCGCCGCTGCGGCGATGTCGCCGGATGGCGACCTCGGCGCCGGGATGATGGCCGCCGGCGCCGGCGCGGCGCTGACCAGCCACGTGCTGAAGTCCGGCACCCGCGCGTTGCTCAACACCTCGCCGGAGCCGATCAGCAACTGGACCGCTTCGATCGCAGAGGACACTGCGGTGATCGGCGGACTGGCGCTGGTGTGGTCGCACCCGTGGATCGCACTCACGGTCGCGGTCGGCACCGGCCTGACCATCGCCCTCGTCGTCTGGTGGCTGTGGCGCAAGCTGTATCGCGGGGTCTCGCGGATCCTCTCGACCGGATGACGGTTCGGCGGCATCGCCGACCGCTCCGGCGACGCCGGTGCATCGCGGGCTTCCCAACCGGGCTTCCCAACAAGGAGTGAACACGCATAATGGGTGTTCAAGCAGGGAGCTTCGATGTCTTTTGTTCCTCACGAGCGTAGTTCCGCCGCATCCGGCGGCCGGACCGGCGGCCCCGGCGCGCAGGTGCGCGCCGAATCGCCGCCTGCCGGTTACTGGCGCCGCTGGTGCGAGGACGCACCGCAGCCGGCCATGCAACTGCTCGTCGATCCGATGGCGGCGGAAACCGCGGAGATCGAAGCCACACCGCAAGTGGTGCCGGCCGAACAGGGGGAACCCGCTTACCGCATCCTCATCGTCGAGGACGACCGCAGCCAGGCGATGTTCGCGCAGGGCGTGCTCAAAGGTTCCGGCATGGACGCGGAAGTCGTCCAACTGGCCAGCGAAACCATGGCCACGCTCGATCGCTTCCATCCCGATCTGGTGCTGATGGATCTGCACATGCCCGGTATGAGCGGCATCGAACTGACCGCGCTGATCCGCAGCCACGCCGCGTACGCGCACATGCCGGTGGTGTTCCTGACCGGCGACACCGACCCCGAAAGCCATCTCGAAGTGCTCGACAGCGGCGCCGACGATTACCTCAGCAAACCGGTTCGTCCGCGACACCTGATCGCTGCCGTGGAGAACCGCGTGCGCCGCGCCCGCGCGCTCAAGCTGCAGCGCGAACAGGAAGTCCGCCGACACCCGGCCACCGGCCTGCTGACGCGCACCTACATGCTGCAGCAGTTGGCGCTGGCGTTCCCGCAGCAAAGCATGGGCGCCCTGCATTTCGTGGTGATCGAAGGCACATCGGCGCTGCGCGAGCATTACGGTTACGCCTCGCTCGACGCGATCCTCACCGACGCCGGGCGGCTCATCGCCGGGGTCGCAGGCGAACACCCGGCGTCGCGGCTCAACGACAACACCTTCGTGGTGTATTGGCCGGGCTTGCCGCCCGATCGCCATGCGATCTGGGCGCGGCAATTGCGCGATGTTTTCATCGGCCAGAATCTCGCGATCAACGGGGACAATATCCGGCTGCGCGCCTGTGTCGGCTATGTCGATCTGGCGCTCGGCTTCAAGGATGCCGGCACCGCGCTCGGCGCCGCCGAGGAAGCCCTGCGGCTTGCGCGCAACGAGCCGAACGCGATCGCCGCCTACCGGCCGCAATCCGACGCGGTCTCGGAACACGCCGCGAAGTTGCTCGCCCAACTGCAGGATGCATTGAAGAACGAGCGCCTCGAACTGGCGTTCCAGCCGATCGTCTCGGTGGTCGGCGGCGATCATGTCCAATACCAGACGCTGGTCCGGCTGCGCGACGGCAGTGGACAGCTGCATACCGCCGCGGAAATCGTGCCGCTGGCCGAACGCGCCGGACTGGTGCACGAAATCGACCGCCGGGTCATGACCCGGGCCATCGCGATCCTCGGCGAGCAGCGCGGGACCAAGTCGGCACGGCTGTTCGTACCGCAGGCGGCACGCAGCCTGGGCCAGGACGGCTATGCGCAGTGGCTGCTGACCTCGCTTGCCGATCTCGGGATCGAGGGCAAGCAGCTGGTGGTCGATGTGCGGCTGGCCGACGCGCTGGTGCATTCGGTGCTGCTGCGCGAGTTCTGCCAGCGGATGGTCAGCGCCGGCGTCCGTCTGTGCCTGGGTCAATACCAGACCAATGCCGAGGCCGACGCCCTGTTGTCCCAGCTGCCGCTGAGCTATGTCCGCCTGTCGCCGCACTACACCAACAAGATCGACCAGCAGGCGATCCAGGACGAGATGCGGCTGGCGATCGAGCGTGCGCATCTGCTCGGTTTGCAGGTCATCGGCCAGCACGTCGAAGATCCGCAGACTGCAGCGACCCTGTGGCTGAGCGGAATCGATTTCATCCAGGGCGATCTGGTCCAGCGCGCGGCCGACGCGATGGATTTCGACTTCCAGCATTCGCTGCTCTGACGGATCTTCGGCGGCGCGCGGCGGCGGCCGACAGGTCCATACGCTGGTCAAGCTGGCGCTTGGTGCGGCATGATCGGGATTCGGCCCACGGCCGGCCAGGCGCATCGCGGTCCAGAGCGGGCCGGATGCAGGGCACCGTTCCCAACCCAGGTATATCGATTTGAACGATCCGAAGCCATCGCTGCTGACCTTCCGCTGGCTGGCGCTGGCTTTCGCGATCGGCGCCACCCTCGCGCTGGTGCTCGATGTCACCATCGGATCGGGCCCTTGGCGGATCGTTGCACTGACTCTGGCCGCGATCACCGCCGCCATCGTCGGTTTCCTCGCTTACGCCTCGCGCCATTACGAGCAGCACATGGGCGAAGCGGCCGAGATCGCCGCCCGCAGCGACGCCGAACGCAGTGAGCTGCAGCGCGAGCTGCAGCGCCGCAACCAGTTGGAACAGCAACTGCGGCAGGCCAAACAGGACGCCGAATCGGCGGTGATGGCCAAAGGCGAATTCCTGGCCACCATGAGTCACGAAATCCGCACGCCGCTCAACGGCATCGTGCCGATGCTCGACCTGCTGATGCACAACAAGCTGCCGGCCGATCAGGCGGAGATGGTGCACACCGCCTTCCTGTCGTCGCAGCAGATGCTGCGCATCGTCGACGACATCCTCGATTACTCGAAGCTCGAAGCCTCGAAACTGCAGCTCGAATCGACCACCTTCAATCTGCGCGAGACGCTGGAATCCGTGATCCAGTTGATGGAGCGCCCGGCGCAGAGCAAAGGCCTGCGCCTGAGCCTGCAGATCGATCCGTCGGTACGGCTGCCGGTGCGCGGCGATCCGGTGCGGCTGCGCCAGGTGCTGTCCAACCTGATCAGCAATGCGGTGAAATTCACCGAACGCGGCAGCATTTCGCTTAACGTGCGCAAGATCGGCGACACCAGCGCACAGCACCAGTTGCGCTTCGAAGTGCGCGACACCGGCATCGGTATTCCGCAAGCGGCACAGGATCGGCTGTTCCAGGCCTTCAGTCAGGCCGATGCCTCCACCACCCGGCTCTACGGCGGCACCGGCCTGGGCCTGGCGATCTCCAAACGCATCATCGACCTGATGGGTGGCCGCATCGGGGTGGAATCCGACGCCGGGCAAGGCGCGATGTTCTGGTTCGAGATTCCGCTGCTCAAGGTGCAGGGCGACATCACTCCCGCCAGACAGGCCGAATCCACCAGTGGCCGGGTCTTGCTGCTGACCAGCGACCAGCGCCTGCGCCTGCGCCTGAGCATGTTGCTGCCGAACTGGGGCCTGCGCATCACCAGCGTCGAAACCACGCAGGAAGCACTGGAACGCATCCGCTCGGCCGTGAGCCAGGGCCCGACCTGGGCCTACACCACGGTCATCGCCGACCTCGCCAGCGTGCGCAGCACGGCCTTGGCCCTGCAACGCAATCTCGAACGCCAGACCATTTACGGCCAGGTACGGCTGATCTGCCTGCAAAGCGACGAACCCGTGCCCGAAGAATTGCAGCAGGTCGTCACCCTGCTGCAGCGCCAGGCACCCGACGCGGACCTCCGCGCCGCGCTGCTCGGTACGGTCGAGCCCGTCGGCGAACCGATGGCGGAGGATTTCAGCAGCCACACCGCGACGACGGCAATGTCCAGCGGCAGCACCGGCACGGGCGGGACCGACACGCCCCTGGCTTCCGAACCGACACGCCCAATGCGGGTTCTGCTGGTGGAAGACAATCCGGTCAACCTGATGGTCGGCCAGCGCCTGCTCAGCGTGCTCGGTACCCACTGCGACAGCGCCACCAACGGCGAAGCCGCGCTGCTGCGGATGTCCGCCTCGCGCTACGACATGGTGCTCATGGATTGCCAGATGCCGGTGATGGACGGATACACCGCGACCCGACGCTGGCGGGAACACGAAGCCGCCAGCGGCGGTCGCCGACTGCCGATCGTGGCGATGACCGCCAACGCCATGGCCGGCGACCGCCAGAAATGCCTCGACGCCGGGATGGACGACTATCTCGCCAAACCCGTCACCCGTGGCGAACTGGAACGCTGCCTGTTCCATTGGCACCAGATCTCCTCGCAACAAGCGCATGCCGAACCCGCCGCACCGGCTTCTGCCGACAACGAGCCGGCAGCGCTCGCATCGACGCCTGTCGTGGCCCCAGCTACGCCGATTCCGCCGGCCGCGACGCCCAACGCCACGCTGGAAGCCGCCGCCAACCGTCCCGTCATCACCGCAAATCCCTTCGTGACCTCCCACCCTCCTGCAAAGCCCGATTCGCCGCCGCCTGCGGCGCCGGCACGCCGAACCGACCCGTTGCCGCCGATCATCGACCCCGAAGTGCTCGAAGAGCTACGAAGCATCCTCGGGACCGAGGTCGACCGGCTCATCGAAGTCTTCCTCGACGACACCCCGAGGTTGATCGCTGCGCTTGAAGCCGCTGCGGTCGGTCCGGACTATGAAATGCTGCGCAACGCCTCGCACACGCTGAAATCGTCCAGCGCCAATCTCGGCGCGATGTCGCTGTCGAATGCCGCCAGGAAACTCGAATTGGCCACCCGCACCCAGACCCTGGAGCGTCCGGCGGTCGCCGTGGCGCTGATCGCGAACGAATTCGCGCGCGCCCGCCAGGCGTTGCGCGCGAACATGTCGCAAAATGCCTAGGGGCTGACACGGAGCGACAGATCTTCGCGGCATGAGGGGCTCCGGGGCATTCGGAGCAGGCCAGCTCCCACGCGGGCTTCGCATGTAGCTCCATCCGATGCTTCGCCCCGGATCATTGTCCGGGCGGCCTTCCCGCCCCAGTCGCGACTCGGTGGCACGATTCTTGCTTGGAGAAGCATTACCGTCAGACGACCACGGACATCCAGGCGAGAAGAGCAATGGGACTATTCGATTTCCTCAAGAGCTTCGGCTCGAAGAAAGAACAGGAAAAAGCGCGGGAGGATGTCAATCAGGCATTGACCGCACTCGACCTCGACGTCGCGATCGGCGCGCACAGAAACTGGAAGGACCGGCTGACCAATTATCTCGAAGGTCACTCGAGCGAGGATCTCCGGCCTGAAGTCATTTGCCACGACGACCGCTGCGATCTGGGCAAATGGATCTATTCGGATGGCCAGAAGCAGCTTGGACAGTACCCGATGTTCATCGAGCTGCGGGCTGTGCACAAGATATTCCATCAGCAGGCCTCCAGCGTGGTGGCACTGCATCAATCCGGAAAGATCGATGCCGCGAAATGGCTTCTCGACGGCGAGTACACCAAGACTTCCAATCGGATCGTCACTCGACTCGAAGACCTGAAAATGATGAACAGCAGTATCGGCGAATAAAGTTGCGTATCGACGCGAATTTGCTGGAATCCACGCGATACGGATGAAAAAAAAACGGCGGCCTTGGGCCGCCGTTTTTGCATCCGCGATATGGCAAGTCAGCTCGCCAGCTTGGCCTGCAGGTAATTCTGTTCGCCCAGCCGCTGGATGAGCGACAACTGGGTTTCGATCCAATCGATATGCTCTTCTTCGGAATCGAGGATATCGGCGAACAGCTGCCGACTGACGTAGTCGCCGATCTTCTCGCAATGCGAGATCGCTTCGCGCAGCAGCGGCACGGCGTCCAGCTCCAGCGCCAGATCGCATTCGAGCAGTTCCCGCGGAGTTTCGCCGATACGCAGCTTGCCCAGCGCCTGGAAATTCGGCAGCCCATCGAGGAAAAGAATGCGCTCCGCCAACGTGTCGGCGTGCTTCATCTCGTCGATCGACTCGCGGTACTCGTGCTCGGCGAGTTCCTTCAGCCCCCAATTCTTCAGCATCTTGGCGTGCAAAAAATACTGGTTGATCGCGGTCAGCTCGTTGTAGAGCGCCTTGTTCAGGAATTCGATGGTCTTGGGATCGCCTTTCATGGCGTGCTCCGTGTGTGCGATGCGCCACTGTAACGCGCGAACTGCGACCAAGGCCGCGACGGCATCAGGCTGCGTCCGCCATGTCGCTGCCCGTCGCCACGGTGGCGTGTACCTCTTCCAGCAATGCAGTCGCCATACAGACACAACTGCCGCAACCCGCACCGCAGCCGGTACGCATGGTCAGCTCCACCATGCTGCGGCAACCTGCGATTGCGGTCTGACGGATGTCGCGCTCGGTAACGCCGTTGCAGAGGCATACGTACATGGGAAAGCACACTGTTTGGGAATCGCTCTCATTTGGCCACGCATGAGAATGATTGTCAATTGATGGCTCGGCAGTGCCCAGCCCGCCCCGCCTGCTTCAAGGCGCCGCAGGACGCTGCTGGCCGCGTGGCCGCAACCAGCGCCTGGGCTCGATGACCGCTGAAGGAACCGCCTGGACACCCGCCACCTGCCTGGCATACGGCGCCAGATGATGCAGTGCATGGGTGTAGACCATGCGCTTGAAGTTGACCACGTGCTCCAGCGGATACCAGAAATCGACCCAACGCCAGTGATCGAATTCCGGTGAATCGGTCAGATCAAGCTGCAGATCGCTCTCCTCGCCGGTGAACTGCAGCAGGAACCAGACCTGCTTCTGCCCGATGCAGACCATCCGGTCATGGCGGCGTACCGCGCGTGGCGGCAACCGATACCGGAGCCAGCCCGGCGTGTTCCCAAGCACATCGACATGTTCAGGCAGGAGCCCGGTTTCCTCGCGCAACTCGCGATACATCGCCTCGGTAGGCGTCTCGTCGCTGTTCATCCCGCCCTGCGGGAACTGCCAACCATCACGACGGACACGACGCGCCCAGAACACCCGTCCATCCGGGCGCATCAGGACAATCGCTACATTCGGTCGATAACCGTCCGGATCGATCACGATGCGGACTCCTGAAATCTTTGGCCTTAAGGCCGCTGTCACCGACTCTGCCATGGGCGCCCGACAAGGACAAGCTCGAACAGCAGTACACGGGTCGGATTGACGTGAGCGCCCCGGACATGGACAATTTCCGGCTCACCGCACCTGCGGCGGCGTCTTGGCTATGTAGCTCAGCCGGTTAGAGCACAGCACTCATAATGCTGGGGTCGGTGGTTCGAGTCCACCCATAGCCACCATTTTCACTGTCCAGGCCCACGAGCAGCGCTCAGCGCGGCTCCGCGATCCGCAGAGCCAGCCCATGGACATTTTCAAAGTCTTCACTCTCGAAGCCGCGCATCGGCTACCCAATGTCCCGCCCGGGCACAAATGCGCGCGCCTGCACGGGCATTCATTCCGAATCGAACTCCACGTCAGCGGCGAGATCGATCCGCAAACCGGCTGGGTGATGGATTTCGCCGACATCAAGATCGGGTTCAAGCCACTGTACGATCGCCTCGATCACCATTACCTCAACGAGATCGAAGGCCTCGAAAATCCGACCAGCGAACGACTGGCGGTATGGATCTGGGAACGCCTGAAGCCGGTATTGCCGCTCTTGAGCGAGGTTGTGGTCCACGAAACCTGCACCTCTGGCTGCCGGTATCGCGGTTGATCTTCCGGCAAACCTGATCTGTCTTGTATCCGCAAGCTGCTGATTTCCGAAGAAGTATGAACGCGCGGACTGCCGTTCGTCGGTTCATGTTGCAGTGCAACAAAAAGAGCGTTATGTTGCACCGCACAACACCGGCATTCCCTGCCGGCATTCCCAAGCCTCAGGAGCCCGCCATGTACCAGCAGTTCAACGACCAGTTCACCAAATCGACCCGCCAGTTCGCCGACACATCGGCCCAGGTCGGTCGTCTTGCCCTCGAAAACACCGAGGCCGTGTTCGGCCTGCAGCTCGCCACCATCGAAGAGAACATGAACGCCACGTTCGCCTTCTGGGGCCAGTTGGCTGAAGCGCGCGACTTCGATGCCCTCAAGGCTGTCTGGCCGAAGGGTGTGCAGGTTGCCCGTGAAAACGTCGAGCGCAGCATCGGCGCCGGTCAGGAAGTCTTCGGCCGCACCGTGAAGACCAACGAAGCCATTGCCCAGATCGCCAAAGGCCAGTTCGAAACCGTCGCCGCCAATGTTCAGGCCGACGTCGAGAAGGTGACCAAGGCCGCCGGTCGCAAGACCACGCGATAAATCGGAGCTGCAGCCCGCGAAATCGCGCGTTGCAACCGTTCTTCAGACCCGGCAGCGCAAGCTGCCGGGTTTTTTGTTGCCTGAAGCAAAAAGCCGGCAAGGGCCGATTACCTCGAAAAACAATACAGCATCAATCAAGAACCACTATTGATCATATTTTGAATTCAATTCAAAATACGCCTACCGACACACTTCGGCCGTCACCATGAGCACCAAGGACCGCCGCCTGCGCGAACGCGGCGAGCGAGAACAGCGTTTCCTCGACAAGGCACAGGAGCTGATCCAGCGCGACGGTCTCCTGTCGCTGCAGATGGCCCGCATCGCCGAAGAATGCGACTACGCCATCGGCACGCTGTACCAGCATTTCGCCAGCAAGGAAGACCTGCTGGTCACGCTGGCCACCCGCAACTGTCTGAGCCGCGTGCACCTGTTCGAACGTGCCGCACATTGGCGCGGCCCCAGCCGTGAACGCATGCTGGCGATCGCATTGGCCGATCTGATGGTCATCCGCGCACAGCCCGAGCACTTCCGCCTTGCGCAGTTCGTCTGGACCGATGTGATCTGGGGCGCCGCCTCGGCGCTGACCCGGCAGCGCTCGCTGGAAGCCAGCGCACCCTTGGGCGCGCTGATCGACGGCATCGTCGAGGATGCGATCGCTGCGGGCGACCTGCGCGCCGACATCGGCCTGTCGCCGCAGGCCGTGACTATCGGGCCTTGGACGCTTTCCATGGGGATGCATACCCTCACCCATGCCGAAGGGCTGCTCGAAGCATATGCATTGGGCGACCCGTACCGGCTGCTGATGAAACATCTGCACTTCCTGCTCAACGGCTACGGTTGGCAACCCTTGTTCGACCCGGCCGACGACATCGCGCTCGACGCGCTCAATGCGCGGCTCTGCCAGGCAATTTTCGACAGCGAGTGCCCCCGGACACACCGCACCGCCACGTCACTCACCGCCGCGACCGCACTTCGCTCCGAGGTTTCCCCATGACCGACCAACACGATACGACCCGCCATGACGAACACCGCGCAGCGCAGCGCAAACCGTCCTCGAAAAAACGGATGGTGTGGATGTTGATCGGCGCGACCATGATTTTCGGTGGCGTGTTCGCGGTGAAAGCCGTCATGAATACCGGCATGAACGAATTCTTCGACAACATGCCGCAGCCGCCCGCATCGGTCAGCGTTGCGGTCGCGAAAGCGGAACGCTGGCGCGAAGGCGCCGAAGCCGTGGGCACCTTCGTCGCGGTCAACGGCGCCGATGTCACCACCGAAGCCGGCGGCGTGATCCGTGAAATCCTGTTCGAACCGGGCCAACGGGTGAAAGCCGGCACGGTGCTGGCGCGACTGAACACCGCCAACGAAGAAGCCACGTTGCGCGCACTGGACGCCGCCGCGAAACTCGCGGTTTCCCAGCGCGACCGCTGGCGCGAACTCGGTCAGCAGAAGCTCGTGTCGCTGGCCGATGTCGAACAACGCGCCGCCGATGCCGCATCCGCACTCGCGCAGGTCGAAGCGCAGCGCGCGCTGATTGCGCAGAAAACCATCCGCGCGCCCTTCGACGGCACACTCGGCATCCGCAAGGCGAATCTCGGCCAGTTCATCGCGCCCGGCAGCCCCATCGTCAATCTGCAGTCGATCAGTCCGATCTTCCTCGATTTCACGTTGCCCCAGCAGCGCATGGATCAGCTCGTGGAAGGCACGATGATCCGCGCGACCGTGGATTCGCTGCCTGGACGCACGTTCGATGGCCGGATCACCGCGATCGAACCGCTCATCGACGCGGAAACCCGCAGCGTCAAAGTACAGGCGACCTTCGTCAACGGCGACAACGCATTGCGCCCCGGCACGTTCGCCAAGGTCGGTTTCGACCTCGGCGGCGAGCAATCGGTGATCGTGATCCCGCAGACCGCCGTCAGTTTCAATCCGTACGGCAACGCGGTGTATGTGATCCGCGAAACGCAATACGGGCCTGACGAGAAAGACATGCAGGGCAAACCGCTGACCGGTGTCAAGCTCGTGGTCCAGCAGCGCTTCATCAAGACCGGCGCGACGCGTGGCGACCTGGTCGCGGTGACCGACGGTCTGAAGCCGGGCGAACGGGTCGTGACGAGCGGTCTTCTGAAACTGCGCAACGACGCCGTTGTGACCATCAACAACAAGGTGCAACCGGCTGCGGATTCCGCGCCGAAGCCCGACAACAGCTGACGCGACGGCACACGCCGAAACCATGCCCTTGCCTACCGCCCCTACCCACCCTGCGCCGTCCGCGATGCACGGGAGACCGCGATGAAATTCACCGACATCTTCATCAACAAGCCCGTGCTCGCGGTCGTCGTCAGCCTGTTCATTCTGCTGTTCGGATTGCGGGCGTTCAGTGCGCTGAACGTGCGCGAATACCCCGAACTGCAGAATGCGGTGATCAACGTCAGCACCACGTATTTCGGCGCCGACGCGGACCTGATCCAGGGCTTCATCACCACGCCGCTGGAGCGCGAGATCGCCAGCGCCGAAGGCATCGAGTATCTGACTTCATCCAGCTCGGCCGGCGTCAGCACGATCCAGGCGTACATCCGTCTCGATCAGGACCCGAACGAAGCCTTGACCCAGATTTCGGCCAAGATCAACAAGCTGCGCGGCCAATTGCCGCAGGAGTCCGAGGACCCGGTCATCGATCTGCAGCAGGGCCAGCAGATCGCTGCGATGTACGTGTCGTTCGCGAGCGAGCGGCTGGACAACAACCAGATCACCGACTACCTGACCCGTGTGATCCAGCCGAAGCTGGTCACGGTGCCCGGCGTGCAGCGTGCAGAGATTCTCGGCGCCGGCTCGTTCGCGATGCGCGTGTGGCTGAAACCGGAGCGCATGACCGCGTTGAAAGTCACCGCCAGCGATGTCGACGCCGCGCTGCGCAACAACAACGTGCTGTCCGCGCTCGGCTCGACCAAGGGCCAGATGGTGTCGGTGGATCTCACTGCGCGCACCGACCTGCGCACTCCCGACGAATTCCGCGAACTGGTCATCCGCGAGCAGGACGGCAGCATCGTGCGCCTCGGCGACGTGGCCGATGTGGTGCTGGGCTCGGAGAATTACGGCACGTCCGTGCGCATCAACGGCCAGGCCGCGACGTTCATGGGCATCTATGTTTCGCCGGATGCGAATTCGCTGGACGTGATCAAGGACGTGCGCAAAGCCTGGGACGCGGACATCATCCCGCAGCTGCCCGAAGGCATGGTCGGCACCATTCCGTACGACAGCACCGAGGCGATCCAGGATGCCATCGACGAAGTGATCAGCACGATCATCGAAGCGGTGATCATCGTGATCGTGGTGATCTATCTGTTCCTGGGCTCGTTCCGCAGCGTGCTGATCCCGGCGGTCACGGTGCCACTCTCGCTGGTCGGCACCCTGTTCCTGATGCTGTTGATGGGCTTCACCATCAATCTGCTGACGCTGCTGGCGATGGTGCTGGCGATCGGCATCGTGGTCGACGATGCGATCATCGTGCTGGAGAACATCCACCGGCATATCGAGGAAGGCATGTCGCCGCGCGACGCGGCCTTGCGCGGCGCGCGCGAGCTGGCCTGGCCGGTGGTGGCGATGACCACCACGCTGGTCGCGGTCTATCTGCCGATCGGTTTCCAGGGTGGCCTCACTGGCGTGTTGTTCACCGAATTCGCATTCACGTTGGCGGGCTCGGTACTGTTGTCGGGCGTGATCGCGCTGACGCTCTCGCCGATGATGAGCGCGAAGATGCTCAAACCGCACAAAGAAGGCGGCAAGAGTCGATTCGAAACCTGGCTGGATGTGCGTTTCGACCGCCTCCGCCATGGCTATCAGCGCCGGCTGCACGGTGCGCTCGATACCAAGGGCGTGATCGGCGTGTTCGGCGCCATCGTCTTCGCTTCGTGCGTCTTCCTGTACATGCAGTCGCCACAGGAGCCGGCGCCTGCCGAGGATCAAGGCTTCATCTTCTCGATCGGCAGTGCCGACCCGTCGTCGACGCTGGACTATGTCGAGCGTTACACCGAGGAAGTGACCAGGATCGCCAAAGGCGTTCCCGAGGTCGAGAACTACTTCCTGTTCAACGGCGGCTTCGGTGGCGGTGGCGCCAGCAACAGCGCGATCGCGGGTTTCGTGCTCAAGCCGTGGAGCGAGCGCACGCGTTCGACCAAACAGGTGCTGGAACAGGATCTGCAGCCGAAGATCGCCGAAGTCACCGGTCTGAACGTGTTCGCACTGATCCCGCCCGCGCTGCCCAGCGCCGGCGGCGACGGTGGCGGCGAATTCGTGATCGGCGGCATCGGTTCGCTGCAGCAGTTGCAGGAACTGGCCGATGCCGTGCTCGCGAAGGCCTACGCCAGCAAGCGCTTCATCTTCCTCGACAAGGATCTGAAGATCGACAAGCCGCGGATCGAAGTGCAGATCGATCGCGACAAGGCCGCCGCGCTCGGCATCGATATGCGCACGCTGTCGGCGGACATGTCGGCGATGCTGTCGGGCGGCTACGCCAACCGCTTCGCGATGCAGAACCGCTCGTACCGGGTGATCGCGCAGGTGCAGCGCAGCGACCGCATCAACGCCGATCAGCTCACCAATTACTACACCCGCACGCGCAGCGGCGAACTGATTCCGCTCTCGACCATCGTCACCCTGAAGGAATCGGCGCAGCCGCAGGTGCTGAAGCGCTTCCAGCAGCTGAACGCCGTGTCGATCACCTTCGCGCCGCGTCCCGGCGTGTCCAAGGGCGAGGCGCTGGCGGTGCTGGAACAGGCCGCGAAGGAAGTGCTGCCGCAGGGCTACAGCGTGGATTACGCCGGCGAGTCGCGGCAGTTCAAACAGGAGGGCACGACCATGCTGGTCACCCTGCTGTTCGCGCTGATCATCATTTTCCTGGTGCTGTCGGCCCAGTTCGAGAGCTTCCGCGACGCGCTGATCATGCTGATCACCGTGCCGATGGCGATCTGCGGCGCGCTGCTGGTCATGAATGTGCTGGCGATCGCCAGCGGCATCCTCGGGCTCCAGGGCATCGAAGCCTTCCCCGGCATGAGCATCAACATCTATACCCAGGTCGGCCTGGTGACGCTGGTGGGCGTGATCACCAAACACGGCATCCTGATCGTGGAGTTCGCAAACAAACTGCAGATCGAGAAAGGCCTGTCGAAGCGCGAAGCGATCGAAGAAGCCACCGCGATCCGCCTGCGTCCGGTACTGATGACCACCGCGGCGCTGGTGTTCGCGATGATCCCGCTGCTGATGGCCAGCGGCCCCGGTGCGGCTGCGCGTTTCTCGATGGGCACGGTGATCGCTTCGGGCATGACCATCGGCACCGCGTTCACGCTGTTCGTGCTGCCGGCGTTCTATCTGTATCTCGCGCGCGACCATTCGCATGACACTGCGGATGCCGCCGCTGGCGACAACGTGTTGGAGACGCAAACCGCATAGGCGGGCCAGGGCCCGCCCTATGCAAACCCCGTGGGCAGCGACAACCGCGATGCCATCGCCGCTGCATCGGGCGATTCCGCGTACTGCAACACGCCAAGACACGGCGCTGGCAGCGCAACGCGCAGCAGTTCGACGTATTCATCGCATTCGGCGAACGCGGGATCGACGCGGTTGCCGATCCAACCGATCAATCGCATTCCGTCGCTCCGGAGCGCGCGCGCGGTGAGTCGCGCATGATTCAGACAACCCAGGCGCAGGCCCACCACCAGCAGCACCGGCAGATCGAGTTTGCGCACAAGATCGACCTGATCCAGCCCGTCGTCCAGTGGTGCGGCCCAGCCGCCGACGCCTTCGACCACTACCGCGTCGGCCAGCGCGGCAAGACGCGCGTACGCATCGTTCAGATGCGACAGGTCCACATGTATTCCCATCGCGCATGCCGCGAGCTGCGGTGCGGTCGCCCGTTCCAGCGCATACGGATTGACATCCCCGTATCCGGGCTGCGGATCGCTTGCGGCCTGCAGGCGCAGCGCGTCGTCGTTGCGCCAGCCATCGGGCGTGTGTTCGCAGCCGCTGGCAACCGGCTTCATGCCGACGGTACGCAGGCCTGCGGCACGCAGGCGATGGATCAACGCAACGCTCGCCACGGTCTTGCCCACACCGGTATCGGTACCGGTGACGAATACGCCACGCGTGGCTTCGGAAACAGAAACCGTCATGCGTCCGCCGTTGTGCGCCCGAGTGGAGGGATGATGCGCATGGTAAACGCCACAGGCGCCGCTGCTACACTGGCCGCATGAGTTTCGCATCCATCCCGCTCTCCGGCAGCAAACCGGAGCAGTACGCCCAGCTCGCCGCGCAGGCCGGGGCGCTGCTGTCTGGCGAACACGATCGCATCGCCAACGCGGCGAATCTGTCCGCACTGGTCTATCACGCGCTGCCGGATCTGAACTGGGCCGGTTTCTATTTCTTCGATGGCACAGAACTGGTCGTCGGTCCGTTCCAGGGCCTGCCTGCCTGTGTCCGCATTCCGCTCGACAAGGGCGTGTGCGGCGCTGCCGCAAGTCGCCGACGGACGCAGCGCATCGCCGATGTCCACGACTTCCCCGGCCACATCGCCTGCGATGCCGCATCGCGCTCGGAGCTGGTGATACCACTGGTATTGGACGATGCGCTGGTCGGCGTGTTCGATCTCGACAGTCCGGTTCCCGGGCGATTCGACGTTGAAGATCAGGTAGGGCTCGAAACCATCGCCGCACTGTTCGTACGCAGCCTGCGCGCGAACGCGTAAGCTGGCGCGAGCCCCGCAACTCCTCTCCACGACGGAACCGCATGGCCACTCCGCTGAAACTCCGCAATATAGGCCCGAAAAGCGCAGCGTGGCTGCGCCAGGTCGGCCTGCGCACCGAGGACGAGCTGCGCGCGATCGGCGCGCTCGAAGCCTTCATGCGCGTCAAGCGCGCCGGCTTCAAACCCAGTCTCAACCTGCTGTATGCGCTGGAAGGCGCCCTGCTCGACTGCCACTGGCAGGATGTGCCCAGCGAACGTCGCAGCGAGCTGTTGATCGCCGCCGATGCGGCCATCGCGCTGCTGCCGCCGCCGCGCGGCCGGCCGGCGGCCTCGCCGGTCACCACTACGCATACGATGCGCGAAGAAGACTCGTCGCCCGCATTCAACCTCTTCGACGAACCCGACAGCGGCCACGCCGACTAGGCCGTCGAGCGCGCACGGGCCTCCTACGCCACGATCGGTTACACTGCGCGCGCTTCGAGGTGACCCGAGGACGTTCGTCCGAAGGTTGAAACGGGAAGCCGGTGCGCGCCATTCATGGCGCAATGCCGGCGCTGCCCCCGCAACGGTAAGTGCGTCAAGCCATCGCATCCGCCACTGTGACCCGTCATTGCTCGATGACGACATGGGAAGGCGCGACGGCCGAACAGGCATCGCCTTGTTCGCGCATGAGCCCGGAGACCGGCCCTGGAGTTCACGGTTGCGATGCGGAGGGCATTGCGGCGATGTTGCCGCCTTGCCCATGCCTTGCATGCGCCTCGCCGGCCGCTCGCTGTTTCTCTCCGTTCGCGACTCCAACCCATCTCACCGCGCGCGGGTGTGCGCGATGGAGTCCCGCATGTCTTATTCGAAATATCCTCTGGCCCTCGCGATCGCGGGTGCCCTTCCCTTCGCTGCGTTGGCGCAATCGAACGATGCCGACGCCCTCGACGAAGTCGTGGTCACCGCCACGCGTACCGCAATCACCACCGACGCCGCGCTTGCGCCGGTCGAAGTGATCGATCGCGACGCGATCGCGCGCAGCCAGGCCGGTTCGCTCGGCGAACTGCTGCGTGGCCGCGCCGGCATCAATCTCAGCAATCAGGGCGGCAGCGGAAAGCTCAGTGCGTTGTTCGTGCGCGGCAGCGAATCGGATCACGTCCTAGTGCTGGTCGATGGCGTGCGCATCGGATCGGCCACCTCCGGTCTCGCCTCGTTCCAGGATTTGCCGGTCGCGCTGATCGACCGCATCGAAATCGTGCGCGGTCCGCGCTCCAGCCTCTATGGTTCGGACGCCATCGGTGGCGTGATCCAGGTCTTCACCCGTCGCGATCGCGGCGACACGAACGTTCGCTTCCATCTGGGCGCCGGCAGCCACGGCCGTCGCGAAGGCAGCGTCGGTGTCGGCGGAGGCGGCGAGCGCGGTTGGTTCGGTCTCGATACCGCCTACCAGCGCACCGATGGCATCGACGCCTGTCGCGGTTCGAGCACGCTGTTCGCCGGCTGTTTCACCGAAGAACCCGACCGCGACGGTTACGACAGCCGCTCGGTGTCGCTGCGCGGCGGCGTGAACATCGGCGAATCCCTCGAACTGCAGAGCAACGCGCTGCACGTGCGCGGACACAACGACTACGACGGCAGCTTCGTCAACCGCTCCGACATCGTGCAGCAGGCGCTCGGCGCGCAGTTGCGCTGGAAGGCGAACGATCGCATCGATCTGCGCTTCAACATCGGCAGCAATCGGGATGCCTCCGACAACTTCATCGGCAGCATCGCCAACGGCGACTTCGCCAGCCGCCGCGACAGCGCGTCGGCGCAGGCCGATCTCACGCTGGCCGAAGCGCATCTGCTGACGCTCGGCGTCGACTGGCTGCACGATCGCATCGACAGCGACACCGATTACGACGACACCCGTCGCAGCAACCGCGCCGCGTTCGCGCAATACCAGGGCCGGCTCGAGACGGATGCGTTCGGCACGCACGACGTGCAACTGGCGCTGCGTCGCGACGACAACGACCAGTTCGGCGGCGAAACCACCGGCACCGCGGCGTGGGGCCTGGACTTCGCCGGCGCTTGGCGCGTCACCGCCAGCTACGGCACTGCGTTCAAGGCGCCGACCTTCAACGAACTGTATTACCCGTTCTTCAGCAACCCGGCGCTGCGCCCGGAGTCGTCGAAGTCCTACGAGGCCGGCCTCGCCTGGCGCGGCGACGCCGCCCGCGTGCGTCTGGACGCGTTCACCACCGATGTCGACGATCTGATCGCCTTCGACGCCACCCTGTTCGTGCCGAACAACATCGCCCGCGCGCGCCTGCGCGGCGCGGAATTGCGCGTGGACAGCAGCGCCCTCGGTTGGGAGTTCGGCGCGAGCGCCAGCTGGCTCGATCCGGAAGACCGCGCATCGGGCCACGATCTGCCCCGCCGCGCGCGCAGCACCGCGCGGCTGGAACTGGATCGCGGCTTCGCGAAGTTCCGTCTGGGTTTCACCGGTATCGCCGAGGGGAGCCGCTACGACGACCTCGCCAACACGCGGCGGCTGGGCGGCTTCTCCACGCTTGATATACGCAGCGAATATGCGTTGGCGGCCGATTGGACCCTGCAGGCGCGGGTCGCCAATGTCTTCGACAAACGCTACGAAACCGCAGCGTTCTACAACCAGCCCGGGCGCGAATGGTCGCTGACGCTGCGCTATCGCCCGATACGCTGACTCGACGCGCTGATCGACCGACAGCGGAACCGGGAGGCAAGACACCGTCTCCCGGCTCCGCCGTCCGTTCAGCTGGCACCCGCACGCGGTTGCGCCTGTATCTCAGGCTATGATATCCAGTGTGCTGCGCCGAACCTGCGGCACGTTCCATACCCCGCTCCTCCGAAGGGCGTCATGTCGTCCAGCTCCGAACACATCAGCCCCGGTCTCTTCGTCGTCAGGCCTGTCGCCCCGACGACTCCGACCGCCGGTCTTTCCCGCCTGGATGGCCTGGCCAGCGTCGAACCGTTGGGCGGGCGCATGCCCGGCTGGGTCGTGAAGCTGAACAAGTCGCCAAAGAGCGCACGCGCGGGCTGGCGCGACCTGCACCGCCTGCTCGGGCGGGATTTCGTGGTGCTGCCGGCCATGGTCGATGAGGATGGTTGTTATCGCTACCCGACCGGCCTGCTGTCGCTGCGCTTCGACAACGATGCCAGCGAACAGAAACTGCGCAGCGTCGCCAGCACCTACGGGCTGGAATTCGTCGGCCGCGCCAAATTCACGAAGCAACAGGCGCTGTTCAAACCCGCCGGCGGCAGTGACGTTTTCCTGCCCGACGTGAGCGGCAAGATCGAAGACGACGAGCAGGTCGAAGCCGTCTGGTTCGACGCCGAAAGCGCGTATACCCGCTCGTAATCCCCGCCCTCCTTACAGGACGTGAGGCCGCAATGAATTCCCTTTTCGCCGATCCGGCGGAACACGCACCGATGATCGTCGAAACCGCGACCCGCTCCGATGTCGGCCTGCGCATGGCCAGCGGCGAATGGATCGAACTGGACCGCCTGCCGCTGAGCTTCGAAGCCGTCGACGGCGAAACCATCGCACGTCTGTCCGGCACCGCCGTCGCGGCGATGGTAACGGGACGGGTGATGCGCGCGGCACAGACCTTTTTCGAGGTGCCCAGTCGCGGCGCTGCGAAAGCGCCGACCGCCGCACGCACCAGATCGGCGACCAGGGCGCTGGGCAACGTGCTGGAACGCAAGACGATCACCGCTTACATGGATCGCGAAACGCAGTTGATGCGGATCCTCTACAAGGAAATCGTGCTGCGCTTCAAAGCGCAGGTGCCGGCGAAAGTCCGCAGCGCGATCCTGCGCGACAGCGGGCTCACGCTGCATCTGCGCAATCCGATGATTCCGGATCAAATGATCCTCTCCGACACCGCGCTGCGCCATCCCGGCGAAGAACTCATCCGCCTGGCGGCACGACTGAGCGCGTTGGACGAAGTGGCGTTCGCTGCGCCGAACTTCGTCTCCCAGTTCCGCCGCAGCGCAGCAGCGTCGAACGCCCCTTCCTCGAAGCAGTGGCATTTGCGCCTGGTCGGCGCCGGCAAGGCATGGGAGATCACGCGCGGCAAACGCGCGATCACCATCGCAGTGCTCGACGACGGCGTCGATGCCGAACATCCCGAGCTGCGCGGCAATCTCCTGCGCAATCCCGACCCGGACGAGTCGCGCGATCTGTGCGGCCGTGATTTCTATCTGCCCGACGACGATGTCGATCACTTCAATCCGCGCCCGAAACGCTTCCGCGCGCCGTTCGAGCTGATGAGCGGCAACGATATCCACGGCACCTGCTGCGCTGGCATCGCGGTGGGCCGCGGTCCGCGCGCTTATGGCATCGCGCCGAATTGCCGGTTGCTGCCGGTGAAGATCTTCCACGCCGACGATCTGGCCAGCGAAAGCCAGGTCGCCGATGCGATCCGCTACGCCGCTGCGTTCGCCGATGTGATCTCGTGCTCGTGGGGCGGCGCGAAGAGTCCCGATATCGAATTCGCGCTGCAGGACGCGCGTCGCTTCGGCCGCAAAGGGCGCGGCGCGGTGGTCGTGTGCGCGACCGGCAACGAAGCGCGCAGCCGCATCGACTATCCCGCATCCGATCCGAATGCCATCGCAGTCGGCGCGTCGACCGATGCCGACGAACTGGCCGACTATTCCAACCGCGGCCCGCAGGTCTGCGTGGTCGCGCCGTCGAACGGCGGCACGCGCGCGATCTTCACCACAGATGTGTCCACGCCCGGACGCGGCTTCAACATCGGCGACACCGCTGCAGGCGGCGCCGACGGCCTGTTCACCAACGACTTCGGTGGCACCTCGGCAGCGACGCCATTGGTCGCCGGCCTCTGCGGACTGATGCTGTCGCTGAAACCGGAGATGACCGCCGAGGACGTGCGCGCGGCGCTGATCGCAGGCACCAAGAAGATCGGTCCGGCGTCCGCGTACAAAGCCAACGGCCATTCCAACAAATTCGGCTACGGCCGGATCGATGCCGCGAAAGCGGTGGCGCAACTCAAAGCATCGAAGGCGAAACCGAAGAAACCTGAGCCGAACAAATAGCGGGCCTGGTCTTTTATCCTGTCATCCCGAGCGCCAGCGAGGGACCTGCTTCGGTTCTATCGCCCACATCATCAACAACAGGTCCCTCGCGCTCGGGAGGACAGCGCTTGACGATCATCACGCTCCGAACAGCTCCGGCTGCGGTGGCAGTCCATCGGGATCGCGAAACCCGCCGAGCCCCACGCCGACCAGACGATAGCGCGTGTGCGAAGGCAGATCGACACGTGCGCGCAGCATCACCGCGATGTCGACGAATTCCTCCAGCGATGCCGGCGGCGCCTCCGGCGTATGGCTGCGGGTAAGGATGCGGAACTGCGCGGTCTTCAGCTTCAGCACCACGGTGCGGCCGACGCGCTCGACCTTGCGCGATGCTTCCCAGGTTTTCTCCGCAAGCCGTCGGATCGCGGGTTCCAATTCGTCGATCAATACATCGCGCTCGAACGTATCCTCCGAGGAAATCGACTGCACCGGCTGATCGGATTCGACCGGCCGTTCGTCGATGCCCTGCGCGCGCTCGTGCAGACGTACGCCGAAGCTGCCGAACGCATGCTGCAATCGTCCGATCTCGATCGCGCGCAGATCGTCGACCGTGGCGACGCCCAGGGCCTCAAGCTTCTGCAGCGCGACCTTGCCCACGCCCGGAATGCAGCCCACCGGCAGCGGGGTGAGGAAGTCGTAGACCTGATGCGGACGGATCACGAACTGTCCGTCGGGCTTGCGCCAATCGGACGCGATCTTGGCGAGGAACTTGTTCGGTGCGATGCCGGCAGATGCGGTGAGCCGGGTTTCCTCGCGAATCTGCGCGCGGATGGTTTCGGCGATCGCGGTCGCGCTCAGCGGCTCTCCGCTGTCGAGGCGGGTTTTCGGATCGGTGACATCCAGATACGCCTCGTCCAGCGACAGCGGTTCGATCATGTCCGTATGCCGCGCGAAGATCTCGCGCACCTGCCGCGACACCGCCTTGTAACGCACGAAATCCGGCGGCACGAATACCGCCTGCGGGCACAAGCGTTCGGCGCGCACCGCCGGCATCGCCGACCTCACCCCGAACGTGCGCGCCTCGTACGACGCCGCGCACACCACCGACCGCGCCCCGCGCCACGCCACCACCACCGGCTGGCCGCGCAACGAGGGATCGTCGCGCTGCTCCACCGACGCATAGAACGCGTCCATGTCGATGTGGATGATCTTGCGCGGAGGGGACGGCATGCGCCGATTGTCGTCGTTCGGCGCATCGGCGCAAGCCGTACCCCGCCGGAACGTGTCGGCAGCTTCAGCCTTCGCGTTCGAGCAAGGCGATCTGCGGCACACCCCGCCCCGACACAGCGCGCGCAATGACCGCATCCGACTCGACCGTGTCGATGCCCTGCTCGATGTACCAGGCAGGATTGTAGTAGCTGTGCGAGTAGCGCTCGCCACCGTCGCAGAGGATGGTGACGATGGATCCGCTGCGGCCTTCGCGGCGCATGCGTTCGGCGACGGTCAGCACGCCGACGAAATTGGTGCCGGTGGAACCGCCGACGCGCCGACCCAGGGCTTCGCTGACGTGACGCATCGCGGCGAGACTCAGTGCGTCCGGTACTTTCATCATCGCGTCGATGCAGGCGGCGATGAAGCTGCGTTCGACCTTCGGCCGACCGATGCCCTCGATGCCGGAACCGCAGGAGTGGGTGAGATCGTCGCGCGCAGCGCCTTTCAACGCCCCGGCGAAATGATCGAAGAACACCGAATGCTCGGGATCGACGCAGAGCACGCGGGTGTCGTGGCGGCGATAGCGCACGTAACGCCCCAGCGTGGCGGCGGTGCCGCCGGTCCCGGGGCAGCAGACGATCCACTCCGGCACCGGATGCGGCTCCTGCGCCATCTGCGCGAAGATCGATTCGGCGATGTTGTTGTTCGCACGCCAGTCGGTGGCGCGTTCGGCATAGGTGAACTGGTCGAGGAAGTGACCGCCGGTTTCGCGCGCGAGACGCGCGGACTCGTCATTGATCGCCGCCGGATCGTCGACCAGATGGCAGCGCCCGCCGTGGAATTCGATCGCGCGGATCTTGTCCGGCGAGGTGCAGCCCGGCATCACCGCGATGAACGGCAAACCGAGCAGGCGCGCGAAATAAGCTTCCGACACCGCCGTGGACCCGCTCGACGCCTCGATCACCGGCCCGTCCTCGCACAGCCAGCCGTTCGCCAGCGAATACAGGAACAGCGAGCGCGCAAGCCGGTGCTTCAGACTGCCGGTCGGGTGACTGGATTCATCCTTGAAATACAGATCGATGCCGGGATAGCCCGGCAGCGCCATCGGAATCAGATGGGTGTCGGCCGACCGGTTGAAATCGGCTTCGATCTTGCGGATGGCGGAGGCCGTCCAGATGCGCTGCGGCATGGGCATTCAACGAAGTGACGGCGACGCGAAGGGGATGCTGCCAGCAGCGGTCGCCGCGCTGATGGCATCCGACATCAATGCCGGATGGAGCCGGCATTATAGTTCCGGGCTTCGGTTCGACAGCGCGCGTTACTGCTTGATCGCGGGCACGTCCACGCCGCGCTCGTCGATGCGATACAGCGCATGGCAGCCGGTGCACTGCGCGGTGGCGGCTTCGAGCTTCTGCAGCGCCACCTCGACGCGCTTGCCGTTGCGTGCCTCGTCGGCGACTGCAGCGTATTCGAAATGCATCGGGCGGGCGAGATCGAACCATGCGGAAGGCAACTGCGCCCGAAATCCCTTGCCGGCACCGCCGCCCTGACCGGGGCCGCGCGCTGCGGCCAGCGATTCGACCGCTTTCCAATCCCCGGCCGCGAGCGCGCCGATGATGCCCTGAACGGTCATGAGCTGCCCACGCATCTCTTCGCGGAGTTCGGCGGCGTGCTTGGGGGAAAGCGCGATGCCAATGCGCTGATCGGCCGGCGCGGGTGTTTGCGCCGATGCAGACGCCATCATCGGCACCTCCACCCAGAACGCGCCGCGCAGTGCGCCTTCCTCGAAGCCCGTGGCCGCATCCTGCGGGTAACGCGCGAGAATCGCCGCGCGCACAGGCTCCGCGACAGCCGGCCCATGACACAGCAGACAGGCCGGTTCAGTGCGAATGCCGCGAGCATAGTGCAGCGTGTCCTGTCCGGCCTCGTACTGCGTCGCCTGCAACGTCTGCGGTGCTTCGCCTTTCGCTGCGCGGCGCGCAAAATCGTCCAGCGCCGCGCGCTGCCAACCATCGGCGGCATTGCCGGGATTGCGAACGCGCACGCCTACGCGACCGATCTTCACGCCATGACGTGTCGCCACCGCTTCGGCGATGCCCGGGGCCTTGTCGTGGCAGAAATCGACCGCACCGACAGGGCCGCTGGCCGCCATCTGCACCATCAGCGCTTCGCGCAGCGTGCGTCCGAGATCCGCCGTCGCCGCTTCGGCACGCTTGACGGCCTGTGCGGCGGCGTCACTGGTCGGCTCCGACGCTTGAACCGGCACAGGCAGATCGCTTGCAGGCACCGTTGCAGCGGCGAAGGCGGCCGTTGCGAGACAGGCGAGGAGAGCGGAAGAAAGAACCGAGGTACGCATCGAAGAGCTCCGTTTAGACACTGGATCGAGAACGGTGGCGATTGAATGCAAGAACGTCGACTCGGAGTGCCATGTACTCCTTGACGTCCGTTCTTCGGGGCAGGCTTACTCCACCGTCACCGACTTCGCCAAGTTGCGCGGCTTGTCGACATCGGTGCCGCGCGCCAGCGCCGCGTGGTACGCGAGCAGTTGCACCGGGATCGCATGCACGATCGGCGAGAGCAGGCCGACGTGGCGCGGGGTGCGGATGACGTGGACGCCTTCGGATTCGGTGAAGTGGCTGTCGGCGTCGGCGAAAACGTACATCTCGCCGCCGCGCGCACGCACTTCCTGGATGTTGGATTTCACCTTTTCCAGCAGCGTGTCGTTCGGTGCGATCACCACCACCGGCATGTCCGCATCCACCAGCGCGAGCGGGCCGTGTTTCAGTTCGCCGGCCGGATAGGCTTCGGCGTGGATGTAGGAGATTTCCTTGAGCTTCAACGCACCTTCCAGCGCGATCGGGTAATGGATGCCGCGACCGAGGAACAGCGCGTGCTGCTTGGGCGCGAAGCGGTCCGACCACACCGCGATCTGCGGTTCGAGATTCAAGGCGTGCTGCACGCTGCCCGGCAGGTGGCGCAGCGCTTCGATCAGCTCGGCTTCCTGTTCCGCCGACAGCTTGCCCTGCGCTTTCGCCACCGTGGCGGTGAGCACGAACAGCGCGACCAGTTGGGTGGTGAACGCTTTGGTCGACGCCACGCCGATCTCCGCGCCGGCACGGGTGTAGAACACCAGTTTGCTGGCGCGCGGGATCGCGCTTTCGGGGACGTTGCAGATCGACAGGGTCTTGTCGTGACCGAGCGATTTCGCGTATTTCAACGCTTCCATAGTGTCGAGGGTTTCGCCCGACTGCGAGATGGTGACGATCAGCTGGCGTGGATTGGCGACGACCTTGCGGTAGCGGTATTCGCTGGCGATCTCGACATTGCACGGCAGGCCGGTGATGGCTTCGAACCAGTAGCGCGCGGTCAGGCCGGCGTAGTAGCTGGTGCCGCAGGCGAGGATCTGCAGGCCGTCGATGCCGCGCAGGATCGCGTCGGCGTCTTTGCCGAACAGCTCGGGCGTGAAGCTGCCGTGGTCGATGATCGCCTCGATGGTGTCGGCGATCGCGCGCGGCTGCTCGTGGATTTCCTTCTGCATGAAGTGGCGATACGGGCCCAGCTCCAGCGATGCCAGCGACACGTCCGAGACATGCACGTCGCGCTGTACTTCGGCATCGGTCGCATCGAAGACCCGCACGCCGGTGCGCGCGACTTCGGCGGTATCGCCTTCTTCGAGGAAGATCACCCGGCGCGTGGCCTGGATGATCGCCGAGACATCGGAGGCGATGAAATTCTCGCCCTCGCCTAGACCGATCAGCAGCGGGCAACCCATGCGCGCGCAGACCATGCGCTCGGGTTCCTTGCGGCTGATCACCGCCAGCGCATAGGCGCCTTCGAGTTCCTTGACCACGCGCTGCAGCGCGTGCAGCAGGTCGTCGCCCTGGGTCAGATAGTGATGGATGAGATGGGCGATGACTTCGGTATCGGTCTGCGATTCGAAGGCGTAACCGAGCGCGCGCAGGCGTTCTCGCTGCTGTTCGTGGTTTTCGATGATGCCGTTGTGCACCAGCGCCACGCCATGGCTGATATGCGGATGGGCGTTGGATTCGGTGACGCCGCCGTGGGTGGCCCAGCGGGTATGGCCGATGCCAAGACCGGCGCTGAACGCATCGGACCCCGCCGCGGATTCCATCTCGGCGACGCGGCCGGTACGGCGCACGCGGCGCACGTCGCTGCCGTTGGCCCCGTTGCGATCGACGATGGCGATGCCCGCCGAGTCGTAGCCGCGATATTCGAGCCGCTTCAGCCCTTCGATCAACACCGGTACCACATCGCGATCCGCAATCGCGCCGACAATGCCGCACATATCGTTTGGAGTCCCCTGGAAGCTGGTGCTGTGGTTCGGAGCGACGCCTTCCGGGTGGCGGTGTCGCGAGGTCGCTAGTGTAACGGCGAAAGCGGACGACACCGTCCGCGCGGACGCGTCCGGACAGCCTGCGGACACCTTCCGCCATCGATAAAACACTTGCAAAACAATCGCTTGGCGTTGGCACGCCGTTTGCGTTGATCGGCGTGTCCAACCCACGCATCGGCATCGGCCCACCCATGACCATCCGCGACACCTCCGGCCAGGATCACACCCTCGACGTCTCGCCATCGGCCGCGAAACGACGCCGCTGGCTGGTGGTCGGCGGCATCGCGGTCGCGCTGGCGGTCGCCATCGGCGGCGTGGCCTCTTCGTGGCGCGGCGGTGGGCGCTCGGTCGATACCGCCCGGGTACGCATCGCGACGGTGCAACGCGGCGATCTGGTCCGCGATCTCTCCGCCGAGGGCCGCGTGATCTCCGCGAACAGCCCGACGCTCTACACCATCGCCGCCGGCACCGTGACCCTGCGCGTGGTCGCGGGCGACGTGGTGAAACAGGGGCAGACGCTCGCCGAGATCGACAGCCCCGAGCTGCGCAGCCGACTGGCGCAGGAAGCCGCCACCCTCGCGAGTCTGGAAGCGGAAGCCAGTCGCGCGGGCCTGGATGGCGAACTGATCCGCGCCAATGCCCGCAAGCTGCTGGATCAGGCGACGATCGACCAGGTCGCCGCGCAGCGCGACCTGGAGCGCAACCGCCGCGCGTTCGAGGGCGGCGCGGTCGCGCAGATCGATGTCGCCCGGGCCCAGGACTCGCTGAAGAAGGCCGACCTGAGTCTTGCCGCTGCGCGCCAGGAATCCACGCTGCAGGGGCGGGGCGCCGGGCTCGACACCCGCAACAAGCATCTGCAGGCCGACCGCCAGCGCTCGGCGGTGACCGAACTGCAGCGCCAGGTCGATGCCTTGACCCTGCGTGCGCCGTTCGACGGCCAGGTCGGCCAGCTGATGATCGCCCAGCGCGCCAACGTCGCCGCGAATGCCGCTGTGCTGAGTCTGGTCGACCTGTCGGTGTTCGAAGTCGAGATCAAGGTGCCGGAAAGTTTCGCGCGCGACCTGGGGATCGGCATTCCGGCTGAAGTGACCAGCACCAGCAGCACCTTCGCAGCGGCGATCTCGGCGGTGTCGCCGGAAGTGGTGAACGGCGAAGTGGCCGCGCGCCTGCGCTTCACCGACAAGCAGCCACCGGGCCTGCGCCAGAACCAGCGGCTCAGCGCACGGATCGTATTGGACACGCGCCGCAACGTGCTGAATGTGGAGCGCGGCGCGTTCCTGGAGCAGGGCGGCGGACGATTCGCCTACGTCATGGACGGCAACATCGCCGTGAAGCGCGCCTTGCGCACCGGCGTCAGCAGCCTCGGCGCCGTGGAAATCCTCGACGGCGCGAACGTCGGCGACCGCATCGTGGTCTCCGGCAGCGACCAGTTCGGCGATGCCGAACGCATCCGGATCTCAGGAGAATGAGCATGAAACCGTCTCTCGAAAAAAACCCCGTCGACACTGCGCTGGATGTCGTACCCGACCCCTTCCTGTTCGACCTGAACTGGTCCGCGCAGGAATTGACCGACGCCATGTGCCGTTCACTCGCCTCCCTGCATCACTTCACCTTCGCGCCGTCCGCCAACGATGCAGCGATGCACCGGCCGCGTCGTCGCGCGAGCTACGTCGCGATTCCGCCGCTGCCCGCGCGATTCCGTATCGGCGGCTGAAATCACCAGGGCGACGTTTTCGCGGCTTCCGCCGCTCCTACATTCCCGGCTTCCGCCGCTCCCACAAACGTTCCTGGAGTTTCCCATGCTGCACATGCAAGGCGTCACCAAGGTCTATCGCACCGAACTGGTCGAAACCCATGCGCTGCGTGCGCTCGACCTGCATGTGCGCGATGGCGAGTTCGTCGCGGTCACCGGACCGTCGGGTTCGGGCAAGACCACGTTCCTCAATATCGCCGGCCTGCTCGAAGAATTCACCAGCGGCACGTATCTGCTCGATGGCGAAGACGTGAGCAAGCTCGGCGACGACGCCCGCTCGAAGCTGCGCAACCGCAAGATCGGTTTCATCTTCCAGAGTTTCAATCTGATTCCCGATCTGAATCTGTTCGACAACGTCGACGCGCCGCTGCGCTATCGCGGGATGTCGGCGGCCGATCGCCGCAAGCGCATCGAGGAATCGCTGGCGCGGGTCGGGCTGGGTTCGCGCATGAAGCATTATCCGTCCGAACTCTCCGGCGGCCAGCAACAGCGCGCGGCGATCGCGCGCGCGCTGGCCGGCAGCCCGCGCCTGCTGCTCGCCGACGAACCCACCGGCAATCTCGATTCGCAGATGGCGCGCAGCGTGATGGAACTGCTGGAAGAGATCAACGGCCAGGGCACCACCATCATCATGGTCACCCACGACCCGGAACTCGCCGCGCGCGCGCAGCGCAACGTGCATATCGTCGACGGCATGGTCACCGACCTGCGCAGCGATGGCAGCCTGCTCCGCGCGCCGGGCACGCAGACTTCCACCACTGCCGACTGAGGGCATCGTCATGGCATCCAATACGACGCCCACGAACGGCATGATTTCCAACGGCGTGCTTTCGAACGGCATGCTCGCCTACTACGTTTCGCTGGCGATCCGCAGCTTCAAGCGCAACAAGGTCCTGACCGCGCTGATGGTGCTGGCGATCGCGCTGGGCATCGGCGCCAGCATGACCACGCTGACGGTGTTCCACGTGCTGTCCGGCAATCCGATTCCGCAGAAGAGCGAACGACTCTTCTATCCGCGCATCGATCCGGAAAGCAAACGCGGTTACCAGCCGGGCAACGATCCGCAATCGCAGATGACGCGTTTCGACGCCGAAGCGTTGCTGCGGGAAAAGCGCGGCGACCGTCAGGCGATCATGACCGCTGGCGCGGTGGCGATCGAGCCCGACCGCAACGACCTGGCTCCGTTCATCGCGAATGCGCGATTCACCGGCGCGGACTTCTTTCCGATGTTCGATGTGCCCCTGGCCTACGGACAAGCCTGGACGCGTGGAGACGATGAGGCGCGGGCGCGGGTCGCGGTGATTTCCTCGGAGCTCAACGAAAAGCTGTTCGGCGGCGGCAACAGCGTCGGCAAGACGATCCGCCTGGAACAGAACGCGTTCAAGATCATCGGCGTGTTGAAGCCATGGCGCCTGAAGCCGAAGTTCTACGATCTGACCCAGAGCCGGTTCGGCAGCGAAGAACAGGTCTTCATTCCGTTCTGGACCTCGCGCGCGTTGGACATGTCGCCGAACGGCAATATGAACTGCTGGGGCGGCTCCGACGACCAGGACCAAGACAAGGAAGGCCAATACGGCCTCAATGCGAAGTGCGCCTGGCTGCAGTATTGGGTCGAACTGGATTCGCCCGCCAAGGCCACGGCCTATCTTCAGTACCTGAAGAATTATTCCGACCAGCAGCGCGCGGCCGGCCGATTCGAGCGCCCGACCAATGTGCGTCTCGACGACGTGATGGGATGGATGGACGAGAACGGCGTGGTGCCGCAGGACGTGCGCCTGCAGGGCTGGCTGGCTTTCGGATTCCTGTTCGTCTGCCTGGTCAATACGATCGGTCTGTTGCTGGCGAAATTCCTGCGGCGTTCGTCCGAGATCGGCGTGCGGCGCGCGCTCGGCGCGACCAAGCGCGCGATCTTCGTGCAGTACCTGATCGAAGCGGGCGTGATCGGTCTGGCCGGCGGCGCGCTCGGCCTGTGCTTCGCGCTGCTCGGTCTGTGGGCGGTACGCCAGCAGCCGACCGACTACGCCGAACTCGCGCATCTCAACAGCACGATGCTGCTGACTGCCGTGGGGCTGAGCCTGGTGGCAAGCCTGGTCGCAGGGTTGTTGCCGGCCTGGCGCGCGTGCCAGATCGCGCCGGCGATCCAGCTCAAATCGCAGTAACCGCCGCCCTTTCACGAAAGGGGCGATACCCCGCTCTCTCTCCGTATCGTCCCTTTCCTTTTTCTTGCAGTTCCGGAGCCCGCCCATGGACATCCGCCCCATCCTTTCCACGCTGCGCCGGCACAAGACCGCATCGGCATTGATCGTGATCGAAATCGCGCTCAGCTGCGCCATCGTCTGCAACGCACTGTTCCTGATCGGCACCCGCCTCGACCGCATGGCCCGCGACACCGGCATGGCCAACGACGAAATCGTGAGGATCAACACCGCCGGCATCGGCACCGACGACAATGCCGATGCGGCGGTGAAGACCGATCTGGCCGCGCTGCGCGCAGTGCCCGGGGTCAAATACGCGACCAGTACCAATCATGTCCCGTTCGACTCGTCGTCGTGGAACTCGTCGGTCAGCATCAAACCCGACCAGCAGATTCCCAGCATGAATGCCGGCGTCTACCTCGGCGACGAACAAATGCTGGAAACCTTCGGCCTGAAGATCATCGCCGGTCGCGACTTCCTGCCGGAAGAGTACGTCGACATGGGCAAGATCAAAATCGGCACGTCGATCCCGTCCGCCATCCTCACCCGCGCGATGGCGGAGAAACTCTTTCCCGGCGAAAGCGCGCTCGGAAAGCTGCTGCACGACAGCTGGGGCGAAAAGCCGATCAAGATCGTCGGCGTGGTCGAGTCGCTCATCCGTCCGAACGACAATGGCGGTCCCGCCGAAGCGCAATACTCCATGTTGCTGCCGATCCGCCCCACCGCAGGTCGCTTCGCGATCCGCACCAGCCCGGAACGCCGCGAGGAAGTGCTGAAGGCCGCAGTTGCCGCGCTGGAGAAGGTCAACCGCAGCCGCATCATCATGGACCAGGGGACGTTCACGGATGTGATCGGGGAATATTATCGACAGGACAAGGCGATGGCCTGGCTGCTGAGCGCGGTGTGCATCGCGCTGATGGTGGTCACCGCACTGGGCATCGTCGGTCTCGCCAGCTTCTGGGTGCAGCAGCGCACCAAGCAGATCGGCGTGCGGCGCGCGCTGGGCGCCACCCGCAGCCAGATCCTGCGCTATTTCCAGACCGAGAATTTCCTGCTGGCATCCATCGGCATCGTGCTGGGCATGCTCGGCGCCTTCGGCCTGAACCAGTTGCTGATGACGTATTACGAATTGCCGCGACTGCCGGCGATGTATCTGCCGGTGGGCGCGGTCGCACTGTGGATGCTGGGTCAGATCGCGGTCTACGGCCCGGCCAAGCGCGCGGCAGCGGTACCGCCGGCTGTCGCAACGCGCAGCGTGTGAGAGCGAACGATCAACTAAACGGGCTGTCCGTGTCTCCTCCCCTTGCGCGTAGCGCAGGGGGAGGCTGGGAGGGGGTGTTCTTTGCATGAAGCGCACCCCTCCCCGACCCTCCCCTCAACCTGCGGTTGAAGGGAGGGAGGCAATCACGCTTGCGTTGGGATTCGTGACAGCAAGCGTTCCGCTCATTGCTCGGCGCATCGCAGCTTCCATCGCCACAGACAATCCATCGCTACGTACTCCATCCACTCTGGGTTACGCTTCTCCCATGCCCACCATTCTCGTCATCGACGACAACCCCGCAGTCGCCACCGCGCTCGAGACCCTGTTCTCGCTGCACGATATCGACACCCGCATCGCCAGCGGTCCGGAAGAAGGACTGACGGCGCTCGCGCAGTCGCCGGTGGATCTGGTGGTGCAGGACATGAACTTCGATACCGACACCACCTCGGGTGAAGAAGGCGAAGCGCTGTTCCGCGAGATCCGCGCGCGGCACCCGGATCTGCCGGTGATTCTGCTGACCGCGTGGACGCATCTGGAATCGGCGGTGGAACTGGTCAAGGCCGGGGCCGCCGATTATCTCGCCAAGCCGTGGGACGATCGCAAGCTGATGGTGACGGTCAACAATCTGCTGGAGCTGTCGCAGACGCGACAGCAGCTGGCGCGACGCGATGCGGGCGAGCGCCGACGCCGCGCGGCGCTCGACGGATACGAGCTTCGCGGGTTCGTGCACGCCGATGCGCTGACCGAATCCGCGCTCGGCCTCGCCTGCCAGGTCGCGCGTTCGGATCTGCCGGTGCTGATCACCGGGCCGAACGGCGCAGGCAAGGAAAAACTCGCCGAGATCGTGCATGCGAATTCGAATGTGCGCAGCGGACCTTTCGTGGCGTTGAACTGCGGCGCGCTGCCGGCGGATCTGATCGAGGCCGAACTGTTCGGCGCCGATGCCGGCGCCTACACCGGCGCGAATCGCGCGCGCGAGGGGAAATTCGAGGCCGCCGATGGCGGGACATTGTTCCTCGACGAAATCGGCACGCTGCCACTGGCTGGCCAGATCAAGCTGCTGCGCGTGCTCGAAACCGGCCAGTTCCAGAGACTCGGCAGCAATCGCGAGCGCACGGTGAAAGTGCGCGTGCTCAGCGCGACCAATGCCGACCTGCCGACGCTGATCGCCGCCGGCCAGTTCCGCGAGGATCTGTTCTATCGCTTGAACGCGATCGAAGTGCGGCTGCCGGCGCTCGCACAGCGGCCGGACGATATCCTGCCGCTGGCGCGGCATTTCATGCCAGCGGACAAATCGCTGGACCCGGCCGCCGAACAGGCGCTGCTCGCGCACCGCTGGCCCGGCAACGTGCGCGAATTGCGCAACACCATCCAGCGTGCCGCCCTGCTCGCGCGCGGCGCACGCATCGGCGTGCATGACCTGGGCTTGCCCGCAGCGGTCGCGCAGACAACGGCGCAGACCGGCGACACCATCGAACCGGATCGCGCTGCGATCGAAACCGCGCTCGTGCGCGCGGGCGGCGTACTGGCGCAGGCTGCGCAGGAACTGGGCATGTCGCGACAGGCGCTGTACCGCCGGCTCGAACGCCTCGGCATCAAGCGCGACTGAGCGTATGCAACTGCTCCGCATCCTGCCGCTGGCGATACGCTTGATCGTGCTGGCGACGCTGTGCGTCGTGCTGGCGGCGGCATCGACCGCGCTGTTGACGCAATGGCTGCCCGCATGGGCCGCGGGCGCGATCGCTGCGGTGGTCGTCGGCACGCTGGTGGCCACGCTGATCTGGCGCACCGTCACGCCGATGCGCGCGCTGTTCCGCGCACTGGCCGGCACGGTGGCGAGTTATCGCGACGGCGATTTCAGTTTCGGCATCACCTGGGACAAATACAGCGATCTGATCGAGCTGGTGAATGCCCACAATGCGCTCGGCGACGCATTGCGCGAACAGCGGCTGTCGCTGGTGCAGCGCGAGCTGCTGCTCGACACCATGGTGCAGAACACGCCCGTGGCGATGGTGCTGGTGGACGAATCGCAGCACATCGTGCTGGGCAACCTCGCGGCGCGCAAACTGCTCGGCGAAGGCCGGCGGCTGGAAGGCCGCAGCTTCGATTCGATTCTCGAAGCCACGCCGCAGGCGCTGCGCGACGCGTTCGAGCGCGGCGGCGACGGCATCTTCGCGGTCGGCGACGAAGACAACGAGGACATCTTCCATCTCTCGCGCCGCGGCTTCCGGCTCAACGGCCGCCGCCACGAACTGGTGCTGCTGCGCCTGCTCACCGCCGAACTGCGGCGGCAGGAAGTGCAGACCTGGAAGAAAGTGATCCGCGTGATCAGCCACGAATTGAACAATTCGCTGGCGCCGATCGCCTCGCTGGCGCATTCCAGCGCGGAGCTGCTGAAACGCGGGCAATTGGAAAGACTGCCGATCGCACTGGCGACCATCGAGGAGCGCGCGCGCCACCTGGAAGGATTCATCCGCGACTATGCGCGCTTCGCGAAACTGCCGGCGCCGCGTCTTGAACCTCATGCATGGGGACGTTTCCTGGAACAGTTGCGCAGCCAGGTCGAATTCGCCTGGAACGGGCAACACGACGACGGCGTGGTGTCGATCGATGCGGCGCAGATGGAGCAGTCGCTGCTGAATCTGATCAAGAACGCGCACGAATCCGGCTCGCCGGCCAATGAAGTGCAGCTGATCCTGCGCAAACTTCCGGAGGCATGGCGGATCGACATCCTCGATCGCGGCAGCGGCATGAGCGAAGCGGTGCTGGCGCAGGCGCTGCTGCCGTTCTATTCGACCAAACGCCACGGTACCGGGCTGGGATTGGCGCTGACCCGCGACATCATCGAAGCCCACGGCGGTCGTATCGCGCTGCAGAACCGCGATGGTGGCGGGCTTTGGGTGAGTCTCACATTGCCCGCGCGCTGATGTTTCGCGGTTTTTTGTGTGGGAGGGGCTTCAACCTGAAGTATCCCCACCTTTTCGAGTGTTTCAAGAAAGCATCGTCATCCCCGCGAAAGCGGGGATCCAGTGACTTTCAAGCTTCTGCGCAACGCAAAAACACTGGATTCCCGCTTTCGCGGGAATGACGGGGAAATGACGGTCTCCGCCAATCCATCGATCCGTTTGATTTTCTCGAGGGAAAAGTGGGGATGCCTCGGGCTTCAGCCCCGGATGTTCTGACGAAGCTCCAGGTGTCCGGGTGAAGCCCCTCCCACATCATCCGATCACTTCGATTTCTTCACCGGCCGCTTCCAGCCGTCGAGCGTCACCTGTTTCGCGCGCGCAACGGTCAGTTTGTCGTCGGGCGCCTCTTGGTTGATCACTGATCCGGCGCCGATCGTGGCGCCCTTGCCGATGCGCACCGGCGCGACCAGTGCGGCGTTCGAGCCGATGAAGGCGCCGTCCTCGATCGTGGTGGTGAACTTGTTGGCGCCGTCGTAGTTGCAGGTGATGGTGCCGGCGCCGATGTTGACGCCCGCGCCGATCACCGCATCGCCAAGATACGTCAGATGGTTCGCCTTGCTGCCGAGGCCGATCTTCGCGTTCTTGGTTTCGACGAAATTGCCGATGTGCACGCCGTCGGCCAGCACCGTGCCCGGACGCAGGCGTGCGAACGGGCCGATCGTCACCGCGCCTTCGGTGTTCGCGCCTTCGAGGTCGCAGTGCGCGCGCACTTCGGTGCCGGCGGCGAGTTCGACATTCTTCAATCGGCAGAACGGGCCGACGCGTACGCCATCGCCGAGCACGACGCGACCTTCGAGGATCACGTTGGCATCGATCTCGACATCGCGGCCGACGAGCACCTCGCCGCGCACATCGACGCGATGCACATCGGCGAAACGCGCGCCGGCCACGCACAGCGCGCGCACCGCGCGCAGCTGGAACGCGCGTTCGAGCTGCGCCAGTTGCCACGGATCGTTGGCGCCTTCGGTTTCGACCGGATCTTCGACAGTCACTATTTCCGCAGGCACGAATTCATCCGCCGCCATCGCGAACACATCGGTGAGGTAGTACTCGCCCTGCGCGTTGTCGCTGGACAGGCGCTGCAGCCACGGCACCAGCGCGTTGGCATCGGCGGCGATGATCCCGGAATTGACGATGCGGATGCGACGCGTGTCGGTGTCGGCGTCCTTGTGCTCGACGATCGCGGCGACGCGGCCCTGCGCATCGCGCACGATGCGGCCGTAGCCGGTGGGGTCGACCAGTTCGGCGGCAAGCACCGCAAGCCGGCCCGGCGCATCGAGCAGGCGCTGCAGCGTTTCGCTGCGGATCAGCGGCACATCGCCGTACAGCACCAGCACGCGCGCATCCTCGGGCACGCCGGGGATCGCCTGCTGCACTGCATGTCCGGTGCCGAGCTGCTGCGCCTGCTCGGACCAGTGCAGATCGGACTGATCGGCGAACGCGGCCCGCACCTGATCGCCGCCATGACCGTAGACGACATGGATGCCGGCCGGTCCCAGCGCACGCGCGCTGGCGATGACGTGGCCCAGCATCGGCACGCCCGCGATCGCCTGCAGCACTTTCGGCAGTGCGGACTTCATCCGCTTGCCTTCGCCTGCGGCCAGGACGATGACGTGAAGGGGTGCGCTCATGGGAACTCCGGGGCCGGGGGTCGGGGCATTTTAGCGGCACCGGCTGCTACGATGCCGGCCGGCTTTCCATCCATTCCCGCCATCGGCCTCGCATGTCCGTCGCTCCGCCTTCCGCCACGCCTGCGCCATGGCCACGACTGCTGGTCGCCGCTGGCGTGCTGGCGACGTTCGCGGGCCTGATCGCCCATGAGACATGGCGCGCGCTGCCGATCGAACGCTTCGCGCTCTCGCTCGCATTGGCGTTGATCGCATGGATGCTGGCGTGGCCACTGAAGCGATGGCTTCGCGTCTCGTGGGCGACGGCGCTTGTCGCTGTCTGGTGTGCCGCCCTCGCGCTCTATGCCGGCCCACTGCAGGTGCTTGCGACCGCTGTGCTCGGCCTCGGCGCACTGTCGATCGGGCTGCGGCTGACGCCCGATGCGCTGCCTGCACGCATGGCCGTGGCCGCCACGGTCGGGCTGATGGTCGTCGCCGGGCTGGCCGGCTGGGTGATCACGCTGCCGATCCACAGCGTGTGGCTGTGGTCGCTTGTACTGCTGATGTCGATCGCATGGCAGCGGCATGCGCTGCTGCACGCCACGCGAATCACGACGACTGGCTGGAATCAGGCGGTCGCAACGTCGCCCCGCGCGGCGGCGCTGTGCGTGATGCTGTTCGGCCTGACCTCGACCGCCTGCTGGTTGCCCGCGCTGCAGATGGACGATCTGACCTATCACCTCGGCCTGCCCACGCAGCTGATGCAGCACGCGCGTTACGCGCCGGCAGCGGAGTACCAGGTGTGGTCGTTCGCGCCGTGGGCCGGCGATGTGTTGCACGGCATCGCATCGGTGCTGTCGCGCCGTGAAGCGCATGGCGCAGTGAACGCACTGTGGCTGGCCATGGCTGCAGGCGCGGCATGGTCGATCGCATCGAGCCTGCGCGCGAGCACGAGCGAACGCTGGGCATCGCTTGCGCTGTTCGCGAGCCTGCCGCCGTTGGCGTGGATCGCTGCGGGCATGCAGACCGAGCTCGCCGCCACCGCCGTCACGCTGGCGCTGGTGGCGGTGATCGTGGCCGACACGCCCGGACGGCTGTGGGCGGGCGCTGTGCTGTTCGCCGGGCTGTTCGCGCTGAAACCCGTCCACGGGATGGCCGCGCTGCCGCTGTTGCTGTACGCCGGCTGGACACGCTGGCCACTGTGGCCATGGCGTCGACTGGCGACTGCATCGCTTCTGTTCGCAGCGCTGGCGCTGTCGAGCTACGCGCAATCGTGGCTGGCGACCGGCAATCCGGTGTTGCCGGTCTTCAATTCGGTCTTCCAGTCGCCCTATTTTCCGTCGGAGCAGTTCAACGATCCGCGTTGGCATGCCGGCTTCAGGCCCGATCTGCCGTGGCGGATCACCTTCGATACCGCGCGTTACGTCGAGGGCTGGGACGGCGGATTCGGCTTCGTGTTGACCGCACTTTCGGGGCTGTGGCTGCTGCAGCTGTTTCGCCCCGGAAAACGCATATTGATGCTCGCCGTCACCGCAACCGTGCTGTTGCCGCTGATGCCGATGCAGTACGCGCGCTATGCATTTCCAGGCGTTGCGCTGCTGGCGGTGCTGCTGCCGATCGGCGGCGAGATAGCACTCGGCCGCCGAATGTTGTCCTGGCTCGTCGTTGGCGTGTGCGTGCTCAACCTCGCGTATCAGGCCAACGCCAGTTGGCTGCATCACTCGGCCGCACTGAAACGCACCATCCGCAGTCCCTTCGACGACACCGCGACACTGCAGGCGTATCTGCCCGAGCGTGTGCTGCTGCGCCGACTGCCCCGGGACGACACCGGTCTGGTGCTCGCCACCGATCCCGCGCGCGGTTTCATCGCCGAACTCGGCGGACGCGGACGCGCGCTGTCGTCGCATGATCCTTCGCTGGCGGCAGCGGCGCTGCGCGCGAATGGCGACCTTTCCGGCGCCGCCTGGACCGGGCTGTTTGCGCGGGAACGTATCCGCTGGGTGCTGTTGAATACGGATACCGCGACTCCAGCATTGCGCGCTGGGCTTGCGCGCGCTGGCGCGAAACGCGATGCGACGCTCGAATCCTTCGAGCTGTGGCGTCGACCGGCGGCAACGGGCGAAGTCTCGCCATGAGCCTGCATCGGCAAGGCCGGCATTACCTGCTGATCGGCGGCGTGCAGTGGCTGCTCGACTGGGGCGTGATGGTGATGCTGAGCCATCTCGGCATGGCGGTCGAAGCGGCGAACATCTGCGGGCGCATCAGCGGCGCGGTGTTGGGATTCTGGCTCAACGGCAAATTCACCTTCGCCGGCGACGATACCCGGATCGGCGGTACGCAGCTGCGCCGGTTCGTCCTGATGTGGCTCTGCACCACCGCCGCCAGCACCTGGGCGATGGGCCAGATCGACGATGTCTTCGGCCTGCAGTGGGCGTGGCTGGCGAAGCCCGCCGTGGAAATGGTGCTCGGCGTGTTCGGCTTCGTGCTGTCGCGGCATTGGGTCTACAAGGCCTGAAGGCATTTGCAGGAGCGACGGAAGTCGCGACCGGCAGCGGAAACGCTTCGGAAAGCGGTCGCGACTTCCGTCGCTCCTACAGAAGCACGAACGAAAACGCCGGCTTGCGCCGGCGTTTCGGTATCGCGGATGCGTCGAATCAGTGCTTGAGATTCTTGCGCAGGCGCTCCAGCGCGCTCAGCTGGGCGAGACTCATCGCCAGCTGGGTCTGCGCTTCTTCGGCGCTCATCTTCGGATCCTTGTGCTGCAGCGCGCGTTGCGCTTCTTCCATCGCCGCGCGGACTGCCGCTTCGTCGATGTCCTGCGCACGTACCACGGTGTCGGCCAGCACGGTCACGACCTGCGGCTGCACTTCGAGGATGCCACCGGAGATCGCGAAGTCCAGCACTTCGCCGTTCGCCTGGGTAACGACGACCTTGCCCGGCTTCAACCGGGTGATCAGCGGGGCGTGGCGCGGCGCGATGCCGAGTTCGCCCTGCTCGCCGGTGGCGACGACGAGCGTGGCCTCGCCGTGGAAGATCTCGGCTTCGGCGCTGACGATGTCGCAACGGATGGTGGCCATGAGTAAATGCCTTTCTTCTTTGTCCCCCTCTCCCGCATGCGGGAGAGGGCTGGGGTGAGGGTGCGGGCGCGGCGCCCCCACCCTAACCCTCCCCCGCACGCGGGGGAGGGGACACGATTACGCGGCCAATTTCTTGGCTTTTTCCACGGCTTCTTCGATGCCGCCGACCATGTAGAAGGCCTGTTCCGGCATGTGGTCGCATTCGCCGTCGCAGATCATCTTGAAGCCGCGGATGGTGTCCTTCAGCGACACGTACTTGCCCTTGGAACCGGTGAACACTTCGGCCACCGTGAACGGCTGCGAGAAGAAGCGTTCGATCTTGCGCGCGCGGGCCACGGCCAGTTTGTCGTCTTCCGACAGTTCGTCCATGCCCAGGATCGCGATGATGTCCTTCAGTTCCTTGTACTTCTGCAGCGTGGACTGCACGCGGCGCGCGGTGTCGTAGTGCTCGTTGCCGATCACGTTCGGGTCGAGCTGGCGCGAGGTGGAGTCGAGCGGATCCACGGCCGGATAGATACCCAGCGACGCGATGTTGCGGCTCAGCACGACGGTCGCGTCCAAGTGGGCGAACGTGGTGGCCGGCGACGGGTCGGTCAGGTCGTCCGCAGGCACGTACACGGCCTGGATCGAGGTGATCGAACCGGACTTGGTCGAAGTGATGCGCTCCTGCAGCACGCCCATTTCCTCGGCCAGCGTGGGCTGGTAACCCACGGCCGACGGCATGCGGCCGAGCAGCGCCGACACTTCGGTACCGGCCAGCGTGTAGCGGTAGATGTTGTCGACGAACAGCAGCACGTCGCGGCCTTCGTCGCGGAAGTACTCGGCCATGGTCAGACCGGTCAGCGCGACGCGCAGACGGTTGCCCGGCGGCTCGTTCATCTGGCCGTAGACCATCGCCACTTTCGACTTGGCATGCTCTTCGACGTTGACGACGCCCGACTCCTGCATCTCATGATAGAAGTCGTTGCCTTCGCGGGTGCGCTCACCGACGCCGGCGAACACCGACAGACCCGAATGCTCGGTCGCGATGTTGTTGATCAATTCCATCATGTTCACGGTCTTGCCCACGCCGGCTCCGCCGAACAGGCCGACCTTGCCGCCCTTCGCGAACGGACACATCAGGTCGATCACCTTGATGCCGGTTTCCAGCAGTTCGGTGGTCGAAGCCTGGTCTTCGTACGAAGGCGCTGCGCGGTGGATTTCCCACGTGGTGTCGCACTTCACCGGACCGGCTTCGTCGATCGGACGACCCAGCACGTCCATGATCCGGCCCAGCGTGCCGATGCCGACCGGCACCGAGATGCCGCGGCCGGTGTTGTCGGCGATCAGGTTGCGCTTCAGGCCGTCGGTGGAACCGAGGGCGATCGTGCGCACCACGCCGTCACCGAGCTGCTGCTGCACTTCCAGCGTGATTTCGGTGTTCTGCACCTTCAGCGCGTCGTACACCTTCGGCACGCTCTCGCGCGGGAATTCGACGTCGACGACGGCGCCGATGATCTGAACGATCTTGCCCTGGTTGCTCATCACTGTGTCCTCTGGAACTTCGATTGCTGTTTTTGTAGGAGCGACGGAAGTCGCGACCGGTTCGCGGAGTGCGTCGCGACTTCCGTCGCTCCTACAGGAATATGGGTCAGACCGCCGCGGCGCCGCCGACGATTTCGGAAATTTCCTGGGTGATCGCCGCCTGACGCGCCTTGTTGTAGATCAGGTTCAGGCTGTCGATCATCTTGGTCGCGTTGTCGCTGGCGGCCTTCATCGCCACCATGCGCGCCGCGTGTTCGGACGCCACGTTCTCCATCACCGCCTGGTACACCAGCGACTCGATGTAGCGCGTGAGCACGTGCTCCAGCACGGCCTGCGCATCGGGTTCGTAGATGTAGTCCCAGTCGTGATGGGCGACGGCGGTGTCGGACGGCGGCAGCGGCAGCAGCTGATCGAACGCCGCGCGCTGGGTCATGGTGTTGACGAAGTCGTTGTAGACCATGAACACGCGGTCGACCTTGCCGCTGCTGTACGCATCCAGCATCACCTTGATCACGCCGACCAGCTGGTCCACGTGCGGGGTGTCGCCCAGATGCGTCACCGAGGCGAGCATGTCGACCTTGATGCGACGGAAGAACACCGTGGCCTTCTGGCCGATGGTGACCACGTCGACTTCGACGCCCTGCTGCTGCCAGTTGCGGATTTCGCCGAGCAACTTGCGGAACAGGTTGTTGTTGAGGCCGCCGGCGAGACCGCGGTCGGAGGACACGATGACGTAACCGACGCGCTTGATGTCCTTGCGCTCCACCAGATACGGATGGTGGAACTCGGAGTTCGCCTGCGCGAGGTGGCCGATGACCTGTTTCATGGCGCGCGCGTACGGGCGCGAGGCCTTCATGCGGTCCTGCGCCTTGCGGATCTTGGAAGCCGAGACCATTTCCAGTGCGCGCGTCACCTTGCGGGTGTTCTGCACCGACTTGATCTTGGTTTTGATTTCTCTGCCGCCTGCCATCTCTTTCTTCCCGTAGGGTGGGCCCTGGCCCACCATCGTGACTTCGCCGTTTCGACCTCTCGGTCCGCCGCAGCGGTGGGCCAGGGGCCCACCCTACGAACGCTTACCAGGAACCGGTCTTCACGAACTCTTCGATGCCGGCCTTGAACGCCGCTTCGAGTTCGTCGTTCCAGTCGCCCGCTTCGTTGATCTTGGCCAGCACATCGCCCTTGGTGTTGAGGAAATGGGCGTGCAGGGCGTCCTCGAACGCGCCGATCTTGTTCACCGGCACTTCGTCCATGTAGCCCTTGTCCACGGCGTAGATCGACAGCGACTGCTCGGCGACCGACATCGGGGCGTACTGCTTCTGCTTCATCAGCTCGGTGACGCGCTGACCGCGTTCCAGCTGCTTGCGGGTGGCTTCGTCGAGGTCCGAGGCGAACTGCGCGAACGCAGCCAACTCGCGGTACTGGGCGAGCGCGATACGGATGCCGCCCGACAGCTTCTTCATGATCTTGGTCTGCGCAGCGCCACCGACGCGCGAGACCGAGATGCCGGCGTTCACGGCCGGACGGATACCGGCGTTGAACAGATCGGTTTCGAGGAAGATCTGGCCGTCGGTGATCGAGATCACGTTGGTCGGCACGAACGCAGACACGTCGCCGGCCTGGGTTTCGATGATCGGCAGCGCGGTCAGCGAACCGGTCTTGCCCTTCACCGCGCCATTGGTGAACTTCTCGACGTAGTCCTCGGACACGCGCGCGGCGCGTTCGAGCAGGCGGCTGTGCAGATAGAACACGTCGCCGGGATACGCTTCGCGGCCCGGCGGGCGGCGCAGCAAGAGCGAGATCTGGCGGTAGGCCACGGCCTGCTTGGACAGATCGTCGTAGATGATCAGCGCGTCTTCGCCGCGATCGCGGAAGTATTCGCCCATGGTGCAGCCGGAGTAGGCGGCGATGTACTGCATCGCGGCCGATTCGGACGCGGAAGCGGCGACGACCGTGGTGTAGGCCATCGCGCCGTTGGATTCGAGCTTGCGCACGATGTTGGAGATGGTCGAGTTCTTCTGGCCGATCGCCACGTAGATGCATTTGATGCCGGAATGCTTCTGGTTGATGATCGCGTCGATCGCGAGCGCGGTCTTGCCGGTCTGGCGGTCGCCGATGATCAGTTCGCGCTGGCCGCGGCCGATCGGGATCATCGCGTCGACCGACTTGTAGCCGGTCTGCACCGGCTGCGACACCGACTTGCGCCAGATGACGCCCGGGGCGATGGCTTCCACCGGCGAGGAGGTCTTGGCTTCGATCGGGCCCTTGCCGTCGATGGCTTCGCCCAGCGCGTTGACGACGCGACCCAGCAATTCCGGGCCGGTCGGCACTTCGAGGATGCGGCCGGTGGTCTTGGCGGTATCGCCTTCGCGCAGGGTCTTGTAGTCGCCGAGGACCACGGCGCCGACCGAGTCGCGCTCGAGGTTCAGCGCCAGCGCGGTCGTATTGTTGGGCAGTTCGATCATTTCGCCCTGCATGACGTCGGCCAGGCCGTGGATGCGCACGATGCCGTCGGACACCGAGGTGACGGTACCTTCGTTGCGCGATTCAGCGGAGAGCTTGACCTTCTCGATGCGGGTCTTGATCAGTTCGCTGATTTCGGACGGGTTGAGCTGGGTGGTAGCCATGGTGGTTCCCTTGTGCCGGCGTGACCGCCAGCGTGAAATGAATGCGTGTGGTTAGGCAGGCACGTCAGTTGGCGAGCGCGGACTGCAGACGCGAAAGCTTGCTCTTCAGCGAACCGTCGATGACCACGTCGCCGGCGTCGATCACCGCGCCGCCGATCAGGCTCTCGTCGACCGCCGTCGTGAGTTCGACATCGCGGCCGAAGCGACGCTTCAGCGCGATCCTGATGCTCTCGAGTTCGGCGGCCGGCAGCGTGGTCGCGGACGTGATCCGGGCCTTGACGATGCGTTCGGCGTCGGCGCGCAGCTCTTCGAACAGTCCGGCGATCTCCGGCAGCAGCGGCAGGCGACGGTTGTCAGCCAGCAGCGCGAGGAAATTGCCGAACAGATCGTTGCCGAACAGATCCGGCGCGGCCGTGTTGCCTGCGACCGGCGGCGACAGCAGCGCGACCGCGTCGCCGCGACCGAGCTGCGGATGGCCGAGCAGCGACTGCACGCGCGGATCGGCGGCGACGCGCGCGGCGAAACCGAGCGCATCGGACCACTGCGACGCGGCGCCGTTGTCGCGCGCGATCGCATAAGCGGCGCGGGCGTAAGGGCGTGCGAGGGTAAGAGCCTGGCTCATCGGTCGATTCGTCCGGTCAGAGCTGGGCGGCGAGTTCGTCGATCAGCGCCTTGTGGGCGTTGGCATCGATTTCGCGCTTCAGCAGCTTTTCGGCACCGCTCACGGCCAGCGCGGACACCTGCTTGCGCAGATCTTCCTTGGCGCGATTGGCGGCGGCGGCGATGTCGGCCTCGGCCAGCGCTTTCTGCCGGTTGGCTTCGGCGACGGCGTCGTTCTTGGCCTGATCGACGATCTGGTTCGCGCGCTGGTGGGCCTGATCGATGATCTCGTTGGCCTTGGTGCGGGCGAGCTTCAGCTCTTCGTTGACCTTTTCCTCGGCCTGGGCGAGGTTTTTCTGCGCGTTGTCGGCTGCGGCGAGGCCTTCAGCGATCTTCTGCTGACGCTCTTCGATCGCCTTCATCAACGGCGGCCAGATGAACTTGACGGTGAACCAGATGAGGATCGCGAACGAGATCATCTGGCCCAGCAAGGTGATATTCGGATTCATGACGTGCCCTGAGGAAGCGTGTCCTGCGAATCGGCGCAAGCCTCGGCGTCGAGCCGGGGCATGCGCGAACGATGGTGCGGGCCGCTCTTGCGGGCCGCACCCATGCCGATCAGCCGGCGACCTGCTGCAGCGCGGCGAGCAGCGGGTTCGCGAACGCGAACATCATGGCCACGCCGACGCCGATCAGGAACGCCGCGTCGATCAGGCCGGCGAGCAGGAACATGCGGCCGGACAGCATCGGCACGAGCTCCGGCTGACGGGCGGCGGATTCGAGGAACTTCGAACCCATGATGCCGATGCCGAGCGCGGCGCCGAGCGCGCCGAGACCGACGATGAGGCCGATGGCGATGGCGGTGAAGCCCTGGACGTTGGCGATGAATTCCATGATGAACTCCGGATTGCTGGATGAAAGGATGAGTCGGAAAGGATGAAACGGAAACTCAGTGGTGCTCGTGCGCCATCGCCAGATAGACGACGGTGAGCACCATGAAGATGAAGGCCTGCAGCAGGATGATCAGGATGTGGAAGATCGCCCAGCCGGCGTGGACGAACACGCCCGGCACGAAGGTGGCCCACGACGCGAACAGACCTGCGATCAGCATGAACAGCAGCTCGCCCGCGTACATGTTGCCGAACAGTCGCATGCCGAGGCTGACCGGCTTGGACAGGTACTCGACGAGATTGAGGAAGAGATTGAACGGGGCCAGGATGATGGCCATCACACCGTGGCCGTGGAACGGCGCGGTGAACAGTTCCTTGGTGAAACCCCAGCCGCCCTTCGCCTTGATCGAGTAGTAGATGATCATCAGGAACACGGTGATCGACATGCCGAAGGTGGTGTTGACGTCGGCGGTCGGGACCACGCGGAGGAAGGTGTGGTGGGCGGTTTCCTCGCCGGCGACCTTGGCGATGATCCAGCCCGGCAGGTCCAGCGGCAGCAGGTCCATCGTGTTCATGAACACGACCCAGACGAAGATGGTCAGCGCCAGCGGCGCAATGAAACGGCGGTCGCCGTGGAACGCATCCTTGACCTGGCCGTCGACGAATTCGACCAGCAGCTCGACGAAAGCCTGGCCCTTGGACGGGACGCCGGAAGTGGCCTTGCGCGCCTGCGACCACAGCAGGGCGCAGGCGAGCAGGCCGAGCGCCAGCGAAATCACCCAGGAATCGAGATGGAAGCCGTAACCGGCCACATCGATCTTGTTATGACTCAAGTGATGGACGATGTATTCAGTCAGTCCGCCACTGCTTTTTTCGGCACTCACGCTGTCGCCCTCAAATCCACGGTTCCGTCGCGAGGATGTTCGCGACGATCAATCCAACGACCCGGTCGACCCGGACACGCCTACCCTCGGCGCAGTCCATCTCTCGCGGTGAACAACAACGCCGCCGCGGCCATGGCCGCTCCGGCGAGCACCGGCGGCGCCGGCAGTTTCCAGACGGCGATCGCGAGCAACAGCCCCGCGATCACCACGATCCATTTCGCCGCCAACCCCAGCAGCAGTCGGCCGAACGCGGCTTCCGCGCCGACCACGCCCCCCGAGAACGCACCCCAGGCGGCCAGACCGCTGCCCAGGGTCATCGCGGCGCCTCCGACCAGCCCACCGAGCGCGGCTTGCGCTCCGAACGACAGGCAGAGCAGTGCGGCGAGCAGCGTGGCGACGGCCTGCATCAGCACCGTACGTCGCGCCAGCCGACGGCCCGCAGCGACAGAATTCAGCACGCGGCATCCGGAGGTAGTGGCAGAAGCGTCGGGGCGGCCGGTCCCAAGACATGCTTGTGATCGAAAACCGCCCCGCGAAGCCGCAAAAGTATAGCAGTCCGCAGTTTTCCGGAGCAACCTCGACGATGGTCGGCCCTTGGCCTTGGCTGTTGGGGCCAACCAATTGTTTTTCAAGTCTTTTCCCGCCTGAAAACGCGCTTTCCGCGGCAAAGAAGTGGTTGTCCGGTGCATTGCGGGGCGATGCTGCCGGCAACGCCCGCAGGAACTTCCGTCGCCGGCTGCAGTCTGTCATCCCGTCCTGCACGACTCTCCTTCGTCGACCCTCGGCGGCTGTAGTGCAGGCAACCGGAGCCCCGGCCCCAAGCCGGGGCTTCGTCTTGTCCGTGCGACAGGGTCAGCCCGCCAGCGCCCACTCCGCAGCGGCTTGGGCATGGATACGGGTGGTATCGAACAACGGCACATCCGCATCCCCCGCGCCCACCAACAACCCGATCTCGGTGCAGCCGAGGATCACGCCCTGCGCGCCGCGCGCGACCAGATCCGACATGATCGCGCGGTATTCGTGGCGAGACGCATCGAGCGTGCGACCGAGACACAATTCGTCGTAGATCACCCGATGCACGCGCTCGCGCTGCTCGGGATCGGGCGTCAGCACCGCGATCCCGGCGGCTTCGATACGTTCGCGGTAGAAACCCTGTTCCATCGTGAAGCGGGTGCCGAGCAAGGCCACGCACGCGAGCCCTGCGGCATGGATTCGCTTTGCCGTGGCATCGGCAATGTGCAACAGAGGAATGTCGACCGCAGCCTCGATGGCAGGCGCGACGAGATGCATGGTGTTGGTGCAGACCACGATCGCCTCGGCGCCCGCCATGCGCAGCCCAAGCGCGGCCCCGGCCAACAACGTCCCGGCGGCGTGCCAATCGCCGGCATGCTGCAGCGCTTCGATTTCGGCGAAGTCGACGCTGTGCAACACCAGCTTCGCCGAGTGCAGGCCGCCGAGCTCGTCGCGCACGCGCTCGTTGATGATGCGGTAGTAGGGAATGGTCGATTCCCAACTCATGCCGCCGATCAGGCCCAGCGTGCGCATCACTTCTCCTTCGGAATGTACGACTCCGCCTACTTGGCCTTCTTGGGCAGGTAAAGATCGGTAATCGTGCCTTCGAACACTTCCGCCGCCATGCCCACCGATTCGCTGAGCGTGGGATGCGGATGGATGGTGTGGCCGATATCGGCGACTTCGCAGCCCATTTCGATCGCGAGGCCGACTTCGGCGATCAGATCGCCCGCATGCACGCCGACGATGCCGGCGCCGACGATGCGATGGCTCGCCTCGTCGAAGATCAGCTTCGTGAAGCCTTCGGTACGGCCGATGCCGATGGCGCGGCCCGACGCGGCCCATGGGAATTTGCCGACACCGATCTTCAATCCCTTGGCTTTCGCTTCGGTTTCGGTAATGCCGACCCAGGCGATTTCCGGATCGGTATAGGCCACCGAGGGAATCACCCGCGCCACCCACTCTTTCTTTTCGCCGGCCGCGACTTCCGCTGCGAGCTTGCCTTCGTGCGTGGCTTTGTGCGCGAGCATCGGCTGGCCGATGATGTCGCCGATCGCGAAGATGTGCGGCACGTTGGTGCGCATCTGCCGGTCGACGTTGATGAAGCCGCGCTCGGTCACCGCGACGCCCGCCTTGCCGGCGTCGAGCTTGTTGCCGTTCGGTACGCGACCGACAGCGACGAGTACGCGATCGTAGGTATCGCTCGCCGGAAGACTGGCGCCATCGAAGCCGCAGACGATGCCGGCCTTGGTCGCCTTGGCCTCGGTCACTTTCGTTTTCAGATGGATCGCGACGCCCTGCTTCTTCAGGCGATCGGCGAGCGGCTTGATCAGGTCGGTGTCGGCGCCGGGCATGATCTGGTCCATGAATTCGACCACGGTCACGGCGCTGCCGAGCGCACGATAGACCGTCGCCATTTCCAGTCCGATGATGCCGCCGCCGACGACCAGCAGCGTCTTCGGAATGTCTTTCAATTCGAGCGCGTCGGTCGAATCCATCACCCGCGGGTCGCCCCACGGGAACGCGGGCAATTTCACCGGCTGCGAACCGGCGGCGATGATGCACTGCTCGAAGCGGATCAACTGCGTGCCTGCGTCGCCCTGCACTTCGATCTCGTTCGGCGATACGAACCGCCCCGTGCCCTGCACCACCCGCACCTTGCGCTGCTTGGACATGCCGGCGAGCCCCTTGGTGAGCTGGCCGACGACTTTTTCCTTGTAGCCGCGCAGCGCATCGAGGCCGATCTTCGGCGCGCCGAAGTCGATCCCGTAATCCTTCGCGTGCGCGGCTTCGTCGATCACGTTGGCCGCATGCAGCAGCGCCTTCGACGGAATGCAGCCCACGTTGAGGCAGACGCCGCCGAGCGCGGCGTAGCGTTCGACCAGCACGGTGTCGAGGCCGAGATCGGCGCTGCGGAACGCAGCGGTGTAGCCGCCGGGGCCGGCGCCGAGCACGAGCATGCGGCATTCGATGTCGGCTTTTTCGCTCCCTCTCCCGCCCGCGGGAGAGGGTTGGGGTGAGGGGCTTTTGGCCGAAGCGCCCTCACCCGCCGCGCTGTGCGCGACGACCTCTCCCGCAAGCGGGAGAGGCGATACGGCGGCGGTTTCGACGATGGCGATCACGCTGCCCTCGGACACGCCATCGCCCAGTTTCACCTTGATTTCTTTCACCACGCCCGCTGCGGACGACGGCACTTCCATCGTCGCCTTGTCGGATTCCAGCGTGACCAGGCCCTGGTCCTTCACCACGGTATCGCCGACGGCGACCAGGATCTCGATCACCGGGATCTTGTCGAAGTCGCCGATGTCGGGGACTTTCACTTCAATGCTGTTCGTCATCGAAAAGTTTTCCGTAGGGTGGGCCCTGGCCCACCATTTGAGTGAGCCCTTGGCTCACCCTGTGAGTGAGCCTTTGGCCCACGGATCTTGTTCGGATCAAAGGACGGTGGGCCAGGGGCCCACCCTACAGCAGCACGCGGCGCATATCGGCCAACACCTGACCGAGATATGCGGTGAAGCGCGCAGCGGAGGCGCCGTCGATCACGCGATGATCGTAGGACAGCGACAGCGGCAGGATCAGGCGCGGCGCGAACTGCTTGCCGTCCCACACCGGTTTGATCGCCGATTTCGACACGCCGAGGATCGCGACTTCCGGCGCATTCACGATCGGCGTGAAGCCGGTACCGCCGATGCCGCCGAGCGAGCTGATCGAGAAGCAGCCGCCGCTCATCTCCGCCGGCCCGAGTTTGCCGTCGCGGGCCTTCTTCGCGAGCTCGCCGGTTTCCTGCGCGATCTGGATCACGCCCTTCCTGTCGACGTCGCGCACCACCGGCACCACGAGGCCGTTCGGCGTGTCGGCGGCGAAGCCGATGTGGAAATATTTCTTCAGCACCAGCGTGCCGCCATCGGCGTCGAGCGATGCGTTGAAGTCGGGATACTTCTGCATCGCCGAGACGACCGCTTTCATCAGGAACGCGAGCATCGTCAACTTGATGCCCGCCTTTTCGTTCTCTTTGTTCAGGGCGACGCGCAGGTCTTCCAGATCGGTGATGTCGGCATCGTCGTGCTGGGTGACGTGCGGGATCATCGCCCAGTTGCGGGCGAGGTTGGCGCCGGAGATTTTCTTGATCCGCGACAGCTCGCGGGTTTCGATCTCGCCGAATTTCGCGAAGTCGACTTTCGGCCAGGGAAGCAGGTTCAATCCTCCGCCCATCGCCGCTGAAGCCCCGCCCGAAACAGCGCCGCCCTGCAGCGCGGATTTGACGAACTGCTGCACGTCTTCCCTGCTGATGCGGCCGGCGCGGGCGCTGCCGGCGACGCGGGCCAGATCGACGCCGAGCTCGCGCGCGAACAGGCGAACGGCGGGACTGGCGTACGGCACTTTGTCGGGCAGAACGGCATCGGCCTCGAAGCGCACCGGCGGCAGGCCCGCGCCCATCGGGGCGCTCGGGGCGGCTGCAGCAGCAGGTGCGGGGGCAGGCGGCGCTGCGGCAGGCGGTGCGGCGGCGGCAGGAGACGGCGCAGCAGGTGCCGGTGCGGGTGTCGCTGCGACGGGAGCTGCAGCATCGGCAGCTTCGATGATCGCGACCACGCTGCCTTCGGACACGTTGTCGCCGAGTTTGACCTTGAGTTCGCGGACCGTGCCGGCGAACGGCGCGGGCACTTCCATCGTCGCCTTGTCCGACTCCAGCGTCACCAGCCCCTGATCCTTGGCGACGGTGTCGCCCACGGCGACCAGAATCTCGATCACCGGGATACCGGTGAAATCGCCGATGTCGGGAACGAGGGCTTCCTTCATATCTGTCATGTGCGGGCCTTGGTGGTCGCGCCTGCGCCGGGCGGCGGAGGCATCGGGCTATTGTGGCCGGGGATGGCCCGCGCGCCAACCACGCAAGTACGCGCTGACGCGTCTCCCGGCTGCGGGTGGTGGGGAAAACGTATTCAAGCGCGCGGCACCCGCGCCATACGCCTGCGGACGGCGATGCTGGCGCACCGAATCGCTTCGGCACGGCAGCCTGTCCGGGAACAACGACGAAGCCCGGCATCTGGCCGGGCTTCGCGACTGTTCTCTCATGGGCGGGGCCGGGTCGGCCTCGCAGGGTTCGCTTGGCAGGGTTTGCTCAGCAGGGCTTGCTTGGCAGGATCAGCGCTCGTCGCCCACCACGCGCAGGCCGAAGACCATCGATGCGAAACCGACGTTCTGTGCCGAACCCGATACGTTGAGGCGGATCGTCGTCGGCTGTTTGAAGAATTCCTTGGCCTGCGCATTGGTCAAGCCGTAGCTTTCGATCAACGCCCGCTTCGACACGAAGCCCGCCATGCACACGGCGGAGTCGCGGGTGCGCTCGGTGAAGTTGGTACCCGGGTTCAACGGCACCACGAAGCTCTCGCTCGCGGTCATGCTGGTCAGGAACTGGCCGCCGAATGGTGCGCCGGTGGTCGGGTCGATCAGCGCCGGATCGTCGAGCACCGGGTTCTCGATGGTCAGCGTCGGGGTGTAACGCAGGCGGCCGTAGGTGGGCGTGGCGCCGAAGTTGGCGTAGTTGACGTTCAACACCGGCGAGAACCAATAGCACAGCAGCGAATTCGCGGACTTGCCGGGCAGGGTGATGTGCGCGGCGTCCTCGAAATTGAAGCTGGTGAAGGCCGGCGCAGGCGCCAGCACCTGGCACAGTTCGTCCGGATTGGTCGGATCGGTGGGGCAGGTGTCGCTGAGATTGATGAACGCGCTGGCCAGACCCAGCCAGATCACGTTGCGCTTGAAGGAGTCGACGTCGTAGACGTCCTCTTCGCTCGGCGCTGCAGCCGCCTTGGCGACGCCCGCGCTGGGGGTCGTCGCCATGGATTTCCGCTGCGCGGCGGCCTGCCTGGATTGGGCGGCGGGCAGATCCGGCGACACCGCTTCGATGATGTCGTGCTTCGATGTGCCGCCTTTCTGGGCGAAGACCGCGACCGAGGCCAGTGCGGCGGCGGCGAGACTCAATGCGAGGACGTGCTTGCGATGCATGGCGTTGCGCTCCGGGAGGTTGGCGGGTACCCGATCACAACGCGGTCGGCCGCATGGACAGGACAGCCCCGGCCGCGTCGGCGACCGGGGGCGTCGCTGCGGCGACGGATCAATCGCCGACGATACGCAGGCCGAAGACCATCGAAGCGTTGCCGACGTACTGGGTGCTGCCGCTGATGTTCATGCGCACCGTGGTCGGGCTGGCGAAGAAGTCGTCCGCCTGGGACGGAGTCAGGCCGTAGTTCAGGATCAGCGATTTGTGGCTGATGAAACCGGCCATGCAGACGGTGGAATCGCGGGTCCGTTCGTTGAGGGTGACGCCGGGCTCGAGCGACTCCTCGAAACGTTCCGAAGACGTCATCGATGTCAGCAGCTGGCCGCCGAACGGCGCACCGGTCGTCGGATCGATCAGCGATGGATCGGACAACACCGGATTTTCGATGGTCAAGGTCGGGGTGTACCGGAAACGGCCGATCACGCGGGCGGCGGTCGGGTTGCTGTAATTCACGGTGAGCACCGGCGAGAACCAGTAGCACAGGATCGAATTCGAAGCGCCCTTCGGCAGCTTGATGCGCGCGGCGTCGTTGAACGTGAACGAGGTGTAGGCGCCCGGGGTCGTGTTCAATTCCTGGCAGTACTCGTCCGGTGTGGTCGGCTTGGGGCAGCCGGACTGCACGTTGATGAAGGCGCTGGTCAATCCCAGCCACTTCACGTAGCGGCCGAAGCTGTCGACGTCATAGACCTCGTCCTCGGTCACCGGATAGATCGGGTCGGCGAGCTTCGCCGTGATCGGTGCGCGCTTGGCGGTCGTCTGTGCGCCGGGCTGGCTCGCGCGCTGGCTCGGCACGCGCTGTTGGGCGGTCACCGGGAGATCGGCGGACACGCCGCGGATCGCGTCGTCGCGCAGGAAGATGCTCTTCTGCGCATAGGCGGCGACCGATGCGAGGGCGGCGACCGCCAGACTCAAACCGAGGATGTGCTTGCGTTGCATGGGGCGGGGCTCCGTGAGGGTGGGGTGACAACCCGAGCAGAACGCAGGACCTGCGCCCCAGAGGACAACGGCAGCGTGGCGGATCAGGGGTGCTCGGCCTCCAGATGGACCCGCTCGCGCCGCAGCAGATACAGGCCGCTGAGCACGATGATGGCCGCGCCGACCCAGGTCATGCCATCGGGCAACACGCCCCAGAGGCTGAAATCCAGCAGCACGCCCCAGAGCAGGGCGCTGTATTCCAGCGGCGCGATCAACGACGCCTCGCCCTGGCGGAACGCCTCGGTGATGGTGTATTGCCCGAGCGCACCGGCGATGCCCACGCCCGCGATCAGCCACAGATCCGCGCTGCGGATCGGCACCCACTGCGGCAATGCCAGCAGACCGGCGCCCAGCGCCATCGATACCAGCAGCCAAACCACGATCGCCTGACTGCTGTCGGTCCGGGCCAGCACCCGCACCGTGATCGCGGAAACCGCATAGCCGAACGCCGCCAGCAGCACCGCCAGCCCGGCCAGACTGCCGATGCCTTCGCCGGTGGGGCGCAGCACCACCATGACGCCGAGGAAACCGACCGCGATCGCGGTCCAGCGTCGCGGGCCGACCCGTTCGCCCAGGATCGGCACCGACAGCGCGGTGATCAGCAACGGCGCGATGAAGAAAATGGTGTAGGCGGTGGACAGCGGCAAGGTGCGCAGGGCGTAGACGAAGGGCGCCATCATCAGGATGCCGAGCACGGCGCGCAGCAGATGCAGCCGCCAACGCACCCGGAACAGACTGCGCGCGCCCACCGTCGCCAATACCCAGGTCAGGACGAACGGCAGCGAGGCACCGCCGCGAAGCGCCGCCACCTGCATCGGCGGATAGTGCCCGGACAGCAATTTCAAGCCGGCATCCATCATTGCGAACAGACCGACCGCAGCAAGCATGAACAGGGCTGCGCGCCAGCGATGCGCGCCAGCGGGCCCGTTGGGATGAGGGGAAGTCATGCCTGCAGGATGAAGGCAGTCGGCATTCAGCGCCAGCATCCCGGTGCGACACGATGTTTCACCGGAGTGACCTGCGGGCGCCGTTTTTCGCGTATCTGATGTCACTTTCCTCCGTCACCACCATTGGGTATCCGCCATGTCGCCGAACGCCAGCCGCACCCTGCGCCTGCTCTGCCTGATGCTCGGCGCGTTGTCCATGACCGCCTGCGATCGTGGCGGCAGCGATGCCCGGACCGCCGCCGCTCCAGCGGAATCCCCGCAGGTCGTCGAAGCCGCGCCCGTAGCGCCGCCTGCCGCGCCCGCCGGAACCGTCGAAACCGCCCCGCCTGCAGCGGCCGTATTCGACCCCGCCAGCGTGCCGGAAAGCACCGCGACCTTGCCGCCGTTCCCGTTCTTCAAGACCCCCGACGGCCTGATCACCACATTCTCGGACAAGGACCGCAACATCAATTTCGATCGCGCGCACATGATCGCCGGCGACAGGATCGTCGCCATCGAAGGCAGGATCGCCCGCGACCAGTTCCCGCTCGCCAATCCGGAACAGCGTCAATACAGTGCGATCGAATTCCATCGCAACTACGAGAACGCGATCCGCGACCTCGGCGGCGTGCGCATCAGCCAGACCCAGTACACCAATCCGGTCGTCGAGGCGTTCGGTGGATACGACAAGGTCCGCAAGCATTTCTACGGCATCTGCCCCGGCGACTACGACTGCGAAAACCATACTTACCTGATCCGCCAGGGCGGCAAGGAATACTGGGTGCAGGTGAGCACCGGCGCTGGCCCACTGCACGGTTACGTCACCGTGCTTGAACGCGAAGGCATGAAACAGTCGCTCGGCTTCCTCGACGCCTCGGCGATGAAAAAGGCGATCGACGCCGATGGCCGGGTCGCGCTGTACATCAATTTCGATGTGGACAAAGCGACCCTGCGCGCCGACGCGCAGCCGGTGGTCGCCGAGATCCAGAAGCTGCTGAGCGGCGACCCGGCATTGAAGCTGTCGATCGAAGGCCACACCGACAACACCGGCACGGCCGCTCACAACCAGGAGCTGTCGACCGCGCGCGCGCGCAGCGTGCTCGGCGCATTGGTCGGCTTGGGCATCGATCCCGCACGGCTTCAATCCAAGGGGTTCGGCCAGGACAAACCGCTGGCCGACAACACCAGCGATGACGGCCGGGCCAAGAACCGCCGCGTGGAGCTGGTGAAGCTGTGATGCGTGACGGATGGGGAACCCTTCGACCAGCGTTGCCGGGGCCCGGCACCCGCTGACAGCGTGCGGCCCGCATCGCTGCGGGATGTCGATTTCGACGTTTTAGTGCAAGCTTGCATCCCTCTGCACGAGGAATCGCCATGTCGCCGAACGCCACCCGCACCCTCCTGCGCCTGCTCTGCCTGTCCTCGCTGGTCGCGCTGTGCCTGGCCGCCTGCGACCGCAGCGGCTCCGCCACCAAAGGCGCGGGATCGGGATCGGCCACCGAAACCCCCGCCCCCGGGCCGGCGGATGTCCCGCCGCCGAAACAACCCGATTTCGATCCCGCCACCGTGCCGGAAAGCACCGCCACGCTGCCGCCTTTCCCGTTCTTCAAGGCACCCGATGGCCAGGTGAGCGTCCTCGGCGAACAGGACCGCAATGTCGGCTTCGATCGCGAACACATGATCGCGGGCAACAAGATCGTCGCGGTCGAAGGCAAGGTCGCGCGCAGCATGTATTCGCTGGACGCCACCGACCTGCGGCGCTACACCGCGATCGCGTTCCAACGCAACTACGAGAATGCGATCCTCGCGCTCGGCGGCGTGAAGGTCAGCAAGACCGCATACACCGATGAGGTCGTCGATGCCTTCGGCGGGCGCGAACTCCTGGACAGGCATTACCACGGCACCTGCGCGGGCATCGACTGCGACAACAACACCTATCTGCTCCGCCAGGGCAACAAGGAATACTGGGTGCAGGTCAGCACCGGCGCGATTCCGCTGCACGGCTACATCGTGGTGCTGCAACGCGAAGGCATGAAGCAATCGGTCGGTTTCCTCGACGCTTCTGCGATGAAAAAAGCCATCGACGCCCACGGGCGGGTCGCGCTGCACATCAACTTCGATGTCGACAAGGCGACCTTGCGCCCGGACGCCCAGCCCCTGCTCGAAGAGATCAACAAACTGCTCAACGCCGATCCGGCGCTGAAGCTGTCGATCGAAGGCCACACCGACAACAACGGCATGGCCGCGCACAACCAGGAGCTGTCGACTGCACGCGCGCGCAGCGTGCTGGGCGCGCTGATCGGTCTCGGCATCGATCCTTCACGCCTGCAGTCCAAGGGCTTCGGGCAGGGCCAGCCGGTGGCCGACAACGGCACCGAAGCCGGCCGCGCCAAGAACCGGCGCGTGGAGTTGGTGAAGCAATGACATCCCGCGCACGACGCAGGCGGCATCGGTTAACCTGCGCACCCCGCCGCCAACCACGCCACTGAACCCTGCCGCCATGCCCTCTTTCGATATCGTCTCCGAAGTCGACCTGCATGAACTGACCAACGCGGTCGATCAGGCCAGTCGCGAACTGACCACACGCTTCGATTTCAAGGGCGTGGATGCGACATTCGCCCTCGAAGACGGCACCGTCGCCCTCACCGCGCCCAGCGAATTCCAGCTGCAGCAGATGCAGGACATCCTGAGGCTGCGGATGATCGCGCGGAAGATCGACGCCCGCTGCCTCGACGCTGGCGACATCGACACCAATCTCGCCGGCGTACGCCAGAAGATCAAGGTGCAACAGGGCATCGAACGCGAACTGGCGAAGAAAATCCAGGCTGCGCTCAAGGATGCGAAGCTGAAGGTCGATACCCAGATCAACGGCGACAAACTTCGCGTCAACGGCAAGAAGCGCGACGATCTGCAGGCCGCCATGGCGCTGCTGCGCGGCATGGAATTCGAACGTCCGCTGCAGTTCGACAATTTCCGCGACTGAGTCGATGAACGACCGGCTCGAACCCGGCGAAAGCGAGCCTGTCGAGCTCGCCGCCACCCGCCGCTGGCTGGAGCGCGCGGTGATCGGCCTGAATCTCTGCCCGTTCGCCAAGGCCGTGTACGTCAAACATCAGGTGCGCTTCGTGCTGAGCGACGCCGAACTGGCGGAAGACCTGCTCGAAGAGCTCGCCGAAGAACTGCTGCGCCTGCGAGACACGCCTGCCGACCAGACCGACACCACGCTGCTCGTGCATCCGCAGGTGCTGACCGATTTCCTCGACTACAACGATTTCCTCGACCGCGTCGATGCGCTGGTCGAAGCGCTGGAACTCGACGGCACGCTGCAGGTCGCCAGTTTCCACCCCGATTACCGGTTCGCGGACACCGACGCCGACGACCCGGGCAACTGCACCAATCGTGCGCCCTACCCCACGCTGCATCTGCTGCGCGAAGCGAGCCTCGACAAGGCCATCGCCGCGTATCCGGAAGCCGACGTCATCGTGGAGCGCAATCTCGATACGATGGCCGGACTGGGTATCGAAGGGTTCCGCAAGCTTCTGCAATCAAACAGCGATTTCGACACAATGCATCGAATCGAAGCACAGTAGCGACGCGTCTTTCACTTGGACGTGATGCCATCTGCCTTCACGGCATGGCAACAGTGCAGCATTGATTTCGTCGCAATCCAGCGCCGACCACGAATGACCCGGGGCGTTTCCGGAGAAGGGGCGTTCTTTCCAGCGACGGACTCGAATTCCGCGTGGACGGGACATGCATCAACCCTGGCGCAGACGCAGGAAATGGGTGATGCTGCGAGGTGTCTCAATGGTTTTTTTCAAAAAAGCGTCTCGTACGCACCCAAAATTGCCGCGTATCGTCAGCGAACCTGTACCGGCAAACTACAGGCCGAATAACGAACCCGACACTCCGCACTGGATTTTCCGCAGATTTCGAGCGCACGCGACTCCGCCTGCGAAATAGCCTCTGAACTGGCGATGCCGACATCGTAGGCTTCGCTCATCGCGTACACGACGCATTGGTTGCGATACACCATGGCGATCTTGCAATAGCGATCACCGCCATTTTCTTTGCAAGCCCGCAGGGCGGCCTTCTCGGCTTTCCGCTTTGTCTGCATCGACTGGGCCGTGCCGAAGACGCCATTCCCGTCAGCGATAGCCCCCCAGCTGTCGAGCCACTGCGGGCCGGCCCCCGGCTCGGGCGCCATCGTGTCGTAGACACAGGAAAAACCTTCGATGTGCATGCCTTGCGGGCAGCCTCCCGAGGGTGGCGCGAACTGCGCGTAGGCGGCGCCGGTCATGACCATGAGCCAGATCGCCACGCTTGTTGTCGGGGCCGCTCTTGCCATATCAGACATCCGCTCTCGTTCGCTTCGATTCGGATTTGATCTTTTCGGCGTTGGAAATGTCCGCCGGCGCATTGACATGCTTCAATTGCTGGGCTGGCATAGACTGCACAGGCATGTTCTTGTGGCCATTATCCGGCTGCGCGCCGGGGTTAGAAGGCGCAGCATGATGGCTTGTCTGACTCGATTGCTGCGAGTGCATCTGCTGGTGTCGTGTCGAAGAGCTCCCTCCGAACGCAGAATGATACGAGAAATTTCCCAGCGTTCCTTGGAAAAACGATGCCGCCATCGGCGGTACGGTCACGATCAGCATGGTCATCACCAAGCCCAGGCCGCCCTGCTGGAGGGCCATGCTGCTGATGCCCTCGGTGTTGGTGCCCAGGAAATTGCCGACCCAGAACGATGCCGCCACGGCCAGCACCACATCCAGCGCAAGACTGACCATCACGCTCAGAACGCCCAGCGAGAACATGGTCCCGATACCGAACAACAGCCATTTATTGAAAAGCGCCTTGGTCCCGTCGAACAGCAGGCAGAGAATGAAAATCGGCCCCAGCCCCACGAACAGCGCCATCGCGATCCGGTTCAACATCAGCAGCGTTCCGCCGACCAGCGCGGGTCCGGCGATGCCGACCCCGGTGAAAAGCTGGGCGCGGGATTTCGCCGCGGCGATGGTTTCGTCGCCGCTGACCTGCAGCGCATCGATGCTCAGCATCGCCAGTTGCATGTAGCCGAGGCTTTTGTCGATCGCGCCGTAGGGGTTGTCCGTGGGGTTCCCGGTGACGGTATGGTAGATGGCGTTCATCATGTCATCGGACATGACTTTGACGATCGAAGAACCGCCGGCCGCCATGGTGGTCGCCGCCGCCACGATCAAAGCTGCGCGCAGCGAGTCCATCACCAGGGCCATCATCGATTCCTGGCTCTTGCCGGACAGGATGCGAAAACCCTTGAAAAGTATCCACAACGTCATCAGAGACAAAGCGACCGCGCCGGCCAACGACATCGTGCGGCCCAGCAGCCCCTCCAGGAACCGATCGATCCGGTAATTGACGAACTCTTTTATCTCGTAGAAGAAGAAAAGATTTCCAAGATCGTCGATGGGGCCCGCCGCCAGCGCGCCGCGCATCGGGTCAAGCCACCCAAGCAGACCCACCAGCCACTGCATGCCATCAACGATCACCGCAGGCACGTTACTATCCATGGGTATTGGCCTAATGATGCAGCGCGTTTGAGCGGTGCGCCGATCGCCCGCTCCAGTCGACGACGATCAATTCGCGTTTTTCCGCTCGTCGAGCACTTTTTTCAGCACCAGGCCCTGAACCACTCCACTGAGCATATCCGGCTGCTTTCCGTTCAGTGCACGATTGGCCAGACGTTGCTGGTATTTGTTCAATTGAGCGATATAGCTGTCGTACGCCACGATCATCGCCTGCCAATTGTCCAGATCCATCTTGGTGTTCTGGTGGTACCGCTCGATGTCGTAACTCAAGGCCTGCAATTTCCCCTGCTCGCTGCCGACGCTGGCGCGACGATCGTCGAGCGTTTTCAGCTCGTCCTGCCGATCGCGCAGGTTCCTGAGGAAGCGCACTGTTTCGTTGTATTTGAGATTCTCGGCGCGAACGATGCGTTTGCAGATTTCCAACTGTTGATCCAGGATTTCCTGGTTGGAATCCGGCTTGAAAAGATTGGAGATGACTCCCAATGGGCCGTCGCCGCTTTTTTTGCGGCACGCATCCTCCAGACCGTATTCCGGATCGACATAGGGGAGGCTGTCTTTTTCCGAACTGAGCTTGGCGGGATTGAAGCTCAATCCGCCCAGGCTGATGAGCTGTTGCTTGTATTGCCTGGCGGTCGCTTCCCAGCGTTTCGCCTGTTCCGCGAATTCCGCGACCTGCTTGGCGATCGCGGTCGGATCGATCACGACGTCGCCGACTCCGAAAATGGCGGACGCATTGCCGGACGCCAATGCGCACATCAGCGCGCCGACGATCGCTGTTTTTTTCAGGAATGGCAGACGCTTCAGGGAATTGTCGGCGCGGGCGTGAGACGGTTTCCCTGAGTGCATGGGATACTTCCTTGCTGTGCGGTTCATGAAAAATTCGTCTGCCGACGATACATGCCAGCTACCGTCGTGGTCGAGACATCGCAATGGCCATAGAGAACGCCATCGATATTGCAAAGTCAAGTGAAAATGGCGTTATTTTCCACTGGCATCATTGTTCGAGGTTGTACAAGACCGGGCCGATAGCGCACCCCATCGCGATTGATTCTTACTATCGACTCTTGCTGTCGATCGCCTTTATCGATCATCCGGCGGACGCGGCATTCCAGACCGTCGCATCGAATAGACGATCGATGTCCTGCTTGCCCAGCGCACGCCACTCTCCGGAAGGAAGATCGCCCAGCGTCGCGCCGCCCACAGACACGCGATGCAGCGCCTCGATGTGGTTGCCGACGGCCGCGAACATCCGTCGCGCCTGGTGATAGCGGCCTTCGTGCAGGGTCAGGCGCGCGTGCTGCGGCGACAGCACTTCCAACTCGGCGGGCAGCAGCGGCTTCTGTTCGGATTCCAGCATCAGCGTACCGCTGGCGAACAGCGCGGCCTCGTCGCCGCGCAGCGGATGCGCGAGCGTGGCTTCGTAGACTTTCGGCAATGCCGACTTCGGCGAAATGATCCGGTGCAACAGCGCGCCGTCGTCTGTCATCAGCAGCAGGCCGCTGGTGTCGCGATCGAGCCGGCCGACGCTGGACAACACCGGATCGCGCAGACGGAAACGCGGCGGCAGCAGATCGTAGATCAGTCGGCCCTTGTCCTTGGTCGAACAGACATGGCCGGACGGCTTGTGCAGCATGAGCAGCAACCCCTGCGGCGGGTCCAGTGGCTCGCCGTCGACACGGATCGTCTCGTGCGTCGCATGCACGCCGAGTTCGTCGTCGGTGTACAGCACTTCGCCTTCGGCATTGGTGATGCGGCCTTCGCGGAACAGCACGGTCACCTGTTTGCGACTGCCATAGCCGAGATTCGCGATGAGCTTCAGCAGTTTCATGCGCCGCCGCGCCATGCGCGCGCTTCAGCGGCGCGACTGGGTGCGCGACGCTTGCGCGCGGATGCCGGCGTCGCGGGCTGCGGCGTCGCCGCGGCGCCCTTGATCGCTTCGATGATCTTGAACCCCTGCTGCTGGGTGACGATGCGCACGCTGCCGAAATTGGCGTCAAGCTCCAGTTCGTAGGGCAGGTTGCGGTTCGCGACCAGCCACAGGCGTCCGCCGGGCACCAGCGCCGCAGCCGCAGCCGCGATGAACGCGCGGCCGATATCGGGACGCGCGGCGCCCTGCTGGGCATGGAACGGCGGATTGGTGACGATCACGTCGTACTGCTCGGACAATCCAGACGCCACGTCCTGCCAGAGGAAACGCAGCGGCAGCCGCGCAGCCGCATCGGCAAGATTGCGCTTCGCCAGATCGAGCGCGCGCGCTTCGGCTTCGTACACATCCAGCGATACGATGCCCGGGCAGCGCTGCAGCAGTTCGGCGGACAGATAGCCGTAACCGGCGCCGAGGTCGGCGGCACGGCCGCGCAGATCCGCAGGCAGATGTTCGGCCAGCAGCTGCGATGCCGGATCGATGCGATCCCATGCGAACACGCCGGGCCGGCTCATGAAGTGTCCGCCGAGGATCGGGCGCGCCGCATCCAGCGTCGACCATTCGGCGAGCAGGGCCGCATCGATCCTCGCATCGTCGCGTCGCGACCAGAACACGCGGCAGTGGTGCTTCGAGAGATTGCCGTCGAGCCCGCACAGCCGCTTGAAATCGCCTTCGCCGGATTTGGCGCCTTCGTCGTTGGCGATGCAGGCCACGACGATGCCGTCCGGCGCGCAGCGCTGCAGTGCCTGCGCGAACAGCGCGCGGGCCTCGTCGCGCTGACGCGGCGGCAGGACCAGCACCAGGGGATAGCGGACGTCGGCATCCCCGTCTTCGACATCGCCGACCGTCCAGCCCGACCGCTGCAGCGCCTCGGCATCCGGCTTGAAACTCTGTTCGCAGATCAACCCCGGACGCGGCTGCTGGCGCAGCGGCCAGCCGTCGCGGGCACGCATGAACAAAACGTGCGGAGCCGGCGCACCGCCTGCTGCGGGCCATGCCAGCAGGCCGGTTTCGAAAGGCAGGAACAGGGTTTCGAGCGCGGGGTCGCGGCGGTCAGCAGTCATTGCGGCGGCCTCGGCGGCAAAGCGGGGAATATGTCATCCGGGCATTTTATGTCAGTGCTGTGATCTTTACCGCACCGCTGCGAATCATGTGAGCATCCTCCCGAGATTCCCGCCCGTGATCGCGACCGCCGACACCATGGATTCGCCGCAAACCCGCTTCGCCGCCCTGCTCGACCAGCATCGCGGGATCGTCTTCAAGGTGGCGGCCACTTATTGCCGTCACCCCGACGACCGCCAGGATCTGGCGCAGGAGATCGCGGCCCAACTATGGCGCGCGTTTCCCGGCTACGACGCCGCGCGGCCGTTTTCGACCTGGATGTACCGGATCGCGCTCAACGTCGCGATCTCGCAGGTGCGCAGCAACAGCGGTCGCGCGCCTGCGGTGCCGCTCGAAGACCATCAGGACACCCATCCCGGCTTCGCGGTCGACGACGGCAGCGCGCAGCACGAGACCGATCAACAGCTGCGGGCGCTGTACGCGGTGATCGATCGTCAATCGCCGATCGATCGCGCGCTGCTGCTGCTGTGGCTGGAAGACCGCAGCCAGCGCGAAATCGCCGAGGTCATCGGCATCAGCGAAAGCAATGTCGCGACCAAGCTCAACCGGCTCAAACAGCGCATCCGCCAGCAGTTGGCGGATCCCGCATTCGACTGAACTTACTCAAGAACACACACATACGATGGATACCACCATGGAACTCGACGAACTCAAGCAGGCCTGGCAGACCCTCGACAAGCGCCTGCAGCAGCAGAACGCCATGCAATTCCAACTGCTCCGCGACAAGCGCATCGACAAGATGAAGTCCAGCCTGCGACCGCTGCTCATCGGTCAGATCGTCCAGATCCTGTTCGGCGCGTGGATGGTGCTGATCGGCGTCGATGTGTGGGCCTCGCATCGCGACGTGCCGCATCTGCTGATCGCCGGCATCGTGATGCATGTCTACGGCGTCGCCACCATCATCGCGGGCGGCATCGTCTGCGGGGGAATCGCCGGCATCGATCACGCCGCGCCGGTGCTCGAGCTGCAGCGCAGGCTGGCGAAACTGCGCAAGCAGTATCTTCTCGGCGGCATGTGGGTGGGTCTGCCGTGGTGGGTGATGTGGGTACCTTTCATCATGACCTTGGCGATGTCGGCGACCGGCATCGACATCTACGCCGTCGCCCGCGCGTCGTCGCCGCTCGCGAACTGGTTGAACATCAGCCTCGGCGTGGGCGTGCTCGGTCTTTTCGCGACCTGGGTCTTCCATCGCTGGTCGCGGCATCCCAGCCGCGCCGCGTTTGGCCGGAAGCTCGAAGACGATGCTGCGGGCGGCAGTCTGCGCAAGGCGCAGGCCGAACTGGATGCGTTGAGGGCCTACCAAAACGAATAGAACCAGCAATCATTGAAGGCATGCTCGTGCAGGAGCGACGGAAGTCGCGACAGGCCGCCGATTCGAATGCCGCAGCCTGTCGCGACTTCCATCGCGCCTACGAAACGCAATAAATTCCGACCTCCAGCATCGGCTCACGCATCCAATTCCCGCAGCACCAGCGATGGCGGCGCATCCAGCACGCGGCGGGTCGCGAACAGGCCCGCCGCGAGCGCTGCGAACATGCCGAGGCCGGCGCCCGCGGAAGCCATGCCCCAGTTGATCCGCCAAGGCAGATCGAACACCTGGGTCGCGACCACACCGGAAAGGATCGATGCCGCAATCGCCGCGACTACGCCGGACAGCAGGCCGATCACCAGGAACTCCGAGGCCTGCGCCAACCGCAGTTGCCTGCGACTGCCGCCGAGCGCGCGCATCACGCCGCCTTCGCGCAGGCGCTCGTCCTGGCTTGCGCTGACCGCCGCCAGCAGCACCAGCACGCCGGCGGCGAGCGAGAACCAGAACACCACCTGCACCACCATCGACACCTGATCGCCGATGCTCTTCACCTGGGTGAGGATGGCATCGATGTCGAAGACCGAAAGATTCGGGAAGCGATCGATCAGGCCCGCAGTGAATCGCTCCTGCTCCGGCGTGACCTTCACGGCGGTGATGTAGCTGGCGGGATAGTCGTCCAGCGCGCCGGGCGACGCGATCACGAAGAAATTCGGCTTGAAGCTTTCCCACTCCACCGTGCGCAGGCTGGTCACCGTCGCTTCGAAGCGCTGGCCGGCGATATCGAACGCGATGCGGTCGCCGATCTTCCAGCCCAGCGATTCCGCGAACTCATGTTCCACCGACAACTCCGGCGTCTTCGCGCCGGTTTTCGGCCACAGTTTGCCGGCGATGATCTTGTTGTCGTCGCCGAAGCCGTCTGCCGATGACAGATTGAACTCGTCTTCGGTCATCCGCCGCGCGCGTTCGTCCTGCGCGCCATGGTCGTCGGCGCTCGTGGGCTTGCCGTTGCGGGCGAGCAGGCGCCCGCGGATCATCGGGTACAGTTTCGGCGCGGCCACGCCCTGTTCGGCGATGAACGCGCGCACGCCTTCGATCTGATCGGGCTGCACATTGATGATGAAACGATTCGGCGCATCGGCCGACAGCGACAGCCGCCAGCGATCGATCAGATCGGTACGCACGAACGTGAGCAGCAGCAACGCCATCAGCCCGAGCCCGAGCGCCGAGACCTGCGCGATGCTGGTGCCGGCGCGACGACTCACGTTGGCCAGGCCGTAGCGCAAACTGCCGCGCAGGCGCGAGCGCAGGCGCCGCACCAGCAGGATCAGCAGATACGCGATCAGCGCCAACGCCGCCAGCGTCGCGACGATGCCCAGCAGCATGATGCCGCCAAGCGCGGCCGAACCCGCCTGCCACCACAGCAAGGCACCGAGGCCGCCGAACCCCAGGAGCGCCACCAGCCATGCGCTGGGTTCGGCGGCATCCAGATCGCGACGCAGCACGCGCAGCGCCGGCACGCGACGCAGCGCAAGCACCGGCGGCGCGCCGAACGACATCAGCACCACGATGCCGACCGCGAACCCATGCAGCGCCGGCCATGGGCTCGCGGGCGGAATCGCGACCTGCAATTTTTCCGCCAGCCAAGCGCCGAGCGCCCACTGCATTGCGAACGCGATCACGATGCCGACCAGGCTCGCGACCACGCCGAGGATCAGCAATTCGCCGATGTGGATCGCGGCCAGCGTGCGCTGGCTCGCGCCGAGGCAGCGCATCACCGCCGCGCCGGACAGATGGCGCTCGCTGTGGCGACGCGCGGCCATCGCCACCGCAACCGCCGCCAGCACCACCGACACCAATGCCGCAAGACCGAGAAAACGCCCGGCGCGATCCAGCGCGGAGCGGACCTCCGGACGCGCGTCGCCGATGGTTTCCACGCGCTGGTCGCGACCGAGCGCCGCACGCGCGGTCTCCGCGAACGTTTCGACCGCAGCAGGTTCGCCCGCGATCACCAGTTTGTAGCCGACGCGGCTGCCGGGCTGGATCAATCCTGTCGCGGGCAAGTCGGCCATCGCGAGGAATACTTTCGGCGCGACGTTGAAATAATCGATGGCGCCGTCGGGCTCCTGCAGCACCACGGCAGCGAGTGCCAACTCGACATTGCCCACGCCGATGAGATCGCCGCGCTTCGCACCCAAGGCATCGGCGCCGCCGCGGCTCAGCCACAAGGTCCCGGGCGCGGGGCCGCCGTCGATGTTGCGCTCGCCTTTCGCATCGACGATCCGGAACTGCCCGCGCAACGGGAAACCTTCGCCCAATGCGCGCAGTTCGCCCAGGCGCAGGCGTGCGGTGTCGCCGCTGCCGACCCGGATCATGCTCGGCAGCTCGGCGATTTCGGCACGACGCAGACCGTTGTTTTTCGAGGCTTCGAGGATTTTCCCGACGATGGGCGCATCGCCGCGCACCACCGCGTCGCCACCGAGCAGGCGGTTCGCTTCGATGATCAGCGCGCGCGCGGCGCGATCGGTCACGAAGCCCACGGACGTCACCGCGATCACCGCGAGCACCAGCGCGGCGACGAGGATCCGGATGTCGCCGGCCGCGAGATCGCGCCGCAACTGGCGCCAGGCCAGCGAGAGCAGCTTCATGACGACCTCCGCTGCACCAGCGTTCGCCCGACATCCCCGCGCACGCGGGGATCCAGTGGCATCGCATGCAGTGACATTGCATGCAGTGAAGTCGCGTGCGCGGCGGCGAAGACGCTGGATTCCCGCGTACGCGGGAACGACGCGGAACGATGTGCCGCCATCATGCCGACACCAACCGGCCGCCATCCAGGCGCAGCATGCGATGGCAGCGCGACGCGAGATGCTCATCGTGGGTCACCAACACCAGCGTGGTGCCGGCATCGGCATTCAAGCCGAACAGCAGTTCGATGATCGCCTGTCCGGTGCGGGTATCGAGATTGCCGGTGGGCTCGTCCGCGAACAGCAGCGCCGGCCGGGTCACGAACGCGCGCGCCAGCGCCACGCGCTGCTGTTCGCCACCGGACAATTGCCGCGGGTAGTGGTCGAGACGTTCGCCCAGACCGACCTTCTGCAGGATCGCGCGCGCCGGTCCGTCGACATCGGCATCGCCGCGCAGCTCCAGCGGCAGCATCACGTTTTCCAATGCGGTCAACGATGGCAGCAACTGGAAATTCTGGAAGACGAAACCGACCTTCTCGCCGCGCACCTTCGCGCGCCCGTCCTCGTCCAGCGTCGACAGCGGCGCACCATCCAGCAGCACCCGCCCGTCGCTGGGCGTATCCAGCCCGGCCATCAGCGCCAGAAGCGTGCTCTTGCCGGACCCCGAAGCGCCGACGATCGCGACGCTGTCGCCGGTCGCGATCTCGAACCCGATGCCGTCGAGGATGGTCAGCTCACTGGTGGGCAGGCGGACGCGTTTGGCCAGGGATTCGATGGTGAGTGCGGGGGGCTTGGAGGCAACGACGACGGATGGCTGATCGGTCAGAGGCAAGGTCATGGGGCGTCGCTGTGGGGGAGACGAGGGGTCGATATTGGGGGAGCGGAGGGAGGATGCAAGCCCGGGGACGACCCAACTGATGGCATGCATGGGCGCCTGGCGTGGTCGGATGCGGCGATTCCGCATGGCATCGAGGAACTGCAGGGCGGAACCCGGGCAGCCGATTCCGCCGAAGACGGGAACGACATGATGCATGCGAGGTAGGATGGGCCGGACGCAGCGATGCCCATCCATGGCTTCGGGCAGAGCGATCGGCATCGCTGCGCTCGATCCATCCTGTGGAATATCGAGCGGGGTCTGGCCTTGAACATTTTCTTCCGCCTCATTCCTGTTGCCGTTGCGCTGTGCGCTGCGGGCATCACGGGTTGCGCTTCGACACGCGTGGCGATGTCCGCGCAAGGCAACGAGGCCGTGTCCATTCCGTTCACGCTCAGCAAACAGAACAATATCGTGGTCGAGGTACGGATCAACGATTCGCACATCGTGCATCTGATGCTGCACAGCGCGTCATCGGACGTCACGTTGACCGAGGAAGCGGTTCGCCGTCTCGGCGATATCGCGCTCGGAAACGATGCCAAGATCCAGAGCTGGGGCGGGACTTCGGATTCGCGCTACAGCACGGGCAACCGCATGCGGATCGGGCCGTTGACGCGGGACGGCGTCACGCTTTGGGAGAACAGGAATTCCGGCGAAGGCACGGACGGTAAGTTCGGATTGGATTTTTTCGGCGACGCGGTGGTCGAGATCGACTACGACAGCGGGCGCATCGTCGTCCACGACCGACTGCCGGACAAGGCGCGCGATTACCAGTCGCTCGCGATCGAGAACGAGGACGGCGAGCTCTACGTCGAGGGCCTCTGCCTGTTCGGCGACGAAACGCGCGCGAATCGATTCCTGATCCACTCCGGCTATGCGGGCGGCCTTCTGCTGGACGATGCGTTTGCGGCGTCGAGCGGCATCGACGGCAGGATCGCGATCACCGAAACCAGCCGTCTGACCGACTCTTACGGGCATGTCATCGAGGTCAAGAAAGGCGTGATGCCCGGTTTTTCGCTGGGCCGGCTCACGCTCTCCGATGTCCCCGTGGGATTCTTTTCCGGAAGGATCGGAAACCAGGACAAGAGCGTGCTGGGCGGCGCGATCCTGAAACGGTTCAATCTGATCTTCGATCTCGGCCGGAAAAAACTCTACCTTCGGCCTCGCGGTACGCAAGGGAGCCAAAGGCCTGCCTGACGACGCCGCTTGCGCTGTGCGCGCATGCACTGGACACGGTGGGGTTCGCTGCGCTCGCCCCACCGTGCGTCACGGGGCAGGCCGATGGACGGACCTGCCTGTATCCGGTCCATCAAGAAATGCAGGGACCGCCATTGACCGGGCAGGAACGGAGATACACCCACACCGGGGGCCTGCATATGTAGTAGTGGCGATAGCCACCGGACAGGATGAATACGGTACGGCCCGAGAGGCTTGCCGTACAGGCGATGTTCGGCCCGGATGCACTGGCGGTGCCGGCAATCGACATACCCGCCACAAGAACCGCGATCGCAATTCCCTTGATAATTCCTTGCTTCATAAATCCTCCTGATTAGATCAGCTGAAGTTGCTGGATGTGGATCATCCGGTTCGGCACTTCGCGTGATACGGGTGATGCGCGCACCAATCCCGGACGGGCAGTCAGCCTTTTCTGCCCGCATTTCGAGTATGCGGGCTTTGGCATGGCGCCGCAATCGAGCCTGTTCAGGCTCTTCGGTGCATGTTTATGCAACAGGACATTGCATGATGTTGATTCAACAACATGAATGATCATCGCCTCATTGGCATGCGTTGCACTGCTGCATCCAGCAGCAGTCGCTGAACCGCAGGGCGGAACCCGCGCAACGGATTCCGCCGAATTCATGCACGACGCGACCTCAGAACGACGGATTTTCAACCATGGCGCTGGTCACGGCCCCTGGCGGCTCTGCCCTACGCACGATCGATATCGTGCATCGATTCACCTGCGTCGGTTTCGAAGCGGCCATCATTTCAATTCGACGTCGTCGATCTGGAACGCGAACGCGCCGACCGGCTGGCCGGCGGTGAACGCGAAGCCGCGTACCCGGCCCAGGTCCGCGCCGTTGAAGCTGTCGAGCGGGATACGCACTTCGGTCCACTCAGAACCGGCGACGAAGGGTTTCATGCTCGGCATCGACTGCATCTGCACGCCGGAGAACAGCATGACGCTGTAGTCGCGACCATCGCCGCGCGCGCGGAACACCAGTTCCTTGCGTGCCGAGAGATCGGCAGGCTGCATCGGCGCGCTCGCCGGGAAATACATCGCGCCGGACCACGGGAAAGCGAAGCCGGTCTTGATTTCGCCGCTCACCGCCAGCGCGCCCTTGTCGCGCTTGAGCGTCGCGATCGACGCACCGCCGGCCAATTGATCGGTGGTCTGCATCCAGCCGGCGCCGAATTTCGCCGGCAGCATGCCCATCGGCGAGGTCGCGACATCGCCTTCGAAATCGTCGACCAGGCTGCCAGCGGGAATCGCTTCGCCGATGGGCGCAGTGGGCGCCTGCGGCTGCACGCGCGCGACGGCGTAACCGTTCTTCCACACATGCACGATCGCGCGGGTGGCGAGGATGTCGCGGGTCGGGTCGCCGTCGACCATCCACAGATCCGCGCGTTGGCCCGCCGCGATACGGCCGCGATCGCCAAGATTGAAGCGACGCGCGGGCACCGAGGTCGCGGCGGCAAGCGCTTCGCTCGGCGTGAGGCCGGCGCGCACCAGCAATTCGAGTTCGCCGTGCATGCTCGCGCCATGGGCGGTGCCGGGATTGCCGGCGTCGGTACCCGCCAGGATGTCGACACCGGCCGCATGCAGTGCGCGCACATTGGCGATGGCATTGGCGAGTATCCCGGGCTTCGGCGCAGCGGCGCCGAACGTCGCTTTCAGGCTGTCGGCCTGCGCAGCGGCGAGCCACGGCTTCAACCGCGCGTCTTCGCCGAGCGCGCGGCCTTCGCCGGTCTGCGCCATCGTCGCCAGCACCGAGAGCGTCGGTATGACGAAAGCCTTGCTCTTCTTCGCGGAATCAAGGAACGCCGCGTCGCCCGGCTCACCGAAGATATGCACGAGGCCATCGGCGCCGCCGGCGATCGCCGACCTGCCTTCGCTCAGGCGCGAGACGTGGACGACCGCGAGTTTGCGCGCCTTGTGCGCGGCGGCGATGGCGGACTTCACCTGCGCTTCGGCGATCGTCGGGATGCGCATCGTCGCGCTGTACGCGCTCATGTCTTCGATGATGAGCTTGATGTAATCCGAACCTTCGCCGACGCGCGCGGCGACGAACGCCGCAGCATCGCCATCGGCGGCGAGCGTCGGCACTTTCATGCCGTACTGGGTGCCGTGGCCGCCGGGTGCGGTGACGGCGGCACCTGCACTCCACAGATCGGCTTCGTCGCTGCGCGCCAGCGATTCGCGTTTTGTTTTCAGTGCGGGCAGGCGGCCGGGGTCGCCCATCATGTCCAATTCGGCGGTCACGCCGAAACGCAGCGCATCGCGCGGCGCATCGCCCCAGCTGTGGGTATGCGCGTCGATCAGCCCGGGCAACAGCGTCTTGCCGCTGCCATCGATGGTGGGAAAGTCCTTCGGCGCATCGAATTTGGCACCGACGGCGGCGATGCGTCCGTCGATCACCAGCACGCTGGTATTCGGCAGCACGCGCGTGCCGTCGAAGACGCGGACATTGCGGATGACGAAGTCGTTGTCGGCATCGTTGTCGCGGGCGGGCGTAGCGGCTTGCGATGCGCTGGAGAGCGACGCGGCGATCGCGATGGCGACCGCAACGCCGGTGCCGGAACGGCGAGTGCAGGGTTTCATGGCAGGACTCCTCATGGGACTGGGGATGGAACGGTTCTGGAAGGACAAGACGCTCCGGACCGCCGATGCGACATCGGCAGGACATCGTTGAAACGCAGCGCGTCGGCGTCAGGCGGGCGGTGGTGGGCGGGGCGTGTTCACAGCCAGCCCTTCTGCCGGGCAAGCCGATAGGCTTCGATGCGGTTGCCGACGCCGAGCTTGCCGATGGCTTCGGAGAGGTAATTGCGTACGGTGCCGTGGGAAAGATTCAACTGGATGGCGATTTCCCCGGCGGACAGGCCTTCGCCGGCAAGACGCAGCGCCTGGCGTTCGCGATCGTTGAGCGGATCGGCTTCGGACCAGGCTTCGAGAGCGAGCTGCGGGTCGATCGCTTTGCCGCCGCGATGCACCTTGCGCAGCGCTTCGGCGAGATCTTCGGCCGGCGCATCCTTCAGCAGATAGCCCGAGACGCCGGCATCCAGCGCGCGACGCAGGAAACCGGCGCGCGCGAAGGTGGTCACGATCACCACCTTCGTCGGCAGCGCATGACGCTGGATGCGCTGCGCCAGTTCCAGCCCGGTGATGCCGGGCATTTCGATATCGGTGACCAGCAGGTCGGGCTTGAGCCGCTGCAGTTCGCGCCACGCGGCCTCACCGTCGGCGGCGGCACCGAGCACTTCGATGTCGTTCTCCAGCGACAGCAGTGCGGTGAGCGCGCCGCGCACCATCGCCTGGTCTTCCGCCAGCAGCACGCGGATCATGCCTGCGCCGCCACATTGGACGCCGCCGCGACGGGGGCATCATCGTGCTCGAGATGCGCAGCGAGCGGCACATGCGCTTCGATGCGCGTGCCCTCGCCCTTGCGCGAGTCGATGCGCAGCCGTCCGCCGAGCGCTTCGATCCGCTGGCGCATGCCGTCGAGACCGTTGCCCGGCGCGACCGCGCCGCCGCGACCATCGTCGACGATCCGCAGCACCGCTTCGCCATCGACCATGTTGATCGCGATGCGCGTTTCGCGGGCGCGTGCGTGGCGCTGGATATTGGTGACCGCCTCGCGCAGGGTCATCGCCAGCGCGGTTTCGACGTTCGCGGGCAACATGCGCGGATCGCTGCTGTGCGGGTCGATGTCGGACACGAACGCGATGCCATCGCTGTCGAGCAGCAGTTTCGCGGAGACGAGTTCCGCGGCGAGTCCGGTGGCGCGGATGCCGGTGACCGCAGAGCGCACCTGCGACAGCGCATCGCGCGCGACCCGGCTGACTTCGACGATCTCGCGGTGCGCGGCCTCGCGCGCCTCCGGCGAATCTCCGCGCAGCAACAGTTTGCCGGCCAGCTCGCTTTTCAGCGCCACCAGCGACAGCGTGTGCCCGAGCAGGTCGTGCAGGTCGCGGCCGATGCGTTCGCGCTCGGCCAGCGCGGCGAGCCGGCGCACTTCGTCGTGCGAGAGCTTCAGCTCGGCGCGCTTGCGGTTGCTTTCGACGAAATGATGGTTGCCGAAGAACACCGCCACCGACACGATCAGGGTGATCAGGAAGATGAAAATGGGGTATTCCAGGACCATGACTTCGGCCAGGAAACCGCCGAGCATCGCCATCGCGAGTGTCAGCCGCTTCCACAGCGGACCGCCGATCATCGCGGCGAATCCGACCGCGTAGATCGTGTAGGCATTCGCGAACGGGTTGTACGGCAGCAGCGCGTAGCCGACGGCGGCGATCGCCAGCGCGCACAGCAGCGAGCGAACGCCGATTGCGCGGTATGCCGCGAAATACAGCGGCAGGAACACCGCGATCGACAGCAGGGTGGGTGCGAGCACGTACGACAGCGGTTGGCGCCAGCCATTGGATTCGTCGAACCACGACAGCAGCAGCGGCATGAACAGGAACACCAGATAGCCAAGCGTGTAGAACGGCATCCAGCCCAGCCCGTGCGACTCGGGGACCAGGCGTCCGCGCCAGCGCAGCAACAGCGACTTCAGCGATGGGCTCATGACAGGCCTCGTGCGCGGGAGGAGAGGATGGACACTGGCACTGTAACGGCCGCCGGCTCAGGCCGCGAGCCGACGACGCGCCAGCATGAAGAACAACACCGTGACACCGAGCAGCACGCCCAGGTGCAGGCCAAGACTGCCGCCGGCGTCCATGCCGATGACTTTCAGCGCGACCTGCGAATGATGGTAGGACGGCCACACCGGCGCGAATCCGGCGATCCACGCCGGCAGGAACTTCAGCGGTATCCACAGCCCCGACAGGAAGGCCATCGGCAGATACAGCAGATTGACCACCGCCGGCGCGCCCTGGCCGCCGACCAGCGTACCGACGAACAAGCCCAGCGCGGCGAACGGCAGCACGCCGATGACATTGACGACCCACAGCAGCAGCCATTGCGACGCGCGCAGCTCGACGCCGCCGACGGTGGCGGCCAGCGCCGCCAGCAGCAGCGAGATCATCATGGCGAACACCATCGCCATCGCCATCTTCGCGAACAGATACGCGCCGGGCGGCATCGGCAGCGCGCGCTTGTAGATCAGGAACCCCTGTTCACGCTCCAGCGCCACGCTCACGCCGAAGGCGAACATGCCGATGCCCATCACGCCGAACACACCGTACGTGGCGAGCAGATAACGCGCGGCGTCGCCGTTGCCCTTGTTCAGGAGCACGCCGAACAGCACGTAGAACAGGCACGGGAACAGCAGCGACGGCAGCGCGAACGACGGCGTGCGCAGGACGCGCAGGAACTCGTACCTGGCTTCGAGCACATAGCTGCGCAGCGGCGAATGCGCGGGCATCGGGAGGGTGGTGGCGTTCATCAGGCGGCTTCCTGTACGGGTGTCTGGCGGGTGATTTCGAGAAAGGCGTCGGCGAGACCGGCGCGCTGCACTTCGAGTTCGCTCAGGGCGGCGTCCTCGGCCAGCAGCCGGCGCACCACCGGCTCGGTGGCATCGGTCAGCACTTCGATCCGCGCAGGATTGCCGTCGCCACCGCGCAGCGCGCTGCGCACGCCCGGCCAGCTGGCGACGCGTGCGACATCGAGCGCCGACAGGCAGCGGATGCGCCGCTGGGACACCAGCGCGCGGATGTCGTGCATGCGCCCGGCCGCGACGACCTTGCCGCTGTTGAGCACCACCACCCGCTGCGCCAGCGCTTCGGCTTCCTCCAGATAGTGCGTGGTCAGCAGGATCCCGACACCGTCGGCCACCAGTTGCCGGATCGTCGCCCACATCCGCTGGCGCGCATCGATGTCCAGACCGGTGGTGGGTTCGTCGAGGAACAGCACTTCGGGGTTGCCGCAGATCGCCAGTGCGAACTGCACGCGCCGCTGCTGGCCGCCCGACAGCCGGCCGTAGCGCCGGTCCATCAGGCCTTCCAGTCCGGCGAGCGCGACGCAGTCGGCCACGCTGCGCGGCGACGGGTAATAGCTGCGCGTGAGATCGAGCAGTTCGCAGACCCGGCTGGTCTCGGGGATGCCCGCCGACTGCAGCATCACGCCCATGCGCCTGCGCACGGCCATGTCGCCCGGAGGCTGCCCGAACAGCTCGGCGCTGCCTTCGTCGGCCGCCAGCAACCCCAGCAGCAGCGCGATCGCGGTGCTTTTGCCGGCGCCGTTGGCGCCGAGCAGGGCCAGCACTTCGCCGCGCTGGAGGGACAGGTCGACCCCGTCCAGCGCCAGGGTGGCGCCGTAGCGCTTGCGGCTGCCGCGCAGTTGCGCGAGGGATCGGTCAGCAAGGAATCGGTCAGGAACGGTCGGGCTCATCGTCGGCACTCCGGTTACGATGTCGTCAGACTAGGCACCCGTCCGGCCGGTGGACAGTCGGAAGCGTCAGTCATCGACCATGACATTCGTCAGCTGACGACGGGGGGCCGAGGCATTACTCTTTGCCCTCGCTTGAGCCCGTCCCTCCCGGACAGGCCCAGTGGCCGGAAGCCCGGGCACGCCTGTGCTCCCGTCGGAACGCTCCCATCGGAACAGGCGCCCGCGCGCCTGCTTCGTGATCCCCAGACTGCATCGCGACGATGCCGACGGCTCCAGCAGGGCCTGCGGCAATGGCTGTCAGCGGGGCTGATGTTTCAGACTTGTGGGCTGTTCTGCGATTTTCGGTCACACTTTGCCTTTGCGACAACATTACGAATTCGTCTTGGAAGACCATGAATACCAACGCTGATCTGCTCAAGGAACTTCGCATCGACCGCAACGCCTCCGCCGAACCACCGTCCTCGCGGCGCGGTCTCTGGATCGGCCTGGTCGCGACCGCCGTGGTGGCGCTGCTCGGAATCGGCGGCTGGAAGCTGTTCGCCGGCAACGACAGTATCGAAGTCCGCATGGCCTCCGCCGCCCCGATCGCCGCCAGCAGCAGCGGGGCCGCCTCGGTGCTGGACGCCACCGGCTATGTCGTTCCGCGCCGCATCGCCACGGTTTCGGCGAAAGTCACCGGCAAGGTCCGCGAAATCCTGATCGAGGAAGGCATGCGGGTGGAAGCCGGCCAGATCCTGGCGACGCTCGATCCGATCGACGCCGACTCGTCGCGCGCATTGGCGCAATCGCAATTGGAAGCCTCGCGCAGTCAGGTCGACAGCGTTTCCGCGCAATTGAAGGAAGCGGAAGCCAACGCTTCGCGCCTGGGCCAACTGATCGGCCAGAAGCTGGTTTCGCGCCAACAGTATGAGCAGGCCGTCGCCGCGCGCGACTCGCTGCGCGCGCAGTTGATCACCGCGCAGCGCAACGCCCAGGTGTCCTCCGATTCGCTGCGCATCGCCGACAACGGCGTGGACAACACCATCGTTCGCGCGCCGTTCGCCGGCATCATCATCGCCAAATCCGCGCAGCCGGGCGAAATCATCTCGCCGGCCGCCGCGGGCGGCGGCTTCACCCGCACCGGTATCGGCACCATCGTCGATATGGATTCGCTGGAAATCGAAGTGGATGTCAACGAGGCCTACATCGGCAAAGTCCAGCCGAAGATGCCGGTGGAGGCGACCCTCAACGCCTACCCGGACTGGAAGATTCCGGCCGAAGTCATCGCGATCATTCCCACCGCCGACCGCAGCAAGGCCACGGTGAAGGTCCGCATCGCACTGCTGCAGCGCGACGGACGCATCGTCCCGGACATGGGCGTGCGGGTGAGCTTCCTCGACAAGAAGACCGCTACCGACCCGGCGGCGCCCGTGGCGCCCAAACCGGTCGGCGTACTGGTCCCCAACGATGCCATCACCCAGCGCAAGATCGAGGGCAAGGACACCGATATCGTCTTCATCGTCGAGGAGGGCAAGGCGATCGCCACGCCCGTCCAGACGGCGGAGGTCCGCGGCGAGCAGCGCGTGGTGCTGTCCGGCCTGTCGCCCGGCGACACCGTGGTCTCCGCACCGCCCGTCGAGCTGCAGGACGGGGCCGAAGTGTCCGAAAAGGCCGCCAAGTAACCTCCCCCGCGAGCGTCCATTACGCGCCCCAGACGGCGCTTCCCACATCCACCATCAGCCCCTGTGAGAGATCGCCCATGTCCGCATTGATCAGCATCCGCGACGTCACCAAGACCTACAGCCGCGGCAAACAGCAGGTCGAAGTCCTGCACGGCATCAACCTGGAAATCCCCAAGGGCGATTTCGTCGCACTGATGGGCCCGTCCGGCTCCGGCAAAACCACGCTGCTGAACCTGATCGGTGGACTGGACCAGCCCACCGGCGGCGAGATCAGCATCGATGGCAAGCGCATCGACACCCTCAGCGCCGGCCAGCTCACCCAATGGCGGGCCAGCAACGTGGGCTTCGTCTTCCAGTTCTACAACCTGATGCCGGTGCTCACCGCCCAGGGCAACGTCGAGCTGCCGCTGCTGCTGACCAAACTCAATGCGGCGCAGCGCAAGCGCAACGCCGAAGTCGCGCTGCAGGTCGTTGGCCTGGGCGATCGCGGCAAGCACAAGCCGCGCGAACTCTCCGGCGGACAGGAACAGCGCGTCGCCATCGCCCGCGCCATCGTCTCCGACCCCAGCCTGCTGGTATGCGACGAGCCGACCGGCGATCTCGACCGCAAGACCGCCGACGAGATCCTGACCCTGCTGCAGACGCTCAACCGCGAACATGGCAAGACCATCGTGATGGTCACCCACGATCCGCTCGCTGCGGAGTACGCCAAGCGTACGGTCCATCTCGACAAGGGCCGGCTGATCGAGCAGGCCCACGCAGCGCACGCGCCGGCCTGAGCCGCGCAGGGAGATCGACATGACCAAGACCGGATTCGTCGTCGCCAATCTGTTCCGCAAGAAGGCCCGGACCTCGCTGACGCTGCTGTCCATCGTCACCGCGTTCCTGCTGTTCGGGCTGCTGCAGTCGGTGAACGTGCTGTTCAATGCCGGCGCCGATTTCCTCGGCACCGCCCGCCTCATCACCCAGGCCCGCGTGTCCTTCACCCAGTCGTTGCCGATGCGCATGCGCGCCGAGATCGAGAGCGTGCCGGGCGTGGAAGCGGTGACCCAGTCGCAGTGGTTCGGCGGCGTGTGGCAGGGCAAGGACCAGCTGGTCGCGCTCGCGGTCGACCCGCTGCGCTTCCACGCGGTCTATCCCGAGTGGGATCTGCCCGAAGCGCAGTGGAAGCAGTTCGCCGAGACCCGCACCGCCATGGTCGCCGGCCGCAAGGTGGCCGACCAGTACGGCTGGAAGGTCGGCCAGAAGGTGCCGATCAGCTCCAACATCTTCCCGCAGAAGAACGGCAGCAAGGACTGGGTGTTCGATCTGGTCGGGATCGTCGACGGCAAGGACGAGGAGTGGAAGCGCCAGGCCACACAGGTCTGGATCAACCACGGGTATTTCGACGAGGAGAACCAGTTCGGCAGCGGCGCCGGTGGTATCTACCTGATCAAGCTCAAGGATCCGGAAGCCGCCGCGAAGGTGGCGCGGATCATCGACGCGAAATTCGAGAACTCGCCCGACGAGACCAAGACCCAGAACGAGAAGGACTGGAATCTCGGTTTCGCCAAGCAGTTCGGCGACATCGGCCTGATCGTCCGCTGGATCCTGTTCGCGGTGTTCTTCACCCTGCTGCTGGTGGTGGGCAACACGATGGCGCAGAGCATGCGCGAGCGCGTGCCCGAGATGGCGGTCCTGAAGACGCTGGGCTTCTCCGATACCAGCGTCCTGGGCTTCGTGCTGGCCGAAACGGTGGCGCTGTGCGCCATCGGCGGATTGATCGGACTGGCCTTGGCCACGGTCGCCGGCTGGCTCATCGCGCAGTCGGGCATCCCGATTCCGTTGCGCGTGGAGTGGCGGGTCTGGACCGCCGGCATCATCGCCATCCTGCTGCTGAGCATCGCGGTCGGGCTGCTGCCCGCGCTGCGCGCCAAGCGGCTGAAGATCGTCGACGCCCTCGCGGGCCGCTGACCGCACCCCTTTCAGGAGAGAATCCCAATGCTGTCGCAGATCTTCGCCATTACCGGCGTCAACCTCAAAAGCATCCCGGAGCGCTGGGGGCCATCCCTGGTCATCATCATCGGCCTGGCCGGCGTGGTGGCGGTGTTCACCGCGCTGCTGGCGATGAGTGAAGGCTTCAGCGCCACCCTCGCCGCCACCGGCAGCAAGGACAACGCCCTCGTCATGCGCGGCGGCTCGGCCACCGAACTGAACTCGGGCCTCGGCCGCGAAGAGACCAACCTGATCAAGCTCGGGCCCGGCATCCGCAAGGGCGCCGACGGCAAACCGCTGGCCTCGGCCGAAATCATCGTGATCGCCGAGCTGTTCAAGATCGGCGAGACCCTCAACGGCTCGAACCTCACCGTTCGCGGCGTGGAGCCGGCCGCATTCGCGCTGCGGCCCAAGCTGAAGATCGTCGAAGGCCGGCAGTTCAAGCCGGGCCTGCGCGAACTGGTGGTCGGCCGCAGCGTGAGCAAGCAGTTCGACGACGCGCAGGTCGGCAAGACCCTGCGCATGCGCGGCTCGGACTGGACGGTGGTCGGCGTGTTCGAATCCGGCGATGCGCACGAGAGCGAATTGTGGACCGACGTGGAGGTCGCACAGTCCAGTTTCGGCCGCAACGGCTACAGCTCGGTGCTGGCCGGGATGGAGAGCGAGAAGTCGCTCAAGGGCCTGGGCGCGGCGCTGAAGGCCGACCCGCGGCTCAACCTGGACGTGATCTCGCAGCAGGAATACTTCAGCGCCCAGACCGCACAGTTCCGCAAGACCATCGGCATCCTGGCGATCGTGGTCACCTCGATCATGGCCCTGGGCGCGATCTTCGCCGCGCTCAACAGCATGTTCGCGGCGGTCGCCACCCGCGCCAAGGAGATCGCGACGCTGCGCGCCATCGGTTTCGGCGGATTCCCGGTGCTGGTCTCGGTGATGATCGAGGCGCTGACCCTGGCGCTGCTGGGCGGTGTGATCGGTGCGCTGATCGCCTACGTGCTGTTCAACAACATGTCGGTCTCGACCATCGGCGCCAACTTCACCCAGGTGGTGTTCGCGTTCAAGGTCACGCCGGTCCTGCTGGGCATCGGCCTGCTGATCTCGGTCGCGGTCGGCTTCATCGGCGGCCTGATTCCGGCGGCGATCGCGGCGCGCCAGTCGGTGACCACGGCACTGCGCAGCGCCTGAGTTGCAGGGCTTGCGTGATCCGCGAACGAGGCGCCGATGGGCGCCTCGTTCGCGTTCGGGACATGGAAAACCGCGACAGGCCTTCAGGCGCCGGAAGTGCGCCGCGCCCGGCGCAGGCTGTCGAACGCGAAGATCGCCAATGCGATCCAGATGACGATGAAGCCGATCGCGCGATCGCGGTCGAAGGTTTCGCGGAACACCAGTACGCCGATCAGGAACTGCATGGTCGGGGCCACGTACTGCATCAGTCCGATGGTCGACAGCGGCACGCGCCGCACCGCGAAGGAAAACGCGATCAGCGGCAGCGCGGTCAGCGCTCCACCGAAAATCAGCAGCGCATCGACGCCGAATCCCCAACCACCGCTGCCGCGCAAAGGCAGGAAACCGCCCTGCCCGCTGGTTTCCGCCCACAGCAGATACGCCAGCGCCGGCAACAGCAGCACCGAGTTCTCGAAGCCGAGCCCGGTCACCGAATCGACCGCAGCGAGTTTGCGGATCACGCCGTAAAGGCCGAACGATCCCGCCAATGCCAGCGCGATCCACGGAAAACTGCCGTAGTTGAAGGTGAGCCAGAGCACGCCGGCGGCGGTGATGGCGACCGACAACCACTGGGTCGGATTCAGGCGCTCGCGCAGGAACAACGTGCCGATCACCACATTCAACAGCGGATTGATGAAATACCCGAGGCTGCTTTCGACCACGTGCCCGGCGTTCACCGCCCAGATGTACAGGCCCCAGTTGATCCCGATGCACAACCCGCTGAGCGTCAGCATCGCGGCGAGTCGCGGCTTGGCGATGATAGCGGCGAACCAGCCGCGCCCCCGCGACCACAGCAGCCACAGCGCGACCAGCACCGCGCTCCAGAGCACGCGATGCGCGACGATCTGCAGCGACGGGACCGCCTTCAGCAGATGCCAATACAGCGGCATCAGCCCCCACAGCAGGAACGCGCTGGCAGCGATCGACAGACCTTTGCGATCCAGCCCCTGCGGCGGCGTCATCCGCGTGCCTTCGCTCGGCTGATCGCGACCACGCCGACCAGGATCACCGCCAATGCGCCGAGATCGTGCAGACCGAAGTGCTCGTTTCCCAGCCATGCGCCCAGCATCACCGCGATCGGCGGGTTGACGTAGGCGTAGCTCGACGCCAAGGCCGGGCGCACATGGTTCAACAGCCAGACGTAGGCGCCGAAACCAGCGATGGAGCCGAAGATCGCCAGATAGATCAACGCCGCCGTGCCCTGCGTCGTCGGCGCGGCGGGCAGGCGTTCGCCCACCGCCAGGCCGAGCGCGATCAACATCACGCCACCGCAGAGCATCTGCGTGGCGGCGGCCATGAACGGCGACGGCAGATCGCGTCCGCGCGACCACACCGAGCCGAACGCCCATGCGATCGGTGCGATCAACAGCAGGGCCAGGCCGCGCGGCGTGGACGACAGGCTGCTGCCGGCGTTGAGCCAGAGCACGCCGATGAAACCGATGCCGATGCCGAGCCATTCGCCGCGACTCGGATGACGGCCGGACATCGCGCCGAACAGCCCCATCCACAGCGGCATCGACGCGATCGCGATGGCCGCAAGCCCGGAGGAGACGTCTTCCTCGGCCAATACCACCATGCCGTTGCCGAGCAGCATCATCAACAGGCCCATCACCGCCAGCGACGGCCACTGTTTGCGCGTCGGCGCGGGCACGCCGCGCCAGCGCAGCACCGCGTACAGCAACCCACCAGCCAGCAGCATGCGTCCGCCGGACACCGCCAGCAGCGGCGGCCAACCGCCTTCCAATGCGAAGCGGATACCGAGATAGGTGGAGCCCCAGATGAGATACACCGCCATCAGCGCAAGCCCGATGGAGAGCGTGGAGGCAGGGCGCGGATCGCCCGCGGATGGAGCAGCCATCGCAGTGCTCGGAAAGAAAATGGGGGAGATGAAGACGTGTCGCCGCATCGCGACGACGGGGCCATTCTACGCCCGCGTTTCAGGCGATTGGCGCGCGTCGCGGAACACAGTAAAGCGTCTGGTCGCGATGCCATGCTCTCGTAGGAGCGACTTCAGTCGCGAAACATGCGTTGTTTCAGATCGTGGTCGACGTCGCGGCTGCAATTCGGTCAGTTTCGCGACTGAAGTCGCTCCTACAAAAAAGCGCGGCCTATCGGCCGCCGATGACCTCGCGCCGGAGCAACTGCTGTTTCAGCGCCAGACCCCAGCGATACCCGCCCAGCGAACCATCGCCACGGATCACCCGATGACAGGGCACCACGATCGCGACGCGGTTGTGGGCGCAGGCGCTGGCGACCGCACGCGCGGCTTTCGGCGCATCCAGCGACGCGGCGAGTTCGGCATAGCTGCGGGTTTCGCCCGCAGGAATCTTCATCAGCGCATCCCAGACCCGCTTCTGGAATGCGGTGCCGATCAGATCGACCGGAATCAGGTCGGACGCCCGCATCCGTTTGCCCGCAAGCGCATCGGCGACCGCGCGCACGCGCGGCGCGAGGAATTCGTCGCGTCCGGCATCGACCTGCTGCAGCTGCGCGCGCGGAAACTCAGCATGGAGCCTGCCCACCAAGGCATCGCTATCGTCGCCCAGCTCGACCATGCAGATGCCGCGCACGGTAGTCGCCACCATCGCCTGTCCCAGCGCGGTGGCGACGATGCTCCAGCGGATCTCCTCACCGCCGCCGCCGGCGCGATAGCGCGCGGGGGTCATGCCGAGCTTCGCGGCGCCGGTCTCGTACACCCGCGACGGCGATCCGTAGCCGGCGTCGTACAGCGCCGCGCTGACATCGCGGCCGTCCTTCAGTGCGGATCTCAGTGCGCCGAGTTTGCGCTGGGCAAGATACTCGGCCGGGCTCAGACCGAAACGAGCGCGGAAACGGCGCTGCAGATGCGAAGCGCTGAGGCCGACCGCCGCCGACAGTTCGGCGAGCGTCGGTTCGCCGGCTTCGAGCAGTTCGCGGGCATGTTCGAGCGGGTCATGAATGGTGTTGCGCATGCGGCAAAGACTAACGGGCGTTCCGGATGCCCGCTATCCGATTCTTGCGCAGGCGAATGCATCCAAAGCGCAACCTCGGATCCCGCAAACGGAAACGGGCCCTCGCGGGCCCGTTTTGTCGTCGCCTTGGCATCGGACGATCAGTTCGCCCACTGCCCCGGCTTGCGGGCTTCGGTCAGCAGGACCTGCGCCGACAGCGGCTTGTCGTTGCCCAGCACATGCACCGCATCGACCAGGATCGCGGCCGATTCGCGCAACAGCGGGTCGGGACGCTTTTCGGCGGCTTTCTCGCGCGCGGCGTCCTGGGCAACGTTGCGTTCGCTGGACGTCAGGCCGTCATCGGTGTCTTCGGCCAGCGGATCGATGTCCAGGCCCATCGCCTTGCGCGCTTCCTGGCGCTGTTTGCGCTTGGCGGCATCGCGGTCGCGCTCGGTACGGCGCTCGGCTTCGTTCAGGGAGATCCACTTCTTCGCGGTTTCCTCGCGGAACTGCGCGATGTCTTCGGACCACCACTGGAATTCCTTGTCCTGGGCCACGCGCGCATCGTGCATCGATTTGAGCTGCGGCAGCAGCGGAGCGAAATCGCCGTACTGCGTATGCGGCACCGCCGCGATCCGGGTCCACGGCAGCGCGTTGTCGTAAGTGCTTTCGCCGAATTCGCTGGCGTCCACGCTCACCGGGAAGGCGATATCCGGCACAACGCCCTTGTTCTGGGTGCTGCTGCCGCCGGGCAGGAAGAACTGCGCGATGGTCAGCTTCACCTGGCCGAAGCGCTGGCCATTGTTCATCGGCCAACGGTCCAGATCGACGAGATTCTGCACCGTGCCTTTGCCGAAAGTGGTTTCGCCGATGATCAGGCCACGGCCGTAATCCTGGATCGCACCGGCGAAGATTTCCGAAGCAGACGCCGAGCCGCGATTGATCAGGACCGCCAAGGGGCCATCCCACGCCACGCCGGTGTCGCCGTCGCTGTCGACCTGCACGCGTCCACCGGATTCGCGCACCTGCACCACCGGGCCCTTGTCGATGAACAGGCCGGTCAGATCGACCGCTTCGGCCAGCGAACCGCCGCCGTTGTAACGTAGATCGATCACCACGCCGTCGACATTCTGCGCGCGGAAACCGAGCAGCAGTTTCTTGGTGTCGAGCGTGGCGGAAGCGTAATCGTCGCTGTTGCGGCGCTTGCCTTCGAAGTCCTGATAGAACGCCGGCAGCTTGATCACGCCGATACGACGCGCGGGCTGGCCATCGACGCCCGGGATGGTCAGCACTTCGCCCTTGGCGGCCTGTTCTTCCAGGCGGATCTTGGCGCGATTCAGCACTATCCGGTTCGGCTTGCTGTCGAGCACCGCTTCGGCCGGCACGATATCCAGACGCACCTGGGTGCCTTTCGCGCCCTTGATCTTGTCGACGACATCGTCGAGGCGCCACCCGATGATGTCTTCCATGGCGCCGTTCGCGCCCTGGCCCACGGCGACGATGCGATCGCCGGCCTTGAGTTTGCCGCTGCTCATCGCCGGACCGCCTGCGATCAGCTCGCGGATCACCACCACGTCGTCCTGCTTCTGCAACTGCGCGCCGATGCCTTCCAGCGACAGGCTCATGCTCTGCTCGAAGCGTTCGGCCGCGCGCGGATCGAAGTAATCGGTATGCGGATCGATCGACATGGCGTAGGCGTTGAGGAAGGTCTGGAACGCATCGATGCCATTGAGTTCCGCCACGCTCTTGGACAGGTTGGCGTAACGCTTGTCGAGGGTCTTGCGGATCTCGTCGGGCTGTTTGCCGGCGAGCTTGAGGCGCAGCCAGTCGTTGCGCACCGACTGCTGCCAGAGCTTGTCGAGTTCGGCGGTGCCGGCGACCCATGGCGCGTCCTTGCGGTCGTATTCCCAGCGGTCGCTGCCATCGAAACGGAAGATGTCCTTGGCGAGCAGGCCGCGCGCATGCGTCACGCGTTCGTTCACGCGCTGCTGGTACAGCGCGAACATCTCGAACGCCGGTGCCACTTCACCGCTCTTGATCGCGTCGTCGAGCTTGACCCGGTAGGTCGTGAGCTTGTCGATGTCCGCGGCGGTGAAGAACAACTTCGCGGGATCAAGGGATTCGAGATAGCGCTTGAACACTTCCGCGGACAGCGTGTCGTCCAGCGCGCGGGGCCGGTAGGCGTAACGGCTGTCGGAGAGGATGCCGTAGACCAGCTTGGCGGCGGTGGCCTGCTCGGCGCTGGGACTGCCGGCATCGGCCTGCGCCGACAGCCACGCCACCGGTGCGGTCAGCGCGAGGGCAAGCAGGGAAACCGGAAGAGCTTTGGCGACTTTCATCGGCGATCTCGTGTGGGTGGTGCCAGCGTGTGGGGGTACGCGGATGCGTTCAGCTTACGACTCCGGAGAGTACCGAAAGTTTCGGTCCATACCTACCGCCCAAGGTCATGCCCCGCCTGCGGAAACAGGCATCCCGACCGCCGGTCGGGATGCTGTTCATGCGGGGGAAGGCTTCAGCCGGCAGTTGGGTGGTCGGCTTCAGCCGACGACACCGGCCCCGGCCGCCTGCCGGTCGGCGTGATACGAACTGCGCACCATCGGGCCGGAGGCGACGTGGCTGAAGCCCAGCGACATGCCGTAGTCCTCCAGCGCCTTGAACTCGTCGGGCGTCCAGTAGCGCAGCACAGGATGGTGGTGGGCGGTGGGCTGCAGGTACTGGCCGATGGTGATCATGTCGACGTCGTGCGCGCGCAGGTCGCGCAGGGTGCCCTGCACCTGGTCCATGGTTTCGCCCAGGCCGAGCATGATCCCGCTCTTGGTCGGCACGTCCGGATGCTGGGCCTTGAACTGCTGCAGCAGGGTCAGCGACCACTGGTAGTCGGCGCCCGGGCGCACGTTGCGGTAGAGCTCCGGCACGGTTTCGAGATTGTGGTTGAACACGTCCGGCGGATGCTTCGCGAGGATTTCCAGCGCGCGCTCCATCCGGCCCTTGCCGCGGAAGTCCGGGGTGAGGATTTCGATCTTCGTCTGCGGGCTGTGCTCGCGCACCGCCGCGATACAGTCGACGAAATGCTGGGCGCCGCCGTCGCGCAGATCGTCGCGATCGACGCTGGTCACCACCACGTACTTCAGGCCCATGTCGGCGATGGTGCGGGCGAGGCTCAGCGGTTCGTCGGCATCCGGCGGCTTCGGCCGGCCGTGGGCGACATCGCAGAACGAGCAGCGGCGGGTGCAGACCTCGCCGAGGATCATGAATGTGGCGGTGCCGTGGTTGAAACACTCGTGGATGTTCGGGCAGCTGGCTTCCTCGCACACGGTGACCAGGCGGTTCTCGCGCAGCTTGCTTTTGAGCGCCTGCACCGCGTTGCCGGCGGGAATCCGCACCCGGATCCACGACGGCTTGCGCAGCACCGGCGCGTCGGCGAACTGCACCGGCGAGCGCGCGATCTTGTCGGCGGCCACCTGTTTCGCTCCCGGTTCGAGCGGCGCCGCCGCCAGCGGCGCGGACGCCTCGCCGACGACGGTCAGGGGAATGGTTTTCTCGGCGGGCGTCGGTGTGGACATCAGGCGGCCTGGGGCGCCGCCGCCCGATCTCGCCGAACTCTCTTCTTTTCCAGCCGCTGCGGCGGCGCGGCCTGCAGCTGCAGGCCGAACTGCGCGGCCAGCGCCTCCAGCAGCACCGGTTTGACCGCATCGAGGTTGGAAGGACCGCCCAGATCCAGCATCGAGGTCACCTGCAGCCCGGCATAACCGCAGGGATTGATGCGGCGGTAGGGCGCGAGGTCCATGTCGACATTGAACGCCAGCCCGTGGAAAGTGCAGCCGCGCCGGACGCGGATGCCCAAGGCGGCGACCTTGGCCTCGTTGACGTACACACCGGGCGCGCCATCGCGACGCACGGCATGGATGTTCCAGTGGTCGAGGGTATCGATCACCGCCTGCTCGATCCTGCAGACATAGTCGCGCACGCCGATCTTCAGGCGCTTCAGGTCCAGCAGCGGGTAGGCGACGATCTGGCCGGGACCGTGATAGGTCACCTGGCCGCCGCGATCGACCTTGATCACCGGGATATCGCCCGGCATCAGCACGTGCTCGGGCTTGCCGGCCTGGCCGAGGGTGAAGACCGGGTCGTGTTCGACCAGCCAGAGTTCGTCGGGCGTGTCGGCGTTGCGGGCATCGGTGAAGCCCTGCATCGCGCGCCAGACCGGCTCGTAGGCGTGACGCCCGAGGTCGCGGACCTGCGCCGCCGGGACGGTTACAGCGTCCATTTGATCTGCGGTTCGGCACGCAGCGCGTCGTGCGCGGCTTCGTAGCGACTGCGGTCTTCGGCGTGGATGCTCAGGCGGATCGAGACGAACTTGCCGCCCGAGGAATTGCGCGTCGCGACCGTCTCGCGCAGCACCGGGATCCCGATCGCCTCCAGCACTTCCGGGATGCGCTCCTCCAGCCCGGCGCCCGCAGGGCCCATGGCGGTGATCTCGAAGACCCCCGGAAACTGGAAGCCGTGGTCGGGATGGTCGGAACCGATATTCATGCGCGGATTATGGGCCCGATCCACAGCCAACCCAAGGCCCGGAACGCACCGCGATGCGTGCCAAAAACGACGACTGCGGCGCCGACAGGCCATACCGGCACGCCATCGCGATGGCTGCGGCGGATGTGGCCGGGGCAGCAGCGATCCGCCGTCTCCCGGGATGTGGCGCGCGCTGCGCCGATCGCACGGAGTCCGTCATGGCCGCACGCACATCGATCCTCGTCCCGTCGCTCGCACTGCTCTGCGGCGCCGCCACCGCGACGGCCGTATTGGTGTGGCACACCTCGCGCGTTCCCGTGATGCCGGCGCAAGCGGCGACGGTCGAACGCGACGACCATGCACTGTCGAGCGCCGCCGCACCGCCCGTGCAGCCCGACACGGCGATGGCGTCCGTCCCCGCCGCGCGCGCGCCGGGCGAAACGCGTCGCGGCGATCTGGATCCGGTCGAAGCCCGCGCGCGCGTCGAAGCGAACATCGCCACGCTCGACACGCGCTTCGCGGCGGAAACGCTGGATACCGCATGGGCGATGCGGGAAGAGCGCGCGCTGGGCGCGTTCTTCGCCGCCGATGCGCTGGCAAAGCAGGGATTGCCACCGCCCGACAGTCTTCAGATCGCCTGCCGCAGCGCAACCTGCCGGATCAGCGCGCGCTTCGCCGATCCGGTCGAAGCGGAAATGACCACGCAACGGCTGGCGATGCACGTCGCCGCCGCCATGCCCTACGGCGCGGTCATGCCGCGCGCGCTCGACGACGGCAGCATCCGGGTCGACGCCTGGTACTCGTCGACGCGCATCGCACTCTGATGCCGATCTCCGCGTGCGTCGCGCACGCATCCGCCGCACATTCAACGAAGGCATTCCATATGAACCGCTTCGCACTCTCGTCCTCATCCGCCGCACTGACGCTCGCCATCGCGGTCGCGCTGGGCGCCGCTCCGCAGGCTGCGCACGCGAACTACAAGACCAGCACCGGCAGCGCCTGTCTGGCCTACGGCAACAGCACCACGCCGGACGAACTGCTGTATCTGGTGAACGGCATCCGACCCCGCTACGACACCGACGAATACATCCTCTGCAACTTCGTCGTCGACAGCGAGAACGGCTGGTACAACGCCGCCAACAGCGCCACGCTGTCGATGTATTTCAAGGCGGGCAACATCGACGCGCCGGTGACCTGCACCGCGACCGCCGGCTCGGCCTACATGTACGGCGTGCTGACCTACAGCGCCGCGCAGACCATTCCGGCCACGCTCAGCAGCACCTTGACCATGAGCGGCATGACTTCGCCGGGCAGCTATTCGTGGGCGCCGTTCAACGTCAACTGCAAGCTGCCGGCGAAAGCGACGCTGGCACGCATGGTGTTGAACGAACTCGGGCCCGTTTGAGTCCATTTTTCATAGGGTGCGCCTCGGCGCACCGTTGCTTGCGATCACCGCGAAAAGCCGGTGCGCCGAGGCGCACCCTATGCGACATTCGTCGTTCCTGCATTCGCGGGGATGACGGTGCCTTTTCAATCACTCGAAGCAAGTACGAGGACCGTAAGTCTGTATCGCTATTCGACCAAGGCACGGTAACGAACGAACGCATCGGCGTCATCGACGAAAACATTGAGATCCACCGGACCCACGATGCCATCGACATCACCGCGATTGTGGTACTGCCACACGTGCCACGACGCGGCGCCGTCCGGCTTGCGCAGGATCGATCTGCGCCACAGCGCGCGCGCCGGCAATTGATTGAGGTAAGCGTCGAGGAATTCCGGCGTGACGTACAGCAGCGCGGGCTTGCCGTAAGTGCGTTCGACCGGCGCGAGAAACGCATCGAGTTCGCGACGCATCGTCGCGCCGTCAGGCGTGCGTCCGCAGTTGCCGCCGAATTCCAGATCCACTGCCGGCGGCAGCACATCGGCTTCGACCGGAACGACGGCGAGGAAATTCGCAGCCTGATTCGCACCCGGACGGCAGAACGTGAAGAAGTGATAGGCGCCTACCGCGATGCCGGCGTCGCGCGCCTCGCGCCAGTTGCGGGCGAAGGCGCGGTCTCGGTGGTCACCACCCTCGGTGGCTTTCAGATACGCGAAGGCGACATCGTCGCCAGCGACTTTTTTCCAGTCGATGACGCCCTGATGATGCGACACGTCGATTCCACGAATCGGATAACGGTCGCGATCGGGCCGATACTCGCGAAACCACCACCACGCCGCGAGTGCGACGACTGCGGCGAGCACCGCCAGCAGCAACAGCCGGATCAACCCGCGCTTCAATGCGTCGTCACCAACCGGGCATGCGGGCCGGATCAAGCCCCGCGACCTCGAACACCGCGCTGCGCTTGCCCAGACCCTTCACCGGAAACTCGATCTCCAGCGTTTTCGCGCTTTCCGTCATCTTCCACAGCGCGCGTTCGTCCTCGATGAACATCGCGATGGCTTCGTCGGTCTTCGGGCGCGAGCCCGGCAGCGATTTCGCGGGCTTGCCGTCGAGTGTGATCTGCACGCGGCAGCCGCCGTAGCAGTTGAAGTCGCCGTTCTGCAGCACGAGATAGCTGCTGCGGCCCCAGTCCGGGTGGTCGCGGAAGATCAGCCGCACCTGTGTCGGTCCGGTGCCGTCGACATCGACGTTGTCTTTTGCGTAGATGGCCGACGATGTCTGCAGCCCGCCTTTCACGCTCTGGGTGCCGTAGCTCCACAGCGCGGCGGTGCGCGCGGCTTCGCGGGTTTCGTCGAGTTTCCGCTTGATGCCGTCGTATTCGGGACGCACGCGTTTCGCAGCGGCGCTGTCGGGATACTGCGCGATCAGCACGTCGGCCTGCGCTTTGGCCAGCGACCAGTTTTCCTTTTTCACCGCATCATCGAACGCCACCGCGCCTTCCTGCGCTTTCGCTTCCTGCGCGGCGGCCAGTTCGGCAGCGACCTTGGCGGCGACGGCGGGATCTTCGCCCGCACAGCCGCCGAGCAGCGCGCATGCGATAGCAAAGGCTGCAAGTTCAGCCTTCAGCATTTTCATTGCAACTCTCCGGTCGGTGGCGCATCTCCCGGTGCGCCGCGCTCGATCATCATCGCGACGGCTTCGGCGGCTTCGCCGGGCCGCTCCATCAACGACATGTGGCCGCAGCCTTCCAGCAGCACCTGGCTGGCCTGCGGGATGCGCGCGGCGTACAGCGCCATCGCACTGGCGTCGATGACCTTGTCTTCGCGGCACCACAGCAGCAGCGCCGGCTGCGAAATGTACGCGGCTTCGACGCCGGGCAGGAAGCGTTCGTCGCCGCGACCGATCTTGTCGAGCACGCCCTGCTCGAACGCGGCGTCGCGCTTGCGCTGGGCGATATAGAGATCGCTCGCCGGCCATGGCGCCCACGGCCGCGCGTCGCGGTTGTGGAACACGGTGGCGAGATAGTGCTCCAGCGAAGCGGCGTCGCTCACGCCGAAGGGGTTCTTGCCTGCGAGCACATCGAGGCCGAACCGGTTGTCCTTGAAACGGACACCAGCGGCATCGAGCAGCGCGACCCGCGCGACGAGATTCGAATAGCGTGCGGCGGTCAGCGCGGCGATGCCGCCGCCCATCGAATGTCCGATCAGCACGACCGGCCGCTTCTGCGCGATCTCGGGTTTGCGCAGGAACGCGGCGACCCGTGCGCTCTGGGCGACGAACCCGTAGTCGGCGCCGTCCTTGCGCTCGCTCTGGCCCCAGCCGGGCAGATCGGGGATGACGATGCGGTAACGGCCCTTCAGCGCACGCGCCATCCGGTACCAGTTCTCTTTGCTGCCGGTGTAACCGTGCAGCAGTACGAGCGTGGGCGCGTCGGGCTTGTCCGCCGCCAGTTCGACGTAGGTCCAACGATGATCGTTGTCGACGATGATGTCGTGCGACGTCGCGCCGAGCCGGATCCGCTGTTTGGCGAATTCGGCGCGGATCACCAGGCCCGGGTCGAGCCACAGCGCGACCACGAGCGCCAGCAGGATCGTGGCCGCGATCCAGTTCGCGGCCCTGGCCCAACGAGGCGCGAACCAGCGCGGCGATTTCAACGCCATCGACTCAGCCAATCGCTTCGTCAGCCGATCACTTCGCCGGTGCGCCGGCCGGCGCCGCTGGCGCAGGCGCCAACACCGCCGGTTCCGCTGCCGGTACTGCGACCGGCGTGGGCGCCGGCTTGGCGGTGTCGATCACTTCCTGCACCGAGCCGGTGGTGATCGGGTGATAGCCGGGTTTGGCCTTCTCGAACACGCTCTTGGCGAGCGCAAGACCGGCTTCGGTCTTCGCCAGCGCGTTGTAGGTCGGCATGATCAGCTTGCGACGGCCGATGCGCTGCAGGAACGCGGCGATGGCGTCGTTGGCGTTGGTGTAGCCGCTGCGCACCGTCAGCGGATACCAGCGCTGCGCGATTTCGCCGTTCATGGTGCCGGTGAATCCGTAGGCGCCATCGAGCTGCGCGAGCTGCTCCAGGGTCAAGGTCTCCGGCAGGCTCTCGATGAAATGCACCCATTCCTGGGTGGTCCACGCGTCGGTGATCGCCGCCGGCGGCAGCTGCTGACTGCCCAGCCACGCCAGACGCGCGGAATCGACCACGCCGAACCGGCGCGCCTGCGCCAGCGGCGCGGTCGGCGGAATGCCCGGATCGTACAGCCACGCATTGAACTCGGCCGGGGTCACGACGTTCGGATACTTGGCCAGCAGGTTCTTCTTCGCGTAGTCGGCGAACTGCTCCGTATCGATGCTCTGGAACGCGAAGTGGTTGAAGTATTCGCGCAGGAACGGGTCGAACTTGTCGCGGCCGTAGCGCTGTTCCAGGAACTGCAGGAACCATGCGCCCTTGGTGTATACGGTGGCGCTGCTGCTGTTGTCCGGGTCCTTCAGCACGCCGGGCTTGGTCGCCAGCGCCTGCAGCGAGGCATCGATCTCGGCGAACTCCTTCTTGAGCTCGTTGCGCTCGATCACGTTCTCCATGTCGGCCTGTTCCTTGCCGTACAGCACTTCGATGATGCGGTTCTCGACGTAGCTGGTGAAACCTTCGTTGAGCCACGCATCCTTGGCGCTGGAGAACGTCACGAGATTGCCCGACCAGCTGTGCGCCAGTTCGTGCGCGATCAGCGACACCAGGGTCTTGTCGCCGACGATCACGGTCGGGGTGAGGAAGGTCAGGCGCGGGTTTTCCATGCCGCCATACGGGAACGACGGCGGCAGCACCAGCATGTCGTAACGGTCCCAGCGGTACGGGCCGTAGAGCGCTTCGGCGGTGGCGATCATGCGTTCGGTGTCTTCGAACTCCTTCACCGACTTGTCGAGCATGGTCGGCTCGGCCCATACGCCGCTGCGGTCGGAGATGCGCTTGAACGCGAGGTCGCCGGCGGCGATCGCCATCAGGTACGACGGGATCTTCTGCGGCATCTTGAAAGTGTAGTCGCCGTCGCGGATCGCGTTCGGGTCGTTGTCGGCGCTCATCAGCACCATCACGTCCGGGCGCGAGGTCACGTGCGCGGTGTAGGTGTAGCGCACGCTGGGCGTGTCCTGCAGCGGCACCCAGGAACGCGCATGGATCTGCTGCGATTGGCTGAACATGAAGGGCAGTTGCTTGCCCTCGGTCATCGACGGCTCCAGCCACTGCAGGCCGGAGGCCTGCGGCGAGGTCTTGTAGGTCACGCGCACCTGCGCATTGCGCTGCGGGGCGTCGATGCTGAGCTTGCTGCCGAGGATCGGATCGGCGGCGGCCAGCTTGAAGGTCAGCGGCGCCCATCCGCCCTTGCCGTCGCCACCCTCGATCTTGTCGATGGTCAGGTCGCGGCTGTCGAGCAACAGCGCGGTCGCGGCCTTGTCCTTCCATTCCAGGGCATAGGTCGCGGTGCCGGCGAGGGTCTTGGTATCGAAATCGAGCGCCAGTTCCAACGCGAGGTCGGTGATCGCGACCTTGTTGGGCTCGGCGTAGGAATGTTCGTCGACCACCTTCGTCTGCGTCGGTGCCGGCTTGGCGGCGGGCGCGACGGGGGTCGCATCCTCGGATTTGCAGGCGGTCATCATCAGGGTGGCGAGCAGGGGCAGAGCCAGGATCGAAGCGCGCATGGCAGGGGCTTGGCAGGGAAAGCGGTGAGTGTACCCGCCCTGACCGGCACCCGGATGCGGGTGGGTCGCAGTGTCCCCGGCCGGGGGTGGATTTCGTTAATCGCCACAGACAGCGACAATACGGGCATGGACCGCCGTCGGTGACCCGCCGGGCCCGCGTCCCGTTCGCTGCTGGTGTTTCTTCAAGCGACGTCCAAAGCACTTTCCCGAGCTCACAGCCACAAGGTATCGATGATGACCAATCAACTCCGCGGATCCACCGCCCTCTACGCCGGCCTGCTCACGCTCGCCGTGACCGCCGTTCTGGCGATGCCGGCCCACGCCCAGCGCCAGAGCGCGCAAGACCAGCGCAAGCAGAAGACGGCCGAAATCCCGACCTGCGCCAAGCCGCTTGGCACGCTGTCGGTGCTGGAACCGGAAGACGCGACCGACTGGTGGACCGGCCAGCAACTGCCCGCGCCGTCCAAGCTGATCAAGGTGTTCGTCAACAAGTCGCGCTGTTTCACCCTGGTCGACCGTGGTGCCGGCCTCGACGCCGCGCAGCGCGAACGTGCGCTCGGCGCCAGCGGCGAACTGCGCAACCGCTCCAACGTCGGCAAGGGCCAGATCAAGGCCGCCGACTACGTGATGACCCCGGACCTGATCTCGCGCAACAGCAACGCTGGCGGCAACGCCATCGGCGGCATCCTCGGCGGTCTGGTCGGCGGTCGCGCCGGTGCGGCCATCGGTGGCTTGAACTTCCAGAAGAAGACCGCCGACGTGGTGCTGACCGTCACCGACGTGCGTTCGACCGAGCAGGTTGCGATGGCGGAAGGCAGCGCCAAGAAAACCGATATCGGCTGGGGCGCGGGCGGCGGCCTGTTCGGCGGCAGCGGCTTCGGCGCCGGCGGCGCCAGCGGCTATGCCAACACCGAGATCGGCCAGGTCATCACCCTCGCCTATCTGCAGGCCTACACCGACATCGTCGCCCAGCTCGGCGGCCTGCCGGACAACGCCTCCGCCGCCAACGCGCAGCAGGCCGTGACCATGACCAAGCCGGGCCGGCTGTTCCCGAACTCGAAGGGCACCGGCAAGATCGTCCGCACCCTCGACGCCGGGATGATGCTGTACCCGACCGGCAACAAGGACGGGATGATGTGGGAAGTGGAAGACGAACTCGGCAACAAGGGCTGGGTGTCGTCGAGCCTGTTCGAATTGGCGCGCTGAGCGACAGATACCGCAGACACGGGATAGGGAGCGCTCCGGCCTGCGGCATCCGTTTGAAAAGCCGGTGCGCCAAGGCGCACCCTATTCCGTCATGCTATGGATGAAAAAAGGGCGCCCAGGCGCCCTTTTTTCGTGGCCGCGAACAACGCGGACATCGGCCGCTACAACCGCGCCCGGATCAGATCCAGCAGCGCATCCGCCAGTGTGGTCTTCGGCGCCGGCCCCAGCGCATGCGAAGTGTCGGCGTCGATCACCGTCAACGCATTGTCGTCGCTCTCGAACCCGCAGCCGGCGCGGCCGACCTGGTTCGCGGCGATCATGTCCAACTTCTTGCGCAGCAGCTTGTCGCGGGCGTAATGCTCGACATCGTTGGTCTCCGCAGCGAAACCGACCACCACGCGTGGCCGCTGCGCGTGCGCAGCGACTTCGGCGAGCACATCGGGCGTGCGCACCAATTCGACGGTCAGCTGTTCGCCGCCGCCGGCTTGTTCGGTTTTCTTGATCTTGCGGTCGGCGACGACCTGCGGCGTGTAATCCGCCACTGCAGCCGCGCCGATATAGATGTCCGCCGGCAACGCACCGAGCACGGCGTCGCGCATCTGCGCGGCCGAGCGCACATCGACGCGCTTCACGCCCGCAGGCGTGGGCAGGCTCACCGGGCCGGCGACCAGCAGCACCTCGGCACCGCGACGCGCGGCGGCGGCGGCGATCGCGAAGCCCATCTTGCCGCTGCTGCGGTTGCCGATGAAGCGCACGGGATCGAGGTCTTCGAAGGTCGGCCCAGCGCTGATCAGCAGCCGGCGCCCCGCAAGGTCCGCATGGACGGCGGTCTCGGCCGCGAACGCCGCGATCAGGTCGCTGACGATCTCCGGCGGCTCGCGCAGCCGGCCGGGGCCGAACTCACCGCAGGCCTGGGCGCCGTCGTCCGGGCCGATCACCTGCACACCGCGACAACGCAGCGTGGCGAGATTGGCCTGCGTGGCCGGATGCAGCCACATCCGGTGGTTCATCGCCGGCACAACGGACATCGGCGCGGTCGTGGCGAGGCAGAGCGTGCTGACCAGATCGTCGGCCAGCCCATGCGCGAGCCGTGCAAGGGTGTTGGCGGTCGCGGGCGCGACCACGACCCGGTCGGCCCAGCGCGCGAGTTCGATATGGCCCATCGCCGCCTCGGCCGCCTCGTCCCACAGCGACACGCGCACCGGCACGCCGGACACCGCCTGCAGGCTGGCCGCACCGATGAAACGCTGGGCGTTATCGGTCATCGCCACCTGCACTTCGGCGCCGGCTTCGCGCAGGCGACGCACCAGTTCCACCGATTTGTACGCGGCGATCCCGCCGCATACGCAGAGCAGGATGCGTCGGCCGGTCAGCGTCTGCGCCATGCGGAGATTTCCTACGTTCGAACGAGTCGACAGCTTACCCGATGCCGAAGCCTCGACCGACGGTGCGGCTCCGCGCCCGGAACGATGCTGTCGAACATCCGACCACCACCGTTTCCGACATGCAAATCCGCGACTGGCCCGACAACGAACGTCCCCGCGAAAAGCTGCTCAAACATGGGCCGGCGGTGCTCTCCGACGCCGAGCTGCTGGCGATCTTCCTGTGCTCCGGCGTCCAGGGCGTGGACGTGGTGACCAGCGCCCGCCGGCTGCTCAGCAGCCACGGGCCGCTGCGCAGCCTGCTGGAACACACGCCGAAACAGCTGCTGAAATTGCCCGGCATCGGCCCCGCACGCGCCTGCGCGCTGCTGGCGGCGCTGGAACTGGGCAACCGCCATCTGGCCGCAGGGCTGGAACGTGGCGACGCCCTGACCGACCCGCAGGCCGCCGGCCGCTATTTTTCGCAGCGCCTGCGCGGGCTGCCGCACGAGGTGTTCGCGGCGCTGTTCCTCGACACCCGCCACCGCGCCATCGCGTTCGAAGAGCTGTTCCGGGGCACCGTCGACGGCGCCGAAGTGCATCCGCGCGAAGTCGTCCGCCGCGCGCTGGCGCACAACGCCGCCGCGCTGATCGTCGGCCACAACCACCCCAGCGGCAACGGCGAACCCAGCGCCGCCGACCGCGCGATCACGCTCCGACTGAAGCAGGCGCTCGGGCTGGTCGAAATCCGCCTGCTGGACCACTTCATCGTCGGCGACGGCGCGCCGGTGTCGCTGGCGGCGCGGGGGTGGGTTTGAGGGTTTTCCCTGTCGTCCATGAAGCAATTGTCATCCCGAGGCAAAGCCGAGGGACCTGTTTCCCAGGTGAATCCATCGAATGCCGACCATGCTCAACGAGCTCCAATACCACGTTTACATCATGTCCAGCCGTTCCAGAGCGATCTACATTGGCGTCACAAGCAACCTGATGCAGGGGGTCGCATCCCATCGCTCAGGTGCGATATCCGGCCATACCCGCCGCTACCGGATCACTAGGCTCGTTTACTTCGAGGCGACAAACGATATCCATGCAGCCATCGCCCGTGAAAAACAGCTGAAGGGGTGGCGGCGAGAGAAAAAGGTTCGGCTGATCGAATCCTGCAATCCGACATGGGAAGATTTGGCTGAGGATTGGCTCGTTGCGCCCACCTCCGATCGTTCCCCAAGCCCGGAAAGCCAAACTGAAGGGCATTCTTGAGCCGCACAACAGCAGGTCCCTCGGCTTCGCCTCGGGGTGACAACATCCGGACACGGCCCCTCGGCCCCTCTGCCCCTCGGCTACAATGCCCAACCCTCGAAACGCCGCCGCTTTCCGGCGAAAAATCCTCCGTGAAATCCCAGCTCCGCACCCTGATCGATCAGGGCATCGCCAATCTCCGCAGCCAAGGCACGCTGCCCGCCGATCTCCCCGCGCCGGACTTCGTGGTCGAACGCCCGAAGGACCGCAGCCATGGCGATTTCGCGACCAACGCCGCGATGACCCTCGCGGGGCGAATCAGTAAAGGCGGCGCGCGCAGCAACCCGCGCGCGATCGCGCAGGCGCTGATCGACGCCCTGCCCGCCAACGACGATATCGCCTCGGTCGAGATCGCCGGACCGGGTTTCCTGAATTTCCGTCTCTCCGCCGCCGCCTGGCAGCGCCAGCTGCGCAGCGTGCATGAACAGGGCGACGCGTACGGCCGCAACGCCAGCGGCGCCGGCCGCACCGCCGGGGTGGAGTACGTCTCCGCCAACCCCACCGGCCCGCTGCACGTCGGCCACGGTCGCGCCGCCGCGATCGGCGACTGCATCGCGCGCGTGCTCGATGCCAACGGCTGGAACGTCAAGCGCGAGTTCTATTACAACGACGCCGGCGTGCAGATCGAGAATCTTGCGAAGTCGACGCAGGCGCGCGCCAAGGGCCTGAAGCCCGGCGACGACGGTTGGTCGGACGACTGGTATCGCGGCGATTACATCGCCGATGTCGCCCGGGCGTATCTCGATGGCGTCTCCGTCGAAGTCGACGGCCAGACCGTTACCGGTGCCGGCGATGCCGATGACTTCGATGCGATCCGCCGCTTCGCCGTGGCGTATCTGCGCCGCGAACAGAATCTCGACCTCGCCGCGTTCGGCGTGTCGTTCGATACCTATTTCCTCGAATCCTCCCTGTACCGCGACGCCAAGGTCGAAGAGACCGTGCGCGAGCTCATCGCCCACGGCCACACCTACGAGGACGGCGGCGCGCTGTGGCTGCGCACCACCGCTTTCGGCGACGACAAAGACCGGGTGATGCGCAAGTCCGACGGCACCTACACCTACTTCGTGCCGGACGTGGCCTATCACCTCAGCAAATGGCAGCGCGGCTACCAACGGGCGATCACCGAGCTCGGCGCCGACCACCACGGTTCGCTGATGCGGGTGAAGGCCGGGCTGCAGGCGCTGGATGTCGGCATTCCGCAGGGCTGGCCGGAATACGTGCTGCACCAGATGGTCACGGTGATGCGCGGCGGCGAGGAAGTGAAGCTCTCGAAACGCGCCGGCAGCTATCTGACGCTGCGCGATCTGATCGACGAAGCCGGCCGCGACGCGGTGCGCTGGTTCCTGATCGCGCGCAAGCCCGATTCGCAGCTGGTGTTCGACATCGACCTCGCGCGTTCGCAGTCGCTGGACAATCCGGTGTACTACGTGCAGCTGTCGCATGCGCGCATCGGCGGCCTGCTGCGCCAGCTCGACGAGCGCGGACTGTCGTTCGATCTGCAGTCGGGGCTGTCGCAGCCGCTCGATCTCGACGGCGAAACATCCGCAAGCCGCGCCACCCGCGATCTGCTGACCGATCTCGCGCGCTGGCCGGAGATCGTCGCCGCCGCCGGCCACGATCTCGAGCCGCACCTGGTCGCCATCCATCTGGTCGAACTGGCGCAGGCGTTCCAGTCGTACTACAACGATCACCAGTTCCTGGTCGACGACGCCGACACCCGCAACGCGCGCCTGACGCTGGCGCTGGCGACGCGCCAGGTGCTGAAGAACGGTCTGGACCTGCTGGGCGTACACGCGCCGGAGAAAATGTGATGGCGGCGAAACGCGGCAAGTCCCAGGCCAAACGCAACGGTGGAAACGGCGGCATGCCCGGCTGGGCGTGGCTGGTGATCGGTCTGGCGCTGGGCGTGGGCGTGTTCCTGCTGGCGCCCAAATTCCTCGGCACCGGCGAAGGTTTTTTCCGCGCGACGCCGGACACCGACGCGCAGCCGCCGGCGCTGGACGGCATCAGCGACGGCGAGCCGATCGTCGGCGACAGCGACACCCCGACCGTCGCCACGGACCCTGCGCCCAAGACCCAGGATTACGATTTCTACACCCTGCTGTCGGGCGAAGAAACCGCGCTCAGCGATAGCGAACTGGCCGAGCGCGCCCGCGCCGAGGCTGCCGCGCGACAGACCGCCGAGACGCCGGCACCGCCTGCGGACCCGGATGCCGCCGACACCGTGCCGCCCGCGATCGATACGCCCAGGCCGCCCGCACCGACGCCCGTGGACACGACGACCGCTGCGAACGCGCCGGTCGAGCCGCCGAAACCGAAACCCGTCGCAGACGCGTCCGCCGGCGGCGATACGCGCTATCTGCTGCAGGCCGGCGCCTTCGCCGCTTCCGGCGATGCCGAGGCGCTGAAGGCCAAGATCGCGTTCCTCGGCCTGAGCGCCCGCGTGGAATCGGCGCAGATCAAGGACAAGACCGTCTACCGCGTGCGCATGGGTCCCTACGGCACCGCCACCGAACTGGCCGAAGCCAAACGCAAGCTCTCCGGCGGCGGTCTGCCGGCGATGGCGATCAAGGCGAAATAATCCCGCCCCTACTGCAGAGGATTTCCAATGCCGCTTCGACGCCGGATCTTCGTTCCGCTGCTTTCGGTTCAATTGCTGGGCATGCTCGCGATCGTGTCGGTGCTCGCACCGGTCCTCGCACAAGAGCCCGCCGCGAAACGCACTGGCGAACACCGCGCCGTCAACACCGTACCGGTCGAACTGCGGCCTGCGGTGACCCGCGCCGAATTCATCGGCCGCCAGATGTATCTGCACGACCGTGCGGCATGGCTCGCGACCGACGCGATGCGGGCAGAGAAACGCATGCGCCCACTGAAGAAACGCCTCGGCGGCTGGGTCACCGAACCTTCGGCGCTGGGTGTCCGCGTGATTTTCTTCAGCAACGACGACGCCCCGCAGCGACTCTACGAAATCGATGTCGACGAGCGCGAACGCCTCTCCGATCCGGTTCTGGAGTCGCCCGAGCCGCTGACCGCCGACCACCTCGCGCAGCTGCGCGCCCGCGCGCAGGCGCAGCAGCAGTCGTACCTGGCCTGTGCGCAGCAGTACAACACTGTGGTCCTGCCCGCCGCCGACGGGATCCACGTGTACATGATGCCCGGCTTCGTCCAGAACGATGTGTATCCGCTCGGCGGCTATCATCTGTACCGGTTCGACAGCAGCGGCAGGGATATCCTGTCGTCGCGCAAATTCACCAACGGCTGTCTCGATCTCGACGAATCCGCCGCCGCATCGAAGAAGAGCGACGACGGTTTCGAGCCGATCGGCATGATGTTTTCCCACCTGCTCGACCCGCAGCCGACGGAAGTGCATGTCTTCATCAGCCTGTACGCGAAGCGCCCCTTCGCGATCACCACCATCGACAACGACACGCTGTGGATGATCGAACGCGGCCGGGTGGGCGTGATCGATTCGATGGCATCGCTGAAGACGGGCCACGGCTCGTCCGACGCGTCGACATTGCCGGCCGGCGCGCCATGAACCGAGCGCGGTCGACCGGATCACCCGCCCGGATACGATTGCCGTGACCCTCGCCCACGTCTTCGCTGCGCTGTGCATCGTCTGGCCGCTGAGCGAGTTCTGGATCGGCGCGCGCCACCGTTCGGGCAAGCGCAACGAAGTCCGCGATCAGGGCACGCTGCGGCTTCTGCTGCTCACGATCTGGTTCTGCATCGCGCTGGCGGTATGGCTGGCGTATTGCCATCCATGGACGATGCCCGCCGCGTGGCAGCGACCGCTGCTGATCGCCGGCTGCGCGCTGATGGCGACCGGCATGCCGCTGCGCTGGTGGTCGGTGCGCACGCTGGCGCAGTTCTTCACCATCGTCGTCTCCATCCGCGAAGGCCATCGCCTCATCCGCAGCGGGCCGTATCGCCTGCTGCGGCATCCGTCGTACACCGGCGCGCTGATGACGTTCTGGGGCTTCGGCCTTGCGATGGGCGACTGGTCGTCGCTGCTGGTCGCCGCGCTGCCGGTGACCGCCGCGTTCCTGTGGCGGATCCGGATCGAGGAGCGGGTATTGGCCGACGCCTTCCCCGAGGACTATCCGGCCTACGCACGCGAAACCCGGCGCCTGATTCCCTATGTCTGGTAGCGTCGCGCGGTTGCGCCATCGCCTTACAATCCACGCATGAACCAGACCATCCTCATCACCGGCGCCACCTCCGGCTTCGGCCGCGCCGCCGCCAAGCGTTTCGTCGACGCCGGCTGGCGCGTCATCGCCACCGGCCGCCGCGCGGAGCGGCTGGCCGCGTTGGCCATCGAACTCGGCCGCGACCGCGTGCACACAGCCGCGTTCGACATCCGCGACGAAGCCGCGATGCGCGATGCGCTGGATGCGTTGCCGGAAGACTTTCGCGCGATCGATGTGCTGGTGAACAACGCCGGACTCGCGCTCGGCACGGCGCCGGCGCAGCGCGCGGATCTGGCGCAATGGAAGCAGATGATCGATACCAACGTCACCGCACTGGTGACGCTGACCCACGCGCTGCTGCCGGGCCTGATCGAACGCAAGGGTGCGATCCTCAACATCGGCTCGATCGCGGGCAGTTATCCCTACACCGGCGGCAACGTCTACGGCGGCACCAAGGCATTCGTGTCGCAGTTCTCGCTGGGCCTGCGCAGCGATCTGCACGGTACCGGCGTGCGCGTGACCTCGATCGAACCGGGCATGGCCGAAACCGAATTCACCCTGGTGCGCACCAGCGGCGACAGCACCGCATCGGAAAATCTGTACAAGGGCGCCGACCCGATCACGCCCGACGATATCGCCGAAACCATCTTCTGGGTCGCGAACCTGCCGCCGCATCTCAACGTCAACCGCATCGAAGTGATGCCTGTGAAACAGTCGTTCGCCGGTTTCACGGTGCATCGCGACTGAATCGAGGAACGGGCGGTCGTCGGTCGCCCGTTCCTCCTGGATCCGACGCTGCCGCGATCAGGGAATCGGGCAGCCGCATCCACGGTGGCACAGCCTCGCCCGCGTGGAGCAGGTCGCATAGGGCGTCCCCGACGCGAGACAGTTGTCGAATGCGACATCGCATTTGTTGTGGCAGCTGATGCAGCTGACCGCACTGGGCTGGAACGTGTTCGCCGATATCGCGAGGCCGGAAGCGAAAGCGAACGCCACTGCGGAAAAGAGCACGATCTTCTTGAATTTCATCGCAACACTCCTTGTTTGCCGTTGCCCGGATCGGGCAACCTCAGGCTACGCCCACGAAAACAATGCAGTCAATGCGATGCACGGGCACCGCGCACAGTTCCGTGCTCAGTGGCCGACGGACGGCGTCACGACCAGCGCGTGGCCATTCAGGCACGCGGCGATCACGGCATCGACCCAAGGCCTGTCGACCAGATAGGTGCTGCCGGCGACTTCGTCCACCGTCGCCACCACATCGGTGTCCAGTTCGATCCGCGCCTTGGTGCGATACCAGCCGAGCGCGGCATCGTCGATACGCATGTCTTCGCCGCTGCAGGACGCCGGCCAGTCGATCAGCAGGATCACGCGCGCTTGCGGCCAATAGACGCGTACGAACGCGGCGGCCCCGTCCTGTTCGATCGGGCCGATGTACAGCCGCTGCGGGCCGCGACTGGCGGCATCATCGACGATCTTCTGCAGCAGTGCGGCGACGCAGCGGAACTGCGGGCTGCGCGCGATGGCGATCAACTGCGATACGGGCTCGTTCTGCGGAGCTGCGCTCGCGATCCTCGCCGGCGAACCTGCGGACATCGCAAGAACGAACACAACGATGCGCATACCGTGTTTCATTCACCGCTCCAGCAGGGTGTCGTCGATACTTCGCGTCGCATGCGGCGATGCATTCCGCCGCATCAGCCGCTCGCGGATCCGCAGCCCGGGCCGCTCCACCGAATAATGCAGCAACGCCGCGCCGAGCAGCGAAGCGATGCCGTATACCACGAACGCGATATGGCCCCGTCCTTCCAGCGCCTCGCCCAGATGGGCCTGCACCAGACCGTAGATCGGCTTGTGCACCAGATACAGGCTGAACGACACCGCCGCCAGCCAGCCCGCGCCCGGCAGCGCACGACGACCGATCCAACTGCCGGTCTGCGCGCCCGCGAACACCAGCAGCGCCAGCCCCAGCGACAACACCGGCCAGCCGATGCTGTTGCCGAGCAGCCCGGTGCGGTCGCGGAACAGCCAGAAGCTCAGCGCCATCGTCGCCAGCCCCGCGACCAGCACGAGATTCGCACGCGTCGCCGCACGCGCCCAGCGGTCGGGGCGATAGGTCTTCCACACCGCGAGGATCACGCCGGCAAGCAGGCCATCGAGCCGGTTCCAGGTCGGGTAATAGATGTTTTCGACGAACCAGTTGCGGTCGGAACCCAGCGTATCGAAATGCAGCCACGTGCCGGTGCGCAACGCGATACCCGTCGCGACGATGAATACGCAGACCGCGACGAAGACATTCGCCGATGGTCGCCGCAGCAGCGCCAGCGCCAGCAGCGGAAACGCAAGATAGAAATGCTCCTCGACGCACAGCGACCAAGCGTGCGAGAACCCGGCATGGTTCGTGTAGTCGATCGACAGATTCATGAAGAAGCCGGCGAACTTCCACCACGGCTCCATGCCCGGCGCCTCGCGGAAACCGGGCCAGAGCAGATACAGGGCGAGCACGGCGAAGAACGCCGGCAGGATCCGGAACGCGCGACGCGCGTAGAAATCCTTGAACGAAAACCGGCTGCCGCTGGCCAGCGGCTTCAGCACCTGCGCGCCGATCAGGAACCCGCTGAGGACGAAGAACAGGTCGACGCCCATCCAGCCGTAGCGCGACAGCCACGACCAGTCTTCGCCGAGACCGCCGACGAGGAACGAGTGGAAGAGCATCGTCCACACCACCGCGATGGCGCGCAGCAGATCGAGACCGGGCATCCGCATCGAAAACTCCGGGAAAGGCGCGATACCGGTGCCGGGATCGGATGACACTCACCGAGAGGCCGTCATCCCCGCGAACGCGGGAACGACGAAAATCGGGATACGCGCTTGAGCAAGAACCATGACGTGCCCGAGTCGGAAGGACGAGGCGCGCCGCGAAACGGAAGTCTAATGCGTGTCCGCGCGCACGGGATCGCAGCGGACGCGATGTGACATGCGTTACGAGAGCGGCTCGTCGCTCAGGTACGTGTAGGCGGTCAGTCCGTTTTCCAGCGCTTCGTTCAAGCGCGCCGCTTCGCCCTTGCTCAGATCCACCGCGCCGACCTTGGCGCGATAGATGCGGCGCAGGTCGTCGAGCTTGTAGCCCACGTAATCCAGCATCACGTCGGTCGTATCGCCGCGTCGCTGCTGGGTGACCTTGAAGCCGTCGTCGCCGACGCGCACTTCGATCGCGTCGGTGTCGCCGAACAGATTGTGGATGTCGCCGAGGATTTCCTGGTACGCACCGAGCATGAAGAACCCGATCCGGTAGCGTTCGCCCGGGCGCAGCCCGTGCAGCGGCAGCGAGCTGTGCAGGTCTTCGTTTTCGACGTAGGTATCGATCTTGCCGTCGGAATCGCAGGTCAGGTCGGCGATCACGCCGTGCCGGTCGGGCTGCTCGTCGAGACGCTCGATCGGCACGATCGGGAAGACCTGGTCGATCGCCCACACGTCGGGCATCGACTCGAACAGACTGAAATTGACGAAATACTTGTCGACCAGGCGCTCGTTGAGCTCGTCGAGCAGATCGCGGTGGCTTTTTTCGTCGTAGGTGAGGCGCGCGCGCACCGCGTGGGCGATCGCATAGAACAGATCGTCCAGCCGCGCGCGGGCGATCAGATCGATCTGGCCCAACGCATACAAGGACAGGCCTTCGCTGTGATGATGCTGGGCTTCGTGGAACAACTCCACCGCCGGGCGCGTATCGATCTCGGCATAGATCTCGCGCAGATGGCGGATGGTCGCGGCTTCATCGTCGTGCGCGGGCGGCACCCGGCCTTCCGGCGCGCGTTCGACTTCGGAGACGTTGGTGACCAGCATCGCGTGATGCGCGGTCATCGCGCGACCGCATTCGGTGACGACGCGCGGCGGGGTGATCCCGTACTGCTCGCAGGCTTCGGCCAGCGGCTGCACGATGCTCGACGCGTACTGGTGGATGCCGTAGTTGATCGAACAGTAGCTGCGCGAGCGCGTGCCTTCGTAATCCACGCCAAGACCGCCGCCGACATCGACGTGGGTGACGGTCGCGCCGAGTTTCGAGAGTTCGACGAAGTAGCGCGTGGCTTCGCGCATGCCGTTGGCGATATCGCGGACGTTGCTGATCTGCGAACCCATGTGGAAATGCAGCAGGCCGAGGCAGTCGCCCATGCCCGCGTCGCGCAGGGTCTTCCACAGATCCAGCACCTGGCGCGGCGACAGTCCGAACTTGGCCTTGTCGCCGCCGCTGTTCTGCCATTTGCCCGCGCCCAGCGACGCCAGGCGCATGCGCACGCCGAGACCAGGCTTCACCCCGAGCGCCTTGGCTTCTTCCATCACCAGCGGCAGTTCGGACGGTTTCTCCACCACGATGAAGGTCTGCATGCCCAGCTTGCGGCCGATCAGCGCGAGACGGATGTATTCGCGGTCCTTGTAACCGTTGCAGACGATCAGGCCACCGGGCCGGCTCAGCGCCAGCACCGCCATCAACTCGGGCTTGCTGCCGGCTTCCAGACCGAAGCCTTCACCGGCATGCGACGCCAGCGTGCCGGCGACGGCCGCGTGCTGGTTGACCTTGATCGGATACACCGCGGTGTAACCGCCAGCGTAATCCCACTCCTGCTGCGCCTGCGCGAACGCTGCCTGCAGCTTGCCGAGGCGGTCGCCGAGGATCTGCGGGAAGCGCACCAGCAGCGGCAGCTTCGCACCACTGGCCTGCGCCGCGTCGACGATTGCCGGCAGCGCTGCACCCGGTGCCTGCGCACCTTGCGGATGGACCACGATGCGGCCCTGCGCATCGACATCGAAATACCCTTCGGCCCAGTGCGGGATCGAATAGGTCTTGCGGGCGTGGTCGATCGACCAGGCGGTCATGGGCGTGCTTCCGGTGGTGCCGTGGGGACGCGCATTGTAGAGCCTGCCCCGTGGATGGGTTTGACACGGGGGCGGGTCCCGACCCGCCGCTCGGCTTCCCGGCCCCGTTCAGCTCCGCCGCCGGTACACCGGCTCCGCGCACAGCCCACGCACGCGCCGCGCTTCGGCCTTGTGCCCGCTTTCGGTGAACACGCTGACGCTGCCCGGCAGGCGCAGGGCTTCGACAACGCGCTTCAGCCCCGGCCCTTCGCTGGCGACCGAACCGCGCCAGGTCACCAGCAGCGCGTAGTGCGCGGGTTCTTCGGCCAGATCGAAGCGTTTGCGCGCCAGCCACGCCTGGCCGACCTGCTCGACCCGCGCCAGCGCTTCGCGCAGGCCGTCGAGGGAGGCCGCGTCGAGATCGTGACCGATCAGATCGTCGTCTTCCGCCACGTCGTCGCGGGCTTCCAGCGACTTCGCGCGCTCGGCGAACTCCTCGCGCAGCGCCGCAAGCGCATCGGCCACGCGCGGCGCGAGCGTACCGTCGCGTTCGTAGCCGCGAAGCTTCTCGAACACCGGCCGGATCGCGCCGGCATCCAGGGTCATCGCCCGGCGCAGATGTTCGACGCCTGCGGCATCGTCGGCGTCGATCCGCAGCACGCCGGCGCGGACGTGCGCGCTGGCGCTGTCGGGCGCGCGCTCGATCGCGCGGTCGTACAGCAGTGCGGCGTCGAAGTCCGGGCGCAAACTGTCCACCAGTTGCGCATGTTTCAGGGTTTCGGCCGCGTCCCACTCGCCGCGGCGTTCCAGTGCGTCCAGACGCTCGCGATCCGCCTTCGCCCCGGCGTAGGCGGCTGCCCACGGTTTCCGTGTTTCCTCGCGCCACACCTCGTCCAGCGTGCGCTCGATCTTCGCCAGCGCCTCGCCCAGCAGGGTCGTCGCAGGCGCATCCTGCAGCCGCAGCACCGGCGGCGCACCGACCGCCGACACGCGCTGCGGCAGCGTCGGATGGGTGTCGGTGAGATCGTTGTCGCGTTCGGCGCTGGCCAGCAGGCGCGCGATATCGATCGGCGGCAATTCGCGCAGCGCCGCTGCGAACAGCGCGTTGTACTGCGCGGGCGGCTGCGGCTGCGCGCGCATCCGCGCCTGCAGATTCGGCAGGAAACGGCGCGTGAGCCATTGCGACGCATGCTCCAGGCGGATCAGCGCCGACACCCGCGCCGCTTCGCCCGCGACCCGCGCGCTGACCGCGTCGGCCTCGTATTCGTCCTCGCGCGCCAGCACGAAGCTGTAGGCGTTGAAATACGGCGCGTACCATTCGAAGAACTTCACGAACAGCCGCGACATCGCGGCACCGCTGCGCGCCATGGCGTCGACCAGCCGGAACCAGCCGATGCGCACGCGGTAGATCCAGCCGGAAAAACGGCCGTGACCGCCACGGAAATGGCCGAACTCGTGCGCGATCACCGCCGACAGTTCGGCGCCATCCAACAGCCGCATCAGCGGCAGGCCGATCACCAGATAATGCCGATAACCCGACAGACCGAGCAGGCGCGGCAGGCTCGCCGCAGCGGCATTGAGATCGCTGTCGATCACCACCGCCTCCAGCGGCGGCGCCCCGGCCGCAAGACGCAGGCGCTCGATCTCGGCCTCCAGCGCGGGCGCATCGCCGGGTGCCAGGCGATAGCCCGAGGGCGGGTCGAAACGCAGCCACAGCGCGCGCACCACCACCACCGCGAACACGCCCTGGGGCAGCAACACCATGAACGCCCACGGATCGAACCCGCGCCCGCTGGCCAGCAGCGCGATCACGATCCCGACCGGCAGGCCCACCGCGACCAGCAGGATCAGTCCGAGGACGGCATAGCCCAGCGCCGCGAGCATCGCCACCCGGGCGCGATACGCCTGCGGCGCCTCGCGGGCCTGCGCCTGCAGCCGTTCGATCAGGGCCCTGTAGCGTTGTTCCGAAGCTTTCGCCGCCATCCGCGCCTCCTGTGGCCGGCTCCTCCCGTGGCCGGCTATCGTAGCGGAAGCGCTCCGGTACAATTCGCGCCCCAAGACCGTTTCCGGAACCGCCGCGATGACCGCACCCACCTGGCATTACGAGAACTTCGAGCCCGCCGGTTCGGCCATCGGCTATCGCATCACCCGGAAACTCGACGAAGTGCAGTCGCCGTTCCAGAAGATCGAGATCTACGAAAGCACCGACTGGGGCAATCTGATGCTCATCGACGGCGCGATGATGCTCACCACCCGCGACAACTTCCTCTATCACGAGATGATGTCGCACCCGGCGCTGTTCACCCACGCGGATCCGCGGCACGTGGTGATCATCGGCGGCGGCGACTGCGGCACGCTGCGCGAAGTGCTCAAGCATCCCGGCGTGAAAAAGGCCGTGCAGTGCGACATCGACGAACAGGTCACGCGCATGTCCGAGAAATGGTTTCCGGAGCTGTGCGACTCCAACCACGACCCGCGCGCCGAGCTGCTGTTCGACGACGGCATCGCCTACATGGCGAACTGCGCGCCGGGCAGTCTGGACATCGTGATCGTCGATTCCACCGATCCGGTCGGCCCCGCCGAAGGCCTGTTCAACAAGGCCTTCTACGAAAGCTGCTTCCGCGCGCTGAAGGACGACGGCATCCTGGTGCAACAGTCGGAGTCGCCGCTGGTGCTGCTGGATCTGATCAAGGAAATGCGCGCCGAAATGGGCAAGGCCGGCTTCGCGCGCTTCCAGACCCTGCCGTTCCCGCAGCCCTGCTATCCGACCGGCTGGTGGAGCGCGACGCTGGCGAAGAAGTCCGGAGGCTTCGACTTCCGCGAAGCCGATGCGCGCGCCAGGACGTTCGCATCGAAGTACTACAGCGCCGAAATCCACAAAGGCGCGTCGACGCTGCCGCCGTTCGTGGCCGAGGCGCTGGGGGAATAACGGCTTTCCAACATTCCCCTCATCTTCGCTTAAGACGATACGGTTACAAGATTCGCAGCGAATGTCGGGAATCCTTCATGTCGGAACCAGCCTCGGGCCACCCGCAGGGCGGCCACGGGTCGTCTACGCTGGATGTCGGCAATTCCCCGGCGCAACCGACTTCGATGTGGTGGACGCATCTGTGGATACCGCTGCTGGTCTTCGCGGCGCTCATCGCGCTGATCACGTGGCAACACCTCGACTGGCGGCTCGCCCACGGCCTCTTCGCCGGGCAAGGCGATGGCTGGCCACTGCGCAAGGCCTTCCTGACCGAAACGCTGATCCACAAACGCGGGCACGATCTCACCATCGCCGCATGGGTGGCGGTGCTCGTGTACTGGCTGGTCGCCTTGAAACGCGAGTCGCTGCGGCCATGGCGCAGGCCGCTCGGCTACCTGCTGCTCGCGGTCCTGCTGGCGACGCTGCTGATCTCGTGGATCAAATCCTGGTCGAACATCGACTGTCCTTGGGACATCGTCGGGCTCGGCGGCGACCGCCCCTACATCAGCGTGTTCGCCACACGGCCCGGGGGACTTCCCGATGGCCGCTGTTTTCCGGCCGGACACGCCAGCGGCGGCTACGCCTGGATGGCGCTCTACTTCTTCTTCCTGATGACCCGCCCGCACCTGCGCTGGCGCGGGCTGGCCATCGGCGCGGGCGTCGGCGTGATCTTCGGCATCGCGCAGCAGTTTCGCGGTGCGCATTTCTTCTCGCACGACCTGTGGACCGCCATGCTCTGCTGGACAGTCGCGTTCGGCCTGTATCGCGTGTTCCAGCGCGGAAGCGTTCGACGAGCCACCCCGCAATCGCTGCAGGATGACGCCACGCACTGATGCCATATCGGGGCGGATGACGATTCCGGACGTCGCGCAGGCCGATCGCCTGTACCATCGGGCTCGACATCGCAGAGATCCGAAGCCATGGCCGGCGGCCCCAACCTCGACCGACTGAACACCGTACTGATCGCGGTGTCGATGCTGTTCGCCATTCGCTGGCCGTTCGAGACCCTGCTGCTGGCCTACGCCGTGCTCGGTCCGCTGCACTACATGACCGAAATCTCGTGGCTGCACGACCGCAATTACTTTCTTGCACGTCGCCGCGACATCTGGCCGCTGATGGCCGGCGGCCTGGTGCTGATCATCGCCATCGGCTCGGTCGCGAGCGTGGACAAGAGCGCACTGCATCTCGCGGTCGAGAACGGCGCATTGTTCTCGATCTTCGGTTTCCCGCTGGTGCTGGCCGCCACCCCCGGCTGGGTCAAGCGCCTGCTGCTGCTCGCAGTGCTGGTTCCCGCCTGCTATCTCCTGGCGCGCACGTTCCTGTTCGCCGAGTCGCTGGCCGGCTATCTGCCGACCTTGATCCATGTCTATGTGTTCACCGGACTGTTCATGCTGCTGAGCTGGTTGCGCCGACCGAGCCGCGACAGCGCCGGCGCAGCGATGGCCTTTCTGCTGTGTCCGCTGCTGTGCTGGCTGGCGCCGCTGGACTGGAGCGCCGCCGCTTCGCCATGGGCCGAACGCAGCTTCATCGGCACCCTCAGCGCAATCAACGATCTGATCCTCGGCGATGCCGGGCTCACGTTCGACCGGACCGAAATCATCGAACACCCGGCCAGCATCCTGATCACCCGCGTGCTGGCGCTGGCCTACCTCTACCACTACCTCAACTGGTTCTCGAAGGTACAGCTGATCGGTTGGGCGCGGATTCCACCGCTGCGCGGCACGATCATCGTCGCGCTGTGGCTCGGCTCGGTGGCCGTGTATTTCCACAACTACCTGCTCGGCTTCGCGCTGCTGCTGATCCTCAGCTTCATGCATGTCGTGCTGGAGTTCCCGCTGAACCACCGGTCGTTCCGGGAGATCGGCGGATTCTTCGGCAAGAAATGGTCGCCGCGCCCCGCCGAGTGATCGACATCGGGACGCGCGGCTAGAGCGCGTCCCCGTCCATCTCGCCGGTGCGGATGCGCACCACGCGTTCCAGATCCCATACGAAGATCTTGCCGTCGCCGATCTTGCCGGTGCCGGCGGCTTTCATGATCGCTTCGACGACGCTGTCGACCTGCTCATCGACCACCGCGACTTCGAGTTTGATCTTCGGCAGGAAATCGACCACATACTCGGCGCCGCGATACAGCTCGGTGTGGCCTTTCTGGCGGCCGAAACCCTTGACCTCGGTGGCGGTGATGCCGGCGACGCCGGCCTCGGCCAGCGCCTCGCGCACGTCATCGAGCTTGAAGGGCTTGATGATGGCCATGACCATTTTCATGTCGGGGCTCCGGGGCGCTGCGGGAATGGGGGTAGAGGATAACGCCTGCGTCGGTGGCGGGACCACGGACGCGCATCAGCGTAGCGCGTGGACCCGGCTGACGCCACGGCACAGAGTCGACTTGTTCGGACCATCAAACCTTTGTCCGTTTGACGCGCGATGCGAGTTTCGCTTTGCGGAGCAGTCGCTCGGAACGCATGACGTGCAGGATGAAGACCGTCTGTCCGTCAAAACGATAGAAAATACGGCAGGGCGGCTCGACAATCTGACGATAACGGGATCGCTTCAGTTCCTGTGGCCGACTGCCGCTTTCGGGATGCTCGGCCAGCTGACCCACATGCTCGATGACGCGTCTGACGATCACGGATGCCGCAGCCGGGTCTTCCAATGCGATGTAATCGGCTATCGCATCCAGGTCGCTCAGTGCTGGGTCCGACCAGACTATTTCAGCCATCTGGCGAGGCGCGTCCTGGCTTGATCGTGAGTCGCGACACGGCCTTCGGCAACCGCTTGCTCCCCACGCGCGATGCCCTCAAGGATGGTCATCCGTTGCTGCATGCGCTCATAGGTCTCAACGTCGATCAAATAAGCGCTGGGCAGCCCGTGTTGAGTAATGAGAATGGGCTCTTTGTCCCGCTCGATATCCGAGAGGAGTTCAGTCGCTTGACGCTTCAGCGTGGTGACGAGTTCAGTGCGCATGAAGTGACACTAAAGTATCACTGCAGGGCATGCAAGTGCTCGCAATGGCCCAACGCGGGCTTGACGGCCGGGTCAGACTTTCCCGACGCCCATGCGCGGTTTTCCCCGATGGTTCCGACACGACAGGCGCGGGATGCTGGGGCCCGCGCTACAATCCACAGGACATGCCCATGATCGACCTCAGCCAGATCGACGACCTCGCCCGCCGCCTCAGCGGCCTGGTGCCCCCCGCGCTGCGCGAGGGCCGCGAGGACATGCAGGACAACTTCAAGGCCGCGCTGCAATCCGGCCTGGCCAGACTCGATCTGGTCACCCGCGAAGAGTTCGACGTTCAGCGCGCGGTGCTCGCCCGCACCCGGACCCAGCTCGACGAGCTGCGGACGCTGGTCGAGCAGCTGGAAGCACAGCTCGCCCAACGCGACGCCGGCGACACCTCGCCACCCCAAGCCTGAGGGCCGCCACCATGACCCTTGCGCTCGTGCACACCCGTGCACGCACCGGCGTGCGCGCGCCCGCCGTGAAAGTCGAAGTGTTTCTCGCCGGCGGGTTGCCGCGCATGTCCATCGTCGGCCTGCCCGAAGCGGCGGTCCGCGAAGCCAAGGACCGCGTTCGCGCCGCGATCCAGTGCGCGCAGTACGACTTTCCCACCCGCGTCATCACCGTGAATCTCGCGCCTGCGGATCTGCCGAAGGACGGTGGCCGCTTCGACCTGCCGATCGCGCTGGGCATCCTCGCCGCCAGCGGGCAGATTCCGCTGCAGGCCTTGAACGAATACGAATTCCTCGGCGAACTCGGGCTCACCGGCGAACTGCGCAGCATCGACGGCGTGCTGCCGGCGGCGCTGGCCGCCGCCGAGCACGGCCGCAAATTGATCGTGCCCGTCTTCAACGGCGCCGAGGCCGCGCTCGCGTCCGAAGTCGAGGCGTATACCGCACGCACGCTGCTGGAAGTCTGCGGCCATCTGTGCGGACACCGCTCGCTGCCGGCCGCGATCGCACCCGCCAGCGCCTACGACTACGGCCCCGACCTGCGCGACGTGCGCGGACAGACGCGCGCGCGGCGCGCACTGGAAATCTCCGCCGCGGGCAGCCATCACCTGCTCCTCGTCGGCCCGCCCGGCTGCGGCAAGACCCTGCTCGCCTCGCGCCTGCCCGGCCTGCTGCCGGAAGCCAGCGAAGTCGACGCGCTGGAAACCGCCGCCATCGCATCGATCAGCGGACGCGGCCTCGACCCCACCCGCTGGCGCACCCGCCCCTTTCGCAGCCCGCACCACACCGCCAGCGCCGTCGCTCTGGTCGGCGGCGGCGCCGAACCGCGTCCCGGCGAAATCTCACTCGCCCACAACGGCGTCCTGTTTCTGGACGAATTGCCTGAATGGGACCGCCGCGCGCTGGAAGTGCTGCGCGAACCGCTGGAATCCGGAATCGTGACCATCTCACGCGCAGCGCGGCAGAGCGAGTTTCCGGCGCGCTTCCAGTTGGTTGCAGCGATGAATCCTTGTCCTTGTGGCTGGGCGGGCGATCCTTCGGGGCGATGTCGTTGTCATCCTGAAGCGATCCTGCGTTATCGAGGAAAAATTTCAGGGCCGTTGCTCGAACGCATCGATCTGCATGTGGAAGTGCCGCGATTGCCACCGGCGGAATTGCGTCCCGATGCGCCCCCCGGTGAATCCAGTGATGTGGTGCGTACTCGCGTTGTGCGTGCACGCGAAGTGCAACGACAACGTGCAGGCCGCTGCAACGCGCATCTCGATCAATCTGAAACGAATGCGGTGTGTCGGCTTGCGCCGGATGATCAGGCGATGCTGGAGAACGCGATTGATCTGTTGCAGCTCTCGGCGCGGTCGATGCATCGCATTCTGCGGGTGGCGCGGACGATTGCTGATCTTGCTGGTAGTGCGGATATTCTTGGGCCGCATGTAGCTGAGGCTATTGGGTATCGGCGTGGGGAGCGGGCAATATCGTCACGAGCGACGTGAGATCATCGGGCGGCCTTCAGCCCACCATTGCAACTGGAGAAAGGCCCCACTGACCCGAATGGCACTTACTTAAGCACGGCATCCAGATTTGTGTCATTCCCGCGTAGGCGGGAATCCAGTGACTTCAGGCTTTCTTGACCAAGCGAAGGCGCTGGATCCCCGCTTTCGCGGGGATGACGGGGCTTAAGTAAGCGCCATTCCACACTGACCCCTGTTTTTCGTAGGGCGCACAAGTCGAAGGCGTGGTGCGCCGTTTTATTTGAACGGTGGGAAGCTAACCCGGCCCGATGTTGTATTGAAATTTGCTCGCAGAGTCGCCCTGATCAGTCTTTAAGGTGATGGCGGTCCACACCTCGAAGAATTTTCTCGAGAAGCGCAAGACTCTTGGGCGAATCGAAAACCGCTGAATGGATCTTCTTTCGTCGATCGATAACGTCGGAGACGTCCCAATCAAATACGTTGTCCCAAACCGAATTCCCATCTGCCAGACCACTACGTCCAAGCCTGCGTGTGCCGAAGTGCTTTAGCCCCGCAGAAGCGCCAAGCACCTCGTCCAGCCCAGTGTATAAAGCGCCAATTCTGTAGCATAAGTTCGCCATCAGGCTTCCGTCGCTATCCTCGGGTTTCTCTTTCTGGAATATGTCGTTATCGACATCGGCGGCAACCATCGCGAGTTGATGAATCAGGGTGATCAGCTGCGGGCTGTTTAAACGCTTTGCCGCAACAGCGAGGCCCTTCTGGACAACATAGCCCCCCATGCTATGTGCGATAACCGAGATTTTGGCGCGACATTGCAGTTCCAGATTGTCTGCATCGGCCGCATTGCGTTCCTGGACAGACACCACGTCATGAAGTTTGACGAAGAGCTCTGCTGTCTGGGTTCCAGAGTCGCGTGCATCTTCCCTGTCGGGAAGGTATCCGGCTGCGGAACCGTTTGAGGGCCAACTGAAAAGCATGGGACAGCCAAGATCAGTTGCTTCAAACAGGTCGGACTTGAGTTGCCGATAGCGCTCCACAGATTCTTTCCAGGTGTTGTTGTAACCGTGTACAAACAGCGAGAGATGCTTCTGATCCTCATTGTTAAAATCGTGGATGACCGGAAACGTCGATGCGATTTCCTGCAAGGCCTTGACGAGCTTCCCGCCGTCCAACTTTTCCCAATTACTGGCTTTGGTCGGGGCAGACTTGGCTGGGCAGGTGTAGCAGACCAGCTTGTCGACGCGTTGAGAGCCCCAGCCATCCGATTCAGCGTTGCGGTTCGTAACCATGAAATATGGAATATTTTTCATATTGCGCTCTCCGTAAGCATTGTCATCAATGTCCGCGATCTACCATTCACAGGATGGGATTCGTCTCTTTTTCACAATCTCTGCCCTGAATTTGAAATACACGGCTGGCGAATCCAGTCAGGGAAAATGCCAACGGCATGTCTTGATTGTGGGTGTCCCAATCTCCTAGAGGGACACCCACTACTTCATTTGGCAATGCGGTGACCGCGAGAAACCATAGTGGCGACACCTGTCTAAGCAGCGGCTAGCGGAGTGTCGAGCTTTTCTAGATCGTGTGTGTCCCGGTCTTGAGCTCCTAAAGCACTAGCTCAGCCGCCGCTCTGCCGTAGCGAAGCAAATGCAAAACAGTCGACTGGAGCGTCTAGATTAGCTCCCACCGCTTCGCTCCCGCGAAACTTCTCTGGCAGCAGCGCGGCCGACTCCTTGGGCAAGGACGTAACCACCGATGCCTCCAAGCAAGGTTCCTAAGGTAGTTTCCTTAAGAATGCCTGCCAATCCCAATGCCATGATAACGCTCAGCAGTATCATCACGGTTACGAATTGTATAACTTGCCCGGAAGTAACCCATTCCATTTGAATATTTTCGGAGAAGAGCTTTACGCAAAGTATCGCTCCAATACTGAATAGACCGATTACAGAAATAACAATCCACAGCGATCCGCTGAGCTGTTGCTGACTTGTTTTTTCATTTAGAAGTTGCTGAACATCCGCTTTTCTTGTCTGCAAGAGTTCAATCACCTTCTGAAGGTTGCCTCGAAGCGCCTCTCGTGCTCTTGCATCTTCCTCATATTTTTCTTTTACTGTGTCGAAGAAATTGATGATTGCTTCTTGTTTTGTATCGTCACCGATAAATGATTTAAGTGCTTCACAGGTATTTCCATTGGATGCCACCCCTCCATCCTCTCGCCGCCACGGATCGTCAGGTTCCAAGTCATGCATAAAAATTGTGTCCGATATTGCTCTGTACGAATCATTGAGCGACTTGCGGAGTCTAGTGAGAATATCTTTGGCGGCAATTTTGCAATCAATGGTTCTGAGCTCTGTGATCGCTGACGCAGCCTCCGCTTTGGCCTTATCGATGGCGTTTGAGTTATCTTTAGGCTTGATCGAAGCCAATGCTCGTCGATAAGTGGCGAGTTCGTCTTCGTATCGTGAATTTAAGTCGTAGAGAATGTTCAGATCGTCTGGAAGTGGCGTTTTATCTGAGCTTAGTTCCGATAATCGTGCTACAAGCTCGTCATTCGATGGAACACTTCTGAGTATCTGCGATTGAGTAAATCCTTCCAATGGCAAGATCATGAATATGACAAAAAAACTTAAGCCTCGTAAGTACATAACTAGATCCTCGATTAGGAAGCTGACGCTTACTCGACCCCACATTTGGGTTGGTATTGAGATGCTCGCTATTTCCCTGGTGCCCGTCAAAAGCGAAACCGCGAGAGGAACCAAACGGTTACATCGGCTTGCTCCGAGCAGCAGGGCATGAGGAAAAATGCTACGCCCGATGGAAAGGTTGACATCTGATACCGCCTCGCGTTTTGGAGCAAGACCGAGACACCAACTAACTCATCATCACCAAAGGCTGGGACACCCACTACTTCATAGGGCAATGCGCTGATCACGAGGATCCACAATGACGAAACCTGTCTGAGAAGTGGCTAGCGGCGTTTCGCGATTTTCTGAATTGTGGGCGTCCCAGTATCCAACCGGGCGTGCGACCCATCGAACAATCCATCGGGAAATTTGGCTCAGAGTAGGCTTTCCCTGCAGAACTAAAAAAAGACGACACTGACTCCTGTTTCGTGTGGTCTTTTTTGGCTCTGCTGGAAAAATCTGCTCTGGCCCTGTTTCCGTTTCCGTTTCCGTTTCTGAGATAATGGCGAGTGGGCTACCCAGCCAGCAACTGTAAATTTCTGTCTATTTGATTTTGATAGTGCATAAGTTATTCAAGTGGATCAATCAATCCTGAGAAAAACCTTCGTAATCTACAATGATCGTCTTATCATTTTTAATCCAGACTGCAGCATTGCTCATGCGAATGGCGCGGCCATGCTTCTTGTAGTTCCCACTAGAACAATGGACGACCTTGCGTACACCTGCCACGCCCGGGCCATCTACTTCTACAACGATACCAATGTGGCCTTCCTTACCGGATTGGTCGCCGTATACCAGCAGACTTCCCGGTCTAGCCTGCTCAACCGCGCTGAAAAATCCAGTCTGATGGATACCGTCCTTATAGACAGCAGTGGTTTCGAACCAGCCGCCATTTACTTTTACATAGAGTGGATGCGACACCTTGACGGAAATACGCAGGCACCAAGCCACAAAACTTGAACAGTCGGTACGCATGCCTGACTCAGGCCAACGCTCGGCGGCCAACTTCGGATTGACTTTATTCTGAAGCGTATAAACTGTTTCGGAATTAACAGCGGATAGTGCTCTGCCGACCAATGTCTCCCTGCTGAGGATGCCTGCATTAGGTTCGGACACTGATTCATTCATGGAACCCGCGAGCAAGGATTCGGCCGATGCCATCGGCACCAATGCGTCATGCATACGGTATGCCCTTACCTTCGTTTCCTTGCCGCCTACCAGCATCTTGCCAGACCAGCTTATCGTTGCATTTGCAGGCGCTGTTTCGTTCGCCGGTAATAGCAAAAGCTTGGGCGAAAGATTAGCAGAAGTAAATTCGATAACGTTCCAATCCTGCTTGATTTCACAGCCAACAAATGTGAATCCACCTACTTCGACCTGATAGATACGATTAGCGGCTTCCGCGAGTGGCAGATTACCCGGAAATTTCTGACTGGCCATGTTCAACTTCCTCCACAGGGCACGGTGAACCCTTGTTTCTTGAGTTGCTCGATGAGTGCTTCGTCAAATGCTTTGTCATCGTGGAATCGATGCTTTATTTTAATCTCTTCCACCAGATCACTCACGCTTGCAAGATTGACAGCCGAAGGATGGACGTTCCGATACGCTGCATAAAGTCTGGGTTGGTCAGTCTCTTTATGAGCTATCTTAATAGCTTCTAACACCATAGTCAGGCATTCACGCCTTTTCGTCTCCGCATCAGTTAGTGGGACATTCTCGCGAAGTTTGGCGAGTTCTGTGTTGCTCTCCTCGATCGAAGTTTGCGCGTTTGCGGATACAAAGGTCAGACCAGCCATCAAGCTTCCGGCCCTCTGGTAGGCCAACAAGTCTTCGTGCGCTAGCCCGATTGGGTAGAGATCAACACTTGCGCTCATTCCCCTGATGATTGGCACCAAAGCTTTCTTTCGATTCGCATCCATGGCAGCAATGAGCGCGGTGACGGTCTGTTCGAGAAAGGCCTCCTTGTTTATAACTTCGTCACTGCCGGTGATTAGCAGACTCGCTGCAGCGTAGTTGGCTTTTACACCAGATGAAGGTGTCAGTGAACTGGCTATGCCCAGCGCTAAAGTGGTGATCCCCGTTGCGATTCCCCAGCCAGCTTCGCTGCGTCTTAGCTCTCTCACGAACTCATGGTGGTTGTCGTTGATACAAGTCATCGCATTATTAATCCAAGCATTGCGCTCCTTCGTATCATGTGTATATCTGAGCGTCGCTTGGGTGTTGCATTCTGTTTGCAAAGTGAATTTATTAGCGTTCTCCGTGACCAGCGGTGGTTTCACGTCAGATTTTGGCATCCCTATCAGCGACTGACACCCACACAGCATGGCGACCAAACATAAAAGTACTGGTTGGAGCAATCTCATACCTTCAGTACCGCATCCTTGCTTGGCACTCCCTCTGAAAAATAGATCATTCATCGCTTTCAATTGCATTCTCCTTGGACAAGACCTTCGAGCACTCGAACCACGAATCAACCTTTAACAGGCTAATGAAGTACTGTTTGACACATGCAGAAATGCAATTTTATAAAATTGGGGTCAGAGTAGAAATTTAGCTGACAGGGTCAGATTCACTTCTCATATTCGTCAGAAACAAAAAAAATATATTTTCACTAGCTGTTCCATGGTCACGTAGCAGCAACCACATTCCGGTCTTTCTTTTCGCTCACAAAAGCATCACTCCCGCATCATTTTTGCCTCGGCTCGCACGCCACTCCATCACGATTCAGATGCGTCCCATATCCCGGCTCGCCACGTTTCACCGGCGCCGCACCCGCTGCACGCGCTGCGGCACAGTTCGCAAACACACTCGGATCCCGCGGCACGCGCAGAGGTGCGATCCGCGACGGCGCAAGACTGTTGGTCGACACAGCATCACTATGCGATGAAGCACCACCGCCACGATGACAGTGATAGCCACAGCGTTTGCGGTCGTGGTGGCAGTCTTCGGCGTTGAGTCCTCCGCCGTGAGCGGAGATATCGCCAATGAAGCGCAGTGCGATGGCGGTGAGCGCCATCGGTATCGAGACGCCGTCTAGCGATAAAGCCGATGCTTCTCCTGCGCCTTCCCTAGCCATCCGGCATTCCCCCTGTGAAATGCGCTCCAATGTTGATGATGAAGCGTGATCGAAGTCTCGTTGCCTGGCGATTTGGTTGTCAATTGTTGCCGTGAATCCGCTACCGCAGGGACGCAATGTGAATTTCGCTATCTGTGCCGGAAGCCCTTGTTTACTTATGTTTGATCAATCGCAAAGTTGAAATCGATCCATGGCTTCAATGCTCGGGTTGCATGCCCCCAATTGGCCCGCCGAGTTGCGCCCCGATGCCCAACCCGGCGAAGGCAGCGACGTGGTTCGCGCATGCGTGCCCCGTGCGCGCGAAGTCGCGCCGAACGCTGCAACGCGCCTCTCGATCAATCAGAAACGAATGCGGCGTTTCGGCTTAAAGGACTTAGGACACCCACTACTTCATTGGGCAATAGGATCGAGCGGCATGTTGGGATTCACCGAATTGTGGCTGTCCCGATCTCTGCACCACCACGAATATCACCGCCGGAACGCCAAACGCCGCATGCATCTGACATGATTCGCACATGGACCGGACGCCTCTCCTCGTTCTCTTCGCCATCGCCTGGCTGCTGCCGACGAAGCTCCACGCGCAGGGCGTCACGGCGACGCAGGCCCGGTCGGCGGCGGCAAGCCCGGGCCTTCTGTTCGACACACTGGCCAGCCGGTATGGCGTGCGCGGGGATGACGAAATGGCGGACGAGGCTGCTCATAAGGCCAGGATCATCGAACTGGCGCACGCGTTGCCTCCGAACGACCCGGTGCGCAGCGCGCGCCTCGATGCCTATCGCTGCGTCACCATAATGGATGGCGCCGACGCTTCGCTGGCGCGGGCCGAGACCGGGCTCGCCGGAGCGCTTGCGCAACGCGAACCTCTGGTGCGGATGGAATACCTGATGTGCAAGGCGTACGCGTTGTTCGACCAGGGCAACCGCACCGACTACATCGTGCCGGTGAACGAAGTGCTGCGACTCGCCGACCGCCGGCAGTATCCACGCCTGCGCTCCGGCGCGCTCTTTCTGCGCTCGTTCAACGAAAGCGACCAGGGCCGTTACGCGCAGGCGCTGACCACCCTGCGCGAAGTGTTGGCGCTGGATCGGACGCGCGAAGCGCCGAACGCGACGCTCCGCACCGAAGTCATGATCGCCAATACTTTCATTGATCTCGGCTTCAACGAGCGTGCGATCGCAGTCCTTCGCGTCCTCGAGAAGAACGCGCGCGCAGGAGGCCAATCGGGGCCCCTGCAAATGGTGTTGGAGCGCCTGGGCCAGGCCGAAGAGCAGTCGGGGCGCCTCGACGCCGCGCTTGCGAATTACCGCGAGGCGGCAGGGCTGGCGCGCTCGCAGGGCGGGCACGACAGCCATGCCTCCTTGATGCTTCGGATCGCCCATGTCCATGTGCTGACCGGTCGCCTGGACGACGCCAGAAGCGCGCGCGAGGAGGCCGATCGCTCGCTGTTCCGCAGCTGGTGAAACCGGGACACCCACAACTGAACCGTCCCGCCATTCTCGGAGGCTCCAACGCTAGCCTGCGTCTGAGCCCAAAAACACCTCCACCACCCTCCTATGGGCCTCCCTCGCGATCCTTGCACCGGCTCCCAACCGGCCCAGGTGCCGGGGTCGATGCGAAGGGAGCGGGCTGCTTGTCGCTTGGAGATGCCGAGCTCGCGGCGCTTCGCCACCAGTTGGCCGACGAGTGTTCCCTGATCGACCGGCTCCGGGTCATAGCCGAGGAACTCGACAAGGGCCGGGATGAACTGAATTGCCGGCTTCGTCTCCTCCGCCTCCCAATTGAGAACCGTCCAGGCGTTCACGCCGAGCTGGCGCGCCGCCTCTTCTTGGGTGATCGACAAAACGAGCCGGCGACGGCGTATGTGCTCGCCCAAGGTCTTGGGCTCGAAGCCCCTTTCCTTTTGAATCAGCGACTTACGGCGAATCCGCACAAATGGCAAAAAGGCAACGCCTCTCTGCCTTTGTGGCTGGGCTGGCGATCCCTCGGGAAGATGTCGCTGTCATCCTGAAGCGATCCTGCGTTATCGAGGAAAAATTTCAGGCCCGCTGCTCGAACGCATCGACCTGCATGTGGAAGTCCCGCGACTACCGCCGGCCGAACTGCGCCCCTATGCGCCGCCGGGCGAATCCAGTGATGTGGTTCGTGCACGTGTGATTCGTGCGCGCGAAGTCCAAAGACAACGCGCGGGACGCTGCAACGCGCACCTCGATCAATCGGAAACGAATGCGGTGTGTCGGCTCGCGCCGGATGATCAGGCGATGCTGGAGAACGCGATTGATCTGTTGCAGTTGTCGGCGCGTTCGATGCATCGCATTCTGCGGGTGGCTCGGACGATCGCTGATCTTGCGGGCAGCGATGTCATTCTGGGGCCTCACGTGGCGGAAGCCATCGGCTATCGGCGCAGCGAACGCGCCTCGTCCGGCCGCTCGGCCTGAGCACTGGCGGCCAAGCGGGCCGCCATGGCATTGTCGACGGTACCGATTCCCGGCGATTTCGTGCCGGAATCGAGAACCAACGCCCATTCCCTCATTCTAATCATTGCAGGTCCGTGCCGCGGCAAGATAGGTTCGCCAACGCTGCATGCTGAAGAGGATGTCCACACCCCACGGAGCGATCTCCGTGTCATTGCTCAAAAGGAGAGGAACGATGATCAAATCAAGGCTTGGCTTCATATCGACCATCGCGGCTTTGTTCGCCGCGCAGCATCTCTTCGCCGTCCCGGCACGCGCGGCGGCTCCTACCGGCTGCAGCACCTCGACGCAATGGGTGCAGGAAGGCAGCAATTACTATTACGGCCGCGGCAACGTGCAGTGCACCGGTGGCCGTTATACGATCAAGCTGCTCTGCCGCAACCAGCAAACGGGGGTCGGATACGTGGTGTATGGAGGCGCTGCCGTCAATGCGCCCGCCACTGCATCGACCACATGCAACACCGGGAACACGGCGGAGGGGGTGTTCGCTGTGGAGGATCCAAGGCCTGTGGGCGTGCTCACCGGCTGTACGCCTTGGGCTGAATGGATCAACTCGGGCGGGAATTACTATTACGGCCTGGGACGGGTCCAATGCGACACCGGGCGCTATAAGGTGTACATCCAATGCCGCAACGTTCAGACGGGCCAGGGATACATCGTCACCGGTGGTGCCGCGGTGAACGCGCCCAACACGACCACAACCAGTTGCAATACCGGCAATCGGGCCGAGTCCGTGTTCGCAGTAGCCGATCCAAGGCCGTCGGGAATGAGCGGCTGCGCCACCTGGCGTGAGTGGGTTCACCAGAGCGGCAGCTCCTACTTCGGACGTGGCAGCGCCCAGTGCGCGAGTGGCCGCTACCTCGTCAGGCTGAGCTGCCGGAATTTGCAAACAGGCGCCACTTACACCACGAACAGCACTGCCGTCTACGCGCCCACCACAGCCACCACCACCTGCTATTTCGGCAACGTCGTGGACGCCGTGCAAGCGATTGCGCAGTGAGAGTCCCAGGCGCCCCGGATTTTCGGGGCGCCTCTGTTATCGGCGCAGGGGAGTCCTCGATACAGACGTAGGGTGCATAAGTCGAAGGCGTCATGCACCATCGAACTCAACCGATGGCGGATTGTCCAAAGGAGGTGCACGCGGATTCAAATGATCGATGCAACACCCGGAAGGCTGCGTAGGCGGCAGATACGATGTTGATCGCGACATTTCGATCAGGCGCTGCGGGCTTTGGAGACCGCTTTGTGCGAAAAGCAAACGCCTGTCCCGTTTTTCGGGTTGTATTCCTCATGGTTTGATGTTATTGATTCCGCGAGCGTCATCAAGGATAGCGGCTGACGCCTCAAGGACAGCGAAACCTCGTCTGGTTTCGGCTTGGAATGCACCAAGGAACGCGCTGTATCTCGGGGGCAGTCATGACACGACTGACCTCCGTAGACGATTCGGCGCCATCTCGCGTTTTTACATGGAGGCAAAAACATGTCGCGATCGAACAGGAACCATTATCTGGCCGGCAGTAAAAAAAGATCCACCCTGACGAACTACAAGCGCGCGGTTGTCCCCCCCATCGTAACTTTGGTCTCCATTGCTTCCGCCAACGTGGCGCATGCGGAGACCGTGCACAACCTCCTGCGCAATGAAGTCATGCATCAAGGCAATATCAGGAACGGATATTGCCACGATTACACGTGTGTGCAGGGGTCCAACACGACCAATTACTGGTCGATCGACTTGTTCGATTCCGGCATGGCGGACTCCCCGATCTACGAAACGCAAGGAGGCATCGTTCAGAACGTGGATGGCTGTGGAACCGCTGTTCGGACCGGGAATGTGGCCAGCGGCGCCGGATACGGCAAGCTGTACTGCCACGGGAAAAACCGCCAGGTCAACAAAGACAACTATGTGGCTGCCGGTCAGGTGCTGATGAAAATGTCCAATTCCGGGACCACCAGCAAGCACGTCCACTATGAAATTCGGAAAATGTCCGATGTGAGGACATGGGGCAATAATTTTCAGGGATATTGCGCCAACTACAACCTGATCACCATCCGCGATCAAAATACGTTCGGCCTGCTGAAGGCGTGGAGCGAACCGGACAACACGTTCACCAGCAACTGCAGCTGGTAGTCGTCGAAGATGCCAGCTTGGCGGAACAAGACGACTGCCATCGGCATCGCGGTCGCGGTCGCGGCGCTGATCCTGATGCTTGGCCGTTCGGCGTGGAGCGTCATATCCCGCGATAGCGATCCGCCTGTCGTTGCAGTCGGGCAGGGCGACCCGCTCGATGGCGGGAATCCAACGCACGTCCAATCGCGCAAGGAAGCCGTTACCATAGCGACGGCTTCCGCGTTCTTCACAAAACGTCCAGGCGATGCGCTGAATCGATATCTCGGCGTCGTGCAGTCGGACGCATTGCATCAACGCATCAGCAGGAAGGTCGTTGATGAGCGGGCGAAATGCTATTCGGAAAACGGGCTGACGCCTCCCGCGGAAGACTCGATGGACGAACCGAGAAGCCAAACCGCCAGTCTGAAGGGGAATGACATCGCGGCGTTTCGAAGCAAGTATGGGTTCGGTGTGGTCGAGGAGTATCTGGAATCGTTGGAGGCGACTGGAAAGGCCTCGGCAGCGCCAGCAAGACCGCCGACCCTTACGAAAGAACAAGCCGCCAAGGCGGAAGATGTCGCTTCGAAATGCGCCGTGCGCACAGCCAGCGTCATCAACGACAATCTCGCGCCTGCGGACATGCATGCGCGCACGAGCGCGCTGATGAGGGAGTATGGCGAATCGAAGGCCTATCGGGATTTGAACGAATCATGGGGAGCGTGCATGGCTTTGGCCGGGTATCGGACGCGATATGGCCCCTACGAATCACGCGCGATGGCGGAAGATTTCCTGCAGAAACATCTGCAAGAAGCTCTGATGCAATCATTCGAGCGAAGGGGATTGAGCGAAGCGGAGAAGGAGGCGCTCAGCGAGTCGACCAACGAATCCTTCCAGGAAATTCCGGAAAACGTTCGGACGGAGCTTCGCACTCTGGAGATGAGGATCTACGCCGCAGATGCGCGGTGCCTTTCCTCGTCGGGAGCTGGCGATTGGATGTCGAATGCCGAGAACGAAATCATGCGGACGCTGCGGCAGGAATTCCCGTCGTTTTCCGGGGTGAATGTCGGATCGGAACCGGCCCAGGGAGCTCGTAAAACACAATGAAGATCGAACTCAAACCCGTTCGGCCGGCTGACGTCGATATGCTATACCAGTGGTTCACCGCGATCGAGAACGCGCGTGTTTGGCGGTATCGAGGCGCGACTCCGGACCCGGAAGCTTTCGGGACGCATTTGTGGGCAGGCACGCTTGCCCACTTTCTGTGCATTCCCGAATCCTCTCAAGTCCCGGTGTGCTACGTTTCCATCTACGATGCCAACTTGGCGAGCGGCCACGCGAAGATGGCATGCATTGCGTCGCCACAGCATAAAAAGACCGGCGCGAGCACGTACGGATTCATTGCGGGCGCGAGCTATGCATTCAAGCATTGGCCGTTCGAGCGCATTCTATTGGAATGCAATACGTACAGCGTGGAGCGGTTCGCCTCCGGGATCAGTCGAGGCTTTCTCCACGAGATCGCCAGGATCCCTCGTTACGAAAGGTTCGCCATGAACGACTGGGCGGATCTCATCTGGCTGGAGTATCGACGGGAAGTTCACGAAAAGAATGCCGAAACGGGTTATCTGGGCGCTTGGAAATAGCCTGCGACTCTTGATGCGTGAAAACAGGAAAGCAGGGGGCGGAGTGAGCCACCCCTGATTTCTCGGACACCCAAAAGCGAGGACAATCCTCGTATGGAGGTGTTCGATGCAGTGGTGGTGGCGCGGGGAAAACCGGGGTCAGTGTGGACTTTCCCGACAACGCGTAGCGGCCCAGCCCGACAGACCGGCTCACGACGCAGCATCAGCATGACGGGCACTTCTTCCCTGTGCTCATTCACGCCATGCCACGCCCGACCAGACTTGATGTGCCCGGAGTGCCGCAGCACGTCATCCAGCGCGGCAACGATCGCCAGCCTTGCTTCTTCGCCGACGCCGCCTCCGCTATCGCAACGATCTGCGTGAGATCGCCATGCCTGAAGGCTGCGCGGTGCGTGCCTATGTGCTGATGACCAACCATGTCCACCTGCTTGTCGCGCCGATGACGGAGGGCGCGACCGGCCGGGTGATGCAATCGCCGGGCCGGCGTTACGTGCGCTACATCAATGACCGATACCGCCGGACCGGCACGCTCTGGGAGGGCCGCTACAAGGCCTGTCTGGTCGAAAACGGCGACCACCTGATGCAGTGCCATCGTTCTGGTCCCCGCAAGATCGGCAGGCTGAAGAAGTCGGATGAAACGCAGGGCAACCGGGAAAGGCCACGCTGACCCTAGTTTTGGCTGGGTCGGCATCGACCCGCGCCCATCGGCGTCGAGCTAGGACTTCGATTTCCTGCGCAGGGGTGGCCGCTGGCCGCGCAGCACCCGGCGCAGCGCTTCGGCCGTCACCGTTCCCTTGGAGGCGAGCGCCGCTTCGATAGCCATCAGCGACATCGCCGTCTCAGCCAGGAGGATGCGCGCGGACTTGACCTCGTCCGGAAGTGGCTCGTTGGCAAGCATCGGTCGCAGGATGCGGACGGCCCGATCGACCGACATTCTCTTCACTTCATCTTGCCCATCCTCGGACAGCACTGCGCCCGTAACTTGCTCAAGCGATGACTGGAACGTCACTTCCAAGTAGCGACTCAGCAACGGCGCGACCATCTCGTCGATGGCCGCCTCACTGGATTCCATTCCCATATTGCAGGAGCCGAAGTGCACATCGATCGCGGTCGTCGAACCCTTGGATGTCCGCACGAAGCACACGGGGTCCCCTTCGCGCGGCGTCAATCCATTCACAACTTCACTCGAGTACCGCACCTGCGGTGGGCCGCCCTGGGGGTTGATGAAGCCGCCGGCGGCCGTGGGTTGGCCGGCGATCGTGCCGTTTTCACGCATGGTCCTGTCCTCCTGTTATGGGCTGCAGTCGAGGCGAACGACATGGATCGCCCGGCTGGCGACCTCTTTGTCGCCCACGAAGAACACCAGATTGGCGTAGTCGCTGCCGATCTGCTTGAGATCGTTCCGGGTGAAGGTCGCTGCCCGTTTTTTCGCGGTGCCGGGCGTCAGTGTGCCGGCCACATTGCCGAACCTGACGGCGGTGATCTTGTCCAGATTGATGCCGGTGAACTCGATCGAAGGCGACGCGCAGATGTTCACCGGCACCGGCCCGAGGACCGAGGCCAGCACGGGGGCGTTCGGATCCGGCTTTTCCCCGCAGCCTTTCTCGTCGAAACCGTCGATCAGCAAGCGCTGGGAGGCATGGGCCACGCCGTAGGGCGTGAGCACCTGCACATCCACCTCGTTGCCGAAGAAATTCGTGTTCTGTGGGATGTCGACGAGGATGCCACCCATGTCCGGCAGCACCGAAATCGCACTGCCGCCGATTTTCGTCCCGCCCAGCACGATCTCGGTCGCGCGCCACAGGTTTTCGCCTTCCACCACCAGCGTGCCGGCGGCGCATGCCTTGATCGCGGCCGGGTGGATGGACCTGACCGAAGCGAAGCGCTGACCGGCCGGCCCCGCGGCGAGCCGCGTGGTCAGCGCCGCGAATTCCGCGCTCGACGGACGCAGATCGATTTCGATGATGCGCTTGCTGTCTTGGTTGAAATTCCACAGATCGCTGTTGAAGTTTTTCGAACGCCAATCGGGCGACCAGGCGGTGCGCACCTCGATCTGCAGCTTCGTGCGCCACCCGGTCACGGCCAAGTCGGCCGACAGATCGTGGACGCTGTAACCCTGCGCCAGTTCGAGCGTCCCTTTCGCGGGATGCACGCTGATGCGCGGGCCGAGGATCCATCCGAAATGCAGGTTTCCTGCAGTTCCTTTCGGATTTTCCTCTTGAGCCGCCTGTTGACCCGGCGTCTGTTGGACGTTTTTTTCTTGCTTCGGATTCTGGTGCCAACTTCCCCCGGTCTGTGCGAACCCGACCACCAGCGGCAGACGTTCGAGAGTGTCGACCTTCCCGGTGGCGCTGCGGGAATAATCCAGGCCCGCCTTGACGGCCGCCCCGCTGTTCGGCGCTTTGGCGGCGACCGCCATGGCCAGGCTGAAGGCCTCCGCGGCGCGTGCAGCCGTCGAGACCTGCTGCACCTGCTGGCGCGGCCCGATATCGTACACACGCACTTTGTTCTCTCCAGTGACGACTTTTCTGAACTCGTCCGGCACCACCACTTCCAGCGTCATCGACGACAGCGAATCATCGGAGCCGCATCCCACTTCGGCGAGCCGCTTCAGCACGTTGTCCGCTCTGAAGCTGGCGGTCTGCAGCCGCTTCATGGAGTCTTCGAGCGCTTGCCTTTGCCTGCCATCGATCCGCGCGCTGGCGATGCGTCGAAGCACTTGATTCAGATGCGGCATCGCGGAGCGCACCGCGATCGCGGCGTTCAGAAGATTCTGCGCGGCGGAAGGCGTATTCCTTTTCCCATCGGCGAACTGCAACTGACATCGTTGCGCATCGATCACCGATTGGACTCTGCTGCCGTTGCCAAAAGCCTGCACGGTCGCATTGCTGTAATCCACGTTCGACAGCAGAAAACCGTCGATATCCTGTGCCAGGACAGTGGTGATCCGGTGGTCGTTGCCCCGCAGCGATCCACCATATGCCTCCAGCGCCGGCACCGCGACGACGATGCGCCCACCCGGGCATGTATCCGAGTGACTGGACCGCAGGCCCTCAGCGCATCCAACCTCTTTCTTCTTCCACGATCCGCTACCGTCGTCGTAACTCACCACGACGGTATCGAACAGCTTCCCGCCGATCGCCAATGCCTGAGCTTCGAATCGCGCCAGGTCGGCAGCGTTCGATTCGATCAGGATCTTGTTGACGTGATCGAGCCACCGGCCGTAAAGGTCCTTGATTTCGTCTTCTTCTGGTCCCTTCGACACCGGCCGCATCTCGACAATCCCGGCCGTCCGCAGGTATTTATCCGGCGGCGGCAGCGTGGAGACCTGGAAGCTCAACCGATACAGCGCCGCGCCGTCCAGATCGTGCAGCTCGTCCAGGCTGGCGGCATTGCGCGCCGAGGTCAGAAGCTGGCGATATGCAGCGCGGTCGCGGAACTGGTCGATGGGGTTGCCTGCCAGGCCCACGCCGGCGAGGGGCTTGAAGTCCGTGCCCAAGCGGGTCGCCAGCGCTGACTGCAGTTTTTCCATTCGCGCGGCGAGCTCGGCGGTGTCCGCGGGCGTCAGCGCGGGTGGAGCGGTGGCGCCGGATACGGTTCCCACCTGTCCTAGGTTGTCGTTGGAGGGGGCCGCCTGGGTCGCGAGGCCTTCCCGGAAGAGTGCGGCATCGCGGTGCAGTTGGTCCATTTGCAATTGCAATTGCAACACCTGGATGTCGTGCCGGATGCGATCGGTTTCGCTATTGTCCTGGTAGGTTTTTCCGGCGGCGGGATCGACGCTGAGGCCGCCGTTCAGCGCGAGGGCGCGGATGACCTCGATCTCGCGATTCGCTTCGGGGCCGATGGTGAAGCCTTCCTTCTCGCTGGCCATCATCAGCGCGTCTATATAGGCCTCTTCGCGTCGACGTTCATTGATAAGCGCTTCGCGCCGGTACAGCTTGGCGTCGGACACGGCGATCGTGCCCGGGATCTGGTCCGGCCGGTGGTCGATGTCCAACCGTCCGCCGTATGGCGTTGCACACCCGGCCAGTAAAGTAACCAACAACGAAAGCGACACAACGTGCCTCGACATCGCGAATCCCCTTTCGTTTCCCATGCCAGATCCGGGTCCCGGCTCGTCGGCGCATCGCCTGTCAACGCTGCCGCAGAGCCACCTCTCATGCATCATCCCCTTGCGCGTGCGCGGTTCCGGCGTCGCTTCGCGCTCACGCCGGCATCACTCCCGCATCATCTCCGCGGCTCACACCCCACCCCATCCCCATCTCGATCCAGATGCCGACCATATCCCGGCTCGCCACGTCTCACCGGCGCAGCGCCCGCTGCACGCGCTGCGGCACAATTCGCAAACACGCCCGTATCCGCGACGGGGCAAGACGGTTGGTCGGTTGAGCATCACCGCGTGATGAAGCAACACCACCACGATGGCAGTGATAGCCACTGCGTTTGCGGTCGTGGTGGCAACCTTCGGCGTTGAGTCCTCCTCCGTGAGCGGAGACATCGCTGGCGAAGCATAGTGCGATGGCGGAGAGCGCCATCGGCATCGAGACGCCGTCGGGCGATAAAGCCGATGCTTCCCCTGCGCCAGCCTTGGCCATCCAGCATTCCCCCTGTGGAATGTATTTCGGCTTCAATGATGAAGCGCGATCGAAGTCTCATTGCTTGGCGATTTGCTTGTCAATCCTTGTCGCGAATCCGCTACCGCCAGGGCGCAATGTGAATCGCGTTATCTGTGCCGAAAGCCATTGTTTGCATATGTTCGATCAATCGCAAAGCCAACATCAACTCACCCTATCAACGCTTCGGATTCGTGCCGAGCGATAACACGGCGTAGTGCTGCCAAGTCATCCTGTTGCGAAAAACAGTGAGCGTGAGAGCGAAACTTCTCAGGGAAGATACCGGCAACCAAAGACAAGGACACCCACATCGGGCTACGTCCACGATTCCACTGGCAATGCGACGATCGCTAGAAACCACAGCGACGAAACCTGTCTGAGAAGAGGCAGGCGGCCTACCGGGATTTTCTGAATCATGGGTGTTCCGGACACGGCGGGCACGTAGCAATTGTGGGTATCCCGTTCTCGAGACTTGGCGCAGTCGTCCCTGCACGAAGCTTGGCGGCTTTTCCCTTCGATTCACGACTCTTGAATCAAGCGCGCTTTCAGCACGAAGGCGCGCCCTTGCATCGGTCCACAGACCGGATCGATGCGACCAGACGTGCGGGGTCTCCGCGCACGCATTTCCCCTGCCCGATACACAACCCTTGAGGACAATGTCATGAATATACAAACACGCCGGCCATGCGCCCTGCTGCTGGCGCTCGGCCTGATGGTTTCGCCGCTGGTCAGTGCGGACGATATCAACGTCGCTGTCGAAACCGGTGCTGCGCCCGTGCCGCTCGGGCCAGCGGACGTCGAGTTCATCGCCAAAACCATCACCACGACCGGGCCGCGCACGCTGGTCATCCACTATTTCGCCGAATGCCAGGTGCCGGTGGGACATGTCGAATACGACATCGTCGTGAACAAGGGCATCGTGGCCGCGACTGCGCGGCAGGTGGCACCCACGCACGACAATCTGAGCGCACTGTGTTCCAACGATAACGGGGCGTCCGCGTTCCGGGCAGCGACCGTCGGCACGGTGGTGGCCTGCACCGTCTCATCCGCCGCCAACTACACGGTGAAAGTGCGCGGCCAGGTCATTGGATTCGGCGCTATCGGCCCTGCCACGATCGACGATCAGTCGCTGGTGATCGAAGAGCGCAGCTTCTCCAGTGGCGTGGCGCCCTGTGTCAACGAACTACCGGGAGATCTGCTGCCGGCAGCGTAGTCGTCCTGTTCGCCGCAGTCACGACTGCGGGGGTTTGCCCGACACATCTTTCGGGCAAACCGCTGTCTGCAAATCCGTGCGTCACTGGACAAGCGCAGGGTGGAAACACCGGAGGTAAAAGACTTGGCAAAAGACTTGGGACACCCATTACTTGATTGGGCAATGGGACCGGCGGCACCCCGATTCCATTGGGAAACGCGCTGAACACAGGAAGCCACAGTGGCGAAGCCTGTCTGAGAAGAAGCGAGCAGCATGTCGGGATTCCCCGAATTATGGGTGTCCCGATCTCTGCGAATATCGCCGCTGGAACGCCAAACGCCACTGCATCTGACATGATTCGCGCATGGACCGGACGCCTCTCCTCGTTCTCTTCGCCATCGCTTGGCTGCTGCCGACGACGCTTCACGCGCAGGACGCCACGGCCCCGGCGACGCAGGCCCGGTCGGCGGCGGCAAGCCCGGGCCTTCTGTTCGACACGCTGGCGAGCCGGTATGGCGTGCGTGGGGACGACGAAATCGCGGACGAGGCCGCTCAAAAGGCCAGGATCGTCGAACTGACGCACGCGCTGCCCCCGAACGACCCGGTGCGCAGCGCGCGCCTCGATGCCTATCGCTGCATCACGCTGCTGGACGGCCCCGACGCTTCGCTGTCGCGCGCCGAGACCGGACTCGCCGGACGGCCCGCGCAGCGCGAGCCTCTGGTGCGGATGGAATACCTGATGTGCAAGGCGTACGCGTTGTTCGACCAGGGCAACCGCACCGACTACATCGTGCCGGTGAACGAAGTGCTGCGACTCGCCGACCGCCGGCGGTATCCACGCCTGCGCTCCGGCGCGCTCTTTCTGCGCTCGTTCAACGAAAGCGACCAGGGCCGTTACGCGCAGGCGCTGACCACCCTGCGCGAGGTGCTGGCGCTGGATCGGACGCGCGAAGCGCCGAACGCGACGCTCCGCACCGAAGTCATGATCGCCAATACTTTCATTGATCTCGGCTTCAACGAGCGTGCGATCGCAGTCCTTCGCGCCCTCGAGAAGAACGCGCGCGCAGGAGGCCAATCGGGGCCCCTGCAAATGGTGTTGGAGCGCCTGGGCCAGGCCGAAGAGCAGTCGGGGCGCCTCGACGCCGCGCTTGCGAATTACCGCGAGGCGGCAGGGCTGGCGCGCTCGCAGGGCGGGCACGACAGCCATGCCTCCTTGATGCTTCGGATCGCCCATGTCCATGTGCTGGCCGGTCGCCTGGACGACGCCAGAAGCGCGCGCGAGGAGGCCGATCGCTCGCTGTTCCGCAGCGGGTCGACCGAGGCCATGCGCGCGCGGCGCGGCTACCTCGACGCGCGCATCGCACTCGAGTCCGGCGATGCCGGTCGCGCCGCCCTGCTGCTGCCGGACGTGATGCAGCGCCTTCGCGACGACGACCAGCCGCAACCCCTGGTCGACGCGCTCGACGTGCAGGCGCGCGCCTATCGCGAACTCGGCCAGTGGCGCGCGGCGCTGGACGCGCGCGAGGAGCAGATCCGGTTGCGCACCCAGCTCGACCAGCGCATGCAGCGCGAGCAGGCGCGCGTGCTCGCCGCCGAGCTGGCGTTGAGCCGGGAAACCGCCGACAAGCTGCGCTTGTTGCGGCAAACGGACGCGCAGCGGCTCCAGTTGCAGGCCGCGAAGCGCGAGCAGCGCCTGCGACTGATCGCGATCGTGCTGCTGGCCTTGCTGCTCGGCGCCGTGGCGGGCCTGCTGCTGCTGACCCGCCATCGGCTGCGTGGCGCGCGCTATGACGCGATGACCGACAGCCTGACCGGCGTCGTCTCGCGGCGCTATCTGCTGGACCATCTGGCGCGCATGTTGTCCGACCGGCACGGCGCCGCTCTCCCGCTGTCGGTGCTGGCCATCGACATCGACCACTTCAAACAGATCAACGACCGCTTCGGTCACGCCGTGGGCGACGAAGCCCTGCGACGCGTGACCGAGGCCTGCCGGCGTGCATTGCGTGAAACCGACGAGTTCGGTCGCTTGGGCGGCGAGGAGTTCCTGGCCGTGCTGCGACGAACCTCGCTCGCTCACGCCGAACACCTCGGAAAGCGGTTATGCGAGGTCGTCGCGGCCTTGACGATGGACGACGTGACGCCCGGCCTGCGCGTTACCATCAGCATTGGCGTGGCCGAAGCAGCCGTGAACGATGAGGGCGCTGACAAGTTGCTGCTTCGCGCCGACGCCGCGCTTTACGAAGCCAAGAACAGCGGTCGCAACTGCGTCCGGGTCGCGCCAGAGAATCAGGCGGGTTTTCGCGCTACGCGCGGCGGTTGACGCAATCGAAGTCCAGCTCGCCACAGCACACTGCGTAGCGTGCGTTCCGAAACCGCACGATCCCCAAGCCTTGGCCTGCCATCTTGGAACTTGCGAGGGCCACACTGCCCTCTGTTCAGTTCATAAAGCACAAGGCGCGCCGAAGCACGCCTTGTGTCATTCCAATCGCATCAGTGCGTTCTGCAAACTCAGAACGTGATGCTCCAGCTGTCGATGCGCCCAACGTCTGCGCGATCATTGTCCCTGACGCGCAGCGTCCAAGTACCATTCAGCTGCTCGGCCGACAGATTCACCAGATAGGTTCTGAAGATGTTGTCGGTGGGGCCGCCGCTTCTGTTGTGCAGGACATACACGCTGTTGTCCGGCGCGACCAGATCGACTTTCAGATCGCCGATGTAGGTGTGGAGAATATTCACCGATACGAGCGTGTTCCCCGGAGCGGCACCGGTACGGCCGGCGACGTTGATCGTGCTGTAGACGGTCGTAAGGTCGGGGATGACGACGTCCGTGGTGTTGCTGTAGGTCTGGACAACACTCGCGCCCACGTCGATGGCTTGAGTCCTGACATGGGTCAATCCACTGTTGTCGGTCACGGTCAGGGTGACGGTGTACGTACCCGCAGCGGCATAGGAATGGCTCGGATTGACGGCAGTCGATGTGCTTCCATCGCCGAAGTTCCATGCCCTCGATACGACCGTGCCGTCGGAATCCGACGACGCATCGATGAACGTTGCCGTCGCACCCGACACCACGAACGTGAAATTCGCGACCGGTGCGATATTGCTCACATTGAATGCCACGGCGGACGAAGTCGCCGTGTTGCCTGCGGCGTCGAAAGCCTTGGCTGTGAGCGTATGCGCGCCATTGGCTATCGTCTTGGAGTCGAAGACGATTGCGTAGGGCGAGGTGCCGTCGCTGCCGCGCAATACATCGTCGATGTAGAACTCGACGTTCGTCACGCCGACATCATCCGTCGCCGTTGTCGAGAGCGTGATCGCGCCGCCGGTGCCGGTTTCGCTGGCGCTGACCACAGGCGGCGTCGTATCCGGCGCGCCTGCGGTCTGCGTCACCCACTCGGGCGCTGACCACAACCGCAGGCCATTGGCCTGGGTGACGAGAACGTAGTAGAAGTGCGGGCCGATCGCGGGCGTGAAGGTGTAGTCGCCGCTGCCTTCGGCGAGCTGCGTCACCGTGCCGTTGCGACCGGGCACGCCTTCGAAGAACTGCACGCGTTGCACCGTCTGCCCACTCGTGCTGGCATAGACCGCCGAGAGCGTCAGTGCTCCGCTGTTGCTGAAAGTCTCGCCCATCACATGGCCGTTCGCGGTGAGCACCAACTGTCCGGTCTTGTCTTCGGCCGCGAAGGTGCGCCGGGCGCGCAGCGCATCCACGAAATTGGCCTGGTTCAGCACCGTGCCCGTCGGAAGCAGGACACCGGTACGATTGGTGAAGCTCAGGCCCCAGTTCGCGCAGTGATTGTCCTGGTTGGTGGCGGGCGCGACTTTGTAGCCGCGCTCCAGCAGGAGATTCCACGCGCCCGTGTAGGAGCTGCGGCTGGTTTCGGTCTCGGTGGTGTTCACCGAGAACGCCGAACTGTTGATGATTTCGGTGAGCACCATCACTTCCGCACCATCGGCGTTGTAGCCCATGCCGGTGGTGCCGATGGCGAACTGCGAGGTCGACGGATGGTTGAACTGACCGACCCAGCCGCGCTGCTTCATCACGGCATACAGCGCCGCGTAATCGTTCTTCGGCGTGGACACCGCGCCGATGAGCTGACCGCTTGCGTTGCTTTCCCAACTCGTCAGCCCATCGGGGTTGATCAGGTTGAGGTGGCCACCGTTGTTGATCACGCCCCATTCCGTACCGTACAGCGCAAGAAAATCGGCGTTGGCGGCGTTGAAACTCGCCGCTGCGGAAATGCCGCTGGCGAACAGCGCATTCGCGGTCGCCGGGTTGGCGGAGGTATTGGTCCCCGTCGATCCGTCGTACATGTGGTTGTGTTCGGAGGCCAGCAGGAAATCGCTGCCGGCCAGAGTCCGCATCATCGTATAGGCTTCGGTCGGCCCGAAGTCGCCCGCTTGCGGCGACTCGGAACCGTTGCAACTGGCGAGCGCCGTACCGCCATCGCTGTGGTTGGTCTGGCTGTGCAGATTGCCGTAATAGATCGTGTAGGGAAGGCTGGCGGGCGCCGCGATGGATCTGGCCGTTGCCCTGCCCGCAGCTGTCTTGCCTGTCGCGGATGCGTTGCGCGCCAATGCGTCCTGCTCAACGCCGACCGGCAGCGCGACACGCGGCGTGATCTTCGCTGGCGCGACCGCGCCCACCATCACATCGATGCTCTGTATATGCGCTTCGTCACCGAAAGCCGAGAATGCTTCCGCAATCCTCGTCGCAAGCGGCAATCGCACGTCCGAGCTGACCTGGATCGTCGGCGTGGCGCGCAGGCGCAATGAATAGTAGCCGGCGGGTAGCGCGAGATTCTTCTGGTCGCGCCCGTTCCACTCGACGCTCACGACACCATGCTGCCGGGGCAACATCTTGATCCCGTGCCATTGGCGCACGACGCGCCCGTTGGGAGAAACGGCTTCCAGTATCCACGCTGCAGCGGTCACATTGCCGGCGGCGGGGTAATCGAAATACAGCGTGACCGGCCACCCGCCGGAGACGGGCTTCAGTGGTGCGTGGAGTGTTGCATCGAATTCGTAGTGGTCCGGATGAGCCAACGACGTTGCTTGCGCAGCGCCTGCCCAGACGAACGTCAACGACAACGCCAGCGCCGTACGGCGCCACTTGCAGTAATTCATTCAGAAGTCCCCGATCGTTGGATATCGACAAAAAGCGTCCAACGATCTCACGGATTCATTGCTTTTTTATGCACGACTCGATGATTGATCAAAATGCATATGGGAAAGCGACTTGTTCGCATTCGACAATCACTCTCACAACAACGCCATGCCCGCCTGTTCGACCTTGTTGCGATCCTGCATCCAGCCGAATTGCGACCGGATGCGCCTGCGACTCTCGGCGCATTCGAGTCACCACAACCTGTATTTGTGGCGAACCGGCGAGCGGGCGTTCCCATCGCGCGCCGTGTAACTATGCGCGAACATTGTTTCAGCTGATCACAAGCATGTAGTCACCGTGTTCGAGACCGCTCGTGTCTTCGATGGCGGTAATCACCGCATCAGGATCATCGGTCCGAACCACCTCTGTCGTCACCCCGTTGATGATCGCGTAGATGCTGCAGGTTCCGGCCAGCGACAGGGTGACGATGTTGAAAGCATCCTTGACGACGACGGTCTGCAGATGGATGCCGCTGTCGCTGATGGTAAAGGTCACCGGGCTGGTGGTCGTCGTCTGGAATTCCAGCAGGTCGGGGCCGCGCGGCGGGATTTCCTGCATGTCGAACAGATAAGTGCCCTGGGGCGCGTGTTGCAGGACCTGTGCGAGGAAGCCCGCCGGACCGGACACCGTGATCGGCGCCGATGTGTAGGTGTTGCCTTCGATGACCGTGGTCGCCACCACCGTGAAGTTCTGCGTGTCCGGCACCCGCAGTACCCCACCGGGCGCGACAGGCGGCGTGCGTGCGATGGTCTGCTCGCCTTTCTTCACGACGTAGATGGCAGGAAAGCGGGTGTTGTTCTGCAGGCTCAGAAAGGGCATCGCAAACTCCTTGGTGAAAAGAATCGGAATAGAACCGGGACGAAATTGAGCCGGGACACCCACCATCCCATTGCGCTATTCCCGAAGCTGCTAACGGGTGTGCTCGCTACTCCCGGAAACATAGACGACGAACGGCGCCCAGTAGTAGGGCTTGCGATAGGCCGTATCGGAATGCAGCAACGCCAGCTTGGCCTGGCGCAGTGCGGCGGCGGGCTCCGCACCGGCCGCGATGCGGCGATACAGGTCGGTCATCAGCTCAGCCGTGGAGGCGTCTTCGACCGGCCACAGTCCGCCGATGACGCGCTTCGCGCCTGCACTCAGGAATGCCCAGGACAAGCCCACCAGGCCTTCGCCGGAGAACGTCCGCGTGCCGGCGCTGCGGCATGTCGACAGAGTCACGAGTTCGGCGCTCAACGGCACCGCGATGACATCCCGCGCATAGAGCTTGTATTCGCCGGCGTCGGCCGACAGCACGACGGCCGAGTCGAGCGGCACCACGGGATTCGCCTGCGCGTGCGCGGCCAGGTGAATGTAGGCGAATCGTTCCGGATCGGCATTGCGATATGCCGAAGGCTTCGCACGACGCCCGGTGTAGATTCGACGCGCCTCGGGTTCGAACAAGGCGGCAATCGAAGCGGCTTCCTTGCCGGCGAACGGCAGCGCCGGGAATTCGGGATCCGCCGACTCCGGGTCGCCAAGCACCAGCAGGGACCGTTCGTGCGCGGGCAATGGTCGTGATTGCGCGTGCAGCAGGCGCAGCGACGGCGTTCTCGCCACCACCGCATCCTCGATCAGATAGTGGCGCTGTGCGGCGCGCGGAGGATGGCCGTCGAGGTCTCGCCCGAGGTCCTCTCCACTGTCGCGCTGATGTTCGGGGACCACCAGGGTTTCGAAATTGAGCTGGTCGAGTGGACCATCCGATACGATGATCACGCGCTGCATCGATGTCATCGCCGTCGCCACCGGCTGCACCAGCAATCGATACAACTCGGTGGCCTCGGGCGCCGCTTCGTCGAGAGGATCCCGTGAGTCGAGAATCCGCCGCTGGTGGGCGGCGATCAGCGCGCTCAGGGTGTTTTCGCCCGGCAGCGTAACCAGTGTGATGTCGTCGGCGGTGATCGCCCATAGGAACGATCTTTCAGGAGCGATCGAATAGAACAGCAGCAATGCATCGAAGTCGCGCGCCAGACGGCGATAGTCGGCCGGGCGGCCCGGCACGGCGCCAGCGCCCCGCAGTCGTTCGCGCAGCAACCGCGCGCGGCTTTCGTCGGCAACCCGCAGCGCTTCGTCGCTGCGTCCCTGGGCAACCAGAAAATCGATGTAGCCATCGTAGAAGCGACCCATATTCGAGATGAACGGCAATTGATGCTCGGCCTGCTGCAACTGCGCGAGGGAGGTTTCCATCAGTTCGAACGCTTTGCGATACGCGGTTTCCGCTTCGACCGGACGCTGGGCGCGCGCATGGAGGCGGGCCAGAGCGGCGTGCGCCTCCCACACACGATCGGGCTCGGCATTCGCCAGACCGAGGACTTCGTTGTAGAGCGCAGCCGCCCGCGACGATTCTCCACGGCGTTCCCATGTCTCGCCCAACAGCAGCAGCGTTCGCTGCTGTTCCTTGAAGAACCGATGTTCGACCTGGATCCGGAGCGCTTCCTCGGCCCGCGATGTGGCTTCGTCGAAGTTGCCGCGCTCCAGCGCGAGCGCCGCCCGCGTGGCCTGGATATCGGCCAGCGCCTCTGCAGACCCTTCGCGATCGTCGAGCGCCTGCGCGATGGCGGCGGCGCGGGCGTAGGTTTGGCTGGCGCGCGCGTGATCGCCCTGGCCCTGCAGCGAGCGGCCGAAATTCTGCAGTACGATCCGACGATCGCCCGAGAGATCGAGCTTCTCCATCAGCACCTCGGCTTCCGGAAGCACCTGGATGGCACGCTCGTAATCGCCGAGCAGGTAATAGCACCAGCCGAGCCGGCCCAGATTTCTGGCGCGCGTCGCACCTGCGGGAAGGCCGGCCGCCAATGCTTCCGAGCGGCGAAGCCAACGAACGGCATCGTCGTACTTGGCGGTGTCGGCACGGAAGTTGCCGATGTTCCCTGCTGCCTGCGCCTCGATCAGCCGGAATCCCTGTCGCTGCGCCGTGTCCATGGTCTTGTGGAAAAGCGCTTCTGCGGTCTCGCGGTAGCCTCGCTCTGCTGCGCAGTTGCCGCTTCGAAGCAACACCTCGGCGGCCAGCTTCGGGATGCGCAGAACATCAGCGATATGCTCCGCCGCTTCCAGGTCGGCCATTGCACGGGTGCGGGCGTTTTCGCGATCGCGCTCGTTTTCGCCATCGGGCGTGAGGCAACGGGCGTAGCCGCGGGCCATCAGTGCGCGCGCAAGCACGCGATCGCGCGGCCGTTCGACGGAGAGGCCTGCGTCGAGTCGACGCAATAATTCGGGCGTGATCTGGCGTTGAGCGACCAGTACCTCGGCGTCCAGCACATCGAAGGCCCACGCCCAAGTCTCCTCTCCTGTGCCTTGGGCCTGCCTCAGCCCGTCTTCGGCCAGGGCTTTCGCAGCGCCAAAGTGCCCCGACTCGAGTTCCCGATAACCGTCGCCATAGATTTTCTCGAGCGGTACCTGGTTGGCGCTGCACGCCGCAACGATCAGCGCGAGCAGTGCGATCGCGGCGTCACGGATCCCAGTGGCCGTTGCTGTCGACATTTGCGCACATGATACGCCCTGTGATCGGACAGCCAAGCTCGATGCGCAACATGGTAAGGCGACGCGAGGCGCGCGTGATGAGGTACTCGCCGAAGTAAGCGACGCCGAACCCCGGGATGGCGATGCCATGCATGCCGCTCGGCGTGCAGCCGGCCGGCAACGCCGATTGAATTTCTTTCAGATTGAATAATGGCGCCAGCAGCGTTCGGTCGGAAGTGGTTTTCAGCACATCTGAAAAATGGTCTTCCGGTATTTCGTTGTCGTCGATCGGAGCGCCGCTGGAATACATAAAGGGGACGCATTCGCTCGAATCGCAACGACGCAGACAGGCCCGGACCAATTTCTGATAGGTGCTCGTTTCCTCGCTCACCAGTTGGGGGTACGGGCTGAGTTCGATCGGTACGCCACCGATGCGCAGGTTCTCGAAGTGGCTGCCGAAAGGAAGCGCTTCAGGGTCGGAGCCGTTCTTCCTTTCCGCGTTCGTGGACGTCATGCGGGCGACGACGCGATCGGCGGTGATGACATCCAGGATATTCAGGCCTTCGATGGCGACCGTCACCAGGGTGTCGCCGCTGGTGATGCCCTCATGCGTCACCTTCTGCCCGGAGACGGTACTGGTGGCGCGTTCGAAACCGACGATGTTCCTGTAGTCGAACCTGCCGACGGATGTCGAGGCGAATCCTCCCATCGGAGGCAGGACGCAGGTGCCCTGCGCATCGATGTTGTCGCACACCGGGCTGACGATCCGGCCACCCATCACCATCGTGCTGCCGCGAAACCAGAATGCGTGTTCGTTCGTCTTGAGGCTCATCTACTTTTCCTCACGGGTCAGGGTGAAAAGGTACCGGGTGACTTCGGGTGGGGCGGTCCGCTCGTCGGCCTGCCGACCGGTTTGCGCATCGCGCGGATCGATGCCCGACAATTCGACCGCATATCGGCCGGATCCCAGGCCGGACACCGGCAGCAACAGCTGCAGCTCATCGCCAGCGGCGGGCGCAGCGACGAAGGAAGACAGCACCTGCGCGCCTTCGGCGTCGCGGACGTCGACCCGATAGCGCGTGGGCGACTCGTAGCCGGTACGGCTCAATCTCAAGCCGATCATCCGCTGCTGCGCGCCTACGCGAATCTCCGCCGGATCGCTGCGCGCGACCGACAGGAAATGCCAGCTGGTGGCCTGCAACGCCTGGGCGCGGGCCAGATCCTGCCGCAACTGCGGTACCGTGACGACGGTCTGGTAGACCGCTGCGCCAAGCAACAGCACGGTAGCGGCGGCGATCGGCAGGATCAGCAATCGAAGGCGTCGCGCCGCGCCGGTCAGGCGCCGTCCCATGGACCGTTTGCCGAGCGCATTCCGGATGTCTCCGATGAAAGTCGCGAGCGACCTCACGTCCTCGGCGCACTCCGGACAGGTGAAGAAATGCTCTTCGAATTCCGAGCGCTCCTCCTCGCTCAACTCGTCGAGGGCATAGCTTTCGGCAATCGCTTTGCGCATTGCGGTGGCGTGATCCATCGTAGTCATCCGTTGCGTTTAGTGACGTCGGTGCGCGCCAGATACAAGGCGCGGAAGCGCAGCTTGGCGCGGTGCAGCAGCACGCGCAGGTAGCTGCGATCCACTTTGAACTCTTCGCATACCTCGTCCTTGTCGCGCTCCTCGACGAAGAGCGCGCGCATCAAACGCCGGTCGGCGTCGGGCAGGTCGTCGATCACGCGCCGGACGAGCACTCTGCGTTCGACCGCCTGCAGGCGGTCCACGACCATCGGCGCATCGTCTTCGATCTCGGCGATCGAGTCATCGGACATCGTGATGTGGCGCTTCTCGGACCGATACAGCTCCATGAGCACATGGTCGCAAACCGTATTGACGTAGGCTCCGATCCGCTCCGGATGGCGGATCTCCTCGTCGGAACGCAGCGCCTTGAAAACGCGCAGGAAGGTTTCCTGGCAGGCGTCTTCGACCAGTTGACGCGAGCGCAGCCGCGAATGCAGTTTGATCCTCAGCAGATCCTTGAAGTAGGCGACGAAATGCCGCTCGGTCTCCGGGTCTCCACCGCGAAGACGATGCACGTAGCCGGCATCGAAGCGCTGGAAGTCCCGTCCCGCGTGCTGCATGGGATCCCGTCCTGGGTGCTGCAAAGGTAGAACCAGTATAGCCACGACTTGATTCCTCGAATGCCTCGCTGATGTCTTCGACCGGGCCGGATTCCGGGCGTCCGGGGGTCGGCGTCCAGCAGCCGCGAACAGCCGCCAGCGCAACGCGCCGTTCTCAGTAGTGACAATCGAGCGCCGAACGTTTCAAGCGGACGCAGACCGCATTCAGGAACCTCCGCCGCCAGGACGCCAAGCGTGCATCGCGCGGGCGGCACCGCCTCGGATGCGTCGCCTCGGATGCGTCGTGCATCGCGACCGGAAACGTTACGTCTCCGAACATCACTACACACACAAGCGACTCGCCTCCACGACGCGAGCGCCCACCGACTTCCGCGCTGCGGATATCGATCGGGCGCTCCGCGTCATCGCAATCGCGATCGCATTGCGGCGCGTCCACCTGTGGCGCGCTCGAGTCAGACACGCTGCAGCAAGACCCATCCAATCGCGCAACCGCACCGCATGCCGGCAATGCGCGACCACCCGTCAGGAGAGCGTCATGAGCAAGCACATCACCGATTCGAAACACGAAGGCGACAAGCCCGGAACTTACAAGCTGGAGCTGGTCGGCCTGACGGCGGCGGGCGAAAGACCCGACATCGCCATGCAGGTGCTCGACAACAAGAATGCCGTGCTTCTGGCCCAGAACATCGACGACGACGGACGTTTCAACATACCGACCGACGTGCTCGATCGCGCGCACCGCGTCGTGCTGGGTGCGCCCGACGACAAGACCGGTATCCGCGCCGATGCCTTGATCACTTATCGCGCTGGCGAGTTCCTGGCGCAGATCGCCGATGGCCGGCTTGCGCTGGCCGAACGCATCTGGTCGCGCCTGCGTTTCCATTGGACGTGCGTCAGCGGGAGCGTCCGGGTGTGCAAGCGTCGTCGATGGTGGTTCGAGAGCATCGTCGCCGCCGCATCGCCGTCGCTGGCGCGCAGGCGGATCGCGACGAGCGTTCAGCGCTTGAGCGATCCATCGTCGGCATCGGCGTTCCATCCGATCGCGCCGTCGCTCAACGAATTGATCTATTGGCCGTATCGCTGCGCGCCGGTCTGCCGGGGAATCGTCGAAGTGTATCGCCGCACGTGCTGCTGCTGGCCGATCGTGTTCGACGATATCCGCATTCCCGATCTGATCCGCGATCTCGAACGCTATGTCGTACGCCTGCCGAAATGGCCCGGGCCCACGCCGGATGTCCCGACGCCGCCGATCGGCGATCCGTTGCAGACGCCATTCTTCAAGGGCGGCGCGCTCAACGAGCTTCCGATCAACGCCGCGAGCGATCTGCGGATGCTGCGTTCGCTGCCGTCGGATCGGGCGGCGGAATACATCCAGAGCCGCGCCTATCTGTTCCATCGCCTGTGCCGGTGCGGTCAACCCAGCAAGGTCGGCACTGGCACCATCCAGCCCGACGGCAGCTTCAATATCTGCTGGCCCGAGCCGTGGCGCCTGCTGTCCGTGAACTGCTACGAGCAATACGCCTACGTGGTCAAACAGACGATCGGCAGCACCACCACCACGTTGTACAACGGTCTCACCGCAGACGCCTGGTTCGCCGCTGGCGATGAGCCGGTGCTCACCTCATACAACAGCAATGCGTTCGCGTGCAACGAAACCGGTACTGGCGGCGGCGATGCCTATGTCTTCCTCGATCTGATCGGCGACACCGAAAGCCACGAGCTCACGACGCCCACCTCCGCCGGATGGGACCGCGTTGCCACGCCCGACGCAAATTCGGGCCTGCTGTTCCCCGGCGTTGGTCCGAACAACAGTCATTTGCGCAATCTCGGTGGCCGGATCGAGTTGACCTTCGTCTTCAGCCTGGGCATGCGCGATCCGGCCGTCGGCGCGCACTACTACCGCATCAGCATCTGCCAGGCCGACGCGGACGGCAATCCGACCGGCCCGCGCCATTACCACGGCGACGGGCTGGCCTGGGACAAGATCGTCGGCGCCGATATCGTTCCGGAATCGCTCGGCCCGGTATCCGTGGGCGGCGAAACGAATCTGTATCGCATTCCCTACAGCGACGAACCCTGGGTCGGATCGGTGCGTTACCACGCATTGATCGACACCACGATCGCGTCATTGAATGCGCCCATCGCCCACGGCCCCGCCGCCATCAATCGCATGATCACGCTCGAAGTCTTCGATGCCGGCGGCAAACGCCTGCGTCCGCTCGGCGCACCGGCTTCCGGTCAACCGGGAACGGAACTGGCCAAGCCCTTCAAGTATCGTCGCTGGTTCCAGCCCGGCGGCAGTGTGGGCGACGACACGATCGAAGTCCCCTTCGCGGCGCTGACGCATCTGTTCTGTTGGGACAACCGCCCGCCGGTGGCCGATATCCTGCAGCTGAAGATCAACAACATCACGTCGAACGAGGAATGCCAGTTCTGGCATGGACCAGGCGACTCCACCTTCGCGATCGAATACAGCGCTTATGTGCCGGATGAGCGGTTCCAGTACGCCCACGACATCGCATGGCTGCGGGGTCTGAACGCCTCGGCTGCGAATGGCGGCATCGGCGCGCTGCCGACGCCACTCAGCCCGGCCAACGCGGGCAAACCGCCCTCGCTTCCGGCCATCAGCGGCAGCAATACATTCGAACAGATGCTGACCCGACTCGACGCACCGAACCCGCCGACGGTGCTGTCGCGATGCGCGTTCGCGGTCACGCTGACGACTTACGCCAAGACCACCAATGGCGAGGATCTCAGCTACCCGTACGCCCCGGAGACCGCAGCGTTCGCGCTGGCGATCGACTGAGGCCGATGGCGACGACGATGACGCATCGCGCACCCGGGAGCGGACGATGATCGATGGGGATGGCGACTTCTGGCCGAAGCTGGCGGTGGCCATCCTCGCGACCTGGCGGCTTGCGCATCTGTTCGCGCACGAGGACGGGCCGGCCGATCTGATCGCGCGTGCACGGGCAAGGCTGGGCGATGGCGCGTGGGGCAGGATGTTCGACTGCTTCCAGTGCCTGAGCCTGTGGGTGGCGGCACCGGTGTCGGTGTGGCTCATGACCGGACCGATCGCGACCGAACCGATCACGGCGTGTCTGATGTGGTTGGCCGTGTCCGGCGCAGCCTGTCTGTGCGAGCGCATCGGCCAGCCCGACATCGTGATGCAACCACTGCCCGAAACGAATCAGGGAGAAGACGATGGGATGCTGCGGACAAAAACGTAATCCGCTGCCACCGGGAGTATCGGGTGGCGCATCGGGCGTACCGCACGCGATGGCATCGGCGGTCGGCGATCGGAGTCGAATCGGTCGGGCCGCCGTCGCTGGCGGACGATCCGTCACGCTGCGATACCGCGAGCACGCTCCCGTGCATGTGCGCGGACCGGCGACCGGACGCCTGTACGCATTCTCGTCCGAACAGCCGACGCAGGCGGTCGATGTCCGCGACGCGGAAGCGCTGCTGCGCACGCTGCATTTCGTGCGCGCCTGACGACGCGATCACGGCAGAGGAAAAACAGGGGCCGGTGCGGGCTTGCCAGACGCACTAGAAGCATACCGCCGGCAACCATCAAGTCGTCGCAAAAACGCGGCGCCCCTCAACTTCAAGGGATGGCTGCGGCAGCGGAGCAAACGCGCAAGCAATCGACTCGCTGTGAGCCAGCCCGGACATGTGCCTGACAGGCGCCCTGCAGGGCGCCTGTCAGCGAACCGGCGCAAGTGCGCCCGATCCCGATAACGCCCTCCACCGGGGTATGCTCCAGCCTGTCCAACATCGGCACGACACGATGATGCAATCCCACGGCAGCTGTCTCTGCGGCGATGTCCGCTTCGATGTTACATGGCCCAGTCGGTGGGTGGCGCACTGCCACTGCACGATGTGCCGGCGCGCGCACGGCTCGGCCTTCGTGACCTGGTTCGGCATGGACAACGATCGCGCACGCATCGACGACGCGGCCGGTTCGTTGCGCTGGTACGCGTCATCGCCGGGCGCCGAGCGCGGCTTCTGCACGCGCTGCGGCAGTTCTCTTTTCTTTCGCTCCGAGCGCTGGCCCGGCGAGCTTCACATCGCGCTGGCGAATCTGGATGGCGACGCCGACCGCGCGCCGATGGCGCACGTGTTCTGGGAGACGCATGTCGAGTGGGCGGGGATCGACTCGGAGGACGGTCTGCCGAGGAAAACCGCACCTGAATCCGATTGAACGACGGCCGGCATGAGGCCGGCCGCGATCACGCCGGGCTTCGTGAGTCAGCCGCCTTTGCCTTCCGGAGTCTGGCGGGGCCGACAGGGCACGAGGACGGGCATCTCAATTCCCGCCACGACCGCCAATGACGTCGCCAACGCAGGCCATGGCCGACTCGTTGCACATCTGCCCGTGGTTCAAGGTGCTCCGTGCGCCGTCGCGGTGCTCACGCTGTTCCTTGGCCGTCATGCACACCGATCTCATGCGGTTGGAACCCACGGTCCGCGTGTACTCGCAGACCTTGCGGTCGTCTTCGGCCTTGGTCACTGCGGCCTTGATCCATTCCAGGTCGTTGAACACGACGACGCGCTGATCGGGCGCGAGTTCGTCGAGATCCTGCAGATTGCCCAGCGTCTGCAGCACACGGCCCTGACGCTCCGCCAATGCCTGACGGTCGGCCTTGCTCATATCCTTGAACGCGCCTTTGCCGGCGATCACTTCGGAGCGCAGTTGGGTCTGCTGGGTCAGGATGTCGCGGATGAGCAGTTGCTGGGGATCAGCGGCGGCCAGCGCGACCGCACTGGCGGAAAGCAATACGGCGAACAGCAGGAACGTCTTCATCGGGATGACTTTCATCACAGCACTCCTGGATTCTGGATATCGAAGGGAGGAAGCGATCAGGCCTGCCTTGGCGGTGCACCCGGGCTCATGCACATCGGGTCGGCATGATGTACACCCGCCAGCCGATTTTTTCCAGTGCAATGCCGCCCCTGCTTCCGTCTGTCCGGAGTGCGCATCCGTGGCGCGAAACAGGGCCGCAACGGCCCGATGGCCGCTGCGCCTGACAACCCGGCAAGCGCCGGGCTGCGGTTGGTCAGTTGGTGGCGCGAAGCCCCTGCCGCTGCGCCGCGTCGCGCTGGCGACGGCGCTCACCGACGCTGATGCATTTGTTCTGCGGGCGATTCGAACCCACCGGCTTCACGCGCTCGCAAATCAGGCGGTTGTCTTCGGCCCGCGTCACCGCCGCATCGACCGAAGCCAAGGCATTCGCCAATGCGATCTTGCCGTCGGGGCCGAGTTCTTCCACGGTCTGCTTGCCGTCGATCAGACGCAACACCTCGTCCTGCTTCGCGAAGATCGTCTTGCGCTCGTCGTCGGTGAAGTGCGAGTAGTTGCCGGATTTCCGCTCGATCGCCTGACGCTGTTCGGACTGCGCGGTGCGGATCTGGGCGGGTGTCGATTCGATGACGATCGCATCGTCGGCAAATGTGGGGCAAGACAACAGCATGGCGGCGGCGAACGCCGTCGAAAGCAATATGCGCATGGTTGAAGGGGTGCACGGAGGAGGAGAACCCCTATTGGATCACATCTCCCGGAATTTCCGGCCATGACCTTCGTCATGGCCGGGCCCCGGGCGGCGTGCGCCGCGCCGGCGCCTGCGTTCAGGCGGCTGCAGCCGGCTGCTCGTGGAACTGCTCTTCCTCGGTCGAGCCCTTCAGCGCGACCGTCGACGACTTGCCGCCCTGGATGGTCTGGGTGACGCTGTCGAAATAACCGGTGCCCACTTCGCGCTGATGCTTGACCGCCGTGAAGCCGCGATCGGCCGCCGCGAATTCAGCTTCCTGAAGCTCGACGAAGGCGCTCATCTGGCGGCGCGCGTAGCCGTAGGCCAGATTGAACATCGAGTAGTTCAGGGCATGGAAGCCGGCCAGGGTGATGAACTGGAACTTGTAGCCATAGCTGGCGATTTCCTTCTGGAACTTCGCGATGGTGGCGTCGTCGAGGTTCTTCTTCCAGTTGAAGCTCGGCGAACAGTTGTAGGCCAGCAGCTTGCCCGGGAACTTCGCGTGGATGGCTTCGGCGAACTTGCGCGCGAATTCCAGATCCGGCTTGCCGGTTTCGCACCACACCAGATCGGCGTACGGCGCATAGGCCAGACCACGGCTGATCGCCTGGTCCAAACCGTTGTTGGTCTTGTAGAAGCCTTCGACGGTGCGCTCGCCGGTGCAGAACGGGCGATCGTTGTCGTCGACATCGCTGGTCAGCAGATCGGCGGCTTCGGCGTCGGTGCGCGCGACGATCAGCGTCGGCACGCCCATCACGTCGGCGGCGAGACGCGCGGCGACCAGTTTCTCCACCGCTTCGCGGGTCGGCACCAGCACCTTGCCGCCCATGTGCCCGCACTTCTTGACGCTGGCGAGCTGGTCTTCGAAGTGCACACCGGCCGCGCCGGCTTCGATCATCGCCTTCATCAGCTCGAACGCATTGAGAACGCCGCCGAAACCGGCTTCGGCATCGGCCACGATCGGCTGCAGGAAATCGATATCGCCGGTGCCTTCGGCGCACTGGATCTGATCGGCGCGCAGCAGCGTGTTGTTGATGCGCTTCACCACCTGCGGCACCGAGTTCGCGGGATACAGCGACTGGTCGGGATACATCTCGCCGGCGATGTTGGCGTCGGCCGCCACCTGCCAGCCGCTGAGGTAGATCGCCTTGAGTCCGGCCTTGACCTGCTGCATCGCCTGGTTGCCGGTCATCGCGCCGAGCGCATTGACGAAGTCTTCGGTCTGCAGCGACTTCCAGAGTTTTTCCGAACCGATCTTCGCGATCGAATGTTCCACCGGCACCGTGCCGCGCAGGCGCACGACTTCCTCGGCGCTGTACGGGCGGGTCACACCGGCCCAACGCGGGTTGTTGTTCCAGTCCAGCTTCAGTTGTTCGGCGGTGGGGAGCGTGGTCTTCATGGCGATATTCCTGTGGGGAAGAATGTGTTTCGTTAGATTTTGTAGGAGCGGCTTCAGCCGCGAAGCTTTTGATCTTGTGGGAGGGGCTTCAGCCCCGAAGCTCTTGATCTTGTAGGAGGGGCTTCAGCCCCGAAGCTGTTCGTAAGCCGGCAATGTGAGGAAGTCCGCAAGCACATCCCGATGCGTCAGCTCGGACAACAGCGCAATCGCATCATCGATCCGCGCCGCACCGATCACCGCAGCATCCGCCGCAAGCTTCGAAGGCAGCCCGATCAACGCGCGTTCCAGCAGCGCGAAATCCACCGGCGTGCCGTCGGCCAGCTGCAGCGGCTCGCGGCCGTCGTCGGCGAAATGCAGCCACTGCCACAACTGCGCGCGCGAAATCTCGGCGGTGGCAGCGTCTTCCATCATTCCGTGGATCGGCACGCAGCCGTTGCCGTCGAGCCACGCCGCGAGATAGCGCACGCAGACTTCGACATTGCCGAAGAAACCGGCTTCGGTGATCGTGCCCAACGACGGCCGCAGCAGATGCTCGGCGGTGACATTCACGTCTTCGCGACGCACGTCGTGCTGGTGCGGACCGGGCATGCGCGCATCGAAGATGCCGCGCGCCAGTTCGACGAGCCCCGGATGCGCGACCCAGGTGCCGTCGTGGCCCGCAGAGGCTTCGCGCAGTTTGTCGGCCTCGACGCGCGCCAATGCGGCGGCGTTGGCTTCGGGATCGCGCGGGTTGGGAATCTGCGCGGCCATCCCGCCCATCGCATGCGCGCCACGGCGATGGCAGGTCTTGATCAGCAGTTCCGAATACGCCTTGAGGAACGACTGGGTCATCGTCACCTGCCCGCGTTCGGGCAACACCCGGTCGCGATGCGCGCGCAGGGTCTTGATGTAGGAAAAGATGTAGTCCCAGCGTCCGCAGTTCAGGCCGACGATGCGGCTGCGCAGCGCATGCAGGATCTCGTCCATCTCGAACGCCGCCGGCAGCGTTTCGATGAGCACGGTCACCTTCATCGCGCCCTGCGGCAGGTTGAGCTGCACTTCGATCTCGTCCAGCACCGCGTTCCACAGTGCGGCTTCTTCCATGCACTGCAGTTTCGGCAGATAGAAATACGGGCCGCGATCCCTGGCGGTCAGCGCACCGGCGTTGTGGAACGAGAACAGTCCGAGGTCGAACAGACTGCCGGACATCGGCACGCCATCGACGACGACGTGCTTCTCGTCGAGATGCCAGCCGCGCGGACGCACCAGCAACACCGCGCGCTCGGCTTCGGGCTTCAGGCGGTACTGCTTGCCGTTGTCACCGTCGAATTCGAGCGTGCCCGCCACCGCGTCGCGCATCGCGTGCTGGCCCTGGATCAGATTCGCCCAGGTCGGCGCGGTCGAGTCCTCGAAGTCGGCCATGTAACAGCTGGCGCCCGAGTTCAGCGCGTTGATGACCATCTTCGGATCGACCGGGCCGGTGATCTCGACCCGACGGTCGAGCAGCGCGGCCGGAATCGGCGCCACCCGCCAGTCGCCCTCACGGATCGCCCGGGTGTCATCACGGAAGGCCGGCAACCCGCCGGTATCGAATTCGGCCTGTCGCGCCTGTCGTGCCGCCAATCGCAGCTGACGCTGGGGCTCGAAGCGGCGATGAAGGCGCGTCAGGAATGCCAGCGCGGCGGGCGTGAGCAGGGCGTCCTGCCCGGTCGCGGTGCCGAGGATCTCGACACCGGTCTGTATTTCATGGGCCTCAGCGTGGGGCTTGAGGACGGCGGACATGGACAACTCCAACACTTGCGTGGGGGTTTCACCATCCGCCCGGGTTCTTTATTTGACAACTGAGTTTTAGCAATGCTAATCATAAGTTGAACTTATAACTACTCTTCGACGAAAGTCGTACCTCTATCAAAAGCTTTGCAACCCATTGATTTTAATGAATGGCCGGACTCGACCTGCCGCATCGTTTTCAGCCGCATCTCCCCGGAGCCGAACCACCATGGTCGACGACACCGCCCCCAGCCCCCGTTTCGCCTACAAGGCCGACCGCCTGAAGCCGCTGCGGGCGTTCTGTCAGGTCGCCCGCCTGGGTTCGGTCTCGCGCGCGGCGGGCGCGCTCTACGTCAGCCAGCCTGCAGTCACCCTGCAACTGCAGGCGCTGGAACGCGAGCTGGGGGTCAAGCTGTTCGAGCGCGTCGGCCGGCGACTCACCCCGACCCGCGAGGGCGACGCCCTGTACGCGCTGGCGCGACCGCTGGTGGAAGGCATCGACCACCTCCCCGCCGCCTTCCGCGAACAGATCAGCGGCCTGGATGCCGGCGAGCTGCACGTCGCCGCCGGCAGCTCCACCATCCTCTATCTGCTGCCGAAGATCGTGGAGGCGTACCGGCAGAAGCACCCCGAGGTGCGGCTGATCCTGCACAACGTTACCGGCGCCGGTGGTCTGGACCTGCTGCGCTCGGACGAAGTCGATCTGGCGGTGGGCTCGATGCTCGACGTGCCCGGCGACTTGGATTACGTCCCGGTCTACCGCTTCGAGCCGATGCTGATCACCCCGCCGGACCACCCACTGGCCGGCAAGGCCGAACTCAAGCTCGACGACCTCTCGCCCTACGGCCTGATCCTGCCGCCGCAGCGCCTCACCACGTATCGACTCGTCGACCTGGTGTTCCAGCAAAACAGAGTCCCCTACACCGTCGCCCTGGAAGTCGGCGGCTGGGAAGTCATCAAGCAATACGTCGCGATGGGCCTGGGCATCAGCATCGTCACCGCCATCTGCCTCACCGACGCCGACCGCACCCGCCTCGCCGCGCGATCGCTGGCGAAATATTTCCCGTCGCGGAGTTATGGCGTGGTGGTGCGGAAGGGGAAGTATCTTTCGCAGCAGGCCAGGGATTTCATCGAGTTGATTCAGCCGCAGATGCTGATGCCGCGGGGGTATGACGAGACGGGGCATTCGGAGAGGTGATGGTTACGCCGATATGTTCAAATCACCGGGATTCGTAGGGTGGAGTAAGCGCAGCGCAACTCCACCTTCGCATCAGGAAACGAATTTTTTCATTCGCGAAGCATCGCCCGCCCCGCTTGACGCACACCAAACCTGCCTTCTCGCGGCGGTGGAGTTGCGCTGCGCTTACTCCACCCTACTCGACTGGACATCACGCCGTCTGCCTCACCGACGCTGACCGCACTCGCCGCGCGGTCGCTGGCGAAATATTGCCCGTCTCGAAGTTATGGCGTGGTGGTCAGGATGGGGAAATATCTTTCGCAGCAGGCGCGGGATTTCATCGAGTTGATTCAGCCGCAGATTTTGATGCCGCGGGGGTATGACGAGACGGGGCATTCGGAGAGGTGAGGACTACGCCGATATGTTCAAATCACCGGGGTTCGTAGGGTGGCGGTGAGCGCAGCGAACCCCACCGTTTTCAAGATTGCGGTTATGGTGGGGCTCGCTGTGCTCACCCCACCCTGCGCGATATAAATCGCCGGAATTCGTAATGTAGGGTCCATCAATAATTTAGTGCGCATACATGGAGTTACTGTGATGCCGGTCAAATGGAAAAGCCAAAAAAAGTTCAATCCTGACGTAGTACTCGCTCGGGTCGGAAAAAATCGAATGACCGATGGTGAAGGCACATCATTCTCTGGATTTGAAGTTAATGAGGATGCAGCGACCTTACATTCGATGCTTGATTTTCCAGACATAGCGTCAGAAATGGATAAACCCTCCCTTGTATGGAAAGCTCTCGTCAAAGCCAGACCGGAGCTAACTGCAGCAACATTCATTGAGGCGATCAATATTGAACTAACCTCTATACTTAGAAAAAAGGAAGAACCTTTTTGCTTTTTATCAACCATTTCCTTCGATGCTGCAAAATGGCCGAAGAGAATTTCAATTCTTGACACAAAAGTGGATTTATATGGCCTATCTTTTCCGAAAAAATTCGCTTCATGAGAGCGACTAATAAAACGCCATAGCGGACATCTCGACATACCGGCGTCGCCAAGCCGCTATTATGCAATTGGCGTAAGTGTTAAAGCGAAATCAATTGAAGCGGCTGCCAACAAAGCACTTCGATCTATAGACATATTTCGAGCAATACTTTGCTTGGAAGGTAATCCTGGGATGCAGATCAATTTGGGAGGCAACGCTTATAAACCAATTAACGTCATTAGGATGGGCAGCATTCAATCCTTGCACAAATACGATGGCAGCGAAGCTTGCGATGCAATCTGGTATGAACCCAGCTACAGAGAATCAGCAATTCATAAGTTCAACAAACCAGAAATTGTTAAAAAAAATCTTCGTTACGCCACACGAAGAATCAAATTGTCAAAATTTGGAAAAGACATAGCTGAATCACTTATTCGATATGCGCGCGCACTCGATGATCCAGACCCTAACACCGCATTCTTGAGACTATGGGGAGCTTTTGAGAGCCTTCTCACTCCAGGCCGAGCCGACTACGATGCACTTGTTAATCGGTTCTGTTTTCTATTTCAAGATTCTAACTACCATAGACAGGTATTAATGCACTTGCGAGAATATCGTAATGCAAGTGTGCACGCAGGCCAAGAAACAGATCAAGCAAGAACCAACTGTTTTCTGCTGCAAAATTATTATAGACACTTATTTTGGTTTCTTATTGCACAATCACTTTCATTCGCCACACTAGCAGAAGTAAACGAATTTTTAAGCATGCCTGATGACTTATATTTACTTAAAAAGCAGCGCCAATTGATTGATAAAGCAATTAAGTATTTGTCCCCATGAACCCGTAAGGCTGCTCTCGCACCCGCCGATTCAACCAAACCACGACTTCCCATCATCGAGACCAGATGCACGACGCGGCGCGAAAGCAAGTAGGTGGGCCCCTGGCCCACCACTCTCGCAATCAGGCAGTCGTCCTCGCTGACATCGTCGCACGCACTCTTTCGAACTTTATGGACGCGATGATTTTATCGGCGGTGGGCCAGGGGCCCACCCTACGTATTTCAAGGTGTAATGTGCAGCCGATGACGATTCGACACGAAGGCTGCCATGCATACGGATACCGCTTCCTACAACGCGGCGCTTGAGCCGGGCGATCGCGACGTCTGCGATCTGCTGGCGCAGGAAATCCGGCGACACCTGCCGGAGGCGGAGAACAAGATCTGGCACGGACATCCGGTGTGGTTTCTGGACGGCAATCCGGTCGTTGGCTACAGCAAACTGAAGCACGCTGTCCGCCTGCTGTTCTGGAGCGGGCAGTCGTTCGGGGAAGACGGGCTGACGAAGGAAGGCAGTTTCCAGGCCGCAGATGCGCGGTTCACCGCCGCCGAACAGGTCGACACCGCCGCACTCGCGCGCTGGCTGGCGAAGGCCCGCGACATTCAGTGGGACTACAAGAATCTGGTCCGCCGCAAGGGACGTCTGGAACGACTGAAATGATCGCCATGACCACCCCGCAGCAACCGCAGGGCGCATCAGCGCAGCGTCATGCACCTTCGTCTACCGATACGGTGCATGACGCCTTCGGCTTGTGCGCTCGACGACCTGCATCATTCAACGCATGCGTCGGCCGAGACGATCAGGGGCATGCGATGCTCTCGTCCCGATACGCATAACCGTTGCTCTGGCCCCACGCGTACGAAAACTCTCCGCATGAAGCAAATTGCCCTTTGACGATGCCGGTCGGCTTGTCGTAATAGGTGCGCAGGGTGCCGTACGGCGGCGGATTCAGGACGTACGCGGGAATCGCAAGAACGGCGGCCGAGTACAAGGTGATGAAGCAGGCGAACAGGGCGATCCGCAAACGACGTTTCATGATGGCTTCCTTCTCCATGGGCGGCCACGTCAGCCGCAAGCCGAATCTAGCATGGATGCGGCATGTCGCAGGTGGCGCCCCGCAAGGCGCATCCCGCACCTGCCGATTCGCAAACCGGGGCTTCGCATGCCCGGCTGACGCAACACCACGATGTCATCGCGGTAGGATGCGCGGCAAACGATCGCACAAGAGCATCCATGGATACCGAACAAGCGGAACCGACCGGCAACAATCCTTTCGCAGGCTTGTGGTCCGGACCCAATGGCTTGCGCCGCGTGCTGGCCGTCTTCGTGCCGGCCCTGCTGTGCGCCCTGGCCTTGCAATGGGCGACCGAGCGCTACACGGTCGCTCCGACCTGCGCCGACTATGGCGAGAAGCACGGCCTTGCGTATCAAGGTGCCGATGCCACGCACGCCAACGACGTCTACACATCGGTCTGCCGCTATCGCAAGCCCGATGGCAGCGAAGACACCATCTCCACGTCCACGATGTTTCCTTTCCTGACCGGTCTGTGGATCAGCTTTGCGCTCGACCTCAAGATGACGGTGCTTGCTTTCCTCGCCCTGTCGATACTGGCTGATGTCGGTTTGAAAAAGCTGCGGCCTTCGGGCAAGAAAAAGCGACGCAAGCCGTAACCCTCAATGCACGAAGGATGCGCGACGATGCCTTCGACGCCTCCGTGTTCTGGCATTCAATATGCGGGCGCCGCCATCAGCGGCGTCCGCACTTCAACACCGGGTGCGTGAGTCGATACTCGACCCTGTCCGGACTCAACCTTGCCCGGACACCGGGATGATGCCGCGCTTGTCGACTTCGTCGCGGGTCTTGTCGAAACGATCCTGCTGGTCCTTCGTCAACACGCGGCCACCCCCGATGATCTCGGTCCACATCGCGTGGTCTTTCTTCACCCGATCATCGCTCCACGTGCTTCTGTCTTCAGTCGGCATTCCGTTCTCCCTGTAATGGTTTGATCGCGTCCAGACGATCTCCGGCCCACGCATGCCGCTCCGGCATGCGCCCAAGGACCCCCCTGTCCGCAGCGGATACAACGAGAGATGCGCCGGGATTCGGCCAGCATCGGGAGATGTTTTCGAGCGGCCGATGCGTGGATTGCGTATCGCGATGGGTGGGGTGGGGATGGTGGGGTTCGCTGCGCTCACCACCACCCTACGAGATTGCCGTCGCGACTTGCGTCGCTCCCACAAATCGATGCGATCAGAACCATTCGGCCTGCATGTCGAAGGCGCTGGGCTCCGCATCGCGGACCAGACGCGCGGCATGTTCGATCAGCGGCACTTCGGTGGCGAAGAAGAAACGGCAGGCCTGGACTTTGCCGGCGTAGAAATCGCGGTCGTCGCCGGTCGCCTTGGGCAGCGCTTTCTGCGCGATCGTCGCCTGCTGCAGCCACAGCCAGCCGATGGCGAGGTGGCCGAGGGCGGTCATGTAGTGCGAGGCGTTGGCGAGCGCGAGGCGCGCTTCGCCTGCGGCCATGCGTTTGCCTGCGGCGCGGGTGGCGTCGATAGCGTGTTTCGCGGCGATGGCCAGCTGGTCGGCGAGCGGTTTCAGCGTGTCGTCCGCGCCGGCTTCGATGCAGGTGTGGGCGATCTTCGCCATCAGCAGTTTCAGCGCGGCGCCGTCCTGCATCATCGATTTGCGGCCGAGCAGATCCAGCGCCTGGATGCCGTTGGTGCCTTCGTGGATCGGGTTGATGCGGTTGTCGCGGTAGTTCTGTTCGACCGGATACTCACGGGTGAAGCCGTAGCCGCCGAGCACCTGCACCGCGAGTTCGTTGGCCTTGAGCGCATGATCCGAGCCCCAGGCTTTGACGATCGGGGTCAGCAGTTCCAGCAACAGATGGCTGTCGCGCTGCACGGCTTCGTCGGCGTCGCGCGCGTGGTCGACCAGCATCGAGGCGTAGTAGCAGAGCAGTTCGGCGCCTTCGACATAACACTTCTGCTGCAGCAGCATGCGCCGCACGTCGGCGTGTTCGATGATCGCGACCGGCGGCGAGGTCGGATCCTTCTGGTCGGGATGCCGGCCCTGTTTGCGTTCTTTCGCATACTGCAGCGAATAGAGATAACCGGCGAGACCCTGCAGCACCGCGCCCATGCCGACGCCGATGCGCTCCTCGTTCATCATGTGGAACATCGCGACGAGGCCCTGATGCGGTTCGCCGACCAGTTCGGCGTAACAGTCGCCGGCTTCGCCGAATTTCAGGAAGGTGTTGACGCTGCCGCGCTGGCCCATCTTGTGGTTGAGGCCGGCGAGGCGCACGTCGTTGCGCTCGCCGCGACTGCCGTCGGCACCGACCTTCCATCGGGGAACGATGAACAGGCTGATGCCGCGCACGCCGGCCGGCGCGCCGACGATCTTCGCCAGCACCAGATGGATGATGTTCTCGCCCAGTTCGTGATCGCCCGCGGAGATCCACATCTTCGCGCCGGTGAGCCGGTAGCTGCCGTCGGCCTGCGGTTCTGCGCTGGTCTTGATGTCGGCCAGCGACGAGCCCGCGTGCGGCTCGGACAGACACATCGTGCCGAAATAGCGGCCTTCGATGATCGGCTGCACGTACAGGCGCTTCTGTTCCGGCGTGCCGTATTCGGCGAGCAGATTGGACGCGCCGCGCGCCAGCGCGGGATAAGCGATGGTGCCGGGATTCGCGGCCGAGAACATCGAGTCGCAGGCCTGCGCGATCACGAACGGCAGCTGCATGCCGCCGGCCTCGTAGTCGGCGAGCGCGGCAGCGAAGCCGGCATCGTTGTAGGCCTGCACCGCTTCGCCGATCTCGGGAATCAGCACGACCTTGCCGTCGACCATCTGCGGTTCGTTGAGGTCGGACTTGCGGTTGTGCGGCAGGAATTTCTCCAGCGCGATCTGGTGCGCCAGATCCAGCGCCGCGCCGAACGTGTCGCGATTATGATCGGCGAAACGCGGATACGCGCTGAGGCGATCGACGCCGAGCACTTCGTAGAGCATGAAGTCGAGATTGCGGCGGTTGGTCAAAGGGCTCGGGTTCATGCGGCTTTCCTGAAGGAGAATGGAGCGTGCGAAAGCTTGCCGATCCCGTGCTACAAGCGCAGGCGGCGCTTCAACTCCGCGATCAACTGCGACACCTCGGACGGTGCGAGCTTGGCGAAACGCTCCGGCAGCAGGCTGCGGCGCGAGGATTCCTGCACCGCGAGCAGTTCCATCAACTGGATGGTGTCGGTGTGCTGCGGCGGAATGAAATCGGCGATGGCCTGCTGCAGATGCGCGACCGACAGCGCGGCGCCGGCTTCGCGCGCGAGGTCCAGTGCGAGCAGCGCGATCGCTTCGAGATCCGCATTGGAATACCCGTCGAGCGCCTCCAACGCCCCGGTCAGCGCGGCGTCGGCATCTGCGGGCAGCGGCGCGTCGCCGCGCTTGAGGATGGCGCGCACCACGTGCATGCGGTCGGCGCCGTTGTCGGCGTAGAAGAACGGAATCTTGCGGTCGAGGCGGCCCGGGCGCTTGATGTCGACGTCGAGTTTGTCGGGGCGATTGGTCATCAGGATCGTCAACACGTGGCCGCGATTGTCGGTGTCGGACATGAAGTCCTTGATCCGCGCGATCACCCGCGACGAAGTGCCGCCGTCGGTATCGCCGCCTTCTCCGCTGCCGAAGCTGCGGTCGCCTTCGTCGATGACCAGCGCGATCGGGCTCATCGCGCGGATGATCTTGAGCACGCGTTCGAGATTGGATTCGGTCGAGCCCACCCACTTCGAGCGGAAGTTCTTCAGCACCACGCCCGGCAGCCCGGCTTCCTTCAGGAACGCCTTGATGACGAAGGTCTTGCCCACGCCCATCGGGCCGACCGCGAGCAGGCCCATCGGCGCGAGCCGGCGGTCGCCGGTCTTGATGGTCGCCGCGATCTTCATCAACTCCTGCTTGATCTGGTCGTAGCCGCCGACCGCGTCGAGGCCGTAGGTCGGATCGAGGAATTCGATGAGATCGCCGCAGGAACGCTGGATGATTTCGCGCTTGCGGGTGCCGATGATGCGCAGCATGGCGTCGACCGGGTCGCCCTTCTGCTCGGCGGGCGTGCTCGCGCGGCCGAGAATGAGGAACGCGATTTCCTCGCGGGTCTTGCCGGCGGTCACGCCGGCGTACATCTCCGCACGCTGTTTCGCGTCGGGCGCATCGCCCAGCAGCTGCAGCGCCAACGCCTTGCGCTCTTCATCGGACAGACCGGCGGCGGGTTGTTCGGCCACGATGCTGTCGATTTCCAGCAGCCGCAGGCCTGCGGTGTGTTTGGCGACCAGCGCCTGCTGTTCTGGCGACATGTGCGGCGCGGACTGCGCGACCAGCCGCGCGCGCGCGGCTTCGTCGGGAAACGGCACTTCGATCGCGGCGATGCGCGGATTGGTGTTGAGCGAAGGATGCAGCTCGGACAGCGACGCGCAGATCAGCACGACGATGTGGTTGCGCTGCAGCAGCAGGCCGCTGAGCGACCAGTCGTGGAGGATTTCCAGCAGCCCGCGCTCGTCGGTGCTGAGGAAGGTGGTTTCCGCGTTCGGAACCAGATCGCCGGCATGCGGCAGCACCAGCGCGACGCCCTCGCCCGCGCGCATCCGGGTTTCCAGATGGCCGATGTTTTCCAGCAGGGTTTCGCCCAGTTCCAGCACCTTGCCGTTGACGCCGAATTGTTTGAGCCCCGCATGACGCAGCGCCAGTTCGTAGCGCTGCGGCTTGGCCGCCAGCACCACGGTGTGCAGGAATTCGACGAAGGGCTGCAGCTTGCCGTCGTGGGCGATCGCATCGTGCACGTTGCCGTGGACCAGGAACAGCCCGGCCTCGCCCGCGAGATAGCGGCGCTTGAGTTCGTCGGCCCAGGGCGGCAGCGCGATGCTGTTGAGTGTGGTCATGGTCTGTCCGTGGATGCGATCAGCGACGTGGGTCGAGCGATATTTCTGTCATCCCGAATCCGGCGAAGCCGGTGAGGGACCTGCTTTCACGATGTACGGAAGAAGCAGGTCCCTCGCTATGCTCGGGATGACGGCTGGGAATCAGATCGTGCGATCCGCGCCGGCCTGGCCGGCGCGCTCCTTCTTCAGCGCTTCGAGCTTGTTGCGCGCGCTCGCCTTGCTGCTGTTGGTACGCAGCGCCTTGAGGCGCACGTCGAGATCGGATTCGCGCAGCTCGTCGCCCAGCTTGGCCTTGGCGATGGTGTCCTTGATGCCGGTGCGGACATTTTCAAGCGCGCGCAGTTCGGCATCGACCGACAGCCCTTCGAGCTGGTCCTGGATGCGCACGCGCGCCTGCGCGCTCTGCATCTTGGCGAGCATGCGCTCCTTCTCGGACTTGAGCTTGCCGATCTCGCCCTTGACCTCGGTGAGCGCGGTCTTGGCGGTTTCGACGTCCTTCTCGGCGGCTTCCATTTCGGCCTGCAGCGATGCGATCTCGGCGTCGACGGCGTCCTTGCGCTCGATCAGTTCCACAGCGATGTCGTCCTGGCCTTCGGCCATCGCCTGTTCGAGCATGGCGCTCAATTCATGCTGCTGCGCCTGCGCTTTCTGCAGGCGGTCGGCGGCGTCCTCGCGCAGGCGGATGAGGCCGGCGGTGGCGTTCTTGAGCTTGTTGTATTTCTCGACCATGGTGTTGATCGCGTTTTCGTAGGCGATCTCCGGGTGCTGCTGTTCCAGCCCGGTGACGAACAGCGACATGAACCCGCGTACGAGGTTGGCGAGGCGGCTGAAGAGGTTGAGGCTCATGAGGGTCTCCTGGAGGATTGGATCATCGCGCGATGAGCATGTTGGTCGATGATCATGGCGTGGTACGTGCGGATTGTTTCGCGGCCTTGGCATGCTGCTCGCCTGCGGTCGCGCCGGTTTTGAAATAGTGGCTGTCCAGATCGTTCTGCGACAGCTCCAGTTCGATGTCTTCTTCCAGTTGCAGCCGCGACAGCGATTCGCCCAGCTTGGAGCCGAGCACGCTGGAATACGGGCTGGCGACCACCATCTGGTAGATCTCTTCGACCTGGTCGGGCAACGACACCAGCGCCGCTTCGATCGACATCTGTCGCGCGACCAGGCCGTCGTGGCGCTGCTTGACCGCGAAATAATCGTCGCGGGCCATCTTCATGTGGCGATAGCGCGGATCGGACGCCTCCACTTCGGCCAGCGCCTTTTCGGCGTCGCGCAGGCGGCGCTCGACGGTCGCTTCCTCGCCGCTGCGCAGGCGGTCCCTGATCGTCGCTTCGGCCAGCCACAGCGCCAGATAATCGACCGAGGCCTTGTCGACGCGCTCGGCATCGTCGTAGGAGAGCTGGCTCTGTTCTTCGCCTGCGATGCGGTACAGCACCGTCGCGCGTTCGACGATGGCCTGGTATTTCTGCCACATCGCCATGCCCTGCACCCGCTCCAGCCCGCCGTGCAGCAGGAACAGTTCCTGCTGCAGCTGCGCGCGGCGCTGGTCGATGGCGGCGCGGCGCGCGCTGCGGTCGACCTTGCTGCGGAAGGTCGGCAAGTCCGGGATCACCAGTGCGGTCAGCACCTGCACCGCGCCCAGCACCACGAGCGCGCCGATCGCACCGGCGCCGCCGGCGGGAATCGACGCGACCGCCGCCGCCAGCCCGCCGCCGAGCAGCGTGATGACGTTGGTCTGACTGGTGAGCCAGGCGCGCAGATAACTCACGGGATTGGACGGTTGTTTCATTTCAGTCGATCAGGTCGTCGCGATCAGACGCTCACGCGGACGTTGCCCTTGCCCGCCGCCTGGTGCAGTCGACTGAGGATGCGCTGTTCCAGCGCCGCCGCTTCGGGCATGCGCAGCCAGCCGCTGTCGCGCGGCTTGGGCGTGGCGATCTCGAAATCGTCGGCGATCCGCGCCGGCTGCGTGGACAGCACCACCACGCGGTCGCCCAGCAACAGGGCCTCGGTCACGTCGTGGGTGACGAACACGATCAGGCACGGATGTTCCTGGTACAGCTTCACCAGCAGTCGCTGCATTTCCTCGCGGGTCTGCGCGTCGAGCGCGCCGAAGGGTTCGTCCATCAGCAGGATCCGCGGGCGCAGCATCAGCGAACGCGCCAGGGCGATGCGCTGGTTCTGGCCGCCGGAGAGCTGGCTCGGCAGCAGCTTGGCCTTGTCGGACAGCCCCACCGCTTCGAGCATGTGCATGACCTTGTCGTGACGTTCGGCGGACGGAATGCGGTCGCGCCAGAGTTTCAGGCGGAACGGAAACGCGACGTTGTCGTAGACATTCAGATCGGGACGGTTGGCGTAGCGCTGGAACACCATCACCGCGTCGTCGTGGGCATCGGTGCACGCCACGCCGTCGATGCTGATGCTGCCGCTGGTGGGCATATTCGTGTTCTGCGGACGCACGCCGCCCATCATGTACAGCAGCGTGCTTTTGCCGCAGCCCGACGGACCGAGCAGCATGTTGATGCTGGGGCCTGTGAAACGCAGGCTGAGGTCGTCGACGACGCGGTTCACGCCGCCTTCGGGACGCGGATATTCCTGGACGATACGGTCGAGGGCGATGACCGCCGACGCCGCGGACGCGGAGGCTGCGGTCTCGCTCATGTCTGGGTCTCCCACGGGTAGAGATGGCGCTTGATCGCGCGCATCAGCTGATAGGTGATCAAAGCCAGGGCGATGATCACGGCGATGCCGGCGAACACCTGGTCCATCGCGCTGAAGCGGCGCGCGTTCTGGATCAACTGGCCGAGGCCGACCTTCGCGTTCACGTATTCGGCGACGGTGATATAGGTCCACATCACCGAAACGCTGACGATGATGGCGTCGGCGATGCGCGGCATCGCGATCGGCACCACCGCGTGGCGGATGCATTCCCACGGCGAGGCGCCGAGATCGCGCGCGCCGGTCCAGTAGCTTTGCGGCACCGCCTGGATGGCATCGCGCACCATCGGCACCAGATAGACCACCGCGCCGAGGAACAGGAACGTCACCTTCATGGTTTCGCCGATGCCCAGCCACATCACCAGGATCGGCAACAGCGCGACCACCGGGGCCGAGCGGAACGGATCGATCAGCGGCGACAGCAGTGCGTTCAACTTCGGCGACGCGCCCATGAAGATGCCCAGCGGCACGCCGATCAGCACCACCAGCACGCCGGCCGCGGCGACACGCCCGACCGACCACAGCGTGGCGTCGAACAGCAGGCTCTTGCCGTCGCTCCAACCCAGGTAGCCCAGCGCCTTCACCACCGACACCGGCGACGGCAGTTTGTTGGCGCTGATCCAGCCGCTCGCGCTCAGCGCGAACCAGACCAGCAGCACCACGGCAACCCCGGCGATGCCCAACTGCCGCCGCATGCCGCCGGGCAATGCGGCATACGGATTCCAGCCGTTGGCCATTACTGGCGGGCCCCGAACACCGCGATGCGGGTCGAACGGTTCATCTCGCGGCAACCGTCGAGGCCCACGCCTTCGGAGCCCGGATTGTTCTCATCGCACAGCGGCTTGTTGGAACCGTTGCCGACGATCTTGAAGCGCTCGCGCGGGAATTCCCACTGCCTGGAGAGGTAATCCACCACCGCCTCGGCGCGCGCCTGCGACAGGCGGTTGTTGATCGCGGCATTGCCGGTGCTGTCGGTGTTGCCGCTGATCTCGAAATACGCGCTGCCGTTGTTTTCGATGAACGGCACCATGTCGGTGTCGATGGTCTTCTCGGCACGCTTGGTCAGCGCCGATTGTCCGGTATTGAAGTTGACGATCACCGGCTTGGTCACCGTGGCCGGCGCCTGCACCGCTTCTTCGCGCGCCGCCGTGGTGTAGGTTTCGACCTGCTTGGCTTCGGCCTGCGCCGCCGTGCTGGCGTCGTAGAGCGTGCGGATGAAACGGGTGTCGAAGCTGTCCTGCGGGGCGATGACCGGCGACTTCGGATTGGCCAGCGCACCGGCCGCGCGGTAGATCTGATCGAAGCGCTGGTAGACGCGCTCGTAGTGATTGGTGCCGCCGGACATGCCGAGGATGCGCGCGTTGTCGGCGACGCCGGTCCACAGCAGGTTGTCGAACAGGCCTTTCACGAACGGCTTGCCTTCGTCCTTCGCCAGCAGGGTGAAGAATTCCTCGGTCTTCACCAGCGCGTCGACGGCCTGATCGGGATTGGCCTTGGCCGCGTCCACGCCCTTCATCCAGCCGTTGACGAATTTCTGCACCGCGTCGCGGCCCTGCGGGTCGTCGAGCACGCGCTGGTCGCAGACCATCACGTCGAAAATGAGGTTCGACGCGGTCCTGGTCGAATACACCACGTGGCCCTTGGTCGCGCGCAACGCGAGCGAGAGGTCCGGGTCCCACAGCGCGGCGGCATCGACGCTGCCCGATTCCAGCGCGGCGCGCACGCCCGCGAGGCCGTCTTCGGCGGCGATGTACACGTATTCAACACTCTGCTTCTTGCGCGCCGACAGCGCGGAGTTGTCGATCGCGTCGATCGACATGCCGTGCGAGGGCGTGAACTGCAGCAGCGCCAATTTCTTGCCGGCAAGATCTTCCACGCTGCGGATCGCCGGGCTCTTGGCGATGATGGCGTCGGCGCCGCGGGTGTTGTCGACGATCATCACCGCCTTGCCGTCGTGGCCGCTGTTGCGCAGGTTCGGCTGCTCCTGCGCCCAATAGTCCGAAGTGCGCCACGCGCACTGCGCGGTGCCGGCTTCGAAGATGGTGGCGAGGGTCGGGATGTCGTCCTGGATCACGAACTCGACGTTCAGACCCTCCTTGTCGTACAGCGAGCCCGGCTGGGTGGTCAGGCTCTGGCCGTTGGCGACCAGCGCCGGTGCGTAGCCGTGGAAGCTAACGATGCTGACTTTCAGCGGATGGCCGTCGGAACCCAGCGGGCCGTCGCCCTTGCCGGCATAGGTGCCGGCCGACGCGGTCTTGCCGCCATCGGTCTGCGCGGTGGCCACGGCGCCTTCATCGCCACCATCGGCCTTGCGGTTCTTGTAGAGGTTCCACAATACGGACCCGCTGCCGACCAGAACGATCGCGCCGATCAGCAGCTTGGCGAACGGGGTGAGTTTGATGGCCATGAGGCACTCCTAGACGAACAGGTAAAAACCGGGGGGATGGAATGATGCGAGGGCGGGCGGTTGCTTATTTCGCCGCCGGACGGAACTGGGCGGCCAGTTCCTGCAGATTGAGGACGTGGGCATCGATGCGCTGGGTTTCGCGCAACAGGGCGGCCTTGTTCGATTCCGACTCCGACTGCAGCTTGGCGACGTCGGCGGCGGTGGTGCCGATGGCGTCCTGGATCTGCGCTTCGAGCGCGGAAATCTGCTGGCGGAGCTCGGCCAGACGACCGTCGCGGCTGCTCTCCAGCGCACCGACGCGCTCGCGATTGGCCTGCACCACCCCATTCGCGGCCTCCTGCATCTGACGCTGATGGCTGCGCAGGGCGGCCATCTTCGCGTCCGCGTCGGCCAGCACCTGCTCCATCGACCAGGTTTCGTCGGCGACGTCCATGGCCATGATCGCGGCGCGGCGGGTGGTGGGATCGAGCGCACGCAGGCCTTCGACCAGCTTCAGCAGCCGCTCGACCGGGAACGAGGCCTCGGCCACGCTCTGGCGGGCATAGATATCGACGAACGTCAGGCCTTCCTCGACGCCGACAGCCTCGGCGGCGTGTCCGGCATCGACAGGCGCCTCGGCCTCGCGCGGCGTCGATGGCGCCCCCGTGTCGGCCTCGGCGGCCCGGCGGATGATGGCGTCGAGCTCGCTCTCGTCCACCGACGTGGAGGCATGGGCGGGGGCGTCGGTCGGCTCGATGAGCCTGGCCGCTTCGAGAATCTTCTTCAATGACGCCATGCTGTCCCCGGTTGCGCTGCGACGAGTGATCAAGGTCAAGAATAAGGGAAGGCCCGCACAAATCCAGTGCGAGCGGTCATCGACGGGCTCATGCGCCGTGGTTCTTGCCCTGCCAGGGTGCGAACCAGGCGCGGATGCGGGCGATGTCGGCATCCATGTCGTCGGTGAGGACGAAGGGCTCGCCGATGCCGATGACCTTGTCCGGATAGTGGAAATACGCCGGCACCACCGGCACGCCGGCGGCCTTGGCGATTTTCCAGAACCCGGGTTTCCAGCGTTCGACGCGTTTGCGCGTGCCCTCCGGCGCAAGCCCGAGCCAGAACCGCTCCTCCTCCGCGAAGCGCTGCGACAGCTGGCCGACCAGGCCCTGCGCCGCCTCGCGATTGACCTCGATCACGCCGATCCTGCGCAGGATCGGCCCGAGCGGCCACCAGAACAACTGGTGCTTGCCGATGATGCGGACATCCAGGCCGATCGCGATCTTCGCGGCGAGGCCCCAGATGCCGTCCCAATTGGAAGAGTGCGGCGCACCGATCAGCACCGCCTTGGGCAGATCGGGGAACGCCCCGACCATCCGCCAGCCGCCCACGCGCAACAGCTGGCGTGCGAACCCGCGAATGAAGCGGTTCGGCGGCATGCGCGGCAAGCTCGGCGGCAAGTTCAACAGGCGATCGTCCTGCGGCATCTCAGTCCCAATCCTTGGTGGCGCGGGTCTTTTTCACCCCGGAGCGCTGCTTTTTGTCGTCGAGCCGACGCTTTTTGGCGGCCCGGGACGGCTTGGTCGGGACCCGCGGGGTCGGTGCGTGCAGCCCGGCGGCCACGAAGACCGCCAGCCGTTCGCGCGCGTCCTCGCGATTGCGCTCCTGGGTGCGGAAGCGCTGGGCGCTGATCACGAGCACGCCGTCGAGGGTCATCCGCCGGTCGCGACGGGCGAGCAGGCGCTCGCGGACCGCCTCCGGCAGGACCGCCGAATGCGCCACGTCGAACCGCAGTTCCACTGCGGTCGCCACCTTGTTGACGTTCTGCCCGCCCGGACCCGAGGAACGCACGAAGCGCTCGACCAGTTCCGATTCGGGGATCGTGATATCTGCGTTCACTAGTTCCCTCCGCCCGCGATTGTACCGGCAGGCTGCGACGCGACGCCCCGGACCGACGGCATTTGACCGGGTCCGGCGGCTGGCAGATGATTCCTGTCCAAGATGGAGGATCGACCATGACCCGTCACCCGCTGCGCCCCGCAGCCCTGATCGCCGCACTCACCGCCATCGCCTGCCTCACGGCCCCGGCCCATGCGCGAGACCCCGCCGCCGTCGGTGGCGGCAGCGACCCCGCGCTGGTCGGTGGCCATGGCTATTCGATGCCGGCCGCAAGCGCTCCGTCGGCCGACGCCGGCGCAGGCCTCGGCAATTTCTCGCAAACGATGATGCAGCGCGAGCACTCGATCGACGACGCCGAACAACTGCTCTCGCAAGTGCGCGGCCAGCTCAACGGCACCGCAGGCAGCGGCACGCGCGAAGGCGACAAGAAGCACGCCCTGCAATACCGCAATGAAGTCGAGTCCATGGTCCGCGACCATTGGAACCAGCTCGGCCCGCTCACCCGCGACCTCTACAACGCTGAATACGGTCGCAGCAATCCCAACGACAACAGCCAGCGCTATCGTTCGCCGTACGGCGACAACGGGCAGATGGAAAGCCAACTGCTCGGCGCGACCGAGGATGTGCAGGGCGCGATGCAGGGCATGGAGGATCTGCTGCTGCCGCTGCTGAAAGACCTCAAGCAGGGTTTCGACAACAGCCTGCGCCAGAACGCGATCAGGCGCTGAGGACAGGGCCATGATGAAATCCGGCACGAGCATGCGACACGCTCTTTTCGCCGTCGCTCTGATGGCATGCTTCTTCGCGGCCCCGCCCGCGCAGGCGGCGCAGGCGACCGAGGCGCAGGTCGACAAGCTGATGGACACGATGGACATGCGCCGGACGCTGGACGACATCTTCGTACAGTTCGACGCCATGGGCGAGTCCATGGGCCAGCAGATGCTGGGTGAGGACGCCACGCCCGAACAGCGCGAATCGCTGCGCAGGATCATCACGCGGCAGCAGGCATCGACGCGCAAGGCGATGTCGTGGGACACGCTCGGTCCGATCTACCGGAAGGTCTACACGAAACTGTTCACCGCCGAGGAAATCGAGGCGATGACCGCGTTCTACGGCAGCGACACGGGCCGCGGCATCATGCGCAAAATGCCGCAGGCGGTGCAGTTGTCGATGCAGGAGATGCAGCCGCTCATGCAGACCATGATCGCGGACATGCGGAAAACACTGGAAACCGAACTGCAGAGCGCAGACGAAGACGCGAGCAAGGGCGCCCACAAACCCTGACATCGCGAAGCGAGTCGCGCGCCGACGCCTTTCGTAGGCCATGCGTTGGGGGACGATCAGCACGTTGCCGGTTCCACCGCAACCATCATCATGGCGTCGAATCCACACGGGACGGCGCCATGGCCTTCGCCATCGGGAATATCTTCAAGCGGGATCCGGCGCATTACGAAGGCGTCCGCAGGATCAACATCTACCTGTTGCGGGTGCTGTACGCGCTGATGTTCTTCATGCTCGGGCAGACATGCTGGACGGAAATCCTCACCCACCGGGGACCATGGGAGCCCAACGAGGCTTTGGCATGGAGCGTGTGGACGGGTTTCTCGGTGCTGGCGGGCCTCGGCATCCTGCATCCGCTGAAGATGCTGCCGATCCTGTTGCTGGAAATCTTCTACAAGGTCCTGTGGCTTCTGCTCGTCGCGTATCCGCTGTGGTCGAAAGGCATGCTCGCGGGCTCGCCTGCGGAAGGAATCACCGAGGTGTTTTTCCCGGTGTTCCTGGTCTTCCTGATCATTCCGTGGGGATATGTCTTCAAGCAGTATTCGCCGTTCCGGCGGGAACGCTGACGAATTTCGGGTCTTTCCGGATGAGTGCGTGGCGCCCTGTGCATGTGCGTTGTTATTGCGATGAAAACGAAATGACGAAAGTTGTCGTGAACGACTTTTTGGCAGGATAGTCACAGTCGCGCTCAAGATGTCCCGCACGATGTTATCGGCATCTCTACTGGAAGTTTTTGGCGCTCACTGCGTCGGTGCTTCATGGAGTGCGGGTAAAGCCTGGGACCTTTTTCGCGCTGGTGCGCGAGTTACTTTCTTTGGCGCAAAGAAAGTAACCAAAGAAACATTCAAGTCCAATTCAAACCTGCTGCCTGAGGCGAAGCCGGGATTTTTCGATGAGACATCCCTGTCTCATCGAAAAACGATGCACATCCTGTGCATCGCCCTCCGGGTCTCCGATCAGGGGATAGTGTGCCGTGTCTGCAAGATCATCGGGACGTTACCCTCTGTCGGCAGGCAAACAATTGTTCCGCTGATTGCGGGGTCTTTTACCACGCGCAACTACAGCATGTCGTGAGATCGTCCACCCGTCGTCGAAATGCCAGAAATCTGTATCGTCCCATCGATAATCAAACTGCCGCTTCGCCGGACCAAATCGTAGACCCGGAGGGCGGCGCACAGGACGTGCGCCGTTTTTCGATGAGACAAGGATGTCTCATCGAAAAATCCCGGCTTCACTTCAGAAGACAGGTTAGATTTGGACTTGAATGTTTCTTTGGTTACTTTCTTTGCGCCAAAGAAAGTAACTCGCGCACCAGCGCGAAAAAGATCCCAGGCTTTACCAGCACTCCATGACGTGCCAACGCAGTGAGCGCCAAAAATTTCCAGCAGAGATGACAGCAACATCGTGCGGGAACAGCTTGAGTTCACGAAGAACCCGTATCCCTTCCGAGCAACGAATCCTCCCCGAACAACCCCAACGCCTTCGCAAACTCCGCATCCACCGGCGCCACCGCCTCGATCCGCGCACCGCTGTGCGGATGACCGAACCGCAGCCGCTCCGCATGCAACAGCATCCGATGGATACCCATCATCCGGAACGCGCGATTGTGGCGCCCGTCGCCATGACTGGTATCGCCGATCAGATGATGCGACAGATGCTTCAGATGACGCCGGATCTGCCGGAAACGCCCGGTCTGCGGCTGCGCGCGCAGCAGCGCATAGCGTGAAGTATCGAAACCGGCCGAAGGCAACGCCAGTTCGCAGGTCGCCAGCCTCTTGAAATGCGTGACCGCCGGCTTCTTCTGCGGCTTGCCGGGTCCACCGTCGAGCGGATGGTCGACGACGAAATGTTCCTCCGGCCAACCGCGACACATCGCGAGATAGTCCTTCTCGAAATCTCCCGACATCAGCGTCTTTCCCAATATCGATGCGCTGTCGCGATCGAACGCCAGCAGCAGGCAGCCGCTGGTGGCGCGGTCGAGGCGATGCACCAGGAAGATCGGCCGGCCGAACTGCTCGCGCAGACGGTCGGCCATGAAATCGGTCTCGCCGCGCGCCAGCGCGCTGTCGTGCACCATCAATCCGGCGGGCTTGTCGACGACCGCCAGCGACGCATCGCGGTACAGCACCGGTATCTCTGCGGGGGCAGAAGACGCATCGGGGAACTCCGGACAGGACTTCTGGGTCATCGTATGCCGCGCGGCGTCTGCGAGAATCGACGCTCATTGTCTCCGATCCGTATCCCGAGGGTTTTCCGATGCCACTTCGCACCGTTCCACGCAGCCTCGCCCTGGCCTGCGCGCTTGTGCTGTCCGCCCAGATCGCCATGGCGCCCGTCGTCTTCGCCGCCGATGCGGTGACGCCGCCGAAAGGCATGGCAGCGGGGCCCTGCGTGGAAGGCATCTGCGAATACACCCTCGACAACGGCCTGCGCGTGCTGCTGTTCCCGGACGCCAGCAAGCCCACCGTCACCGTCAACATCGCCTACGGCGTGGGCTCGGTGCACGAGAACTACGGCGAGACCGGCATGGCCCACCTGCTGGAGCACATGCTGTTCAAAGGCACGCCGAAGCACGGCGATATTCCCGGCGAGATGAAGAAGCGCGGCATCGACAAGAACGCATCGACGTGGACGGACCGCACCAACTACTTCGGCTCCTTCCCGGCCAACGACGACACGCTGGACTGGATGCTCGGCCTGGAAGCCGACCGCATGGTCCACTCCTTCATCGCGAAGAAGGACCTCGACAGCGAAATGACCGTGGTCCGCAACGAAATGGAGGAGGGCGAGAACAGCCCCTTCGGCGTGTTGTCCGAACGCGTGTACTCGACCGCTTACCTCTGGCACAACTACGGCAACGGCACCATCGGCGCGCGCTCGGACGTCGAGAACGTGCCGATCGAACGGCTGCAGGCGTTCTACAGGACCTGGTACCGGCCGGACAACGCCACCCTGATCGTCGCCGGCAAGATCGATCCGCAGAAGACCCTGGGCACGATCCAGACCTATTACGGCGCGATCGAACGGCCCAAGGCGGCGATGCCGAAGTTCCACACCACCGAACCGGTGCAGGACGGCGAGCGCGAGGTCAATGTGCGCCGCAGCGGCGATGTGCGCGTCCTGAATGCGAGCTACCACATTCCCGGCAAGACCCATCCGGACGTCGCCGCGCTGCAGGTCCTGGTGAACCTGCTCAGCGATCCGGCGAGCGGGCGCCTGCACAAGGCGCTGGTGGAAACCAGGATCGCGAGCGGGGCCTCCGCCGGCTATTACGGGTTCCGCGACAGCAGCCTCGCCTCGTTCGTGCTGAGCGCGCCCAAGGACGGCGACATCGCCAAGGCGGAAGCAGAATTGCTGCGGATCGCCGAAGGCTTCGCCGCATCGCCGCTCACCGACGAGGAAGTGAACAACGCGAAGCAGCGCATCGCGAATACGTACGAACGCGCTTTCGGCGATGTCGACGACGTCGCGATGGGCCTCACCGAAGCGGTGGCGGGCGGCGACTGGCGCCTGTATTTCCTGCATCGCGATCGCATCGCCGCGGTCACCACGGCCGATGTCAATCGCGTGGCGAAAACCTATTTCAAGGCCAGCAACCGCACGCTCGGCCGCTTCATCCCGACCGACGGCGCCGACCGCGTGCAGATCGCCGCGGCGCCCACAGCGGCTGAGGCGCTCAAGGGCTTCGCCGGCAAAGCCGCAGTCGCCGCGGGCGAAACCTTCGACGCCAGCCATGCCAACATCGCATCGCGCACCCAGACCTTCGTCATCGGCGACACGCTGAAGGTCTCGCTGCTGCCGAAGGACACCCGTGGCGATGCGGTCCTGGTCGGCGCCAGGTTCCGGTTCGGCGACGTGGACACGCTCCGGCGCGTGCCGAAGTACGCCGGAACCGCTACGGGCGCGCTGCTGATGACCGGCACCACCACCATGAGCCGCGAGCAGATCGCCAGGAAGATGGATGCGCTCAAGGCCATCGGCGGCGTCGGCGGAGATCAGCAATCGGCGTCGATCTCGCTGCGGACCCAGCGCGAAACGCTGGCCGATGCCCTGGCGCTGTGCGCGGACATCCTGCGCAATGCGAATTTCCCGCAGAACGAACTCGACCAATACAAGCTGCAGATGTCCACCGGCCTCGAAGCCGCACGCAAGGAACCCGGCACCGTCGCCGGGCTTGCGATGAGCCGACACTTCGACCCGTGGCCCGCAGGCCATCCCTTCGCCTCCGTCTCGCTCGACGAATGGATCGCCGGCGTCCGCGCGCTCGACCGCGACCAGCTGGTCGCCTTCCATCGCGATTTCTACGGCACGGCCGAAGGCGAAATCGCGATCGTCGGCGACTTCGATGCCGTCGCGGTCAAGGCGCAGCTGCAGGCCCTGTTCGCCGATTGGCGCAGCAAGCAGCCTTACCATCGCGAACCCACGCATTACAGCGCCGTCGCCGCGAAGACCCGGCGCGACGAAACCCCGGACAAGGCGAACGCCATGTTCTTCGCGCGCACCAACCTGTCGTTCAACCAGAACGACGAAGACTACGCGGCGCTGATCATCGCCAACAAGATCTTCGGCGGCGACCCGCTCAAGGCACGCCTCGGCGACCGCCTGCGCCAGAAGGACGGCCTGAGCTACGGCGCGACCAGCGACATCCAGTTCGACGACAGCGTCGGCGGCCACAACGACGCCGGTCTGCTCGCGATCCAGGCGATCGTCGCGCCGGAGAACATGCCGAAACTCGATGCCGCGGTGCGCGAGGAATATGCGCGCTTCATCCGCGACGGCGTGACCGACGCCGAGGTGCGCGATGCCGTGAATTCGCTGCTGACCGAACGCGAGCAAGCGCGCGCGGAAGACGCCCGTCTGATGTCGTACCTCGCCAACGGTCTGCACGATGGCCGCGACATGGCGTGGTGGATCAAGGCCGACGCCAAGGCCCGGGCGCTGACCGCGGAACAGGTGAACGCCGCGATCCGCAAGCACTTCAAACCCGATGCGCTGAGCGTCTTCGAGGCCGGCGATTTCGCCAAGGCCGTGAAGACGCCGTAGGGCGGGCTTTGGCCCGCCATTGCGAAACATTCACCCGCTTCGAACAATGATCGAAGCCGTTTCGATCATTACCACTGCGTCGGATCGCTCTCAACGGCGGGCCAGGGCCCGCCCTGCGAATCGGCGGTACGCAGCGTCAGCGGCGCGGCCAGGCCGCGACCAGCGCCCAGAGCCCGCCGAGGCCGGCGATCCATGCGGCGGCCGGCACGCCGAACACGCGCGGCCCACCCGCCTCCAGCGCATACAGCACCGCCGCGACCACCAGCAGGCCGGTGCCGAGAATCGCAGAAACGATCCGTCGCTGCATCGCGTTGATGGTGTTCGACAGTTCGGCCAGATCGTGCGAACGCATCGCCAGTTCGTGCTTGCCCTGGACCTGCTGGCTCAACCACGAATGCAGCAGATGCGGCATGTCCGGCGCGCGCGTGATCAGCTCCGGCAGGCGCTTGCGGAATTCGCCCGCGAGCCGCTGCGGGCTGTAGCGTTCGACCAGGATCTTCTCCAGCACCGGCTTGGCCACCGCCCAGATGTCGAGCTGCGGATCGAGCAGACGACCGACGCCTTCGATATTGAGCAGGGTCTTCTGCAGCAGGATCAACTGCGGCTGCAGGGTGAGTTCGTATTTCTGCGCGGTGCGGAACAGTTTGATCAGCACTTCGGCCAGCGAAATCTCCGACAGCGGCCGGGTGAAGTACGGCTCGCATACCGCGCGCGCCGCCGCTTCCAGTTCGTCGATGCGGATCGTCGCCGGCATCCAACCGGCCTGCACATGCAGTTCGGCGACGCGCCGGTAATCGCGGTTGAAGATCGCCATGAAATTTTCGGCGAGGTAATACTGGTCCTCGCTGGACAGCTGGCCGACGATGCCGAAATCGATCGCGATGAAGCGCGGATTGTCCTTGCGCGCAGGATCGCTGTCGACCCAGATGTTGCCGGCGTGCGCATCGGCGTGGAAGAAATTGTCGCGGAACACCTGTGTGTAGAACACGCGCACGCCTTTGGCGGCGAGCGCCTTGCGGTCGATGCCGGCCGCGTCCAGCGCGGCGATATCGTCGCTGGGAATGCCGTACACGCGTTCGAGCGTGAGCACGCGTTCGGCGGTATGGCTCCAGATCACTTCCGGCACGTACAGATCGGGCGAATCCTTCCAGAACCGGCGGATCACCGACGCATTGGCGCCCTCGCGCTGCAGGTCGAGTTCGGCGGCGAGCGTGGTTTCGATCTCGCGCACGATCTCGCGCGGGCGGATCTTGTCGGCGTTGGGATGCGCGCGATCGACCAGCGAGGCGATGCTGTTGAGCAATGCGATATCGCCGTCGATCTGTTTTTCGATATCCGGGCGCAGCACTTTCACCACGACCTCGCGGCCACCCGGCAGATGCGCCGCATGCACCTGCGCGATCGACGCGGACGCCAGCGGCGTGGTGTCGAAATGCTCGAAGACTTCGCGGATGTCCTGGCCGAGCGACGCTTCGACGATGGCGCGCGCGGTATGACCGTCGAACGGCGCCACGCGATCCTGCAGCAGCGACAGCTCGACCGCGATGTCCGGCGGCATCAGATCGCGGCGTGTGGAAAGGATCTGGCCGAACTTGACGAAGATCGGCCCCAGTTCCTGCAGCGCGAGACGCAGGCGCGCGCCGCGCGACAGCGCCGCGACTTCCCGTGAGGCGCGCGGCACGAACGGGCGCGCGAGTTTCAACCAACGCTCGGCCGGCGTGCCGTCGAGCAGATCGTCGAGGCGATAGCGGATCAGGACGCGACCGATCCTGCTGGCGCGCAGCACCGCGCTCATGCCGCGACCCGCTTCTGCAGCCGTGCGATCCGCGCGGCCAGTCGTTCGGCGTCGTCGCGCAGGGTATCGACATCGTCGTGGAACGCATCCAGTTCCGCGCGCGGCACCACGTCGCGCGATTCCTCGGTGAGATATTCGGCCGCGCTCTCGGCGAATTTCTGTCCGCCCGTGCGCGCCTGACGCAGTGCGGCGGCGACGCCGTTCGCGATCTGCACGCCCAGCACGTCGCCGAACACCGCCGTGAACGGCTGCTGCCAGTCGGGATCGAAACGTTCGGCCAGACGCTGCAGGCGACGCGCGAGTTCGGCATCGCCTTCGATCCGCATCCGCCCGACCGGCACGGCGGCCTCGTCGTCGTCGCGTTTGCCCAGCAGTTTCGGAAGCAGCGACTGCATGCCGAACGACAGCATGCCGCCGAGGGTGCTGCGCACGGCGAGATCGGGCGTCTGTTCCGCATCGACCGGACCGACCCGCAGCCGGTCGCCTTCCACCAGCAGGCGCATGGCCAGCGGCGATGATTCCGCGGCGTCCAGGGCCAGCACGACGCTGCGGCCATCCAGCGGCTGCAGCGCGTCGCGGGTATCCGGGTCCAGCGCCACCGCGCGGTTGAGCGCGGCTTCCAGCGCGCGGCCGGCCAGGGGTTTCCAGTCGAAGGGGGAAGTCATGCCGATAGTCTACCGGCCTGGTGCGCGTTCGCCCTGACAGATGCACGCGGTGCTTGCCTCCCTCCCCCGCCTGCGGGGGAGGGTTGGGGAGGGGGCGCCGGTCTCGGACTTTCCCCCATCCCGGCCTTCCCCCGCAGGCGGGGGAAGGAGCGAAACGCTGCAGCGAACCATCAGCTTGAGTCCGCATAGGATGCCGCTAGCCGCTTCAGCCCCTCATCGATGCTCACGCGCGGCGCATAGCCGAAATCGCGCGTCGCCGGGGCCATGTCGTACCAGTGGGTAGTGCTCAGTTGTTCAGCGAGAAACCGCGTCAGCGGCGGCTCGTCCTTCAGGCGCAGCAACGGCCACAGCAGTTCGCAGATCGCGCCGATCGCATAAGCCACGCCGAACGGCAGGGTCTTGTCGACTTCGGGCGCACCGACCGCGCGCAGCAGCGCGTTGATCATCTCGCGCGAGGTCCTGGGTTCGCCGTTGCTGATGAAATACGCCTTGCCCGCGCATGCCGCGCCCGGCGCCAGCGCAGCGAACGCATCGAAATGCGCCTGTGCGGCGTTGTCGATGTATGTGGTATCGATCTTGTTGTAGCCACCGCCGACGAACCGCAATCTTCCCGCCTTCGCCCGCGACACCAATCGCGGCACCAGTTGCTGATCGCCCGGCCCCCAGATCAGTCGCGGACGCAACGCGACGGTGGCGAGACCCGCGTCGTTGGCGGCCAGCACCGCTTTCTCGGCAATGGTCTTGGTGGCCGCATACGGCGCCTTGAAGTCTTCGCCATAGGGCACGGTGTCGGCGGTGCCGCCCTCCACCGGATGGGTCGCGCGATGGGTCACGCTGGGCGTCGAGGTGTAGACCAATCGGCCGATACCGTGCGCGCGGCAGCCGGCCAGCACATTCTCGGTACCGACGACATTCGCGAGATGGTAACTCTCGTAGCTGCCCCAGGCGCCGGCCTTGGCCGCGTTGTGGAACACCGCGTCCATCCCGGCGCAGGCCGCGATCATCGCCTCGCGATGGGCCAGATCGCCCTGGATCTGGCGCACGCCCAGCGGCTCCAGCGAGCGGTAATGCCCACGGTTGTAACTCGAGACCTCGTGGCCCTGTTCGACCAGGCCCTTGCAGAGCGCGTGGCCCAGGAATCCGCCGCCGCCGGTGACCAAAATCTTCATGTATTTGTCTTCACGAATTCTCGCTTGACTCCCTCCCTTTCGCCGCAGGCGAAGGGGAGGGTTGGGGAGGGGTGAACTCACGGGTCAGATGTCGATGCAGATCGGCTACCACATCCTCGGCACGCTGCAGCACATCATGATTCCAATATCGCAGCACACGATAACCGTGTCGTTCCAGCACTACCGTTCGTTGCGCATCATAGCCCGATTGCAGCGCATGCTGACCACCATCGACCTCGACCACCAGCTTCGCCTGCGGGCACAGAAAATCGGCGATGTAGCCATGAATCGGCACCTGCCGCCGGAAGCGGAAACCCTCGATCTGTCTTCCGCGCAGGTACCGCCACAATTGCTGTTCGGCTTCGGTCATCGTTTTGCGCAATCGCCTGGCGCGGCGTCTGTTGGCTTGCATACATGCAGATCCTGTCGTTGGTGTGGAGGTTTTCACCCCTCCCCAACCCTCCCCTTCGCCTGCGGCGAAAAGGAGGGAGTTGTTCCGGGTCGCCATTTCTTCTGGGGAGTGCCCGAAGCAAGCCGATTTACCCGCGCTGTGATGTGCGTTTGAAACAAGCCGCAGCCTCATGACGAAGACTTGAAGCAGGCGCTTGGCTCCCTCCCTTTCGCCGCAGGCGAAGGGGAGGGCTGGGGAGGGGGCTGATCGAGTACAACAACAGCCTGCAACCAGAGACACCCGGCGTCTGTAGGAAAACCCTGCGTGAAAAAGTCGGTCGTTCACGCAGCAGGCACGCAGAGCTGGGCGTATGCTGCCGCCATCCGACTTGAGGAGCCCTGCCATGCGTCGTTCCGCCCTCGTTCTCACCGCCTGCATCGCCGTCGCGACCGCCGCCACCGCAGGCGCGCAATCGATCGAACAGCAGCTCAGGGACCGCCTGCTCGGCACCGGCAGCAGCACCACGAACCTCAACGAGCGCGATGCCTCCGGCGGCATCAAGGAAGCGCTCGCGCAAGGTGTGGACCGTGCGGTGCGCCAGCTCGGCAAGCCCGACGGATTCTTCCGTGATCAGGCGGTGAAGATCCTGGTGCCGGAGAAACTGCGCAGACTCGCCGATCTCGCCCGCCAGCTGGGCGCCGGCAAGAAAGTGGATGCGTTCGAGCTGTCGATGAACCGCGCGGCGGAGAAAGCGGTGCCGATGGCGGCGAACATCCTCGCCGACTCGGTGCGGCAGATGACCCTGCAGGACGCGATCGGCCTGGTGCGCGGCGGCGATACCTCGGCGACGGATTTCTTCCGCCGAACCAGCGAGCAGAAGCTGTACGCCGCGTTCCTGCCGATCGTCGCGAAGCAGACCGCTGAAGTCGGCGTCACCAAGAAGTATAAGGATTTCAGCAAGAAGGCCGGCGGCAATGCGCTGGCCGGTGCGTTGCTCGGCGGCAACTCGAACGGCGCCACCAGCGCGGATCTCGACGACTACGTGACCCGAGAAGCCATCGACGGCCTGTTCCATGTGATCGCCGAACAGGAAAAGCAGATCCGCAACAATCCGGCATCGCGCACGACCGATCTGCTGCGGCGGGTGTTCAAGTAAGCCGGATCGATTAGGCCGGATCGATCGCCTGCCTCAGCATTTCTGCTTCGCCGCCCACACCGCCAGTGTCTCGCGCCCGATCTTGGCGTTGTGGCGGATGTCGACCGGGAACGGCTTCGGATAAAGCAGGAAGGTCTGCACCGGCGCAGTGTGGACGAAGCCTTCGCCCATGTGCCGCAGTTTCAGTTCGATCCGCTCCCACTCCATCGCGGCCACGCCTTCGCGCAGTTCGACGCAGAGCACCGGCCGCTGTTCGCCGAAAGCGCCGATCCCCACCAGCGCGGTACGGCGCACGTCGGGATGCGCGTTGAACACCGGCTCGACCTGTTCGGTGCACAGCGTCGCGCGCGCGGTGACCACGCGCTGGGTCTTGCGTCCGCAGAACCACAGCCGGCCTTCGCCATCGAAATAACCGAGATCGCCCATGCGATGGACGATGCGCTCGCCGCCGTCCGGCAGGATTTCGCGGATTTTCGCGGTGCGCGTGGCGGCATCGCGATTGAAATAGGCATCGGTGGCGGTGGGTCCGGCGACCGTGATCTCGCCGATCATTCCGCCCTCCGCGATGAGATCGTCGGACCAGGTGTCGAAGGCGACATCCTCGACGCGGATCAGTCGCACGATGTTCGGCGGCACCGGACGGCCGACGCAGGTGCCGGCGCCCTGTTCGGTGCGCGTGCGCAGCGTCAGTAGTTCGCGGCCTTCGATCACCGCCACCGGCAGGCATTCGGTGGCGCCGTAGGGCGTCCAGAAATTCGCGTCGGCCGGCAGCAGTCCGCGCAGCTTCGCGACCACGTCCGCCGGTACCGGCGCGCCCGCCGACATCACCGTCTTCAGGCCCGGCAGCGGCTGCCCGTATTCGGCGAGCACGCGCATCAGCGCGGGCGAACCGAAGAGCTGGTCGACACCGAAGCGCGCGATCGCCGCATGCAGCTTGCGCGGATCGGCCTTGGCGGGGTTGGTCGGATCCATGTCGGGAATGATCGAGGTCACGCCGAACGCGGGATCGAACAGCGCGAACGGCGGAAACGTCGGCAGATTCACGCCGCCCGGTACGATGCCGAAGGCCTCGCCCATCATCGCGATCTGGGCGACGAAATGACGATGGCGGTAGACCACGCCCTTGGGCACGCCGGTGGAGCCGCTGGTGAACAGCAGCGCGGCCATGTCATCGGGCTGCGTGTCGGCGAGCTGCGGACCGGCGTGCGCGCCTGAGGTTTCGACCTCGGCCAGCGTCGCGTCGGCGAACCACGGGCGCGCACCGGTGGTGATGCGCACACGCGCGCTGCGCGCCCAGCCCAGCAATGCGCGCGCGAACTGCGCCAGCGGAATGCCGATGAAGGCCTCGGCCTGCGCTTCGTCCAGGCACTGCTTCAAGGCGCGCTTGTCGATGCCCGGATCGACCAGCACCGGCACCGCGCCGGCCTTGAACAGCGCGAACATCAGCAGGAAGAATTCGGGCGTCGGCCGCACCATCAGCACCGTACGCGTACCACGGACGATGCCGCGTTTCGCCAGACCGGCGGCGATGGCGTCGCTGCGCGCGTCCAGTTCGGCGTAGGTCAATGCGATGTCGTAGCCGCCGTCGCGTCCGGGGCAGCGCATCGCCACCTGATCGGGACGTTCGCGCGCGAGGCGCGGAAGACTGGCGGCGATGTTGCAGGGCGTGGTCGTCATCGCGGGATTGTAACGGCCGCTCCATGCGGGAGGGCCTTCAGGCCCGAGCGTTTCGGCATCGAACGGCGGACAAGGATGTCCAGGGATTCTCGAAGAGCCCGTGCCTGAAGGCCCTCCCACGCACATCGCGGCGATCACCACTCGGGCAATTCCGCTCTAAGATCGCATATGCAACATCCCTGTCTGTCCTGCGGCGCCTGCTGCGCCCACTACCGCGTCAGCCTGCACTGGTCCGAGGCCGAACCCGATCTCGGCGGGCAGGTGCCGGTCGCGCTCACCGAAACCTTCGGCCCGCACCAGCGCTGCATGCGCGGCACCTGGGCCGAGCAGCCGCATTGCATCGCGCTGCAGGGCACGGTCGGCGCATCCGTGTCCTGTTCGATCTACGACGCGCGCCCCGGCGCCTGCCGCGAGCTGCGGATGTCGTGGGAAGACGGCACGCCGAATCCGCAGTGCGATCAGGCGCGCATCGCCTACGGTCTTGCGGTGTTGACGCGCGAAGACGTCGAACGCGCGCTCGGGCCTTAACGCGGCATCGGCCGCAATCGTTCGACGAACTTGCGCAACGGCGGCGGCCCGCGCCGGCCGTCGTCGGTCAATCCGGCCATCACCATGCGCCGGAACGGGCCGATCCGCTGCGCGATCCGCAGCGCTTTGCGGCGGACGAATTTCGCCGGCGCCGAATCGTCGGTGTACAGACCGGCGACCAGCTGGGTCGCCAGATACAGCGGTCGCGTCGCATGGCGGTGGTCGCGTTCGTAGCGTTCGAGCAGGCTGCGGCGCCAGAACGGTCGTCCGGCCGCGTGCGCTTCGCGGATCGCGCGCGCCAGCGCGTCCTGCCCGAGCAATCCGAAATTGAACCCGTGCGCGGTCACCGGATGCATGCCGACGGCGGCGTCGCCGATGGTCGCGAAGCGTTCGGACACGAAGCGCTGCGGATACACGCCGACCAGCGGATAGGCGCAGCACGGACCGATGAAGGTCATCGCACCCAGCCGCTGCTGGAAGCGTCGGCTCATGTCCGCGCCGAACGCGTCCGCATCCATCGCCTGCACGGTCAATGCCTCCTGATGCGGCAGGGTCAGCACCACCGACGAGGTGTGCGCGTCGTGCAGCGGCAGCAGCGCGAGCGTCTGTCCGTAGTCGAACCATTCCCACGCGGTCTGCGCATGTTCGCGCGCGTGCTGCACGCGGCACACCAGCATGGTCTTGCCGAAATCGCGCATCGTCGCGGGAATGCCCACCGCGCGTCGCGTTTCCGAGAAGCGGCTGTCGGCCGCGACGATCAGATCCGCCTGCAGGCACTCGCCGTTGTCCAGCCGCACTTCGGCGCCGTCGGCATCGGCATGCACGCCGATCACGCGCACGCCGTCGATCAGGGTCGCCTCGCCCGCCGCTTCCATCGCTTCGAAGGCGACGCGGCGGATCGCGCGATTCGGCACCAGCCAACCGAGCTGCGGCTGGCCGCTGTCCTCGTGCCGGAAGCGCAGGCCGTCGGTGTCGCCGCCATCCAGCACCAGCGCATCGCGCAGCGTCGCGACCTCGTCGTCGGCGAGGCGCTGCCACAGGCCGAGTTCACGCATCAGCCGCTGCGAACGATGGGTCAGCGCGATCTCGCGACCGTCGTCGACGGGATCGGCCAGCGCCGCGCGCGGCTGGCGTTCGACCAGCGCCACCTTCAGGCCGCTGCCGGCGAGCGAGCGGGCGAAACCCAGGCCGGCAGGGCCGGCGCCGACCACCACGATATCGAAACGGGACATGCCGCCCTCGCGGGTTGTGCGAAGGCCGCAGCTTAGACAGTCGACAGGTCCATCGAGTTGATCCGGGTCAACTCGCCCGGACACCACGCCTCAAACCGGATGCGTGTCCAGGAACCTGCGCATCGCCGGTACCAGCACCTCGTGCTTGTCCTCCATCACGTAGTGGCCGGCGTCCTCGAACGCATGCGCTTCGGCCTCCGGCAATGCGCGTTGGAAACCTTCGAGGAAGTGGTGATCGAAGACGAAATCGCGCAACCCCCAGCCGATGAACGCCGGGCGGTTGGCATAGGCGTGCAGGCGCTTCGCGGAGGCATTCACCAGCGTCCACGCCGGATCGCCCTCGCTCAGCGGAATGTCCTGCACGAAGCGCAGGGTGGAGATGCGGTTGGCCCAGGAATCGTAGGGCGCCTCGTAGGCGCGACGCACGTCGGCCGGCATCTTCCGGATCACGCCGTCGCGCGCGGCGCCGGCCGAGAACGCATTGAAACCGCGGATCATCAGCGCGCCCAGCTTCATGTCGCGGCCGAGCTTCAGCTGCCACGGCAGCGGTTTCGCCGCCGGCAGCGGGAACGCGGCGGTGTTGGTGATCAGCAGCCGGCGCACCTGCGCCTCGTGGGCCAGCGCCCAGCCGAAACCGATCATGCCGCCCCAATCGTGTACCGCCATCGTCAACGGGCCATCGATACCCAGCGAATCGAGCAGCCGGGTGAGATCGTCGACGCGCGACTGCAGGGTGTAGGTGTAGTCCTTGTCCGACGGCTTGTCCGACAACCCCATGCCGATGTGGTCCGGCACGATGCAGCGGTACGCTTTGCCCTGGGCGGGGTCGCGCAGCCCCAGCACCAGATGCCGCCAGTAGTAACTCCACGACGGATTGCCGTGCAGCATCAGCACGATCTCGCCGTCGCGCGGGCCTTCGTCCAGATACGACATCGAAATGCCGGGCCGCACTTCGAGGCGTTTGGGGGTGAAGGGGTAGTCGGGGTAGTTCGTCATCGCGATTCGCATATGAAAAGGGCCGGACAGACCGGCCCTCGGATGGATGTGCCGATCCGGATTACCAGACCACTTCCGCCATCGAGCAGTTGAGGCCCGAGCCGATCCCCAGCAGGGCGACGCGGTCGCCTTTCTTCAGTCGGCCCATCTCGCGCAGCTTGCTGAGGACGATCGGCACCGAGGCCGGTCCGATGTTGCCGTGTTCGCCGAAGATGGTCAGGACCTTTTTCGGGTCGATGCCGAAGGCTTCGACCATGGCCTGGGTGTGGACCTTGCTGACCTGGTGGATGACGAATTCGTCGACTTCGTCCACTGCCCAGCCCAGCGCCAGCTTGGCGGCGGCGAAGGTCTTGGACGCCAGCTTCATGCCTTCGATCAGCAGCATCTTGGTGTCGGTGACCATGCGGTCGAGGTTGCCGCGGCACAGGGTATTCCACTGCGTGGCGGCGCGGCTGACGCCGCCGCGGTAGCGCGGTGCGCCCGGAGCCAGTTCGGCGCGGGCGAGAACCATGCCGGCGGCGCCGCAGCCCAGGGTGAGCGTGGCCATTTCGTTGCGGAACTCTTCTTCGGTCATGTCCGGACTGGCCATGCGCGTCAGGGTTTTTTCGTAGGCGAGATTGGCGGTTTCGCCATCGACGATCAGCGCGTAGTCGATTTCGCCGCGCTCGATCATGCGGCTGGCGATGTCCATGCCGTTGAGGAACGCGAGGCAGGCGTTGGCGACGTCGAAGTTCTGGCAGGTGTCGGAGAGGCCGAGGTTGCCGCAGACGATGCTGGCGGTGGACGGCTCCAGATAGTCGCGGCTGACCGAGGTGTTGACCAGCAGGCCGATCCGCGAGGGGTCGATGCCGGCATCGGCCAGCGCCTTCACGCCGGCCAGGGTGGCGGCATCGGAGGCTTCGACACCATCGTCCCAGAGACGGCGCGAGCGGATGCCGGCGATATCTTCGAGGACGTTGGACTTGATCCCCAGACGGTCGAGGGTCGGCTTGAGCCGGGCGTTGATCTCGGCGGAGGTCAGTTGGCGCGGGGCATCGATGTGCGCCAAGCCGGCAATCGCGACGTGTTGAAACAGCATGAGGTGTTCAGCCGTAAAACAGACAGGAACCGTATAGGTTACCGGCTTCGGGGCCCCAGCGCATGCCAAACCGGCCCAAAGGCCCCATTTCCGGCTCCCCGGAGCCCCGAAACCGCCGCGCCGGGCCTTCCGGAGGCCCCCGGCGACCGCCCGCGAACCCCGCTGTGTGCCGTTCGGCCCATGGCACCGATTCCGCCTGCGGCCACACTATGGGGATGGCGGCCCCCAGTCTGTGGAGCCGCACCGCATCCCCCACCCCCAGGAAAGACATCCGATGGCACGGCTGATCGTCGACGCGGTATCGCAGGAATCCAAGTCCATCCACGACGACAGCTTCGTGCTGCTGTTGTTCGCCTCCGTGTCCCATTCCGAGACCGGCGCCCCGGTGAAAGGCCTGACCGCCGAACATTTCCGGGTGTGTTCGCCGCTGGGCGCGGTGTTCGAGATGAACATCCTGGGGAGCCAGGAAGTCGATTGGGAGCCCACCGACACCGACGCTGCCGGCTGCTACAGCCTGCGGATCGCGCGCAAATGGGCGCATACGGGCGAATTGAGCGAGTGGAACAAACTCGAAGCGGCCTGTTTGGGACTGCAGTTCCGCTTGCCGAGCGCGGACGGTACCGTGCACATGGGGCAGACCACGCTGCGGCAGGACTGTCCGGCGCGCTGAGTCGCCGCGTTCCCTGCGTCGCTGCTAGCGCATGCAGCGCCAGGCGACGAAGCGCTGCGCGCCGGATTCGGGCGGCTCGACCGGCTGCACGGTGTCGGCGCCGAGGCCCGGTGCTTCGTTGCGCGCCAGCGTTTCCAGTTCTTCGCGCACCTTGAGATGGTTGCGTTCGTAGAAGACGACGCTGTCCTTCACCGACACTTCGATTTCGCCGCGCTTCTCGCAGCCGGACGGCGCTTGCGCCACGACCTTCACCGCCGAGGCGCCTGGCGCCATGTGGACCCAGGTGCAGGCGGTGGTGCAGGCGGTCAGGACCGCGATGGCGAGGATGCGCGAAGATCGGGTGAGCGAGGACATGGTTCGGTACTCCGGAAAAACGATGCCCGCCATCTTGGCGGGCATCGACTGCATGCTTCAACAATGCATGTCCCAACAATGCATGCTTCAACAGCGCATGCGCCAACCGCTCAGGACCGAAAGGCACTGCCTCAAGCGCCGCAACCCGATTTTCGTCATCCCCGCGAACGCGGGGATCCAGTGTCTTTGCCTCGTCGCAGAGGCTTGAAGTCACTCGATTCCAGCGTTCGCGGGAATGACGGAGCTCAAGCAGATACTGTTCCGCTCCGGATCATTTCTTCACGGGTTTGCCATCGGCATCGACGACGAAAACCTCGCCGATCTTCAGCGCGCGCACCGGCTTCTCGATCTGCTTCAGATCACCGACCACCACCCAGGTCAGCGCGTCCGGAGCGACGGTCGCGGCAGCGGCCTTCACCTGCTCCGGCGTGAGGCCTTCGATCTCGGCCTTGCGCCGGAAGACGTAATCGTCGGGACGGCCGTAGCGGACGATGCCACCGAGGGTGCCGAGCACGGCGCCTGCGGTTTCGTACGAACCTGGCAAGCCACGGATCTCGGTGGACTGGATCTTGGCGACTTCCTCCGGCTTCGGCGGCGCCTTGCCGCTGGCGTATTCGGTAATCTCGCGCTGCATTTCCTTCAGCGATTCGGCGGTCTTGTCGATCTGCACCGCCGCGAACGCCATCCACGGCCGCTGGCCCTGTGCGCCGGTGACGGAGCTGTAGGAACCATAGGCCCAGTGCTTGTCCTCGCGCAGATTCATGTTCAGGCGCGAGGAGAACTCGCCGCCGAGCACCGCGTTGGCGATATCGAACTTCACCGCACCCGGATCGCGGGTCGATGGCACGAGTTGGCCGACGTAGAGATTGGCCTGCACCGCCCCCGGCTGGTCGATCAGATACACGCGCGGCTTGCGCGGGGTCGCGACTTCGGGAATCGCGCCGTTGCTGCGGACCGCGCCTTCGCTCTTCCAGTCGCCGAGGTGCTTTTCCAGCACCGGCACGATCTCTTTCAGGGTGGTGTCGCCGACCACGAGCAGGGTCGCCTCTTCGGGACGCACCCAGCGGGCGTGGTAGGCGAGCAGATCGTCGCGGGTGAGCGAGCCGATCGACGCTTCGGTGCCGGTCCCGCTGAACGGGATCGCATACGGATGGCCTTCGCCGTACAGCAGCGGCGGCAGCACGCGCAGGGCCGCGCCGTTCGGGCGGGCTTTTTCCTGGGCGATGCCGGCGATCCAACTCGCCTTCACGCGATCGACTTCGTTCTGGTCGAAGCGCGGGCGGCGCAGCATGTCGGCGAACAGCGCCACCGACGGATCGAGATACTGCTTCAGCGCCGACAGACCGGCGCTGGCGCCGTCGAGATTGGCGCCCGCGCTGAGATTGGCGCCCAGCGATTCGGCGCGATTGCCGAACGCGATGGCGTCGTAGTCGCCGGCGCCTTCGTCGAGCATGCCCATGGCGAAACTCGACGTACCGAGTTTGCCGCCCTGGTCGGCGACGAAACCGCCGCCGAACAGATAGCTCATCTGCACCACCGGCACGCCTTTGCGTTCGGCGAGGATGATCCTGGTGCCGTTCTTCAGGGTGGCGCGCTGCAACGACGGGAATTTCAGTTCCGGGAACTGGCTCGGCACCGGCACACCGGCGCTGCGGTCGACATCGCTGGCGTTGGTCCTGTACTTGGGATCGACCGCCGGCAGGGTCAGCGCGGTGGGCGTGACCGCCGCGTCTTCGGGCAGCGGCTTGCGCTCGCCCGGCATCGCCACCAGGGTGTGACTACCCTTGCCCGCACCCAGCCACTGGACGCCGGCAGCCTTGACCTGGCCGACGGTGGCGGTGTTGATGGTGCGCAGACTGTCGCGGAAGCAGCCGGGATTGCCGGTGTAGACCGCGCATTCGGCCAGGACATCGGCCTTGCCGCCGAACCCGCCGATGCGTTCGACGCCACGGGTGAAGCCGGCCTTGATCACGGTGCGCGCCTGGTCGAGTTCGACCTGGGTCGGGCCATCGCGCAGCAGTGTCTTCAATTCCTCATCGATCGCGGCTTCGACCTTGGCCGGGTCGACGCCCTGCTTCACGGTCGCGCTGATGAAGAAATTCGAGCTGAGCTGCGAAGTGAAGACCGATGCGCTGACGCTGTCCACCGACTTGTCGGTGTGCAGCAGGCGCTGGTCCAGGCGCGACGAGCGGCTGCCGCCGAGCACCTGCGACAACAGTTGCAGACGGTCGGCGTCGACGCTCCCGGACTGCGCGGTATTCCAGACGCGGTAGACGCGGGCCTGCGGGACCTTGTCGGTGAGGGTGGACCGGGAGTCCGTCGCCAGCGGCGAGACATCGACCTTCGGTTGCGCCATGGTCGGACTGGCGGGGATATCGCCGAAATACCTGGCGACTTTTTCCTTGGCGGTGGCCAGGTCGATGTCGCCGGCCAGCACCAGCACCGCATTGTTCGGGCCGTACCAGGTGCGGAACCAGTTCTTCACATCGTCCAGCGACGCGGCATTGAGATCCGCCATCGAGCCGATGGTGCTGTGGTGGTAGGGGTGGGTTTCCGGGTACATCGCCTTGCCGAGCAGATCGAACACCTGGCCGTAAGGCTGGTTCTCGCCCTGGCGCTTCTCGTTCTGGACCACGCCGCGCTGTTCGTCGAGCGTCGCCTGGTCGATCGCGCCGAGCAGATGGCCCATGCGGTCGGACTCCATCCACAGCGCCATGTCCAGCGCGGTGGTCGGCACGTTCTCGAAGTAATTGGTGCGGTCCGAATTGGTGGTGCCGTTCTGGTCGGTGGCGCCGGCCAGCTCGAAGGGTTCGAAGAATTCGCCCGGATGATTCTCCGAGCCGTTGAACATCAGATGCTCGAACAGATGCGCGAAGCCGCTGCGGCCCGCAGGCTCGTCCTTGCTGCCGACGTGGTACCAGATGTTCACCGCCACGATCGGCGCCTTGCGGTCGGTGTGCACGATCACGCGCAGACCGTTGGGCAGGGTGAACTGCTGATAGGGAATATCGACCTCGGCGCTGCGCGTCGTCCTGGCCTGCGCCTCGAGCGGGACCAGCGACAGGCTGCCGCCGAGCGCGGTGGTCAGCGCCAGCGCGAGAAGACCGTGTTTGAGCGCGGACGGGCGCGGACGGGCGATGGGCATGCGAAGCTCCTGGGACATGGGAATGGGCGGGCCGGGCTGCGGTGACACGCCGGTTTGGACAGCGCTGGGCCAGCATTGCATGCTAGCGAGCCCGCCCAAACATGACACTAGGCCACAAGTCCCGGCCGCCGCCCACCATCGCACGGAGCCCTCCCATGCCACTGCATTGCCTCGTGACCGGCGCCAACCGCGGAATCGGTCTGGCTTTCGTCCGCCATCTGCTGGCGCGCGGCGACCGGGTGATCGCCACCTGCCGCCATCCCGGCAAGGCCACCGCCCTGAACACATTGGCAGGCGAATACCCCGGTCGCCTGCACGTCCTGCCGCTGGACGTGGCCGACGCCAGATCCCGCGCCGAACTGGTCCGCGAGCTGCCGCTGGTCTGCGGCCATGAGGGCGAAAAACCGGTCATCGACCTGCTGATCAACAATGCCGGCGTGCTGCACTCCGGCGAACGCTTCGGCACGCTGTCGGCCGCGCATCTGGAAGACAGTTTCCGGACCAACGCCGCCGGCCCGCTGCTGCTGGCCGAAGCGCTGGCGGCGACACTCGCCGACGGCGGCTGCGTCGCCAATGTGTCTTCGCAATTGGGCTCCATCGCCAACACCAGCCGCTTCGGCACGCCCAGCTACAACATCAGCAAGGCCGCGCAGAACATGGCGACCGTCCTGCTCGCGCATGCGTTGCGCGAGCGCGGCATCAAGGTGGTCGCCCTGCATCCGGGCTGGGTGCAGACCGACATGGGCGGCGATGGGGCGCAGATCGCGACGGATGAATCGGTCGCCGGCCTGCTGCGGGTGATCGGCGGTCTGTCGCTGGCCGACAGCGGCCGTTTTCTGGATTGGCGCGGCGAAGCCTTGCCCTGGTGAACCATCAACAGCAGCGCATGCAGATGTTCGACGTCATTCTCCACGAACCCGAAATCCCGCCGAACACCGGCAACATCATCCGCCTGTGCGCGAACACCGGCGCGCGGCTGCATCTGATCCGTCCGCTCGGGTTCACGCTGGAAGACGCGCAGTTGCGTCGCGCCGGCCTGGATTATCACGAGTACGCGACGCTTCGCGTGCACGACTCGCTGGACGATGCGCTGGCCGCGATATCGCCCGCACGGCTGTTCGCGCTGAGCACGCGCAATTCGACGCGCTACGACCAGGTCGCGTTCGCGCCCGGCGATACGTTCTTGTTCGGACCGGAAACGCGCGGTTTGCCCGACGCGGTGTTGACGACGATTCCCGACGGCCAGCGGCTGCGGCTGCCGATGCGGCCCGACAATCGCAGCCTCAATCTGTCGAATGCGGTGGCGGTGGTGGTGTTCGAAGCCTGGCGACAGCAGGGCTTCGCTGGCGCATCCGTCTAGCGCGCACGATCCGGCGCTTCACCTCCGACCCGGGCACGTACGCGAACGCCTTCCCTGGCATCCGCGCATCGGCCGATCCCGCAGCGGCGGGACACTCGTACGCGACATTCCCTGTCGCGCGGGCGGTACGCGCTTCGTCCGCCCTTCGTTGTCTGTCGCGATTACTTCTTCGGTTTGCCGGACGTGCGGGGATCCTGGCTCTGGCTGTTCATCGCCAGATAGGTCTTGTATTCCGCACCGCTGAGCGCGCCGTCGGCGTTGGCGTCGGCCTGATCGAACACCGCCTGCAGCGACGGAATGGTCGCGGCCTCGGTCTTGGTCAGATTGCCGTCCTTGTCGGTGTCGAGTTCGGCCCAGGTCTTCTTGGCCGGTGCCGCGTCGCTCTGCGGCGCCGGGCTCGCAGGCTGGCTTGCAGTGGACTGCACGGCATCCTGCGCGGCGGCGTCGGTGGGCGTGGCGGTTTGGGCGAAGGACATGGGCGCCGCAAGCGCGGCGGACAGGGCCAACAGGCCCGTCAAACGAAGATCGATGTGTTTTGTCATGTTGGTGATTCTCCGGAGTTGCATGAAGGAGCGATCAGCCCGGTCATCTCGCACCGACCGCAGCGACACCATGCGAATTCCGGCATGAATCGAAACCACGTCGCGAACATGAACGCAACGCGGCGTTAACCATTGACCCGCGCGATCGCGCTAGGCGCGGGAAACGACGTACGCAAACGCTGGCTTCTCGCGGGACAAACTGAACGCGCGACGCGCGACGCATGCTGAATCGAACACAACCTTCACGAACCGCCGCGCAACCGAAGCCACCGCATTACAACGCCGCCAACGCGCGCTCGATCTCGTCTCGTGCCGTCGGTCTCACCACGCGCATCAACTCGACGCCATCGCGCAGCACGAGCACGGTCGGCCAGAGTTTGATCCTGAAACTGCGCCCCAGCGGGCGGCCCGGACCGTCTTCGATCTTCAGATGCCGCACGTCGTCGCGTGCCGACAGGGCCGCTTCCAACAGCGGCTGCGCGGCGATGCAGTGCGGGCACCACGGGGCGCCGAATTCGAGCACGGCGGCGCCATCGATCGCGTCGACATCCGCGCGCGCCGGCTCTCGATCCGCATAGGCATGGACATAAGACATGACTCTCTCCTTTGGTGATGAACATCGATATCGTTCGCACACTTGCCATGATGCCGTCGCGCGGCGCCGCTCGACCCGCGCGTATTGCATGATGCCACGACGACATCGTGCACGATCGACGCCAACGACCGTCTTCAACATGAAGGCGAATGGTGCCGCGTACGGATTGCGCCAGGTTACGTTGCGCTAACAATGCAGCGCGTATGGTTCAACGACGCTGCGATGCACTTCTGCAGCGTCGCCTCGGACGCGCCGCACCTCCATCCACTCTCCGCTCCGGGCATCACTCTCCGTCGACGACGGATATCGCGGCCACGCCGCTTTCGATCCGCGCGAATCGCACGCTGCGAAACGCATGCTGCGAATTGCGCCGATCGCTTCATCGAGAACAAAAATCATGAATACACCGACCATTCCCCAGACCACCCCGCAGAGCAATGCCGCGCAGAATACCGGCAACGCCGCACCGGCCGCCACTCCGATCGGCGCGGCCAAGCCCAACCCGGTCGCCACGGACAACGCGCAGAGCAAAAACCTGCTCGACACCGCCGCCGCCAAGGGCTCGTTCGGCACGTTCGCCAAAGCCGTCGAACAGGCCGGCCTGGGCGAAACGCTTCGCGGTGTCGGCCCGTTCACCGTGTTCGCACCGACCGACGCCGCCTTCGCGAAACTGCCGGCCGGCAAGCTCGACACGCTGATGAAGCCGGAAAACAAGGATGAACTGGCATCGGTCCTGAAATATCACGTGCTGGCCGGACGCAAGAGCGTGGCCGACATGGGCAAGTGGGACGCCGCCAAGACCGTCAACGGCCAGGCCGCGCCGATCAGGATGCTCGAAGGCAAGTTCAGCATCGATGGCGCGCACGTCACCGAGAGCGATATCGGTTCGAGCAATGGCGTGATCCACGGGATCGACAAGGTCAATCTGCCGACCGCCGCCAAACTCTGATCGCTGCGCGTCACCGTTGCATCGCAATACCCCGACACGACGGCAGGGTTCGCCCTGCCGTTGTCGTGTCCACGCCCTCAGTCCTCGCTCAACAGCATCCCGCAGACCGCGCCCATGCAGGCGCCGGTGGCCTGATCGAGGATGACCGAATGTCCGGCATCTCCGCGCGGATACGGCACGCCTCGTTCCAGCACGAACACGACCGAATGCGCGCCGCTGAGTCCGGCCGGAATATCGAGATCGCGCTGGATCACATACGTCGTCATCATCCGCGTGCGTTCGTCGAACGTGCGCGGCACGCTGCGGCTGTTCGCCTGCGACCATCGCGATTTCCACACCGACAGGTCGCTGCCCGAGGCGGGACGCAGCAGGCCTTTGCGCATCGCCTCGACCAGCCCGGCCTCGCCCTCGGGCAATGACGAAGCGATCGCCTGCGCGGGCGGCGGTTCCTTCAGCATCAGTGTCGGCATCTGCTCGGATGCGGCAGGCGTCGACGCGATCCGCGGTGCGGGCGGAGGCAGCGGCTCGGCAACGACAGGCACTGCCGGCCCCGCGGGTGCCGATGGCGTCGCCGTGTCGGCAGGCGCTGCGGCCGGAAGCTTGCGCGCGGACAGCGGCGGAACCGTCAGATAACGCTTGAGCGGCCCGAACTGGCTGGCCGCCACCACCAGAATCAGCGCTGCAACCAACCAGAACACGATGCCTCTGGCGCCGCGATCGCCTGCACTGACGGTATCGGTACGGGGCGTCGATGAAGATCGCTTGTGGTTGTCCATGCGCATTCGATGGGCGGTGGGCGTGGCCCATGATCGCGCACCTTCGGTCGCATTGCATCGCCACCGGGTGCACGCTCGAGCGCAGCCAGCGCGCAGGCCGCGCACGGTGCGCTCCTGTTTCAGAATTGCCCGCGCTCCACGCCTTCCTGCCAGCCTGCGGGCGCTGGCCTCCAGTCGCCCTCGCCCAGCACCGGAATGATCAGATGCTCCAGGGGATAGCCCAGCCAATGCTCGGCGGACATGCCCGCATCGCGACCGTCGGCATCCAGCACGAACGCACGGAACGCCTCTTCACCGCGCGCGGCGACGGCGGTGATGCGCTTGGCCAGATCGTAGGACAGCATGTTGCCGTCGTCGCTGCGCAGGAAGGACTTGCCCGACCAGAATTCCTGGATCGTCCCGGCGTTCCAGAATGCCGCGTGCTTGGCCTTGATCTCGTGCGGGTAGTACAGCGAACGCCGCGGGTCGGCGAGATGCGGGAAGATCGCCTGTTCGGTATTGACCGCAAGCCCCTCGTTCAACCAGGCCGGAATCGGCAGATGCGACAACAGGCAGTGGGTCAGCTCGTGGGCGATCACCGGCTGCATATGCTCCATCTCGCCCTCGAACATCACGAAATGGCCGTAGCCGCCATGGATGAACATGCCGGCGGACATCGCGTATTCGCCGCCATCGTCCGGGTAGTAGTGCGCGATGTAATCGTAGTATTCATCCTCGCTGGCGAAGACCATGACCACGTGCTTGCCGCCGCTGCGCGGCACCGCGATATCGCGCAGATTGCGCACGATGCGACGGCGCACCGACTGGCAGAACTGCATGAAGACTTCGGCCGGCCGATCTTCCAGTTCCGACAGCAGCAGGAAGTCCTCGGATTCGTGGATGCGATACGACGGCGACAGGCCCGCAGCGATCGCCTGCAGCCAGCGTCCGGCCGCAGCCGTCCAGAACGCGTCGTGTTCGGCCGGCGTCCACCCGGGCCGCTCGGCTTTGGCGATCTCTTCCCACACCGGCAACGGCATGCGGGTGTCGGCATACCAGACCATGTCGACATCCGCGAACGCCGTCGTCACCCTTGCGACAGGCGACGCGTCGGATGCCGGTGCGCCACCGAACAGACTGCGCAAGGTTTTCAGCATGGTGCGCGGCCCCGGCCCCGATGTGCGTTGGCCTATTCTAACGGCACGCACATCCTGCACGGTCGCGATATGGGTTCAATGCTCGCGCAGGCGCATGGATCGGAACTTGTCCGGTACCGTCTGTGCGGGCGAGACCGTCTTCGCCGGAAAACGCCGCCGCACTTTCGGCGGTGACCCCGGCAACTCGAACGGGCCGATCAGCGCGTCGATTCCGAATTCCTCCAGCGCACCGATATCCACGGTGAAATACCCCTGCGGAATGCGCGCGCGCTGGTCGCCGATCGCGAGCTTCGCGCGCAGCGGAGGATCGTATTGCACGGCCGGCAGCGACCACGGCATCGGGAACGCGGCCGGCGACGGCGGGCGATTGATGCCGGCGTTGCGCAGCGGGCTGGTCGCCAGCGGACGGAAGTCGCGCTGCGCCGCATCGCGGAACCCGGGCACGCTGCCAGTGACGGTACCGGTCCATTCCGGCGGCACGAACGTGGCCGTGCTCTGCACCCAGTTGCGGGTGCCGAACACATTGCGCGCGCCGCTCCACGGCTGGGTGCCGAACGGCGCGCAGAGCGGCATGTCGGCGGTGGTGTTCTCGCGCAGGATCGCAGGCGCCGCGCCGCCGGTCTGGAAGATCGCGTTGTTGTGCATCTCCACGCTGCCCAAGCCGAGCTGCACGTAGACCGCAGTCGCCGCACCGGGACGGTCGAACACGATGGTGTTGCCGACCATGCGCACGCGGCCATCGCTGGCGCCGTTGAGATCGCCGCCGAGGCGGATCGCGTGCGGCCACGTGGTCGCGGTGTGGACGATGACGTTGTTCACCAGCTCCGCGTCTTCGCGCCTGGTCGCGCGCGTCCAGCCGCTGGCCTGGGTTTCGCAATCCGGACCGATCAGTTCGATCTCCTGATAGGCGGAACCCTCGAACCAGTTGGAATGGATTTCGCTGCGCTCGTGTCGGCTCTTGAGCAGATTGCCGCCGTTGCCGTTGTGGATGTAGTTGAAACGCATGCGGAACACCGATCCCGGATAGGCGATCTCATCGGACTGCATGTAGATCGGATGTTTGCTGGTGCCCGAACCGGCGTCGTAGATCTCGCTGTATTCGAGCGTGAACGAACCCGAGTTGAGATCGGCGCCGAGAATGCCGTGCCCGGGGCAAGCGTGGATCACCGCATCGCGCACGGTCACGTCGTGGGCTTCGCTGAACACGCAGGTGTTGCCGCCGCCGCGCACTTCGAAACCCTCGAACACCACGTGATTCGACCGTTGGAACTTGATCGTATGCAGGCCACCCTGCAGGGCGGGGCGCGTCGCGCCGGCCACGCGACGCCAGCGGATGATCACCGGGTTGCCGGGTGCGCCGCCATCGTCGTCGCCGACCACCACGCTGCCGTAGAGCGCACTGCCGTCGACTTCGACGATATCGCCGGGCGCGAGGTTGTTGGCGTCGAAGAGCGCATACAGCTGGGTGTAATCGCGGCCGACCGGGCCGACCGTGAAGGTCCGCGCTTCGACTGCGAAAGGCGGAAGCGTCAACGCCAGCAGGAACAGTGGAACGGATGATTTGCGCATGTCGATTCCTCCGGACGACGTCATTGTCGATCGGTGTCGCCCCCGGCCACCTCACCGGGGATCAGGATCGCACAAGCGCGTTCAAGGCGCTGTGCCCGCAATCACAGCGACGACTGGCGCGCGCCCGGGCCGGGGGGGGGTACGGCCCGATCGCCGCCGTCCATCGTCAGAACTGCTGCGTATGCTGCTGCGCGTTCTGGATCGGCTGCTGGGGCACGGGCAACTGCGCCATCGTCTTCGTGTTCTCGACGATCGACGTGAGCACGCCGTCGGTCACCGGCTGCAAGGCCCGGTGATGCGAGTCGGATTTCGGATCGCCGGACACCAGGATCAGGTCATGTCCATCGTGGCTTTTGAACACATGATCGATCGACGCCAGCCCTTCCTTGCGCGCGGTCACGGCCATCGACGATGCGAGATTGTCGCGCTGGAACTGTTCCGGCAGATGCTCGCGCTTGGGATCGAGCATGTCGACATGCGCCATGGCCGTCTTGAAGTGTCCGTAGTCCGCATGCTTGGGATCGCTCAACAGCGTCGGGCCGGCATACCCCTGCTGCTGGCGTTGATCGTGCTCCCAATACAGCTCGACGCCGCGCCGCTGCAGCGCGCCGCGTTCCTGCATGATGTCCTGGATCTCCATTTTCATGCTGGGCTCGAGTTCCGCGCCCTTCACCAGCCAACCCTTGAATTCGCCGGGTTTCTCCGGAATTTCCTTGTCGCGGAACTGGCCGTTCTTGTCCAGCTCCCATTCGTGCGAGCTGTTGGCGCTGCGGCCCACCAGGCGCAGATTGCCGGTGTCGTTGTAGGCGTCGAGCACCTGCGCCTTGCTCAGCCCCTGCGGATGCTTTTCCTGCAGATCCTTCAGGATGGTCTCGAACGGAACACGGTGATCGATGTCGAGCGCATCCCGGGTGACCAGCTGACCGGTGACGCTGCAACGGAACAGCGGCACCTCCTGCGTCGACCCTTTCGGCGCGCACGGCAGTTTGGCGGTCCCGGCGAAACTCTCCTGCAGCTGGTGCTCGAACCATTTGTCCTTGACCCGGGTGTCGAACGACAGATCCGAGCGGGTGTTGTCCTGCGTCCAAGGCTGGCCGGTGGTGGCGATCGTGCGTCTGGCCTTGTCGGTTTGCGGATCGAACGCTGGGTGATCGACCGTGTGGTCGTATCCGATCCGGTCCTTGACCCACTTCTGCCACTGCGGCGATTCGTTGCCGTGCTGCTCCAGCACCTTTTCGCCACTGTCGCGCGCGCGGTTGTAGAAAGACGGCAGCGCACGCAGGTTGGCGACGTCGTTGTAGCCCATGTGCGCCTCGGCCATGTTGGCGACATCGAGCGCCTGCAGGTGTTTTTTCCAAGGCGTGATGTGATCGACATCCAGCGCATCGGCGGTATGCCAGGTGTTGGTCTCGTTGCTGTAATACAGCGCCACGTTGTCGGTGCTGCCTTTGATGTGCTGCGGCGACATGTTCTTTTCCGCCCAGTCGTTGCGCATGAACTGGACCGTCGATTCGTAGAACGCGAGGCCCGTCCGCGAGTTCGCCGCATTCCAGGCCCTGTCGCGAAGTTCGGCGCCGTGCTGGCTCGGCGCGTACTGGTCCCAGTTCGCCAGCACCACCTGCTCGCCGTTTTCCAGGCTCTTGTTGACCAGACCGCCCATTGCCGTCTCCTTGTCGTTGCTGCTGGGTTGGTTCGCGACGCGTTCCTGTCGAAGCCGCTGCGCGGCGCTGTCCATGATCCGGCTCGCGAGCATCCATACAAACGCAATCCGGATCGACGGCCGGTCACGCGAACATGGCGGGAGCCGCCGATGACGGGACGGGACGGGACGCGACGCTACGGCGCCGGCTCGCTCACCCGCGTGTAGCGCCCCGCGCGATAGTTGAGTCCATAGATGCCTTGGATGCTCAACGTCTCCGCCGTGCACTGGTAGGCGAAGCCGTTGGATTCGACGGACGGGCCTGCATCGGGCGCGGTGCGGTCGAGCACGGTCATCGGCCCCAGTTTCATATTGATCGTCATCTCGACGCTGTTCTCGACATAACGCGCGGTGCCGCCGCCGGGACCGGTGGTCCGCCACTCGAAACCGGTCGTGCCGTTGCGCGTGGAGGCGGTTTCCATCTCGCCGCCCTGCGCCCGGGTGATGCAGCGGTTGGTGAAGCCCTGCCAATCGACGCTGCCGGTGCCGTCGCCGGAGAACGACAGCAACCAGGTGCCCTCGGGCGGCTCGCAGGACAGGCTGCCGCCGGCTGCGGCGATCTGGCCTGCGCCGACGTCGGCGAGTATCGCGATTTCGCCCTCGCGCGAGGCCTGCGTGGGCGACCACTCGCCGACCAGACAGCACGCGCCCTCGCTGTCGATGCCGGGCGGCAGGGCGATCTGATACGTGGCCGCGCCGTTGGCTTCGGTGGTGGTGGCGAGCACGCGGTACAGCACGTCCTCGCGACAGGCGGTCACGTTGTCCGGCGGCGAGATCCAGACCCCGGGCGTGTTCGAGAAACCCACCGACAACCCGGCATCGATATTGTCCTGTTGCAGTGTGTACAGCTTGCCGCGCGCGAACGACAGTCGCTCGCGGTGCAGTACGAACGGCTGCGATGCGACCCGATGCGTCGTCGGCCCGGTGATGCGCCGTAAAGCGCCGGGCTGCGGCGTCGACGCCATCAGGCGCCCTGCAGGCTGGCGGATCTTGCCGTCGAGATAATCTTCGCCGAACTGTTTCCACTGCCCGGGATCGATCATCCGGCGCAGCGCCGCGTGCTCGGCTGCCGCACCGTCTCCGGTGGCCAGGCCGTGCACGAAGCGCGACACCGCATTCGGCCCTTCGTTCTGTCCAAGCCAGAAAAAGAACGGCACGCTGGAATAGGTGAAGCTCCACAGCGGCTGGGTCGGCGATCCCGCGTCGAATTCGGCGATATCGCCATCCGAGAACGAGGTGCCCGGGTAAGCCAGATGCGCGAAATACTCTGCGCTGCCTTCCGCCCACCAGATCGCGGACTCGTGGTTGTACACGCTCAGGAACGATTTGGCGCTGATGCAGTGGAACAGTTCGTGCGCCAGCGTGAACATCAGGAAGTCGTAACTCTCGCCCTCCGGCGACCAGTAGAAAACGACTTCGCATTCGTCCGGAAAGGGCCTGGCGAGCGCTGCGGTCGGCTGGCTCGCGCCCAATTCCGGCGGCGGCGGCAGCGATGTGAGGTAGATGGTGACGGGCGCGATTTCGACGCCGCCCATCTCGTCCATGGCGCGGCCTGCGCGCTCGGCGAGGCTGCGGATCGGCGCGACCAGATGCACGAGCGACGGCTCGGCCGCGGACTCCACCGACGTCACCATGCGCAGCGGCTGACGCCCGCCGGCCCAGTGGACGGTGGTCTCCACCAGCGGCACGCAGCCGGCGCCGCTCAGGCGCGCGTCGAAACTGCGGACGTAGGCATCGCTGCTGCAGTTGCCGAGCGCGAATGCCGAAGGCACCCATCCCGACAGTCCCACGCACAGGAGCAACAGCATCAGGCGGACACGCATGGTCATTTCCCCGGCAGTTCAAACTTCAACGGCGGATCGGAGCGCATCCGGACGGCGCGCATCCGGACGCCCGCGGATCACGGTGCCCGGCGACCCGCTTCCGGATGCTCTTTCAGCCACTCCATCGAACGTCGCACGCGATCGTAGCCGCTGGGATGGTCGTAGAAGATCGCTTCCTCCCACGCGCCCGGATGGATCTTGCGATAGGTGCTCAAGCGCATCGCCGCCGTCGCGAAGCCATGCGGTTCGCCGGCGGCGTTCAATCCATAGGCATCCGACGGGCCGATCACGGCCAGAATCGAATCACCAGCCAGGCCGGCACGCCCACGTAGAACAAAATCCGACCAAGGGATTCGAGCCCTCTCCTGGTATCCACTGCGGATTCGCGGCGCAACACCAGCGACAGCCAGGTTCCCGCTTCGATGATGACCCGCAGCAACGCCGCGAAGATCACCAGACCGATCGCCCAGGACACCCACCAGATGCCGAGCGCGGTGAGATACGCCTGCAGGCCGTAGGTGTGGTATTCGCCGAAGGTGCCGCCGAACGCGATGTGCTGGTGCAGCCGGAACGCCGGCAATGCCGGAACCAGCGGAAACAGCACGAACTTCACCAGCGGGTGATCGAGCAGGCGGTGGCGGGTGACGGCCAGACGCGTGCGTGCGTACGCCAACGCGCGGCCGGTCGACGCCTCGGCAACGGAAGCAGGCGCACCCGCGTGGATCAACGCATCGACCAGCGCTGCCGGGTCGTCCAGCCCAAGACCCCGGAACCAGCGCCGGCCCGACGCCATCCGCAGCCACACGCCTGTCGACGGCAGCGGAAGCGCCCACGGTTCAAGCGCCACGATGTGCTTCAGTGGAATCTCGGTGCGTCGCTCGCGTTGTTCCAGCACCAGCGCGTCGCCCTCGATGCGCGCGGTCGCGGCGAAAGCGCGCCCGATGCACCACGCAGCCGCCAGCGGCGCCAGAAACAGCGCGGCGAACATCCGCATCTGCGCCAACGGATTCATCTGTTCGCTCTGGAACAACAGCGCCGCGCCCATCCAGAAAAGGCTGCCGAAGGCGAACACGCGAAGCAGTCCCGCAGCGATGCGCCACACGGGCCCCATCACGATGACCCCGGCCCGAAGAGCAGCATGCGCGGTGGGCGCAGTGGGCGACGACGACACGCTGTGTTTCCTGCGCTTCAACGCTTTGCCGACCCAGAACATCGCCTGCAGCAGGAGCAGCACGAACGCCGTGCGTCCGACCCAGTCGCCCCAGGCGACCATCAGTGTCGCGGGCGGCTGTCTTACCGACACTTCGCCGATCAGCAGTTTCTGTTCGCCCATCGCGGTGGCGGCGACGATCGTGCCGGTCGCATCGATCACCGCACTCGTCCCGTTGCTGGTCACGCGCAGTTGCGGCAGGCGGGTTTCGATACTGCGGAATGCCGCCACCCGCAGATGCAGGTTGGCGCCGACCGGATACGCGGTGAACCAGGAGTCGTTCGACATGCCCACGATCGCGAGCGCGCCCAATCGCGCGCCGTCGATCGCCAGACCGGCGTCGGTGTCGTCCAGGCAGATCATCGGCAGCACCGGAATCTCGCGTCCGCCGGACAGGCGCAGCGGGAACACGCGCGCACCGTCCCCCGGTTGCCACGAGCCGGTCCACGGCAACCAACGTCGGGTGGTGGGCCCATCGAGCCACTGCGGCACGTACTCGGTCAGCGGGAACAGGTCGGTCTTGCGATAGAACCCCAGCGGCGCGGTCCGCGCGGGTTCCAGGAACGCGGCAGCGTTGTACTCGCCGACCTCGTCGAGGTCGTAGGTGCCGAACACCAGCGGCACACCGGCCGACGACACGAACGCCTGGATCTCGCGATCGAGCTCGGCGCCGCCCTCGCTCTTCGGATGGCCATAGGTGGTCGGGTACACGGTTTCCGACCACAGCAGGGCATCCACGCGATGCCGCTCGATCGCCTCGCGCGACATCGCGTAATGCGTGTCGAGCACATGGCGGACCACTTCGTAGGCGCCCATTTCCCGACGCAGGCGCTCGTAGTCGACGATATTGGACTGCACCATGCCGACGCGCAGCAGCGGGTCGGCGGCGCCGGACGCGACGGTCGGCATCGACAGGCGCGCTGTGCCGTAGCCGATCATCAACACCAGTACGGTGGCGACGACCACCAACGGGCGGAGCAGCGCGCGCGCACCCTCGCCGCGACGCGCGATGGCCGCCGCGATGCACTCGTTGATCAGGATCAGCAGGACCGTGATGCCGGGCGCACCGCCGAGATCGGCGAGCTGCCGCAGCGCGTACGACGGATGCAGCCCGTGGCCCAGGGTGTCGTCGAACAGTCTGGGAACCAGCCACTCCGTCGCCACCCAGGCCGCCGCGCCCGCCAACGCACGCACGACCGGGCCGTGGTGGCGGCCCGCGATATGACGCACCAGCGCGAAGGCCAGCAGCTGCGGCTGCAGCAGCGGCGCAGTCGCCAACAATATGAGGAAGCCGGTCGCTTCAGAGATGCCGAGATAGCCGGCGACCGCAAACCCGAACCATGCGAAGACCGCCGCGACGAAGGCGATGCTCATCGCCAGCCCGCTGCGCGCGGCGCCGGCTGCGGTGCGGGTCGCGTCCAGCGTCAGCAGCCACGGCACCAGGCCGACGAAGCCGAGCAGATAGGCGTTGCCGCCCCGCGAATACAGGCCGAGCAGAACCGCAGTGGTGACGATTCCGGCCAACGCGCGCCAGCCGGAGTGGAAACGCCCGGTCGTGTTCAGATCGAAGGTTTCCCTGATGGCAACGGCGGCGGAACCGTGATCCTGTGGGACGTGAGCCCGGGTGGCGCCATACCCGGAGGCACGACGCGATCGGCCGGAATGTCGATCGGCCGGCCGGCGCTGTCGAAGAATTCGAAGTCGGGCGAGTACATCAGGATCGGTTCGATGCGCTGGCCGTCGTCGGTCGCCTGGTAATGGCGGACATAGCCTTCCGGCAGTTCGAAATCTTCCGGTACCGCAAGCCCGATCAGCGGCGGACTGGTGCCGGGCGGATTGAACGCGCCGATGCCCGAATGGATGCCGGCCTTGTGCAATTCATCGATGACTTCCGCTGCCGTCGGTTCCATCCCCGGCGGGATGACATCCGCCAGATCCATGGAGGACATGTCCACCGAGGACAGGTCGCCGCCCGGTACGGCCGGTGGCGGGGTCATATCGCGCGGCACGGCGGTTGTTCCGGACGACGTGGGCTGCATCGCAGCGATGCCGGGGCGATCGGAAGCGCGTTCATCGATCACGGTCTGCCCGGAATCCGATGGGGCCTGGCCGTCCATCATCAGATAACCGATGCCGCCGGCTGCCAGTACCACGGCAAGCGTCTTGTACAGCAGCACGGAACGCGCGCTGCGGGCGCCGTGCTCGGTGATGCGCACGCCCTCGCCGTCCTGGTCGGACGGCGAGGGGTGCTGCTTCGAAGCATGCTTCTTTTCGGGATGGTCCATCGAGACGCACCCTACTGCCTTGCGATCAGAACGGGCTCGGCGGGCTGTAGACCGACAGACCCCAACCCATGCGCTCGTGACCGTACTGGTTCCAGATCGGGCTCTTGCCGCCCGCGAAGGACGTGTAGCGGGCTGCGCCCGTGCCGGTGGTGCCGCCCCACAGACCCGCGGACACGGTGCCGCCGGTGTAGGTCGGATGGACGTCGTCCGACTGGATGTAGTCGTAGCTGCTCGCCGACGACACGAAGTGGGTGTTGGCGTCGCGCAGCGTCGGGCGGAGCGTCGAGGTGATGCGGGTCAGGTAGCTCGCCTCGCTTTCGCCCAGCACATAGCGCAGTGCATCGGAGTCGATCTGGCCGTCGCCGTTGCTGTCGTAATCGGCGCCCATGTATTGCGCGAAGTTGTCCGCGCACTGGAAGCCCTTCTGGCGGGCGTATTCGCACATCCAGTAGTTCATCTGCGCGATCGCCGGGAGGAACTTCTCGCGCAGATTGACCTTGGCGCCGGTGACCGGATCGTTGCACGAGCTCAGTACGTTGTCGGCGTTGTAGCCGGGGTAGTACAGATTGCCGACGACCTTCAGCTTGACGCCGGAATAGGCGTTGGCGTTGATGTAGTTCATCGCGGACGAGACATAGGTCTTGCAGTTGTTCACCGCCGTCGTCAGCACGCTGTAATTGCAGGTGCCGGTCTGGCCCTTGAAGCTGGTGCGCGCCTGCAGGCCGTCGTTGCCGCACATTTCGAAAGTCACCACGCGGGTCGAAGTGGCCTGCATGTACGAGCGTTCGGCGACGATCTTGTTGTTGTAGACATCGGAAGCGATCGCACCCGACTTGGCGCGACGCACGCTTTCGATATCCGAGTTCCACAGCGCCGCCAGGTATTCCGCGTCGACCGTGGGCGCCGAATATTTGGCGGCGTTGGAAATGGAGCCGTTGTAACCGGCGTAGATCGAGTCGCCGTACGCGACGACACGGTACTTCGCGGTCGTGCCCGCGCGGTCGATGGTCCAGGACACGTTCTGGTTCAACGTGCTGGCCATCGCCGGCGAGCCGATGGCCAGCAGGACGAGAGTGGGTAACAGCGCACGGATATTCTTGCCGAATCGGTTGGTCATGACCTGCTTCCTTGTATGAGATTGTGTGTCCCGGGAGAACCTGGGGCGCTCCAGACGATCGCGACCCCATTTTTCATTGCCATCCGGACCTGACGGTCCCGCCCCCGAGCTTGGCGGGGCTAACCCTATCGTGTCCCCCCGGCAGGGTCAACACGGCGATCTGTTTGTCGCAGCGCAACATCGGTTTGCGGACACAGCATCGTTTTCCATTACGAAGTCGTGACAGCGTTGTCTGGCGCATCCGTCGAAATCGTCATGCGCGATCGCCCGCCTTGTCCATCGCCAACGGAGACAGGATGACAGGCAAGCAGGATGAAACAGAAACAGGATCTCCGGCATATCGATGGCGCGCATCGCGATCGTCGATCGAACACCGATGGCAACGCCATGCATCGCACGCTTCCATTCCGATTCGCATCGCATCCAAGCATCAGGCGCGTGCGCCCGGCGCCAAACCACGCACGCACGACCGATGACATCGTCGTCACTGTTCGTCGTCGCTCCATCGTCACGACAATGGACATGAAGATCACGCGGCGTGCTGTCGCCGCGAACAGAAGCGCCGCGCCACAAGTCACGCTGTCGTTGCGCACATTCGCCGTGCATCTGCGAGCACATACGCTTCGATCGCGGTCTCGTACGCACGCACGCAACATCGATCGGAACGGACGTTCTGTTCGCAAGCGCCGTGTCCACGAGTGGTCGTGCGTGCGTGATCGCACCCACCATCAACCAGAGAGAGAGAGAGCACACATGAAAACCGTCAATCGTCGCATCACGCGCCGCACGCTCGGCGCCGCATTGCTGCTGAGCGCGGGCGCCTTCGCAGCGCCCGCGATGGCCCTCCAATGCGCTTACATCCCCATGGACAACTATCAGTGCACCACGACGTATACGCCGCTTCCCGACGATATCCTGTTCTGGGCGGACGGCGCCGGCAACACGCAATGGGGCGGCACGCAGTTCACTGCGACATGCGACAGCTACGGCATGCTCGACGTCAGCCTGATCCGATGGAACGGACAGAGCTTCGAGGTCGTCGACGGCGCACGAGGCATGTGCCTGAGTGGATTCTGAGCACTGCGGCGGGCGCACGTGCATGCGCCCGCATCCTCTCCAGCGGCACGAAGTGCCGGGGAATCCTCTTTTCGCGATCGCTGTATTTTCCCGCATGGAACCGATCACAATATCGCCCGGCTCCGAACGGCATCGACGACACCATGATCGACCGCGACCTGCTCCATCGCGATGGCTATGCCCTGCTCCGTCAAGCGATCCCGGCAGAATGGCTGGGCGCGCTTCGCGATGCCTTCGATGCGGGCGTGAAACCATCGGCGCAATGGCCCGTTCCCCGCGGCGCGGACTGGCGTCATGCAATGCTCGATCTCGATGCGGACGTACAGGCCGTCTGCCGACTGCCGCGATTGCTGGCGGTGGTCGGTGCGTTGATCGGCGAACGGTTCTTCCTTGCCCAGGTCGAAGGCCGCGAGCCCTTGGCCGGAGGCGGCCGTCAGGGCCTGCACCGCGACCTGTCGGCGCAGCGGCCCGGCGATACCGTCAACGCCCTGGCCTTCTTCGACGACTACGGCCCCGGGAACGGCGCCACGCGTCTCGTCCCCGGCAGTCATCGCCCCGCGCCCGGCGAGCCGGCGTTCGACCTCAACGACGAATCCCGGTGCGTGCAGCTCGCAGGCAGCGCCGGCGACATCCTGGTGTTCGATGCCGATCTGCTGCATGCCGGCAGCCTCAATCCGACCGGTGCACGCCGTCGCTCCATCCTCATCGGCTATTTCGCCGAACCCCGCTACACCTCGCACCTTGCAACGGCGCATCTTCGCAACGTCCGGATGGAGACGCACGAGCGATTCGATCCGTAGGGCGGGCTTCAACCCGCCTCGCGGGTCATCACATGACCGGTCGATTCCCCACTCCAGTCGGCAGGCAGAACGCCTTCCCGAACGAATCGATGGAACGACGAATGCGGCCAGTCGCCCACCCGCGAAACGTAGCGGTGTTTCACGGGATTGAAGTGGATGTAGTCGATGTGGTTGCGCAGATCCCGTTCGCCGCGGATCAGATGCTCCCAGTAGCGGCGTTGCCAGATGCCGCGTTCGTTACGTCTCCGCCTCGATTCCGGGATACGCTCGCTCTGCGGCACGCGCTCACAGAAACCCTGCTTGATGCGCATCCAGCGTGTGGCGTAGTCCGCATCGCCATCTGGAAGCACCCAGAGGGCGTGCATGTGATTCGGCAAGACCACCCAGGCAATGCTCGCGAATGGCCGGGTCCGCATCACATCCCCCACGCTCGCGCGCAACGCATCAATCCGCTCGATCAGCAAAGACGACGATCGGTCGGCAAGATTGACCGTGAAAAAATACGTGCCGCCAGGCACCCACATGCGACGATAACTCGACATCGCCCAAGCGTGCCCGTCGCACCCGCCCATCGCCATCCGGCAACCTCGCACCGCACCGTCGGAATTTCCCGACCCCGACAACCCACACGCCCGTCCAAGTAGGGTGGAGTAAGCGCAGCGCAACTCCACCATCGTAACGAGACAAACGCATCTTCCCCATGCGCGAAACCATCCGCTCCGCTTTGTGTGCGTGGTGCTTGTGGTCGCGCAATGGTGGAGTTGCGCTGCGCTTACTCCACCCTACTTGCTGTTTCACCGAACCCGCTATGCCTCGCATCTCGAAACGGCGCATCTTCGCAACATCCGCATGGAAACGCACGAGCGATTCGATTCGTAGGGTGGAGTAAGCGCAGCGCAACTCCACCATCGCATCAAGACAAACGCAACTTCCCCATGCGCGAAACCATCCGCTCCGCTTTGCGTGCGTGGTGCTTGTGGTCGCGCAATGGTGGAGTTGCGCTGCGCTTACTCCACCCTACTGGTTACTTCGTCGAGCTCGCTACGCCCCGCATTTCGAAACGGCGCACCCGCGCAACGTCCGCATGGAAACGCGCGAGCGATTCGATTCGTAGGGTGGAGTAAGCGCAGCGCAACTCCACCATCGCATCAAGACAAACGCATCTTCCCCATGCGCGAAACCATCCGCTCCGCTTTGTGCGCGTGGTGTCTGCGGTCACGCAATGGTGGAGTTGCGCTGCGCTTACTCCACCCTACTGGTTACTTCGCCGAACCCGCTACGCCCCGCATCTCGAAACGGCGCACCCGCGCAACGTCCGCATGGAAACGCACGAGCGATTCGATTCGTAGGGTGGAGTAAGCGCAGCGCAACTCCACCATCGCATCAAGACAAACGCATCTTCCCCATGCGCGAAACCATCCGCTCCGCTTTGCGTGCTTGGTGTCTGTGGTCGCGCAGTGTCCGCATGAAAACGAACGAACAATTCGATCTGTAGGGTGGAGTAAGCGCAGCGCAACTCCACCATCGCAACAAGACAAAAGCATTTTCCCAGTGCGCGAAACCATCCGCTCCGCTTTGCGTGCGTGGTGTCTGTGGTCACGCAATGGTGGAGTTGCGCTGCGCTTACTCCACCCTACTTGCTACTTGCTTTTTTTGCTTCAGAAGCCACGTGAACGAAACGGAATTGTAGATCGGCGAACTCTGCTCTTAACTGACCCAAGATCACTTTTATCAAGCATTCTTTCGAATGCATTAATAGCAAGCACAGACCCATGAGACGGGCCGAGAATTATTTCAGCAATCAAATCAGAAAGATTTGGAATCCATGAAACCCTTCCATCAAGAGGGATTTTTAGTTTGGGCTGAAAACCTGTCACGCCAGCAGCGTAATCAACGTAATTTTCAAATAAATTTTCACTATCTCTTTCTGAGAAATATATCAATCTCCACTCATTCTCCTCCTTAAAGCCGCAATGCTTTGTAGTCAGAGATATGAATTTGATTTTTTCTAACAAATAAGATGCGGACAATCCCATTTTCTTATCACCAATTTCACTCAGCTTCCTTAAGAAAAAATCAGCAATCTTTTCGATTTCCTTTCTTATCAAAGCCTCTCTTTCTCCCGGAAGACAATATTTTACCGGGCCAAGAATGAAAGGCGAATCGTCTTGCGGGGTGATTTTTGCAGTATCAAATACTATAGCCACCCCTTCCCCATTAGATCCATAAGCTCTCCACATGGAGAGAATGCCATCACCATCTCCCTCCTCATGCATTGAGAAACAGGCCGCAAACAAGGACCTTGCATGGCCGTGATCATAAAGATCAACATGCTCTTGAAATAAATTAATAAACCTATCAAATCGATCATAACTTCCGCAGGCAGTCTCAACTCCTTTGTGGGTGGAGAGAATTTTTATTGCCTCACGGATGCCCCACTGCAGCTCTTCAACATCATTCATTAATATTGGATGCGAGAGCCAAAGCTCTTTCCCCCGAAGAATAGCCTCTGCAGTCACCGCGGAAGTGTAATGAGCTAATAGTGGTCTAGCATTTGGATAATCCTCCGGACCTTCAACCTCATCCCATAATAAATTCCATAGCTCATCCATCAAGGAATCCATTTTACCCCCCCCTCACCCACACTTCGAATACCCACAATTCAAACAAGTAGCACACCCATCCATGATCACGATGGCTTTCGTGCTGCACTTGTGGCACATCGTCGCCGAAGGCGGAAAACTCACGCCTTCGCCGGTGACTTCGATGTCTTCGTGATGCGCGGCGGGGGCCGCTCCGCTCACGTCAGGCTTTTTTTTTGAGCGGTTCTCTTCGTACGCGCGGCGCTTTTCGGCGATCAGCGCGCGCTGCGCATCGCTCATATCCGGGTCGTGCATCAAACCAATCGTCTTGAGGTGGTCTTCGACGATCATGCCCAGTTCGGCGACCAGCGAGGGCATGTACACGCCGCCGGCCTTGAAGTAGCCGCCCTTGGGGTCGAACACGGCTTTCATTTCCTCGACCAGGAAGGTGACGTCGCCGCCCTTGCGGAACACGGCGGACATGATCCGGGTGAGCGCGACGATCCACTGGAAGTGTTCCATCGACTTGGAGTTGATGAAGATCTCGAAGGGGCGGCGCTGTTCGTGCTCGTTGCCGGCGTTGAGCACGATGTCGTTGATCGTCACGTACATGGCGTGTTCGACCAGCGGGGATTTGATCTTGTAGGTGCTGCCGATCAGCACTTCGGGGCGCTCGATGCGCTCGTGCATCTGGATGACGTCGGCGACGGGCAGGGCGATTTCGGCCTCGACGGTTTCGCGCGCGACCGCAGCGCCGGGGACGGCGGCCTTGTCTTCCGGTTTGACGACGGCGTAACCCTTGATTTTCTTGTCGATCTTGACGGCCATTGGTACGTGTTCCGATGCGGTGTTGGTGTGGGGTGTGTCCTGGTCTTGCCTACCCCTCCCCGACCCTCCCCTTCGCGTTGCGAAAGGGAGGGAGGAAGTGGATTACTTCTTCTTCACCGCTTTCTTGGCGGCCTTTTTCGGCGCGGCCTTTTTCGCGGCTTTCTTCACCGCTTTCTTGGCGGGCGCTTTTTTGGCGACGGCTTTCCTGGCGGCTTTCTTCACGGTTTTCTTGACGGCGGCTTTCTTGGCCGTGGCCTTCTTCGCGACCTTCTTCACCGCTGTCCTGGTTGCGGCTTTCTTGGCGGCGACCTTCTTGGCGGCTTTCTTGGCGGTCTTCTTCGCGGCCTTCTTGGCGCCGGCGACCTTGGCCTTCACCGTCTTCACGGCGGAGGCGGCTTTGGCCTTGGCGTCGTCGACCGCTTTGCCGGCGGCCTTGCGGGCCTTGCCGGCGGTTTTCCTGGCTTTCTTCACCGCGCTACCGACCGCTTTGCCCGCTTTGGTGTTGGCGACCGCGTCGCCCACTTCCTTTGCCTTGTCGGCCACTGCTTCGGCGGCGTCGGAAATCGCTTCCGTGATCACATTGCCATTGCTCATGGTGGTTCCTCGTCAGGGGATGCTCTGGGGTGACATCTTGGGGTTACGGGTCTTCGCCCGTGTGCGGAATGTAGCGCGATCCGTGGTGGTGCGGTGAAGTTGGCGACGCGGGATTTTCTGCGCGTTCGACGGGGGCGTTGCCCCCACCCCAACCCTCCCCCGCTTCGCAGGGGAGGGGGACGAACGCAGCGGTCAGAATTTGCCGTAGTAGCCTTCTTTCAGTGCATCGAACAGGTTGGCGGCGGTGTGCATTTCGCCGTCGTATTCGATCTCTTCGTTGCCCTTGACCTCGATGAAGCTGCCGTCTTCCAGCTCGAAGCGGTAGAGCGTGCTTTCGAGGTCGGACTCCTTCACCAGCACGCCCTGGAAGGCGGCGGGGTTGAAGCGGAAGGTGGTGCAGCCCTTGAGGCCCTGCTGGTAGGCGTAGCGGTAGATGTCCTTGAAGTCCTCGTAGGGGTAATCGGTGGGGACGTTCGCGGTCTTGGAGATGGAGCTGTCGACCCAGCGCTGGGCGGCGGCCTGTACGTCGACGTGTTCCTTGGGGCTGACGTCATCGGCGGAGATGAAGTAGTCGGGCAGTTTCGCCGTCGGGTCTTCGCTGTAGGGCATCGCCTGGGGATTGACCAGCGTGCGGTAGGCCAGCAGCTCGAAGCTGAAAACGTCGACCTTTTCCTTCGATTTCTTGCCTTCGCGGATGATGTTGCGGCTGTAGTGGTGCGCGAACGAGGGCTCGATGCCGTTGGAGGCGTTGTTGGCCAGCGACAGCGAGATGGTGCCGGTGGGCGCGATCGAGCTGTGGTGGGTGAAGCGGGCGCCGACTTCGGCCAGTTCGTCCACCAGCTCCGGCGCCACGTCGGCGATGCGCTGCATGTAGCGGCTGTATCTGGCGTGCAGCACCTTGCCGGGGATCTCCTGGCCGAGCTTCCAGCCGTCCTTCACCATTTCCGGACGCTTGCGCAGCATTTCGGCGGTGACGGCGAAGCGCTCTTCCATGATCGGCGCCGGGCCCTTTTCCTGGGCCAGCTGCAGGGCGACTTCCCAGCCGGCGACGGCCATGTCGCGGGCGATGCGGTCGGTGAATTCCAGCGACGGCGTGCTGCCGTATTTCATGCCGAGCATGGTCATGGTGCTGCCCAGGCCGAGGAAGCCCATGCCGTGGCGGCGCTTGCGCAGGATTTCGTCGCGCTGTTTCTGCAATGGCAGCCCGTTCACTTCGACCACGTTGTCGAGCATGCGGGTGAACACGCGCACGACTTCCTTGTATTCCTCCCAGTCGAACGTGGCCTGGTCGGTGAAGGCGTTGCGCACGAAGTTGGTGAGGTTGACCGAGCCCAGCAGGCAGGCGCCGTACGGCGGCAACGGCTGCTCGCCGCAGGGATTGGTGGCGCGGATGCTCTCGCACCACCAGTTGTTGTTCATCTCGTTGACCTTGTCGATCAGGATGAAACCCGGCTCGGCGAAGTCGTAGGTGGAGACCATGATCATGTCCCACAGATGACGGGCACGGATGTGGCCGTAGATCTTGCAGGCGACCAGGCCGTCGTCGCGGCTGATGTAGGTGTCGTGGGTGGGCCATTCGCGCCAGACCACCTGCTCGGCGCTGTTCACGTCGATGTCGCCGACTTCCTTGGCGTTGATCGGGAACACCAGCGGCCAGTCGGCGTCGATCTCGACCGCCTGCATGAAACCGTCGGTGATCAGCAGCGACAGGTTGAACTGGCGCAGGCGCCCGTCTTCGCGCTTGGCGCGGATGAAGTCCTTCACGTCCGGGTGGGCGACATCGAAGGTGCCCATCTGCGCGCCGCGACGACCGCCGGCCGAGGACACGGTGAAGCACATCTTGTCGTAGATATCCATGAAGGACATCGGGCCCGACGTGTAGGCGCCGGCGCCGGCGACGAACGCGCCGCGCGGACGCAGGGTGCTGAATTCGTAGCCGATGCCGCAGCCCGCTTTCAGGGTGAGGCCGGCTTCGTGGACTTTTTCGAGGATGCCGTCCATCGAGTCGGTGATGGTGCCCGACACGGTGCAGTTGATCGTCGAGGTGGCCGGCTTGTGTTCCAGCGCACCGGCATTGGAGGTGATGCGGCCGGCGGGAATCGCCCCGCGGCGCAGCGCCCACAGGAAGCGTTCGTACCAGTACTTCTGCTTTTCGGTATTCGGTTCGGCGTCCGCCAACGCATGCGCCACGCGCTGGTAGGTGGCGTCGATATCGGTATCGACGTCCTCGCCCTGCTTGGTCTTGAGCCGGTATTTCTTGTCCCAGATATCCCAGGACGCCGGCTGCATCGGTATTTCGGCGGCAGCGCTCGCTTTCGCGACCGCTTCAAGACGCACTGTGCTCATCCACTCCCATCCTCGTCGTTGTGTAGGCGCGGTGCTGCCGCAGCCTGTTGTTCTTGTTGCCGATGGCGGAGCTCCGCGCCACGCCTCGGTGAATTCTGTGATGCGGTTCCGGATCCAACCGCCGCGCAGACACTCCCTGACGATCCAGATGTATTCGCCTAACGTACTGTCTTCTTTCGATACGAAGCCGGTTTGTCGAAGCCTTTGTCGAAGCCTGCGGCCCAGGGATCTTCCGTGGAACAAGATTTCCCGTGAAACACCATTGGTTGGGCCTATTTCCGCGCTTACCCCAAGATATAGTGGCGACGCGGGGTGCCAAGCTACGCCCCTGTTCGGCCCAAGTCAACGGCTTGACGGGAGGGAAATCACATTCTCCGTCTGGCGACGGAACCCGGATCCGACCGCCTCCCGGGCGCCGGCCGGACGGCAGGTTTCATCTGCGGTTTAGGGCCCCCCACCGAGACTCCCCAAGGCGGCACGGGACCTCTGGATGCGTTCGCGGGGCTTGATTCCCCGGGCCTCTGCCGCGATGTTCAGCGGATGCCGCCACCGGCTTTCCACCCGGCCGCCACCCGACTTCCCATCCGCGTCACGACCTGTCCGAAGACGATGACCACCGACCGCGCCCGCACCAAGAAGACCTCGCTCCTGCTCGCCCTGACCGCCGCCGCCGCGTTCGGGGGCTTCGCCGCCACCTGGGTCCGCGAAACCCTGCAGACCCCGGCGATGGCCGCCGCTGCCATCCCGGCCGCGCTGCCGACGGTGGCGGCACTGCCCAGCGCCATCGACGGCCAGCCCATGCCTTCGCTGGCGCCGATGCTGAAGAAGGTCACGCCCGCCGTGGTGAGCGTGCATACCAAGCAGCGGGTGCGGGTGAACACGCCGTTCGGCGACGACCCGGTGTTCCGGCGGATGTTCGGCATTCCGGAGGAGCGCATCGCCGAATCGTTGGGGTCCGGGGTGATCGTGGACGCCGAGCGCGGTCTGATCCTCACCAACCACCATGTGATCGAAGGCGCGGACGATGTCTCGATCACGCTCAGCGACGGGCGGACCCTGAAGGCCGAGTTCGTCGGCTCCGACCCCGATACCGATGTCGCGCTGATGAAGATCCCGGCGCAGAAACTGACCGCGATCGCGCTGGCGTCCAGCGGCCATCTGCAGGTCGGCGATTTCGTGGTCGCGGTGGGCAACCCGTTCGGCGTCGGCCAGACCGTCACCTCGGGCATCGTCTCGGCGGTGGATCGCACCGGCCTGCCCGGCCTGGGATTCCAGAATTTCATCCAGACCGACGCATCGATCAACCCGGGCAACTCCGGCGGCGCGCTGGTCAATCTGCGCGGCGAACTGGTCGGCGTGAACACCGCCAGCTTCAACCCGCAGGGCAGCATGGCCGGCAATATCGGCCTGGGTTTCGCGATTCCGATCGACCTGGCCCGCAACGTGATGGCGCAGCTGTTGGACGGCGGCGCGGTGCGCCGCGGCGCGCTGGGCATCGACACCCAGGACGTGGACGCGCGGATCGCGCAGGGGCTGGGGCTGGACGAAGCCCGCGGCGCGGTGGTGACCCGGGTCTATCCGGGCTCGGCGGCGGCGTCGGCGGGACTGAAGATCGGCGACGTGATCGTGGCCGCCAACGGCCAGCGCGTGGACGACAGCGCATCGCTGCGGAATTTCCAGGGCCTGCAGCCGGTGAACGCGAAGGTGTCGCTGGACGTGCATCGCGAAGGCAAGCCGCTGCGGATCGCGGCGACCCTGCGCGAGCAGCCGCGCGAGATCGACGGCGCCAGCCTCGACCCGCGCCTCGCCGGCGCCAGCTTCGCCGAGCTGCCCGAATCCCTGCGCCGCCAGGGGGCGTCCGGGGTACTGGTGGACGCGGTGGCCAACGGCAGCCGTGCCGCCCGCAACGGCCTGCGCAAGGGCGATGTGATCCAGGCCGGCAGCATCGGCAAATTCGCCGACCTCAGCGGCTTCCGCGCCGGATTCGACGAGCGTCCGGACGCGCTGGTGCTGCGGCTGTGGCGCAACGGCCAGCGCGGCGATCTGCGGATGCAGTGACCCCCGGTGCGCGGCACTCGCTCTGCCCTCTCCCCGCAGCGCGGGAAGAGGGTGGCCGAAGCTCCGGAGGGGCAACCGTTTAGAATCACCCATGCATTTCAACATCCGCGCCATCACCCTCGACCTTGACGACACCGTCTGGCCGTTCGCACCGATCGGCGCGCGGATCGAACGGGTGCTCGACGATTGGCTGCGGATCCACAGCCCGCGCACCGCCGAACGCTTTCCGATTCCCGCGATGCGCGCGCTGCGCGAACAGGTGTTCGATGCGCACCCGCATCTGCTCCACGACATGAGCGCGCTGCGCAGGCTGACGCTGGAGCGCGCGTTGATCGAAAGCGGAAGCGACCCGGCGCTGACCGATGCGGCCTACGACGTGTTCTACGCCGAACGCAATCGCGTGGAGTGCTATCCCGATGCGCTGGATGCGCTGGCGCGGATCAGCGCGAAGCTGCCGGTCGCGGCGCTGAGCAACGGCAATGCCGATCTGGTCGCGATCGGCCTGGACCATCATTTCGCATTCCAACTGGGCGCACGCGAACACGGCGCGGCCAAACCCGATCCCGGCATCTTCCTCGCCGCCTGCGAACGCCTCGGCTGTGCGCCGGAAGAGGTGCTGCATGTCGGCGACCACATCGAGATGGATGTGCTGGGCGCCGCGCGCGCAGGACTGCGCACCGCGTGGGTGCATCGCGACGACGCGCATCATCCGCATTGGCCGCACGACGACATCCGGCCGGATCTGATCGTGCCCGATCTGGCCGCGCTGGCCGATCATCTCGACCGGATGCGGGGCGCGACGCCCGCATCGCCCGGCACGATTCCTCCTTCAGGAACACGCTCTCCAGGAACGCACCCATGACCGCATTGCCCGGCTTCATCGCCACTGCCGACCACGCCCTGCCGCTGCATGCGGTGACCGCGGGCGGTTTCGCCGCGTGGTCCGCACGGCAATCGGCGCCGCTGCAGGCCTGGCTGAAAGCGCAGGGCTTCACCGCCGCTGCCGGCACCGTCGCGCTGCTGCCCGGCAGCGAAGGGCTGGCCGGCGCGGTACTGGGCGTTGCCGACGCCAACGATCCGTTTTCCTACGCGCACGCCCCGTACGCACTGCCGACCGGCGACTGGCGGATCGCCGATGCGCTCGATGCCGACGCGACCGCCGCGCTGCAGTTGGGCTGGGGCCTCGGCAGCTATCGCTTCACCCGCTATCGCGATGCAGCGCGCGCGCCGGCGCGGCTGGCGATGGCTATCGACGACGATGTCGCCGCGCAGATCGCGGCCTGCTTCCGCACCCGCGATCTGATCAACACGCCCACCGAGCACATGGGCCCGGACGAACTCGAAGCGGTCGCGCGCGGGATCGCGACGACGCACGGCGCCGATCTCGATGTGCTGGCCGGCGACGATCTGCTCACCCATAATTTCCCGGCGATCCACGCGGTCGGCCGCGCATCGCATCGCGCGCCGCGCCTGATCGTGCTGCACTGGGGCGGCAATACCGATGAGGGCAAGGCGCGCCCGCATCTCGTCATCGTCGGCAAGGGCGTGTGCTTCGACACCGGCGGCCTCGACCTCAAGGCCGCCGCCGGCATGCGCAACATGAAGAAGGACATGGGCGGCGCCGCGCACGCGATCGCGCTGGCCGAACTGATCATGGCGCGCAAACTGCCGGTGCGGATCACCCTGCTGGTGCCGGCGGTGGAGAATGCGGTCGGCCCGAATGCGTACCGGCCCGGCGAAGTCATCGCCACGCGCAAGGGCATCAGCGTCGAGATCGACAACACCGACGCCGAAGGCCGCCTCGTGCTGTGCGATGCGCTGGCCTATGCCGCCGAGCAATCGCCGCAGCTGATCCTCGATTTCGCCACGCTCACCGGCGCCGCACGCGTCGCGCTGGGCCCCGATCTGCCGGCGCTGTTCAGCAACGACGAGGCGCTGGCGAACGATTGGCTCGCCGCCGGCGCGCGTCACTTCGATCCGCTGTGGCGGATGCCGCTGCATCGTCCATACCTGCGCTATCTGAAAAGCGACATCGCGGATCTCGCCAACGGCAGTTCGTCGCCGATGGCCGGCTGCATCACCGCCGCGCTGTATCTCGACCGCTTCGTGCCCACCGAACAACCGTGGGCGCATCTGGATGTCTACAGCTGGAACGACAACGACCGCGCCGGCCGTCCCGCCGGCGGCGAAGCGCAGGCGCTGCGCAGTTGCTATGCGATGTTGAAGGCGCGTTATGGTTGATCGTCGCCCGTATCGGCGGCAGTGGCGCGCATTGCTCGCGACCCTCGCGCTGCTCTGCGTCTTCGCAGGCGCGCACGCCTTCGCGCAACCCGCGAAAAAGCCCGTCGCGACGTCCGCCGCAACGCCCGCAGCGCAGCGCGCCGTGCTGGTGATGGGCGATTCATTGTCCGCCGCCTACGGACTGTCCGCCGCGCAGGGCTGGGTCGCGCTGACTGCGGAGAAGATCGCGAAGGAGAAACCCGGCTGGCGCGTGGTCAACGCGAGCATCAGCGGCGAAACCACCGCCGGCGGCGCCGCGCGCATCGCGGGTGAACTGAAACGCCACAAGCCTTCGGTCGTGGTGATCGAACTCGGCGCCAACGACGGTCTGCGCGGTCTGCCGCTCGCGCAGACCCGCGCCAACCTCGCGAAGATGATCGTCGCCGCGAAAACCGCGAACGCGAAGGTGCTGTTGATCGGAATGCGGCTGCCGCCGAACTACGGTCCGGATTACACGAAACAGTTCGAGCAACTGTTCCTGGAACTGTCGCAACAGCACAGGACGGCGTTCCTGCCGTTCCTGCTGCAGCCGATCGCGACGGACGATCGCGCGTTCCAGGCGGATCGTCTGCATCCGGTGGCCAGTGCGCAGCCGAAGCTGCGCGATCACGTCTGGTCGGCGCTGGTGCCGCTGCTGAAGTGATTGTGGAATTTTCGTAGTCGATACTTCGGATATTGATGAGTGTTGACACAAGGGTAAAGCCTGGCGCCTTTTTCGCGCTGGTGCGCGAGTGACTTTCTTTTTGAAAAGAAAGTCACCAAAGAAAACACTTCAAGTCCAATTCCAAACTGCAATCTGAGGCGAAGCCGGGATTTTTCGATGAGGCGTCCTGCCTCATCGAAAAACGATGCACATCCTGTGCATCGCCCTCCGGGTCTCCAGTCATGGGATAGCGCAATGCGCCTGCAAAATCGTTGGGACGATGGCCATCTGTTGGCCTGCGATCAATCGTCCCGTCGTTTTGATCTGTGCTCTTCCTACCTGGTGAGTGCCCGGAGACTTCTTCGTCCCATCGACATCCAAACCACCGTGCAGTCGGACCAAGATCGTAGACCCGGAGGGCGATGCACAGGATGTGCATCGTTTTCCGATGAGACAAGGATGTCTCATCGGAAAATCCCGGCTTCGCCCCAGATTGCAGTTTGGAATTGGACTTGAATGTTTCTTTGGTTACTTTCTTGACTCGCGCCTACGGCGCTCGCCCTTCGGGCCGGCTTCGCCGTTCGCGCCGCTAGCGGCGCAGTGCGCCAAAGAAAGTAACTCGCGCACCAGCGCGAAAAAGATGCCAGGCTTTATCCGCACAATGAAGCAGTCCAAGTTTTTTTCGAGCAACTGCATCCATCCAGCACACATTCCCGTATACGCCGCCCCGCGACAAAATTTCGATTTTTATTCATCGGCACTGCATCCATACGCTGCAACGTCGCGTAACTCTCCGCGTACCGGTCTTCCGCGCAACGCCAACCCTCCCCGGCGCGGGAGGCCGGTCACTCCACCACCCCCACGGAGATCATCCAAGATGAACATCAAACTGCTCTCGGCCGCACTGGCCACCTCGATCGCGTTCGCAGGCGTCGCCCTTGCGGAACACCATGCCGGCATGCACGACAACCCGATGGTCGGCGGCGCCGCGATGCTGCCCACCAGGGACATCATCGACAACGCCGTGAACTCGAAGGACCACACCACTCTGGTCGCCGCCGTGAAGGCCGCCGGCCTGGTCGAAACGCTGAAGGGCAAAGGTCCGTTCACCGTGTTCGCGCCGACCAATGCCGCGTTCGACGCATTGCCGGGCGGTACCGTCGAAACGCTGCTGAAGCCCGCGAACAAGAGCACCCTGGCCAGCGTCCTCACCTATCACGTGGTGCCGGGACGCATCGACGGCGACGCGATCGCCGCGAAGATCAAGGCCGGCAAAGGCAGCGCCACCTACGCCACCGTGCAGGGCGGGACGCTGACCTTCAGGACGATGGGCAATGACGTCACCGTGACCGACAGCAAGGGCAACCGCGCCAAGGTCACGATCGCGAATGTCTACCAGAGCAACGGCGTCATCCACGTCATCGACAAAGTGCTGATGCCGAAATAAACGGCCGCATCCATGGCGCAACCATCGCAGACGCCGTGTTCGCGCGCGGCGTCTGCTTCGTTTCAGTCTTCGCCTGTCGGCTCTTCGCTGCGTTCCTGCTGCTGCATCCGCCAGAGCTGGGCGTAATAACCATCCTGCGACAACAGCGCGGCGTGATGGCCGCGCTCGATGATCTCGCCCTTGTCCATCACCAGGATCTCGTCCGCGTTCATGATCGTCGACAGACGGTGGGCGATCACGAAGGTCGTGCGGCCCTGGGCGATGCGATCGAGTTCCGACTGGATCGCCTGCTCGGATTTCGAATCGAGCGCCGAGGTCGCTTCGTCGAAGATCAGGATCGCGGGATTCTTCAGCAGTGCGCGGGCGATGGCGACGCGCTGTTTCTCGCCGCCCGACAGTTTCAGGCCGCGCTCGCCGACTTCGGTGTTGTAGCCGTCGGGCAGGCCGACGATGAGATCGTGGATATGCGCCGCGCGCGCCGCGCCCTCGACTTCCTCGCGGGTCGCGTCCGGGCGCCCGTACAGGATGTTGTAGTAGATGGTGTCGTTGAACAGCACCGTATCCTGCGGCACGATCGCGATCGCCTTGCGCAGGGAATCCTGGGTGTAATCGCGGATGTCGCGCAGCACGCCGTCGACATCCTCGATCGCGATGCGGCCGGCATCGATGTCGTAGAAACGATAGAGCAGCCGCGCGAGCGTGGACTTCCCGGAGCCCGAATGGCCCACCACGGCGACGGTGCCGCCGCGCGGCACTTCGAAGCCGACATCGCGCAGGATCTCGCGACGAGGGTCGTAGCCGAAGCGCACATGCTCGAACACGACCTTCGGCCGGTCCGCGCGCAGCGGCACCGCGTCGTCGCGGTCGCGCACGTCCATGCTTTCGTCGAGCAGTCCGAACAGGCGTTCGAGGTTGGTGAACGCCTGTTTCACCTCGCGGTACATCATGCCGAGCAGGTTCAGTGGCGCCGACAGCTGCAGCAACACCGCGTTGACGAATACCAGTCCGCCGATGGTCATCGTGCCTTCGACCACGCCGGCGGCAGCGCGCCACATCATCGCGGTGACGCCGAGCGAGACGATGGTGACCTGGCCGAGATTCAGGAGACCGAGCGTCTTGCGGCTCATCACCTGCGCTTCCTCGCGCTCCTGCAGGCTGATGTCGTAGCGGCGCGCTTCGTGTTCCTCGTTGCCGAAGTACTTGACCGTTTCGTAGTTCAGCAGCGAATCGACCGCGCGCTCGTTGGCGCGGGTGTCGGCCTCGACCGCAGCGCGGTAGTAGCGCGTGCGCCATTCGGTGACCATGAACGTGAAGACCATGTACGCCGCGAGCGTGACCAGGGTGATCGCCGCGAAGCCCCAGTCGTACATCCACACCAGGACGCCGGTGACCAGCGCGATCTCGAACAGCGTCGGCAGGATGGTGTAGATCATCCAGTCGAGCAGATCGGCGATCGCCGAGCCGCCGCGCTCGATGTCGCGGGCGACGCCGCCGGTGCGGCGGGCGAGATGGAAACGCAGCGACAGCGCGTGCAGATGGCGGAACACCTGCAGCGTCACCCGCCGCGACACTCGCGCCATCACCCGCGCGAACACGATCTGGCGGACTTCGGCGAAGAACGTCATGCCGACCCGCGCCGCGCCGTACGCCAGCAGCAGGCCGACCGGCAGCACCAGCAAGGCGGGATCCGTTTTGACGTCGAGCGCATCGACCAGTTTTTTCAGCACCGTCGGCACGGCGAGGCCCGCGACCTTGCCCGCGACCACCAGCGCCAGCGCCAGCAGGATGCGTCCGACGAACGGGCGCAGGTAGGGCAGGATTTCGCGCAGGATCTGTGTTTCGCTGCGCGCATGCGCCGGAAGCGCGACCGGGACAGGGTCCTGCGGCTGCGGATCCGCAGCGGTGACGGGTGGGGAAGTCATCGCGTCATCATGGGGCCTGCGGCGCCCGATTCAAAGCCGTATCGAAGGGCATCGAGCGTGCTTTTGCGCGGGATGCGCGGACGTGATTCACTGCGGAAATGGCTGTTTACGTCGACAACGCAGTGTTCCAATGGCGAGGAAAGCGCTGGGCGCACCTGCTGGCCGACGACCTCGACGAACTGCATGCCTTCGCCGTGCGCCTGGGTCTCCCGCGTCGTGCGTTCCAGGACAAGCGCAGTGGCGCGCATTACGACATCGACGCCGCGCTGCGCGAGCTGGCGCTGCGACTCGGCGCGATCGCGGTCTCGCGCCTGCAGGATCGCGAACGCATGCGTGCGATCATCGCGAATGCGAAACGGCAGTGGAGCGGATTCGCGATCGATGCGGACGATGTCCCGACGCAACCGATGACGCTTTCGACGCCTCTTGATCCTGTGCCCCTGGAGAATCCCATGCCCATTTTCGATCTGTCCCCGCCCAGCGATGCGCAGCGCCAGTCGCTCGCCGTCGCGCTGTCGCCGGAAGAGCGCCGCGTGCTGTTGTCGCACGGCACCGAAGCGCCGTTCTGCGGCGTGTTCCTCGACAACAAGCGCGACGGCGTCTACGTCTGCCGCTTCTGCGCGCTGCCGCTGTTCCGTTCCAGCGCGAAATTCGATTCCGGCACCGGCTGGCCGAGTTTCTTCGCGCCGTACGACGAAGCGCACATCGGCCGCATCCGCGACGTCAGCCATGGCATGGTGCGGGTGGAGATCGTCTGCAAGCGCTGCAGCAGCCATCTGGGGCACGTGTTTCCCGACGGCCCACCGCCGACCGGTGAACGGCACTGCCTGAATTCGGTGTCGCTGGGTTTCGTCGGCGCGGATGAATCGCTTCCAGACCCGCTGCAGCGCGGCGAAAACAAGGCATGGCAGCGCCTCGGCTAGGCCCACGCCGGTCGATTGCGTATGCTATCGACCACTTTGCCACCCGTTGCAGCGCCATGACCGACACGCTCCCCGACCGTCTTTCCAACGATCCGCGCAGCCCGCACTACGACGCCGAACTGCTGGAACGCGGCATCGGCATCATTTTCAACGGCGTGGACCGCACCAATGTCGAGGAATACTGCGTCAGCGAAGGCTGGGTGCGGGTGATCGCCGGCAAGGCCCTCGACCGCCGCGGCCAGCCGATGACCATGAAGCTCAAGGGCACGGTCGAGCCGTATCTGCGCAACCCGGAGTAATCCCCACTTCGGTGCGAACGCGCCGCTTTTCTGGAGATCGGATCTGCGGATCCGGTCGGTGAAATCCTGGTCCGCTCTTGGCTGTCCTTGCGCAGGAGCAACTGCAGGTCGATCGCTGCGCCAGCCCGGGCCGCGACAGGCAACGCGATCCGCATCCACGGCCCGCAGCATCACGACCGCCACCGACTATATGATCGTCGAATCACCCCTGCGCAACATCCGTTTCGCGAACGCGCTGGCGGACAGAACGGGCACGCGCTACATACGTCTGCCACATGGCGATCAGTGCAACGTCGGCGTCTGCGGGTCCACATCTTCGACTTCGTCGGGCAGCAGGCTGTGTCCCATGTGCTCGATGGTCGGCGATTCGAAGAAGGTCTTCAGCGGCAGCACGATGCCCAGGGTGTCGCGCACCGCTGCGATCAGACGCATCGCCATCAGCGAGTGGCCGCCGAGATCGAAGAAGTTGTCGTGGATGCCGACGCGTTCGACGCCGAGCAGCTCGATCCAGATGACGGCCAGCACTTCTTCGATCGGCGTGCGCGGCGCGACGTAGGGCCGGCCGCTCGACAGGGTCGCGGCATCCGGCGCGGGCAGCGCCTTGCGGTCCAGCTTGCCGTTGCTCGTCAGCGGCCAGGCCGCCATCTTCACGAATGCCGTCGGAACCATGTAGTCGGGCAGTTGCGTCTGCAGTTGCCCGCGCAATGCCTCCACGCCCGTTTCGGTCGCATCGTCCTGGAGGATGTACGCCACCAGTTGCTTGTTTCCCGACGCGTCTTCGCGCGCCATCACAGCGGCTTCCTTCACGCCCGGCAGCGCCGCCAGCTTCGCTTCGATCTCGCCCAGTTCGATCCGGTAACCGCGGATCTTCACCTGGAAGTCGTTGCGACCGCGGTATTCGATCAGTCCATCGCTGCGCCAGCAGCCCAGATCGCCGGTGCGGTACAGACGACCGCCGGCCGCGAACGGGCTGTCGATGAAACGCTCCGCCGTGATCTCCGGACGATGCAGGTAACCGCGCGCCACGCCCGCGCCGCCGATGTACAGCTCGCCGATCACGCCGGTCGGCACCGGCTGCAGATCGCGATCCAGGATATACACCTGCTCGTTGGTCAGCGGCCGGCCGATCGGAATCGTGTCCGCCGCATCGAGGTCCGGTGGACACAGGTAGGTGATGCTGATCGCGGTGGTCTCGGTCGGGCCGTAGACGTTGAAGAACCGCCGATCGCGATTCCAGCGCTGCAACAGCGCCGGGGGTACGGTTTCGCCGCCGCAGGTGATCGTATGCATGGCCGCGAGCGTCGCGTTCTCCGGCATGGACGACAGCAATGCAGGCGTGAGGAAGCAATGCGTGGTCCGCTGCCGCGCCACCAGCGCCTCCAGCGACTCGCCCAGCAGCAGATCGCCCGGCGCGCCCAGATGCAGCGAACCCCCCGCTCCGAACGCCATCACCCACTCCAGCACGAATGCGTCGAAACTGAACGACGAGAACTGCAGCACCCGCGTCTGCGCCGACAGCCCCAGCGGCTCGCGCAGCGCATGCATCAGCGCCGTCGGACTGCCATGCCGCGACATCACGCCCTTGGGTTTGCCCGTCGAGCCCGACGTGTAGATCACGTACGCCAGATGCTCGGCGGTCAGACCGGTCTCCTCCAGCGACGGATTCGCCGATGACACCTCCGACCACTGGCCGCGATCGCCGTCGATCTCGAACACCGGCGGCGCGACGCCATCGATCCGCGCCAGCGCCTCGTCCAGCGACCGGCGGCTCGCCGCGTCCGTCAGCACCAGCGCCGGTCGCGCGTCGCCCAGCATCTCCGCCATCCGCTCCTGCGGATACGCCGGGTCCACCGGCACGTACGCGCCGCCCGACTTCATGATCCCCAGCACCGCTTCGATCGCCCACACCGAACGCTGCACGCAGATCGCCACCAGCGTCTCCGCACCCACGCCCCGGCCGCGCAGCCAGTGCGCAAGACGATTCGCGCCGGCATTGAGCGTGGCGTAGTCCAGCACCTGTTCGCCGCAGGTCACCGCTTCGGCGTTCGGCGCCACTGCCGCGTGCGCTTCCACCGACGCATGCACCGGTTGCCACGTGCCGAAGTCGCGCGCGGTCGCATTCCAGTCCACCGTCACTTGGCGATATTCGTCCGCGTCCATCAGCGGCAGCCGGTTCACCGGCTGCTGGATGTCCAACGCCATCCCGCGCAGCACCTGCTGCAGGTATCCCGCGTACCGCTGCACCGTCGCCGTATCGAACAGCGTCGTCGAATACTCCACCGCGCCTTCGATGCCACCGTCCGCCGACTCGCCCAGGCTCAGGGTCAGGTCGAATTTCGACACCGCGTGCGGCAGGCGCAGACGACGCGCCTCCAGATCCGCGAATCGCAAGTCGCCCGATTCGTTGTTCTGCCATGCGAAGGCGGTCTGGAAGATCGGCGCGTACGCCAGGCTGCGCGCCGGGTTCACCACCTCCACCACCTGCTCGAACGGCAGCTCCTGATGCTCCTGCGCCGACAGCACCCGCTGCTTCACCTGTTCGATCAGCGCCGACGCCGTCGGATCGTCCTGCAGATCCACGCGCACCGCCAGCGTGTTCACGAAGAACCCGATCAATCCCTCCACTTCGCTGCGGCCACGGTTCGCCACCGGCGTGCCCACCACCACATCCGTCTGTCCCGACAGCCGCGACAGCACCACCGCCCATGCCGCCATCAGCGTCATGTACAGCGTCCCGCCATGCTTCAGGCTCAAGGCCTTCAACGTCTGCGTCAGCGCCGCGTCCAGTTGCACGTCCAGCAGCGCACCGCGGTAATCCTGTTCCGCGGGCCGCTTGCGGTCCGTCGGCAGTTCCAGCAACGACGGTGCGCCCTGCAGCGCTTCCCGCCAGAACGCGCTCGCGCGCGCGAGACGATCGCCCGACAGGCGCTCGCGCTGCCACATCGCATAGTCCGCGTACTGCACCGGCAGCGCCGGCAGGGTGTCCGCCTCGCCGCGCACCCGCGCCGAATACAGCGCTTCCAGTTCGCGAGACAGCACCGCCATCGACCAGCCGTCCGACACGATGTGGTGCATCGTCAGCAGCAGCACGTGACGCTCCGCAGCCAGCCGGATCAACCGGCCGCGCAGCAGCGGGCCGCGCTGAAGATCGAACGAGGTGGTGGTCTCCAGCATTTGCAGCGCGCCCAGCTCGCGCGGCTGCGCCGCGCTGTCCAGAGCGCCCAGATCGTGTTCGAGCAATGCGAATGCGGTCGGCGCGCCGATCCGCTGGTACGGCACGCCGTCCACCGCCTCGAAGGTCGTGCGCAGGCTCTCGTGACGCGCCACCATCTGGTCCAACGCGCCCTGCAACGCCGCGCGGTCCAATGCCCCGATCAGTTCCACGCCTTCGGCGATGTGGTACGCATCGCTGACTTCGCTCATCTGCGACAGGAACCACAGCCGCTGCTGCGCAAAAGAGGCGAGCGCATTGCGCCGGTCGGCCTGCGGAATCGCATCGTCCTCGGCGACATGCGCCTGCGCTGCGAACGCGGCGAGCGTCGGCGACGAGAACAGCGCGTTGAGCGCGATCTCCAATCCCATCTGCTTGCGCACGCGCGTGATCAAACGCATGCCCAGCAGCGAGTGGCCGCCGAGCTCGAAGAAATTGTCGCGGCGGCCGACCCGGTCGACTCCGAGCATCTGCGCCCAGATGCCGGCGATGATCTCTTCGACCGGCGTGGATGGCGGCTCGTATTCCGCACGTCCGCCGTGCGCGTCGCCCTCCGGCGCGGGCAGCGCCTTGCGGTCGAGCTTGCCGTTGCTCGTCAGCGGCCATGCGCGCACTTCCACGTACGCGGTCGGCACCATGTAATCCTGCAGCTGCGCCTGCAGCTCCGAACGCAGCGCATCCGCCGTCGTTGCGCCTTCCTCTGCGCATTCGTAGTACGCCACCAGTCGCGCCGGCTGGTCCGCCACGTCCTGTCGCGCCAGCACCACCGCTTCCTTCACGCCCGGCAGCGCCGCCAGCTTCGCTTCGATCTCGCCCAGTTCGATCCGGTAACCCCGGATCTTCACCTGGAAGTCGTTGCGACCGCGGTATTCGATCAACCCATCGCTGCGCCAGCAGCCCAGATCGCCGGTGCGGTACAGACGACCGCCGGCCGCGAACGGGCTGTCGATGAAACGTTCCGCCGTGATCTCCGGACGATGCAGGTAACCGCGCGCCACGCCCGCGCCGCCGATGTACAGCTCGCCGATCACGCCGGTCGGCACCGGCTGCAGGTTCCGGTCCAGGATGTACACCTGCTCGTTCGCCACCGGGCGGCCCAGCGGGATCGTCTCCGCCGCGTCCAGATCCGATGGACACAGGTAGGTGATGCTGATCGCGGTGGTCTCGGTCGGACCATAGCCGTTGATGAAGCGGCGATCGCGATTCCAGCGCCGCAGCAAGCCCGGCGGCACCGCTTCGCCGCCGCACATCAGCGTGCGCAACGTGCCCAGACCCACCGTCTCCGGCAGCGACGACAGCACCCCCGGCGTGAGGAAGCTGTGCGTGATCCGCTGCCGCGCCACCAGCGCCTCCAGCGACTCGCCCAGCAGCAGATCGCCCGGCGCGCCCAGATGCAGCGAACCCCCCGCTCCGAACGCCATCACCCACTCCAGCACGAATGCGTCGAAACTGAACGACGAGAACTGCAGCACCCGCGTCTGCGCCGACAGCCCCAGCGGCTCGCGCAGCGCATGCATCAGCGCCGTCGGACCGCCATGCCGCGACATCACGCCCTTGGGTTTGCCCGTCGAGCCCGACGTGTAGATCACGTACGCCAGATGCTCGGCGGTCAGACCGGTCTCCTCCAGCGACGGATTCGCCGATGACACCTCCGACCACTGGCCGCGATCGCCGTCGATCTCGAACACCTGCGGCGCGACGCCATCGATCCGCGCCAGCGCCTCGTCCAGCGACCGGCGGCTCGCCGCGTCCGTCAGCACCAGCGCCGGTCGCGCGTCGCCCAGCATCTCCGCCATCCGCTCCTGCGGATACGCCGGGTCCACCGGCACGTACGCGCCGCCCGACTTCATGATCCCCAGCACCGCTTCGATCGCCCACACCGAACGCTGCACGCAGATCGCCACCAGCGTCTCCGCACCCACGCCCCGGCCGCGCAGCCAGTGCGCCAGACGATTCGCGCCGGCATTGAGCGTGGCGTAGTCCAGCACCTGTTCGCCGCAGGTCACCGCTTCGGCGTTCGGCGCCACTGCCGCGTGCGCTTCCACCGACGCATGCACCGGTTGCCACGGGCCGAAGTCGCGCGCGGTCGCATTCCAGTCCACCGTCACTTGGCGATATTCGTCCGCGTCCATCAGCGGCAGCCGGTTCACCGGCTGCTGGATGTCCAACGCCATCCCGCGCAGCACCTGCTGCAGGTATCCCGCGTACCGCTGCACCGTCGCCGTATCGAACAGCGTCGTCGAATACTCCACTGCGCCTTCGATGCCACCGTCCGCCGACTCGCCCAGGCTCAGGGTCAGGTCGAATTTCGACACCGCGTGCGGCGACTCCAGATGTCTCGCCGCCAGTCCTTCGAACTGAAGATCGCCGGACGCGTTGTTCTGCCATGCGAAGGCGGTCTGGAAGATCGGCGCGTACGCCAGGCTGCGCGCCGGGTTCACCACCTCCACCACCTGCTCGAACGGCAGCTCCTGGTGCTCCTGCGCCGACAGCACCCGCTGCTTCACCTGTTCGATCAGCGCCGACGCCGTCGGATCGTCCTGCAGATCCACGCGCACCGCCAGCGTGTTCACGAAGAACCCGATCAATCCCTCCACTTCGCTGCGGCCACGGTTCGCCACCGGCGTGCCCACCACCACATCCGTCTGTCCCGACAGCCGCGACAGCACTACCGCCCATGCCGCCATCAGCGTCATGTACAGCGTCCCGCCATGCTTCAGGCTCAAGGCCTTCAACGTCTGCGTCAGCGCCGCGTCCAGCTGCACGTCCAGCAGCGCGCCACGGTAATCCTGTTCCGCGGGCCGCTTGCGGTCCGTCGGCAGTTCCAGCAACGACGGTGCGCCCTGCAGCGCTTCCCGCCAGAACGCGCTCGCGCGCGCGAGACGATCGCCCGACAGGCGCTCGCGCTGCCACATCGCATAGTCCGCGTACTGCACCGGCAGCGCCGGCAGGGTGTCCGCCTCGCCGCGCACCCGCGCCGAATACAGCGCTTCCAGTTCGCGAGACAGCACCGCCATCGACCAGCCGTCCGACACGATGTGGTGCATCGTCAGCAGCAGCACATGCCGATCAACAGCCAGCCGGATCAACCGGCCGCGCAGCAGCGGGCCGCGCTGGAGATCGAACGAGGTGGTGGTCTCCAGCATTTGCAGCGCGCCCAGCTCGCGCGGCTGCGCCGCGCTGTCCAGACCGCCCAGGTCGTGTTCGATCAACGCGAATGCGGTCGGCGCGCCGATCCGCTGGTACGGCACGCCGTCCACCGCCTCGAAGGTCGTGCGCAGGCTCTCGTGACGCGCCACCAGCTGGTCCAACGCGCCCTGCAGCGCTGCACGGTCCAGGGTGCCGGTCAGCTCCACGCCCAATGCGATGTGGTAGGCATCGCTCGATGCGTCCATCTGCGACAGGAACCACAGCCTCTGCTGCGCGAACGACACCGGTATTTCACGGCCATCACGCGGCTGCGGCTGGATCGATTGACCCTGGCGACGCAGCGCGCGGAATTGCGCTGGCGTCATCTGGCTCAAGATTTCTTTAGACACCATCGATGGAACTCCTTCCGACACCGCTTCGTTTTCGTTCTCGTTCTTTTTGAGTCGCACGGCCAGTTCCGCGACCGTCGGCGACTGGAACAGCGCGGTCAACGCGATTTCGAGCCCGAGCTGTTTGCGCGCCGCACTGGTCAGTCGAACCGCAAGCAGCGAATGTCCGCCAAGTTCGAAAAAATTGTCGTGACGACCTACCCGCTCCACGCCCAGCAGTTGGGCCCAGATATTCGCAAGACCGGCTTCAACCGCACCTTCCGGCGCCACATGCGTCGATCCGCCGCCGGCGGATCGTTCCGGCGCCGGCAGCGCCCTGCGGTCGAGCTTGCCGTTCGCCGTGAACGGCCAGGCGGTCATCTCGACGAACGCGGTCGGCACCATGTAATCCGGCAGCGCCGCACGCAAGGCGGCCCGCAGGACTTCCACCATCGTACCGCCCTGACGATCGCACTCGTAGTACGCCACGAGTCGCGGGGACTGCTCCGCCGCGTCCTGACGCGCCAGGACCACCGCTTCGCGGATGCCCGGCTGCGCGGCCAGCTTCGCTTCGATCTCGCCCAGTTCGATCCGGTAACCCCGCACCTTCACCTGGAAATCGTTGCGTCCCAGATATTCCAGGTTGCCGTCCAACAAACGTCGTGCGAGGTCGCCCGTTTTGTACAGCCGTTCGCCGGGCATGAACGGATTCTCGACGAAGCGCTCTGCGGTCAGCTCCGGCCGGTTGAGGTAACCACGGGCGACGCTGGCGCCGCCGATGTACAACTCGCCGATCACCCCCACCGGACACGGTTGGCGCTGCCCATCGAGCACGTACACCGCCACGTTGGGAATCGCCTTGCCGATCGGCAGCGTGTCGCAGGCGCGCAACGGCAACGTGGACACGGGGTAACGCGTACTGTCGACGGCCGCCTCGGTCAGACCGTAGGCATTGGCGATCCCGACGCCGTCGCCGCACAGGCGGCGCAACCGCTCGGCGCTGTCCTGGGTCCAGAGATCGGAACCGCACAGCAGCGTCTCCATGAAACCCAGGTCGCCACCGGCTTCCTCGAGATGCGCGATCAGGGTGTTGAGCGCGCCGGGAACGAAATCCGCGAACGTCACCCGCTGCGCCCGCATGAAACGGTACAGCGCCGCGCTGTCCGACCAGTGCGCCTGCGAACACATCGCCAGCGTGCCGCCGAACGTCAGCGCGCGCAGCCAGTCGGCGGTGAATACATCGAAGGCGATATTGGCCATCTGCAGATGCACCAGGCCGGGGCGCAGCGCGTCGATGTCCGCCCATGCCGCGCGGATCGCGGCGATGTGCCGGTGTTCGATCATCACGCCCTTGGGCTTGCCGGTCGAACCCGACGTATAGATCACATAGGCCAGGTGCTCGGGCCTCAAGCCGGTCTGTTCCGGCGTCGGATCGTGCGCCGGCTGCGCATCCCATTGCTGCGCATCGGCATCGAGATCGAGCACCCGCGGGCCGGCATGGAGGGCCGCCATCGCCGCACGTGCACTGGCATCGATCAGGATGACGCGTGGCTGCGCGTCGTCGATGACATCGCGCAGACGTTCCGCCGGTGAGGCCGGATCCAGCGGCAGATAGCCACCGCCGGCCTTCAGCACGGCGAGCATCGCTTCCAGCACGCGCGGCGAACGCGACATGCATATCGCCACCAGCGTCTCCGGCCCGACGCCCTGCGTGCGCAGCCAATGCGCCAGCCGGTTCGCGCGTGCATTGAGCTCGCCGTATGTCAGCGACAGCCCTTCGCTGGTCGCCGCCATTGCATGCGGCATCGCCGCCGCGCAGCGCTCGAAACCGGTCTGGATCGGCACCGCGCGGTCCAGCGATGCGCTCGCCACCGGCGGATGCGCCAACGCGCGGTACTCGTCCTCTTCCATCAGCGGCAGGCGGCTCACCGGTTGGCTCGCGTCCGCGACCATTCCGCGCAGCACCTGCCGCAGATGATTCATGTACCGCTGCATCGTCGACGCATCGAACAGGGTCGTCGAATACTCGATCGCGCCTTCGATGCACTGCGCGGTCTCGACAAGACTCAAGGTCATGTCGAACGTCGAGACCGCGTGCGGCATGGACAGGTATCGCGTTTGCAGCTCCTCGAACCGCAACGTGTCCGATTGGATGTTCTGCCACGCGAACATCGTCTGGAAGATCGGCGCATAGCCAAGGCTGCGGGCCGGGTTCACCACCTCCACCACCTGCTCGAACGGCAGTTCCTGGTGCTCCTGCGCCGACAGCACCCGCTGCTTCACCTGTTCGATCAGGCCGGATACCGTCGCATCTTCCAGATCCACGCGCACCGGAAGCGTGTTCACGAAGAACCCGATCAATCCCTCCACCTCTCTGCGGCCACGGTTCGCCACCGGCGTGCCCACCACCACGTCCGTCTGTCCCGACAGCCGCGACATCACCACCGACCACGCCGCCATCAGCGTCATGTACAGCGTCACGCCGTGCTCCAGGCTCAAGGCCTTCAGCTGCGAGGTCAGCGTCGCATCCAGCTGCACGTCCAGCAGCGCGCCCCGGTAATCCTGTTCCGCGGGCCGCTTGCGGTCCGTCGGCAGTTCCAGCAACGACGGTGCGCCCTGCAGCGCTTTCCGCCAGAACGCGCTGGCGCGCGCGAGACGATCGCCCGACAGGCGCTCGCGCTGCCACGCCGCATAGTCCGCGTACTGCACCAGCAACTCGGGCAGGTTGTCCGCCTCGCCGCGCACCCGCGCCGAATACAGCGCTTCCAGCTCGCGCGACAGCACCGCCATCGACCAGCCGTCCGACACGATGTGGTGCATCGTCAGCAGCAGCACATGCCGATCAACAGCCAGCCGGATCAACCGGCCGCGCAGCAGCGGGCCGCGTTCCAGATCGAACGATGCACTGGCCTCCAGCGTTTGCAGCCGCTGCAATTCGATCTCCCGTGCGGCCGTCTCCAGATTGCCGAGGTCGTGTTCCAGCAACACGAAGGCGGTCGGTGCGCCGATCCGCTGGTAGGGCACGCCGTCCACCGCCTCGAAGGTCGTGCGCAGGCTCTCGTGACGCACCACCACTTGGTCCAACGCGCCCTGCAGCGCTGCACGGTCCAGTGTGCCGACCAGCTCCACGCCCTGTGCGATGTGGTACGTGTCGCTCGACGCATCCATCTGCGACAGGAACCACAGCCGCTGCTGCGCGAACGATACCGGCAGTGCGCGGCCGTCGCGAGGCAGCACGGACATCGTCTGCTTCTTCCGTCCGATGGCACGAAGTTGCTGCGGCGTCATCTGACTCAAGGCATCTCTGGACAACATCATCGGTTTCCCTTCAGCTTTCTTGTTTCTACGGTGCGCGAACGGAAAAACAGGACACCGCCCGATTCCGGCGGTGCCTTCTGCAAGCTCAGGCCGGATCGACCACGTCCTCCTCGGCCCGCGAGAAAATCAACGCGAGCATCTGTTCGATGGTCGGGCCATCGAACAGATCGCGCAACGACAGGTCGACGCCCAAGGCATCCCGGGTCGCGGCCATCAGTCGCGTCGCCAGCAGCGAATGTCCGCCGAGCTCGAAGAAATTATCGCGTATTCCGATCCTCTCCACGCCAAGCAGCTCCGACCAGAGTTCCGAGAACGCCGCCTCGATCGGCGTGCGCGGGGCGACATACTCGCGCGCCACGAACGCGTCGTCGCGCGGCGCCGGCAGCGCCTTGCGGTCGATCTTGCCGTTCGGCGTCATCGGCCAGTCGTCCAGGCGCACGTACGCGGAGGGCAACATGTAGTCCGCGAGGTCGGCGGCGAGCGCGTCGCGCAGCGCCTCGACGGCGATCTCCTGCCGTGGATCGCGCGCCTGGAAATAAGCGACGAGCCGCTTCTGCCCCGGGATGCCTTGTCCGGGCATGGCCTGCCCGGGCATGTCCTCGCGTGCGACCACCACCGCTTCGCGCACGCCATCGCATGCGGCGAGCTTCGCTTCGATCTCGCCGAGTTCGATCCGGTAGCCGCGGATCTTCACCTGGAAATCGTTGCGGCCGAGATATTCCAGCGCGCCATCGACGCGTCGGCGCACGATGTCGCCGGTCCGGTACAGACGTTCTCCGGCGATGAACGGGTTGTCGACGAAACGGTCGGCCGTCAATTCCGGGCGATCGAGGTAACCATTCGCGAGGCCGGCGCCGCCGACGTGCAACTCGCCCGGAACACCCGATGGCACCGGACGACGATGCGCATCCAGAACATAGGTGCGGTGGTTGGGCAGTCCCCGGCCGATCGGGACGGTCGCGCCGGTATCCGCCTGAGGATCGCAGCGATGGACGGTGGACACCACCGAATCCTCGGTCGGGCCATAGGCGTTGAACAGCATGCGCCCGGGCGCCCATCGCCTCACCAATGCAGGCGGCATCGCCTCGCCGCCGGAAATCAGCACGCGCAGGCCGGGCAGCGTCGCCGACTCAGGCAGCGCCGACAACAGCACCGGCGGCAACAGCGCATGGGTGATGCCGGACGTCGAGACGAACGCTTCGAGCGCATCGCCGACCAGCACCATCCCCGGTGCCGGCATGTGCAGCGAAGCGCCGTGGGACAACGCCAGCAGCCATTCGAATACGGACGCATCGAAGCTGGAGGACGCGAACTGCAGCACGCGGTCCCCGGAGCCGATGTCGAAAAGCGCCGTCTGCGCCTGCAGCAGGTTGGCGGCGCCGCGATGCGGCACCAGCACGCCTTTCGGCTTGCCGGTCGAGCCCGAGGTGTAGATCACATACGCCGGATGCGTCGACGCCAGGCCGATCCCGCTCGCCTGGAGATCGTGCGCGGATTCTCCCGCCCATTGCGCCGCGTCCGCATCGATATCCAGCCTGGGCCGCGCCGCATCGCCGCGTGTCGCCAGCGCGCGCGCCAGCGCATCGCCACCGACGGCATCCACCAGCACGATGGCCGGATCGGCATCGTGCAGCATGTCGCCCAGGCGCTGATCGGGGTACGCGGGGTCCAGCGGCACGTACGCGCCGCCGGCCTTCAGCACCGCCAGCACCGAGACGATCCACGCGATCGAGCGTTGCATGCAGATGCCGACCAGCCGCCCGGGACCGATGCCGCGCGATCGCAGCGCATGCGCGAGCCGGTTGGCGCGGGCATTGAGATCGCCGTAATCGACAGCATCGCCGGCGCAGGTCGCGGCGAGCGCGCGCGGCGAGCGCGTGGCGTGCTGCTCGAACCATGCGTGCGCGGGTCGGTCCAGATCGTGGTCGACGGCGGTGAGATCGCCGTCGAGCGCCGCCGCGCGCTCCTCCTCCGACAGCGGATCGAACGCGCTCAAGCGCGCATCAGGTGCCGCGAGGCATTGTTCGAGCAGGCGCAGATACGTGTCGCGCAGGCGTTCGATGGTGTCGTCGCGATACAGGTCGAGCGCGTAGGACCACAGCATCGTGATTCCGTTCGGGTCCCTGCGGCCACGGGGAATCATCACCACGTCGAAATCGAATTTCGAGGTGCGGTTGCTGTAGACCTCGTGGATATCCAGTTCGAACTCGGGCCATGCCAGCTGCGGTCCGTTCGAGTTGTGCGAACTGAACGCCACCTGGAACAGCGGATTCCTGCCGGCATCGCGCTCCGGCTGCAATTCGCGCACCACCCACTCGAACGGCGCTTCCTGATGGTCGTAGGCTTCGGACAGATCCACCATGACCCGCGCCAGGAAGTCGCGCCAGGTCGGGTCGCCGGAAAGATCGCAGCGCACCGGCACCATGTTCACGAACATGCCGACCATGCTTTCGGTCTTGCGCGCGACGCGATTGGCCACCGCCGAACCGATCAGGAAGTCGTCGCTGCCGGCGTAACGCGAGAGCGTCATCTGGAACACCGACTGCATCACGGCGTAGAGCGTCGTCCCCTCGTGCTGACAGAACGCGCGCAGGCGATCCACGATCTGCGGCGACAGTTCGACCCTGAGTTGGCCGCCGCGATAGGTCGGCACTGCCGGGCGCGGATGATCGGCAGGCATCGGCAACTGCAACGCAGCCCCGGCCAGCTTGCGCTTCCAGTAGCGCGCCTGTCGCAGGAAGCGTTCGCTCGCGATCTCGCTGCGCTGCCACAGCGCGTACTCCCTGAACTGCGCGGCGGGCGCGGCGAGCGCGGGCTCTCCGCCGCGTTCGAACGCAGCGTAGATGGCCAGCAGTTCGCGCAGGATCAGGTTCATGCTCCAACCGTCGTGCACATAGTGCTGTTCGACCTGGATCAGCAGATGATCGTCCGGCGCCAGCCGGACCACCGAGAATCGGGCCAACGGCAGCGCGGACAGATCGAAGCGATGGTGCACGTGCGACTCTACGATCTCCGTCAGCCGCTGCTCATCGAGATCGCCATCCGCCTCGATGTACTCGAACATGCCGACCGCTTGCGGATGCACGCGCTGGTAGGGCTCGCCGCCGGGACCGGTGTGGAACGTGGTCCGCAGGATCTCATGGCGTTGCGCCAGCATGTCCAACGCCCGCCCGAAGGTTACGGGCACGAACCGCCCGCGGATGCGGATGACGTTCTGGGCGTTGTATGCGATCGAAGTGGACGACAGCTGCTCCAACAGCCACAGGCCGTATTGCTGGTACGACAGCGGCGCATGCTCGGGATACGCGTCATCGCGCGACCAGTCGTCGAACGATCCCCGCATCGCTTCGTCGTTCCCGGCATTGTCGCGCGCCGCATCGGACAACAGATCGATCGTCTCCGCCATCCCCGCCAGCGTCTGCGGCTTGAACAGCGCGTGGATCGGCGGCGCCGCGCCGAACCGCTGGCGGATGCGCGACGCGAGCTGGATGAGGCGCAGCGAGTCGCCGCCGAGCAGCAGGAACTGGTCTTCGCGGCCGATGCGTCGCCCCTCCAGCAATTCCGACCACATGTCGGCGAGCGCCTGCTCGGTGCCGGCGTGCGGCGGGATGTACGCCTGCGCCGGATACGCCTCCGGACCGGGCGGCGGCAGCGCTTCGCGATCGAGCTTGCCGTTGACCGTCTGCGGCCAGGCTTCGATCGCGACATAGGCCGCCGGCACCATGAAATCGGGCAGCAACCCGGCCAGCGCCGCGCGCAACGCCGCAGCGTCGGGCATCGCGTTTTCGGCACGATAGTAGGCAACAAGCTGCTTCTGGCCGTGCGCGTCCTCGCGCGCGAGCACGACCGCATCGCGTACGCCTTCGAGGCGTCCGAGCGTCGCTTCGATTTCGCCCAGCTCGATGCGGAAGCCGCGCACCTTGACCTGGAAATCGTTGCGCCCGAGATATTCGATGGTGCCGTCCGCCAGCCACCGTCCAAGATCGCCGGTCCGATAGAGTCGCTGCGACCGCGTGTCCGACGCCTCGAGGAAACGCTCGGCGGTCAGTTCAAGCCGCTCCAGATAACCGCGCGCCAGCCCCGCGCCGCCGATGTGGATTTCTCCGCAGTCGCCTGCGGGCAAGCGGCGGCCCTCGGTGTCGAGGATCTCGATGCCGACATCCGCAAGCGGCGCACCGATCCTGGGTGGATCGCCCGCGCCGTTGATCAGCATCGCGGTCGCATACACGGTCGCTTCGGTGGGGCCGTAGGCATTGAAGAAGCGCATGCCTGCGCAGGATTCCAGCGTGCGCCACATCGACGCCGGAATCGCTTCGCCGGCCACCACCACCGTCATCGACGACAGCGCCGGGCGCCGCAGCAGGCCCGCATCGATCATGCCCACCAATTGCGAAGGCGTGCAGTCGAACAGGTCGACGCGGTGGCGCTCCAGCAGATCGAGCAGCTCGCCCGGATCCTGCTTCGCCGATTGCGGAATCATCACGACGCAATCGCCGCCGAGCAGACGGCTCCAGCCCTGGACCGAGACATCGAACGACAGCGATGCGTTCATCGCCGCGCGCAAGGGCGCCGCGCCGTGCGGATGGAGTATCCGGTCGAGTCCGCGCCAGAGGTGGACGACCGCCGAATGTTCGACTTCGACGCCTTTCGGCTGCCCGGTGGAACCGGAGGTATAGATCACATACGCGCGACGACGGCCACTGTCGGCATCGTCGCCGGACTCGATGTTGCCGGACGGGAGTTCCGCCCACAGCGCCGAATCACCGGCGATATCGATCAGCAGCGGCGGATTGTCGACCCCCGCCAAAGCGCGCCGCAGGACGCGACCGCCGTGCGCATCGATCAGCACCGCGACGGGCATCGCATCGGACACCATGTAGCGAAGCCGTTCTTCGGGATACGCAGGGTCCATCGGCACGTACGCGCCGCCCGCCTTGAGCGACGCGAGCACCGCCTCGACCATGCCGGTGCCGCGTTCCATGCAGATGCCGACATTGCGTTCCGGCGCGACGCCGTGCGCCTGCAGATGGCGCGCCAGGCGATTGGCGGCGGCATTGCACTGGCGATAGCCGACGACATCGTCGTCGCTGGCGATCGCGCAGGCCTCTGGAGCGCGCGCCGCCTGCGCCTCGAAAAAACGGTGGATGAGCGCGACGTCGTTCGCGTCGCGGCCTTCAATGCGCTGTTGCATATTGTCCATGTTCGAACTCTTCATTCGCCAACGAGGCGTTTTTCTTCAGTGCCGATCTTCCACCATGACGCACGGCGCGGCATGCATCCTTCGGCGCGGATATCGACGAAAACAAGAACGCCACCCCGCATGGAAACGACGAAACCCGTCCGATGCGAGGCAGCGCGCGTTTTTTCCCGATTCGCGACCGACCGCACAGCCGTCCGAGTCTCGACTTCCGGGTTCACTTTTCCTGATGCAATGGAACTCTTCTCCCAAGATGCGCACCGGACGCTCAAGCGCTGTCCATCGCATCCTCTTCGACTTTCGCGTAGATCACTTCGAGCATCTTCTCGATCGTCGGTCCATCGAACAGTTCGCGCAGCGACAGGTCGACGCCGAACGTGTCGCGGGTCGCCGACACCAGCCGAAGCCCGAGAATCGAATAGCCGCCGAGTTCGAAGAAGTTGTCGCGCAAACCGATTTTTTCGACGCCGAGGAGTTCCGACCACAGCTGCGCGAGCGCGGTCTCGAGCGGCGTGCTCGGGGCGATGTACTCGCGCACGGCGTAGACATCGCCCTGCGGCGCCGGCAGCGCCCTGCGCTCGACCTTGCCGTTCGGCGTCGTGGGCCAGGCGTCCAGCGGGATATAGGCCGAAGGCAGCATGTAATCCGCCAGCACAGCCGACAGCGCGTTGCGCAATTTTTCGGGCGTGGGCGCCCGCTGCGGATCGAGCGGCCGGTAGTACGCGACCAGCTGTCGATGGCCGGGGGTGTCTTCGCGCGCGATCACGATCGCATCGCGCACCCCGTCGCAGGCCGCCATCGCCGCCTCGACTTCGCCCAGTTCGATCCGGTAACCGCGGATCTTCACCTGGAAATCGTTGCGCCCGAGATATTCGAGCGCGCCGTCGTGCCGACGACGGACGACATCGCCGGTACGATACATGCGCTCGCCAGCGACGAAAGGATTCTCGACGAAGCGTTCGGCGGTAAGCTCGGGGCGGTTGAGATATCCGTTCGCCACCCCGACACCGCCCACATGCAACTCGCCCGCCACGCCCTTCGGCACGGGACGACGGTGTCCATCGAGAATATAGACCCGATGGTTCGGCAGGCTGCGGCCGATCGGCACCGTCGCACCGTTGCCGTCATCGGCGTCGCAGCGATGCAGGGTGGATACCACCGAATCTTCGGTCGGCCCGTAGGCGTTGAACAATCTGCGGCCCGTCGCCCAGCGCTTGACCAGGGCCGGCGGCATCGCTTCGCCACCGGAGATCAACACGCGCATGCTGTTCAGCGTCGCCGTCTCCGGCAATGCCGACAAGACGACCGGCGGCAACAGCGAATGCGTGATTCCGGCCTCGGCGACGAAGCGCTCGAGCGCATCGCCGACCAGCACCACATCCGGCGGCGGCATGCGCAACGACGCGCCGTGACACAGGGCCATCAGCCACTCGAAGACACAGGCGTCGAAACTGAAGGACGCGAATTGCAGCACCCGGCTGTCGGGAGCGATATCGAACAGATCGGCCTGCGCCTGCAGCAGGTTGGCGGCGCCCCGATGGGGCACCAGCACGCCCTTGGGCTTGCCGGTGGAACCGGAGGTATAGATGACATAGGCCGGATCCGCAGAAGTCAGGCCGATGGCGGTCGGCGCGAGGTCGGCGGCGGACCGGTCGGCCCACTGCGCGGCGTCCGCGGGCACATCGACCAGGGTCGGCATGCCGTCCGCGCCGGTCATCGCGCGCCGCACCGCATCCCGGCCGGCAGCGTCGACCAGTACGATCGCCGGGAGCGCGTCCTCCAGCATGTCGCGGAGGCGTTCGCCGGGATACGCCGGATCGAGCGGAACATACGCGCCACCCGCCTTGATCACCGCGAGCACCGAGGTGATCCATGCGATCGAACGCTGCATGCAGATGCCGACCAGCGCACCCGGGCCGACACCGCGATCGCGCAAGGCATGCGCGGCACGGTTCGCGTTCGCGTTGAGATCGCCGTAATCGATCGCATCGTTTCCGCAGGTCGCCGCCAGCGCGCGCGGCGACAGCGCCGCATGCCGCTCGAACCATGCGTGGACCGGGCGATCCAGATCGTAATCGGCCGCCACGCAATCGCCGCCGGCGGCCGTCGCCTGTTCCTGTTCCGACAGCAGGCGCAGGGCGCCCAGCGGCGCATCGGGCGCGGAGAGGCACTGGTGCAGCAGCAGCAGAAAGGTGTCGCGCAGGCGTTCGACGGTCTCGCGCCGATACAGATCGAGCGCATACGTCCACAGCAACGTGAAGCTGTCGGCATGCGCGAAACCACGGGGGATCATCACCACGTCGAAATCGAATTTCGAGGTGCGATTGCTGTACGCCTCGAACAGGCTGAGCTCGAAACCCGGCCCGCACAGCGATGGCACGTCGGAGTTGTGCGCGCTGAACGCGACCTGGAACAGCGGATTGCGGCCGACCTCGCGCTCGGGCTGCAGCGCGCGCACCACGCGCTCGAACGGCACTTCCTCGTGCTCGTAGCCGTCGGACAGCGTGTCCATCGTCCGCATCAACAGCGTGCGGAAGCTCGGATCTCCCGACACGCACGAGCGCACCGGGATCGTATTCACGAACATGCCGAGCATGCCTTCGGATCTGTGCGCGCGACGATTGGCGACCGCGGAACCGACCAGGAAATCGTCGCTTCCGGTCCAGGTCTTCAATACGATCTGGAACACCGACTGCAGCGCGGCGTACAGCGTGACGCCTTCGGCCTCGCAGAACCGGCGCAAGCGCGAAGACAGTTCCGGCGATGCTTCGAAGCGCAGTTGTTCGCCGCGATACGTCGGCGATGCCGGGCGCGGATGATCCGTCTGCATCGGCAGGCTCAGCGGCGCGCCGGACAGCTGTCGCGTCCAGTAGTCGAGATGCGCGGCGAAGCGGCGTTCGGCATCGTCGCTGCGCTGCCAGCGGACATAATCGCGATATTGCGCCAGCACCGGCGGCAGCGCCGGCATCCTGTCTTCCGCAAAAGCGATGTAGGCCGCGAGCAGTTCGCGCAGGAACAGGTTCGCACTCCATCCGTCGTGCACGTAATGCTGTTCGACATGGATCAGCACCGATTCCCCTGCATTGCGTTCGAGCAGGGTCAGGTGCACCAGCGGCAGGCGCGTCAGGTCGAAACGGTGCGCGACATGCGCGTCGACGATGGCCGACAGCGCGGCATCGGTGGTATCCGGGGGCAACACTTCGTGCCGCAGGACGCCTTCGGCGCGCGGGTGCACCACCTGGTAGGGCTCGCCGTTGCCGTCGGCATGGAAACTGGTGCGGAAGATCTCGTGGCGTGCGATCACCGCATCGACCGCACGCTGCAGCAACGCGGGATCGAGCCGACCGCGCACGTGGATCGCGCTCTGCGCGTTGTAGGCGAGCGAAGTATGCGAGAGCTTTTCGAGCAGCCACAGACCGTGCTGCTGATGCGAGAGCGGGCAGCGTTCCGGCATCGCCTCCCGGGGGCGCCATGCGTCGAAGGACGCGCCCGCGGACTCGACCTCATCCCCATGCGCATCCGCTTCGGAAGCCGCGACCAGCGCGGCCATCTCACTCAGCATCGACGCGCGGAACAGCGCAGGCACCGCGACGCGGCATCCGAAGCGCTCGTGGATGCGCGACGCAAGCTGGATGGTCTTCAGCGAATCGCCGCCTAGCGCGAGAAACGCATCGTCGCGACCGATGCGTTCGATGCCCAGCAGTTCCGACCAGATCGCAGCCAACACGCGCTCGTTCTCGCCCTGCGGGGCAACGAATGCGCGCACTGCGAATGCTTCCGCATCGGGTGCCGGCAGCGCCCTGCGATCGAGCTTGCCATTGGGCGTGAGCGGCCATCCGGCCATCCGCACATAGGCGGCCGGCACCATGAACGCCGGCAGCGCGTCGGCGGCCGTCGCGCGCAGTACGTCGACCGCGCATGGCGCGGCGCTGTCGCGATCCCGGAAATAAGCGACCAGCTGTTTCTGGCCATGCGCGTCTTCGCGCGCGACCACGACCGCTTCGCCAATGCCATGGCACGCCGCCAACGCCGCCTCGATCTCGCCGAGCTCGATCCGATGGCCGCGGACCTTCACCTGGAAGTCGTTGCGGCCGAGATATTCCAATGTTCCGTCGGGACGTTCGCGGGCCAGATCGCCGGTGCGATACAGGCGGTCGCCAGCGACGAACGGGCTGTCGACGAAGCGTTCCGCCGTGAGTTCTGGACGATGCAGGTAACCGCGCGCCACGCCGATGCCGCCGATGTGTATCTCGCCGACCTCGCCCGCCGCCACGCAGCGTCCTCGTTCGCCCAGCAGATGGATGCGATGGCCGTCGATGGCGCGGCCGATGGGCACCGTGGCGCCTGCCGCCTGCGGATCGCAGGCATGGACGGTCGACCAGATGGTGGTTTCGGTCGGGCCATAGGCATTGAACATGCGCCTCCCGGCGCCCCAGCGTTTCACCTGCATCGGCGGCAGCGCTTCGCCCGCGCAGACCAGGACCTGGACCGGATCGAGCGCGTCCTCGCGCAAACCGGACAGCACGACCGGCGGCAGCGTGGCATGGGTGATGCCTTCGCGCGCGATCAGCATCGCCAGGGTCTCGCCGGCCAACACTTCGCCGGCGGCCCCCAGATGCAGGGAGGCGCCATGACTCAGCGCCATCGACCATTCGAAGACGCAGGCATCGAAACTGAAAGAAGCGAACTGCAGTACGCGGCTCTCGGGCGACACCGAGAACAGTTCGCCCTGGACGCGCTGCAGGTTCGGCAAACCCCGATGCGTCACCATCACGCCCTTGGGGCGGCCGGTCGAACCGGAGGTGTAGATCACATAGGCCAGGTGCTCGGCAGTCAGCCCGGTCGTTTCCGGCGTCGGCGCCTCTGCCGGCTGCTCCGCCCACGATGCGGCATCGGTTTCGCGATCGATCACCACCGGTGCGGTCTCTGTCGTCGCGAGCACGCTTTGCATCAGCGTCCGGCAGGCGTCGTCGGTGATCACGACCACGGGACGCGCGTCGGCCAGCATGTATGCCAATCGATCGGGAGGGTAGGCGGGATCCAGTGGCACGAACGCGCCGCCGGCCTTCAGTACGGCAAGGACCGACTCGATCAATGCGGGCGAACGCGCCATGCAGACCGCCACCGGAACATCGGGGCCGACGCCCAGTGCCCGCAAGTGACGGGCCAACCGGTTGGCGCCTGCATCCAACGCGCCATAGGTCACGCGCGCATCGCCGCACGCCACCGCCATGGCATCCGGGTTCCGGCGCGCATGCTGCTCGAAAGCCGAATGCGCATACTCTCGCGAAAGCTTCATCCTGACTCTCCGTGCTTCTCTCACCGCAGTCGCCAACCCTCCTGCGCGACAGTGTCCCACTGCCCGCCGCACACCACGATTGACAAGAGTCCGTCGCGGTCTGTGCGTGACGATCATCTCACAGTTCAGGACGCATCCCGCCCTCGCCGTCCGAGACGCGGGTCACCATATCGGCATGTATCGTGCAGAGGAGACGAAGCCGGACAAGCCGCCACCACCCCCCGCATCCCAGCGGTCCCCGGCATGCAGCCGGGAGCGCCGGGCCACGCCATCCGCGCTTTGATGGACACACCGTGATGAGCACGCAATCCACCATTCCGATCCGGGCGGATTCGATCCGGGCAGATCTTCTGCGGGGGGCGTCGGCATCATTTCGCGAAGCGCGATGCACCCGCTGCAGAATGCGCGTCGAGCGGCGGATCGGTGCATCGTGTATGCGCCATGGCTGCAAATGACGACGGGCCGGCAAAAGCCGGCCCGTCGCTTGGAACAGTGGAAGAAAGGATTACCAGTTGCCCGGAGGATCCGCGGCGAAACCGTTCGGGAACGCCTGCGGCTGGCCCCGACGGCGATCGTCGTAGCGGTAGGGCCGTGGCATCACGCCCATCGCGACGAGGTTGTCGATGTCGTCGTAGCGCATCTGCAGGACCTGGGCCGGGGTGCGCGAGGCGCGCACGAAATCGGTGCGACTGACCGGCGACCATTCGCGGGCGCCGTGGCCGGTGCCGATGCTCTGGCCGACACCATTGGCGGAATCCGAGGCGACGGATTCGGAGGCGCGGCGCGAGGCCGACGGCGCGCTCGCAGGCGCGGACTTGCTTTCGGCGCGGCCGGCCTGGTCGCGATATCGGTTGTCGCGGTCGTATTCGCGATCGTCGCGGCCGACCGGCGCGGGCTGGTAGTAGGGCTGCGGCTGCGCGCGTTCGCGGAACACCGCCACGCCGATCACGCCGACGTTGTCGGGCCGGCCGGTGCGCGCGGCGTAGCTGTCGGGCAGGTCGGTGAAATAGAACTGGGCGACGTCCTGCCAGGACTTGCGCCAGCCGGTGATCTCGGTGCTCTGCCACGGGCCCAGCACGTAGCCGGTCTGGCTGGCGGCGGCGGTCTGGCCGCTGACCGCATTCACGCCATCGACCGACAGCACCACGAGCACGCGCTCGCCGGTGGTGTTGGTCATGCGCACGCTGTAGCGGTGGCCGGGGACGCCGGGAACCCAGTCGCGGCCACGATGACGGTATTCGGGCAGCCATTCGCCGGTATCGCGGTCGACGATATCGACATCGACCAGCGGCTGCGCCGACAGCGAGCTGCAGGCGGTGGTGGCGATCAGGGCGGACAGCAGCAGGACGGTCGGGCGCAACATGACGGGGCTCCGTGAGTGATGGGTGTCCGAAGTGGACACTCACCATGAACGCCCCACGCCGCCGGATGGGGTTTGCGCCCGAACCGGCGATCCGGCCGCGGGGTCCGGTTGCGGGGCCCGGTTGCGCGATTCGGCGGCAGGTAAACTAACCGGCCTGCTCTTCCCCGCATGGCCCCATGACCGTCACCCGCGTTCTCACAGGCATCACCACCTCGGGCACGCCGCACCTGGGCAACTACGTCGGCGCGATCCGCCCGACCGTCGCCGCCAGCCGCATGCCCGGCACCCAGAATTTCTACTTCCTCGCCGACATGCACGCGCTGATCAAGGTACAGGACCCGGCGAAGGTGCAGCGCTCCACGCTGGATATCGCCGCGAGCTGGCTGGCCTGCGGGCTGGAGCCGGACAACGACCGCGTGTGGTTCTACCGCCAGAGCGAGATCATCGAAATTCCGGAGCTGACCTGGTTCCTGACCTGCGTCGCCGGCAAGGGCATCCTCAACCGCGCCCACGCCTACAAGGCCGCCGTCGACAAGAACCGCGCCGAGGGCGAGGACGACGATTTCGGCATCACCGCCGGCCTGTTCATGTATCCGGTGTTGATGGCCGCCGACATTCTGGTGTTCAACGCGCACAAGGTGCCGGTCGGTCGCGACCAGATCCAGCACATCGAGATGGCGCGCGATTTCGCGCAGCGCTTCAACCATCTCTACGGCGATCACCTGGTCTTGCCCGAAGCGGCGGTGGAGGAACACGTCGCCACCCTGCCCGGTCTCGACGGCCGCAAGATGTCGAAGAGCTACGACAACACCATCCCGCTGTTCTGTCCGCGCGAACAGCTGAAGAAGCTGATCTTCTCGATCGTCACCGACTCGCGCGCGCCGGGCGAGGCGAAGGATACCGAGGGCTCCGCGCTGTTCCAGCTTTATCAGGCCTTCGCCAGCGCAGAAGAAACTGCGGCGATGCGCGAGGCCTTCGCCGATGGCATCGGCTGGGGCGACGCCAAGCAGAGGCTGTTCGAGCGCATCGACAACGAACTGTCGCCGATGCGCGAACGCTACAACGCACTGATGGCGCAGCCTGAGAAGATCGAAACGATGCTGCGCGAAGGCGCTGCCGTGGCGCGCGAACGCCACGGCCTGCCGCTGATGCGGCGGTTGCGCGAGGCGGTGGGGTTTCGGGATTTGTCGAAGATGGCGACATCGACACGAAGCGAAAAGGAAAAAACCGTTGCGCTGCCCCAGCTCAAGCAATATCGGGAGAAAGACGGCAAGTTCTACTTCAAGCTTACTGCGGACTCCGGCGAGACGCTGTTGCAAAGTCTCGGTTTCGACAACCCGAAGGATGCTGGCGCGTGGGTGGCACGCTTCAAACGCGAAGGCGACATGGCGCTGGCCGACGCCGCCGCGCACGTCGAATCGCTGGATCCCGTGCCGAACGAGGTGATACGCGCCGCGCTCGACGCGCTGAAGCGCGCTGAGCAGGAACGAGAACAGGCGAAAGCCGGCTGAACCCGCATCGATGAACCCGCTGATCGAATACAACCTCGCACTGATCCTGTTCCTGCCGTGGTTCCTGATTCTCGGCGCGTTGTACTGGATCTACCCGCGACAGCCGCGACACGCCGCGCGCGTGCTCTTCGATATCGCCGCGCTGGCGCTGTCGGTCGCGGCGTTCGTGGCCAGCATCCACTGGTCGCACGACAACGCCAGCGGCGGTCACGGCAGGATCTGGCCGCAGGTGCTGGCGGCGGCGCTGGGCTATGGCGTGTGGTTGGCGGTGATGGCGCTGGCGTTCTTCGCGCGTCGCGGGTGGTTGCGCAGCGCTCGGCGCTGAGCGCTGCGGATCACCACGCGTTCGGCGTCGCGCCGCGCTCGGGATGTTTCATCCGCACCACGCAAAAGCGCTGGCCGGTGGGCGCTTCCATCACGCACCAGGTGTGAACGTAGGCGACACGCTTCGCGCCGAGCGCTTCGAGGCGTTCGACTTCGGCGTCGATGTCGTCGGTTTCGATATCCAGATGCACGCGCGAGGGATGCGTGACCTTCTGCACTTCGATATGCAACTCGCCGGGCGCGTCGTCGAGTTTGGCGTAGGTCGCGGATTCCTCCGGCGACAGTTCGCCGATCGGCAGGCCCAGCGCGCCGCTCCAGAACCGCGTGGCGGCGTCGAGATCGTCGGTCTGGCAATCGATGATGAATCCGGCGAGACGGCTGCGATGGCTCATGGCGATGCTCCAGATGCGACGGCTCTCGATGCGATGCCCGCGATCAACGACTGCGCCTGCGCGGCGGCGGATCCTTGACGGCCTCGTTCCGCGCGTCTTCTTCCAGTTTCCGCTGCTGCGCCTGTTCGCGCTCCAGGGCTTCGATCAACCGGCGATGCAGCGCCTGCACGACCAGCGCCTGGTAGATCGGATGGATGCCGCCGTTGCCCAGCGCCGTCCACAGCACGTCCTTGTCGGCGGTGTTGGCGAAGATCGAGACGCGCTCGAAATCCTTCAGCTCGGGGGTCTTGCGGTCGCCGATGACGGCGACGAATTCGCTGTAGTCCATACGCCGCTCCCGTTGAGCGAAGGATCAGAGGACGGTCAGACCGACTCCCACCACATCAGGAATTCGTGCCACAGACGCTTGAAGAAGCCGGCTTCGACCACGCCTTCCACGGCGATCAGCGGCGCTTCGATCACAGGTTTTCCGTCCAGCATCACCCGCACCATGCCGATCTTCTGTCCGGCCTTGATCGGCGCGACCAGGGTCTTGGGCACGTCCATCTGCGGTTTGAGTTCGGCGTAGCGACCGCGCGGCGTGCTCACCAGCAGCGGCTGTGCGAGGCCGAGCTTCACTGCGTCGGTGGTGCCTTTCCAGACCTTGTGGGTGGCGATCGCGACATCGGGCTGGTACAGGCGGTGGGTTTCGTAGAAACGGAAGCCCCAGTTGAGCAGCGCCAGCGAATCGACCGCGCGCTCTTCCTCGCTCCTGGCGCCCATCACCACGCTGATCAGGCGCTGGTCGCCGCGTTTGGCCGACGACAGCAGGCAGTAACCGGCACCGGAATGATGGCCGGTCTTGATGCCGTCGACCGATTCGTCGCGCCACAGCAGCAGGTTGCGGTTGCGCTGGGTGATCGGGCCGACGGTGAATTCGCGGATCTTGTTGTAGCCGTATTCCTGCGGAAAATCGCGGATCAGCACGCGGCCCAGGATCGCCAGATCGTGGGCGGTGGAATAGTGGCCTTCGGCCGATAGACCGTGCGCATTCACGAAGTGGCTGTTGTTCAGGCCGATGCGCTTGGCGTAGTCGTTCATCAGCGTGGCGAACGCCGCTTCGCTGCCGGCGGTGTGTTCGGCGAGCGCGATCGCGGCATCGTTGCCCGACTGGACCACCATGCCCTTGACCATCTCACTCAGGTCGGCGGTCTTGTTGACCTCGAACCCGCTGTAACTGCCCTCGGTGCCGGCGCCACCGGTGCGCCATGCGTTTTCGCTCATCATCACCTTGTCGTTCGGCTTGATCCGGCCGGCCTTCAGCTCCGCCGCGATCACGTACGAGGTCATCACCTTGGTGATGCTCGCCGGCTCGAGCCGGGTGTCGATGTTCTCGCCGGCCAATACCTTGCCGGTGGCTTCGTCCATCACCAGCCAGGCCTTGGCGCTGACCGGTCTGGGGGCGTCGGGAATGCTCAGCGGCGGTGCGGGCTGGGCGGCGGCATCGGCCTTGGGGGCGCCGGCCGGCGCCTGGGCCAGCACCATGCCCGTCATCCACACGACGCAGGCGCTTGCCAGCAGCCACCGCATCGCACCTTGTCGCGTCGCACCGTGAATCTTCATCGCATCGTTCGCTCTTCAAAGGCGACTCGGGCTTCCGGCAGCGGAAGTCCGGTCGAGCCGCCATGGATATGTCAGGACAGCCGCATAGTCTGAAGCAAGCGGCGTAAGATTCCGAGCGGTCGCGGATATCGCGCGACCATTCCGTTCGATGCGGTCCTTCGCATTCAACTGCTCGCGTCCAACTGCTCGCGTCCAGCAGATCTCCAGGATCAGTCGCGCACGATCTGCGCCGATCCGAAACCAAGATCGGCCGCGCGGGCGGAAAGTTCCTGCGCCCGCGATGCCGGCACCGGGCCGATCCGCAGGCGCCACACCGGCTGGCCGTTGACCGAGGCCTCATCGATCCGCAGCGCCTCGAGCCCGCCGGCCTGCAGCGTGTCCCGGGCACGCTCGGCATTGTCGCGGGTCGCGAACGACGCCAGTTGCAACAGCACACCATCGCCCTGCTGTGCGTCCGCGACCGGTTGCGATGGCAATGACGCAGCCATCGACGGCGTGTCCGGCCGGGCGTCGATCGGCTTGGCCTCGCCGGGTTTGCCGGCGGCGAAACGGATGCCCTGCGTCTGCATCCAACGCTCGAATTCATCGGCCGACACCGAGGTATCCGCCACCGTGGCGCGCGGCGGTTCTGCCGGCGGTTGCGGACGGGCGCGCGCGGTGCGCTCGCTGCGGCCGGCGCCACGCCCTTCGCCCGGGGTCAGCGCACGCACTTCGACCCGCGCGGTGCCCTGCTTGGTGAAACCGAGCTTCGTCGCTGCGGCGTAGCTCAGATCGATCACGCGGCCCGCATGGAACGGGCCGCGGTCGTTCACCCGCACGATCACCGATTTGCCGTTGGCCAGATTGGTCACCCGCACATAGCTGGGCAGCGGCAGCGATTTGTGCGCGGCGCTGAAGGCGTACATGTCGTACACCTCCTGGTTCGAGGTCAGGCGGCCGTGGAATTTCTTGCCGTAGAACGAGGCCATGCCCTCTTCGACATAGCCCTCGGCGGAATCTCGGATCTGGTAGCGCTTGCCGAGCACCGCGTAGCTGCGGTTGCCGACGCGCGAACGCGGCTCCGCTTTCACTTCGGGTTCGGGGATGGCGTCGACATCGGGAATCGCGTCGGGCGCACTGTCCTGGATGTGCGGCGCATACAGGCCGCCGGCCACGTAATCGCCGCGTTTGCCGGGATCTTCCGCGGCCGGCGCATACGGCGAACGTTTCGGTGCATCGGTGACGTGCGCGGAAGCCGCGGGGGCATGGTCGGCCTGCGGCGGCGGATCGGCTTTCTTCGGTGCGGTGCCGCAGGCGCTCAACGCCGACAGCGACATCGCGAGAACGGCTGCGCGCAGCGCGACGTTCACGGCTGCGCTCCGGTGCGGATCGCCTGCGCCAGCTGATGCACCGCCAAGGCGTACATCGGCGAACGGTTGTAGCGGGTGATCACGTAGTAATTCCGATAGCCCAGCCAGTATTCGCGGCCGGCATCGCCGTCGAGATTCACCACGGTCGCGCCTTCGCTTGCGGTGTCGCCGGGAACGGGTTCGCCGGGCATCGGCCGATAACCGCGCGCGGCCATCGCGTGCAGCGTATGCACGGGTTCGAGATTCTCGGGCACGAATTCCGGCTGCTGCGCATCGAAACTTGCGCGCGCCACCACCGGAGCGTCGGCCTGCCAGCCGTGGACGACGAAATAATTGGCGATCGACGCGAACACATCGGGCTTGTGGGTGAGCAGATCGCGGCGGCCGTCGCGGTCGCCGTCCTTCGCCCACAGCCGGTAGCTCGACGGCATGAACTGGCCCATGCCCATCGCACCGGCGTAGCTGCCTTTCAAGGTCAGCAGATCGAGCTGCGGCTCGTCCTTGCTCAGCGCGAACGCCTGGGCGAGTTCGCCCGCGAAGAACGGCGCGCGCTTGGGATGATCGAAGGCGAGCGTGTACAGCGCATCGAGCACGCGGTAGCTGCCGGTGTTGCGGCCGTAGAAGGTTTCCACGCCGATGATCGCGACGATATATTCGGCCGGCACGCCGGTCTGCGCGGCCACCCGTTCCAGCGGCTCGCGATTGTCGCGATAGAACGCGACGCCGCCGTCGATGCGCGCGGGGGTCATGAAGATGGTGCGGTAGTCGCGCCAGGGTTTCACCGCCTCGGCCGGGCGGGTGATGGCATCGATGATGCTCTGCTTGTATTCGGCCTGCGCCAGCGTGTCGCGGACGCGCTGCGGGTCGATGCCGTAGGTCGTGGCCGTGTAGTCGACGAACGCGGCGATGCGCTGTTCGCGCGGGATCGCCGGATCGGTCACCGACGGCGGCGCCACCGGGCGTTCCTGCGGCTGCGGCACTTTGGGCAGCAGCGTTTCGGCGGGCGCGGGCGGCTCGGCGGCCGGTTCCGGCGCGGCGACCAGCACCGTGGGTTTCGGCGGAGGGACTGGGTGGCGCAGGCTGTAATAGCCAGCGCCAGCGCGGTCACCAAAATGCGGGAAGTCGTGGGCGTCCGGATCATCGGCCAGAGGGTAGCACGCGTCCGCACACAGACCTATCCTGCCTGTTCAGTTTTACGCTTAGAGATTCAAGCCTAAATGCGCGCCGACTTTCGCACATGCAGAAGTTGATCAATGCCCAATAGACACGGTTACATTGAAAAAAGACGACCAAGCCGACCTAACCAATCGGCCCAGGCTACATTCGGTGAAAACGCGATGATGAGCACAACCACGATGAACCTCACGTCGCGCGCGACGAGAGCGAGACGCCGTTCCCGATCATCCTTGAAGGAGCAGTAAGGGTCTTTTGAATTTCTCATGGCAGGCCCAAGCAGATGTGTCTTTTTGCTTGTATGCGCCGAAAATTACGAAACTTCAAGCTCCCTACTTGAACTGTTTCTCAAGCTCCAGCAAGACAAGTCCATGCCGCCCAGTCCCTGTCGGGAAAAAGTTAAGAAACAGCTATTTAGAATAGAATCCCAGCTCAACCCCATAGCCACACCTCTCACGGCTGCCTGCGATGCCCCACACCATCACCACCACCGAGATCTTCCTCATCGCGATGGCCATCATCTTCGCGGTGCCGTATCTGATCTGGCGGGTCGGACGCACCGATTACTTCGCGCCGCTGGTGGTGGTGCAGATCATCACCGGCATCCTGCTCGGGCCCGGCGTGCTGGGCGCGGCGTTTCCCGATTACTACGCCTTCGTGTTCAACAAGGAGGTGGTGGGCGCGCTCAACGGCGTGGCGTGGTGGGCGGTGATGCTGTTCGTGTGCATCGCCGGGATCGAGCTGGACCTGCGCAAGACCTGGGAGCACCGCCGCGAAAGCACCATCACCGCCGGCCTCGCCCTGGGCACGCCGCTGCTGTTCGGCTGTGCGGTGGCGGTGGGCATGCTCGGGTTCGACGGCTGGATCGGGCCGAACGGCATGACCTGGCAGTTCGTGGTCGGCGTGGGCATGGCCTGCGCGGTGACCGCGCTGCCGATCCTGATCCTGCTGATGGAAAAGCTCGAGATCCTGCGCCAGCCGATCGGCCAGCGGATCCTGCGCTACGCCAGCATCGACGACATCGCGATCTGGGGCGTGCTCGCGCTGGTGCTGATGGATTGGGTGCGGATCGGGCGGCAGGCGGGCTTCCTGATCGCGTTCGCGGTCGCCTGCGTGCTGTTCCGCAAACTGATGCGCAGGCTGCAGGAGCGCGATCGCTGGTACGTCATGCTGATCTGGCTGGCGATCTGCGCGTTCGGCGCCGACTGGGCGGGCCTGCACTTCATGGTCGGCGCCTTCCTCGCCGGCGTGGTGATCGATACCGACTGGTTCGAGCAGGAACACATGGATCAACTGCGCCATCACGTGCTGCTGGTGATGATGCCGGTGTTCTTCCTCAGCACCGGCCTGAAGACCGGCTGGAGCGTCGGCGGCGCGACCGTGTTCATCGCTGCGGGCGCGCTGCTGGTCGCGCAGCTCGTGGGCAAGCTCGCGGGTATCCACCTCGCCGGCCGCCTCCTGAAATGGCAGCCGGGCGAAGCATCGGTCATCGGTTGGCTGCTGCAGACCAAGGCGCTGATCATGATCATCTTCGCCAACGTGCTGCTGGACAAAGGCATCATCACCAGCGCCACCTTCACCGCGCTGCTGCTGATGGCGGTGGCCAGCACCATGCTCACGGTGCCGATGGTGGCGCCCAAGCTGCAGCGCATGCGCGCATTGCTCGCGCGCAGTGCGTAATCTCGACTACCGCACCTCTGTCCTCCTCGAAGGAACGTCCATGATCCTGCCGTCCCGCGCCGTCGCGCTGTTGTCCACACTGCTGCTCGCCGCTGCGCCCGTCTTCGCCGACGCCGCCGAGCAGGTGCGCGTTCCCATCGGATGGAGGGCAGGCGAAGTCGCGACCTACGACACCGAATCCGTCGTCCGCGACAACGCGAACGGCGCGAAGAGCGCCCGCCGCATCACCGACCGCACCCGCATCCGCACCGACGAGGCCGACAACCAGGGATATGCGTTGACCTGGACGACGCACGACAGCCGGATCGAAGCCGTGGAGGGCGACCGCAGCATGGTCGACACGATCGCGCCGATGCTGGACGAACTGGACGGCATGGAAGTCGTGATCGAACTGGACCGCAACGGACAGTATCGCCGCGTGCGCAATCTGGACGTCGTGCTCGTGAAGATGCGCGCGGCGATGCTGCCGATCTTCGCCGCGAACCTGCCCAACCTGTTCAACGGTGGCGATTCCAAAGTCGCCAAATACGATCGCGACGAGGCATTGGCGATCGCGCGCGAAAATCTGCAAGCGTCGATCGACAGCATCATCACCCCGCAAGGCGTGGAAACCATGTCCAGCGCGCAGGCGAAAGCCATGATCGCCTTCGCCGGCAAAACCCTGGTCGTGGGCAAACGCTATCGCGACAACGCGCCGATGGCGTCGCCGACCGAAGGCCGGCCGCTCCCCGCCAGCCGCGAGTATGTGCTCAGCCTGGTCGATGGCGATCCGGATCTCGCGCGCATCCGCTGGACGCACACGCTGGACCCGCGCGCCGATGCGAAGGTGCTGTGGACACTGGTGGACGAACTGGTCGGCTCTGCGGAGTCGGACGCGCGACACGACGGCCGGCCGAACGATCTGGTCCTGGACGAAGAAGGCGTGCTGCTGTTCCGCCGCGACACCGGCGCGGTGGACATGCTGCAAACAACGGAAATCAGTCGCTACGGCACCGTGCACGACGAGAACGAACGCTACCGCATGCGCCGCAGCGGCATCGCGCGCACCTGGGCGCAGGAAGACGCGGCGAAACCCTGACCGCTCGACAGCGGCGACTCGACCACGGGCGACTCAACGTCGATAGTGCAGCAGACGCCCGCGATAGGGCGCGCGATCGGTGTCCTCGAACGCACAGCGCGCCTCGTCCACGCGGTAGTCCTGATCGCGCAGCGCATGGCTCAACGGATTGCCGAAGCCGCGCCCGGGATCGGTGATCATGATCTCCGCACCGTCGCGGGCGTGCCGTTCCAGCAGTGCGGCCAACTGCGCGACATGCCGGTGTTCGTACAGCACATCGCTGCCGATGATCAGGTCGAAACGCCCGAGCACGATGTCGGCGGTCAGCCACGGCAGGTCGTGATAGGTCACGATCGGCAGCCCGTTGCGCACGGCGTTCCCGCGCAGGAACCGTTCGGCGAGCGGATGATGATCGCTGGCGGTGATGTCCGCGCGTCGACGCTGCAGCACCAGGCTCGACAGACCGAGCCCGCAGCCGATTTCGAGAATGCGCTTGCCGGCGACATCGAACTCCACCATCGCCGCAGCCAAGATCCGGCCGGCCGGCCAGAGCTGGCCGAACAGACACCACTGCGCGGAGCTGATGCCCGCGCGCTCGGCCAGGCCATCGGGATCGGCGTATTGCTGCCGGTCGGCCAATGCACGGATGCGGTAATCGTCTCCGGACAGGCTGACATCGATGAGGCGGGTGCGATATTCCGCACCGGGACGGTCGTCCGGCATGCGAGCTCCAACGGTCGTTCCGCGATGGCGGCGACCTTGCGATGGGAGCGAGACGGGCGACGGAAACCGGCCGGGCGTGGCGCGCGTGCGTTCGGAGAGAGGGACCGGACCCGGGCCATGCTACGCGTAAAGCGGTGGTTCCGTACGACGCATTAGACTACGCGCCATGCCTCGTCTGCCGCCCATGCTGTGCCTGATCGTGTCGTGCCTGATCCTGTCGTCCCTGCCGTCATCGGCGCAGGCGCGCACGGTCTATCGCTGCGTGCACAAGGGCACCGTGAGCCTGTCCACCGCGCCCGAGCCCGGTTCCAAGTGCGAACCGAGGCAGATCGACGACAGCGCCGTGCAGACGCCCAACCTCTGGGGCGAGATGGGCGTCTTCAGCGGCACGCTCTACGAGCGCGAACAGGACGGCAAACTCGTGTACGGCACCCGCAACCTGCCGGGCTCGCGCGTCTATCTGCGCTTCACGGTGGAAACCCCGGAAGGCGAACCGGCGCACGAGGGCCTGGGCAAGATCGACACGCCCAAGCTCGACCGCCACGCGCGACTGTTCAAGGCCACCGCAAAGAAAACCGGCGTCGAGGACGCCTGGCTGCGCGCGATCGCGCATGCCGAAAGCGGTTTCGACGAAAAGGCCGAATCGCCCAAAGGCGCGCAGGGCGTGATGCAGCTGATGCCTGCGACCGCAATGGAATACGGCGTCACCGACGCCTTCTCGCCGGCGCAGTCGATTGATGCCGGCGCCCGCTATTTCAGGATGCTGCTCAAGCGTTTCAAGAACGATCCCGCGCTGGCGATCGCCGCCTACAACGCCGGCATGGGCGCGGTCGCCCGCTACAACGGCGTGCCGCCCTACAAGGAAACGCAGGCGTATCTGGAGAAAGTCCAGCTGCTGTATCGCGCCTACCGGGCGGCGCTGTCGCCACCGCCGCTGCGCCCCGCCGATGCGGTGCCGATGACCGACAAGCTGCGCACCACCCTGCCATGAGCGACATGCCGAACATGTCCGCCAACGAAGAGAACATCCGAGGAGAGCATCGCACCATGACCCGGGACATCAGACTCGTCGGCTTCGACGGCGACGACACGCTGTGGCGCAGCGAAGACTATTACCGCGACGCGCAGCGCACGTTCGAGCGCATCGTCGGCGGCTACGTCGATCTCGACGACGCCCACGACCGGCTGTACGCGGTCGAGAAGCGCAACCTCGCGCTGTTCGGCTACGGCGTGAAGGGCATGACCCTGTCGATGATCGAAGCCGCCGTCGCGATCACCGATGCGCGGATCTCCGCGCAGGACCTGCATCGCATCGTCGAACTCGGCAAATCGCTGCTGCAGCATCCGGTCGAACTGCTGCCCGGCATCCGCGAAGCGGTCGAGGAGATTTCGCGCGAGACTCCGGTGGTGCTGATCACCAAGGGCGATCTGTTCCATCAGGAAGCCAAGGTGCGCGAATCCGGTCTGTCGGATCTGTTCCGGCGGATCGAGATCGTCAGCGAGAAAGACACCGCCACCTACACCCGGCTGCTGGCGGAATTCTCACTGGCGCCGGTACAGTTCGCGATGATCGGCAACTCGCTGCGTTCGGACATCGTGCCCGTCCTCGAACTCGGCGGCTGCGGCGTGTACATGCCCTATCGCGTGACCTGGGCGCACGAAACCGAAACCGCGCCGCCGTCCGCGCTGGAGCGCCTGCGCACCGTGCAGCAGCCGGTCGAACTGCCGGCGGCGGTACGTTCGCTCATCGCCGGCTGAGCCTCCGCCCGCGCTGCCCGCTGGCGGCGGATCGTGCGACCATGCCGTCGTCATCTGCTGGACTGCCCACCATGCGCAAGCCCATCGCCACCGCACTGCTCGCCCTCGGCCTCGCTGCCGGCAGCGCGCACGCGCATGACTTCACCTTCGGCTGGAACCCGCGCAGCGGCGATGTCTGGGTCGATACCTGGCTGGGCGACATGAACCGTTACGGCGACCGCTACCGCGACCCGTTCGTCGACGAACTGGTGCGTTATCACGCGGCGCCGCGCGATCTGGTGGTGGAGCTGCTGACCCGCCGGCGCTGGGCGCCGGGCGATGTCTACTTCGCCTGCGCGCTCGCCAACCTCAGCGGCCACCCGTGCCGCCACGTGGTCGATCTCTGGGAGCGCGACCACGGCCAGGGCTGGGGCGCGATGGCCCGACGCCTCGGTATCAAACCGGGCTCGGCGGAATTCCACCGCCTCAAACGCGGGATGGTACCGACCTACGACCGCTGGGCCCGCCCGATCGAACTCGATCGCGACCTCGATGGCGATTTCCCCGGGCGCGGCAAGGGTCGCAGCGGACACCACGACGATGGTCGCGACGACGATGACCGCCACGGCCGCAGCGGCGAAAGCCATGAGTCCAAGGGCCGACGCAAGGGCAAAGACTAAGGACTGACACGATGTCCGCCACGCGCGTCACCCATCGCGGCGGCTGTCATTGCCGTCGCGTTCGTTTCGAAGTCGATGCGCCGGCAACGCTCGACGCGCTGGACTGCAATTGTTCGATCTGCCGGATGACCGGTTTCCTGCACCTGATCGTACCGGCCGCGCGCTTCCGGTTGCTGGACGGCGAAGACGTACTCACCGAATACCGCTTCAACACCGGCACCGCGCGGCATCTGTTCTGTGGTCATTGCGGCGTGAAGGCGTTCTATGTGCCGCGCAGTCATCCCGATGGGTTCAGCGTCAATGTGCGTTGTCTTGATGCGGGCACGGTCGAGGGCGTGACGGTCACGCCGTTCGACGACAACGATCGCGAGGCTGCGACGGCTGCTGTTGCGCATTTGTCGGAAGGCTGATTTTTTTCGTCGGATTTCGGAGCCTCTTGGTTTGCAGGCAAGACCCAACGCCTTTTTCGCGCTGGTGCGCGAAAAAGATTCCAGGCTTTACCCACAAAAAATGACTTCCGACATCCAACTTCGGGCGGTGATCACGGGAAGACAAGAAATTGAGCAGACTGTATCCGCTACTGCGGGCTTTTCCGACAATCGGAAATGGTCACGCTGTAGCGGATGTACAGCAACAGCTCGGCCGCCGATGCGCGCTTCCATTCGACGCGTCGATTGAGGCCGTCGATCTCCGTCTTGCAGTCCAGCGCCATCGCAGTCATCAACCGCTTCGAATCATCGGCGATCGCGTCGATCAATTCGTAGCGGAAACGTTCCGGCTTATTCATGATCAACGCCGTGTCGCCCTTGATCTCGATTTCGGTGCGCCCGACCTTGTTCGCGCTGCGGATGAAACGACGCATCTCGGCGATGATCGCCTCGGCCTTCGCCGGGTCACCGCCGACGCCGACGCGAATCTGCAGGGAGACAAGACTCGAATCCGGGCGCTCGTCGTCCTCTTCCAACTCGACCCGATGATTGTCGCGATTGAGCGCAACCCGGTATTCGTCGACGTAGAACACGACATAACGCCCACCTGCAGATGCGATCAATTGCGCAATGGTGTCGTGGATCTCGCGCTTGCGCATCTCGGCATCGCGAGTATCGTTGCTCAGCACGATGGTCTGCAGCAGATAGTCGCCGGGCTTGGTCAGGGAGACGGCAGGCGTATCGATCAGATCGCTGTAACCGATCCGCGACCCGGTCACCACCACGGTATCCAGCTCATCGGAGGAATCCTGGCCCTGCGCGATCATCGGCAACGCCAGCGCGCACAGACCGCAGAACAGCATCGACTTGTGGAACATGAGGACGCTCCGCAGAGGGACGAGGGTTGATCTTGTACTGCATTCCTGCTTGTATCAAGTCGTGTGTGCGGCGGCGTTGAGGGCGGCTCTGTCGCTACCCATCGGTGCTGTTTTGGTGGATGGTGGAAACCGCTGTACGGATTCGGCCCTGCTGATTGCTTTTCGATGCAATTGATTGACGTATCGTAGAGTGGCGGTGAGCGCAGCGAACCCCACCGCTGTGTGGTCGCAACTGCGGTTATCCTCAAAGGGTACAGGCGGCTGAGAGTCTGACGCTGGGGTTCGCTGCGCTCACCCCGCCTTACGCGCTGATTCGGTGCTGCCGGGCACGCCGACAGCCATGAGCCCGGGATCGCTCCCGGGCTGTCCGATACCGTCCTGCTGCCGTCTGCTGTCAGTACACGTCGCCGACCGTGTTGTGCACGTTGAACTTGCCGGTCGGGGTGATGATGCGTTTGTCGTCGATCACCGCCTTCAAGGTGCGGGTCTTGTCGTCAACGATCACAATGGCCGAGCGCTCGGTCTTGCCGTTCCACACCGAGAACCAGATCTCGTCGCCGGCCGCGTTGTACTCGGGCTGCACCACGCGCTTCGCGCCCGGACCAAGATTCGCCCACTCGGCGATCGGCAGCACCACGAAGCCCTTGTCGAGATGGCGGATGTCGAACACCGCGATCGACTGGCTCATCTTCGGATCGGGGTTGAGCGGCGTGTCGACCCACAGGTTCGTCGACTTCGGATGGGTCTTGATGAACAGCGAGCCGCCGCCCTGGCCTGTGAGCACTTCGCAGACTTTCCAGGCGTTGGCTTTGTGTTTCGCCGGGTCGGTGCCGATCAACGTGATCTTCGGGTTGCCCAGTGCGGAGGTCGCCCAGACAGGGCCGCAGGTGGGATGGGTGAAGTTCGCGCCGCGGCCCGGGTGCGGAATCTTGTCGACATCGATCAGCGCGGTCAGTTTCTGCTCGCGCGAATCGACCACTGCGATCTTGTTTGACTGGTTGGCGGCGGTGAGGAAATAACGCTTGGTGATATCCCAGCCGCCATCGTGCAGGAAACGCGCCGCGCCGATCGTGGTCACTTTGAGGTTGTCGATGTCCTCGTAGTTGACCAGCAGGATTTGCCCGGTTTCCTTCACGTTGACGATGAATTCGGGATGCTCGTGCGAAGCGACGATCGCGGCCACGCGTGGTTCGGGATGGTATTCCTGCGTGTCCACGGTCATGCCGCGGGTGCCGACCACTTTCAGCGGCTCCAGGGTTTCGCCGTTCATGATCACGTATTGCGGCGGCCAGTACGATCCGGCGATCGCGTACTTGTCTTCGTAGCCCTTGTACTTCGACGTTTCCACCGAACGCGCTTCAAGACCGATCTTGATTTCCGCGACCTTGTCGGGCTTCGGCATCCACAGGTCGATCAGGTCGATGCGCGCATCGCGACCGATGGTGTAGATGTAACGTCCCGAGTGCGACGTGCGCGAAATATGCACCGCATAGCCGGTCTTGATGATGTTGATGATCTGCTTGGTATCGCCATCGATCAGCGCGACTTCGCCGCTGTCGCGCAGCGTCACCGCGAAGATGTTGTCGATGTTGAGATCGTTCATCTTCTTTTTCGGCCGCTCGTCCACCGGCACGAAGGTAACCATGCTCTGCTTCATTTCCTTCATGCCCCATTCCGGCGGCGATGGCGGATCGTGCTGCAGGAAGCGCGCCATGATGTCGATATCGGTGGCGCTGAGTTCGCCGGAGGTGCCCCAGTTGGGCATGCCTGCGGGTGAGCCGAAGTTGATCAGCGCGCGCAGATATTCGGTGCCTTTGGCGCGGGTGATGTCCGGCGTCAGCGGTTTGCCGGTGGCGCCCTTGCGCAGCACACCATGACAGCCGGCGCAGCGCTCGAAAAAGATCTGCGTCGCATGCTTGCGTTCGTCGTCACTCAGCGGCGGCAGCGGGCCGGCGTTGCCGGCGAGTGCGGCGGGCGCCGGAATCGCGGTCGGGGCGCCTTGGTATTTCGCTTCCGGCGTGTTCGCGCCGGCCTTCGCAGCTTCGGGCGTCTGTGCGCCGCGTCGCGTGGCGATGTCCGCCGTCGCCACGGTCACGCCGGCGTTACCCCAGCTGTTGGTCACGTACGACAGCACGTTGGCGATGTCGGCGTCGCTGAGATGGTTCAGCGCCGGCATCACGCCGTCGTAATCGACGCCGTTGACCTTGACCTTGCCGCTGAAGCCTTTGAGCACGACATCGACCAGCCGGTCCTTGGGCACGCTGCGGATGTAATCGGAATCCGCCAGCGGCGGAAACGCACCGGCCAGACCTTTTCCATCGGGCTGATGGCAGGCCGCGCAGTTGGCGAGATAGGCGGCTTCGCCGGCTTCCATCGTCGATTTTGGCGGGCGTTCGTTGACGACCTCATCCGCGATCGCGATGGCCGAAGCGGCCACGACGAGGACAAGTGCGGAGGCGATGAGCGTTTTCTTCATGGAGATTCCCCGGACACGGAAGGAGGCGTGAAACCGCGAGCTGCGGTGGTCTGGAGACGATTGTCCGGCGCGGTTTTTCGCCGATGCATGACCTAGGTCAAGCAGGTCGCAGTTTCCGGTCGAAGCCGGGTTCGTGTCTTCCTACACTTCGAGTCGTCCATCCGATGAGCCTTGCCATGTACCGTCTCGCCATATCCTTGCCGTTGGTCGTGCTGTGTTCGCTGTGGTGCCGGCAGGTGCATGCGGATGCCGTTACCACAGCACCGCAGTCGCAGGAACTGGATCGGGTGGTCGTGATCGCCAGCAGGGCGCCGGAACCGGCCGGTCGCGTGGTCGGCACCGTCGCCGCGATCGAGCGCGACGCGCTGGAGCGCCATCAGGCGCAGGACATCGCCGATCTGGTGCGCTACCAGCCGGGCATCGACGCACTTGGCGACAGCGCGCGCTTCGGGTGGCAGGGCTTCTCGATCCGTGGCCTCGACGGCAACCGCGTGGGCATGGAGATCGACGGCGTGCCGGTGGCCGAAGCCTTCAGCGTCGGCCAGTTCGCCGCCGCCGGCCGCGACCTGGTCGAACTGGATGCGCTGCAGCGCGTCGAAATCCTGCGCGGTCCGGCCTCCACGCTGTACGGCAGCGATGCACTGGCCGGTGTGATCGCGTACCGCACCCGCGACCCCGGCGATCTGCTCGCGCGCGGCGGCGACGACCATCAGTTTTCATCGCGTCTCGGGTGGTCGGGCCGCGACGACAGTCTCGGCGCGTCCGCCGCATTCGCGATGCGCGATGCCGACAGCCGTTTCGAAGGCATGCTGATGGCGACGCGTCGCGATGGTCACCAGGCCGACAACGCATCCTCCACGCATCCCGCCAATCCGCTGGATTACCGCCGCGATGGCGTGCTGGCGAAAGCAGTCTGGAACGGGCAGCGGCACGGACGTTGGGTCGCGACTTTCGATCATGGTGAAGGCGAGGCGCAGACCGATGTGCGTTCGCTGCGTTTCGGCCCCGGGCGTTTCTCGACCACCACCGATTTGCGCGGCGACGACCGCTATCGCCGCAGTCGCATCAGCCTTGGTGCGGGATGGTCGCCGGAAGCGACATCGTCGCTGGGTTGGCTCGATCGCGCCGAAATGCTGCTGTACACGCAGCGCAGCGAAGTGCGGCAGGACACCGCGCAGACGCGCCTTGCCGACCGCACCACGCGCTTCCCGTCGCTGCGACTGCGCCGCTTCGAGTTGGAGCAGCGCAACAGCGGCGTCGAGTGGCTGGGAGAAGCACGCAGCGGCGAGGGCGCAGTCCGCCACCGTCAGGTGTTCGGCATCGAACTCGCGCGCACCGAGTATTCCGGACAGCGCGACGGCAGCGAAATTGATCTGCTCACCGGTGCCAGCAGCAACGTGGTGCTGGGCGAGCGTTTTCCGGTGCGCGATTTTCCGAACAGCGTCGCGCACGAAGCCGGCGCGTTCTGGCAGGACGAGATCGGTATCGGCGAGCGCTTCGCGGTGGTGCCGGGGCTGCGCTGGGAGCACTACGAGCTCGACGCCACCGCCGACACGATGTTCCGCGAGGATTATCCCACCGTGCGCGTCGCCGACATCCGCCGTTCGGCGTGGACGCCGAAGCTCGGCCTGCGTTGGCAAGCAGGCGAACATTCGACGTTCTTCGCCCAGTACGCGCGAGGCTTCCGTGCTCCGCCGTTCGGTGATGTGAACATCGGTCTTTCACTGTCCCTGCTGAATTACGAAGTGCGGCCGAACCCCGATCTTCGCCCCGAAACCAGCCATGGTGTTGAAGCGGGCTGGCGATGGCAGCGCGATGGCATACGCTCCAGCGTGTCGGTGTACCGCAACCGCTACTGCGATCTGATCGACTCGCGCGCCAACCTCGGCATTGATCCAGTCAGCGGCGCGCTGATCTTTCAATCGGTGAATCGCAGCCGCGCGCGCATCGAAGGCATCGAAGGCGAATGGCAGTGGACGCCGGCCTTCAGCAGCGACTGGGAATTCCGCGCCGCCGCCGCGTGGGCGCGCGGACGCGATCTCGCCCGCGACCAGCCGCTCAACAGCGTCGCGCCCGCGCGCATCGTGCTGGGTGCGAGCTGGGCGCCGGTGCGCGCGGACTTCGGCGTGGAAACGGTGGCGACCGGCGTCGCCGGACAGTCGCATCTCGACGAAACCGCCGGACCGCTGTTCCATGCGCCAGGACATGCCTTGTTCGATGTCCACGCGTGGTGGCGACCGTCGCAGGAAGTGCACGTGAATCTGTCCCTGCTCAATGCCTTCGACCGCAGCCATTGGGACTGGAGCACGGTGCGCGGCGTGTCCGCGACCACCAGCGACATTGATTTCTACACGCGCCCGGGCCGCAGCCTGGCGTTGTCGGTATCGTTCGACTGGTGAGCGAGACGGGTTGCGGTGGGTGCGGCGTTACACTCACCGCACTTCATACACGATCGCCGCAATGTCCATCGCCCTCACCGAATTCGCCCACCCGCGTGTGTTTCCGTGCGAATCCCGCAGCAACACCATCCAGGACTGCACTCCCGAAGCCTTCGAGCACCGCATCAACGCAGGAACTCCGTTGGCGGTGCTTGATGGCTATGCGCCGTTCTGCAAGCTGCATGCGCATCGCGGCTGGACTTCTATGAAGATGAAACAGCGTACCGCGATCATCAACCAAGCCCGTAAAGCGGATAGGTTTGCAGAGTGCATAAGCCGAAGGCGTCATGCACCTTCTTTGAGGAACTTGCACCCCGACATGCAGCGTGGCGCATGACGCCTTCGGCTTATGCGCTCTACGAGGAATGGCCATTGTCCACTCTTGGCCGAAAGCCGCCGGCATGAAATTAACGAGGTCACCTTGGCGCACCGCACCGCACCGCACCGCACCAACCCAAAAGCAAACGGTGCGCCATAGCTGCGCTCTATCGATATGGCTGTTGTCGCGTCTGCAATGGTTGGTCGGTCGGATGTGCGAACGGTTTTGCAGGGCGATGAACGTTTCGCATCGATCATGAGCCCCGGCTCTCGCCTGCGGCGAGAACCGGGCTACGGGCGGATGGAACCTGCTTGAGGGCTGTCATCCCCGCGTTCGCGGGGATGACGAGGACAGGTATGTGACGCTTGAGTCAATGCCATTCCGCTACGGCACAACACTGCAGGCGTCATCGCGTCGCGGCGTCTTGGAATGGAGGCGCATTTGATCCCGGTCATCTTCTGCGTTTTCGCTTGCAGGTAGGATGATTCCGTCAGAAGAGGCATCGTCGATGTCGATCGTCGTCTTGCCCCGCTCGAACGCAACCGTGCGCAATGCGCGGCACCGGAGCACGCACGCTGCGCCAGCGTTGCGCGGGTCGAAGATCCGAATCCGGCCTCTTCGGGTTTCCGCCTGTTCGCGCACTGGATGTCAGGCGTCGCGGCATCGCCCGATATGCCGCATGGCTCAAGGAGAAACGTCATGGCTTTGGCAGACAACACGCATCAGCAATCGCTCGTGGAACAGCTGAAGGAAAAGGGCTTCTCGCTCGACCGGAAGATCCTTGCACAGATCGAAACACTGTCGGCGGGGTTGAATTTCAGCGCGGAAGCATTGAAAGCACCGGGCATTGCCCGCACCGCGAAGTCGGAGCTGCCGATGGCGGTCGCCCAGGACATCGAATTCACCGTCAACGAGTGGGGACTCGTGCTGATCATCCGCGAGCCGGCGGTCAAATACCTGCAGGGCGGCGGCACGCTCACGGCGGCGACGCTGACGGAAATCGCGGCGGCGGCCAGTGTCGTGATCCCGGTGGCGGGCGTGGCGATCGGCGCGGTCTGCGGCATCTACGCCTTCGTGATCTCGGCCTACCTCGGCGTCATCACCATGGTCGATGAAGGCAAGGGTGTGTACATCACCGAGTCGTGGGGGCAGATCGTCGCCGCCATCCTGCTTCCCATGTTCGCCGCCACGATTCTCCTGCCGGTGGTCGGCCCGATCAAATAACGGCGCGCGGACGCGCATCGGCAACGCGCACTTCCGCATTCGACAGGCACTTTGGCGCCCACACCGGGACAATGGTTTCAGTGTGGGCGCTTTCGCATGCAGCCTGGTCCGCAACCGGAGTAGACTCGGCCGCATGCGCCTGCATCCGCTCCTGCTGCACGTCCTGTTCAGCCTCGCCCTCGTGGCGAACGGCATCGGCACGGCGATGGCATCGCTGAAGACGGGCTGCGCGCATGCCGAAGTCGCTGCGACAACCGCTGCCGAAGCACCGCCGTGCCACGAGGACATGTCAACCACAGCGGCCTCCGACGATGCGATGCCGGCTCCGCCTGCGGCCACGACCCACGACGATTGCGGCGACGACTGCAGCGGTCACTGCGACTGCGGATGCGTCGTCCACGGCCAGGCGGCACTGATGCCACCCACGCTGCTGCTGCCCGTCTCCGAACGCATCGCCTACCCGGCTGCGCCTGCGCCTGCCCGCGCAACGCCTGCGCTGCCGCATCCGGTTCGACCTCCCATCGGCTGAGCGGGTCCACACGCGCCCATCCGGGCGCAGTCGTCGCGCGCATGGCGCGCATCCTTCGCCTGTCGATCCGACTTCATTGCGCATGCGGCGCATGAAGGTCGTGGAGTTTTCCGATGTCTTCCTCTTCTTCTTCCCGCGATCCCGCCCGTCGCCGTTTCGTGCAGGGCCTCGCTGCGGGCGGCGTGGTCGCTGCGTTCGGTTGGCCGCGCTCGGGCAACGCCGCCGCACCCGTGCTCGCGGGCAGCGATTTCGATCTGTCCATCGGCGAGCTGCCGGTGAACTTCACCGGCCGCACGCGTATCGGCGTGGCGGTCAACGGTTCGGTGCCGGCGCCGACACTGCGCTGGCGCGAGGGCAGCACGGTCGAGCTGCGCGTGAGCAACCGATTGCCGCCGCATTCGATCCACGGCCGCACGACGTCGATCCACTGGCACGGCATCCTGCTGCCCGCGAACATGGACGGCGTGCCGGGCATGAGCTTCGACGGCATCGGCCCGGGCGAAACCTATCGCTACCGTTTCGCGCTGAAGCAATCGGGCACGTACTGGTATCACAGCCACTCCGGTTTCCAGGAACAGGCGGGGCTGTACGGCGCACTGATCGTCGATGCCGCCGAGCCGGAGCCCTTCGCCTATCAGCGCGACCATGTGGTGTTGCTGAGCGACTGGACCGATCTGGCGCCGGCCGATCTATACGCGCGGCTGAAGAAAATGCCGGGCCACGACAACTATTCGAAGCGCACGGTCGGCGATTTCCTCCGCGATGCGAAGCGCAACGGCCTGGGCGCGACGCTCGAAGATCGAAAGCTCTGGGGCGAGATGCGGATGACGCCGACCGATCTGTCCGACGTCAACGCGCACACCTACACCTATCTGATCAACGGCACGACATCGCTGGGCAACTGGACCGGGCTGTTCGCGCATGGCGAGAAGGTGCGGCTGCGTTTCATCAACGGTTCGTCGATGACCCATTTCGACGTGCGCATTCCGGGCCTGACGATGACCGTGGTCGCGGTGGATGGACAGCATGTGCATCCGGTGACCATCGAGGAATTCCGCGTGGCGCCAGCGGAAACGTTCGATGTGATCGTGACGCCGAACGGGCAGGATGCGTTCACGATCTTCGCGCAGGATCTCGGCCGCACCGGCTGCGTCAGCGGCACGCTGGCGGTGCGCGACGGCCTGCGCGCGCCGGTGCCGACGGTGGACGCGCGACCGATCCTGAGCATGGCCGATATGGGGCATGGGGGGATGGACGGCATGGATCATGGAAAGATGGATCACGGCGGCCACGACATGTCCGCCATGAAAGACATGTCGATGAAAGGCATGGAAGGTGGCTGCGGCGCCAACATGCAGGGGTCGATGCAAATGCATCCCGCCAGCGAAACCGGCAACCCGCTGGTCGACATGCAGACCATGACACCAGCACCGAAACTCGACGACCCCGGCATCGGGCTGCGCGACAACGGCCGCAAGGTGTTGCGCTATTCGATGCTGCGCAGTCTGTTCGACGATCCCGACGGCCGCGATCCGGGTCGCGATGTCGAACTGCATCTGACCGGACACATGGAACGCTTCGCGTGGTCGTTCAACGGCGAACCCTTCGCCAGCGCCGGGCCTTTGCGGATGAACTACGGCGAGCGCCTGCGGATCGTGCTGGTCAACGACACCATGATGACCCACCCGATCCATCTGCACGGCATGTGGAGCGATCTGGAGGATGCGGACGGCGCGTTCATGGTGCGCAAACACACCATCGACATGCCGCCGGGCACGAAACGCTCCTACCGCGTGCGCGCAGACGCGCTCGGCCGCTGGGCCTACCACTGCCATCTCCTGTACCACATGGAAGCGGGCATGATGCGCGAAGTGCGGGTGGAGGCATGATCGCCATGCGCATCCGCCATCGCGGCATCGCCATCATCGCCACCGCCGCGCTGGTCGCCGGCAATGCGCAGGCGCAACAGCACGACCACGGTCGACATGCTGCCCAACCGGTCGAATCGCAAGACGACATCGTCGATCACTCGAAGATGGACCATGCGCAGCACCGGGCCACATCGACGCAGCCACCGCTCACACCGATTCCACCGCTCACCGACGCGGATCTCGAAGCGGCGAAACCGCCTGCGCACGCCCACGATCACGGCAGCGGTGTGTTCAGCTATCTGCTGTTCGATCGGCTCGAAACATGGGCCGCCGATCGGGGCAGCGGACAGGCCTGGGAAGCGCAGGGCTGGATCGGCACCGACCGGCACCGACTCTGGCTGCGCAGCGAAGGCGAACGCAGCGGCGGACGCACCGAAAGCGCGGATCTCGAAGTGCTGTACGGCCGGCCGGTCGCGCGCTGGTGGGATCTGGTGGTGGGTGTCCGCCACGACCTCGCGCCCGGCCCGCAGCGCGACGACATCGCGATCGGCGTGGTCGGCACCGCGCCCTACAAGTTCGAGGTCGAAGCCACCGCCTATCTCGGCGCATCGGGACGAAGCGCGGCGCGGATATCGACCGAATACGAACTGCTGCTCACCCACCGGCTGATCCTGCAACCGAAGATCGAAGCCGAATGGCACGGCCGCGACGACCGATCGCGCGGCATCGGTTCCGGATTGGGAAAAGTCGAAACCGGCCTGCGCCTGCGCTACGAATTCACCCGGAAGTTCGCGCCGTATGTGGGCGTCGTGCACGAGCGCAGCTTCGGCGCGACTGCCGACCTGCTGCGCGATGAAGGCGAAGCTGCGCACGACACCCGCATGGTCGCCGGGGTGCGGTTCTGGTTCTAGCGCCGCGATCCGGCATCTGCAATCGTCGACGGACTACCGTCGTGGCGCGCCGAAGCGCGCCACGACAGGAGGCCTCCACGAAAAACCGCGGGGCAAGTCCTTGCATCGATCACATGATCGCCCAGGCCCAGCCCAGCCACTTCGGCGTGTGCTGGCAACTGAACTTGACCACGCGCAACCGGTATGTGCCCGTCATCGGGGCGACGAAATCGACGATTTCGTAGGTGTTGTCCCAGCTCAACGAGGTGGCCACGATCGCGTTGTTGGGCGCCAGGATCTGCATGTCGAGATCCGAACCCGGCCGATTGGAATAATTGGTATTGGCCGCGTATGGATTGGCGTCCCAGGCCATCGCCACGCGCACGCGACGTCCGGCCTGCACGTTGACGTTGCTCACCACCCACAGGAACGGCGAGGCACAACTGTAACTGGTGCCGCCCCAGGTGCCGTTGCCATGACCCGCGACCCGGTCGGCGAAGTCGGCGTTGATGCCGCCGGCGCCATCGTGCTGGCTGAGCCGCGCCGCGCCCTCGAGATTCGCGGTCGCAGTCGCCATGAAGATCGACTTGACCGATTCAGGCCATATCCGCAGCCAGTGGTTGCGGCGCATGACCAGCGCCGCAGCGCCGGCCACCATCGGTGCGGCGAAACTCGTACCGCTGACGCCGCTTGGCGAGGTCAACCCGGTGCCCTGGGTCGTCACGATGTTGACGCCGGGCGCTACGACTTCGGGTTTCTCGCGATCGCCGAATTGCGAAACCGGGTTGCCGGAACTGGAAAAGCCGGCCATCGCCCATGGCCAGACGCGGTCGTTGAAGGCGCCGACCGTGATCACGTTGTAAGCCTGCGAAGGATTGAGGACCCGATTGCCCAGGCCGCTGTTGCCGGCGGCGACGACAACGGTGCGCCAGTTGTCCTGGACGATCTTGTCGTAGAAGCGCTCGAAAGAACCGGGGCTGCTGGAGATGTTGCCGCCGAAACTGAGATTGATCGCGTTCGCACCCCAATTGACGGCACGCGTACTGCTGGTCTGCAACAGGCTTTGCAGGCCGATACAGGCACCACCGGACCACAAGGACGCGTCGCGACCGATGCCGCGCTGGAAGCCGTGCCAACTGCGCATCACGCCCGCCACCGAAGTGGCGTGCCAGAAACTGCAATTGGGATTGGGTATTTCGAGCGCGACGCCGGCGAGGAATGGATTCCCCGGGGTGATGGTGCCGCCCACTTCGACCAGCGCGATTTTTTCGTTCAATCCGGTATTGCCGACCGCATGCACCTGATAGGCGCCGATGGTATTGCCTGAAATGGACAGCAGCGGTTTGTACTCGTCGTCCGCATAGATGGCGCCGACGCCGCCGGACAGGCTGAGATCGCGCAGCTCGCCCGCGGGTACGATCGCGGAGATCGACGAGGTGCCGGTATCGGCGACCGGCTCGTAGCCGAGCGCCCGCAGTCGACCGACCATCGCCGCCGTGGACTCGGCGGCGATCGCGGCATTCTGCTCATCCAGCTGTTTGTAGAGCGTCTGGATCTTGCGATCCGTCTCGGGAGACTCCTGCACGGGCGGCAGTTTGTCTTCGGTCGGGTTCTCCACCGAAGCGAACTCCGGACGCATCAGCGAAACATCGCGTACCCGGTCCATCCAGAAAACGACCGGCACCGGCTCGAGGGGATCGAGTCTTTCCGCCGTCTCCGCAAGATGCCTGTCGACCCGGCCGTATTTTTCGAGCGAGAGTTCGTGCTCGCGCTTTTCCAGCGACAGGAGATCGACTTCCTGCGCCGACTCGTCCAGCGATACCGCATGGATGACATTGGATTTCTTTTCCTCGATCTTGTAGCTGTAGACGATACGGCCCTGCAATTCGAAGCCGCCGGCTGCGACGTTCTGCAGCGACAGTTCGTCGATGCCGACGCCAAGACGCTGGGCGACGATTTCCAGCGCCTTGCGTTCGTGATCGTTTTCCTGCGCGTACGCGGCATTGCTCGCGGTGAACATCAGTGCCATCAGGCATGCCGTTGCGAGCGCGCATTTTTTCTGTTGCTTTTGTCGTGCCATGACTTGATTCTCCAGTGGGATACGGACTGTACGGCGGCCACGCAATGCGGCCGTGACGTCTTGGCGGTAAGCGGGATGTGCGCGGCCCCTGGCCTCCCTGCGACTGTTTTCTGCGGACGACGCCAAACGCACATCGCGATCGAGAACAGCAAACATCAATGGTGCCGGCACCGCATTCGCGGATCTTCTGCGTCGCAGTGTCGAACGCACTTTTCACATACGGCTTTTCGACCCGCAACTGTCAGAAAAAACAGGCTGTCGTTCAGGATATTGGAAGGCCGGATACGGCGCCGGGGTGCATCGCGCGGCCGTCGCTTCGATTTATCGCGGGTGGAGATGCCCGGGGCGACCGATATCAACCGATGCCGATCATCGGCACGCAATTTGCTTCAAGTCGGAAGCAGTACGAGCAAGCCCAACGGATGATGCATCCGCGCGACGCTGGCCATGGACAGGTATGTCGCCATCGCGGCGACGAAACAGATCCGTCTCGCGCGCGGCGTGCGTGCCCGCTTCAGCGCGAAACTTCCGAGAACCACATACACGACCAGCAGCGCGAGTTTCGTCGCCAGCCAGCCGTTCGCGAAGACGCCGCCGGGCAGGGTCGCGAGCAACATCAGCGCGGCGGTGAGCAATACGGTATCGATACTGTAGCTGGCAAGCCGAACGGGCAGCACCATTGGCCAGCGCGCGTCCGTGAGCACGCCCGCGCCGCGCAGGAAGAACAGCGTACCGCTGAGTACGACGCAGACGATGTGCACCAGGCGAATCTGCGGATAGAACTCGATCATGGACACCCCTCGTCCGGCGCTGCATGCCACCTTCTCCCCACGTGCGGGGAGAAGGAAAGCAGCGAGTCACTCACGGCTTGACCGCTTCACCGGCTGGCAATGCGGGCTTGCGTTTCGGCGCCACCCACAGCCGGAACACGAACCCGCTGACCAGCAGCGCACCGATGCTGAAGATGGTGTCGCCGGGCACGCGCATCCACACCAGCAGATCGAAGATGGGCTTGCCCATGAACTCGGCGGAGCGCGCGTACCAGTATCCGTGCTCCAGTGCCGCCTGCAATTGCAGGATGCCCATCGGCAACAGCGTGAGCAATGCCATCAGCGTCAGACCGATGTTGAGCGTCCAGAACGATCCCGACAGCAGCTTTTCGTTCCATACCGCTTCGGGTTTCAGCCCACGCACGCAGAACAGCAGCAGACCGATGCCGAGCATGCCGTACACGCCGAACAGCGCGGTGTGGCCGTGCAATGGCGTGAGATTCAATCCCTGCATGTAATACAGCGCCAGCGGCGTATTGATGAGGAAGCCGAACAGGCCGGCGCCGACGAGATTCCAGAAACTCACCGCCAGGAAAAACAGGATCGGCCAGCGATAGCGCTGCATCCACGGCGTGGCGTGACTGTGTTTCCAGGTGTCATAGGCCTCCAGCCCGATCAATGCCAACGGCACGACTTCCAGCGCCGAGAAGCTGGCGCCCAGCGCGATCACCGCCGTGGTGGTGCCCGTGAAGTACAGATGATGGAAGGTGCCGAGAATGCCACCGGCCATGAAAACGATCGTCGCGAACAACACATTGACGGTCGCGGTCGTGCCGCGGATCAGTCCGAGCTTGACGAAGATGAAGCTGATCACCGCAGCGGCGAACACTTCAAAGAAGCCTTCGACCCAAAGGTGCACCACCCACCAGCGCCAGTATTCGACCATCGAGATGTGCGTGTGCTCGTTCCACATCAGGCCGGCGCCGAACAGCAGACCGATGGCCACGGTGGAGAGGAACAGCAGGCCGATGATCGATGAGGTCTCATCCTTGCGCCGCAGCGCCGGCCACAGCGCGCGGCCGACCAGGAACAGCCACAGCAGCAGACCGATGAACAGGAACCACTGCCAGAAGCGACCGATGTCGGTGTATTCCCAACCCTGATGGCCGAACCAGAAATTGTTTTCGAGACCGAGCTTCTGCATCACCGCGAACCATTGCCCAGTGAACGCGCCGACAACGATGATCAACAAACACGCAAACAATACGTTCACGCCGAGTCGCTGGAATTTCGGCTCGTGCCCCGACACTGCGGGCCCGATATACAGCCCGGTGGCGAGCCACGCGACCGCGATCCACAGCACCGCGAGCTGCGTATGCCAGCTGCGGGTGAGCGAATACGGCAGGATGTCCGAGAGCGCGAAGCCGTAGGCCTGCTGACCTTCCACCTGATAGTGCGCGGTGGTCGCGCCCAGCAGTATCTGCACCAGGAACAGCGCCAGCACCACCCAGAAATATTTCGCGGTGGCGCGCATCGATGGCGTCGGCACCAGCGCGCGCAGCGGGTCGGTCGCGGGCGGTGTCACAGACGCTTCCCTGCCGTGCCAGACCGCGTAATGCCAGCCGAGCAGACCGATGCCGGCGATCATGAACATCACGCTGAACACGGTCCAGATCAGACTCGACGATGTGGCTGTGTTGCCTACCAGCGGCTCGTACGGCCAGTTCTGGGTGTAGCTGACGGCCTGATCGGGCCGATTGGTGACCGTGGCCCAGCTGGCCCACCAGAAGAATGCGCCGAGCGACCGACGATGCGCTTCATCGGGCACCGTGTTCTCGCGCATCGCGTAGGTTTCGCGCAGCGCGCGGGTCTCGGGTGCGTTCGAGAACAGGCTGTTGTAATGCGCCGCCACCTGCGCGAGCGCCTGCGCGCGTTCGGCGCTGATCACGATAGTGCCGCTGCCTGCGTCATAGGTGTTGGCGCGGATCAGCGGCTTGAGTTCGGCCTGCAGTTTTGCGCGGTCGCCGTCTCCCAGCGCGTCGTACGGCTTGCCGTACGCGCTTTGCGCGCGCAGATCGAGCCATGCGACGGCTTCGCGATGCAGCCCGTCGGCAGTCCAGTCGGGCGCGACCAGTGCGCCATGGCCCCAGATTGAGCCGAGCTGCTGGCCGCCGATGCTCTGCCAGACTTGGCGGCCCTGTTCGATGTCGGCGCGGGAATAGACAGTGGTGCCGTCTGCGATGACGACCGCCTCGGGCATCGGCGGTGCCTGCCGATAAACTTCTCCGCCCATCCAGAGCAGGGTGCCGAAACCGACGATGAGCAGGGCGGCGAGGCCCAGCCAAAGTCTGCGGGTGGTGGACATGGGAAGACTCCTCCGGAAGGTGGAGGAGATGGTCGATGCGGCGCGCGCCGCGGTCGATGACGCAGGTCAAGCAACCCGCAGATGGAGATACGTGCGCCGGTTACTCGCGCAGCACCGGCGCGGCCAGCACCATCAGCGCATCGCGATCGAGCAGTTCCACATCGCGGCGCTCGATACGCAACAGTCCGTCGTCGTCGAAGCGCCGCAACACCCGGCTGACGGTTTCCGGCGCGAGCCGCAGATAGTTGGCGATATCGGTACGCGCCATCGTCAGCTGGAAGCGGTTGGCGGAAAATCCGCGCTCGGACAATCGCCGCGACAGGCCGATCAGGAACGCCGCCATGCGCTGGTCGGCCGACCAGTCGCCGGCGAGCAGCGCGGCGCGGCCGATGTCGCGGCTGAGCAGGCGGAACAATTGCTTCTGCACACCGGGCAGACGCGTGGCGAGCACCGCGATCTTCGGAAACGAGAACCGGCACAGCATCACCGTGTCCAGCGCGATCGCGTTGCAGGGGTAATGATCACCGTCGATCGCATTGAGGCCGATGACCTCACCGGGAAGATGGAACCCGAGCACATGTTCGCGCCCATCGCGATCAACGACGTAGGTCTTCACCGTCCCGGCGCGCACTGCGGCGATGGCCTCGAACGGATCGCCTTCGCGGAAGATGTGTTCGCCGGTGTGGAACGGACCGACATGCTCCACCAGCACGTGCAGATCCTTCAGCGCGCGCTTGTCCATGCCCTCGGACATGCATGCCTGCGAGAACGCGCAGGTGGTGCAGAAATGGAATTCGTCGCCATCGTCGGACAGCGTGCGCATGTCGACGCGCGGAAAAGGCAGTCGCGTCACGCGTCCCCCTTGGCGTGGTTCAGATGGCCTTCGAGAACCGGGGCTTGTCGGCTGGCTGCTGGAGATAATGGTCGAAGCACATCGCGATGTTACGCAATAGCAGGCGGCCACGGGCGGTCACATCGATCCGTTCCGGGCCGATCTGCACCAGGCCGTCGGCCTCCAACGGCCGCAGCCGTTCCATCGCATCGGCGAAGTAGACGGCGAAGTCGATGCCGTAGCGGCGCTCCAGCGCCGAAATCGGAATCTCGCCCTGGCACATCAGCCGCTGGATCAGGTCGGCGCGCAGCTGGTCGTCCTCGGACAGCACCATGCCGCGGAACACCGGCAGCCGGCCCTCGTCCAAGGCCATCTGCCAGCTCGGCAGGTCGCGCGGATTCTGGCTGTAGCTGTCGCCGATATGGCTGATCGAACTCACGCCCAGACCGATCAGGTCGCTGTCGGCATGGGTGGTGTAGCCCATGAAATTGCGGTGCAGGCCGCCGCGTTCCTGCGCCTGCGCCAGTTCGTCGTCGGGCAGCGCGAAGTGATCCATGCCGATGTAGACGTAGCCGGCGGCGGTCAGGGTTTCGATCGCCAGCTGCAGCAGCGCGAGCTTGGTTTCGGCATCGGGCAGCAGGCTGGCGTCGAGTTGGCGCTGGGCCTTGAACATGTCCGGCAGATGCGCGTAGCTGTAGACCGCGAGCCGGTCCGGGCGCATCGCGATCACCGTCTCCAGCGTGCGCCGGAAACCGTCGGGCGTCTGGTTCGGCAGGCCGTAGATCAGGTCGATGTTGACCGAGCGGAAGCCGTGGGTGCGACAGGCGTCGACCACCGCGCGGGTCTGTTCGATGCCCTGGATGCGGTTGACCGCTTCCTGCACCGCCGGGTCGAAATCCTGTACGCCCAGGCTGGCGCGATTGAAGCCGGCCAGTGCCAGCTCGGCGATGTCCTGCGGCGACACCGTGCGCGGGTCGAGCTCGATCGAGATATCGCGGTCGTTGGCCTCGCTGAAACGGAAATGGCGCTTGAGCACATCCACCGTGCAGCGCAATTGGGTGGGCGTGAGGAAATTCGGCGTGCCGCCGCCGAAATGCAGCTGGATGACTTCGCGGTCGCGGTCGAACAGCGGCGCGATCGCCGCGATCTCACGGCACAGATGGGTCAGGTAAGCATCGGCGCGGGTCTTGTCGCGGGTGATCACCCGGTTGCAGCCGCAGTAGAAACAGGGGCTGAGGCAGAACGGCACATGGACGTAGATCGACAGCCGGCGCGGGATCGGGTCGCCGTTGCTGTCGTGGATCGCACGACGCAAAGCGTCTCCGTCGAAGCCCGCCGTGAACTGCGGCGCGGTCGGATAGGACGTATAGCGCGGGCCGGGCCGATCGTAGCGGCGCAGCAGTTCGACGTCGAAGGCGAGATTCGGGATCATGCGCAACAGCGTAGGTGCCGCCCGCCGTTGCCGCCTTGACTCAAATCAACATCGGCGGCGGGTCGCTCAGCCGAGCAGCGCCACCGGCACGTCCAACTCGATCGACAGTGCCAGATGGTCGGACCAGGCCGCCGGCATCGCGCGCATGCCGGCGCATTGCAGGCCATCGCTGACCAGGATGTGGTCGATCGCCCGCTGCGGGCGCCAGCTCGGAAAGGTGTGCACGGTGCAGGCCGGCGGTTGCAGCCGGGTGCGCTGGAACAGGAGCGACATCTCCGGCTGTTCGGCGGTGCAGTTGAAATCGCCCATCAGCACCGAATGCGGATGGTCCTGCAGCAGCTCGCCGATGAAGGCCAGCTGCGACCTGCGCGAACCGGCACCCAGCGACAGATGGGCCACGGCAATGGTCAGGCTGTCGGCGTCGCGGCCGAAGCGGGCGATCAGCACGCCACGGCCGGAGATGCGGCCGGGCAGCGGATGTTCGCTGACGTCGACCGGCTCCATCCGCGACAGCAGGGCGTTGGCGCTGGACGCGACCATGCCCACCCGACGGTTGGGCTGGTGGCTCCAGAAATCGAAGCCCGCGCGCTCGGCGAGGTAATGGGTCTGGTTGGTGAAGCCGGAGCGCCAGCTGCCCGGGTCGCTTTCCTGCAGGCCGACGATGTCGTGCTGCGCGGCGAGTTCGGCGATGGTGTCGAGCGAGTTCTGCTTGTCGCCCAGCGGCAGCACGTGCGACCAGCTGCGGGTCGCGTAGTCGGTGTAGCGGCGGGTGCTGGTCCCGGCCTGGATGTTGGCGCTCAGCAGCTTCAGCCGCCGCAGCGTGGCGGCAGGCGTGGCCGCGTGCCGCCCGGTCATGGTCGTCGTGGTCGAATCCATCCCTCGGGCCGGAATCCTGCGCGGCTCAGGGCGTTGCCGGGGCGGCGGTCTGGGCGAGTTCGTGGGCGATCAGCGCATCGACGATCCGGAACCGGTCCTCGGCACTGCGACCGAGCGCACTGTACTTGCCGTTGACCATCAGCGTCGGCGTGCTGCTGACGCGCTGCGACACGATGTACTGCTTGGCCTTGTTGAACTTGCCGGTGACCGCGAAGCTCTTCATGTTGCCGGCGAACTGCTTGGCGTCGACGCCGAACTGGGCGTAGAACGCGGCGATCTCGGCGTCGCTGTCGTTGCCGCGCTCGCCCTTGAGCCTGTTCTCCAGATGGATGCCGTCGTAGACGCGATCGTGCGCCTTGTCGGCGATGCCCATGGTCTGCGCGGCATAGAAACTGCGCACGTACTGGTCCCAATTGCCGCCGAACGCCGCCGGTACGTAGGTGAAGCGCACGTTGGCCGGCATTCTCTTCTTCCAGCTCACCACCAGCGGCTGGAACGCGGCGCAGGCCGGACAGACGTAGTTGAAGACTTCGACCACTTCGACCTTGCCGTTGAGCGGCTCGAACGGCTGGCCGTTCTCGATGATCTCGTAGTCCACGCCGAGCTTGAGGCCTGGAATCTCGTCATTGGCGGCGGCAGGCGCGGGTTCGGCCGGTGCGGGCGCGGCGGCGGGATCGGTGGCCGGCGCGGGCGCGGCGTTCGGGTCGGCCGATGCCTTGGCGGCGGCTTCGGCGGCGGCCATCAGTTCGGCCTCGCTGGGCGCGGCAGCGGTGGTGGCCGCATCGGGCGCCGGCGCAGCTGCTTCATCCTGCTTGCCGGTACAGGCCGACAGGGCAGACAGCGCGAACGCAGCCAGGAGGGCGAGGGTCAGGTGTCGCTTCATCGTGGATCTCCTGTCGGATTCTGGAAACTGCGCGTCGTGCGCGTCAGCATGCGTATTCGATTTCAATTTCAGCGTTTCTTGGCGGCGGCGCGTTCGAGCGCGATCAGCGCATCGAGCACCCGCATCCGGTCCTCGGCATCCCGCGTACGGACGACATACTTGCCGTTGACGATCAGCGTGGGCGTCCCGCCGACGCGGTTGGCGACGGCGAAATCGTGCGCCCGGGCCATCTGCGCCGCGACCGCCTTCGACTGCATCAGGCCGACCATCCTGGCCCGGTTCAGACCGCGCTGCGCGAACCAGGTTCCGATCTCGTCGGCCGTGGCGTTGCTGCGCGGCAATACACCGGCCTCATGGATGGCGTCGAACAGCGGCTGATGGGTCTTGGCCACCGCCTTGACGCTGTCCGCCGCAAAATAGGCTTTGCCGTAGGCGTCTTCCTTGTCGAAGGCGGCCGGCACATACGTGAAGCTCACGTCGGCCGGGATCGTCTTCTTCCAGGCGTCCACGTAAGGCTGGAACGCCGCGCAGTGCCCGCACCAGTAGGCGAAGACCTCCACCACCTCGATCTTGCCGTTCGGCGCCTGCCAGCGCTGGCCCTTGTCGAGCACCTCGTAATCCTCGCCGACCAGCGGCGGACTGGCGGGCGCCTGCGCGCAAGCGGTCAGCGGAAGGAGCAGCAACAGCAACCAGAGGAAGGAGCGCGACATGGGTGGAATCCAGGAGTGCTTGCGGGGAGTGGAGGAAACAAAAACGCCAGCACAGAGGATGTCCGTGCCGGCGTTCCAATTCAAGCGTGGTGAGCGGGGATCGATTGCAGACGCAGGGTCCTGGACAGGCAGCCGCACGTCGCTGCCGATCAACCCTTGCCGCCGCCTTTCTGCTCGGTGCGGGCGTGGAGGCCCTGCATGTAGCTGGCGAGCGACTGGATTTCTTCATCGGTGAGCGACTTCGACACCGTGGCCATCACATTGAACAGCGCCGCGTCGCGCACCGTGGTGGTGCCGGTGCGGTATTCCTGCAGGCGACGGGCGGTGTACCACGACTGCTGGCCGCCCACGTGCGGATACGCCGGGCCCGGATTGCCGGCGCCAGAGGGGCCGTGGCAGGCCATGCAGGCCGGGACATCGCGGCTGGCGTCGCCGCTGCGGTAGAGCTTCTGGCCGACTTCGTAGAACTTCATGCCCTTGTTGGGGCCGCTGGCGATCACGCTGTCGTCGGCGATGCCCGCACCGGACCTCTGGGTCGCGAAGTACGCGCCGATATCGCGCATGTCCTGGGCGCTGAGGGTGCTGGCGAAGGGGGACATGAGCGCATTCACGCGCTCGCCGCTCTTGAACAGGGCCAGTTGATGGGAGATGTAGCGCTCGCTCTGGCCGGCGATCCGCGGGTAGAGCGTCGGGTCGGTGGCGTTGCCGTCCAGCCCATGGCAGGCGGCGCAGGCGGCGGCCTTCGCCGCACCGGCGGTGGCGTCGCCGCCGTTGGCCTTGGCCAGTTCGGCCGTCGCCGAGGCATCCAGCGGCACGGCTTCGACCGGAGCGGCCTCGGGCACGGGCGCGACCGTGGTCTGGGCGATGGCGGCAGCCGCCGCGACCGCGAAAACCGCAAGACCGGCAAAACCGTAGGCACGGGCGTGACGCATGCTCAACACTCCAGAAAACAACCGAATAGACGGGGCACAGGGCTGGCAGGACGCCAGCCGCAGGCCGAAACCATCGAATTATCGTCGCGGTGCCGGACAGGGTCAAACGGCAATCGTGCTGGTCGTGCCGGACATCATGCCGGGCCGTGCGATCCTATGCCCATGGCCACCCCCCCGAACCCGTTCGCCCGCGCCGACTATCTGTTGGCTGCCCACACCCCGCGCCAGCTGCCGCCCGATGGCGGCTTCGAAGTCGCCTTCGCCGGCCGCTCCAACGCCGGCAAATCCAGCGCCCTCAACGCCCTGTGCCAGCAGAACGCCCTCGCCCGGGTGTCCAAGACCCCCGGCCGCACCCAGCAACTGGTGTTCTTCGGCCTGCCTCCGCACGAGGCCAAATACCTCGTCGACCTGCCCGGCTACGGCTACGCCAAGGTGCCGAAGGATCTGCAGGCGCACTGGCAGGCCTTCCTTGCCGACTACTTCCGCAGCCGCGAAGCCCTCAAGGGCCTGGTGGTGGTGATGGACATCCGCCACCCGTTGAAGGACTACGACCGCCAGATCATCGGCTACGCGGTCGAAAACAATCTGCCGGTCCACGCGGTGCTGACCAAGGCCGACAAACTCGGTCGCGGCGCCGGCCTGAACATCCTGCAGGCGGTGCGCAAGGACCTGCAGGCCACCTACGGCGACAGCGTCGCCGTGCAGACGCTGTCTTCGGAATCGAAGGCGGGCGTGGATGAGCTGCGGCAGGTGGTGGCTCGGTGGTTGGCGGTGTAAGCACTCAACCCTGCGCGTAGCGGAACACGAACGACGCCGCCAGAGCGCCGCCGATGACGATGCACAAGAACAGGATGGCCGCCTTCGCCAGCGAATAACCGCCGCCCGCGGCGCGTTGCGGCATGTCTTCCGGCGGCGCTTCGTTGTCCGACAGCTCGTCTTCCAACTCCACCGGCTCGGCGCTTTCCCATTCGTCGACGATGACGCGCGCAGCGTCGGCATTCTCGTCGGCCACATGCACCAGGATTTCGGTATTCGCCGGCAGCTCGCCGACCGCGCCCTGCAGATATTCGCCCTGGATGAAGGCGGGAATGCCTTCGTTCTCCAGCAGCTGGCGCATCAGGTGCGCATCGGCGATGTTCGCGGCGCGGTAGACGATGAGCATGCGAAAGACCGGAAGCTGCGGGTGCGGACGCTTCCGATCTTATCCCGCTTCGATGCCGCGTGCGCCGGCGAATCCGCCCTCAACCGCACGAGAAGGGAATCGTGTAGCTCTCGTTGGTGATCGGATAGTAGACATCGCCCACCTTGGGCACGGCGACGATGACGTACATCCGGATCAGCTGCCCATAGGCGGGGAAACCGTAGATCGCGACCCCATTGGTCCAGGTTCGGTGCTCGAAACGGAAGGCTTCGAACCATTGGCCGTTCGACTGCAGGTAGTGGACCGCAAGCAGGCCGCGTGCGCGGGTGCTTTTGCGGTGCGCCGCGTAGTACACCACTGGCCATTGCGGAACGCCGTTGTCCGGAGGCGGCTGTTGCTGACAGGTGCTGGCCGAATACAGAACGGTCGACGGAACATATGCGAGCTTGAAGATGTGCGAACCGGCCGCTGCGCTCGGTGCGTATCCAAGACCGACGATGATGGTGAGCAGTGCGGCCATCGCGCCGCGCAGGAATTTCGACTTCATGGTTGCGCTCCTCGGGGGATGATGGAAGGCAAGTGGGTCGTCGACGGCAGGGCCTATCGTGGCGCGACTACGCACGCACGGAACCACGCCACGGCCCGGCGATACGCCGGACGTTTTCTTCTACGCCGGAAAACAGCCATTCGCAAGCGTATCGAAGCCGCGCACGCAGAACGCCGCGAATGCGCTTCAGGCATCCCGCAGCCGCGGATCCATCCATGCGCGCAATGCATCGACCAGCGTATTGATCGCCACGATCAGCGCACCGACCACCAGCACCACGCCCAGCACCAGGGTGTAGTCGCGGTTGAGCGCGCCCTGCACGAAATAGCGGCCCATGCCGGGGATGCCGAACACCTGTTCGACCACGGCGGAGCCGGTGACGATGTTGATCAGCGCCGGCGACAGCCATGCGACCACCGGCAGCAGCGTCGGCTTGAGCGCATGCGCGAACAGCAGCCGCGCTTCCGACAGTCCGCGCGCGCGCGCGGCGGTCAGATATTCGGCATGGAGGATGTCGATCATCGACGCGCGGGTGAGCCGCGCGCAGTAGGCGATGTTCGGCAGCGCCAGCGCGATCACCGGCAGCACGATGTTGCGCCCTTCGCCCCAACCGCCCGCCGGCAGCCAGTGCAGCGTCACCGCGAACAGCAGCACCAGCAGCGGCGCGACCACGAATTTCGGCACCGCGAGACCCAGCCCCGCGAACAGCATCAAACCGTGATCCAGCCACGAGCCCGCGCGCAGCGCCGCCCACACGCCCAGCGGCACGCCGCAGAGCAGCGCGAGCAGCAGCGCGAGGCCGCCGTTGAGCATCGACACCGGCAGGGCCTGCGCGACCAGTTGGTTGACGGTGTAGTCGGGGTACTGGAACGACGGGCCGAGATCGCCACCTGCCACATCACCCAGCCATGCCGCGTACTGCGCCGGCAGCGGGCGGTCGAGCCGGTACTTGGCCGCCAGCGCGGCCTGCACTTCGGGCGGCGCGGATTTTTCGGTATCGAACGGCCCACCCGGCGCCGCGCGCAGCAGCACGAAGCACAGCGTGGCCAACAGCCACAGCGTCAACGACGCTTCGAGCAGGCGCGCAGCGAAACGTTTCATCGGGCCTGTTCGATCATCGGGGCTTGTTCATCGGTGCCAGTTCCAGCGTGCGCGCTGCGGTTCAGACCTGCACGTCGAACAGCCGGCCGATCACGGCCGCCGCGCCCATCGCCATCGCGCCCCAGAAACCGACGCGCAGCGCGCCGCGCAATTTCGATGCACCGCCCGCCCAACCGGCGAGCGCACCGGAGCCCAGCAGCGCCACCAGGCTCACCGCCGAGGTGACGGTTTCGATCCGGCCCGCAGGTGCGATCAGCACCGAGCCGATCGGCAACAGCGCACCGATGCCGAACGCGGCGGCCGAGGCGATCGCCGCCTGCAGCGGGCGCGCGCTGAGCGCATCGGTGATGCCCAGTTCGTCGCGCTTGTGCGCGCCCAGCGCATCGTGCACGGTCAGCTGCTGCGCGACCTGCGCCGCGAGATCCGTCGTGAGGCCGCGCTTGACGTAGATATAGGTGAGTTCCTGCAGCTCGTGCTCCGGCTCTTCGGCCAACTCGCGCGTTTCCTTGGCGATGTCGGCCGCCTCGGTGTCGGCCTGCGACTGCACCGAAACGTATTCGCCTGCGGCCATCGACATCGCACCCGCAACGATGCCGGCCACGCCGCTGCCGAGCACGGCACTGGTGCTGGCGCCGGTCGCGGCCACGCCGACCAGCAGACCCGCGATGGAGATGATGCCGTCGTTGGCGCCGAGCACGGCGGCGCGCAGCCAGCCCACGCGGTCGGTGCGATGTGTTTCCAGATGCCAGCGGCGCATCGAGCGCTCCTCGAAAGTGGATAGGGCTATTGTCGCAGCTGCAGCCAGCGCGAGGGGTGGCGATCGAGCGGATTCGCCTCGAACCCCACCACCCGCGGCGAGACCAGATGCTTGGACGTGTAGAAGTACAGCGGAATCAAAACATGCGCGTGCAGCAAACGGGTTTCGGCGGCGCGCAGCCATGCATTGCGCACGATTTCGCTGCGCGCGGCATCCGCATTCGCGAACAGTTCCCGATAACGCGCATCGTCGTAGCCGGGCCAGTTCAGCGCACCATCGTCGGCGAAGGCGCCGAGGAAATTGCGCGCGTCGGCGACATCGCCGATCCAGCCGCCGCGGAACACCTGGGTGATCGCGCGCTGTTTGCGGTTCTGCACGAACACTTTCCACTCTTCGTTGCGCAAGCGCACGCGCACGCCCAGCGTGTCGCGCCACATCGCGGCGACCGCGAGCGTGAGCCGGCGATGCGGCGTGGACGTGTTGTAGCGCAGTTCGAGGGTCAGCGGATTGGCGTCGGAATAGCCGGCCGCGCGATACAGCGCTTTCGCACGCGCCTCGCGCCGCGCCTGGTCCCAGTCCGCCCAGTGGATCTTCGCGGCGTCGTAACCGGGAATGCCCGGCGGCACGATGCCGTAGGCCGGGGTTTCGCCCAGACCGGTGATGTAGCGCGTGAGCTTGTCGCGGTCCACCGCGAGCGACAGCGCTTCGCGCAGCCGCGGATCGTCCTTCAACGGCGGCCTGGTGACATTCATGCCGAGCCAGAATGCGCCGATGTAAGGAGCGATCCGAAGCTGCTTTCCGAAACGTTCGCGCAGTTTCGGCAACGGCTGCGGCGGCGCGGTTTCGGTGATGTGCAGATCGCCGGCCGCGAAGCGCTGCAGTTCGGCCGCGGCATCCTCGGTGACGTGGAAACGCACGCGCGCGATCCGCACGCGCATGGCATCGTGGAAACGCGGATTGCGTTCGACCGTGAGATTCGCCTGCGGTGTCCACGCGACCAGCCGGTACGCGCCGTTGCCCACCAGGTGCCCGGGCCGGGTGTGCTGATTGCCGTACCGGGCCACCGCCGGCAGATACACCGGAAACGCGATCGGCAGGGTCAGCAACGCGGGCAGCGAGACCTGTCGCGTCGTGCGGATGCGGATCGTGCGCGCGTCCGGCGCATCGATGCCCAGCGTCGTCGGCGACGACTTGCCCGACTGCACGGCGCTCGCGTTGAGCACCGCATCGAACTGTTCGGCGAACGGCGCGGCGGTCTCCGGCGCGAACGCGCGGCGGAAACTGTCGACGATCGCCGTCGCCGTCAGCGCTTCGCCATTGCTCCAACGCAGGCCCTCGCGCAGATGGAAGGTCCAGAGGCGGCCATCGGTCGACACCTCCCAGCGTTCGGCCATGCCGGGAATCAGACGCCCGGCGGCGTCCTCGGTCACCAGACCTTCGTAGAGATCGCGCAACACGTTGCCGCAGGCCACTTCCTGGCAACGATGCGCGTCCAGCGTGGCGGGCTCCGGGCCGTTGCCGCGATCGAGCTGCGCCACCGGCCGCGCCTGCGCGGCGGCTTCGATGGAACACAGACAGAGCAGCAGGGCAACAATGCGCATCATCGAGGGCGTCTATAGTGCGGAACTTGCGATGTTAGGGTATGGCCCCCATGTCGCCTATCCGCGCGTCAGTCGCACCTGTCCGGCCTCCGATGCGCTCTTGTTGTCGTCCCCCACTGCGGAACCTCCATGTCCAGCCCCAGCCATGTCGCCGATACACCCATCACCGATCGCGACCAACTGGTGGCGGTGCTCGCCTCGGGCGAGAAGCCCAAGGCCGACTGGCGCATCGGCACCGAGCACGAGAAGTTCGGTTTCCGTCGCGACGACCTGCGTCCGCCCGCGTTCGATGGCGAGCGCGGCATCGAGGCGCTGCTCACCGGCCTCACCCGCTTCGGCTGGGAGCCGGTACAGGAACATCTCGGGCAAGCGCCGAGCCACACCATCGCGCTGCTCAAGAACGGCGCCTCGGTCACGCTGGAGCCGGCCGGCCAGCTCGAGCTGTCGGGCGCGCCGGTGGAAACCATCCACGACACCTGCGCCGAGATCGGCAGTCATCTGAAAGAAGTGAAGACCGTCGCCGACGAACTCGACATCGGTTTCCTCGGCATGGGCTTCCAGCCGAAATGGCGCCGCGACGAGATGCCGTGGATGCCGAAAGGCCGCTATCGGATCATGCGCGATTACATGCCGAAAGTCGGCTCGCTGGGACTGGACATGATGACCCGCACCTGCACCGTGCAGGTGAATCTGGACTACAGCAGCGAAGCGGACATGGTGAAGAAGTTCCGCGTCTCGCTGGCGCTGCAGCCGATCGCGACCGCGCTGTTCGCCGATTCGCCGTTCACCGAAGGCAAGCCCAACGGTTATCTCAGCTACCGCTCGCACATCTGGACCGACACCGATCGCGATCGCACCGGCATGCTCGACTTCGTGTTCGACGACGGCTTCGGCTACGAGCGCTACGTCGATTATCTGCTCGATGTGCCGATGTATTTCTCGTACCGCAACGACGAATACATCGATGCGAGCGGCCAGAGCTTCCGCGATTTCATGGCCGGCAAACTGCCGGCGCTGCCCGGCGCGCTGCCGACGCTGCGCGACTGGTCGGATCACATGACCACCGCGTTTCCGGAAGTGCGGCTGAAGAAATTCCTGGAGATGCGCGGCGCCGACAGCGGCCCATGGAGCCGGATCTGCGCGCTGCCGGCGTTCTGGGTCGGCCTGCTGTACGACGACGCCGCGCTCGACGCGGCCTGGGATCTGGTCAAGGATTTCAGCATGGACGAGCGCAACGCCCTGCGCGACGGGGTGCCGAAACTCGCGTTGAACGTACCCTTCCGCAACGGCACCCTCGGCGACCTCGCCCGCGAGGCGGTGAAGATTTCCGTCGCCGGCCTGCGCCGTCGCGCCGCGCTCAACGCCAGCGGCGCCGACGAGACCCGCTTCCTCGAACCGCTGGTCGAGATGGCCGAGGCCAACGAAACCGCCGCCGAACGCAAGCTCGCGCTGTACCACGGCGAATGGAATGGCGACATCGACCGCGTGTTCCGCGAGTTCGCGTACTGAAGACCGGAATTCACTGCGCTTCCGCGGGCACGGCGGCTTTCAACAGCCGAATGGCTGGTCAAGCCCCCGCACCGACGGAAGCGCCCCGCTCCCGCAGATGCACCTCGACAAGGACGGTCATGCACACGAATACATATCCAGACAGACCGCGGTTTGTGTAGGCTCAACGATTCGCAATCCCGCTGCGAGCCACCATGCGCGTCCGCGACACCCTCGAATTCGCCGAAACCGACACCCTGCTGCGCGACGACGTGCGGCGGCTGGGCGCGATGGTCGGAGACATGCTGGCCGAACAGGTCTCGGCCGAACTGCTGACCCAGGTCGAATCCGTCCGCCGCGCCGCGATCGCGCGCCGCGAGCAGGGCAAGACCATCGACGAACTGGCGGCCCGCCTTGCCGCCGTGCCGATGGAGGATGCCGACGCCCTCGTCCGCGCCTTCGCCGCCTACTTCGGCGTCGTGAATCTGGCCGAACGCATCCATCGCATCCGCCGCCGACGCCACTACCAGCGCAGCAGCGCCGCGCCGCAGCCCGGCGGCCTGTACGCGGTGCTGCGTTCCCTGCGCGAGGACGGCGTCACCCTGGATGAGCTGCGCGAACTGCTGCCGCGGCTGCGCATCGAGCCGGTGTTCACCGCGCACCCGACCGAAGCCTTGCGCCGTGCGCTGCTGCTGAAGGAACGCACCATCGTCGAGCGGCTGATCGCCGACATCGACCGCCAGCGCACCCCTGCCGAACGCGGCGCCGACACCGCGCGCATCCGCCAGGCGCTGACCGCGAGCTGGCAGACCGCCGACACGCCGCCGCACCAGCCCACGGTCGCCGACGAAGTCGAACACATCGGCTTCTATCTCAACAACGTGCTCTACCGCGCGCTGCCGGTGTATTACGAAGCGTTCGCGGATGCCGTGGAAGCGGCGTACGGCGAGCGCTTCGAGCTGCCGCCGATGCTGCGCTTCGGCACCTGGGTCGGCGGCGACATGGACGGCAACCCGAACGTCGGCGCCGACACCATCCGCGCCGCGCTGTCGGCGCAGCGCGCGCAGGTGTTGGCCAACTATCGCGCCGATCTGCATGCGCTGGGCGAAATCCTCACCCAGAGCCGCGACCGCGTGACCGTCGACGACGCCGTCGAGGCGCGCATCGCCGGATACATCCTGTGCATGCCCGCCGCCGCCGCGAAACTCAGCCCGCGCCTGTCGGACATGCCGTATCGGCAACTGCTCGACCTGATGCGCGCGCGGCTGTCGGCGACGCAGACCGGCGAAGCGGTGGGCTACGCCGATGCCGATGCGTTCATCGCCGATCTGCAGCTCATCGACGCCAGCCTGGTCCGCCATCGCGGCGAACACGCCGGCCGCTTCGCGCTGCAGCGCGTGCGTTGGCGCGCGCGCACCTTCGGCTTCCACCTCGCCACGCTCGATCTGCGCCAGGATTCGGGCACCCACGACACCGCAGTCGCCGCCCTGCTCGGCGATCCGCAGTGGTCCGCGCGCGCGCCGGCCGAGCGCATCGCGCCGCTGCACGCGCTGATCGCCGGCAGCGCCGACGTCCTCATCGACGCGCCCGCCGCGCAGCCGACGCTCGCGGTGATGCGCACCGTCCGCGAGGCGCGCGCCACCTTCGGCGCGCATGCGTTCGGCCCGTACATCATCAGCATGAGCCGCAGCGCCGCCGATGCCCTCGCGGTGCTGGCGCTGGCGCGTGTCGCGGGCTGTATCGAAGGCGATGACGTGCCGCTCGATATCGCGCCGCTGTTCGAGACCATCGACGATCTGCGCGCCGCGCCCGCGATCATGCGCGCGCTGTTCGACGACCCGGTCTACCGCCGCCATCTGCAGGCGCGCGACAGCCAGCAGACGGTGATGCTGGGCTATTCCGACAGCGCGAAGGACGGCGGCATCCTCGCCTCGCGCTGGGCGCTGCAGCGCACCCAGGTCGAACTGCTGGAACTCTCGCAGCAGGCCGGCGTGCGCATCGTCTTCTTCCACGGCCGTGGCGGCTCGGTCAGCCGCGGCGGCGGCAAGACCGAACGCGCGATCATCGCCGCGCCGCGCGGCACCGTCGACGGCGTGCTGCGCGTGACCGAACAGGGCGAAGTGATCCACCGCAAATACGGCATCCGCGCGCTGGCGTTGCGCAATCTCGAACAGGCCACCGCCGCCGTCATGCGCGCCAGCCTGCGCCCGCGCCCGCAGGAACCGCGCGAAGCCGGGTGGCGCGCACTCGCGACCGAACTCGCACAGGTCTCGCGCTCGCACTACCGCGCGCTGGTCCACGAGCACGAGGACTTTCCCGCGTACTTCCGCGTGGCGACGCCGATCGACGTGATCGAACGCCTGCGCCTGGGCTCGCGGCCGTCGAAACGCCGCGAAGGCGGCATCGAGGCGCTGCGCGCGATCCCGTGGGTGTTCGCATGGTCGCAGAACCGCTCCGGCCTCACCGGCTGGTACGGCGTCGGCACCGCGCTCGCCCACGGCATCGCCACCCACGGCCACGATGCCATCGCCGCGATGGCCCACGACTGGCCGTTCTTCGCCGCGATGCTGGACGACATCGAAATGCTGATGGCGAAATCCGACCTCGCCATCTTCGAGCGCTACTCGCGCCTCGCCGGCCCGCTGCACGACGTGTTCTACCCCGACATCGCCGCAGAATTCGAACGCACCGCCGACACCCTGCTGTCGCTGCGCAACCGCAGCCAACTGCTGCAGGACGACTACCGCCTCCGCCTCTCGATCCGCCTGCGCAATCCCTACGTCGATCCGATCAGCCTGCTGCAGGTCGAATTGCTGCAGCGCTGGCGCGACGCCGAGCGCGAGGACGACGCGCTGTTCCAGGCGCTGGTGGCCACCGTCAACGGCATTGCAGCGGGTATTCAAAATACGGGATGAGCTTCGTAGGGTGGTGGTGAGCGCAGCGAACCCCACCATTCGGATGCATCGATCATCGCAGACCCGTAGCCCGGGTAAGCGCAAAGCGCGCACCCGGGACAGAGTGAAGCACGTCTCTCCGAAGATCCCGGGTGCGGCCTTCGGCCTTACCCGGGCTACATCACTGCGCTCAACGCAACCTACCTGCTGAAGTCTCAACGGTTGTTGATGATCACGATCAGCATCACGATACCGATCACCGTGCCCAGCCCACCGCTCACGATGCCGATCCATGTGCGGAGTTTGCTGGCCTTCGCGCCATAGGCGGATTCCTGCATCTTCCATTTCTTCATCGACAGCATGCCCAGAAGCACGGCGATCGGGCCCAATACCACTCCGAATCCGCACAGCACCACGGACCCGATGCCCAGCCAGCAGGAAATCGCGGCGAGCGGATTGGTGGGAATGATCGCATCGAGCACGGTGACGGATGGGCGGTTCTGGTCGGTCATGGTGTGCCCTGATATTGGATGGGTTGCGGATTGGCGACACGGGCAAGCGCAACGCACGCACCCGGGACAACGTGAAGCATGAATTCCGGGTGCGGCCTATGGCCTTGCCCGGCCTGCGCCATTGCCGTCGACGACGCTTTTCGCAGGATGGGTTGAGCGCAGCGACGCCCACCATTGTACGTGCCGCATCCGTCACGGGATCAGAAACAGGAACCGTAAATATGATTGACGATACCGGATTGGAAAGCGATGGGTATCGCTGCGCTCAACCCACCCTGCCTGCCGTCCGGTAACCGGTATGGATCAACTCCGCAGCACCGACTTCGCGATGCACCACTGCGCGATGTAGTACGTGCCCAGCACCAGAAGCGCGGGCATCGGGATATTGCCGGCGAAACGATCCCACGCCAACAGGCTGTCGCTGGCGACGAAGCACACCGCACCCGCCGCCGCAAAGCGTACGCTGCGCGGCATCGCACCCGAGAGCGCCGGTGTCCATGCGCGCGCCAGCGCAACACCGGCCATCGATGCCAACACCGCGACGTAGGCGATCACCGGCACTTTCAATTCCGCTTCGATGCGCGGCAGCAAACCCGCAAGATTCACGAGCGCCACCGCCGCGATCAAGATCAAACCACCCGCCTTGGCCTTGGCCGACGAGCCCGGCACGAATGCGACGATGTAGCAGACGTGCGCCAGCAGGAACGCAATCAGGCCGGCTACGAAATGATCGCCCGGCAGCATCAGGCAGACATCCCCCACCAAGGACAACGACATGCCCGCCAGCACCGCGCGCCTGTAGCGAGCAGTCACGACCGGCTGTGCCGACGCTGCCAGCCAGAGGATCGACAGCGTCGCCAGTGGCTTGCCCGCATAGTGCAGCCAAAGCCACGGGCCACCGAGCATGGCACCGATGATGGCGGCAGCGGGTAGAACCCAGAGAGATGTCGAATGTCGGGGCATCGTCGATGGCCTGCAACTACACCGTGCACAAAGCCGCTGACCGCACATGGACGATCAGTACGACCATGCTGAAGATCGACCAGATCAAGACCCAACCGACGATCAGGTCCCGCTTACCCGCTGCGTTTCGCGGCCATTGCTTCGACAGGTAGATGAGCAGACCAGCCTCGACAACGATGACAAACGCTGTTGCCACAAAGCCCAGCATGCCCATCAGGCAGGCATACGCATCAATCGAATCCAGACTCGTGACCACTGCGGCCGAGCCTGCGGCCAACGCTTGCAGCGCGGTCGCCACAAGCAGGCCGCGCATGATGCCGCTGCGAAACCTCAAACGGAAAGTGGCGAGGCAAGCCAGGATCATCCACACCGTTGCCAAAAGCAGGGCCCAGCCCCAACCGGAGAAAAGGTTGAAAAGCGTGATCTGCAAACGGTCCCAGTGCACCAGCTCTCTCCTGATGAAATGACTCAAGTTTGAATCAAACCGGCCGGCACAGCGAATTCGACGGGAGTGAATGATCGAAACCCGACATCCGCGCCGAGTTTGAATGCGCCACCGACATGCTCCTTGCGACGCACACCAGCAGTGTCGGGATCAATCCATGCTGGAACCGGCATATTGGCATCACATGCTATCTCGTTTTTTCCAGCAATCGCCCATACCACCTTCATGCCATTGCGGTGTCTGCTGCAACCAGAAAAAACATCGTGGCTTGCGTCGCAGCTGAGAATGCATTCCCCCTTTGCACGATAGGTGGAGAAAGGAGATGCGCGTCGCGTCTTCCGGTGGTCCTGGCGCCATTCGCGCTGCATGGCTGGACATCCCGTGTCCGCGCCCTATACTCCCCCCCACTACCAGAGCCGTTCGCCATGCCCCACTCCCCCGCCGAGAAAAAGAAGGCCCTGACCCGTTTGCGCCGCATCCGCGGGCAGACCGACGCGCTGGAGCGCGCGCTGGAGGCGGGCAGCGACTGCGGTGCCGTGCTGCAGCAGCTGGCGGCGATCAGGGGAGCCGTGAACGGGTTGATGGCGGAGGTGCTGGAAAGTCATCTGCGCGAGGAGTTCGGTACGCTCGCGGCCAGGGATGCCGCCAAGGAACACCACGTCCAGCAAACGATCGCGCTGGTCCGTTCATATCTCAAATAACGTCTTCTCGAATAACGTCTTCGTCCAGTCTCTTCTTTGGAGTTCGCCATGAAATCACGCGCCGCCGTCGCCTTCGGTCCCGGTCAACCGCTGCAGATCGTCGAGATCGACGTCGCTCCGCCGAAAAAGGGCGAGGTGCTGGTGAAGATCAGCCACACCGGCGTCTGCCACACCGATGCGTTCACGCTGAGCGGCGACGATCCGGAAGGCCTGTTTCCCTGCGTGCTGGGCCATGAGGGCGCGGGCGTGGTGGTGGAGGTCGGCGAAGGCGTGACCAGCGTGAAGCCGGGCGACCACGTGATTCCGCTGTACACCGCCGAATGCGGCGAGTGCCTGTTCTGCAAATCCGGCAAGACCAATCTCTGCGTGTCGGTGCGCGCGACCCAGGGCAAGGGCGTGATGCCCGATGGCACGTCGCGGTTCTCATACAACGGCGAGCCGATCCATCACTACATGGGCTGCAGCACTTTCAGCGAATACACGGTCGTCGCCGAAGTGTCGCTGGCGAAGATCAATCCGGAAGCCAACCACGAACATGTGTGCCTGCTCGGCTGCGGCGTGACCACCGGGATAGGGGCTGTGCACAACACCGCGAAGGTGCAGGCCGGCGATTCGGTCGCGGTGTTCGGGCTCGGCGGCATCGGTCTTGCCGTGATCCAGGGCGCGCGCCAAGCGAAGGCCGGCCGCATCATCGCCATCGACACCAACCCGGGCAAGTTCGAGCTGGCGACGCAGATGGGCGCCACCGACTGCGTCAATCCGAAGGATCACGACAAGCCCGTCCAGCAGGTGATCGTGGAGATGACCGGCTGGGGCGTGGACCACAGCTTCGAGTGCATCGGCAACGTCAACGTGATGCGCGCGGCACTGGAATGTTCGCATCGCGGCTGGGGCCAATCGGTGATCATCGGCGTGGCCGGCGCCGGTCAGGAGATCTCCACCCGCCCGTTCCAACTGGTGACTGGCCGGACCTGGAAGGGAACCGCGTTCGGGGGTGTCAAGGGGAGGACGCAGTTGCCGGGGATGGTCGAGGACGCGATGCGGGGAGATATCGAACTCGCGCCGTTCGTCACCCACACGATGGGTCTGAACGACATCAATCACGCCTTCGAGCTGATGCACGAAGGCAAATCGATCCGCTCGGTGATCCATTTCTGATCCGGGATCGTCGTGCGCTTCACGGCGCGCATCCCGTGCGTCGTGTCCATCCACATCAGGAGGCAGCATGAGCCAGTTCTCGATCCACCCCAACATCGATGCCGGCGTCCGGCCGGGTTCGGACGATTTCAAGGGCGGCACCCTGCATTGCCGCTGCGCGAACGATCGCGTCGAAGTGACGATCGACGCGCAGACCGCGCACAACCACGCCTGCGGCTGCACCAAATGCTGGAAGCCTGCCGGCGCGCTGTTCTCGCTGGTCGCGGTGGTCGCGCGCGACAAACTCGGCGTATCCGCGCACGGCGAAAAATTGGGGATCGTCGATGAGAAGGCCGCCATCCAGCGTCATGCCTGCAAGGATTGCGGCGTGCATATGTTCGGTCGGATCGAAAACACCGGGCATCCGTTCTACGGTCTGGATTTCGTGCACACCGAACTGTCGGACCAGTCCGGCTGGTCCGCGCCCGGCTTCGCGGCGTTCGTATCGTCGATCATCGAATCCGGCGCCGATCCGGCGCAGATGGGCGATGTCCGCGCACGGCTGAAATCGCTGGGCCTGGAGCCCTACGACTGCCTGTCGCCGCCGCTCATGGATGCCATCGCCACGCACGTGGCGAAAGCCAGCGGCGTCCTGAAAGCTTAACGCGGAGATCCGGCGATGGAGTTAGTGGAGCAACACGCCTGTTTCGGCGGTCGGCAGGAAGTCTGGAGGCATGCGTCTCCGGTGTTGGACTGCACGATGCAGTTCGCGGTCTATCTGCCGCCTCAGGCCGAACAGCGGGCATGTCCGGTGCTGTACTGGCTGTCGGGACTGACCTGCACCGAGCAGAACTTCATCACCAAGGCCGGCGCGCAGCGTTACGCAGCCGAACACGGGGTGATCATCGTCGCGCCGGACACCAGTCCGCGCGGCGACGATGTGGCCGATGCCGAGGGTTACGACCTCGGCAAGGGCGCGGGTTTCTACGTGAATGCCACCGAGGCGCCCTGGTCGCGGCATTACCGGATGCAGGATTACGTGGCGCGCGAATTGCCGGCGCTGGTCGAGGCGCATTTCCCCGTCAGCGGCGCGCGCGCGATCAGCGGCCATTCGATGGGCGGACACGGCGCGCTGGTCACCGCGCTGCGCAATCCGGGGCGTTATCTCAGCGTGTCTGCGTTCTCGCCGATCGTCGCGCCGACGCAGGTGCCATGGGGGCGGAAAGCGCTCGCCGCCTATCTGGGCGAAGACCGCGAGACATGGAAGCCATGGGATGCCTGCGAGCTGGTCGCCACCGCCAGCGAGCGGTTGCCGCTGCTGATCGACCAGGGCGGCGGCGACGAATTCCTCGATTCGCAGCTGCAGCCAGAACGCCTGCGCGAGGCGTGCGAAGCGGCGGATCACCCGCTGGATCTGCGCATCCGTCCGGGTTACGACCACAGCTACTATTTCATCGCCAGTTTCATCGGCGACCATTTCATCTTCCATATGCGGCAGCTGAATCTGGCGCGGTGATCGTTTTTGGCTGATCGTTTTTGGCTGATCGTTTTTGGCTGATCGTTTTTGGCTGATCGTTTTTGTAGGAGCGACGGAAGTCGCGACAGGCCGCCGATGCGAATGCCGCAGCCTGTCGCGACTTCCGTCGCTCCTACAAAAGACGTCTACAGGAAGAAATCGGTGTAGGCGAAGCGGTCGTCGCGCAACACCATCTCGCCTTTCGTCACCTTGAGCGGTGCCGAAAACATCGGCCCTGCATGCACCAGCGTGTGGAATTCGCCGTTCTCGCCGCAGGGATCGCAACTTTCCGACAACTCGCGCAGCAGCCCTGCGTCGAAGTCGAGGCCGCTGAAACCGGCATCGAGCTGTTCGGTATCCACGCAGACCAATTGCGCGCGCAGACCGGCGGCGATCATCTCGCGCGCCAATGCAGTGGTGTAGCCCGGCGTCGGATCGAAGATCGGGAAATGCGGGTTCCAGTCGAGTTCCGCGCACAGCGCTTCGCGATACGCGCGGATGTCCTGCAGGAACAGATCGCCGAACGCGATGTCGCGCAGGTCCGGCCAGCGTTCGCGCGCGCGCAGCAACGCATCGGCGAAGGCGGCGCGGTAGAGATCGTTGCTCGCACGCTGCGGGATCCATGCTTCGATCACCGGCAGACCGCAGGCGTCGGCCTGCGCATGCAGGATGTCGCGACGGATGCCCTGCATCGAAACGCGGTCGTAGCCTTCGGTGAGCGTGGTGAACAGACCCGTCACTTCGACATCGCCGTTCCGGCGCAGGGCATGCAGGGCCCACGCCGCATCCTTGCCGCCGCTCCACGACAGCAGCATCGGCAGACTCATGCGCTGGTGACGTCGCGCAGCTGCCAGCCGCTGCCCGCGAGCAGGCGCAGGCGATGCTTGAGGATCGCACCGGGAATCGAGGTGACCGCGACGAGGTCGATCTTCAGATCGTGCTGTTCGCCGCGCACGGTCGCGGCGGGATCGGTCGCGCCGAGCGCGGGATCGACCTCGTCCGGATCCTCCCGGGTCGCGCGCCAGCGCTGGAACAACGCGTCCTCGCGCAACGCCGCCTGCAGTTCCGCCGCGAGGCCTTCCGCGCCCTGCGAGCGGAATGCGAAATCGCCTGCGTTACGCAACGCACTGGAATCGGGAATGCTCAGGTAATAGCGAATGGCCATGGTCGCGTCCGCGTGTGCGTCGGGTGGATCAGCATAACGCGGCGGCTATGCGGCGCACGCACACGGGCATGATCCGATGACCGGGTCGTCGCGACGTCATTCCTTGAAGGTGTGCGGCTCCGACGCGAAGCCGATCGCCACCGCACCCTTGCCGACGTTGACCATGCCGGTCAGGCTCATCACGCTCTCGAACACCTCGATGCCGGACTCGCGGCAGATATCGATCAACGAGGCGTAACCCGGCATCGTCCGCATCTCCTCGAGTTCGCCGCCGAAGCTCAGGCACATCGCGGGGGTCATCAGGCCCGCGCGCACGCGCTCGACCGCGAACGCGAACAGCTTGCGGACCGCGGTGTCGTAGCCGCGGATCTTCGCTACCGGTCGGGTCTCGCCGCGATTGCAGGACAGCACCGGCTTGATGTCCATCGCGGTGCCCAGCGTCGCGCTGAGCAGGCCGACGCTTTTGTCGCCCTTGGTCTTGGCGCGCGAGCGCAGGTAGAGCAGGTCGCGCGGCACCATGTAGGCATAGGTGTTGATCGCGATGTTCTCCAGCCGGGCGCGGATCTTGGCCACGCCTTCGTCCGCCTGGATCATGCGCACGGCTTCCACCGCCGTCACGGCCTGCCCGGCGAACAACGATTGCGTATCGATCACGCGCAGCGAGAACGGTGTCTGGTGACCGGCGGCGGAACGCATCGGCCGGTAATCGTTGAGGATCACGAAGCTCGCCTGCATGGCGTTGTCGTGGATCGGGCTGCGGGTCCGGGTGATGGTGAGGCAGAACACGTAGTCGTAATCGATCACCAGTTTCTGCAGGAACAGATCGCGGATCTGGTTGACCGAGAACGGCATCGTCTCCGCTTCGGCGCCCCGACTGGCGACGTGCGAATGGAGGAATTGGAGCGTGGCTTGTTCATTGCGGTGGTCGGCGAGCACCGCGTCCCCGATCTTGACCGTGATCGGGAGGATTTCGATGTGATTCCGTTCGATGAAGCTCCCTGGCAGATCGCATGCTGAGTCGACGACCAGACCAATGCGCATGATGGAGATTCTCGTAGTGACAAGTGGCGACTTCAAAACAAGCAAGTCGCATGCCAGACCAAGCGTTATGGCCCGATTCGTTCAGCTTCGTCTGACACCTACCGGCAATGCCGCCACCCTGCGCATCTCGTTGTCGTCCAACAGCGCCGGATCGTTCAGGACCGCAACCGCGAACGCATGGGCATCATTCCCCCAAAACAGCGAATTGCCAAGCGCCAATGTCGGGACGCCGAAAACGCCAGCCGTCAGCGCGATTTCGGTGCACTTGCGGAGTACCGCCTTGACCTCCGCCGAATCGGCCACGCCGGCCGGTAATCCCAGCGCCTCGCGCACCGGCTCCAGCGCTTCGGTGCTGTCGCCGGCACGGCCTTCCGCCCAGATCCATTTGAAAATCGCATCGATCGCCTCGGGTCGATTGCTTGCGGCGATCGACAGTCGCAATGCCGGCAGCGGATTGAACGGGTGCTTCGGCGGAAAGCGCAGCGGTACGCCGGCCTCGCGTGCCTGCCACAGCACGTGGCGGTAGGTGAATTCGCGTTTGCTCGGGATTTCCGCCGGCCCTTTCTGACCGCGCGTGTCCAGCACCGCCGCCAGCAGGATCGGCACCGGCAGGATCGTGTGCTCGTTCATCAATGCGCGCACCTTCGGCCACTGCAGGTAGGCGAACGGCGAGATGAAGTCGAAATACCAGCAATCGGGGGTGTCGGTCATGGCGGAACCTGATGAAGGAATGCGTGCGCGTCAGCAACCGACGGCGTCGTGTTCGGCCACCGCATGCAGCAGTTCCTCGCCTTCGGCGGCGCCGGAGAGGAACAGCACCGGATGCGAGCGGTTGTAGTGATCGCTCGTGTCGAAGATCAGATCGAGCCTGCCGTCGCGATCGAGATCGCCGGCAAAGATCACATGGGGCGACGCATCGTCGCCGAGAACAATGTCCGGTGCCGCCGACAGTGCGCTGTTGCCGGTCATCTCGGTCAGCGTCTGCCGGGGCCCGCGCTCGACATCGCCGTCCTTGCCGTCTTCGCTCAATTCGATCCGGCACCGGTAGGTCATGCCGTCCTGCGCAGTGTTCACGGCATCGGCGGTGCAGCGGGTGAGGAGGCGGTAGACGCGGTCGCCGAGGCGCAGCCGCTGGGTCGGCAGCGGACCTTCGCCGGCATATTCGCTCACCGCCACCGCGACCGGCCCGGCATGCAGGCCGGGGCCGCGCAGATAGGTGACGACATCGCCCACGTCGCTTTCGATCTCGTGCCCGGTGGTTTCGCCTTCGGCATCGGTGATGACGTCGAACACCCGCTTCACCCGCAGGCGCGTCATGCGCAGGCGGGCGTCGCCGTCGTGCACGCGCAGTGCGAGCCAGCGGTCGCCGTGACGCGCGACCGCTTCGCCGTCGTGGAACATGCCCGGCGGCTGCAGCGCATGCGTTCCGGTCATTGCCGTGCCGCTCAATGCCGCACCGGTCAATGCCAACAGCAGAACGGACGACAGCATCGCGGGACCGGCGGTTATTCGATCGCAGCAGGATACGCCCGCGGCAGCTCGCCCGCCGCGCGCAGATAGCGGTCGCGCAGTTCGGTCTGGCGGCTGCGCATCGGAATCGCGCGACCATCGAACCACACCTGCTTCGCCACCGCGCTCACGTCCAGCGGATCGCCGGTCCACAGCACCAGATCGGCGCGTTTGCCGACCGCTATGGTGCCGATGCGATCGGCCACGCCGAACGCCTCGGCCGGCACGCGCGTGAGCCCGGCCAGACCGTCTTCCCACGGCAATCCGTTCGCGACCGCATTGCCGGCGGTCTGGCGGATCTTGCGCGCGTTGTGCGAGGCCTTGTCGCCCTGCGAGAACCCGACCTGCACGCCCGCCGCGCGCAGACGCGCGGCGTTCTGCAGCGTGGCGCCGATCTCGTCGAAGCTGTGCGGCAGGTTGCCGAGCGGATCGACGAACACCGGGACTTTCGCTGCGGCCAGCTGCGGCGCCAGCAGCCACGCTTCGGCGCCGCCCTGGATGCCGATGCGCACGCTGTGGCGCTGCGACCAGCGCAACAACTGGCGGATGTCGGCGGCGCGGTGCACTTCCACCATCACCCGACCGCCGCCGTTGAGATAGCGCGCCAGGGTGTCGCGACCGGCCGGGGTGAGCATCGCCATCGGCGAGCCGGCGGGAATCCGCCCACGCACTTCGTCGATGAATTGATCGAGCAGCATCCACTGGCTGGCGCGGGTGCCGCCGCTGAGATTGGCGCCGTCGCTACCCAGCTTCACGAACAGCACCTTGGGGCCGGCCGGGTCGGCGCTGCCGTCCAGGCGCACCACCGCGCCCTGCCCGCCGATGATCGAACCCCCGTTGGCGGTGTCCGCACCCAGCAGCGTGAAGCCGATGCCTTCGACGCGCGCGATCGGCACCAGGATCGAGGCCGGGTTGTAGGCCAAAGTCACGTCGAACTCCGGCCGCACCACCATCTGCTTGCCCTGGCCCAGCGCCAGCGACTGGTCGTTGGTCGGGTCCTCGGCGGACACTTCATCAAGCCCGATCGCGGTGATGCCGCCGAACAGCGTCGGTGTCAGCGGCTTGCCGGCAGCGTCGATCACGTCGACGCCGTTCGCGGCGGACAAGCCGCGACCGATCGCGGCGATGTTGCCGCCCTGCACCAGCACATCGGTGTTCTGCAGCGTGCCCTGCGCACCGGCGGTGTGCACGGTGGCATTGCGGATCAGCAGATTCTGGGCGAAGGCGTTGCCGGCAAACAATACGCCGCTTGCCACCAGCGCACGCATCACACCGGATGCCGTCATCCCCGCGAACGCGGGGATCCAGCGGCGTTCATGCGAACGCGCTGCGTTGCACTGCAACGTCGCGGGGCCTCCGCCTGCGCGGGCGCGACGGGCAAAAGAAAAACGGCTCATCGCACACCTCCTTCGAAGCTCTGGCCCAGCATGAAATCGGACTTCGGCTGTCGCGATGGATCGTTGCGGTCGTAGACGCGCGCGCCGTCGATGTAGACCTGCTCGGCCTTGGCGTAAACGCTGAAGGGGTTGCCGCTCCACAACACCACATCGGCCATCTTGCCGGTCTCCAGCGTGCCGGTCTTGTCGAGGACGCCCAGAGCCTTCGCTGCGTTGGACGTGATCCAGCGCACCGCGCGTTCCGGTGGAATGTCGATGCCGATGCGCTGCGCGCTGGCGATCACTTTCGCCGCTTCCTGATTCAGGCGCTGGATGCCTTCCTCCGAATCCGAATGCACGATCGCGCAGCCGTTCTGCACCCGGTCGACCAGGGCGATGTTCTCCTGGATGCCGTCGAAGGCTTCCATCTTGAAGCCCCACCAGTCGGCCCACAGCGCGCCGCAGATGTTCTCGGCGGCGAGGCGGTCGGCGATCTTGTAGGCCTCGACGCCGTGATGGAACGCGCTGATCCTGAAGCCGAATTCCTTCGCCAGATCCATCATCACCGCCATCTCGTCGGCGCGGTAGCAGTGGATGTGCACCAGGATGTCGCCGTTGATCGCGCCGGCCAGCGTGTCCATCTTCAGATCGCGCTTGCCGCCGCTGTCGTTGGCGCTGTCGGTGGTGCCCGAACCGCTCTGCCACCAGCGCTTCTTCGGCGCCGCCGCCGCTTTCTTCGGGCGGTTCTTCTTCAGGTATTCGCTGGCATCGATGAACGCGGCGCGATAGCCGGCCACGTTGCCCATCCGCGTCGACGGGCCGCCGCGCTCGCCGTAGGTGCGTTTGGGGTTCTCGCCGCAGGCCATCTTCAGGCCCCACGGCGCGTCGGGAAATTTCATGCCCTGATAGGTGGTGGCCGCCACGTTCTTCAGAGTCACGCCGCGCCCGCCGATCAGATTCGCCGAGCCGGGCAGCACCTGCAGCGAGGTCACGCCACCGGCCAGCGCCGTGGCGAAGCCCGGATCCTGCGGCCACACCGAATGCTCGGCCCAGACGCCAGGCGTGGTCGGCGCGGTCGCTTCGTTGCCGTCGGAGTGCGAGCGCGTGCCCGGGCTGGGATACACGCCCAGATGCGAGTGCACATCGATGATGCCGGGTGTCACCCACTTGCCGCGACCATCCACGCGCAGGGCGTCGGCGGGGACATCGAGATTGGCCCCGACCGCGACCACCTTGCCGTCGCGCATCAACACATCGGCACCGTCGAGGCGCGTGCCGGTCCCGGTAAGGACGGTCGCGCCCTGGATCAGCACCGGCGGCGAGGCGATCGCGCGATAGGTACTGGCGTACGGGTCCTGCGCGAAGCGCGAGGCGACAGCCTTTTTCGGCGCGCTTGCCGGCGCATCGGCCGCAAAGGCCGGCGCCAGCACGAGCGCAGGCAACACGGTCGCGGCCAGCGCGGCGATGAAAGTTCGGTGCATGGCGGTCGTTCCCCTCGAGAGAACCGCAACCCTAGCCCGCCGTCGCCCCGGTGCCAACCATGACCAAGGTCACGGTGCATGACAAAATGTGGCCGATCACACGGAGAAGCGCATGAAAGAAAAAGACCAGATCGTCCAGAACTGGCTGCCCCGCTACACCGGCGTGCCGCTGGACCAGTTCGGCGAGCACATCCTGCTGACCAACTTCGGCGGCTATCTTGGCCATTTCTCGCGGATGACCGGCGCGGAAATCGTCGGCCTGGACCGGCCGATGCCCAGCGCCACCGCAGACGGCATCACCCTGATCAACTTCGGCATGGGCAGCCCCAACGCCGCGACCATGATGGACCTGCTCTCGGCGATCATGCCGCAGGCGGTGCTGTTCCTCGGCAAATGCGGCGGCCTGAAGAAGAAGAACCAGCTCGGCGACCTGGTGCTGCCGATCGCCGCGATCCGGGGCGAAGGCACCAGCAACGACTACCTGTTGCCCCAGGTGCCCGCACTGCCCGCGTTCGCCCTGCAGCGCGCGGTGTCGACGATGATCCGCGACCTCGGCCACGACTACTGGACCGGCACCGTCTACACCACCAACCGCCGGGTCTGGGAACACGACGAAGACTTCAAGGAAAAACTCCGCGCGATGCGCTGCATGGCCATCGACATGGAAACCGCCACCATCTTCGCCGCCGGTTTCGCCAACCGCATTCCCTCCGGCGCGCTGCTGCTGGTCAGCGACCAGCCGATGATCCCCGAAGGCGTGAAGACCGAAGCCAGCGACGCGAAAGTCAGCGCCGAATATGTGGAACGCCATATCCAGATCGGCATCGAAGCGCTTCGGCTGATCCGCCGGCATGGCAAATCGGTGCGGCATTTGAGGTTCGACGAATGATGACGATGGCGCACGACATCGTCGTCGTCTGGCGCGACGCCGGCCCGGCGAAGTGGTTCGCGAAGGACGATGCTTTCGACGCCGAACTGCGCACGCGATTCCTCGACGCGCACTTCGCCGCCGCGCGTCGCGAGCAAGAAGCGCTGCTCGGCGATGCGAACGGCGCGCTCGCCTTGATCCTGTTGCTGGATCAGGTGCCGCGCAACGTCTTCCGCAACAGCGCGCACGCCTTCGCCACCGACCCGCTGGCGCGCGAATACGCGGACCGCGCCATCGCCACGGACTTCGATCGACATGTCGACCCTGCATTGCGGATCTTTTTCTACATGCCGTTCGAGCATTCCGAAGCGCTTGCCGACCAGGATCGTGCGGTCGCGCTGTGCGAAGCGCTCGGCGATGCGAATTACCTCAAGTACGCGCACGCGCATCGCGATGTGATCCGCCGGTTCGGGCGGTTTCCGCATCGCAATCTGGTGCTCGCCCGCACCAATACGCCGGAAGAACAAACGTGGCTGGATGCCGGCGGCGGATTCTGACGCCGTCACTTTCTGACGCCGGGTAACTCCCTCCCCCGCGAGCGGGGAGGGTTGGGTGGGGGCGAGCCGCCCGCATTGCACAAAGCACCGCGACCCACACACCCCTGTCATCCCGAGCCGCAGGCGAGGGACCTGCTGTTGCTTTCGAGCCAGACACATCGCTTCGATTCAATACATCGAAACTGGCGACATCGAGATTGAAGCCGCCTGCATCAGCGCTACCCAGTCCATGCCTCGCCCGCTAGACTCGAAACCGCACGGGACGCAGCCCGACACAAACCCGCGATGCCCATGTGGGAGGGCCTTCAGGCCCGACGCTTTTCGCGCGGTGGCCGGCTGCACCCGAAGCCTCCTCACGCATGCCACTCTGCGTCACTGACGAAGCAAAAGCGTCGGGCCTGAAGGCCCTCCCACATCGCGCTACCCAGTCCATGCGTCGCCCGCTAGACTCGAAACCGCATGGGGCACAACGCCCCGCGCGGTGCGACAGCGCGAGGGGACGCGGATGCAGGACGAACAGGATCGAATCGACCCGAAGGACATGACGCCGGAGCAGGCGCATGCCGAAGCGCTGCGGCGGATTGAGGCAGCGGTGGAGAGTGGGCAGGATTGGTTGGATTTGGGGGATTTGCCGTTGGCTGCGATTCCACTGGAGATCGGGCGGCTGGCAGTTCAGCTGCGGCAGCTCGGACTAGGCCTCACTCGCTACGATACGGAACAAGCGGCTTGGGAGTATCAAAGTGAATACGACGCGAGCTTTTTTGCTCGTGGTATCGACGATCTCGGCCCAATTGCAGACCTTACCGCACTGCAGATGCTGGATATCAGCTGGTGCACTCGTCTCACGTCGCTCGCTACACTCGCTAGGCTCACTGCACTGCAGACGTTGGATGTGAGCGGATGCATCGTCAAATCACTCACTCCGCTCACCGGCCTCACCGCACTGCAGACGCTGTATGTCAGTGAGTGCACTTACGTTAAGTCGCTCGACCCGCTCACCGGCCTTACAGGGTTGCAGACGCTGAATGTGAGCTTCTGCAGCAATCTCACATCGTTTGCCGCGCTCGCCGACCTTACCGCGCTACAGAATCTGGATGTGAGCAACTGCAACCAACTAACCTCGCTTGAGCTGCTCGCCGGTCTTACTGCATTGCAGACGCTAGATGTGGGCGGGTGCACTGGACTCATTTCGCTCTCTGCAATCGATGGGCTCACTGCGTTGCAGACACTAGATGTGAGCGGGTGCACTGGACTCATTTCGCTCTCTCCAATCGATGGGCTCACTGCACTGCAGACGCTGAATATCAGCGGGTGTCAGGTCAAGTCGATCGCTGCGCTCACCAGGCTCACTGTGTTGCAAACGTTAGATATAAGCTGGTGCACTGAACTCACGTCACTCAAGCCGCTCGCCGGCCTTCGCGCACTGCAGACGCTAGATATGAGGGGATGCACGCAACTCAGCTCATTCGACCTGCCCATCGGCATTACTGGTTTTCAAAAAACATGCTCGATCGCCATCTTCGCTGCGCTGCAGCGACTTACAAATTGGCGTCCTGACTACTCACCACTCGATCCGATCGCGGGCCTCACAGCGCTGCAATCACTGAATATCAGCGGGTGTCATCTACTCACAGACATCAGCCCACTTGCGGGCCTCACAGCGCTGCAATCACTGAATATCAGCGAGTGTTATCGACTCACAGACATCAGCCCACTCGCGGACCTCGCTTCGCTCCAATCGTTGCTTTTGTATGGAGCTGGAGACGCGTTGTCACTGCAGATAGAAAATCTTTTGGCTTGGTGGCCATCACTCTCGAAACTTTCCACGGACCGCATGCATGCCGTGCCCCCGGAGATCCTATCTTCTAGCGAAGATAACAACTGCCTACCCCGCCTCCGTAGTTGGTGGCACGACCTGCAGCAAGGCGAAGTCGACTCGCACGAACTCAAACTGTTCATCCTCGGCAACGGCGGCGTCGGGAAGTCCGAGCTGTTCCGCCGTCTGCGCGGCGACGACTTCCACGGTGATCTGCCTTCCACCCATGGCATCCAGCTCGGCCGCTTCGAACTGTGCAAGCATCACGACGATAGTCCGATCTTCCTCAATGCCTGGGACTTCGGCGGGCAGGACGTCTATCTGGGCACGCATGCCCTGTTTCTGAAATCCCGCGCCATCTTCGTGCTGGCCTGGCATCCGGACATGGAAACCGATGCGCCTTACACCGAGGCCGTGAGTGGGTTGGAGATGCGCCACCGGCCGCTGCAGTACTGGCTGGACTATATCCACTCGCTGGCCGGCGATGAGGGACGGGTGATCGTGGTGCAGACCCAGTGCGCGCGCGAAAGCGACGAGGTCGCGCCGCCGCTGCGCGAAACCCGGCGCTTCGCGTGGTGCCGACAGACGATCAGCTGCGCCATTCCGGACGATGGCGTGGACAGCCTGCGCGACCTGCTGAAGCGCGCCGCGCGGCATCGGCTGGAAACGCCTGTGCCGCCACGGATGCCGGCCAGCTGGCTGGCGGTGCGCGGCCGGCTGGTGGCGCTGCGCGAGATCGACCGGACCATCGACCGCACGCGCTTCGATGCGATCTGCGCCGACACCCATCACGGCGCGTCGTCGGAGGCGCTGCTGCACTATCTGCATCAGGCCGGTGATGTGTTCCATCAGCCCGGCCTGTTCGGCGACGCCATCGTGCTGGATCAGCAGTGGGCGCTGGACGGCATCTACACGCTGTTTGATCGCAGCCGGGTCTTGCCGCTGCTGCGTGGGCACAACGGCCTCTTCGCGCCGGAGATGCTGGACGCGCTGGCCTGGAACGGGCGCTACAGCAATAAGGAGCAAGCGCTGCTGCTGTCGATGATGGCAAGCTGCGACCTGATCTTCCCGGCCCATCAATGGGGCGAGACGCGTTACTACGCCATGATCGACGCCCTGCCGGATGCAGCAGCCAGTGCGAACCACATCGCGATGGTCTGGCCGGTCGACGCGCAGGCCGTCGAAGCCGTCGCCGAATACGTCTTCCTGCACGATGGCGTGCTGCGCGCGCTGTTGGCCCGGATTGGTCGCTTGGCCGGCCGCGATGCGGTGTACTGGCGTCATGGCGTCTGCCTGTACGACGCCCGTACCGCCAGCCGCGCCCGCATCGATACCGAACAGCACGCCGATGGCTCAGGCCGCGTGCGGATGCGCGCGACCGGGCCTGACGCTAATGCACTCTGCGCGAAACTCATCACGCTACTGGAAGATATTCGCATCGGCGCACCGCCGCAGATCACGCGCGACGACGCCTCTGCGCGCTCTGCGTTGCCTCGTCCATCTTCGGAAAGAGACCACGACATACAGCCTGCCCCGATCCCGCCGCTGCCCGGCCAGAAACCGGTGGTGTACATCTCGTATGCGTGGGGTACGCAAGACAAGGATGGACGGAGACCATTGCAGGAGTTCGCAGTCAGTCTGCAGCGGTCGCTGGAAACGGAATTTGATGTGCGTAGAGATCAGGAAGCGATGTTGCTTGGCGACAGTCTGGAAGCTTTCATGAGAGAAATCGGACGCGGCGCGCGCGTGCTGATCCTACTGAGCGACGCTTACGTCTATTCCCGCAACTGCATGAAGGAACTGGAAAACCTCAATGCCCGCAACCAATCCGACCCGGATCAGTTGCGGCGCTGCGCTCTGCCCCTGATCGTCGACACATCGTTCAGCCTGAGCGATGACAAACGGATCAACTATGTCGACTACTGGGTAGCCGAGGCAGAACGACTGAGGCAATCCGTGGGCGACCGCGACCCCACAAGGCATCTTTCCGTATGGAAGACCATCAAGACGGTCGAAAAAATTGCGGACATCGCCGACGAAATGCTCGCATTCATGAACGATGTTCTGATGCCGCGCGGTATGCAATGTCTTTCCGAGGATGATTTCGCAACGGTAAAAGCCGCGTTACACCGTCTTCCGGGCGCGTGAAATTCCATTGCATGTGACACGCATGCAGCGGCGCAAGCGCGCGAAGCGCCGGATGAGGGGCCGCTGCTGAAAGTGATGTCGCGACTGAAGTCGCTCCTACAAAAACACACAAGGCGACCGATGGCCGCCTTGTGTTTGGCTTGATGCGCGACGCGACACGACGCGATGGGATGCACCGTAACGGCGGGCTTGAGCCCGCCCTACGTCACTCGTCGATCACTTCCTGAGTTGCTGCCACAGGAAGGTGTATGCCAACGCGCGCATATGCGCTTCCTGTTCGTTGTTGGCGGCGCCGCCGTGGCCGCCTTCGATGTTTTCGTAGTAGCGCACGTCGGCGTTCATCGCTTCCATCTTCGCCATCATCTTGCGGGCGTGGCCCGGGTGGACGCGGTCGTCGCGGGTGGAGGTGGTGAACAGCACCGGCGGGTAGGTGGTGCCTTCCTTCAGCAGGTGGTACGGCGAGAAGGTCTTGATGAATTCCCAGTCCTTGGTGTCGGGATCGCCGTATTCGGCCATCCACGAGGCGCCGGCCAGCAGGTGGTTGTAGCGTTTCATGTCGAGCAGCGGCACCTGGCAGACGACGGCGCCGAACAGCTGCGGATACTGCACGATCATGTTGCCCATCAGCAGGCCGCCGTTGCTGCCGCCCTGCGCGCCGAGACGCGCGGGCGAGGTGATCTTGCGTGCGAAGAGATCTTCGGCGACCGCCGCGAAATCCTCATATGCCTTGTGACGGTTCGCCTTGAGCGCGGCCTGGTGCCAGCGCGGACCGTACTCGCCGCCGCCGCGGATGTTCGCCAGTACGAACACGCCGCCCTGCTGCAGCCAGCCGCGACCGGCCATCGAGTTGTAGGTCGCGGTGTACGACACTTCGAAACCGCCGTAACCCCACAGCAGCGTGGGCGTGCTGCCGTCCAGCGGCAGGAACTTCGAGCGCACGATGAAATACGGAACCTTGGTGCCGTCCTTCGAGGTGGCGAACTGCTGTTCGGTGATCAGTCCATCGGCTTCGAAGAACGCCGGCATCGACTTGAGCTTCTGCGGCGGCTGGCCGATCTCGACCATCGACAAGGTCGTGGGCGTGAGGAAATCGGTGGTGGTCATCCACAGCGCATCGCCGATGTCCGCATCGATGGCGCCGACGTCGACCGTGCCCACCGCCGGGGCGCCGACCAGCAGGCTCTGGCGCCAGCTGCCCTCGCCGATCGGGGTCATGATCCGGATCTTGCTCTTCACATCGTTGAGCAGCGTCAACACGAGGTGATGCTTGGTCCAGGTGTAGCCGGACAGCGAGGTGTGCTCGTCCGGGGCGAAAGCGATATCGAACTCGCGGCCACCGGCCATGAACTTGTCGAAATCGATCACCAGCAGCGATCCGGCTTCGTAACTGCGGTCCTTCGTCTTCCACGGGTCGCGCAGCTCGATCGTCAGCCACTGGTTGTGCACGGCCTTGTTGGCCGAATTCGGCGCGTCGATCTTGACCAGCTTGCCGTCCTTGCCGCGCAGGTACAGTTCGTCGTTGTAGAACGCGAGCGTGCGACTGACGAAGTCGCGCTCGAAGCCCGGCGAGAGGTCGCGATAGGCCGCGATGTACATGTCGTCGGACTTGCCTTCATAGACCACTTTGGCCGATTCCAGCGGCGTGCCGCGGGTCCACTGCTTGACGACGCGCGGATAGCCGGATTGGGTCATCGAACCGGCGCCGAAATCGGTGTAGACGAACACCGTGTCCTGGTCGATCCACTGCAGGCCGCCCTTCGACTCGGGACGGAAGAATCCGTCCTGCACCCAGGTCTTGGTATCGAGATCGAACTCGCGGGTCACGTCGGCATCGGAGCCGCCGCGCGACAGCGCGATCAGGCAGCGCTCGTACTTCGGCTTGAGACATTCGACGCCGTGCCACACCCAGTGCTCCTTCTCGGTCGCGTTCAGCGCATCGAGATCGATCACGGTTTCCCACTTCGTGTCGGGCTTGCGGTATTCCGCCAGCGTGGTGCGGCGCCACAGTCCCTGCGGATTCTGCTTGTCCTTCCACAGGTTGTAGTAGTGGGTGCCGATCTTCTGCACACCGGGGATGCGCGCCTCGGAATCGAGGATCGCGCGCAAGTCGGTTTCCAGTCGCTTGAACTCGGGTGTACTGGCGATCTCCGCCTCGGCCTTGGCGTTGCGCTCGCGGACCCAGTCCAGCGCTTTCTCGTCGGTGACGCCTTCGAGCCAGAGGAAGGGGTCGGCGGAAGCGGCGGTATTGGGCATGGTCGGCTTGGCGGCAGGGGCGGGCGTCGCGGCGTGGGCGACCAGGGAAGGGACTGCGCCGATCGCGACGGCGAGAAAGACATGCGAAAGCTTGGGCATGTGGAGTCCGGAACATGGGACGGCGGGGGCCGCCACGCTAGCACAGCTGCCCGCTGGACGTGTTCGCCTTTGGTTTGCCCGGCCGAGGGCGGGTCAGGCGGCCCGACGCAGGGCCTGCGCGCCCTGCACGCGCAAACGTGCTGCGCCGATCGGGTGCACCGTCGCCATCGGCTGAGCAAGCCTGCGGTTGCCGCGCCGCCGCAACACCCGCGCCACCGCCCATGCGCTCAGCGGCAGGGACAGCATCCAGAACGGCAGCCAGCCGAAGGTCTCACTCACACCGCGCGCCGCTGGCAGCGACAGCAGCGCGACCCATGCAAGCGCGACCGCGCCGAGCAGACACTGTTCGAGTAGAAAGACCGACGACGAATGCGGCTGGGACATGGCGGCGCTCCGGTGGGTGTGGAGGCCAGTGTTGCGGGGGTGCGTCGCAGGGGCTGCGACGGTCGATAGAAAAGATCAATGATCGCGGCGGACGCCTCGATTGACGGTATCGCTCGTGGAGTGAGAGGCTGCAAACGGCAGTCCCATCCGGGGGGCCGGCCATCGCACAAGGAAACGACGCCCCATGTCCGCACAGAATCCCTATGCTCCGCCGAAAGCCGTCGTTGGCGATGTCGTCGATGGCGAGGTTGCGCCTGCACTCTGGAATCCGACGGCTGCCGGATGCTGGAGCATTCTCTTCAGCCCGATCTTCGGGGCGTATCTGCATATGCTGAACTGGAAAGCGCTCGGTCAAGCGGAAAAAGCAGCCGCGTCGAAGAAGTGGGTCATCGGAAGCATCGTTTTCAGCGTCGCGACCATCCTCGTATCGCTGGTCATGCCGGAATCCAAAAGCCTGGACGCTGTGGGGCGGCTTGGCGGCCTTGTTCTGTTGATCGTTTGGTATTACGCGATCGGTAAATCGCAGCAGAGCTACGTCGCCGCGCAGTTCGGCAAGCATTACCCGCGTCGTAGCTGGACGGTTCCGCTGCTCAGTGCGCTCGGAATTCTCATCGGCGTGATGGTCGTCGCGTTCGCCGTCGCCATGGTCGCCGCCATCGTCTCGGGCACGGTCTGACACGTTGGCGTGGGTCGAGCGGGGCGACATCTGGCATCATCCTGCCCTCCACGGGAGACGACACGATGATCTACGCACTGTTCCTGGCCGCGCAGCTCGTGGCGGCCGACACCTCGTTCGCCGATGCCAAGGCGCGCGCGGACGAATACGAATCCGTGCTGAGCCACAAGGACAGCGCGGCGCTGATCGAAGCGCAGGGCAAGGCGCTGAGCGCCGCGGTGGCGGAATGCGGGCCGGCCAGCAGATCGTTTCCTCCGTTCGCCATCGTCGCCCGCGTCGGCAACACCGGCGTCACCGAACGCACCTGGCGCAACGACGACTCGCCCTTCGCGATCTGCCTCGACCTGCATCTGGCCAGGGCTTTGCTACCGGTGGCGGCAGGCAAACCGTTCTATGCGTCCTACGAGCTCGGTTCCGCTCCTTAGAAATGCCGTTTCGATACCAGGCCGGCCGTCGACCATCTTGCCTCTGACCCCCTACAAGCGTATTGGTGTGCGCATGCGGTGACGGTATCCAGCGCGCTCTTCCGGCAGTACGTCGCTCGCTTCGTCAACAGACGGGAGGCAGCCATGATTGGAAGCTTCAAAGACACCCAGAACCTGATGGTCGGTTTTCTGGAGAAGAATGACCTGGAGATCGCGCCCGATGCGCTCCAGCCCCTGCGAAGCATCGATTTCGCGAACATGGTGGCTATCTACGACCACGAGGAGTTGTTCCTCCGCGAAACGTTCTTCGGTTTTCTGCTCGAGGCCTACCACGCGAGACTCATCTCCGACCCTGTCAGAAAACAGGTTCTCAAGCAGGATGTGCGGGCGGCGATGCTGATGCTGGGCATCGCATTGCCTGCAGTCGATGAGGCGAAGTTCTCGCAGCGCAGCAAGACCGAGTTGATACGCCTCTGTCCGTATTGCGTCCGCAATGACCCCCAGTCCTTGCATGCATCTTCCGCGGCGAATAACGGCGAAGGCGAAGCATGAACATCGAATCGCTGATCGATTTCAATAAATATACATTGGCGCTCGCGGCAGCGGCTTTTGCCTACGCGCTCGAAAAACTGCCGTCAGGCGACAGCGGTCATGTCGCGACGATCGCGACATTGTCGGTTCTGGCCGTTTCGACTCTCGCCGGCATACTGCTCTTCAGCGTAGCCACTTCGGCATCGCACCACGTGGCGTCGAGCAGATCCGACATTCCCGCCCTGCACCTCAACGCCATACGCTGGCTCGGCACGCTTCATTCCGTCTTGCTGACCATCGGCGTCATATCGCTCGGCACCGTGCTGTTGGCACAGTTGTTTTCGCGGGCCGAACCGTCGAAATGCAGGGATTTGACGGTCGTGTTCGGAATCCAGGCGCATTGAGCGTCTGTTCGCAATCTCCGCATGGCCTGCGGCTCTATCCGGAGCGTGCGAACAGACTCCGCCTGAAGGCGGGGCGGCTTGAGGGAATCGATGCCTTATCCTTAGGATGAAACCACGAAAAGCTATTTTTCGTAGTTGCTCACCGCAAGCTGCAGCATCGACTTCATCTGCTCGCGCAGCGATGCGGGTTCGACGATTTCCGCATCGGGGCCGTAGTGCAGGATGTCCATCAGCAGTTCGCGCGGGGCGCTGTACGGCACTTTGCGTTCGAAGCGGCCGTCGGGCAGGAAGCGGTCCTGCTGCTGCGAGTGCCAGTGTTCGTCGGCGACCCAGCGCGCGATCTTCGGGTTGAAAACAATCGTGGCCATGCCTTTCGGCGCGCCGGAGAAGATGCCGTAGCTGCCGGCGAGGTGGTCGTTGAGTTCGGCGTCCGGCACGTCCTGCGCGGGCCCATCCTGCATGCGCGCGGTGGCGATCCGGTCGACGGAAAAGCTGCGCAGCGCCTCGCGGTCGTGGTCCAGCGCGTCGAGATACCAGTTGCCGCGATAATGGGTGACGCGCTGCGGCGAGACGACACGACGGGTCTTTTCGTCGGTGGAGCGCGCGCGGTAGTCGAAGTGCAGCTGTTTGCGCTCCAGCACGGCGGAACAGACGATGCGGAACACCTGTTCGTCCATCTTGCGGGTGCGGTGCGGAATGACGCGGACGCGTTCGACCGGCCAACGCTTGCCGGGGGCGTGTTCTTCCAGCAGTTTTTCGATGCGCTGCTGCAGCGGCGCCAGTGCCGAGGACAGCACCCCGCCGCCGGTGCGGCTGAGGAGCTGCTGCGCGGCCAGCAGCGCGTGCAACTCTTCCGAATTGAGCCACAGCCCGGGCAGCTCGAAGCGTTCGCCTTCACCGGGGTCGTAGCGGAAGCCGGCCTCGCCGTCGCCCATGATCGGCGCCATCAGCGCGTCGCGCAGGAAGGCCAGATCGCGGTAGGCGGTGGCGCGCGAGCACTCCAGCTCGTCCTGCAGGCGCTTGACCGTGACCGGGTAGCGGGCGCTCTTCAGGATGCGGTGGAGGGAGAGAATGCGTTCGTAACGGTCCATGTGCTCGATTATGGCGGATGGCGGGGCGGGAGGTCTGCATCCTCACGGATGCTCGTTGGACCAGCCTTCCATCGTATCGTGTAGGGGTCGCAACGGTTGCGACCGCATGGCCGCGCACCGTTTCGCCCGCCCACGCGCTCTTCTCCCATCCGGGTGCCTCCACCCGCCCGTCACGGAGCCGATCATGGGCGACAGCGTCATCCAGCAGTACTACGGGGAAACCCTTGCCAGCCAGCGCGACCTCAAGACCGGCGCCTGCTGCAGCCCCGAGGCGATGCCCGCCCATCTGCAGGACTGGCTGCGCGGGATCCCGCGCGAAGTGACCGACCGCTTCTACGGCTGCGGCTCGCCGATCCCGGCGGCGGTGGCCGGCGCGACCGTGGTCGACCTGGGCTGCGGCACCGGCCGCGACGCCTTCCTGGTCTCGCATCTGGTCGGGCCGACGGGCCGGGTGATCGGCATCGACATGACCCCGCAGCAGCTGGCGGTGGCCGAGCGCAACATCGCCGAGCACCGCAAGACCACCGGACTGGACAATCTCGAGTTCCGGCTGGGCTCGATCGAGGATCTGGCCGCCGCCGGCATCGGCGATGGCAGCATCGACGTGGTGATCTCCAACTGCGTGCTCAATCTCGCCAGCGACAAGGCGCAGGTGCTGGCCGAAGTGTTCCGCGTGCTGAAACCGGGCGGCGAGCTGTACTTCTCCGACGTGTTCGCCGACCGCCGCATCCCCGGTGCGCTGCTGCAGGACCCGGTGCTGCGCGGCGAATGCCTGTCCGGCGCGCTGTATCCGGAAGACTTCCGTCGCCTGCTGCTGGCGCTGGGCTGCGCCGACTTCCGGATCGTCGCGCGCAGCCCGGTGCCCTTGCTCGACGCCGACATCGAAGCGGTGATCGGGCATGTGCGCTTCGAGAGCATCACCGTACGCGCGTTCAAGCTCGACCTGGAAGACCGCTGCGAGGATTACGGCCAGGTCGCGACCTATCGCGGCACCATTCCTTATCAGCCGCATGCGTTCGCGCTGGACGATCACCATCGTTTCGAGCGCGGCCGGCCGATGCTGGTCTGCGGCAACACCGCCGACATGCTGGCGCGCACGCGCTACGCCGGGCACTTCACGGTGACCGCGCGCGGCGCGCATTTCGGACTGTTCGACTGCGCCCCGGCGTCGACCACCGCCGACGCTGCGGCGTGCTGCTGACCATGCATGTCGACCCGAAAAAAGCCGCCCTGCTGGTGCTCATGAGCACCGCTTCGCTGGCGCTGTATTTCGGCGCGCTGGACGAGTACCTGCAGTTGCAGAAAATGCAATCGCTGCTCGGCGACGCACACGCCTACACCGCCGCCCACCCGGTGACCGCGATCCTCGGTTTCGCCGCGATCTATGTCTGCACGACCGCGCTGTCGATTCCCGGCGCCGTGATCCTGAGCCTGTTCGCGGGCGCCCTGTTCGGCGTGCGCATCGGCAGCGTGGTGGTGCTGTTGTCGGCCACCATCGGCGCGACGCTGGCGATGCTGAGCGCGCGCTACGTGTTCAGCGACATGGTGCACGAGAAATTCGGCGAGCGGATGAAGACGATCGATGCCGGCATGGAGCGCGAGGGCGGCTTCTACTTGTTCGCGCTGCGCCTGGTGCCGATCTTCCCGTTCTTCGTCATCAATCTGGCGATGGGGCTCACCAGCATCGGCGTCTGGCGCTACGTCTGGGTGAGCATGCTCGGCATGCTGCCCGCCACGATCGCCTTCGTGTACGCGGGTCGCGAGCTGGGCAATCTGCATTCGGGGAGCGACATCCTGAATCTTCCGATGACCGACGCCTTCACCGTGCTGGGGCTGGTGCCGCTGGTCGCGCGGAAAATCATCGCCACGGTGCGCGCGCGTCGCGCCTATCGCGGCTGGAAGCGGCCGAAACGCTTCGATCGCAATCTGATCGTGATCGGCGCGGGCGCCGCCGGCCTGGTGACCAGCCATATCGCCGCGACCGTGCGCGCGAAGGTCACGCTGATCGAGAAAGCGCAGATGGGCGGCGACTGCCTCAACCGCGGCTGCGTGCCGTCGAAGGCGCTGCTGCGCGCGGCGCATGCCGCCGCGGAGGTGGACCGGGCGCCGGCGTTCGGCATTCCCGCGCAACGCGGCATGCCGGATTTCGGCCAGGTCATGGCGCGTGTCCGCGCGGCGATCGCGGCGATCGAGCCGAACGATTCGGTCGAACGCTACACCGCCCTGGGCGTCGAAGTGCTGCAGGGCGAAGCGCGCATCGTTTCGCCATGGGAAGTCGAAGTGAACGGCCAGCGGCTGAGTGCGCGCCATCTGGTGATCGCCACCGGCGCGCGACCGTTCGTGCCGCCGATTCCCGGCCTCGACCGCGTGCCGTACTGCACGTCCGACACGTTCTGGACCCTCGAAACGCTGCCGCATCGGATCGTGGTGCTCGGCGGCGGACCGGTCGGCTGCGAACTCGCGCAGTGCCTGGCGCGATTCGACTGCGACGTGAGCATCGTCGAAATGGCCCCGCAGCTGCTGGCGCGCGAAGACGCCGATGCCGCCGCCGTGGTGCAGGCGTCGCTGGAGCGCGACGGCATCCGCGTCCTGCTCGGGCGCACCGCAGTGCAAGCGCGCGCTGGCGAGCCGAATCAGCTGGCGATCGAACACGAGGGCACCCGCAGCGAACTGCCGTTCGACCTGCTGCTGGTGGCGGTGGGTCGCAGCGCGAATGTCGACGGCTTCGGACTGGAAACGCTGGGCATTCCGCTGCGCGCGAACCGCACCATCGAGACCGACGATCATCTGCGCACCCGGTTTCCGAACATCTTCGCGGTGGGCGATGTCACCGGCCCGTACCAATTGACCCATGCCGGCGCGCATCAGGCCTGGTACGCGGCGGTGAACGCACTGTTCGGGCGCTTCAAATCGTTCCGCGCCGATTACCGCGTGCTGCCGGCGGCGACCTACACCGATCCGGAGCTCGCACGGGTCGGCATCAACGAACGCGAAGCGAAAGCGCGGAAGATCGCGGTCGAAGTCATCATCCATCCGTTCTCGGCGCTGGACCGCGCCATCGCCGAAGGCGCGACCGAGGGCTTCGTCAAAGTGCTGGTGCCACCGGGCAAGGACACGATCCTCGGGGCGACGGTGGTCGGCGCCCGCGCCGGCGACCTGATCGCGATCTTCGCGCTGGCCATGAAACAGAAGATCGGTCTGGACAAGATCCTCGGCACTGTGTTCGCCTATCCCACCTTCGCCGAAGCGGCCAAATTCGCTGCGGGCACCCGCCGCATGCGCCACGCGCCGGCATGGGCGCTGGCCTGGCTGCAGCGATATCACACCCTGGAACGCCGCGATTGGAAACGAAAATGATCCGTCCCGATACCGATATCGATTCCGCATCACGCCGCGCGCTCGCGGCCTGCGCCTGCGCCTTCGCCGCCATGCTGGTGGCGACCACGTCCGGCGCATCGGCGGCGAAACGCCGCGCCGACCATGCTCCCGCAGCGGTCGCAGCGCAGGGCCGGCTGATCGCGCGGACCACGCCGTTTTCGTCCGGCCCGCTGGCCGCCACCGCGCCGCCGGGCTGGGCGGTGCAGACGCCGCCGAAAGTCGAACACCAGACCCGCTACGATCTGGTGATGGACAACGGCACCATCGTGCTGCGCGCGCGCGCCGATGGCTCGGCATCGTCGCTGCGCCATGGCATGTTCGTCGATCCCAGGCAGACGCCGGTGATGCGCTGGCGCTGGCGCACCCAGCGGATGCTGCAGGGCGCCGATCTCGCCGACAGCGACCGCGACGATCAGGTCGCCCGCATCTACGTGTATTTCGAGCGCAGCGAAGACGCGATGACGCTCAAGGAGCGCGCGCGGTTCAAGCTCGGGCGCGCGCGCCATGGCAAGCAACAGCTGTCGGCCGCGCTGTGCTACGTCTGGGACAACCGCCACCCGGTCGACAGCATCCACGAAAGCGCCGAAACGCCGTTCGTGGCGCTGGTGGTCGCCGCCAGCGGCGACGCGCAGTTGGGCAAGTGGGTCTCGTTCAAGCGCGACGTGACCGAAGACTACCGGCGCGCATTCAACACCGATCCGAAACGGATCATCGGTATCGCGGTGTCGGTGGACACCGATGGCACCGGCGAATCCGCGACCACCTGGTTCGGCGACATCGATTTCGTCGCAGCCTCGCCGCGATGAACACCGGCTTCGCCGAACCCGGAACGCTCGCGATCGCCGCGCCGGCCATCCCGTTCCCGCGCATGCTGGAACGCCACGGCCTGGCGCTGCCGCGCACGCCGCTGGAAATCCTGCAGGTGAATCTGACCGCGCGCTGCAATCTGGCGTGCACGCACTGCCATGTCGAATCCGGACCGAAGCGCGAGGAAGCGCTGGACGCGCGCGGCATCGACCGGTTGATCGCACTGATGTCGACCGCACCGGCGCTGCATACCCTGGACATCACCGGCGGCGCGCCGGAATTGCATCCGCAGTTCCGGCGACTCGCGGCTGCCGGACGCGCGCACGGGCTGAAGGTCATCGACCGCTGCAATCTGACCGTGCTGTTCGAGCCCGGACAGGAGGACACCGCCGCATTTCTCGCCGAAAACGGCATCGCGGTGGTCGCCTCGCTGCCGTGCTACTCGTCGGCGAACGTCGAGAAACAGCGCGGCAAGGGCGTGTTCCTGCAGAGCATCGAAGCGCTGCAGCGGCTCAATGCGCTGGGCTACGGCCGCGAAGGCAGCGCGCTGGAACTGGATCTGGTCTACAACCCGGGCGGGCCCTCGCTGCCGCCGGCACAGGCCGCGCTGGAAGCGGATTACCGCACGCGCCTGTTCGAGGATTTCGGCATCGTCTTCCATCGGCTGTTCACGATCGCGAACATGCCGATCAAGCGCTTCCTGCACGCACTGGAGCGCGATGGCCAGCTGGATGCGTACATGCAGCTGTTGATCGATCACTTCAATCCGCGCGCCGCCGAAGGCGTGATGTGCCGCAATCTCGTCTCGGTGGGCTGGGACGGCACGCTGTACGACTGCGACTTCAACCAGATGCTGCCGTTGCCTGCCGGCGCGCAGCGCTGCACGCTGTGGGACATCGCGCGCCTGGACGAGATCGAGCGCTGGCCGATCGCCTTCGGCCGCCACTGCTACGCCTGCACCGCCGGCAGCGGCAGCAGCTGCGGCGGTGCGCTGACCGGATGAGCGACCCGCTGTCGCAGGTGTCGATCGTGTTGCCGGTCGGGCCTGGCGATCGATCCTGGCCGCCGCTGTACGCCGCACTGCGCGAACACGCCGCCGCCGCCGAGTTGCTGCCGGTGTTCGCCGATGGCGACGCGCAGCCGACGCCCGCCGATGCCATGCGTGCGCCGAAGGGCCGCGCGCACCAGCAGAATGCCGGCGCGCACGCGGCGGGACGTCCGTGGCTGTGGTTCCTGCACGCCGACACCCGGCTCACGCCCGAAACGCTGCCGGCGCTGCGTGCCTTCCTCGATCGCAACGAACCCGCACTGGGCTGGTTCCGGCTGCGGTTCGATGCGGACGGACCGAAACCGCTGCAATGGGCGATGCGCGCGAATGCGATCGGCGCGAACTGGCGCTCGCGTCGGCTCGGCCTGCCGTTCGGCGATCAGGGCCTGCTGATGCCACGCCTGGAATTCGACCGCCTCGAAGGCTTCGATCCGCAGCTTGCCTACGGCGAAGATCATGCGCTGGTCTGGCGCGCACGCCGTGCGGGACTGCCGTTGCACGGGATCGACGCCGCACTGGTCACCAGCGCGCGCAAGTACGCGGAACGCGGCTGGCTGCGGACGACCCTGCATCATCTGCGCCTGACCGCCGATCAGGCGTGGCGCGAGATGCGTCGATGACCGCCACTGCAGCGGGCCTTGCCATCTTCGTGAAGACGCCGGGTCATTCGTCGCTGAAGACCCGGCTTGCTCAGGCGATCGGGCGGGACGCGGCGGAAGCCTTCCATCGTCACGCCGCTGCGGCTGTCGCCGATGTCGTCATCCGTGCGCAGGCATCGATGCCCGGACTCGTGGCGTACTGGGCGGTCGCGGAAACCGATGCCGTGGACGCACCGATCTGGCGCCATCTGCCGCGCATCGCGCAGGGCGACGGCGATCTCGGCGCGCGCATGCGCAGCGTCTGCGGAACCTTGCGCGCACGGCACGGCCGCGCGCTGCTGATCGGCGCGGATGCGCCGCAACTGCGCGCCGGCGATGTGCTGGCCGCCTGCACCGCACTCGACACCCACGAGCACGTCATCGGCCCCAGCGAAGACGGCGGTTTCTGGCTGTTCGGCACGCGCATCGCGGTGCCGGAACATGCGTGGTCGGAGACGCCGTGGTCGCAGTCCGACACTGCGCTGCGTTTTCTCGATGCCCTCGGCGATTCATCGGTGGCGACCCTGCGCCGGCTGTGCGATGTCGACACCGTCGACGATCTCGCCGCACTTGCCGACGCGCTGCACGCGCTGCACGCGCCGACGCCGAAACAGGCGGCGCTGGCACGCTGGCTACGCGATCTTCGTTTTCCCGCTTGAATCGATCGAGCCGCCCGCGCGAAACGGCTCGCGCAACAGATCGACAACGCGCGTCGCGCGCTCGACGCCCACGCCTTCGACACCGAAGGTCTGCGGCCGATCGCGCGCATGCATCGCATAACTGCCGAACAGCCGATCCCAGACGCTGATATGGAACCCGAAATTGCGCTGCTGTTCGTCGCGATGGGTGCTGTGATGGATCCAGTGCATCGCCGGCGTCACCACCACCCAGCGCAATGCGCTGTCCAGACGCGGCGGCAGCGACAGATTGGCATGCGTGATCAACGCGAAGCTCGACAACAGCGCCTCGAACGCCAGCAGCACCGCCGGATCGACGCCCAGCGCGATCGCCAGCGCGCACTTGCAGGCCAGCGAGACCAGCATCTCCAGCGGATGGAAGCGCAGCGCGGAGGTGGCATCCAGCGTGGTGTCGGTGTGATGGGTACGATGCAGCCGCCACAGCCACGGCACCGCGTGCAGCCATCGGTGTTGCCAATAGATCGCCATGTCCAACAACAGCACGGCGAGCAGCGCTTCGAGCCACATCGGCAGCGCATCGGGCTTCAGATTGAACAGCCCAACGCCGGCCGACTGCGCCCACACCGCCGCGCCGAACGCGCCCGCCGGCAGCAGCAGCCGCGCGACCAGGGTATCGAGCGCGATCAACGCCAGATGCGCCGGCCAGCGTCGGCTGCGGCGCTGCGGCGGATTCGGCCCGGGGCGCAGACGCTCGGCCAGCGACAGCGCCGCCAGCAGGCCGAGGAACAGCCACAGGCGCCACAGCGTCGTGTCGGCGGTGTCCATCGTGCAGCGGTGCTCCCGTGGTAGAGGCCCATGATGGCCGGTTCTGTGCGGATTTTGCGCTATTGCGAACAATGCGGCTTTGTTTCAGCCGTTCCATCCCACGGGAGTTCCACCGATGTCGTCCCCGCTTCGTCCCCGCTCCGCCCATCGTTTCGCGTGGCTGCTCGTTCCGCTGTCGCTGCTCGCCGCCATCGCCGCCTGGGCTGGACCGAAAGAGGAGATGAAGGCGCTGAGCGTCAAATTCCTGGCGCTGCGCAGCTACCACGTGAGCATGGAAGGCAGCGACAAGCGGATGCAGAAGATGGAGATGGATTTCGTCGCCCCCAACCGCTATCGCATGTCGATGCCGATGGGCACGCAGTATGTGATTGGCGACACCATGTACATGACCATCGACGGCCGCACGATGAAGATCCCGATGCCCAAGGGCACCGTGACCCAGTGGCGCGAATCCGACCGCGCCTTCCGCGAAGTCGACCAGATGCAGATCGAAGCGCTGGGGATGGAAACGGTCAACGGCAAACCTGCGAAGAAGTACCGGATGACCCAGACCGCCCGCAAACCGGCGACCACGTCGTTGATCTGGGTGGGGATGAACGGCTATCCCCTGAAGATGCAGACCACCGGCAGCACCGGCAAGCAGGCCCACACGATGACGGTCCACTATTCGCGCTTCAACGACCCGTCGATCAGGATCGAACCGCCGAAGTAAGGCGGGGCGGCAGCCGCACTCGCCTGCCGGCGCTCCCGGCAGGCACAATGGCGCGATGCAAGCGCCCGCGCTCAACCTCTCGCCCTCGCCCGGCGACGACGTCAAAACCACCACGTGCTACATGTGCGCGTGCCGGTGCGGCATCCGCGTCTGGATCAAGGACGGGCAGATCCGCTACATCCAGGGCAATCCCGATCATCCGGTGAACAAGGGCGTGCTCTGCGCCAAGGGTTCGGCCGGGATCATGCAGCACTACTCGCCCGCGCGTCTGCGCAAACCGCTGCTGCGCACCGGCGAGCGCGGCAGCGGCGAGTTCCGCGAGATCGAGTGGGATGAAGCGCTGGCGCTGGCGACCTCATGGCTGAAGCCGATCCGGGAAAGAAATCCCGACGAACTCGCCTTCTTCACCGGCCGCGACCAGTCGCAGGCGCTCACCGGCTGGTGGGCGCAGCAGTTCGGCACCGTGAACTACGCCGCGCACGGCGGTTTCTGCTCGGTGAACATGGCGGCGGGCGGGCTGTACACCCTCGGCGGCAGCTTCTGGGAATTCGGCGAACCCGACTGGGAGCACGCGCGCTACTTCATGCTCTGGGGCGTGGCCGAAGATCACGACTCCAATCCGATCAAACTCGGGCTGTCCAGGTTGAAAGCGCGCGGCGCGAAGATCGTCGCGGTCAATCCGGTGCGCACCGGCTACGGCGCGATCGCCGACGAATGGATCGGCATCCGCCCCGGCACCGACGGCCTGTTCGCGTTCGCGCTGATCCACGAACTGCTGCGCAGCGATCGCATCGATCTGGAGTATCTGGTGCGCTACGCGAATGCGCATTGGCTGGTGGTGCGCAATCCCGGCGGCGCGGACGATGGTTTGTTCGCGCGGGATGCGGAGGGGAATACGCTGTGTTGGAACAGCGGCCCCTCCCCAACCCCCTCCCCGCAAGCGGGAGAGGGCGATCGTCTCCTTCCCCCGCACGCGGGGGAAGGTCGGGATGGGGGCGCTTTCGCAGACGCCAACGCCATCGACATCCACCCCGCCGTCGTCGGCACCTACACCTTGCCCGACGGTCGCACCGCCGTACCGGTGTTCCAACTCCTCGCCGAACGCTACCTCGATCCGCAGTATTCGCCCGATGCGGTCAGCGCACGCTGCGGCATTCCCGCCGACACCATCCGCCGCATCGCGCGCGAACTTGCACAAGCCGCGTTCGAGAGCAATCTCAGCCTACCGGTCGCATGGACCGACAGCTGGGGCCGCGAACACGGCGAAATGATCGGCCGCCCGGTCGCGATGCACGCGATGCGCGGCATCAGCGCGCACAGCAACGGCTTCCATACCTGCCGCGCACTGCATGTGCTGCAGATGCTGCTCGGCGCGGTCGATGCACCCGGCAGTTTCCGCTACCAGCCGCCGTTCCCGAAACCAATGCCGCCCGCGAACCGTCCGGGCAAACTGCGCCGCGACAACGGCACGCTCGACGCCGCGCCGCTGGGTTTCGTGCACGGGCCGGAAGATCTGGTCGTCGATGCGCAGGGACAGCCGCGCCGTATCGATCACGCCTATTCGTGGGCATATCCATTGTCGTCGCACGGCATGATGCATACGGTGATCCGCAACGCATGGGCCGGCGATCCGTACAAGATCGACACGCTGCTGATGTTCATGGCCAACATGAGCTGGAACTCGGCGATGAACACCCGCGAGACCATGCATTGGCTCACCGACAAGAACGCGGACGGCAGCCACAAGATTCCGCACATCATCTACAGCGACGCCTACGCCAGCGAGATGGTGGCGTACGCCGATCTGGTGCTGCCGGACACGACCTATCTCGAACGCCACGACGCGATCAGTCTGCTCGACCGGCCGATCTCCGATGCCGACGGCGCATCGGATGCCATCCGTCATCCGGTGTTCGATCCGGCAACACAGCTCGACAGCGACGGCCGACCGCGCGACGTGCGCGGCTTCCAGTCGGTGCTGCTGGATCTGGGCGCACGTCTTGGATTGCCGGGCATGACCGATGCAACCGGCATGCCGATCTATCGCGACTACGCTGACTACATGGTGCGACACGAGCGCGCGCCGGGCGTCGGCCTGCTCGCCGGCTGGCGCGGCGAAGACGGCAGCGAAACCGGCAAGGGCGCGCCGAATCCCGAACAGCTGCAGCGCTACATCGAGCACGGCGGTTTCTGGCATGCGTCGATTCCGGAATCCGCGCGCTACTACAAAATGGCGAACCGCGATTATCTGCAGTGGGCGCATCGTTTCGGCTTCATCGCGACCACCGAGCCCATCGTGCTGCAGCTGTATTCGGAAACGCTGCAGAAATTCCGCCTCGCCGCGCAGGGTCATGGCGCGCTGCAGCCGCCGGAGGAACATCGCGAGCGTGTAGCCACTTACTTCGATCCTCTGCCGATGTGGTACGAGCCCTTCGAATCCACGCAGACGAGCAGCGAAACGTTTCCGCTTTCCGCCATCACCCAGCGTCCGATGTTCATGTACCACGCCTGGGGTTCGCAGAATGCCTGGCTGCGTCAGATCATGACGCGAAACTATCTGCATCTGCATCCCGATACCGCCGCGCGCTATAGCATCGCCGACGACGACTGGATCGAGGTCTCGTCGCATCACGGCACCATCACCGTGCAGGCGAAGTTCGCCGTCAACGTGCAGCCGGACACGGTGTGGACGTGGAACGCCATCGGCAAGCGCAAAGGTGCGTGGAAGCTCGCGAAGAACGCGCCCGAAGCCGAAAAAGGTTTTCTGCTCAATCATCTGATCAGCGACATCACCCCGCGCGGCGATTACGCCAACGCCGATCCGGTCACCGGGCAGGCGGCGTGGTTCGATCTGCGCGTGTCGATCCGCAAGGCCGACACTGCCGGCATCAGCGCGCCGCAGTTCGTGCCGATCGCGTTCGATGCCGCCAGCGATGCGCCGCTGCGCTACGGTGCGTCGATGCGCAACAAGGATCGCGCATGAATACCGCCAAGTACGCGACCGGCCGCCGCATCGCCGGCTGGACCTTCATCGCGCTGGGCAAGATCGGCAGTCTGGCATTGCTGTGGGTCATCATCACCGGCGCCGAGTCCAACGCTGGCGACGGCAGCGCAGGCACGGATACGCTGTTTGGTTTGATCGGCATCGCGCCGCTGTTCGCGATGACGCTGAGCGCCGTCGCCATCGGCATCTGGATCCTGCTGAAGAGCGAACACGCATGACCGATCTGCCGCCGCCGTCGAAAGTGAAACTCGGTCTGGTGATCGACCTCGACACCTGCGTCGGCTGTCACGCCTGCGCGGTGAGCTGCAAACAGTGGAACGCGGGCGGTATCGCCGGGCCGCTGACCGACGAGCAGCCTTACGGCAAGGATCCGTCGGGGGTGTGGTTCAATCGTGTGCACAGTTATGAAGTGGCTGCGACGACATCGTGCGGCCCCCACCCATCTGCGCTGCGCGCAGATCTCCCTCCCCCGCATGCGGGGGAGGGTTGGGGAGGGGGCGCGCAACCCGCAACGACGCTGCATTTTCCGCGCAGCTGCCTGCACTGCGAAACCCCCGCCTGCGTCACCGTCTGTCCCACCGGCGCCAGCTACAAGCGCGCCGAGGACGGCATCGTGCTGGTCGACGAGGACAAATGCATCGGCTGCAAACTGTGCTCGTGGGCGTGCCCGTACGGTGCGCGCGAATACAGCGCGGTCGAAGGCGTGATGAAGAAATGCACGCTGTGCGTCGACCGCATCTACAACACGCATCTGCCCGAAGAGGATCGCCAGCCCGCCTGCGTGCAGGCCTGCCCGACCAAGGCGCGGCATTTCGGCGATCTCGGCGACCCGGATTCGGACGTCTCGAAACTCGTGGCCGAACGCGGCGGCGTCGCCCTGATGCCGGAGCTGGGCTACGCGCCGGTCAACCGCTATCTGCCACAGCGTGCGCGTCGCGCGGGCGATGCCGCACCAGTGCAGGCGCAGGAAGAACCGCTCGATACCGAGGCATTGCCGCCGCTGTTGCGGTGGTTGGACAAGGTGTTGTCGCGATGAAGGTGCTTCACCTCAAACCTCCACTTGCGCTGGCGATCCCTGCGCTTGCTTACCTCGCGTTTGAAGCATGGGTCTGGTACTCGGATCCCGGCATGCCGAAAGCGATCCGGTTCGCTTGCGCCGGCTTGCTGATCGTCGGTGTGCTGCGCGAAAACACGATCGCGCTTCCGCTGTGGATGCTGTACAGCATCCTCGGCGGATTGATCTTCTGTGTCTGGGCCTTCCAGGCCGCACACGAATCGACGACAGGCGCATTGCGCAATGCGATGTTCGCCGCGATGGCGATGGCGAATGCTGGTTATCTGCTTTTCGTCCATCCGTCGCGCAAATCCAAGACGCCCGGATCGTCCTGATGCACCCCGCCTTTTCCGTCATCGTCTTCACCACACTCTCCGGCACCGGCTTCGGCCTGTGGTTCTGGCTGGCGCTGCGGATCGCGGTGGGCGACCGACCCGAATGGTTCGACGGTCTGGGCTGGATGTTGGGGCTGGTCGTCGGCGCGGTGCTGGTTGCTGCAGGCGTGACCGCTTCGCTGTGGCATCTGGGCAAACCCGCCCGGGTGTGGCGCGCGTTCTCGCAGTGGCGAACGTCGTGGATGTCGCGTGAAGGCGTGTTCGCGCTGGCCTGCTTCGCCGCCGCTGCTGCGGTCATGGCGCTGTCGTGGGGCTCGCGCCATGGTCTGTCGGTGCGTGCGGCGGGCGTGCTGCTGGCGCTGCTGTCGGTCGCTGCGGTCTACAGCACCGCGATGATCTACGCCTCGCTCAAGCCGATCCCCGCATGGCGACACCGGCTGGTGGCGCCGGCCTATCTGCTGTTCGCCGCGCTCGGCGGCGGCCTGCTGTTCGGGCCGTTCGCGGGTACCACCCTCGACGATCCGAGCCGGGTCGGCGCGGGCATCGTCATCGGCGCGATCGCCTTGTGGTGGGTCAAGCGTCGCTACTGGCGCGATCTCGATCGCGATCCGCTGCCGCTCGACACCGGCGATGCGGTCGGCCTGCCCGGCCGCACGGTATCGAGTTTCGAGCGCCCGCACACCGAGAGCAATTACCTCACCCGCGAAATGGGCTTCGTGGTCGCACGCAAGCATGCGAAGACGCTGCGCACGATCTCGGTCGTGCTGTTCGCGCTGATTCCCGCACTGTGCGCACTGCCGGTGTGGCTGATGCCGCACGGCGACGTCACGGTGTTGCTGTGGGTCGGCGCGATGTCGTTCCAGTTGGGCGCGTTGGTGGAGCGCTGGCTGTTCTTCGCCGAGGCGAAGCATCTGGTGACGCTGTACTACTGACGAAGCATTCCCGTGAGCGGCGCCGTGCTTTGCAGGAGCCGCTTCAGCCGCGAAGCCCGCAGCGTCTCTGCCGCGATATCGCATGCAATCCGATACGCCATCCACAGGATGCCTTGATGACGGGGAATGTGTTGTCGGAAAGGGTGCGGGCTTCGCGGCTGAAGCCGCTCCTACAACAGCGTTCGTGCGACCGGTTTCACGCAATGCATTCGCCCAAGCCAGACATCTGGTGATGCTGTATTACTGCGCAACCTGAGCCCTGCTTTTCTGTGGGAGCGGCTTCAGCCGCGAAGCCCGCAGCGTCTCTGCCGCGATATCGCATGCAATCCGATACGCCATCCACAGGATGCCTTGATGACGGGGAATGTGTTGGCGGAAAGGGTGCGGGCTTCGCGGCTGAAGCCGCTCCTACAACAGCGTTCGTGCGACCGGTTTCACGCAATGCATTCGCCCAAGCCAGACATCTGGTGATGCTGTATTACTGCGCAACCTGAGCCCTGCTTTTCTGTGGGAGCGGCTTCAGCCGCGAAGCCCGCAGCGTCTCTGCCGCGATATCGCATGCAGTCCGATACGCCATCCACAGGATGCCTTGATGACGGGGAATGTGTTGTCGGAAAGGGTGCGGGCTTCGCGGCTGAAGCCGCTCCTACAACAGCGTTCGTGCGACCGGTTTCACGCAATGCATTCGCCCAAGCCAGACATCTGGTGATGCTGTATTACTGCGCAACCTGAGCCCTGCTTTTCTGTGGGAGCGGCTTCAGCCGCGAAGCCCGCAGCGTCTCTGCCGCGATATCGCATGCAGTCCGATACGCCATCCACGAGATGCATTGATGGCTGGGAATGTGTTGGCGGAAAGGGTGCGGGCTTCGCGGCTGAAGCCGCTCCTACAAAAAGCACTACGCGATGAATTCGCCTGCACCCAGATCGAGCAACTGCAGCGCGACCTGCTGTCCCAATGCATCGACATCGTCGCCGATCGCTTCGCTGCGCACCGCGCGGCCGTCGGCGACCGAGCCGACCAGACCGGCGAGATGCAGCGTGTCGTCGTCGCGGATCCGCGCGAACGCCGCCACCGGCACCTGGCAGCTGCCGTGCAGCGCGCGGTTCATGGCGCGCTCGGCTTCCACGCAGCGCCGCGTTGGCGCGTGGTTGAGCGCGGCGAACAGCGCGCGGGTCGCGTCGTCGTCGTCGCGGCATTCGATCGCGATCGCGCCCTGCGCGGGCGCGGGCAACCATTCGGGTGCGTCCAGCCGCGCACGGATGCGCGCATCGAAGCCGAGCCGCTGCAGACCGGCGCAGGCGAGCAGGATCGCGTCGTAATCGCCGGCATCGAGTTTCGCCAGCCGCGTGTTGACGTTGCCGCGCAGATCGACCAGTTGCAGATCCGGCCGCAGCGCCCGCAGCTGCGCCTGCCGCCGCAGCGACGAACTGCCGACGCGCGCGCCCTGCGGCAGCGCGGCGATGTTGTCGTAATGATTGCTGACGAAGGCGTCCGCATGATCCGCGCGTTCCAGGATCGCCGGCAACACGAACGGGCCTTCGAGTTCCATCGGCACGTCCTTCAGCGAATGCACCGCGCAGTCGGCATCGCCGCGCAGCATGGCGAGTTCGAGTTCCTTGAGGAACAGGCCCTTGCCGCCCACCGCCGACAGCGAGCGGTCCAGCACCTCGTCGCCGCGGGTGGACATCGGGATCAGCCGGATATCGAGATCCGGATGCAGCGCGCGCAAACGGGCGGCGACGTGCTCGGTCTGCCAGAGGGCGAGCGGGCTTTTGCGGGTGGCGATATTGAGGGTGCGCATGGCCGCATTATCGCACGCGCCCCACACCATTCCGATGCCCGGGTAGGGTGGGGTAAGCGCAGCGCAACCCCACCATCACGGCACAGCCATCGCGGTGCGGATTTCAAGGATGCGGTGTCGGGCATGACAGGCGACGACGGCACGGATGCAATGGTGGGGTTGCGCTGCGCTTACCCCACCCTACTCGCTCACCCCACTCTACGCGCTTATTGAGGGGGATTCTTGTAAAGCAGGTCATTAGGTACTTCTATAACAGTCCCAAGAACCGTACTCATATATGAGCGAATATCAAAGCCAGGATGCAGTTTGTGTGTCTCCAGATCAAACCAGAGCCCATGGAGAAACATGAATAGAGATTTGGCTGGATCTACAAGTACGGGCTGCCCCTGAACAGTGGTGTTGAATGCCCTTGTGACGCCCTCGTCAGTAGCAACTGCCACCCAGCGCTGCACGTGTCCATTTGTGCTCTCCATATGGATTACTCCTTGGTCTAAAGCGCACACACGGATGACTCTAATCTCTGGATACTTTGGGGCCTTATCGATTAGTTTTACGCCACGAAAAAGATATTGCCAATCTATCCAGTGCGCAAATGTTTCAAAAGAATGACAGTCAGTACGATATGCAAACACATATAAAGCGGGAGGGTCGTGGTGAATTTCTTGCTCCCGTGTGCGCGTCTCCCAGTAAGGTGTAAGTGCAGGCCTAAATTCAAGGCCTGAGACGGAGGCAAGGTTATCCATTGCAGACTTTGCCTCTGTAGAAGACATTGACGTCTTGACTTCAATTACGGCATAGACGATCTCTATGGGATAGACCTTACGAAAGAAACTGGCTTGTTTTTCAGCGTCATATATAACGATATCGGCTTGACGGCTGACTTTACCGAAGCGATCAATGACCAGTGCATTTACCTCAACACCATATTTTGGCGGCAAGAATTTCCGAATGACATCTGCAATTGCAGTTTCGTTCTCTGCGCCGACGAGACCGGCATGCGGAAGCTTGCGATTGAATAGAAGTGCATCAGCTTCTAGCTTGATATATACGCTAGAGAAATAGTGGTCGAGGAAATTGCGTTCTTCTGTCGGCGCAGCATGAAGTATGCCGCCAAAGTTTGGTGGGATGTCTATGGTCATGACTGAAGAAGCCTAGCTTCAATTTATCCGTGAAAATAATGATAATAGGCATTGTTTATCTACAAATGCCTAACCATATCCCGCAAATGCGGCACGCACCGCCGACTCACTTCCAGCGGCTTGTCCCCATGCCGTAACACCGCCTCGATCCGCCCATCGCCAGCACGACGCAGCTCAACCAGCTCTTCCCGTGACACCAGACAGTTGCGATGGATGCGAACGAAGTTGTCCGCGAATTCGGTTTCCAGCGACTTCAGCGATTCCTCGATCAGGTCTTCGCCGCGCGCGTGGTGGACGACGACGTATTTTTCGTCGGCCTGCAGATAGCGGATGTCCTCGATGGCGATCAGGCGCAGGCTGCCGCGCAGGCGGGCGCAGAGGTGGCTGCGGCGCTTGCCGTTGCCGCCTGCGTGGGTGCTGTCGTCGGCGGGTGCGGGATCTTCGTGGCGCGGGGCGCGACCGGCGACGAAGGTGCGGGCGCGGTCGAGGGCGATGGCGAGGCGTTCGCGGCGGACCGGTTTGACCAGGTAGTCGACGGCGGCGGCTTCGAAGGCCGACAGCGCGTGTTCGTCGTAGGCGGTGCAGAAGACCACCGCCGGGCGCGGATCGAAGGTGGCGAGGTGGCGCGCGGCTTCCAGGCCGTCGATGCCGGGCATCGAGATATCCAGCAGCACCACGTCGGGCGTGTGTTCGGCACAGGCGTCGAGTGCGGCGCGGCCGTCACCGGCTTCGGCGACAAGATGCAGATCCGCATGCTCGGCGAGGAGCATGCGGAGGCGCTCGCGCGCCATCGGTTCGTCGTCGGCGATGAGGACTTTCACGTCATTGTGCGACCTGATCCCATGGCCCGATGGTAGCGCCATCCGACGCCCGTGGTCACTCGACCTTCGGCGCGGCGGCAAAACGGGCTTCGAGCCAGTCGCCGAGGTCGTTGAGTTCTTCGGTGCAGACCTGATGGGCCATCGGGTAGCGGTGCCAGGCCGGAGCGAAGCCCATGCGCCGCATCATCGCCGCGCTCTGTTCGCCCACGGCGTAGGGCACCACCGGGTCGTACAGGCCGTGGGCCATGAACAGCGGTTGGCGCTCGGCGCCTGCCTGCAGCGCGGCGGCGGCCCGGTCCGGCGCGGCCAGATACGTGGACAGCGCGACCAGTCCGGCCAGCGGGGTCTTGCGGCGCAGGCCGGCGGCCAGGGTGACGGCGCCGCCCTGCGAGAAGCCGGCGAGGATCAGCCGTTCCGGCGGGATGCCGCGCTCGGCCTCACGGGCGATCAGGGCTTCGACCTGTTCGATCGATTCGGCGACGCCGGTCTCGTCGGCGCGATTGGCCAGGTCGAGATGGGCGATGTCGTACCAGGCGCGCATGCGCATGCCGCCGTTGATGGTGACCGCGCGCACCGGGGCGTGCGGGAATACGAAACGCAGCGCAGGCCAGCCGGGGCGGATCAGTTCGGGCACGATCGGCGCGAAACCGTCGCCGCTGTCGCCCAGGCCGTGCAGCCAGAGGATGGTCCAGGCCGGCGCGGGGCCGGTGGTGCGTTCGACGCCGTCGAGCAGCGGCGCGGGAGTGGGGGAATCGGTCATCGCCCTATTCTGGCGACCCCGCCTCACGACCGCCAGCGTCCGAAGGTCGCAGCCGTTATTGCGGCGTGTTGAACAGATCCCTCAGTCCCGACTCGACCGCGCCCCCGATCGCACCACCGACCGTGGTACCGACGCCGCCGGTGGTATTGGTCGATGCGTTCGTATTGGCGGGTGCGTTGCTCGCCGGGCGATTCGCCGTACCGGTGTTGGCGGGGGCATTCGCATTGGCAGGTGTGTTTGCCGGGGTGTTGGCCGCAGGGTGATTGGTCGCGCCTGTGTTGGCGGGGGCATTGGCGTTCGCGGGCGCATTGGCTGGAGCATTTGCATTGGCCGGCGCATTGGCCGGCGCATTGGCCGGTGCGTTGGCCGGTGCGTTGGCCGGTGCGTTGGTGGGCGCGTTCGTCGCCGGGCGGTTCGCTGCATTCGCAGGTGTATTCGCAGGCGCGTTGGCATTCGCCGGTGCATTCGCGTTCGCAGGGGCGTTCGCATTCGTCGGCGCGGGCGTCGCCGGGCGATTCGCGGGCGCAGGCGTGGTCGGCGCGGGGCTCGGCGCCAGCGGTTTCGAGCCTTCGGCCACGGCTTTGTCGATGCCGCCCCGCCGCTGCTGTTCCGACTGCTGCTGCAGCTGCAGACGCGCGTTGCGCGCGGTCGACGGGTCGGGAATCTCCGCAGTCGGATTCAGCGTGCTGTTGCGGATGCGGTCGGCCTGCGCCTGCGCGGCCATCTGGTTCAAGGGCAGATAGTCGGTGTGGAAATTCAACTCGACCGAGGAATTCAGCTCGAGATCGGTGTTGATTTCCTCGGTGCGCTGGCTGCGCTCGGTCGACACGTAGCTGATGGTGTTCTCCACTTCGGCGCTGACGCCCCAGGGCCCCGCGCCGAAACTGCCGCTGGCCTTCATCCGGTTCTTGAAACCGAATTCGCTGCCCTTGTCCTCGCTGGCGGCGCTGCGGGTATCGATATGGAAGCGCATCGACGCATTGATCTTGCCGCTGTCGATCACGATCCGCTGCATGCCCATCATCACCATCGTCGCCAACTGCTGCTGGCGCTGGCGGGCGAGATAGCGGCGCGCGAACGGCACCAGTTTCTCGGGATTGCTGGCGTCGATCGATTCCTCCGGCGGTACGCCCAGGGTCGCGCGTATTTCCTCCTCGCCCGGCATCGACGCGCCGGGACGCAGCCGGAGTTTGATGTTCGAGAGTTCCTCCTGCAGATCCGCCAGTTCGTCGGCGTCCATCTTCTCGCCGGGCTGGGGCATGTCCTCGGGATCGGGCGAGTCGTATTCGATCGATTCCGGAAAATGATCGGCCACCCACTGCCGCACCTGCACCAGTCCGAACTGGGCGCGCTCGAAACCTTCCGCCGACGCCGACACCGCATTGAGCAACTGCACGTACTGGTTCATCTGCTGCGCGTTGGCGTCCAGCATCGCTTTGAACACGCCGTTGATCAGATCGGTCACGAAGCGCGGGAACGACACCGCATTCAATACGTTCCGGGTGATGCCGGCGATGCGGTCGGCGGCTTCGCCGAACCCGGGCTGCGCCGACTGCGCGGTCGCCAGCGGCGGTGCAGGCCTGGGCTCGGCGCGGCGTTCGATCTCGCCCTCCGCCTGGCCTTCCTCGGCGATGAGCTCCGCAGCGAGCGTCGAGACCTTCACCATCGCCTGCGCCAGCGCCTGGCGCTGCGGTGGCGACAGCGTGCTGTAGTTCGGCGTGCGCTCCAGCACGTCGCGCACCGCGACGCGGATCCACGGCGGCGGCGGCGCGCGCCGCGACGACGATGAGGTTCCGGTGGCCGGCATGGCACCTGTGGTGGCCATGGCTACGCCCCCATCGACAGCGACACGGTGGGCAGCGCGGAACCGATACCCGCATAGGACGGCGCGAGCGACGGCGACGCAACGGCGGGCGACGACGCCAACCAGCGCTGCGCGGCGACGATCACGGCGACGTCCTCGGGTTTGCCGGGATCGAAGCGGATCGCGCTGTCCGCATAGTGCTGGCCCAGCCACAGCAGCACCGTCTGCCCGTTGCGGCCACGTTCCAGATGCTGCTGCGGCATGCCGGCGGGGATGCCGTTCTGGTTGCCGACGATGGCGACCAGCCGCCACAGATCGTTGACCGCGAACGCGGCCTGCAGCATGCGGTCGCGCAGGAACTGCAGCGCGGTGTTGATGGTCTCGACGATGTCGCGCGCGGCGATCGCGGCCATCGGGTCGACGCGCTGGGCGAGAAACGCGGCGAGTCCCTGGGCGTGGGTCGCGACCAGCACCTGTTCGCGCAGATCGACGCCATCGGCTTGCATGACGATGGCGTCGCAGAGTGCGTGCATCAGTCGATCGAAATGCGGCGTCTCGATCACCCGTGCGTAGATCGCATTGCGCTCGTCGACATCCAGACGCTCGCGCCGGCCGCGCCAGAACGCATGCAGCAGATTCGCGGTCGGTCCCAGCGGCTGGGTGATCGCGCCGCTGACGAACAGGCCTGCGATCAGTTCGGCGGTCGGCAGCAGCCCCGCGCACTCGAGTTCGCTGGCGAAATACAGCGGCGCGGCGGCGTCGAGCTGGACCCGGTCCTCGACCGTCGGCGCCGCCTCGGGCAGATCGAAATCGATGCCCGCCAATGCCTGCGCATGGGCACTCGCTTCCGAATAAGCACGTTCGTGCGCGTCGAGCGCCGACAGCGCGACCGACACCGCGCCGAGCAGCGTCGCATGCGGATGCTGCGTCGGAATGCGCAAGGCAGGCGGTGGCGGCGCGAGACGCGGCATGGCGCGCGCACCTCAGCCTGCTGCCGGTGCGGAGGCGCCCGCCTGATTCGATTTCGCGTTCGGGTCGAACGGCGTGGCATTGCCCTGGATGCTGGCGATCATGCCCGGCGAGGCGAGTTTTTCCATCGGGAAATAATCCGACTTGAAGTTCACCCGCACTTCGCCGGAGAGCTTGGCCTTCATTTCCTGGCTGGAACTGGAAGTCTCGTCGACCGACGACGACACCGTGGTCATGTGGCTCTGCACATTGGTGTTGGCGCTGGCCGCGCCGCCCCAGCCGAAATGCGCGCCGGCCACCGACGTGTTCTTGTTGTAGCTGGAATCGCGGTCGTACAGCGATGCCTTGGCGTCGCGCTTGGCTTCGTCGGAAGCGCGGAAATTGAACATCACTTTCGCGTTGATCAGGCCATCGGTCACCACGATGCGGTTGATGCCCAGCATCACCATCGACGACAGCATCTGCTGGCGGCTGCGCGCCATCTGCATCCGCGCGGCCATCACCAGTCGCGACTCCTGATCGGGATCGGACAGATCGGTCACCGGTTGCGCCAACTGCAGTTCCTGGCTGACGCGGGTCAATGCGGCCTCCGGGTCGTCCTCGCTTTTCACGCCCAGCCGCGGGCCACCTTCCTGATCGCTGGTATCGATGGTCAGATCGGCGCCGAAGCGCTGCGTCATCCAGTCGCGCGCATTGTTCATGCTGATGTTGTCGGCGGCGAACTGGTCGACCGTCTGCGCCACCGCTTTGAGCAGGTCCGCGTAGGCCTCCATCTGCTGGATCGAGGCATCGACGATCGCCTGGAACACATTCTGGATCAACCCACCGACGAACTTGGGAAAATCCACGGCGCCAACGAAATTCTTGAAATTCTCCGCGCCCTGCTTCACCGATCCGGCTTCGAAATCGCTGCCGGCGAAGGTGCCGATTTTTTCCGAGGCCTTGCTCTTGGCCTGATCGACCGGACTGGGCGGATTGGCCAGCGCCTGCGCCGGCGCGCCGTACACCGGCAGCGCCTGTTCTTTCGCCAGCACGCCCTTGCCCGGCGTGAGTTCCTGTTTCGCCAGGCCCTGCGGATTGGCCATGTACGAGGCCACGCGCACCATCGTGCGCGCGATGTCCTGCTGCTTCTCGGGTTCGAGCTCGCGGAAACCGGCCGAGGATTCCAGCAGATGGCGCACCTGCGGACGCACCGCGCGCAGGGTGTCGTCGTCCAGCCAGGCCGGTTCGGTGTTCGGATTGCGGACGATGGAAGCGGACATGGCGGGCTCCGTGGCGGACATCAGGCCGTGGGCGCGGCGGGTGGGGGGGCGATGCGCCGCCACCGGCCGCAGCGGATGCCGGCGGACGATTGGTGGCCAGCGTCTTGACCATGCCGGGCTGCGCATTCATCTGGATCGCGGCGATGGATTCCGGGTTCGCCAGCTTGTCCAGCGGCACGTAGTCGCTCTTGAAATTGACTTCCATGGTGCCGGCGAGGCTGGCCTTGGTGGTGAGGCTGGCATCGGCGCTGGTCTGGGTGACAGAGGTCATCTGGATCAGCGGCTGCGACACGCTCTTGTAGTCGCCGGTGGTGTAGAAACTGGCGTCGCGGCGGGTTTCGGCGATGGTGCCGTTGGGCAGGCGCACCATGCTGCGGGTGGGGCCGCTGCGCTGGATGGTGCCGCCGGTGACCGACTCGGTGTTGACGGTCTGGTCGCTGTAGTCGAACTGCTGCGCGGTCTTGCGGAACTGCATGTTGTCGCGCGCCTGGAAGTCGTACATCACCTTCGCGGTGAGCTTGCCGTCGGTGACGACGATACGGTTGATGCCCAGCATCACCATCGTCGCCAGCAGTTGCTGCCGGCCGGTGGCCAACTGGGTGCGCGCGGCGGGCACCAGCAGCGCTTCGACCAGTTCGTCGTCCAGGCGCTCGACCGGCTTGTCCAGCGGCAGCGTCTGGTTGATGCGGGTGATGGCGGCGCGCTCGTCCACGCCTTCGCGCACCGTGACCCGCGGCTGCGGCGGCGCGGCCTGACCGCCGCCGCTGTCGCCGAAATTGCCGAAGTCGCCGAAGCTGTCGCCGCTGTCCATCGAAATCTGGAACACGTCCGGAAACTGTTCGACGAGATGGTCGCGGCCCTGGTTCTGGGTGGTGTTCTCGTCGCGGAACTGGTTGAGGCTTTTGGACACGTCGGCGACCAGCTTGGCGTAGGCCTCCATCTGTTCGATCGAGCTCTGCACGATCGAATGGAACACGCCGTTGATCAGACCGGCGCAGAAATCCGGGAAATTCACCGCCTGCAGCAGCGCGCCGGCCGCAGCCACGCCTTCGCGCGCGCCCTGCGCGGTGAACTTGCCGTCCTGGTCGGTGTTGCTGCCGGTCTGTTGCGTCGTCGTACCGCTCTCGCCGGCCAGCGCCCGCACCTGCGGGCTCTGCTGCTCGGGCTTCAGCCGCATGCCGTCGGGTTCGGCCAGATAGCTCGCGATCTGCACCATGCCCTTGGCCAGCGTTTCGCGCTTGTCCGGCGAAAGCTGGTTGAACGACTCGCTGCTCTCCAGCAGCCTGCGCACCTGCAGCCGCGCGATATCGAGCGTCTCGCGGCTGGCCGGCGGCGGCGCGGCGCGCGCAGCGGCCTGGGTTCTGGGCGGAAAAATGGCGGACATGTCCAGTCGCTCCGGTGGGGATGGGTCGCGCGGATCGGAGGGGCGCGGCGCGCGCCCGCACCGGTGTGCCGGCGGACTACTGCAACGCCTGCGCGTCTTCGATGGCCTCGCGCATTTCAAATTCGATCGGGCGCACGTACAGACTGATGCGCGCCTGCGTGGTCGGCGTGACCCGCAGACTGAGCACCGAGAAGTGCCCCTGCTGGCTGACGTCGTCGACGCCGAAGGCATCCAGCCAGCGCGACAGCGCGATCAGTTGGCGCGGGCGTTCGGCCAGACCCAGCTTGATCAGATCGAGGAAGCGCGCGGGCAGATCGGGGATCGCCGCGAGCAGGATTTCGAGCTTCAGTTCGATCCCGTCCGGGGCCTCGCGGATGCCGATCAGCACGCCGCCCGACGGCAATTCGAAACGTCCGCCGAGGGCAACGCCGACGATCCGCATCAGGCTCGGCAATTGATGGCCGATGCCCAGGCGGTTCATCAGCGGCCCCAGCGCACTGACCACCAATGGCCCGCGATGCAGGAAAGTCACGCGCTGGCTGCCGCTGTCGCGCTTGCAGCCGATCGAGGTGAAGATCGGCATCAGCGTCGGCATTTCGGTCATCACCTGCCGGGTCAACATCGCCAAGCCTGGCGACAACGCTTCGATCTGCGACGGCTGCAGTTCGTAATAGATCTTGGTCGCGTACAGACCGTCCTCGTCGAACGCGCTGCCGAACCAGGCGCCGAAGTTCATCCAGCTCATGCCGCCGAAGCCGCGCCATTCCTCGCTGCGGTTGTCGAACCAGCGCAATGCGTCGCGGCCGAACACCGGCTGGATCAGGCGACGCATTTCGCGCGTCGCCTCGTCGCGCCGCGACACCGGCGATGCGCCGGGGCCGAGCGGTTCGATGGTGAAGCGCAGGGTGTTGGGTTCGGCTTCCGAGAACGATGGCTCGTACGGCACCGCGCCCGGGGTGAGCGCGTTGTGTGCGTACGAGACATCGTCGTCGGGCAGGTAGAACGTGCGCTCGATCAGATCGCCGATGTAGGGCATCGGGTCGCGGGTGCCGAGCGCCTGCGAGGCCGAATGCAGCGAACGCTCGACCAGATGCCGCATCGGCTGCGCGCGTGTGCCAGGGGTGGACATGATCGTTCTCCGTGGAATGTTGCGATGACGCCATGCTGCGGTGACTTGACGCGGACGACGCGATCAGAAACTCGGCAGGCTGATGCCCGCCGAATCCAGCACGTCGCGCGCGATCTGCGGCATCTCGATCGGCCGGCTGGTGATGGTGGGCGACTCCACCGGCTGCGAGAAATCCTCGACCCGCTGGTCGCCGATGCCGCCGACCGCGATCAGCTGTTCGCAGGCCTGCAGCAGATCCCAATCGGTGGGGTCTTCCATCGGCCGCTCGCTGCCGCGCAGTTGCGGATTGGTCAGCGCATTGGTCGAAATCACTTCGCCCAGGCGATTGGTCAGCCGCTGGTGGTTGCGCGCCAGCCAGGCGATCACGATCGCACCGCATTTGGCCTGGGTGCGGAAGCGATGGCTGTTGCGGGTGCCGCCGAGATAATTGGCGTTGACCTGGTCCATCACCTGCCACATGTCGCGGGCGCCGAACGAGGTGCGGATTTCCTGGTCGCTGAGCAGGTCGCGGTATTCGATGATCAGCGTCTTCAGCTCCTTCGAGAACTGGTACGCGATGCCGTAGCAGTTGCGCGACAGGCTGGCGGCCAGATCGCGCGCGGCCTTGCGCACCTGTTCCTGCGAGACCGACAGCGGAATCTGGCTGCGGAACATCCGGTCGACGGTGAGCTGGCGGCCGAACGACGAGACCGACGACACGAACCGCCACCACAGATCGTTGAACTCGCGATTCGGCTGATTGATGCTGGGGTCGCCGCCGGGCGCGCCGAACGCGCGCATGTACAGGTCGCGGCGCTCGCCTTCGGTGATGCGCTCCGAAGCTTTCTTGTAGTAACCGTAGAGATAATCGCCGGTCTTGCCGTAGCTCAGCGGCAGCAGGCCGGCGCGGAACAGTTCGACGATGCGCTCGACCACCTGCGGCATTCGCGCTTCCTCCAACTGGTAGGCGAAATAGATCGCCTGCGCGGCGTCGAGGTTCTCGCGCACGATCTCGCCGTCGGTGGCTTCTTCCAGATCCGGCAGCGGGATATCGAACGACGACGGCGGTGCGCCGCCGACCACGCCGCTCTGCATCTCATAGGTATTCTCGATGCGGCTGGCCAGCCAGGGATCATTGGGGCTGACGCCATCGGCAGCGAGCTTGCGCACTGCCGCCGCCAGGTTGCGCCCGCTGAGCACGGCGATGACATCGTCCGGATGCGGCAGTGTGTCGGTGTTGACGGTCTCGCGGCTTTTCCCCTCCGGATCTTCGTCGGGCACGATGCAACCGAAGATCTGGGGATCGATCAGACCCGACTTGGCCTGCGATTTCAGCGGCACCTTGTAGCGGCTGGACAGCTGCGCGAACGCGGCATCGAACAATTCGCGGTGCTCGCGGTATTCGCCTTGGGCGGCGCTGACTTTCTGCACGAACCCGCGGCGGCTGTCGTCGGTGACGCCATCGATCTGCAGCAGGCCGCAGATACCGGCGATCTCGCGTTCGTTCGCCTGCAGTGCGCCGAGCAGGTTGTCCGGCACACGCTGGCTGCCGATCAGGCCGTATTTGTGGATGAAATCCGTATCTTCGTCGGGATCCGCCAAGTCTTCCCACGTGGTCTGGGCGAACGTCGCGGCGACCTTGCGATAGAACGGATCAGCGACGATGTCGCTCTTCAGCTTGGCGTTGATCTTCGCCAATTCTCCGAGCTGGTCGGAATTCAGGCCGCCGCTCGTTTCGGCGGTTTCGAGGATGGTTTTCAGGACCTGTCGCCGTGCGCGCAACTTCTGCCGTTCTTTCAGCTCGCGCTCGCCGAGGTCGACCAAGAGGATGCGGTTCATGGTGTTCCCTGCTGTGTGATTGGCCTGTCGGCCGGAAGTTGCGGCGGCGATCCGGCGGATGCCGGGTGCCTGACCGGTAGCGTTGTCCGCGGCGCCCGAGGTCTTGCGGGGCTGGGTGGTTCTGGTTCGAGTCGCCATCGGAGTCTCCTTGTTGCGGTATCTGCGTCGGGTGCCCTGGTTCAGGCGGCGAGTGCAGTTGAAGCGGTTGAAACATCGGTGTGGTCGCTGTCGGCTTCCTCGCGCAGGCTGCGGTCGATTTCGGCGTCCAGTGCGCGCAATGCGCCCAGCGCATCGACCACGCCCGCGCCGCAGCCGGTCACGCCGGCTTCGGCGAACGGGCGCGCGCTGGCGATCAGGAAACGTCGTGCGTCTTCGCCATCCAGCGGCCATGCGCGACGCTGCGCGCGCGATGCCAGCAATGCGCAGATCGCGGCGACGTGCGGCGCGGCGAAGCTGGTGCCGCTGGCGTACTGATAGCCGGTGAGGCCGCAGGTGAGGATGTCGCGTCCCGGCGCGCACACCGCAACGCGTTCGTCGCGGGTGGTGAAGCCGGTCGGCCGCAACGTGCGGTCGATCGCGCCGACAGCGATCACGCCCGCGTGCGCGGCCGGGAAATATTTTTCGGTGAGTCCCGAGTTGCCGCTGGCCGCGATCAGGATCACGCCCCGGGCGAGGGCGTAGCGCACGATCTCCTCGTGCGGGCGCGGCGCGTCGGCATCGAGCATCGATTCGGGCGTGCCGAAACTCATGTTGATGACTTTCACGCCCAGATCGATCAGCCGCTTCATGCCGGCATCGATGTTGTCCATCGCACCCACGCCGACGCGCTTGTCGCCGGGGCCGAGCGCGGCGCCGAGCACCCGCACCGGCGTCAGTCCGCACAGGCCTGCCGCGCCGGACGGCATGCCCTTGCCGAGTGCGGACAGGATTCCGGCGCAGCCGCTGCCATGGCCGACTTCGTCCTGCGGACGTTCGCCGGCATGCCGGTAATCGCCGACCAGGGTCACGCCGCCGACGGTGTCCGGATCCAGATCGACGCTGTCGAAACCCGCGCGCAGTTGCGTCGCCAGTTCGATGTGCGCCAGCGACACGCCGGTGTCGGCGAGACCGAGCACCACCGCAGGATCGCCGCGTTCGTAGCGCAGCGCTTCGTCGATGCGGGTGCATTGCCGCACCCAGGCGTTGTCGATGTTCTTGATGTCCGCCGTCGCCGGTTTGCTGGAAGCATCGTTCGGCGCATCGGCCAACACACTGGCGAATGGCGCATGGCTGAGGTGATTCGCGCTGACCCGTTCCACCATCGGCAGTTCCGCCAGCGCCTGCAGCAGTGCAGGCAAGCCTTCGGGCTCGCGCACCTGGATGCGCAGCACCCGGGCGACGCCGCTGATCTGCTCGATCTCGTCGAAGCGATACGCGCCCGCGACGCCGCGCTCGCGGCGCGGCGTGCGCGCGCTGTGCAGGCGCACCACGCGCAATGCGCCGCCGTGATGGCGCAGCAGGCGATCGATCACGCCGCCGTCGATGCGATCGGCCATCGCGGTGCCGTAGCGGGTGCAGGCGCGCCAGCCCGGCACGTGCTCGGGCATCTCGCCGAGTTTCAGCGTGATCAGCAGACGGCCGCGCACCGTGTTCGCAAGGTTCATGGCGCACCCCATTGGCCGAGCTGGCCTTCCGTCAGCTGCACGCGTGCGAACTGGCCGTCGCCGAAATCGACTTCGGCTTCGCAGCCGAGCTGCGAGGCCATCGGCGCCAGCACGATCCGGCCGTCTTCGGCGCCGACCACCGCCACGCTTTCGCCGGCCGCGCGCACGCGCGGCAGACGCCCGGGACGCAGACCGGGCGCGCTCAGATGCACGCGGCCTGACGTGTCGCTGCTGCCGATGCCCACGCCGGTTTCGACTTTCGTCACCCGTGGCGCCGCAGCGCGCAGCAGCGCCTGCTGCAGGCGGTTCACCGGCATCCGCGACAGCCGCGCGATCACGTCGGTGCCCGCCTTCTCCTTCAATTCGTTGAGCTGCTGCACGGTGCGCACGCCGATCCGTTCCAGCTGGCGCTGCTCGGTTTCGGAAATCTGGTCACCCAGCGCTTCGCGCAGCGAGAACTTCGGGTCTTCGGTGCTGTAGTCGACGCTGTTCTCGTCGATCATCGGCTTGGTGATGGTGGTCAGCTGCAGCTTGATGCTGCTGGCCTCGGTTTCGCCGGGGCCGGCGGGGCGCAGATAGATGTCGTCGTCGAGGATCTGCACGAACGCGCGCAGATCCAGCGAGATTTCCTTCACCGCGAAGGTCAGCGGCAGTTTGCCCAGCCGCGCCTTGATCGCCATCGACGCCTGCGCCTTGTCGAGCTGCTCGGTCAGCGACGAGATGAACAGATCGAAGGGCACGCCCGCGTTCTGCAGCAGCGGCGGCAGTTGCGCGCTCATGCGCCGGCTCCCGCGTCGCCGCCGTTGCTCCAACCCAAGGTCAGCCGCGACGGCGTCGAAATCCACGTATTGACTTCGCTGCTGCGGGTGAAATCCGCGAGCAGCACGCAGCCGCCATCGCGGAACACTGGCTGCACATCGATCGGCAGGGTCATGTCGACCTGCGACAGGCGCATGCCGTCGCGCGCTTCGATCGCCACCAGGCCATCGTGCAGCTCATCGAGCAATTGCGAGAGTTCGCGCAACATCACGGCCTGCCTTCCGCAGCCGGCGCCGCCGGAGCGGGTGCGGGTGCGGGTGCGGGTGCGGGTGCGGGTGCTGCCGCAGGCGGCGCGGCGGCGCGTCCGGTCATCGAATGCTGCTGCACCAGCGCCATCTTGGCCGCGTCGGCCATGCGGTCGAGCGGCAGGGTTTCGCTGACGAAATTGAGTTTGACCTCGCCGAACAGATCGGCGCGCACGGTGGATTCGTTCTGCGCGTTGACCGCCAGCGTCGAGACCATGGTGGTGCCGCCGCCCTGGCTGATCGCGCCGCGTTCGCCCCAGTTGTTGGCCCCTTGCGGGTCGCTGCTGGTCGCGTACTGCACGGCGGCGGCATCGCGCGCGGCGGCGCGGAACATGACTTTCGCGCTGATGCTGCCGTCGCGCACCGCGACCCGGTTCAGGCCCAGCAGCACCATCGTCGCCAGCAATTGTTGGCGCTCGGCGCCGACCTTGTTGCGCACCTGCGGCAGGATCTGCTGTTCCAGCAGTTCGGTCGTCAGCTCCTGGCCGTCGACGCCGTAATCGACCAGCCAGATCGGGCTGAGTTCTTCCGCGCGCGGCGCCAGCTGCGGTTCGGTCTCGCCGGCTTCGGGCAGCTTGAGCACGATATCGCCGGGATAGCGCGACACCAGCCAGTCGCGCGCCTGGTTGAAGGTGACGTTCTCCTCGGTGAACTGGTCGACCGTCTTCGCCACCGCCGACACCAGGCCGGAATAGCTTTCCATCTGCCGGATCGAGGCATCGACGATCGCGTCGAAGGTGCCGTGCACCAGTTGCGAGACGAAGCCGGGAAAATCGATTTCGTTGACCATCGCACCGGCGCGGCGGGCGATGGTTTCGGTGGCGGGCGGTTTGCTGGATGCCGCCGGCGTGGCCGATGTTGCCGGCGTTGCGGTGGTGGTTTCGCCGGCCTGCGCACGCGACAGCGCCGTCCCTGTCCCGGGCCGGGACGGAAAGATTCTGCCGCTGTTGCGCGTGGTGTCGGACATCGTGCTGTCCTCAGGCCGCCGTGTTCAGAAGGTCGGGTTTTTCGACGCTGGCGTCGCGCCAGCCGTTTTCGCGCTCGTAACGACCATCGCCGCGCAGGCAGATCTCGATGTACGCATCGGGATTGCCCTGCGACAGGCCGCGGAAGCGATAGTCGATGCGCACCCGCAGGCGCGCCACGCCATCGGCGTCGGCGCAGTCTTCGATCTTCGCAGTCACTTCGACGCCGTATGCGAGATTCGCGGGCATGCCGGCGGCGATTCGGACATCGCCCAGGCTGCCGTTGTTGACGCGGAATTCGATCTTCAGCGGCAGCGGCGTGGGCGCGCCTTCGATCGCCGGCCAGTCGTTGATGTCGATACGGACATCGGCGGCGGCGCTCGAACTCACGCTCGGCGACAGCGTCGCGGGCGACTTCAGGCCTTCGAGCTGATCGAGCGACCAGCGACTGCCGCCGGCCTCGCCGATCACGCGACTCATTCTGGCGCCGAGCACGCGGCTGGGCTCGATCGGTTCGCGGCGTTCGCCGTTGGCATCGAGATTCAAGGCGCGCAGCGACGGCGGCGGCGAAGCCAGGCGCAGGCCACCGTTGCCGCGCATCGACAGCGACTGCGACTGCGCGCCTGCGGCGGACGCCGGCAGATGCAGGATGCGCCAGTTGCCGTAGTCGGGCTGGGCCATGTCGCCGAAGGCGGCGGCGAAATCCATGAACGGCAGCCAGTCTTCGTAGCCGTTGTTGGCGGGGTGGAAATCGATCGGGTCGTTGTCGAACGCGACCCGGGTGTCCCACGGATTGAGGATCTTCACCCGCACCGCATTCGGATCGTCGAGACTGCCGCGGATGCCGGCGACGACCACCGCGTGCGGCGCGCCGACGATCACGACCCACAGCGGACCGTAGGTGTTCAGCCATTCGGCCCACTGCCGCGGCGTGTTGTAGATGCTGGCGTTGGACGGCTGGTCGATCACTTCGAAGCCGTAGTGGTTGCGCGCGGCGTTGAGCAGTTCCCAGCCGTAGGAACTGGCGAGGCTGCCGCCGATGTCGTTGATGATCGACTCCGGCGAACGCGACTGCTGGCGGCGGTGCGCGATGAGCATCGCCATCGATGCCGCCCAGCATGCGTCCTTGTTCGGCTGCGGAATCAGCGCCACCGGATAATCCGCCGGTCCGTCGTTGCCCAACGGGCGCGACAGGCGCGTGGCGCCCGCACCCAGCGAGAAAGCGGCCGTCGCGGACGACCGGCGTCCGGCGGGCACGCCGCCCGAGTGCATGATCTGGAACTGCAGGTAGCCGCCGGTGTTCGCTGTGCGGCCTTCGTACAGCGCCAGGAATTCGGCGAACGCGAGTTTGATCGGCCCGCGCGCCGGGTCGTGCATGAACATGGTGGTGTCGGAACCGTCGGCGGCGCCGCCGCTGGTCATGCCGACCAGCACGCGGACGTGACCGCCGCCGGCAGCGCTGGCGGTCTGGTCGATGTACAGCGGCCCGTTGTTGGCGAGCATGTCGCGCCAGGATTCGATGGTGTACGACGCGGGCGCTTCGGCCATCAGGTTCCAGGCATCGGCGACGAAGCCGCGCTCATGCCCGTACAGCCCGCTGTTGAACGCATCGAACACCGCCACCTTGTCGGCGATGACGCTGTCCGGGATCGATTGCTGGTCGCGCCAGCCCACCACCATCGACGCGGCGGCGGCCCAGCACGACATCGGGCTGGTCTGGTAGGTCATCGGCACATCGGTCCAGTGGACCGAGAACCCATCGCCGAGCGTGCGCACCTGCCGGCGGGAAGACGCGCCCAGCGAGAAGCTGGTGGTGCGGCCTTCGATCCAGTCGATCTTGGCCGGCGTGATGAAGCAGCCGCGGTTGAGGCCGTCGCTCGCGGGCGCGCCGCTGACGTGCACCGCGCAGACCAGCGCGCGCAGGCCGCTGCCGTCGTCGCGCAGCGTGTACACCGGCGAACCGCTGGCGCGGTGCAGGGTTAGGATCGGGTAGTCGATGGTCTCCGGCGTGGTCATGCGCTGCGCGTAGCCGCCGTGCAGATGCTGCTTGTTGCCGTCCATCAGCGCGGTCAGCGCCGGCAGCACATCGGACTTGCGCGAGTAGCCGCAGACGACCAGCGGCAGGCGGTCGGACGGCGTGGCGTTGAGGAACTCGAACCACTGTCCGTTCGGCGCGTCGATAGGCACGTTGTCGATCACCGCCAGGTCGTCGTCGGAACTGCTGCTGGACAGATAGCGCGGCGACACGCGCCAGGAGGAAGACGCGACCGTGAAGCTGCCGAAGGGCTCGTTGCCGGCGCCGTTCTTGCCCGGCGCCACCACCGCGCTGGCCTTGCCCGCGAGGTTGTGGGCGCAGGTGAGGATGCGGTTGCGGCCGATGTAGAAGCCGGTGCCGTAGGATTTGCCGCCGCTGCCGTTGTCCATCTCCAGCAGGCAGATCGCGGAGTGCGGGAACAGCTGCGTGTTCTCCACGCCCACGAACCACTCCTCGCGCGCCTGACTGAAGGCGTCGTTCTGGCACGTCAGGGCGCTCATCGGATCGGCGGGATCGTAGAACGGGGTGATGATCTCCTGCGCGGCGACGTAGGGACGACGCAGGCCGAGGCTCTGCGCGACCGCGCCACCCGACAGCGCGGCGGCTTCGGCAGCGAGATGGGTCATGTAGGTGTCCCAGTCCCAGACCGAATTCGGGCAACTGGTGTGGGTGGTCCGGGTATCGGCTTCGGAATGGCCCAGCACATGGGTGCGGTCGGCCGGCAGGCCGAACTGCGCGCACAGCCATGCGACCAGTTTCGCCGAGCTGCGGTACTGCGCATCGGTCGGCACGTGGCCGCCGGCTGCGGTGGCATTGTGTTCGATGCCGATGCTGCGGCTGTTGGCGCCGTTGGCGTGATGCGCGGTGTCGGCATGCGCGACCATCTGCACCACTTCGCCGCCGCGACCGACGATGTAGTGCGCGCTGACCCGCACCTTCTTCTTTTTCTTGCCCATCAGCTGGCGCGGATTCTGGAACCAGCCGATGGTCTTGTCGTAGTCGTTCTTGCTGGCGGTGATATGGATCACGATCCGGTCGATCGTCGTGCCGGACTTGCGTCCTCTCGTGTAGTTGTTCGGATGCGCCGGCGCGAATTTCAGCGCTGCGGGATATTCCGGGGACGGGTCGCCCAGGGCGCTGGCGTACCACGACTGCGCCTGCGGCATCGCTTCTTCGTCGGGGACGTCTTCGTCGATGCCCATCGCATCGGGATCGGTGTCGGCATCGTGGTCGGCATCCGCATTCAGCGCGCGGCCGTAACCGCTGGCGCCGTGATTGAGGCGATAGCCCAATGATTGGGTCCTGGGCGTCATCGAATCCGGCACATAACACGTGCGCGTGGTGATCATGTCCATGTAGTAGACCCAATCCCACACCGCGTTCGGACAGGCCTTGTGCGTGGTCTTTGCGTCGGCCTCGGCGTGACCGAGGATATGCGCGCGATCCGGGGTGATGCCGTACTGGTCGCACAACCACGTGACCAGCGCCGCCGAAGCGCACATCTGTGCGGGCGTCGGATTGAGGCCTCGCGTATTCGCGACGTGTTCGATGCCGATGCTGGTGCCGTTGGCGGAACCCGCATGCCAGGCGACATCGTTGTGCGCGACCATCTGCACGATCTCGCCGTCCTGGCCGATCACATAATGCGAACTCACCTTCGCGGCCGGATTCTTGAACCAGCTGATGGTGCCGTTGATGTTGGCGCCGCCGTCGGTGATATGGATGACGATCCTGTCGATGGTGCGGGTGCCGCCGACCGCGCGGAAGTTGCCGGCGACGGCGGCTTCGAAACGGCTCGCCATCGGATACTCGGGCGCGGTCAGGGTCAGGCCGCGTGCGCCGTACCAACTCTGCGCGGTGGTCGCCGCTTCGTCGGGGATGGGCCCACCGATGTCGTAGCCGCTGTCCTCGTCCACCGCCGACAGGCTGCGCGCGTAGCGACCCATCGAGAACGTCAGCGTCTGCCCCCAGCCGGCGGCGATCCTGCGGATCCAGGCGAGTTTGTTCGCGGTGATGCGGCAGCCCAGATTGGTGGTGGCATCGTGCGCGGCGACGTGCACGCCGACCATGTGCGCCTGTGGACCGGCGCCGGTGTCTTCGATCCAGTACACCGGCGAGCCGCTGGTGCCGCCGAGGGTCTGGATGTTGTAGCTGAAGGTTTCGTCGGTGGGCAGGTCGCGGATGTAACCGCCCATCATGTGCTGGCGGTTGGGATCGATGGTGTCGTTGACGAAATGTTCGATCGCATCGTTCGCGTACCAGCGCGCGGCGTAACCGCTCACCACCACGCCTTCCGGCCGGCTCTGGTTGAGCTCTTCGACCAGATCGAAATACTGTCCCTTGCCGACCGCGTTCGCGGCGGGCACGCAGATCAGCGCCATGTCGAAATCGCTGCCGTTGGTGCCGTAGGAATCGTGCTTGCTGAACCTGGTGACCCTGAAGCGGCTGAAGGGCTCGACCGCGCCGCCGGTGCCGCTGCCGTTCTTGCCCGGCACCACGATCAATTCGCTCTGGCCGTCGACGACGTGCGCGGCGGTCATGATCAGGCGCGGGCCGATGAAGAAGCCGGAGCCGTGCAGGCCGCCTTCGCCGGTGCCGTCGGGCACGCGGATCTGGCAGATCGCCGAATGCGGCATCACCCGGGTGTCGCCGACGCCGAGATACCACATCGCGCTGTCGAGGAAGAATCCGGCCTGCGCGCGCAGTGCGTCCCAGAAATTGCTGGGGCGGTAGTCGGAGGAAATCAGCAGCGAACGCGACGTCGCCATCGGGCGACGCCCGGCGCCGTTGCGCATCGCCAGGCTCTGCGCGGTCGCGCTTGCCGGTGTCGCGGGTGCGGGTGTTGCCGACGCTGCGGGCGCTTCGGTCGGTGCCGGCGCGGCGGTGACCGGCGCCTGCTTCCACAGCTCTTCGGAATACCCGTCGCTGTAGGTCACGGGCTCACCCGCACCGGAGCTCATCTTCGTGCGCGGGACGCTGCTGCGGTCTTCGTCGCGCGACGGCGGCGGCGTGGCGCTTGCGGCGTCGCCGCCCCAGCCCAGCTCGGCGCCGTTGCCGCCGCCATAGCCGGTGCCGCCGGTGCCCATCGCGCCGCGACCGCGAACCGTGCGGCGCAGGCCGCGCTCGGTCAGGCCCGACAAATTGACGTACATCGTGCCGCGATCGGGCATGCGCATCGACACCGGCGTGCTGCGATCGCTTTCGCGATACGTCGCCAGGCCGAAATACAGGCGCGGCTGTCCGATGAAGCGCGAGACCACGTCCGGCGGCACCAGATACACCGCTTCGCCGCGCTGCGAAGGCGCTGCGCGGAGCAGGCGGCTGGTATGGAAATTGCCGGCCGTGCGCTTCGCGCGCAGTTCGGGCCGGAGCAATTCCGGATCGGTCGCGATCGCGATCTCGAACAGCGGCAGTTCGGAGCGTACGGTGAACCCCAGTACGCTGAAACGGTCATCGATCGATTCGCGGTTGGCACGGATGACGGCCATGACGGACTCCTAGCGGGACTTCCGCGCGTCGAGGGACGCGGCGGCGGATGCGGATGCCGCAGCGGCGGCGGCGGAAGGAAGCGCTGAAGGGGATGCGGGGGATTCGGCGCCGAAATCGATCCTGAATTCCTTGGGCGCGCGGGTCGGGTCGTGGACGATGTCCTGCTCCCCGTCGTCCATGACCGTGGAGATGCGCTCCCAGAAGCGCTGCTGGGCATCGATGCCGATGCCTTCCAGATGCGGCTTCATGAAATCGATCACCGCGTCGAGATGGCGGAAGAACGCGCGCTGGCCGGTCTGGACGTGTTCGACCGAACCGCGCCATTCCGGCGCCAGGCTCGCGGTGTCGCCGCGTTCGCACCAGATGCGGACGATGAAAGCGGTGGTGCGGTCCTCGAGCAATGCCATGGGGCGCGCCTGGTCGATGTCGGAGCGATGGCCCGACTCTGCGCCGCGCGCATCACCGGCCCGTCACGCCGACATCACCGCAACATCACATCGAAGGCGGCGGGTGTGTGATGTCGGGTGATCGACGTGTGATGTCGGCGCAGCGCCATCCCAATCGTTCGTTTGCCCGTCGTTCCCGCGAACGCGGGAACCCAGTGCCTTTGCGCTGCGCGGAAGCTGGAAGTCGCTGGATCCCCGCGTTCGCGGGGATGACGACGTTTTTTCGAAATCCTTGAAAAAGTGCGGATGCCTCGGGCCTTTGGCGCACCATCGCGCAATCAAGACGAACGGCCGGTGCGCTGAGGCGCACCCTATGCCGTACGCGACAGAAAAAAAGCTCAGCTGTCGAGCTGACGCAGGCCCAGTTCGAGCTGCGCATCGGCCGCCGCCAGATGCTGGCGGGCGGTGGCGATGCAACTGCGGGCATGGCGATCCGCTGCGAGGTCGACGACATCCTGCGGCGTGTCGAACACGGCCAGCGGCGTCGCCGGCGCATAGTCGAAGTGCAGCGGCGCCTGCATCATCGCCGGCGCTGCCATCTGGCCGCCGCCGATCGCGCTGTCGGCGATCTGCCGGTACAGCGCCAGGGTCTCGCGCATCGGCTGGATCGCCAACTCGCGGCGCAGCATGTCGCGGCAGATCTCGAACTGGCGCAGCGCCTGCGCGCGCTGGCCGCTGAGCACGAACAGCTGCATCAGCTCGCGGTGCACGTCTTCGCGCAGCGCATCGCAATCGACAATGCACTGCGCGTAGCGGATCGCTTCGCCGTATTCGCGGCGGATGGCGCACAGCTGCATCAGCCGCCACAGCGCGTTGAGATAATGACGCCGGTGCTTCTCGCGCTCGCGCAGCGCCCAGTCGTCGGTGAACTCCATCAGGATGTCGGACTTGTACAGCGCCACGCCGGCGCGCAGGTCCTCGATGTCGTGATCGCCGAGCTGCTCGATCGGACGACTCAGCCCGGAGGCGATCCTGCGTTCGAATTCCTCGATGTCGAGCCAGATCGCCTGCGAACCGTTGAGGCCGATCGCGCCGCGACGGTCGCTGGCGATCAGGTCGCCGTGCTCGAACGGTGGGCATTCGACCATCCGTCGCAGCCGCCACAGCGCCGTGTTGAAAGAGCCGGCGGTCATCGACGCCATCCGCTCCGGCCACAGCGTGCCCAGCAGTTCGGCGCGACTGAAGTAGCGCCCGCGCCCGAGCGCCAGATAGGCGAGCAGACTGCCGCAGCGACCGGAGATCGCGGTGACCTGCTCGCCCGTGGCATCGTTGGCGACGCAGAGGGAACCGAACAACCAGATGCGTAACATCCTGTCGTGTCCTGTGCTGTGGCCGCTCCGGGACGGACGCGGCGCGCGCGGCCCGCAGCGCGCCTCACCGCCCCCTTCGCGATGTTGCGCCGCTGGAACATCGCAGGCTTTGCGTAACACGCGGGAAGATGCCACGACAGGCCGCACGCATCGACGCGATGACCGCCGTCCGCGTCAAGTATTGCTTTCCGTTTGCTCTGTCTGCCACCCGGATGCTTGTCGCTGAAGGCCTGGACAGCAGTACCGTACAATCTGCGCGGGTAAACGCTGACCGGCCCGAATCGACATCCACGCTAGCGGCGACCGCACCGCCGAGGACGAGGTCCACGATGAGCGCACTGCGCACCAGTGTGTTACCTACCAGCGCGTTACCTGCCAGCGCGTTACCTACCAGGATCCGCAAAGCGCGGCTGTCGGCGCGCTTGACGCAAGCCGAACTCGCGCGCCGGGTCGGCGTGAAACGCAGCGCCGTGACCCAATGGGAGCATCCGCTGGGCACCACGCCCAGCATGCACCATCTGATCCAGATCGCGATCGAGACCGGCACCTGCATCGAATGGCTGGCCACCGCTCGCGGCCCGTGCAGCACCACGCCCGGGGAAACCGCAGGCTCGATCCCGTTGACGAACGGCGAGGCCCACGACCCGCAGGAAGACGAAGCGCTGCTGCGCTTCCGCAGATTGCCCGCGCACAAGCGCAGGATCGCGCTGCAGATCCTGCAGGTGCTGTCGGGGTGAATACCGTTCGCGACGCCTGACCGCCGGGTACCGCGCGTCGACGGCGGTCGAATCGGCATCTTTTGGCGCATCCGGCCAGCCATCGCGCCCGGACGGCCGCTAAACTATGCGCCATGCAAACCCTTACCGTCCGAGCCGCCCTGCTGGTGTGCGCGCTCACCTGCGCATGCCCGCTGTTCGCTGCGCCGCCCGCCAGCACCGACGGCATCGACGCGCGTGCGCCCGCCGCCGCGATGGCCACGGTCGAGGCGCCGAAACCTGCGGTGCCCGTCGCGCCGAAGCCCGCGACGACGGCCGTCGCGGCGCCGAAACCCTCCGCGAAACCATCGAAATCGAGAAAACCGGCATCGCCGCCGCGCCTGCCGGTGCTCAAACCCGGTCAATCCCTGTGGATGCCGGAACTGGCGCCGGAAGGGCCGGTGGTGATGGTGGTGAGCCTGCCCGAGCAGCGGCTGTCCGTGTACCGCAACGGCGTGCGCATCGGCGTATCGACCGTCAGTACCGGCAAACGCGGATTCGAAACCGGAACCGGGGTGTTTCCGATCCTGGAACGGGAGCGCGAACATTTTTCCAATCTTTACGACAGCGCGCCGATGCCTTTCATGCTGCGGCTCACCTGGAGCGGCACTGCGTTGCACGCGGGCAAAATCCCGGGCTATCCGGCATCGCACGGTTGTATCCGTCTGCCTGCGGCATTCGCCGAAACGCTCTACGACGCGAGCAGGCGCGGCGTGATCGTGGTGATCGCGGATGCGGCCTCGCATCCACCCGCAGTGATCTCGCCGGAATGGCTGGCACCCGTCGAAACCGCGACCGGCGCGTTGCGCGATGCGACCAGCGATGCGCTCGCCGAGTCGTGGACCCCCGAACGCGCGCCCGAAGGGCCATTGACGATCATGCTGAGCACGCGGGACCGCATGCTGGTGGTGGTGCGCAATGGCGTCGAGATCGGCCACGCCAGCACCGGGATCACCGGCGAGCCCGCAAAGGGCACCCGCTTCTATTCGTTGTTGTCCGACGCGGGCGAGAACGCGGCGCTCACGGCCGACCCCTCCCTGCCCGATCCTCCGCCGACGCTGCGCTGGCAGGCGATCGCGATACCGGGAAAAGCGCCGGTGCCGGGCGCGTCCCAGCCGCCGCTGCGGGGCGGGCAGATCCAGGTGTCGGGCACCTTCGCACAACAGTTGCAGGCCGTTCTGCCTGCGGATCCGACCTTGTTGATCACCGACGAAGCGCTGCGTTACGTCCCGCCCGTGGCACCTCCTGTGGCACCTCCTGTGGCGCCTCCCGCGCCTGCTGCGCCTCCCGCGCCCGCTCTTCCCGCAGCGCCGCAAACCGATGAGACCCCGGTCACAGCGCCACTGCCACCGGCCCCACAAACCCCGCCCGAAACCCCCTGAAGGCGCGGCCTGTTCATGTTTTCCCCGCCGGCCTAGGGCATCCTCGGGCCATGCACAGACCCACCACCTCCCTGTTCGCGACCCTGTTCACGCCTGCGTTCGCGATCACCACGCTGTTGGCCGCCCCGTCCACATTCGCCGCCGATGCCGGCCATGTCTCGATGGGCACGACCCTCCACGCAACGCGCACCAACGGCACATCGCCGCTGCTCGGCAGGCTGCAGAGGCTCGCGCCCGAAGCCGACCCGAAGGTCATCGCGCTCGCGCTGGAAGCGGCCGAATGCGCCGCCGCTTCGGGCGCCGCCGCCCCGGCGCAGCGGCTCGCGGTGATCGATTACTCGCGGCCTTCCACCGAACGCCGGCTCTGGGTGTTCGATCTGAAAAAAACCACGTTGCTGTACGCCGAGCATGTCGCCCACGGTCGCAACAGCGGCGAGAATTTCGCCAACGCCTTCTCGAACCGCGAGAGCAGCCACCAGTCGAGCCTGGGTCTGTTCGCCACCGCCGAAACCTACAACGGCGGCAACGGCTATTCGCTGCGGATGGATGGTCTGGAACCCGGCGTCAACGATCTGGCCCGCGCCCGCGCCATCGTCATGCACGGCGCACCGTACGTGGATCCGGTCATGGCCCAGCGCCAGGGCCGCCTCGGCCGCAGCTTCGGCTGTCCGGCGGTGAGGCCCGCGGTGGCGAACGATGTCATCGATACGCTCAAGGACGGCCAGTTGGTCTTCGCTTATTACCCGGATCAGCAGTGGTTGGCGAATTCGCGGTTTTTCAGATGCGGGGCGAATCGGATGGCCGGGATCCGGCCGCAGGGATCGCACGCGGCGCCTTGATCTGCACTCGCGGTGCTGCTTGTGTCGGCGCTTCATGTTGTGCGGGTAAGGCCTGATACCTTTTTCGCGCTGGTGCGCGAGTTGCTTTCTTTGGCGCACTGCGCCAGTTGCTGCGCGAACGGCAAAACTGGCCCGTGAAGGGACTGTCAAGAAAGCGGGATATCCCTGGATTCGTGTAGGCGATGCGTTCGCTCACGATCAGGCCTGATCTTCTCTGGAAGTTTCGCGGCGCTGTCTTGTGTCGGCGCTTCGTGCTGTGCGGGTAAGGCCTGATACCTTTTTCGCGCTGGGGCGCGAGTTACTTTCTTTGGCGCAAAGAAAGTAACCAAAGAAAGCACTTCAAATCCAATTCAAACCTGCCGTCTGAAGCGAAGCCGGGATTTTTCGATGAGACATCCATGTCTCGTCGAAAAACGATGCACATCCTGTGCATCGCCCTCCGGGTCTGCAACCAGGTCCGACGAAACCATAGCCTGGGTATGGATAGGACGATGTGGATTTCTGGAATTTTGACAACGAGCGCACAACCTCACGAGATGCTGAAGCATGCCGTGCATGAAACGTCACAAAAACGACGGAAACATTGCTTGAATGCCGGTAGAGGGCAACGTCCTGATGATCTTGCAGAGACGGCACACTTTCCCCTGATCGTAGACCCGGAGGGCGGCGCACAGGACGTGCGCCGTTTTTCGATGAGGCAGGACGCCTCATCGAAAAATCCCGGCTTCGCCTCAGAAGGCAGGTTTGAATTGGACTTGAGGTGTTTTCTTTGGTTACTTTCTTTGCGCCAAAGAAAGTAACTCGCGCACCAGCGCGAAAAAGGTTCCAAGCAATACCCGCACAGCATGAAGCGCCGATACAAACAGCACTGCCAAGCTTCAGGTAAGCCACACCCCAACCGCAAACGCGATCACGATCAACGCCACACCCGGCAACAACCGCAGCAGAAACCCCCGACCGCCGCGCAACCAGGCCATCAACAGCTTGCTCAGCGAATTCGCGATCAACGCAACGAACACCGGCCAACCCGCATCGCCGACCGAGATCGTGCCGGAAGCCACCATTTGCGCCACGGATGCCGATGCCGCATGCAGATCCGCCAGCCCCGCGACGCCCGCAGCGATCTGCACGCCGGTGTCGCCGAGCCAGCGATGCACGCCGGCCGACAACAGCAGGATCGCGCTGACGATGGCGGCGAACACCAGCGCATGGCGCGGCTCGAACGGGCGACCCGGCGCAACCGGACGACTTTCGACTTCGGTCGCCGCGCTGCGCGCGTGCACCAGCCACGCCGACAGCATCGCGGCGAGACCGGCGAAGATCAGCGGCCACATCAGACTCACAAGCAGCGGCGGCGACAACGCGCCGACCACGACCGCAAGCATGATGATGGTCGCGATGTTGGAACACAGCGCGGCGCTGACGCATTGCGCCAACCACTGTGGCGACGCGCGCGAGCGGTCGCCCATCGCCGCGATGGTCGCGGTGCTGGACACGAAGCCGCCGATGAAACCGGCGAGCGCGAGCCCCGCACCCGGCCCGAGCATACGCAGCGCGACATAACCCGCAGCGTTGATCGCCATCACCAGCACCACCAGCATCCACAGCGTGTGCGGATTCAGCGCCTGCCACGGATCGATGGCGCGATCCGGCAACAGCGGCAGCACCACCACCGCCGCAGCGACGAGCAACAGCGCATCGTGCATTTCCTGTTCGGTCAGCGTATGGCTGACGAAGCGGTGCAGGCTCGATTTGCTCGCCAGCACCAGCGCGACCACCGCGCCGAGGCCGGCGGCGATCGGCAGCATGGTCATCGCCAGCACGCCGAGCAGGAACGTCACCAGCAGCGCCACTTCGGTGGTGAGCCCGGGGTCTTCCGCACGACTGCGGCGATAGCTCGCCAACGCCGCCAACGCCACGAACGCACCGCCCACGGCGATGCCGACGCCGCCGAGCTGCTGCGCGATCGCGCCGGCCAGCGCCACCAGGATGAACGTGCGCACGCCGGCCGCAGCGCGCCCCGGGCCTTCGCCCTTGCTGCGCTCGCGTTCGATACCGATCAGCAGACCGATCGCGAAGGCGACGCTGTAACCGTAAAGCGCTGCGTAATTCAACGGCATGCGGAAGCGGGACATGGACTGCGGGGACTTGCCCGCAGTCTACGCCGCGCGTTCAATGCGAGAACAGCACCGGCAGATGGGTGGTCTGCAGCAGTTCACGGGTCGTGCCGCCAAGCATCGCTTCGCGCAGCCGCGAATGACCGTATCCGCCGGCGACGATCAGATCGGCACCGACCGTCCGCGCGTATTCCAGCAGCGCGTAGGTCACCGAGAAATTCATGCTCGGCCGCGTCACCACCTCGACCTTCAGTCCGTGGCGGGCCAGATGCGCGGCGATGTCGGCGCCGGGCTCGCCGCCGTGCGCGGCTTCGCCGACCACCGGATCGATCACCAGCACATCGACCGCATCGGCCTTGCGCAACAGCGGCATCGCATCGGCGATCGCGCGACTGGCTTCACGCGTCGGTTTCCATGCGATCACCACGCGTTTCGGCGGCATCGTCGCAGTGTTGCCTTCGGGTACCACCAGCACCGGCCGGCCGGAATGGCGCAGCACGTCGTGGAAATAATCGTGCGCCAACATGTTTTCGGCGCCGTTGCGCGGCATCGCCGGCAACACCGTGAGATCCGCATAGCGCGCCTGCAACGCAGCGGCGTTCTGCGGATACAGCGACACCGCCTCGGCGATGCGCAGTTCGAACGGCACGGACGCATGCGCGAACTTTGCGCGCAACGCGTCGGCGCGTTCGCGTGCGCGTTTGCGCGCCTCCTCGTGCAGGCGCGCATAAAGGTCGTAGGCCATCGCGCCCCAGTCGCTGGGCATCGGCGCCGGCACATCGACCGTGACCAGCATCGCGACATGCGCCTCGAAGGTTTCCGCGATCGCCATCGCTGCGGCGATCGGCGCCCGCTCGCTGTCCGTGTTTACATCGGGAATCAGAATGTCCTTGTACATGACGACACCTTATTCGACAGTGCGGGAGATGTCATTGACGCACGCTTTCGTGCAACCGGTCTTGATCGCCGTCAAAATGCACGATGGTTTTCCAGCGTATGTTCATAACCGCTTGACCGTCGCCCGTCCTGTTACAGTCGAAGCGCGCATCGCGCCAATGATCACCCTCGGACGGTCGGTCGTCTCATGGTCGCTACCGCTCCTCGGAGAACGAGATCGCACCGATGGCTCCACAATCGTCTGAATCACCGACGCCCACCGCCACGGAACCAGAAACCGTTGCGCGCGCGGGTGCGAACGGCGGCATGCGGGAAATCGTCTTCCGTGCCCGGGGTCTGCGCAAGATCTACCGCATGGGCGAGGTCGAAGTGCCGGCGCTGCGCGAGATCGATCTGGACATCTTCAGCGGCGAATTCATCGTGCTGCTCGGGCCCTCGGGCAGCGGCAAATCGACGCTGCTGAACATCCTCGGTGGCCTGGACGTGCCCAGCGACGGTGAAGTGGCGTATTGCGAGCATCGCCTCGACGGCGCGAGCGAGACCGAACTCACGCGTTTCCGGCGCGAACACGTCGGCTTCGTGTTCCAGTTCTACAACCTGATCCCCAGTCTGACCGTGCGCGAGAACGTGCAGTTGGTGTCGGACATCGCCGAAGACCCGATGCCGGTGGACGAAGCGATCGGCCTGGTCGGCCTCACCCCGCGTCGCGATCATTTCCCGGCCCAGCTCTCCGGCGGCGAACAGCAGCGCGTCGCGATCGCGCGCGCGATCGTGAAACGCCCGGCGGTGCTGCTCTGCGACGAGCCCACCGGCGCGCTCGATTACCAGACCGGCAAGCTCGTGCTGGACGTCATCGAAAGAATCAATCGCGAACTCGGCACGACCGCGGTGGTGATCACCCACAACGCGGCCATCGCCGGCATGGCCGATCGGGTGATCCATCTCGGCGACGGTCGCATCCAGCGCATCGACGTCAATGCGCACAAGTTGCAGCCGTCCGAGCTTTCGTGGTGACGACGCCATGAGCATGCGCGCCCTCGACCGCAAGCTGCTGCGCGATCTGCGCCTGATGTGGAGCCAGGCGCTGACCATCGCGCTGGTGGTGGCCAGCGGCGTCGCCGGCTTCATCACCACGCTCAGCGCGGTCGATTCGCTGGCATTGGCGCGCGACCGTTACTACGCCGCCGACCGCTTCGCCGATGTCTTCGCCACCGTCAAGCGCGCGCCGAACGCGTTGGCCGCCGCACTGGGCGATGCGCCCGGCGTCGCCGACGTGCAGACCACGGTCGAACACACGGTCCGGGTCGAGATCGCGGGCGTCTCCGATCCGATCATGGGCCATCTGATCGGCGTCGATCCGCGTCGGCCGCAGCGCATGAACCGGGTCACGCTGCGCAGCGGGCGCGCGCTGCATCCCGAAGGCGCCGTGCAGACCGTCGCGCGCAGCGACGGCACGAACAGCAACGGCATGATCGATGCGCTGGTCTCGGAAGGTTTCGCGCAGGCGCGCGGGCTCGCGCCGGGCGCGACCCTCACCGCACTGATCGACGGCAAACGCCGCACTCTCCGCATCGTCGGCATCGCGCTGTCGCCCGAGTACATCTTCGCCGGTTTCGGCGGCATGCCCGATATGCGTGGCTTCGGCGTGTTCTGGATCGATCGCGACACGCTGGCCGCCGCCTACGACATGGACGGTGCGTTCAACCATGTCGCGATCAAGCTGGCGCCCGGCGCATCGGAGGTCGCGGTGATCGCCGCCGTCGAGCGCCTGATCGCGCGCTACGGCGGTCGCGAAGCCTACGGCCGCGAGGATCAGACCTCGCACGCGATGCTGCAGAACGAAATCAAGGAACAGCACGTCCTGGGCACGGTATTGCCGTCGATCTTCCTGGCGGTGGCGGCGTTCCTGCTCAACGTGGTGGTGTCGCGGCTGATCGCGACCCAGCGCGAACAGATCGCGGCGTTGAAGGCGTTGGGTTATCCCAACCGCAGCATCGGCGGTTATTACCTCAAGCTGGTGTTCGCCATCGTGATCGCCGGGCTGGTCCTCGGTATCGCGCTCGGCAAATGGCTCGGCACGATGTTCATCGGTGTGTACGCCGATTTTTTCCATTTCCCGAGTTTCGAGCACCGCATCGCGCCGTGGCTGCTGCTGACGAGCATCGGCATCACCTTCGGCACCGCGGTGCTCGGCACGCTCAACACGCTCTACGCCACCGTGCGCCTGGCGCCTGCGGAAGCGATGCGCCCGCCGTCGCCGGGGCGCTATCGACGCACCCTGCCCGAACGCCTCGGCATCACCCGCATGCCGACCACGCTGCGGATGATCCTGCGCAACATGGAGCGCCGGCCATTGCGAACGCTGCTGTCGATCGGCGGCGTCGCCGCAGCCGTGGCGATCGTGATCATGGGCAATTTCTTCCGCGATGCGATCGATGCCGTGGTCGACAGCAAGTTCAACGTCGAGATGCGCAGCGACGTGATCGTGTGGATGGCCGAGCCGACGAACGACAGCGCGCGACTTGCGGTCGCGCGCCTGCCCGGTGCGATCGCGGTCGAGTCCGGGCGGGATATCGCGGTGCGTTTCGTCCACGGCCATCGCAGCGAACGCGGTGCGATCCAGGGCTACGCCGCGCGTCCCGAGCTGCGGCGGATCGTCGATGTCGACAATCGCCAGGTGCTGCCGCGCACGGATGGACTGGTGATGACCGACCGTCTTGCCGACAAGCTGGGGCTGCGCATCGGCGACGAGGTGCGGGTCGATGTGCTGGAAGGGCGCACGCAGACGCTGCCGGTGCCGCTGGTCGCCACGGTGCGCGACATGATGGGGCTGAACGCGTACATGGAACGCCGCGCGCTGAACCGGCTGCTCGGCGAGGACGATGTCAGCACCCGGTTCGCGGCGGCCGTGGAGCGTGGCGGCGAAGAACGCTTCCTGCAGGCGGCGATGGCGGTGCCGCGCATCGTCGGCGCCTTCAGCAAAGCGACGCTGTGGCGCAACATGCAGGAGATCAGCGCGCGCAACATCCGCATCATGAGCACGATCCTGACCGCGTTCGCTGCGGTGATCGCGGTCGGCGTGGTCTACAACAACGCGCGGATCGCGCTGGCGGAACGCAGTTGGGAACTCGCCAGCCTGCGCGTGCTCGGCTTCAGCCGTACCGAGGTCTCCGCCTTGCTGCTGGGCGAAATGGCGATCGGCATCGCGATCGCGCTCCCGTTGGGCATGTGGCTCGGGAATCTGCTGGTGCATCTGATCGTGACCCTGATGCGCAACGATCAGTTCTTCTTCCCGGTCGCGATCCTGCCGCGCACCTATGCGTGGGCCGGACTCGCGGTGCTCGCCGCCGGCGTCGCCAGCGCGCTGGTGGTGCGGCGGCGGATCGACCGGCTCGACATGGTCGCGGCGTTGAAAACCAGAGAATGACGGAGAAAGGCATGCACAAGACCAGAACCTGGATCATCGGCGGTCTCGCGCTCGCAGCCACGGGTGTGCTGTTGGCCTGGGCGTTCGCGCCGCGACCGCTGCAGGTCGAACTGGCGACCGCCAGCGTCGGCCGCTTCGAGATCACCATCGACGAAGACGGCAAGACCCGCGTGCACGATCGTTATGTGATCTCGGCGCCGCTGGCCGGGCAGCTGTCGCGGATCGCGCTGCACGAGGGCGATGCGGTCGAACACGATGCGGTGCTGGCGACGTTGGCGCCGACGCTGGCGCCGATGCTCGATGCGCGCACCGCTGGCGAGCTCGCGATACGGGTGGAGACGACCGATGCGATGGTCGCGCGCGCGCAGACCCGGATCGAACGCGCCAAGGTCGGGCTGGAGCAGACGCGCAATATCCTGAAGCGCGACGAGAAACTGGCGGCCGGGCGTTTCATCTCCGCCAATCAGCTCGACACCGATCGCCTCGCGGTGCGCGCGGCGCAGAAGGAGCTCGACAGCGCGACCCAGGATCATCACGTCGCCGGACACGAACGCGATCAGGCGCGCGCCGCGCTCGCGGCGGTCCGCGGCGGCGACGACGGGACCGCCTTCGCGGTGCGCGCGCCGATCGGTGGCCGGGTGCTGCGCGTGCTGCAGCCGAGCGCGGGCACGGTCGCGCTGGGTACGCCGCTGCTGGAAATCGGCGATACCGGCGGGATGGAGATCGCCGCCGAACTGCTGACCGGCGATGCGCTGCAGGCCAAGCCGGGCACGCCGGTACGGATCGAACGCTGGGGCGGCGCCGCACCGCTCGCGGGCAAGGTCCGCCGGGTCGAACCGGCCGGGTTCACCAAGATTTCCGCGCTCGGCGTCGAAGAGCAGCGCGTGAACGTGCTGATCGACATCACCAGCCCGGCGGAGCAATGGCGCGCACTGGGCGACGGCTATCGCGTCGGTGTGCGCATCGTCGCGCTCGCCCGCGACGCTGTGCTGCGGGTGCCGGTCAGCGCTGTCTTCCCGCGCGCGCAGTCGACCGGCGATGCGCGTGCGATGGCGGTGTTCGTGGTCGACGCGGATCGTCGTGCGCGCCTGCGGCCGGTGGAGGTCGGCGGACGCAACGGCGAAGACGCCTGGATCGTTTCCGGCCTGCGCGCCGGGGATCGGGTGATCGTCTATCCCGGCGATGCGGTGGAAGACGGCGCCCGCGTCGAAGCGCGCGCAACGGCATCGCAATGAACGCACCGGATGCGCACGTCGGCCTGAGCGCTGCCGAAGCCGCAGCGCGCCTGCGCCGCGACGGGCCGAACCTGTTGCCGCAGCCGGAGCGGCGCGGTTGGTCGCGGATGCTGTTCGATGTGGTGCGCGAACCGATGCTGTTGCTGCTGGTCGTGGCGGCGGTGCTCTACCTGCTGCTGGGCGACGCCCGCGACGCCGCGATCCTCGGCGTCTCGGTGCTGCTGGTGATCGCGCTGACCCTGTATCAGGAACTGCGTTCGGAGCACGCGCTGCAGGCGCTGCGCGATCTCAGCAGCCCGCGCGCGCGGGTGCTGCGCGACGGCGTCGAACGGAACCTCGCGGCGCGCGAGCTGGTCGTTGGCGACATGATTTCGGTCGCCGAAGGCGATCGCGTGCCGGCCGACGCCCGCATCATCGGCGATGCCGAACTCGAACTCGACGAATCGCTGCTGACCGGCGAATCCATGCCGGTGCGTCGCGTCGCCGGCACCGACGCAGACATCCACGCAGGCACCGACGATGCGCAATCCACGATCCAGGCCGGCACGCTGGTGGTGCGCGGCCACGGCATGGCGGAAGTGACCGCCACCGGCGCGCGCACCGGAATGGGCAGGATCGGCGCCAGCCTGCAGACGCTGCAGGCGGAGCGCACGCCGCTGCAGAACGAAATGCGGCGCGTGGTGGTCCTGTTCGCGCTGATCGGCATGGCCTCGTGCGTACTGATGATCGTGCTGTACGGATGGCTGCGCGGCGATTGGCTGCAGGCGCTGCTCGCCGGCATCACCTTGGCCATGTCGAACATCCCCGAAGAATTTCCGGTGGTGCTGACCGTGTTCCTGGCGCTCGGCGGATGGCGGATGGCGCGCCAGCGCGTGCTGGTCCGGCGTCCGCCTGCGATCGAAGCGCTCGGCGCGGTGACGGTGCTGTGCACCGACAAGACCGGCACATTGACCGAGAATCGCATGGCGCTGCAGGAGATCGCGACCGCGCGACATCCCGCGATGCCCGCGATGCCCGCGAGCGCAGCGCACGACATCACCGGACACGACGACGCCAGTCGTGCGCTGCTGCGCTGCGCGCGCCTGGCGAGCGCGCGCGAAACCCACGACCCGATGGATCGCGCGATCCTCGATCACACGGTCGCGGATGCGGTGGCCGACGATTCCACGAACATCAAACACTACCCGCTGTCGCCCGCGTTGCCGGTGTACGCGAACGTGTGGCGCATCGACGACGATCCGTCGCTGGCGGTCGCCTGCAAGGGCGCGCCGGAGACGGTCGCGATCCTGTGCGGGCTCGCGCCGGAAGCGCTGGACGAAGCGATGGCGCAGGTCGGCGCGATGGCGCAGCGCGGGCTTCGGGTGATCGCTGCCGCGCAAGCCGACTGGCCGCACGATGCCGCGCTGCCGGAGGATGCGCGCGACTTCCGTTTCCAATGGCGCGGCCTGCTCGGTTTCGCCGATCCGCTGCGCGCGGGCGTGCCCGATGCCGTCGCCGAAGCGCGCGCGGCCGGCGTGCGCGTGGTGATGCTCACCGGCGACCACCCCGACACCGCGCGCAACATCGCCGCGCAGGCCGGTCTGTCCGAGCGCCCACGGGTCGCGCTGGGCGCCGACCTCGCCGCGCTCGACGATGCGGCCTTCGCGATCGCCGCGAACGATATCGATGTCTTCGCCCGCGTGCGGCCCGAACACAAACTGCGCCTGGTCGAAGCGCTGAAGAAGAACGGCGCGGTGGTCGCGATGACCGGCGATGGCGTCAACGACGCGCCCGCGCTGATGACCGCACATGTCGGCGTGGCGATGGGCGCGCGCGGCACCGATGTCGCCCGCGAAGCGTCGTCGATCGTGCTGCTGGACGACGATTTCGCCTCGATCGTGCGCGCGATCCGGATGGGCCGGACGATCTACGACAATATCGGCCGCGCGGCCCGCTACATCATCGCGGTGCATATTCCGATCACCGGGCTGGCGCTGCTGCCGCTGCTGCTGGACGTGCCGCTGATCCTGCTGCCGCTGCATATCGTGTTCCTGGAAATGATCGTGGACCCGGCGTGCTCGTTCGTGTTCGAGCGCGAGCCGCCGGCCGAAAACATCATGCGCCGCCCGCCGCGCGCGCCCGTTGCGCATCTGATCGATGCGGCGACTTTCGCAGGCAGCATCGCCCGCGGCCTGCTTGCCTTCGTTGCGGTGCTCGCCGTGTACCTGCTCGCCGGCCGCGCAGGGTTAGCGACCACCCAGCAGGCGGCGCTCGCGTTCACCGCGCTGGTGATCGGCAATCTGGGCCTGATCGTGCTGCACCGCAGCGGCGGCAGCCTGTGGCAGGCGCTGCGCCGGCCGAACCCCGCATTCGCGATCGTGTCCGCGCTCACGCTCGCGCTGCTGGCCGCGATCACCCTGCTGCCCGCCGCAAGCGCATGGTTCGGGTTCGCACCGCCGCCACTGCCGTGGCTGCTGCTGGCGGCGGTGACGCCGCCGATGCTGCTGTTCGCCGTCGATCTGGTCGAACGGCGGTGGGCTGAACGGCGTTACGGCAACAGCACCACGACTTGAGCCGCGTCAACGCGTCGACGGCACGAATGTCGTGCAATGGCGATGACCGTTCATTCGAGATCGTCCATTCCGACAGGAGTCCCACCATGGATCGCGTGAAAGACAAGGTCTGCATCATCACCGGCGGCGCGCTGGGCATCGGTCGCGCCTGCGCGGAGCGTCTGGGTCAGGAAGGCGCGACAGTCGCCGTGTTCGATGTGCTGGATGCCGAAGGCGAGACGTTGGCCGCCGAACTGCGCGGACGCGGCATCAATGCCCGCTATTGGCACGTCGATGTCGCCAGCGAACGCAACGTGCAGACCGCGATCGATCAGGTCGCTGCATTGTTCGGCGGCGTGCAAGTGCTGGTCAACAATGCCGGCATCGCAGGCGTCAACAAACCGACCCACGAGATCACCGAGGCGGAATGGGACCGGGTGCAGTCGGTGAACGTGAAGGGCGTCTTCTTCTGCACCAAACATGCGATCCCGCATCTCAAGCTCGCGGGCAGCGGCAGCATCGTCAATCTGTCCTCGATCTACGGACTGGTCGGCGGCCCCGACGTGCCGCCGTATCACGCATCGAAAGGCGCGGTGCGATTGATGAGCAAGACCGATGCGATGCTGTACGCGCCCGACAGGATCCGGGTGAATTCGGTGCACCCGGGCTATATCTGGACGCCGATGGTCGAGCACCATCTCCTCGACAGCGGCGCCACCGATCTCGATGAAGCGCGCAAGGCCGTCGATCTCCTGCATCCGCTCGGCCACATGGGCGAGGTCGACGACATCGCCTGGGGCGTGGTCTACCTGGCTTCCGACGAATCGAAATTCGTCACCGGCAGCGAGCTGGTGATCGATGGCGGCTACACGGCACGGTGAGCGCGGCACCGCGAACGCGACGCAGCGACACGACGGAATCAATCGGGCCCGATACCGACCTCGCGATCGATCACCGCGACCGTGCGGCGATACAGGTCTTCGGCGTTCGCATGCGTGTCGGCGATGCTGATCAGGCTCAGCTTGCCGAATTCGCTGAGCGCGCCGATCAGGTTGAAGACCACGCCCTGTTGATGCGTGGGGTCGAAGTGCAGGCGATGCTCGACGATCAGATCGACGAGATCGTCGGGGGTGAGCTTGCGATACTCCGGCCGGCACAGGTTGTCGGTGGCGTAGTACACGCGCTGTTGGCCGGTCGGGGTGAGGAATTCGCAGCGCTCCGGGTCGTAACGGCCGGCGGTGAGGAACTGCAGCATCTGGAACGGCAATGTGGTGCCGCCCTTGCGCAGATTGATCTCGATCGCATGGTGCTGCCATGCGTCGCCTTCGCGCACGGTGATGAAATCGACGCTGAAGCGGCCAAGGACGCCGCCGCCGCGCAGAATCTCGCCGATGCGCGCACCGGCCGCCTGCAGCGATCCGCGGTAGCGCGCATCGGCGGGAAACGTGCTGCCGAGAAAGACTTGCCCGCTGTGGCCGCCGAGCAGCTGGTCGTGGGTGGAAATGATTTCGAGCGTACCGATCGGCGTGATCCGCATCTGCACCGACGGCGACCGTTTGTCTTCGCCCTCCAGCCACGCTTCGGCCACACCGCCCATCCGCGCGAATTTTGCCAGATAGGCCTCGACGCTCAGGCCGGCCGCTTCCGGCACCAGCCGATGCGGCATCTCGCGCTTGATCCAAGCCGGCACGACCGCATCGGCTTCGATGTCGTCGAAGTCGAACACGGCATTGCCTTCGCCCGAAAACCCTTCCTCGAGTTTGACCACCGCACGGCGCAGATCGGGATTGCGCCGTTTCAGCGCGGCGAGCGCTTCGTGCAGCTCATCGGGATTGCGCAGCCCTTCGGACCCGTCCGGCAGCGGCACGCCCGCGTCTCGGAACGCACGCCGGCTGCCGCTCTTGGTGCCGAACCCGGCCAGGGCCGGATCGCAGGCGTACAGCGGAATGCCCAGGCGCACCGCGAGCGCGACTTCTTCGGTGGTCGCATTGAAGCAGCTCAGATGCGCGGTGGCCGGATCGGCGACCGCGTCGCGGATGCGCTGCAGCAGGCGCGGCCGGGCGAGGATCTTCGAGGTCAGCGATCGCGCGCTGGAATCGTAGGCCGAGAGCAGGGTCAGGCGCCGACGCGCATGATCGCTCGGGATGCCCGACAGCAGACTCAGGTAATAGTCGATGATGACCGGGTCGACGGGCGTGCTGGTGACGAACACCACGCGGGTGCGCGGCAGCCGCAACAGCATCAGCATGCTGAGCTGGCGTTCCTCGTAGTGCGAGGCACCGACGATGTGCGCCAAGGTCTCCTGATCGAGACTCAGACCGGGAATGACCACGACCGTGCGTTCGGCCAGCGGATCGGCGTAGACCTCGCGGAACATCGGTTCCAGCCGCGCTTGCAGCGACAGGAAGATCGCGCGTTCGCGTTCGGAGCCAGACTGTTGATGGGCACCGTGCCCGAAATCGGAATCTCGATCGTCATCGCCCATCGCCGCTCCCCTTCGTGAAACGCGCCTAGGATCGAAACCGGCGGTACAGCGCCGGATCGTCGAGCAGCGGCGCGAGCCTGCGCGCGATCAGATCGGCCCACTGCTCGCGCTGGGTCGCGCTTTCGAGCAGATCCTGTCGCAGCTCGATCAGCAGATGCGGCAAGCCACGCGCCTCGGCGTGTTCGGCGATGGTGTAGCCGAACCCGACGCGGCCGGAATACGGTTCGTTGTCGCCGACATCCAGACCCTCGAGCACCCGCAGCGCATCCATGAACGGCAGGGCGATGCGGCCATCCTCGTTCCACAGCACCGAGATCGGCCAACGCCGGGTCTGCCCACCGAGTTCGGGAGCGAAGCTGTGGATGGAGATCAGCGCCGGGGACGCGCCGGCATCGAGGTGCGGCTGCAGCCAATCGGAAATGGCGCGGTGGTACGGCTGATGGAGCTGTTGCCAGCGCTGCCGCCGCGCGGCGTGATCCAGATCGAGATTGCCCGGCACGGTGGTGCCGTCGCTGTGCGCGGGGCACAGGGTGGCATCGTCGTAGTAGCGATTGGCGTCGACGACCAGCCGCGAATAGCCATGCAGGAACGCAGGCAGGTCCAGACGCGCGGCGAGCAGGCGGGTGACGGCGGCGGCGTGCAGATCGACGGCGATATGCTCGCGGAAGGCGGGCTCGGGCAGTCCGAGCTGGGCGAGCTTGGCCGGCACCACGGCGGAGGCGTGATCGCAGAGCAGCAGGGCCCGGCTGGATGCGCCGGGCAGACAGGTCCAGACCGGGGGATCGTGCGGGCCGATCAGGCTCTGCACCTCCTCCGTGGACGATCGAACGGCTAGGTCTGGGTCATCGCGCACCAGCGGATCATGGCAAGCGCACGAAGCGCGGGCAAGCGTGGCGCGCGGTCTGCCGGAGCGGCCGGCATCGCGGCGGTATCGGTATCCGCTACGCAACGTGGCACGCGGCACGACCACCCGCATCCGGAATTGAATCCTGCCCGGCCGCCACCAGCCTTCCCGTATCTCCGCACACATCGGCGACTGGAGTGCAGGCCATGCTGAAGATCATCTTTGCCGCGTTCGCGTTCTGCTTCATCGTCGAGCGCCTGTTCCCGGGCTGGCCGCTGCCGAAGGTCAAGACCTGGCCGCTGCGCGTGGTGCTGGTCAATGCCGTCCAGCTCGGGGTCGTACTGCTTGCCGGCGTGAGCTGGGAACGCTGGCTGTCCTCGGCATCGCTGTTCCAGCTCCCGGCGCACGTGCCGCCCGCAGTCGGCGGCCTGCTTGCGTATGTCATCGCCACGTTCGTGTTCTATTGGTGGCACCGCTGGCGTCACGAAGTCGATCTGCTCTGGCGCGGGTTCCACCAGATCCACCACAGCCCGCAGCGGTTGGAAGTCGCCACCTCGTTCTACAAGCATCCTGGCGAGATGGTGGTCAATTCGTTGCTCGGCAGTCTGCTCGTGTACACGGTGCTGGGGCTGTCGATGGAAGCAGCCGCGATCTACACCCTGTGCACGGCGCTCGGCGAATTCTTCTACCACACCAGCGTGAGGACGCCGCGCTGGGTCGGCTATGTTTTCCAACGTCCGGAAATGCACCGCATCCATCATCAATACGGCCGGCACAGGAACAACTATGGCGATATCGTCTGGTGGGACATGCTGTTCGGGACCTACGAGAATCCGGCGGAATGGACGGCGACGTGCGGGTTCGATGACGAGAAGGAGCAGCAGCTTGGCGCGATGCTGCTTTATCGAGATGTGAATCAGTGATGGGGGGTGTTTTGCTTGATGGTGTATGGGTAAGGCCCGGAGCCTTTTTCGCGCTGGTGCGCGAAAAAGATTCCAGGCGTTACCTGCACACCACATAGAGAAAATCGACCCGATTCCTCACGCCCCCACCCGCCTGCGCACCGCATCGAAATCCCGCACCGGCCGCACCTCGATGCTGCCGAACCGTATCCACGGAAACTCGTGCGCGATCCGCACCGCCTCCTCCATGCTGTCCGCTTCGATCAGATTGAAACCCGCCAGCACTTCCTTGGTTTCCGCGAACGGCCCATCGATCACCCGCGCCGCGCCCTCGCGGACGCGCACGGTGCGCGCCTCTGCGGGCGCCTCCAACTGCTGCGAGCCGAGCAGGCAACCCGCTTCGCGCAGTTCGTCGGCATGGGTGATGCAACCGTGCATCAAACGGTCGTATTCCGCCTGCGGCAGGGTCGCCATCAGCTCGGGATCGGTATAGACCAGCAGCAGATATTGCATCGCCATTCCTCGTGGGCTCGACCCCGTCTATGATGCCCGAGTCGCTGCGAAAAATATTTTCATGATCGTGTCGATCCCGTGTCTCCCCGTTCGTCGTATCCGGCATGAACGCCCTGAACGGGCCCGCTACGGCCCCTCTCCAACGAGGACGAGACGATGAAAGTGATGGTGATCGTGAAGGCCACCGCCGACTCCGAAGCCGGTGTCCTGCCGGACCGGGATCTGCTGGCGGCGATGGGCCGTTTCAACGAAGATCTGGTCAATGCCGGCGTGATGCTGGCGGGCGAGGGCCTGAAGCCCACGGCGCAGGGCGTGCGCGTGCAGTTCGACGGTCCGCAGCGGCGGGTGGTCGACGGTCCGTTCGCCGAGACCAGGGAGCAGATCGCGGGCTTCTGGCTGTGGCAGGTGCGCTCGATCGACGAGGCCATCGAATGGGCGCGCCGCTGCCCGAATCCGCATCCGGGCCCCAGCGAGATCGAAATCCGCCCGGTGTTCGAGGCCGACGACTTCGGCGAGGCGTTCACGCCCGAATTGCGCGCACAGGAAGACCAACTGCGCGAGCGCCTGGAACGCTCGCCGCCATCGGCATGAGCCGCCCCGCAACCATGACAGGACCACGACCATGCCCAACGATGTCTGGCTGAATCTGCCGGTGAGCGATATCGCCGCCGCCTCGCGCTTTTTCGAGGCGATCGGTTTCGCGCCCCAGCCCGGCCCCGGCAACACCGCGACGTCGGCGAGTTTCGCCATCGGCGACAAGCGGGTCATCCTGATGCTGTTCGCCCGCGAGGCATTCGCCGGCTTCGTGCAGCATCCGGTGAGCGATCCGGCCACGGGTTCGGAAGTGCTGTTCTCGATCGGCGCGGACAGCCGGCGCGACGTGGACGAGATCGCCGCGCGCGCACGCGCCGCCGGTGGCCGCGTATTCGCCGAGCCCGCCGAATTCCAGGGCTTCATGTACGGCTGCGGTTTCTGCGACCCCGACGGCCATCGCTGGAACGTGTTGTACATGGATCCCGGCAGTTCCTCCTGCGCCTGATCCACCGATCCCTTCCCATCGACGGAGACCGCCATGCGCTTCATCGCCTACCTCAACTTCAACGGCAACTGCCGCGCCGCCTTCGATTTCTATCGCGAATCCTTCAAAGGCGAGATCACCATGCGCATGACCTACGGCGATTCGCCGATGCGCGATGAAATGCCGGCCGACAACCATGGCCTGATCATGCACAGCCGGTTGGAGGTGGGCGACGCGGTGCTGATGGGCGCCGACGGCCCGCCGCCGCACACCGCCAGCGGCCAGGGCACCTGCGTGAACATTTCGTTGGATACGATCGAAGAGGCGGAGCGCATCTATCAGGCACTGTCCGCAGGCGGCGAGGTGCAGATGCCGCTGCAGGAGACGTTCTGGGCGCATCGTTGGGCTGCGTTCACCGACCGCTTCGGCAAACCGTGGATGATCAACTGCATGAAGGAGTCCGAGTCATGACCCACGCGTCCAAAGCCCGCCAGCTGTTCGTCAATCTTCCGGTCGAGAACCTCGACCGCACCATCGCGTTCTTCGCCGCGCTGGGCTTCGGCTTCAATCCGAAATTCACCGACGAGAACGCCACCTGCCTGGTGATTTCCGAACACATCCAGGTGATGCTGCTGGCGAAACCGTTCTTCGCCGGTTTCACGAAGAAGCCGGTCGCCGATGCACATGCCGCCACCGAAACGCTGCTGGCGCTTTCATGCGAATCGCGCGAAGAGGTCGACGCGCTGGTCGCGAAGGCGGTCGCCGCCGGCGCGGCCACGCCGATGCAGATCAACGACCACGGTTTCATGTACCAGCACGGTTTCGAGGATCTCGACGGACACCAGTGGGAAGTGTTCTGGATGGACGAGTCCAGCTTCCCGCAAGCGGACGCCTGACTCCCCGGCGCGATCCACACCATGACTGCACAGGAGTTTCCCCGATGACCACCGAGACCGGCACGGTCCGCTTCCACCGCGTTCTGCGCGCACCGCCCGAACGCGTCTATCGCGCTTTCGTGGATCTCGATGCCAAGGCGAAATGGCTGCCGCCATACGGATTCGTCGCCAGGGTCCATCATTCGGATGTGCGCGTCGGCGGCGGCTATCGCATGAGCTTCACCAACTTCGGCACCGGCGCGCAGCACAGTTTCGTTTGCACCTATACCGTGCTCGAACCGAACGCGCGCATAGGCTACACGGACCGCTTCGACGATCCGAACCTGCCCGGCGACATGGCGGTGGAGATCCTGCTGCGTCCGGTGTCCTGCGGCACCGAACTGCAGATCGTTCAGAGCGGAATTCCAGCAGCGATCCCAACCGAAATGTGTTGCCTCGGCTGGCAGGAGTCGCTGTCCCAGCTCGCCCGGCTGGTCGAGCCGGACATCGCAGACGGCGCCTGATCCCGCGCCGATCCACATCCCGCAACCACAGAGGAGAACGCACATGGCTTATGTCGATGGATTCGTATTGCCTGTCCCGAAGAAGAATCTCGCCGCCTACCGGAAACTGGCCCGCAAGGCCGGAAAGATCTGGAAGGAATACGGCGCGCTCGAATACGTCGAATGCGTCGCCGACGACGTGATGCCGGGCAAGCTCACCTCGTTTCCGCAGGCGGTGAAGCTGAAAGCCGACGAAGTGGTGGTGTTTTCGTGGATCGTCTACAAGTCCCGCGCGCACCGCGACAAGATCAACAAGCAGGTGATGGCCGACCCGCGCTTGGCATTGATGGATCCCAAGTCCATGCCGTTCGACGGCAAGCGGATGTTCTGGGGCGGCTTCAAGCCTGTCGTCACGTTGTGAGCGCGATGCGGGCGGCGCCGCGACAGCGATGACCGGCGACCGTCTCCATCGCAGCCTCGACGCGCTGTGGCGGATGGAATCGCCGCGGCTGGTCGCGCGTATCGCCCGCATGACCGGCGACCTCGGCACCGCCGAGGCGCTGGCCCAGGACGTGCTGGTCGCCGCGCTGGAACGCTGGCCGCGCGATGGCATGCCGGACAACCCGGCGGCATGGCTGATGGCGACGGCGAAACACCGCGCCATCGACCATCTGCGGCAACGCGCGCTGCATGCGGGAAAACAGGCCGAATATGCTGCGGAACTGCAGCTGCACGGAGCGGACATGGTCCACGATCGCGCCGACGAACATGCGGACGACGACATCGGCGACGACCTGCTGCGTCTGGTGTTCGTGGCCTGCCATCCGGCGCTGCCGCTGGAATCGCGCGTCGCGCTGACCCTGCGCCTGCTCGGCGGGCTGACCACGGCGGAGATCGCGCGCGCTTTCCTGCAGCCGGAAGCGACCGTGGCGCAGCGCATCGTCCGCGCCAAGCGAACGCTGGCGGAGAAACGGGTGCCGTTCGAGGTGCCGCGCAAGGCCGCGCTGGGCGAGCGCCTGGATGCGGTGCTCGAAGTGATCTATCTCGTCTTCAACGAAGGCTATGCGGCCAGTGCCGGCGAGGACTGGATGCGGCCCGCGCTGTGCGAGGAAGCCCTGAGGCTCGGCCGCGTGCTGGTCGGCCTGTTGCCGCAGCAAGCAGAAGCCTCGGGGCTGTTGGCGCTGATGGAGCTGCAGGCTTCGCGCGCCAAGGCGCGCATTGCCGCCGATGGCAGCCCGGTGCTGTTGCTGGAACAGGATCGCGCGCGCTGGGACCGCCTGCAGATCCGGCGCGGCTTGAACTCGCTCGCCCGGGCGCAACGGCTCGGCGGCGCGCAGGGTCCCTACGCGCTGCAGGCCGCCATTGCCGCATGCCATGCGCGTGCGACGCGCGCCGAGGACACCGACTGGTCGCGGATCGCGGCGCTGTATACGGGGCTGGCCGAAGTACAGCCGTCGCCCGTCGTCGAACTGAATCGCGCGGTCGCGGTCGGGAAGGCGCAAGGGCCGCTGGCCGCCCTGGTGCTGGTCGATGCCTTGCGCGACGCCGCCGCACTGCGCGACTACGGGCTGCTGTACGCGGTTCGCGGCGATCTGCTCGAACAGCTGGGGCGTCGCGAGGAAGCTAGCGGTGAATTCGAACGCGCGGCATCGCTCGCCGCCAACGCGCGCGACCGCGCGCTGATGCATGCACGCGCGAGCGCATGCGCGGCGCCGTGAAGACCCGTGCGGCAATCCGCCGTTCGTGATCGAACGACCGAGGGCGCTTGTCGACAATCGTTCGCATCGGCGACGGGATGCGAACGTCGAGCGCGTCACAGCGCAATGAAAGTCTAATCCGGCGCTCACATCCCGCTAACAAACGAATCATCTTCGCTTAATCGCCGCCGATGATGATGCGGCCTCATGACACCGACCCTGCCTTACGTTTCCGCACAGCGCCCGCACGGGTTCGCGAATGGTGCCCTGATCGGCATCGACGACGCGCGACGCACCGAAACCGAGGCTTTCATCGCCCAGGTCTACCGCCTGCGCTATGGCGCCGAACTGACCCGATTCCTGCCGCATCTGCTGGCGTTCCGCAACGCTGCGGGCGGCCTGCAGGCGGCGGTCGGGCTGCGCAGCGGCAACGAAGGCCCGCTGTTCGTCGAACAGTATCTCGACGTGCCCGCCGAGGCCGCCATTGCCCATGCCATCGGCGGCCCGGTGATGCGCGACCAGTTGGTCGAAGTCGGCAATTTCGGCGCGTTGACGGCCGGCGATGCGCGCGAATTGATCCTGCATCTGACCTGCTGGCTGCACTCGGCCGGCTTCCGCTGGGTCATGTTCGCGGCGACCCGGCAGTTGCGCAACGCCTTCGACCGCCTGCATCTGGCGACGGTCGAACTGGCCGACGCCAATGCCTCGCGCCTGATCGACGACCACAACCACTGGGGTCGCTACTACGACGCGCAGCCGAAGCTGATGTTCGGCGATATCGCGGCCGGGCACGCCTATCTGCAGCGCGCGGACAATGTGTCGAAGACGACCTTGGCGATGCCGCTGCTGCCCTGCCTCGCTGCAGGTGCGCTGTGAGCATGCCGGCGGTGAACACCTTCGCGCCGTTGCTCGACCGCCTGCATGGCAGTGCGACGCGCGTGCTGTGGAACGGCGGTGCGCTGGACGATGCCGCGGTGGGCGAAGGCGTGCGGACGCTCGCCGCCACCCTCGCCGCCACCGGCGCGCGCCGCATCGCCACTCGGCTCGACAACGGTCCGGACTGGCTGATGCTGGATCTCGCGATCCGTGCGCTCGACGCCGTGCATGTGCCGCTGCCGACGTTTTTTTCGCCCACTCAGGTCGCGCATGCGCTGACGAGCAGCGGCGCCGACGCGGTGATCGTGCCCGCAGGCGCAGCGCTGCCCGACGCCTTCGCCGCGTGTCCGGCGCAAGCGCTCGGCGACAACCTCACATTGCTGCGGCTCGATCCGACGCCGGTGGTTCTGCCGCCGGGCACCGCCTGCATCACCTACACCTCGGGCACCACCGGTGCACCGAAAGGCGTGTGCCTCGATGCCGCCGCGCTGCTCGCGGTCGCGCAATCGCTGTCCGATGCCGCTGCGCCGCTCGCGCCGAAACGTCATCTGTGCCTGATGCCGCTGTCGACGCTGCTGGAGAACGTCGCCGGCCTGTACGCGGCGTTGCTCTCCGGCGCCGAAATCGCGGTGCCGACGCTGGCCGAAGTGGGCTACACCGGCGCGTCGGGGCTGGATGTGCCGACCCTGATCGCCTGCCTGCACCGCTACCGGCCCGACAGCGCGATCCTGCTGCCGCAGTTGCTGCTGGCGCTGGTGATGGCGGCCGAACGCGGCGCGACGCTGCCGGACTCGCTGAAATTTCTCGCCGTCGGCGGCGGACGCGTCGGCCCCGCGCTGCTGGCGCGCGCCGAAGCGCTCGGGCTGCCGGTGTACGAAGGCTACGGTCTGAGCGAATGCGCGTCGGTGGTCTGCCTGAATCGCCCGGGCGCATCGCGCATGGGCAGCGTCGGCAGGTCGCTGCCGCACGCCAAGGTCTCGGTGGTCGACGGCGAACTGTTCGTCGAAGGCGTGCGCTGTCTGGGCTATCTCGGCGAGGACGGACCGCCGGCCGGCGCCATCGCCACCGGAGACCTCGGCCATATCGATGCAGACGGCTACGTGCATATCACCGGCCGGCGCAAGAACGTGTTCATCACCTCGTTCGGCCGCAACGTGTCGCCGGAGTGGGTGGAAAGCGAACTGCTGCAGCACCCTGCGTTCGCGCAGGCGATCGCGCACGGCGAAGCGCGGCCGTTCAATGTCGCCATCGTCTGGCCGCGTCGCGCGGATCTCGACGATGCCGCGCTGCTCGAAGCGCTGGTCGAAGTCAATCGCGGCCTGCCCGACTACGCGCAGCTCCAGGACATCGTGCGCGCCGATGCGCCGTTCTCGTTCGCCGATGGCCTGCTGACCAGCAACGGCCGCCCGCGCCGCGACACCATCCTCGCGCGCTATCGCGCCGCCGTCGATGCGCGTTACGCGACGGCGTTCGAATCCACCGCTCACGGAGTGTCCGCATGACGGTTCATGCCCTGCCTTTCCACGATCGCCTGCTCGCCGAGACCCAGCGCGAACGCCAGTCGCTGCTGTCCATCCCGATCATCCAGGCTGCGCTGGCCGGGAAGATCGCGCGCGACGACTACATCGCCTTCCTCACCCAGGCCTTCCATCACGTGCGCCATACGGTGCCGCTGCTGATGGCCTGCGGCGGGCGGTTGCCGGCGCGGCTGGAATGGCTGCGCACGGCGGTCGGCGAATACATCGAAGAGGAAATGGGCCACCACGAATGGATCCTCGACGACCTGGCCGCCTGCGGCGCGGATCGCGCCCGGGTCGCGGAATCGCAGCCGGCCGAAGCCACCGAACTGATGGTCGCCTACGCCTACGACACCATCGCGCGCGGCAATCCGGTCGGGTTCTTCGGCATGGTGCTGGTGCTGGAAGGCACCAGCGTGGCGCTGGCCACGCGCGCGGCCGAGACCATCGAAACCACGCTCGGCCTGCCGCGCAACGCGTTTTCGTACCTGCGCTCGCACGGCGACCTCGATATCGGACATATCGCCGTCTACGAAGGGCTGATGAACCGGCTCGACGACGAAGACGACCGTCGCGCGGTGATCCACGCGGCGAAACGCTTCTACAAACTCTACGGCGACGTGTTCCGCAGCCTGCGCGATGGCAGCGATGCATTGGAGCAGGCGGCATGATCGCGCTCTCCGGCCGCACCGTGCTGCTCACCGGCGCCAGCGGCGGGATCGGCGCGGCGCTGTGCGACGCGCTGGTCGAGGCCGGCGCACGGGTGATCGCGGTCGGCCGCAACCAATCGCGCCTGCAGCAGCTCGCACAGCAGCAATCCGGCGGCCGGGTGGTGCCGCTGGTCGCGGACCTGGCCACCGACAGCGGACGCGCGCACGTGATCGCGGTCGCATCGACGCTGCAGCAGACGCCGTCGATCCTGGTGCTCGCGCATGCGCAGAGCGCGTTCGGCCTGTTCGAGGAGCAATCGATGCACGAGCTGCGCGACCTGGTCGATACCAATCTGCTCGCGCCGATGACGCTGATCCATGGCCTGCTGCCGACGCTGCAGCGTCATCCGCAGGCGGCGGTGGTCGCGGTGGGTTCGACTTTCGGCAGCCTGGCGTTTCCCGGCTTCGCCGCGTACAGCGCGACCAAGTTCGGCCTGCGCGGACTGATGGAGGGCCTGTCGCGCGAATACGCCGACCGCAACCTGCAGTTCCAGTTCCTGTCGCCGCGCGCCACCCGCACCGCGTTCAACACACCGGCGGTGGAAGCGATGAACAAGGAAATGAAAGTCGCCGAAGACGAGCCCGCCGATGTCGCCGCGCAACTGGTGGCCGCGATCGCCAGCGGCCGTCCGCGGATGCAGATCGGCTGGCCGGAGAAGCTCTTCGCGCGCATCAACGGCGCGCTGCCGGCACTGGTCGACCGCAATCTGAAATCGCAGCTCGCCATCATCCGCCGTCACGCGCGCCGCTGACCATCGCTGATCGCCAGCCAGCCGCGCGCACCATCGTCCCTGTTTCGTTTCCAAGGAGAACCGCCATGATCCGTTTCCGCAACCGCATGCTCGCCGCCGCAGTGGCCACCGTGCTGCTCACCGCTTCGATGTTCGCGATCGCCGGCGATCTTTCGCCGCAGGTGGGCGCCGTGCGCGACCGCTGGGCCGAGGTCAACTACAACACGCCGAAGAAGCAGCGCGAGGCCGCGTTCGACGCGCTGGCCAAGCAGGCCGCCGCCGCGCGCGCGGCGCAGCCGAAGGACGCGAATGCGCTGATCTGGGAAGGCATCGTGCTGTCGAGTTTCGCCGGCGAACGCGGCGGCCTCGGCGCGCTGGGCCTCGCCAAGCAGGCGCGCGCCGATTTCGAACAGGCGATCAAGCTCGACCCGGCCGCGCTCGACGGTTCGGCCTACACCAGCCTCGGCGTGCTGTATTACTCGGTGCCGGGTTGGCCGGTCGGTTTCGGCGACGACAAGAAAGCGCGCGAACTGCTGCGCAAGGGCCTGCAGGTGAATCCGAACGGCATCGATCCGAACTATTTCTACGGCGATTTCCTGCAGGACCAGGGCGACTGGAAGGGCGCCGCCGCCGCGCTCGACAAGGCGCTGGCCGCACCGGCGCGTCCGGGCCGCGAAGTGGCCGACCAGGGCCGCCGCAAGGAAGCCACCGCGCTGCTCGCCAAAGTGCGCGCGAAGCTTGCCGGCGAGTGAGCGGCGCCGCACACTCGGCGGATGCGCATTCTGCTGGTCGAAGACGACGAATCCCTGGGTGACGGCATCCGCACCGCGCTGCGGCGCGCGGCTTTCAGCGTCGACTGGCTGCGCGACGGCACCAGCGCGCTGGTCGCCATCAAGGACGGCGGCATCGATCTGGTCGTGCTCGATCTTGGCTTGCCGCACATGGACGGGATGGAAGTCATCCGCCAGGCAAGACAGGCGGGCGTCGACCTCCCGATCCTGGTCCTGAGCGCGCGCGAGCGCGCCAGCGACCGCACGCTGGGCCTGGATGCCGGCGCGGACGATTATCTGGGCAAACCCTTCGACACCCATGAGCTGCTGGCCCGCGTGCGCGCGCTGCTGCGGCGCACGAATGGCCGCACCACGCCGATGCTGCGCGTGGGCGCGCTGGAACTGGACCCGGCCCGACTCGCGGTGGTGTGGCGCGGCAAACCGCTGGACCTGCCGCGACGCGAGTTCGCGCTGCTGCGGCTGCTGATGGAGCATCGCGGGCGCCCGATCTCGCGCGAATCCGCGCAGCAGCGCCTGTACGGCTGGGACGAGGACGTGGCGAGCAACGCGCTCGATGTGCACATCCATGCGCTGCGCAAGAAACTCGATCCGGCGCTGATCCGCACCCTGCGCGGCATCGGCTATGCGCTGGACGAAAAAGTCGCGCAGGCCTCGACAGGGGATCGCGACGCATGACATCGATCCACATGCCGTCGATCCATGTGAAGTCGATCCGTCGCGCGCTGCTGCTGTCGATCATCGGCGTGACCTCGCTGGTGCTTCTGGTCGCCGCCGGTTTCAGTTACCGCGCCGGCCTGCAGGAAGCCGGCGAATTGTTCGACGCCAAACTCGCGCATTCCTCGCGCGTGCTGATGAGCCTGGTCGACGAGCCCTTCGACGATCTCACCGCGCACGCCGACGGCGCCAGCAGCGACGAACCGCTGGTCATCAAGGTCTGGCGCGGACAGGCGACCGGCACCGGCGAAGCGCTGGCCATGACCGAGGGCCATGCCTACGAGACCAAGCTCGCGTTCCAGGTCCGCGATGCGCGCGGCGCGCTGCTGCTGCGCTCCGACAGCGGCCCCGATCATGCGCTTGCGCCGCTCGAGCCCGGCTTCGCCAACCTCAAGATCGACGGCGAACACTGGCGCACGTTCTCGCTCGAAGCGCCGTCCGGTCGCTGGTACCAGTCCGGCGAACTTTCCGGCATCCGCGAAGAGATCGCCAGGGAAATCGCGTTCGGCACGCTGCTGCCGCTGCTGGCGGCGCTGCCGCTGCTGGCGCTGTGCGCCTGGTTCGCGGTCGACTGGGCCTGCGCCAGCCTGCAGCGTGTCTCCGATGCCGTGGAACAGCGCGCGCCGAATCGCCTCGAAGCCATCGAACTGGAGCAGGTGCCGCACGAGATCCAGGGCATCGTCAAGGCGGTGAACGGGCTGCTCGATCGGCTGGACAAAGCGCTGTCGCGGGAACGCCGCTTCACCGCCGATGCCGCCCACGAACTGCGCACGCCGATCGCAGCGCTGAAGGTGCACGCCTACAACCTGCGCCAGTCCAGCACCAACGGCGAACGCGAACAGTCGCAGCAGCATCTCGATGCCGGCATCCACCGGATGGAGCGTCTGGTCGCGCAACTGCTCGCGCTCAGCCGGATCGAGAACGGCGGCGGCGCGCACGCGCGCCGGAGCATCGACCTCACCGCAACCGTGCAGCGCCATGAGCGCGACTGCGCCGCACTCGGCGCCGCCGACGGCAAACGCATCCGGCTCACGGCGGAACCCGCGACCGTGCTCGGCGACGAACCGGTCATCGACGCGCTGGTGCGCAACCTGCTGGACAACGCGGTGCGCTACGCCCCGCCCGACGGCACGATCGCCGTGCGCGTCGGCCGCGACGGCGACCGCGCGATGCTGGTGGTCGAAGACTCGGGGCCCGGCATTCCGGAGGAGGCGCGCGAACGCGTGTTCGACCGTTTCCATCGCGAACTCGGCACCGGTGTCGAAGGCAGCGGCCTGGGCCTGTCGATCGTCGCCCACGCCCTGCAGTTGCACGGCGGCGAGATCGCACTGGACACGTCGCCGACCCTCGGCGGCCTGCGTGCGACGGTGACGCTGCCGGCGCCGTGATGCTTGCTCGATCCCATGGATGCCGCACAGGAACGTTGACCGAGTCATGCCCGAACTGCCCGAAGTCGAAACCACGCGTCGCGGCCTGGCGCCGCATCTGGAAGGCCGCCGCATCGCCGCGGTGACCCTGCGCCGGCCGGATCTGCGCTGGCCGATTCCGCGCGAGGTCGAAACGCTGCTGCCGTCGCAGACCATCCTGTCGATACGCCGGCGCGCGAAATACCTGCTGATGGACACCGATGCCGGCACGGCGGTCTGGCATCTGGGCATGTCCGGCAGCATGCGCGTGCTGCCGGCGAACACGCCGGTGCAGGCGCACGATCACGTGGACATGCTGATCGAGGCAAGACGGATCGACGGCAAAGGCAAGACGGCAGCGAAGGTGCTGCGCTTCAACGATCCGCGACGTTTCGGCTGTCTGCTCTGGCAAGCGCCGGGCCAGACCCACTCGCTGCTGCGCGATCTGGGGCCGGAGCCGCTGTCGGACGACTTCGACGGCGACCTGCTGTTCGCACGCAGTCGCGGACGCAAGGTGCCGGTGAAGGCATTCCTGATGGATCAGAAGATCGTGGTCGGCGTGGGCAACATCTACGCGGCCGAAGCGCTGTTCGCGGCCGGCGTGTCGCCACTGCGCGCGGCGGGCAAGGTCTCGCGCGAACGCTATGCCACGATCGCGCAGGAGATCCGCCGCATCCTGGCCTATGCGATCGAACGCGGTGGCACCACGCTGCGCGATTTCATCAGCCCGGACGGCATGCCGGGTTACTTCGAGCAGGAGTTGTCGGCCTACGGGCGCGGCGGTGAGCCCTGCCCGCGCTGCGGGCGACCGTTGAAGCAGGCGATGCTGGCGCAGCGGGCCACGGTGTGGTGCGGGCACTGCCAGCGATGAGGCCAGCGCCCGCGATGACGGTCCGGGGTAGGGCTGCGGTATAGTCCATCTCCAATCGATGAGGCACCGGGCCGGCCCATGAGCGATAGCGAACACGCCGACATCACCCAATGGCTCGACGCCGCCCGCGACGGCGACCGCGCCGCGCTCGACCGCGTGCTCGGCACGCTCTACCACGAGCTGCACGCGATGGCCCGGCGACAATTGGCCGGACAGTACGGACAAACCCTCGACGCGACCGCGCTGGTGCACGAGGCCTACCTGAAACTCATCGGCCGCCGCGATGTGCAGTTCGACGATCGCGCGCACTTCTTCGCCTACGCCGCCTCGGCGATGCGCAGCGTGGTGGTCGACTACGCCCGCCAGCGGCTCGCACAGAAGCGTGGCGGTGATCTGCACCGCGTCACCGAACTGCCGGACGATGTCGAAGGCGGCCTGCGCCTGGACGAGGACATGCTCGGTCTGGACACCGCACTGACCAAGCTCGCCGCTGTCGACGTCAAGCTCGCCCAAGTGGTGGAGCTGCGCTATTTCGCCGGCCTGTCCGAACAGGAAATCGCCGAACTGCTGAAACGTTCGGAGCGCAGCATCCGCCGCGACTGGCAGAAGGCGCGGATGTTCCTGCTGGCCTCGCTCGGCGACGAGAACGGCGAGCGCTGACGCGGTCGATCGATGGACGCCGAACGCTGGCAGCGCCTGTCGCCACTGCTCGACGCGCTGCTCGAACTCGATGGCGAGGCGCGCGCCGCGCGTCTTGATGCGCTGCGCGAGGAAGATCCGGCGCTGGCGGCGGAGATCGAAACCCTGCTGGCATTGGAAGACGACAACGAGGACTTCCTCTCCGAACCGCTGGTGACGCCGCCGCCGATGGCGAAAGCGGACTCGATGATCGGTCCGTACAAACTCGACCGGCTGCTGGGCGAAGGCGGCATGGGCCAGGTCTGGCTGGCGCGACGCGCCGATGGCCTTTACCAGCGTCGGGTCGCGCTGAAACTGCTGCGGCCCGGTCTGGCCGACCCCAATCTGCGCCAGCGCTTCACCCGTGAGCGCCAGATCCTCGCCCGCCTGGGTCATCCGCACATCGCGCGGCTGCTCGACGCCGGCATCAGCACCGACAACCAGCCCTATCTCGCGCTGGAATACGTCGAAGGCGAACCGATCACCGACTGGTGCCGCAGCCGCGACCTGGGCACCGAAACGCGGCTGAAACTCTTTCTGCAGGTCTGCGAAGCGGTCAGCCACGCGCACGCGAACCTGATCGTGCATCGCGACCTGAAGCCGTCGAACATCATGGTCACGCCGCTGGACGAAGTGCGGCTGCTGGATTTCGGCATCGCCAAACTGCTCGACGGCCCGGAGCCCGGCCGCGACAACACCCACACCGAAGTCCGCGCCTTCACCCTGCACTACGCCGCGCCCGAACAGATCCGCGGCGAGCCGGTGACCACGATGACCGACGTGTATTCGCTCGGCGTGGTGCTGTACGAACTGCTGGCCGAAACCAAGCCCTACAAGCTGAAACGGCAGACCGACGCGGAATGGGAAGAGGCGATCCTGATCTCCGACCCGCTGAAGCCGTCGGCGAATCTGCTGCGCGAAGCCGACAGCGACCCCTCGCGCACCCCGGCGCTGCGGCGACGCGCGCGAGAGATCGCCGGCGATCTGGACAACATCGTGCTCAAGGCGCTGTCTAAACGACCCGAGCATCGCTACCCGTCGGTCGAAGCGATGGCGCTCGATCTGCACCGCTATCTCGAAGGCAAACCGGTGCTGGCACGGCCGCAGAGCATGGCCTACCGCAGCCGCAAATTCGTGCAGCGGCATCGCTGGGCGCTGGCGACGGCGGCGCTGATACTCGCGGTGATCACCTCGGCGCTGGTGCTGGTCACCTGGCGCTCGGGAGAGGCGGTGCGCGAAGCCAGCCGCGCCCAGGCGTTGCAGAAATTCGTCACCAATCTGTTCGAACAGGCCGGCGGCAGCGGCCAGCAGGGGCCGCTGGACGTGCGCAAACTGCTGGACGCGGGCGTGCAGCGCGGCAACCGGGAGCTCGCGCGGCAGCCGCTGGATCGCGCGGAGCTGTTCGGCGTGATCGCGCGCCTGCGGCTGGGCCTGGGCGACTATCGCGAAGCCGAGCGACTGTTGCGGACCCAGAACGCGATCCTGATCGGTCTGGAGGACCCGCCCGACAGCCTGCGCTTGAGCTCCGCCTCGGATCTGGGGCGCACGCTGCGCCTGCTCGGTCGCCCCGCCGAGTGCGTCACGCACATGCAGCCGCTGGAAACCGACGTCCGCGACCAACAGCGCCAATTGCCGGTGCAGGTAGCGGAGTTCTATTCGGAACTGGGCCGCTGCCAACGCGCCGAAGGCAAACCGAAAATCGCGCGGTTGCTGTTCCAGCGTTCGCTGGAAGTGCGCCGCAATACCCTGGAAGACACGGCCGGCGTGGTGGAAAACCTCGCCGATCTGGCCGATCTGGAACGCGATGCCGGGCACACCCAGGCCGCGCTGGAGGGTTTCAGCAACGCGCTGGCGCAGCTGCAGGCCAGCGCGGGCAACCGCCACCCGCTGGCGATCGGCCTGCAGCAGCGGCTGTGCGATCTGGAGCGCAACGCCGGGCAGCTGGTCATCGCTGAGCGCGATTGCCACGATGCGCTGAGTCTCGCCCTCGATCTGCACGGCGAGGATCATCCATCGAGCGTCAACGCGCGCCGGCAGCTCGCTGCGATCCACGTCGATCTGGGCCGCTTCCGCGAAGCCGGCGACGCTTACCGCAGCAGTCAAAAATGGCTGATCGAGCATCTGGGCAGGAAGCACGAAGATGTCGCCCGCGACGACAACAGCCTGGGCATCGTGGCCTGGGAACTCGGCGACTTCGACACCGCGCTGCACCACCTCGACCGCGCGCTGGCGGTGCTGCGCAAGGACCCGGGCTCGTGGATCTATCAGGGCGTGCTGTTCAACAAGGGCATGGTGCTGCACGACGCCGGTCGCGACCAGGCCGCACTGCCGCTGCTGCTGCAGGTCGAAAAACTGCGCATCGCCAGTCTGGGCAAGAACCATGGGCGTATCGGCGACACCGAGCGCATGATCGGCGAAGTGCTGGCTTCACTGGGTCAATACACGGCCGCGCGTCTGCGCCTGGTCAATGCGGTGAAACTCACCCGCGCCGGCGTGGGCTATGGCCCGTCGCACCCGCATACGCGGCGCGCGGAACTGTCGCTCGCGCTGTTCGACCTGGCGCACGGCGATCTGCCGCCGTCGGTGTCGACCCAACTCGAACAACTCGCCGCGCTGCCGAAATCCGATCCGGAACTGCGCAAGGTCGCATGGCTGGCCGCGACCGCGATCGCCAACCAGCGCTGCCGCGAGCCGGGTTTCGGGGGAGACCCGGGAATGCTCGACGCGATCGAAGCGGAGATCGACGCGGCGCTGCCCGAAGGCGGCGCCTTCGTCCGCGAGTTCCAGCGCGTGCGCAGTGCCTGCCGCTGATCCACTCACAGGAGAACACCATCATGCAGACCGTATCCCCGCTTTCCCTCGTTGCCTGTCTCATCGCGCTGTCGATGATCGCCAGCGGATGCGCGGGCTCCGAGCCTCGCGCGGCCGACGCACGGAACGATGCGAAAACCGGCTCGATCGAAGGCAACATCGCGCACCCGGCGCACGCGATTCCGGCGATGCGCATCTGCGCGATCGGCAGCGGAGCGTCGGCGAAATCCGTCTGCGTGCGCACCCGTCGCGGCCAGGGCCGCTATCGCATCGATGGCGTGACGCCGGGCGATTACATCGTGATCGGCAGCAGCGACGAAAGCGTCAAACGCCTCGGTGGCCACGTGCAGCAGGTGCAGTGCATCCGCGCGCCATGCCCGGAGATGCCGGTCTCGCTGAGCGTCGCGCCCGGAGCGCATCTGGCCGGCATCGACATCAACGGCTTCTACGACCAGCGCGACGATTTTCCGGCGCTGCCCGCCGACGACTGAGCCCCGCTCAGGTCAACGGCAACGGCTGCTGCAGCGGGTCGATGCGGCCTTCGCCGCGCATGACTTTCTTGTATTCGTCGCGGCTGACCGACACGTAGCGATCGTTGCCGCCGATCTCCACCTGCGGCCCGTCCTGCAGCGCGTGGCCCTGTTCGTCCACGCGCACGGTCATCGTCGCCTTCTTGCCGCTGTGGCAGATGGTCTTGATCTCGGTGAGTTCGTCGGCCCACGCCAGCAGGTACTGGCTGCCCTCGAACAGTTCGCCGCGGAAATCGGTGCGCAGGCCGTAACACAGCACCGGGATGCGCAGCCGGTCGACGATCTCGCTCAGCTGCCAGACCTGCGACCGGGTGAGGAACTGCGCCTCGTCGACCAGCACGCAGTCGAGCTTGCCGTGTTTGGCGATGTCGGCACGGACCCAGGCGTCCAGATCGTCGTCGCGCTCGAAGGCCTGGCCCTCGGCGCTGAGCCCGATCCGCGAAGCGACCGTGCCGGAGCCGCCGCGGAAATCGAGCTTGGGCGTGAAGATCAACACCCGCATGCCGCGCTCGCGGTAGTTGTGCGCGGACTGCAGCAGGGTCGTGGTCTTTCCGGCGTTCATCGCCGAATAGTAGAAATAGAGCTTGGCCATGGCCCCTAGTTTAAAGGGCGGACGCCGCGAATGCGTCCCCCGGCCCCGCACTTCGGTCGTCAGGGTTTCGGCGCTTTCGGCGGGTCCACCGCAGGATCGACGTTTTCGATCTCGCCGACTTCAACCATTCCGTTTTTCCAGGCGATATCCTGCTTTTTCCAGTATTTCTGCGGCACCACTCGGTCCGGCTCATAGAGCCTTTCCAGGTTGGTGCGCGCCATCCCGCCCATCAACACGGTGGCGTTGTGTTCGATGGGGGCGTTGCGTGTTCCGGCCGATCCGATTTCAAGACGGGTCTTGAACCCGGTTCGAGACCCGGTGACGCTGCTGCGCGCGTGGCCCAACGCGTTCGACAGCCGCTCCTGGGCGATGGGATCGCCGTACTGCGCATACATCGCGCGACCGCGCCCGGCGACCGCCTGCTGTTGCTCGACCGTCAGCTCACGCCACATGCGCTCGCGAATCGCAAGGAACTGGGGGTATGCCCGCTCGGCCGCGAGGTCCGACCATACGTAGGCTTCCACCCGATCCTCGGGCACGCCGAACCCGTACCAATACAACAAGCTCAACCGGTGTTGCGAGTATTTGTCGGCATGGCGCGCCGCAATCCGGAAATGGCGAACGGCATCCTCCCATCGCTCATCGACCACCGCTCTCTGCCCATAGAAACGATACAGCTCGTTGGGATGGTAGGCCGCGCTGCGGACCAGTTCGTCGTAACGGAGAATGACCTCCCGATCCGTGTCGGACCGGACATCGGTCGCTCCGGGGCGAGGGCCGGCATAGGCCGCCAACGCTGGCGGGCACAGCACAACCCAGAGCAACGCGCTGTTGATGAAGATGCCGGTATTCACTGCCATGACCATCGCTCTCCCGTGGAATCGCTGCACAGCCAGCGGTACGGTGCGGTTCCTGTCTACGCCTTCGCTGTATCGACCGTCAACAGTCAACCGGGCGAGACGACGAACGGTCATCGAAGCCGCATGTCGTCCGTCGCCGCCGGGACATCGGGGCCGGCGCGGGGCCGGCGCCAGCGTCAGGGCGCGGGAGCAGCTTCCGGTTTCGCCGCGCCGTCGTCCACGTTCTCGATTTCGCCGACCTTCACCAGGCCGTTCTTCCAGACCATGTCCTCGAACGCCCAGTACTTCTTCGGGTCGGTCCGCGAGGCGTCGTACATGTCTTTCAGGTTGACGCCGCCGACCGAACCGAACAGCTGGTTGCCCGGACCGATGCTGGAAATGACCAGCCCGGCGTCGAAGCCGGTATGCGACCCCGTCCGCTGCCGCAGGCCCTGCGCGATCGCGCGCTCGACGCGCGGCTTGGCGACGGCATCCGCGTACTCGTCGAAGAAGGCACGGCCGCGTGTGGGCACTTCGGCCTGCTGCAGCGGCGTGAGTTCGGCCCACATCCTCTCGCGGATGGCGAGGAACTGCGGATAGCCGCGCTCGGCGGCGAGATCGGCCCAGATATAGGCCTCGACGCGGTCGGCAGCGACACCGACGCCATGCCAGTACAGCATGCTCAACCGATGCTGCGAATACTTGTCGGCATGGCGCGCGGCGATCCGGAAATGACGCGCGGCATCGCCCCAGTCGCCCGAAGCGGCGGCCTTGTTGGCATGGATGCGATGCAGCTCGTTGGGGTGGTTGAACGCCATCTTCACCAGCGCATCGAAATCGTGCTTCGCCATCGCATCGGTGTCGACGGTCGCCGCCTGCAGGGCCTCCGTCGATCCGGCGGTGGCTTCGGCGGCGGGCGCGGCGCAGGCCGCGATCGGCAGCAGCATTGCGCAGCTCATGGCGAGCAGGCGCGGTGTGGATCGTGTCATCGGGTGCTCCTCAACATGGATATCGGCAACGACCGCAGTCTTGGCGGCGCTTCACTGTCCGGGCGACGGCGGCGCCGCGGGCACTTCGGACGCGGGCACTTCGGGCGCGGTCGCATCGACATCGGGTGCGGCGGCGGGAATCCGCGAATCCGGGCCGTCCGCTGCACGCGGCCGAACGTCCTCGAGCTCGCCGACTTCGACCTTGCCGATCCTCGGCTTCATCCACAGCTTGTCCTGCCACGCCCAGTATTTCTTCGCGTTCCAATAACGCTCGTCGTAGAACTTCGAACCTTCGATCGCCTGCGAACCCGACGGCCCGGGAATCTCGATCTGCACGCCGCGATTGAAACCGGTGCGGCTGCCGGTCATCTGGCTCTTGCCGATCCGCAGCTGGTGCTCGTAGCGGGGCTTGGCGGCTGCGTCGCCGAAGCGCGCGTACACGGACTGTCCTGCTTCGATCGCACGGGCCCGTTCAGGATCGCTCAATGCGTTCCAGTACTTCTCACGCAGGCCCAGGAAGCCGCGATAGCCGCGCTCGGCGGCCAGATCCATCCAGACATAGGCCTGCACCGGGTCGCGCGGCGTCCCCTGGCCGTTCCAGTACATCTCGGCGACCATGCCCTGCGATGGCTTGTCGGCGAAAAAACCGGCGCGTCGGAAGAAGCGCAGCGCGTCATCGAAACGACCCTGCTTGAAGGCTTCAAGCCCGAGCATGCGGTACTTCAGGTCCTGGTGGTGATCGAGAAAGCCGGCGGTGATCAGCAGCGGATCGTCCTGCGGATCCGGCGGCGGCTTGTCGGCGGCGGACGCCATGGCGGCGACCGACAGCATGACGATGCAAAGGACAAGGGAACGCATCATGAACCTCGGTGCCGGTGGGGATGTTTCCGTGATGGATGCACACGGTAGCCGAATCGTCGCGCCGGCACAGGTAAACTGATGTCCTATACGACTTCAGTCATACCGACTTCCTTCACCACGTCATGCGCGGCCTCAACCCTCCCCAACGCGAAGCGGTCCTCCATGCCGAGGGTCCGCTGCTGGTGCTCGCCGGCGCCGGCAGCGGCAAGACCCGCGTGATCGTCGAGAAGATCGCGCACCTGATCCAGTCGAAGCATTATCCGGCCAAGCGCATCGCCGCGATCACCTTCACCAACAAGTCGGCGAAGGAAATGCGCGAGCGCGTCGCGCGCCGGATCAAGGGCGATGCAGCGGAAGGCCTGACCATCTGCACCTTCCACGCGCTGGGCCTGAAGCTGCTGCAGATCGAGCACGCGAAGGTCGGGCTGAAGCGCGGGTTTTCGGTGTTCGACAGCGACGATTCGCTGGGGCAGATGAAGGATCTGATGCCGGGCGCGAAAGGCGATGCGATCCAGGCGATGCAGGGCCTGATCTCGCGCGCCAAGAATGCGGGACTGTCGCCGGAGGAAGCACTGGCCGCCGCGCAGACCCCGCGCGAGCGCGAAGCCGCGGCGCTGTACGCGAAATACCAGAAGCGCCTGAACACCTTCAATGCGGTCGATTTCGACGATCTGATCCGGCTGCCGGTGCAACTGCTGGAAAGCGACGCCGACTGCACGCTGGGCTGGCGCGAGCGCATCGGCTATCTGCTGGTGGACGAGTGCCAGGACACCAACGACGCGCAGTATCGGCTGCTGAAATCGCTGTCCGGCGAGAAAGGCCATTTCACCTGCGTCGGCGACGACGACCAGAGCATCTACGCGTGGCGCGGCGCGAACCCGGAAAACCTGTCGCAGCTCGGCAAGGATTATCCGCAGCTGCGCATCGTCAAGCTGGAACAGAACTACCGCTGCAGCAACCGCGTGCTGCGCGCGGCGAACGCGCTGATCGCGAACAACCCGCACGAGCACCTGAAAAAACTCTGGAGCGACCAGGCCGACGGCGAGCGCATCCGCATCCTCGAATGCCGCGACAGCGAGCACGAAGCCGAACGCATCGCCGCCGAGATCCAGTTCCTGCACAACTCGAAGCAGGCCGAGTGGCACGAATTCTGCATCCTGTTCCGCGGCAACCACCAGTCTCGCCCGCTGGAAAAAGCGATGCAGCTGCTGCGCATTCCGTATCACCTCAGCGGCGGCACCGCGTTCCTCGACCGCGGCGAAGTGAAGGACGCGCTGGCGTGGCTGCGGCTGATCGCGAACCCGGAAGACGATGCCGCGTTTTTGCGCGCGGTGCAGGCGCCGAAGCGCGAAGTCGGCGCGACCACGCTGGCGAATCTCGCCGAACTGGCGCAGAAGGCGGGCCTGCCGATGTCGCGGGCGGCGGAATCCATCGGTCTGCTCAAGCAATTGCAGCCGCGCGCGGCGAATGCGCTGAGCGGTTTCGTCGACATCGTGCGCGGGCTGCGCAGCGACGCGCGCACGCTGACCCCGTCCGAACTGGTGCGCAAACTCAACGAACGCTCCGGCCTGCTCGCGGCGCTGCGCGCGCAGTGCAAGAACGAGCAGATGTTCGCGATCCGTCGCGGCAACCTCGACGAACTCGGCGACTGGTTCGACAGCGCGCGCGGCGGCGGCCCGGGCGAACTCGCCGCGTCGCTCGCGCTGCTCAGCCACGCCGACAAGAGCGACGCGGGCAATCAGGTGCGGCTGATGAGCCTGCACGGCGCGAAGGGCCTCGAATTCCGCTACGTCTTCATCATCGGCCTCGAGGACGGCACCCTGCCGCACGAAGCCAGTCTCGAGGAAGGCCGCCTCGACGAAGAGCGCCGGCTGCTGTACGTCGGCATCACCCGCGCGAAGGAACAGCTGTGGCTGTCGCACTCGCGCGAGGCGCAGCGCTGGGGAAGCAAACTGCGGCTGTCGCCGAGCCGTTTCCTCGACGAACTGCCGGACGCGGAAATCCAGCGCGATGGCGCGGATCCGGTCGCCGACGCCACGCGCAAACAGGAGCGCGCCAGCGCCGGATTCGCCGCGATCAAAGCGATGCTGGAAGGCTGACTTGGACATTCCCCAATGGACATAGCCGTCGTCGGCATCGTCGCGCTGCTGGCGTCGGGGCTGACGTTCTTCTCCGGCTTCGGCCTCGGCACGCTGCTGCTGCCGGCGTTCGCGCTGTTCATGCCGCTGGAACAGGCGGTCGCGGCGACCGCCGTGGTGCACCTGCTCAATGGCCTGTTCAAACTCGCGCTGCTGCGCGCGCACATCGATCGCGGCGTGCTGCTGCGTTTCGGCGGACCCGCGCTGTTGGCCGCGCTGCTCGGCGCGTGGCTGCTGTCGCGGCTCGGCACGCTGCCGGCGCTGCATGCCTACACCGCGTTCGGCCATCGTTTCGAGATCCTGCCGCTGAAAGCGGTGATCGGCGCGTTGCTGCTGCTGTTCGCGCTGGTCGAACTGGTGCCGAAACTGCGCGATCTGGAATTCGACGTGCGCTGGCTGCCGCTCGGCGGCGCGCTCAGCGGATTCTTCGGTGGCCTCGCCGGCATGCAGGGCGCATTGCGCAGCGCGTTCCTGGCGCGCAGCGGCCTGGACAAGCAGGCGTTCGTCGCCACCGGATCGGCGATCGCCTGCGTCATCGACGTGTCGCGGCTGGCGGTCTATGCCGGCACGCTGCTGCGCGTCTTCGGCTCGCTCGATCACCGCCTGCTCGGCGCTGCGGTGCTGGCTGCATTCGCAGGCGCGTGGTTCGGCAACCGGCTGTTGCGCAAAACCACGTTGCAAGGCATCCAGCGCATCGTCGCGGCGATGCTGTTCGTGTTCGCGCTGGGGTTGATCGCAGGTGTGCTTTAGAGCCTGTTTGTCATCTGTTTGATAATTCAAAAATTTGTTCGTCATTCCCGCGAAAGCGGGAACCCAGCGTCTTGAAACCCGTGCAGTCACACAGACACTGGGTTCCCGCTTTCGCGGGAATGACGAGGAAAAACGGCATTCGGGTGAGATTTTGAACAGACTCTTAGGCCGTCGTGTCACAGGCGTCGGCTACACTTTCGGAATTCCGTCCGCGTGGAGCCGTCATGCGTCAGTCACTGCTGTTCACCGCCCTGTTCACCGCCGCGCTGGGGCTGAGCGCCTGCCGCACCCTCCCGGACGGCGGATCCGCCAACGCAGCCAGCGTCGATGCACCGGCGGTTGCGACCGTCGCGGCCGACGACAATCTGAATGCGGTGCTGTGGATGCAGCGTTCGGTCGAGTACCGCGCCGCTGCCGAGACCGTCTACCGCGCCGCCAGCGACCGCCTTGATGCGGCGCTGAAGGATCCGGACTGGGACGCGCTGGTGCCGGATGAACGCGCAACGCCCGCACGCGGGCTGCCGCCTGCTGTCGTGATGGATCTGGACGAAACCGTGCTGGACAACTCGCCGTACCAGGCGCGCCTGGTCCGCGAGGGCAAGGAGTACAACGAAGCGACCTGGGACGCCTGGGTGCGCGAGGAGAAGGCACAGCCGGTGCCGGGCGTGGTCGAATTCGCGCGCGCGGCGCAGGCCAGGGGCATCACCCTGATCTACATCTCCAACCGCGCCGAACATCTGATCGCGCCGACGCTGGCGAATCTGCGCGCCCTCGGGCTGCCGGTGAAGGACGACAGCGTGTTCCTCGGTCTCGGCACCTTCGTCGCCGACTGCGAGCAGGAAGGTTCGGAGAAACTCTGCCGCCGACAGCTCGCCGGGCGCAGCTATCGGGTCCTGATGCAGTTCGGCGACCAGCTCGGCGATTTCGCCCAGATCCTCGCCAACACGCCGGAGGCCCGCGCGGAACTGCAGGCGCGGCACCGCGGCTGGTTCGGCCAACGCTGGTGGATGCTGCCCAACCCGAGCTACGGTTCCTGGGAGCCGGCCGTGTTCAACAACGACTGGCGCCAGCCCCGCGACCAGCGCCGCGCACTCAAGCGGGACGCGCTGAACCTCGCAGAATGAAGTCAACGGCGACCATCACGGGCCGAACGTCCGTCAACGTCGCCGCGCTGCGGTTTCGCCCGTCGACCAAACGCTGACAGCCGATTGCTCGATGGAAATACATTGTTGAATGAAAACAATATGTTATGGCTTGTTTATTCAAGCATTGCATTAACAATCGGCCCTCGATACCCTGTGCCCTGTCCGGCGATGCCGGAGCCATGCCACAACCGTGATCCACCGGCCTCGGCCGGACCCTTTCGGGAGACCTTCGGGTCTCCTTTTTTTTTGCGGTCGCTTGTGGGACCCGTCCCGGCCCGCCAAGATGCGGGCGATGCCGCTTCCCGCCCACCCCCCCCCGTCCTGCACGCACACTGCCCGCCCTGTTGGCGGCGATGCTGGTGCTGGCGACCGCTGGCTGCGATCCGGGGCAACGCATCGCCCCGGGCGCGGGCGCGGCGACCGAGCCGGTGCAGGCCGTCGCGCTGCTCAGCCAGCACCTGCGCGACAACGATCTGCAGGCCTTCGCCCGCGATGCGGTGCCGCCGCCGCTGCGGGCGCCATTGGCCGCCGCCTGGCAGGCCGGTCGCACCCGCTGGCCGCTGGATGAACTGCCTTTCGACCAGAAGATTCCCGGCATCGTGGCCACGCTGTCGGCCGACAAGGCCGATGTCCAACTGCGCCGGAGTTTCGACCGCCAGTTCGCCAATGCGAATACCGAGATCCGCGCGGCGGCGAGCGCGCTCGGGCTGTTCGGGGTGAAATTCCTGCAGGGCGACGACACGCTCAGCGCCGAAGAGCGCGCGCATTACGCGCAACTGGTGTCCGCGATGAGCGAATGGGGCGTCCGCGCGACCCTGGGCGACCCCAAGCGCGGGCGCGGCGCGATCGCGCGGCTGACCCTGGCCGCACGCCAGACCGGGCTGCGCGATGAAGCGGATTTCCCGCGCTTCGGCATGGACGAAAGCCTGCGCCGGCTGACGCCGCTGATCGCCGCGCTGAAGGAAACGCTGCGCAGCTACGACCTCGATCTGGACCAGAGCCTGGACACGATGACGCTGTCGCTGGAAAGCCGGGAAGGCGACCGCGCCCGGGTGCGGATGCGCTACCGCCTGGCCGGCAAGGCCATCGACACCGTAGTCGCGGTCGAGCGCATCGACGGCCACTGGTACCTCAGCGATTTCCTGCGCCACGCCCGCGCGGCGGCGGCGCTCGCACCGATGGAGACGCCGGATGCCGCGCAGAAGACCGCGCCGGTGACGGCAGAACCGCTCATCGCGCCGCCCGGGGTACCGCCAAAATCAGCGACGAAGCAGCCACCTTCGTCATAATGGCGGCGCCCATGCCGACCTCACCGAACCAACCGACACTCTTCGACGCCGCGCCGCCCGCACCGGACACGGACACGGACACGCCGCCTGTCGACGGCAGCGCCATGTCTCCTGAAACCGCGCCTTCTGAAACCGCGCCATCGAACGCGACGCCGGCGCCCGTCGAAGACGACACGTCCGAGACGCCCGACGACAGCGGGACGCCGCAACAAACCGAGCTGGCGATGCTGCCGGTGCCGATCGCCCCAGCAACGCCGCCACCGCCGCGCGGACGCCGGCCGTGGTGGGCGGGTCTGCTGGGCAAGATACTGGAGCCCTGGATCGAACTGAGGATCGAACCGCTGCCCGAGGCGCTGGCCAACGACCCGCGCCCGATCTGCTACGTGCTGGAAGACTACGGGCTGTCGAACGCACTGATCCTCGACCGCGCCTGTCATGAAGCCGGGCTACCCTCCGGGCTGCGACCGCTGGCCGGCGATCCGCTGAAACGCAAGCGCGGCTATGTCGCGCTGTCGCGGCGCAACGCCGGCAGCACCCTGGTCAAAGCCGCCGACATGGCCGTGGACATGGCGGTGGACATCGCCACCGGCAAGCCGCCGAAGATGGCGCGTCCGGCGCGACGTCATTCCGAGGCGCTGGCGCGGCTGCTGGAAGCGCATCGCGCCGATCCATCGATGGACGTGCAGCTGGTGCCAGTGTCCATTTTCGTCGGCCGCGCGCCGGACCGGAACAACGGCTGGTTCTCGGTGCTGTTCTCGGAGAACTGGACCCTGGTCGGCCGCTTCCGCCGGCTGCTCGCGATCCTGCTCAACGGCCGCGACACCCACGTGCAGTTCTCGGCGCCGGTCGCGGTGCGCGGCGTGGTCGCCGAAGACCTGCCGCCCGAGCGCACCGTACGCAAGCTGTCGCGCGTGCTGCGCACCCATTTCAACCGCATCCGCGAGGCGGTGATCGGACCGGATCTGTCGACGCGGCGATTGCTGATCGACAAGGTGCTGTCCGCCGATCCGGTGAAGCAGACCCTCGTCGACACCGCGCGCCGCGAGAACAGCAAGGTCGAGGACGCCTGGAAGAAAGCGCACGCCTACGCCTACGAAATCGCCGCCGACTATTCGCCGCCGGTGGTGCGTTCGGCATCGTTCCTGCTGACCACGGTGTGGAACCGCATCTATCGCGGCGTGCTGGTGCATCACCTCGACACGCTCAAGCAGGTCGCGCCCGGCTATGAAGTGGTCTACGTGCCCTGCCACCGCAGCCACATGGACTATCTGCTGCTGAGCTATCTGCTGTACACCAAGGGGATCGTGCCGCCGCACATCGCCGCCGGCATCAACCTCAACCTGCCGGTGATCGGCACGGTGCTGCGCAAGGGCGGCGCGTTCTTCCTGCGCCGCAGTTTCCGCGGCAACGCGCTGTATTCGGCGGTGTTTTCCGAATACGTCGCGCAGCTGGTGGCGGGCGGTTTTTCGATCGAATACTTCATCGAGGGCGGGCGCTCGCGCACCGGCCGCCTGCTGCAGCCCAAGGGCGGCATGCTGGCGATGACCATCCGCGCCTACCTGCGCCAACCGACGCGGCCGGTGCTGTTCCAGCCGGTGTACATCGGCTACGAAAAGCTGATGGAAGGCAACAGCTACCTCGACGAACTGTCGGGCAAACCGAAAGCGAAGGAATCGGTCTGGCAGCTGTTGATGGGCATTCCCAAGGTGCTGCGCCAGAACTACGGGCAGGTGGTGGTGAATTTCGGCGAACCGATCAAGCTCGGCGACATCCTCGCCGAACAGGCGCCGGACTGGGACGGCACGCCGGTCGGCGAAGACGAGAAACCGCAGTGGCTGGCGGGCGCGATCGACACCCTCGCCGATCGCGTGCAGATCAACATCAACCGCGCCGCCGACGTCAATCCGATCAACCTGCTCGCGCTCGCGGTGCTGTCCACGCCCAAGCACGCGATGGGCGAAGCTGATCTGCTGGCGCAGATCGCGCTGTCGAAAACGCTGCTCGCCGAAGTGCCGTATTCCGACCGCATCACCGTCACCCCGCACACGCCGGAGCAGATCGTCGCCCACGGCGAAGACATCGGCGTGCTCGCGCGCACCGCGCATCCGCTGGGCGACGTGCTGCACGTCGACGGCGACACCGCCGTGCTGCTGAGTTATTTCCGCAACAACGTGCTGCACCTGTTCGTCGCCACCGCGTGGATCGCCTGCTGCTTCCAGCACAACCGGCGGATGAGCCGCAACACGCTGCTGCGCATCGGTCGTTCGCTGTATCCGTTCATGCAGACCGAACTGTTCCTGCCGTGGGACGAGGACGGCTTCGCCGATCAGATCCAGCAAACCATCGCGGTCTTCATCCGCGAAGGCCTGCTGCAGCAGGTGAGCGAAGACGATGGCGGCATCCTCGCGCGCAACGCCGGGCAGTCCGACGAGGTCTTCCGCCTGCGCGCGCTCGGCCACCCGCTGCAGCAGGCGTTCGAGCGCTACTACATCGCGATCTCGGTGCTGGCCAAGAACGGCCCCGGCGCGCTGGGCGCCGCCGAACTGGAAAGCCTCTGCCACCTCGCCGCGCAGCGTCTCAGCCTGCTGTACGCACCGGCCGCGCCCGAGTTCTTCGACAAGACCCTCTTCCGCAGCTTCATCCAGAAACTGCGCGAAATGAAGCTCGTGTGGGCCGACGGGAACAGCAAACTCGTCTTCGACCAGCGCCTCGACAACTGGGCCAAGGACGCCACCACCATCCTCGGCCGCGAACTGCGCCACACCATCGAGAAAGTCAGCCCCGAAGCGGTGAAGCCGGAGACGCCGACGGCCGCGAGCTGATCCGGTCGCGGGATGAACAATGATGCGGCGGATGCTATGTTCGCGCACGCTCCCCCACCCTCCGCGCGGAACTCCCGATGCAACGATGGCTGTCGCCCGCGACCCTGTTCGCGATGTCCCTGATCTTCACCGTATCCGCGCATGCCGAACCCCTGGCCTGCGGCGTCTACGTCGATGCCGACTCCGGCGCGCGGCTTGAGGTCATCGACATCGAGCGGGTGCGCATCGTGCGCGACGGCATGGCACCGTCCGCGCAGATCCATCGCCGCGACGGCAAGACCCTGCGGCTCTACGACATCGACGAGGGCTATCCGCCGGACGATTACACCGTCAGCGCCGACGGCCGCACGGTCACCGGCGTGGACGCGGCGTTCCGCAAGACCTTCGTATTGGAAGGCATCACCGCGTGCACCAGCGCACGCGTCGCCGCGCCCGGCACCTGCGCCGCGGACATCGATGCCTGCATCGCCACGGTGGACCTGGCGGCCGATGCGATGCTGCAGCGCTATTGCGACGAGGGCATGCCGTTCGCCTGCGTGAAGGCGATCGACCGCGAGCGGCGCCGTGCGGAGCATCCCGACGCCTACCGCGACGAAGACGCGCCGCCGCCCGAATGCCGCGAAGGCACGCCGACCTTTTCCGCGGAGGCCTGCGAAACCGTCGTCGCGAAGCTGCTGGGCGCCGCGCTGGCCGAGGCCGCGACCTCGATGTACGCCGACGACGTGCCGCTGCCGCAGGCGCGTCTCGAAGACTTGCCGGCGCTGTGCGCGCGTCACGGATCGGCGAAAGTCTGCGCCAAGGTCGCGGAAGAACTGTGGATCGGCGGACGCTACGCGCAGAGCCGCGATGCGCTGCGCATCGGCTGCGACCGTGGTGGCGACCCGGAGGCCTGCAAACAGGTCGGGCCGCTGGCGGGCTTGAACGACGCGCAACTGAAGACCGTGCCGTCGACGACGCTGCCCTGCGGCCGTTACGTGGCCGACGCCGGACTGATGAGCGAACTGGATTTCGGCGATCGCGGCATCGTCACCGGCTTCGGCGGCGATCTGCGCGCACGACTCGAAGCGGGCCTCGTGCGCATCCGCCACGACAAGGGCGGCGACTTCGTGCTGCAGCGCATCGGCGACGATCGCCTGCTCGGCATCGACGACTGGAACCGGTATGCGGTCTATCGCCGCGACGGCGGCGCGAGCGCATGCGCGGCGCCGGTGGTGTTCGAGGAAACACCGCTGCTCGAAGACTGCCCGCAGCCCGGCACGGAAACCGCGGTCGCCTGCTGCGAACGCGGCAGCCTGCACGGCTGCAACATCGCTGGACATGAGCGTGCACTGAGCGGCGCATGGGCCGAAGCGAAACCGTATTACCTCAAGGTCTGCACCGCCGGTGTGCGGATCGGTTGCGAAAACCTGACCCAGGTCTTCGCGCGCGGCGACGACGACACCGTGCCCGAGGATCTCGACCGGCTCTGCGCGAAGGACCCGCGCCACGTCGCCTGCGATGTACGCGAAACCACGAACTGGGCGATGCTGGCGTTCTCGAAAGCGACCGACGATCTGCTGCGTGAAGTCGAGCATGATCTCGACGGGGACGCGCGCAAGGACGCGCCGCAGAAATAGCGTCTCAGCGAGCGAGCAGAAACCGCAGCGGAATCTCGACGCGCGCGCGCCACGCCGCTTCGTTGTGATCGGCGCCCTCGAAGCGTCGGCTCATGAGGTTCTTGCCTTCGCTGTAACCGCCTGCACGCAGCGCCGCATCCATCCGCAGCTGATGCGACGCATACCGCGCATCGAGCCCGGCGGTGCCGTGATCGAAATACAGCCGGTGCGTGCGCGGATCGGGTAGATGCGCGCCGAGCCAGTCGACCACGCAACCGTCGCAGGCCGGCCAGTGCGTGGACACCGCGCCGATGCCGCCGAACACGTCAGGATACTGCGCGACGGCATACGCCGAAATCAGTCCGCCCATGCTCGAACCCATCACGAAGGTATCCTCGCGACCGGGCAACGCGCGGTACTGCGCATCGATGAAAGGCTTGAGTTCGTCGACCAGGAAACGCAGGTATCCGTCGGAACGGATGTCCTCGGCGCGACCGATCGCACGCCCATCGATTCCGCTTCCCACCATCCCGGTGCGCACCGGTGCCTTCGGCATGTATTCGGCGAACCGCAGCGGCGTATTCCACACCCCGACCACGATGGCCTCGCGGATGTCTCCGGCTTCGATCAGCCGCGTCATCGCGCCATCGATGTCCCAATCGATCCCGGTGTAGCCCAGCCCCGGGTCGAACAGATTCTGACCATCGTGCATGTAGAGCACCGGGTAGCGTCGCTGCGGGTCGCTGCCGTAGCTCGGTGGCAGCCACACGTCGATGTCGCGCGCGTCGACGTGCCGCGATGGCACGCGCTGCCAGCTTTCGGTGCGTCCGGTGGCATTCAATGGCGGCGCATGCACGGCGTACGCCCAACGCAGGAACTCCGGCAGCATCTGCGCCCACGACGCCTGCTCGTGCTTGCCGCCCGCAAGTACGAACAGCGCCGCGTCCGCGCGCGTGCCTTTCGCGGCATGATCGGGATTCACCGAGTGGCCGAGCTGGCGCAGCCCCGGTTGACGCAGATGATCGCCATCTTCGGCTTCGCGCCAGCCATCGATCAAATCCCGGGTGTCGTCGAGCACATCGATGACGCCGTCGCGGTCGCGGTCGTCGGTTTCTTCGGCGTCGCCGACCGCGAAGAAGAATCTGCTGCCGGCGTGATACGCGCCAATCGCGATCATCCGCTGGGCGAACCGGCTGCTTTGGATTTCGTCGAGGTTGTCGGGCTGCGGCGACAGCCACAGCGACGGCGAGAACGCACCGACGTTCGCGAAGACCTCCGGATACTGCCAACCGAGGTTCAGCGCGTTCGCACCGCCCAGCGACCAGCCGAGGATCGCGCGCGCCTCCGGTCGCGGGCGGGTGCGGTACCGCGCGTCGATGGCCGGCACCAGCCGCGTCGCGACCCACTCGGAATACGCATGCGCCAGCGTGCCGATCTCACCCGCGCGGTGCGGCGACACCAGGCCATGCTGTCCAGCGCGATCGGAAAAGCCGTACGCCGCGATACGGTTATTCGGCATATCGATCGCGACCGCGATCAGCGGCCGGATCTCATTGCGATCCATCAGCTCATCGAGCGTCGCCTGCAGCGCGACCGCTTCGGCATCCTGACCGTCGTTGAGATACAGCACCGGATAACCGATGCCGGACTTCGGGTCGTAACCATTGGGCAGGAAGATGCGGATGCGCAGGCCGTTGTCCGCAAGTTCCGGCGCTGGAAGATCGATCGTATCGATGCGGACAAGATCATTATCCTGAATGATCTGTTGTGCAAAGCATGGAGATCCAGCACTCGATCCCAGCATCAACAACAGCACGAAACAGAGGAGATTCGATCTGGCGGTCATGAGATGTATTCCCGGGAGTGATGGATACGATCAGAGACTGCAAACTTCAATGAAAGCTGGCGGTACGGTGCGCATAACGTGTGGAAAGCGGCTGAACTGGAAGTAGGCTGGGCTGAAAAGCCCAGCATACGTTGACCATGTCGGTGCTGGGCTTTTCAGCCCAGCCTACGTCCGGCCATCATCGATGGCATTTTTCGTGCGCATGGATCATGCAGACGCCATATTGCGGCGACAGGTGAAAAAACCGTTGAGACTGAGCCGGCCCGCGCGGGGATCGCGCGACAACAGCTCGGGATGCGCGATCTCGCCGCTGTGGAACAGGGTGCCTTCGTAGAAGATGATCCGGTTGTAGCGCGCGGGAACCGACGCGAGTTTCTGGAACCATGCGTTCGATTCTGTCATGTAGCCGGTATCGATGCCGTAGCGCGCCCGGAATGTCGCGGCGTCGATGTTCGCGGCGTCGGCGATCATCGGCATGATCGCCTCCGGCGGATGCTTCGGGCCATAAAAACCGGTGCCGCCCAGGCGCTCGTCGCGAAACAGGTACAGCACGGACGCGACGATCCGCTGGCGCGCTTCGGCGGCGAAACGATCGATGTGACAGATCGATTGGATCGGCGCGAGTTGTTCCGGCGGCGTCGCGGTGATCGCGAGCCGGCTGTACATCCGCTCGGTGCGCCGCACGTCGAACGCGCGACGCATATGCGCCGTGAAGAACGCATCGAGCTGCGCCGAGAAGGCATCCGGCATCCGCAGCTCGGGGCCCGGATAGGCGTTGTGCCCGGTCTCGACGAAGTCGCCGACATGCGCCGCCGCATGGTTGACCAGCGCATCCGGATCGAGCAGGGCATCGTCGATCACATGACAGACGTGGCGGCCGGCGATGGGAACGGTCTGGATGCGTGGGTTCTGGTTGAACATGGGATGAGAGTCCAGCAGTCTGTCGAACGAGCGCCCGGAATGTTGGGCGCGGTTTGTATCGTGGGCCCTTCGCGACTTGCATCGCTCCCGCAAAAGCAGCGCCCTCCTGCGGGAGATACTGATGCCGCACAGTCGAGCCAGCGATATTCCCTCTCCCTGTGCGCAGCACGGGGAGAGGGTGCCCGAGGGCGGGTGAGGGGCGCTCTTCGGAGCGCATTGCAACCGCTCGGCCCCTCATCCGGCGCTGCGCGCCGCCTTCTCCCCGCGGTGCGGGGAGAAGGAAAACCCCACCAACGATTCGAGAGGCGCCATGTCGCGGCCAATGCCCACGGCTAACGTTTCGGCACGAATCGGATCGCCTGACCGCCACCCGCTCCCAGCCATATCGTGAGCGTATCGGTGCTGGTGACTGTCCTTGTTTCGCGAACGAACGCGAACTGGTTCGTGCGGTAATCCGCGCCGTCGCCGTCGCGGTAGATCTCGGCGACATACCTGCGCTTCGGACTCAGGAACGACAGCGACACCTCCAGCGTGCGCGCGTTCTCGTCGGTCACGCTGCCCAGATACCACGCTTCGCTGTTGCGATCCTTGCGTACGAGGGTGGCGAAATCGCCGACTTCGCCGTTGAGTACATGCGTTTCCGACCAGTCGGCGGGCACGTCGCGGATGAACCGGAACGCGTCCATGTGCTTCGCGTAGTTCTCCGGCAGATCGGCGGCCATCTGGATCGGACTGTACAGCGTCACGTACAGCGCGAGCTGCCGCGCCAATGTGCTCTGCAGCTTCTGGCCGCGCCCCTGCAGACTGAGCACGCCGGGGGTGAAGTCCATCGGGCCGGCGAGCAACCGGGTGAAGATCAGATTGGGCTCGTGCTCGGGCGGATTCTGCGGATGGCCCCAGGCGTTGAATTCCTGGCCGCGCGCGCCTTCGCGCGAGATCCAGTTCGGGTAGGTGCGGCGCAGGCCGGTGTCCTTGATCGGCTCGTGCGCGTTGATCGCGACGTGGTGCTTCGCCGCCGCCTGCACCACGCGCAGGTGGTGGTTGCTCATGAACTGGCTCTCGTGCCATTCGCGCAGTACCGGATCGCCCGGCTGGTCCTGGCGTTCGATCTGTCCGGCGTCGCAGACGTAGCCGGTCTTGACCGCATCGATGCCGAGGCGCTGGAACAGCGCGAACGCCTGACCCATCTGCCGCTCGTAGTGGCTGACCGCGCAGCCGGTTTCGTGGTGGCCGATCAGATGCACGCCCTTGGATTTCGCGTAGGCGGCCAAGCCTTGCAGATCGTAGTCCGGGGTCGGTTTGCTGAAATCGAAATCCCAGCCGTTGGCGAACCAGTCGCCGTCCCAGCCGGTGTTCCAGCCTTCCACCAGCACGCCGCGAAATCCGTATTCCGCTGCGAAATCGATATGGCGCCTGGTGTTCTCGGTGGTCGCGCCGTGCTTCGGCCCGGTCGCCCAGCTCTGCTCGTCGAGATGCATCGCCCACCACACGCCGACGTACTTGGACGGTTTGAACCAGCTCACATCGCCGAGCACGTTCGGTTCGTTGAGATTGAGGATCAGATTGGACTCGACCAGACCGCCGGCGCGATCGGCGATCTGGATCGTGCGCCACGGCGTGGTGAACGGCGTGCGCCGCACGACCTTGGCCGGGCTGCCCGGGGTCAGCGAGGCGCGCAACGCGCCACCGTCGGCCTTCACCAGATTCATGCCCGCGTAGTCGACCAGCGCCGCCTCGTGCAGCGTGACGTGGACGCCGTCGTCGGTGCGCAGCGTGATCGGCGTCTGCGCCATGCCCACTTCCGCCAGCGGCGTGCGGCTGTAGAGATATTCCTCGCGGTTCCATTCGTAGGCCGGAATCCACCAGGCGGTCGCCGGCTTCGCGATCGCGAACTCGGTGAGTTCTTCGGCGATCTGCACCTCGTCCATCGCCGGTTGTTTCGGAAACTCGTAGCGGAAGCCCACGCCGTCGTCGAACACGCGGAACACCACATCGAAGCGGCGATGGTCGCGATCGCTTTCGGCGATCCGCGCGCGCAGCTCGTTGTAATGATTGCGCACGAAGCGGCGCTCGCCCCAGGGCTGTTCCCAGGTTTCGTCGAAACTGCGCGACGCCTGCGTCTCCAGGGTCAGGCCGCGCAGCAGCTGGCGGCCGTTGCGCAGGATGAAACCCAGCCGCGAATCGCCGACCAGCGGCTGGCCGTTGCGCAGCACGCGATAGGCCAACCGGCCCTCGCCGGTGAGGTCGAGCTCCACCTTCAGTTTGCCGTCGGGCGACGACGCTTCGGCAACAGTGGCGGCAGATGCCGGGCCGGCGATCCACGCGACTGCGAACAACACGCACGCCGCACCGATGCGATGCGCGATGGAATCAGACTGGGGAGTACGCATGATGGATCCTTGTTGAAGGAGATTGAAGCAGAAACATCAGATCGGTAGGGTGGAGCAAGCGCAGCGCAACTCCACCATCACAAGATGAAATACGCAGCGCAAGACAAGCGGAATCGACGTTCTTGCGACTGGGAATGGCGCTTTCCGTTGGCTTGATGGATGGTGGAGTTGCGCTGCGCTTACTCCACCCTACTTGCCGCACCCTTGTTCGGAACGAGAGATCATTCGGCCACATACACCACCGCCGTGCGCGCGGGAATCAAGAATTCACCGGATCGCGCATCGTAGCGCGCTTGCTCAAGTGGCCGCGTATCAGTGACGTCTCGCGCGCGTTGCAGGGGATGCAGCACGTATGGCTTGCCCGATTCTTCCGAAAACGTCAGCGTCTGCGCCTCGGGCGAGACATTGATGAAATACAGGATCTCGCGAAAGCCGGCGCCTGCGTAGCCTTCGCCATCCAGGTGCGCGGTGATAACGGCCGGGTTCTGCTTTGGTCCGACATTGCGGAACGACAGCCGCGCTTCCACATCCTTCGCCGTGCGCATGCGGAACAGCGTCGAACTGCCGCGGATCTTCAGCAGATCGTTGAAGGCATCGCGCATCCAGACGATGTCCTCAGGCCTGGGCTTGATCGACCGATCCGCCAGCACCGGACGCAGCAGCGCCCAGTCCTTGCCGTTGTCGTTCGGCGGCGGCAATCCGGCGCCGAAACCGTTGTCGGTGTAGCTCCAATCGAGGCGATTGAACCAGTCGCCCGAGTCGAAGCTGTTGCGGTCCAGCGATTTCGAGCGCAGCACATCGATGCCGGCATGGAAATAGGCGATGCCCTGGCTGAAGGCGACGAAGGACGCCCCCAGCAACTGCACGCGCGCACGGTCTTCGCGCGGAGTGTCGCGCGGCAGCTTCAACGCGAGGATGTCGAACAGGGTCGGGTTGTCGTGGTTCTCGACGTAATTCACCACTTCGCCCGGCTGCGCGGCGTAGCCGGCGGGCTGTCCGGCGTAGTCGATGTCGGCGAGCCGTTTGTGCTCGCCAGCGAATGTGGTCATGCGCACATCGCGCAGTGTGCCCGCCAGTCCGATCCGCGCCATGTCCGCCGCGCGCAGCAGCGCATCGCGCTGGTCCTTGCCCGCATTGAGGGCATTCGGCGCGTAGCCCAGACCGCTCAGCAATCCCTGCCCCGCGATCAACGCTTCGCCGCTGTCGCAGCACCCGCCGCCGCGCAGCGCGTCGCGGGCGCGGTCGCTGAAGGTGGCGATGCCGCTGCCGTTCAGCGACAGCTGCGAGGCCTGCACGAAGCGCGCGCCGTTGGCGATCTCACCGAAATTCCAGCCCTCGCCGATCAGATCGATATGGCGGCCGGCGGCGATATCGACCGCATGCTGCAGCCGTTCCATCGCTGCGCGCGGCTGGTGGCCCATCAGATCGAAACGGAACGAGTCGATGCGGTAGTGCTTCGCCCAAAGCGCCGCTGATTCGATCATCAGCTTCGCCATCATCCGGTGTTCGGTGGCGGTGTTGTCGCAGCAGGTCGAGCGCTCGACCTTGCCGTTCGCATCGAGGCGCTGGTAATAGCCGGGGACGATGCGGTCGAGCACCGACTTCGGCGCCTGGCCGGACACGGTGGTGTGGTTGTAGACCATGTCCATGCCCACGCGCAGCCCGGCCGCGTGCAGCGCCTGCACCATCGCCCGGAACTCGCGCACGCGCCCGGCGCCGTCGTCGGGATCGGTGGCGTAGCTGCCTTCGGGCGCGTTGAAGTGGTACGGGTCGTAGCCCCAGTTGAAGCAGTCCTTCGCCGCGACCGCGCTGGAGGCCGCCTGCTGCGCCTCGCTGTCCGGCGCGGCGACGGGAATCTTCGGCGTGATGCAGCCGCGTTCGGGCACCGTCGCAAGATCGAACACCGGCAGCAGGTGCACGTCGGTGATGCCGGCCTGGCCGAGCGCGCGCAGATGGCGCATGCCGGCCGCGTCGGATTCTGTGAACGCCAGGTATTTTCCGCGCCACGCGGGACGCACGCTCCGGTCGCCGATCGAAAAATCGCGCACGTGCAGTTCGTAGATCGTCATGTCGGTGGGCGAGTCCAGCGGCGCCGGAGGCGACATGCCGACCCAACCCACGGGCTGGGTGGTGGAATGATCGAGGTCGAGGACCACGCTGCGCTTCGAATCGGCCGTCAGCCCGACCGAGTAGGGATCGGTGACGCGATTGCGGACGATGCCGACGCCGGGCACGAACACATCGACGAGGAAGGCATAGCGCTGCCCGTGCAGCGCGCCGGGCAGATCCAGCGTCCACACGCCGGTAGCGTCGTCCGCGCGTGCCGGGAGCGCGCGCGTGCTCTTCGCATACAGGCAGACCGCGACCGCGCGCGCGGTCGGCGCCCACAGCGCGAACCGGGTGGCGAAGTCCTCCGAGATCGCCGGTTGCCCATGACGGTGCACGCCCAGCGTGGCGTTCTCCGCTGCCGCATACAGATCGTCCAGCGCGCCCGGCGTCTGCAGCGCAGTGGCGTCGAGCACGCGGCCCGCCTCGTCTTCGCGCACCAGCAGCAGCTGGCCGCGCAGCAGCGCCGGCAGCGCGGCGGCATCGGCCGCGTCGAGCAGCAGACGCGGGCCATCGCCGATGAACCTGAAGCGTTCGGCCAATGCGGCGGTCATCTCGACCTTGGCCTGCTGTAGCCCGAGATGCCCGTCGGCGCCGCTCACCGGCCGGCCCGCCACCACGCGCAGCCGCGCGGTGGCGGCGTGGTAGAGCCGGAAGCGCGCAGCGCCGTCGGTCTTCGCGCCGGGCCATTGGATCAGACGACGGTCCAGCCAGTAAGCACGTGCGTCGCGGGCGGGCTCGGCGGCCGGATGCAGCACGGTCGCGGCGTCGTTGGCATCGCAGGCGGCGCGCAGCGCATCCAGGGGCGGGGCGGCCATCGCCGCAGCCGGCAGCAGCATGGCAAGCAGCGACATGAATACGTATGCAGGCCGCCACCGCGCAGGGCCGTCTCGCCGCACTGCAGGATGACCGGTGGCCGTCGTCGTCGCATACTTGTCGCGCATTTCAATGAGACTTCGCTGCATGAACGCTGTGCCTGTCGTCGAAAACAATCGTGTGTCCGAAATCGTGATCGTGGGCGGCGGGACGGCCGGCTGGATGACCGCTGCCGCACTGTCGAAGGTGCTGAATCGATCCTATTCGATCCGGCTGGTCGAATCCGAGGAAATCGGCATCGTCGGCGTGGGCGAAGCCACGATACCGATGATCAAGCTCTACAACACTGCGCTGGATCTGGACGAGGCCGAATTCCTCCGCAATACGAAAGGCTCGTTCAAGCTCGGCATCGAGTTCGTGAACTGGGGCCGGGTCGGCGACAGCTACATCCACGGCTTCGGCAAGATCGGCCAGGACCTGGGCATGGTCGCGTTCTACCAGTATTGGCTGAAGATGCGCCAGGCCGGCAAGGCGGCGCCGCTGGACGATTATTCGATCAACACCGTCGCCGCGCGCCAGAACAAGTTCATGCATCCGGTCAGCGATCGCCCGAACTCGCCGCTGGCGGACATCGCCTACGCCTACCACTTCGATGCCGGACTCTACGCACGCTATCTGCGCGGCTTCGCCGAAGCGCGCGGGGTGGTCCGTACCGAAGGCAAGGTGATCGGCGTCGAACAGAATCCCGAAACCGGCTTCGTCAACGCGATCACGCTCGACAACGGCGAACGCATCCCCGGCCAGCTGTTCATCGACTGCTCGGGCTTCCGCGGCCTGCTGATCGAACAGACGCTCAAGACCGGCTATATCGACTGGACCCATTGGTTGCCGTGCGACCGCGCGGCGGCGGTGCCGTGCACCCGCACCACGCCGCTCACGCCATACACGCGCTCGACCGCGCGCGACGCCGGCTGGCAATGGCGCATCCCGCTGCAGCACCGCGTCGGCAACGGCCATGTCTTCAGCAGCCAGCACATCAGCGAGGACGAAGCCGTCGCGACGCTGATGGCCAATCTCGAAGGCGAAGCGCTGGCCGAGCCGCGCGTGCTGCGCTTCGTCACCGGCAAACGCAGGAAATTCTGGAACAAGAACGTGGTGGCCATCGGCCTGGCCAGCGGTTTCATGGAACCGCTGGAATCGACCAGCATCCATCTGATCCAGTCGAGCATCGCGCGGCTGACCGCGTTCTTCCCGCATGCCGGTTTCGACCAGACCGACATCGACGAATTCAATCAACACGCCGATTTCGAGTTCGACAAGATCCGCGATTTCCTGATCATGCATTACCACGCCACCGAGCGCGACGACACGCCGTTCTGGAACTACTGCCGGACGATGGACGTGCCCGAGTCGCTGACCCGGAAGATGGAGCTGTTCCGCAGCAACGGCCGCATCTTCCGCGAATGCAGCGAACTGTTCGCCGAGCCCAGCTGGATGCAGGTGATGTACGGCCAGCGGGTGGAACCGCGCTCGTACCACGCCATGGTCGACGTGTATCCGGAAGAGAAGATCATCGAATACATGGAAGGGATCCGCGGGGTGATCGCCAATTGCACGCGGGTGATGCCCACGCACGAGGAATTCATCGCCAAGCACTGCGCCGCCAAACCGATGTGATCTTCCGCGAAGACATTCGTGCTGCATGCTGGTGCGCAACCGCCGTGGTGGCCCGGATGCAGGACGATGCCATGCTCGCGACGGCATCGCGCGCCTGAATACGTTTGCAGCGGAAATGCTGCGTTGCAACGTGCCGCATGCGATGCGCGCGTGCATCGTTAGCCGCGTACGATCGCGCTGCGGCGCAGTACACGGCGCATCAACACACACGTTTCATTACACGTTTCATTCAAGGGCACCACGATGAACCCAGGCACGACCAGTCCGAAACCGCAGCTGTCGTTCTGGCAGATCTGGAACATGTCGTTCGGCTTCCTGGGCATCCAGTTCGGATTCGCGCTGCAGGGCGGCTTCATGTCGCGCATCTTCCAGACCCTCGGCGCGGAAAAGGACGCGCTGCCCATGCTGTGGATCGCCGCGCCGCTGACCGGGTTGCTGGTGCAGCCGGTGATCGGTTATTTCAGCGACCGCACCTGGCATCCGGTGCTCGGCAGGCGCCGGCCGTACTTCCTGGTCGGCGCGATCCTCGCCTCGATCGCGCTGATCTTCATGCCGCACTCGTCGGCGCTGTGGATGGCGGTGGGCCTGCTCTGGGTGCTGGACGCTTCGATCAACATCAGCATGGAGCCGTTCCGCGCGCTGGTCGCCGACAAGCTGCCCGAGAACCAGCGCTCATACGGCTTCGTGCTGCAGACCCTGATCATCGGTATCGGCACCTGGGTGGCGAGCAATCTGCCGTGGTTCGTCAACCAGCTGGGCGTGTCCAACGAGGCGGGCCCGGGCGTGGTGCCGCTGTCGGTGAAGGTCGCGTTCGCGGTCGGCGCGTTCGTGTTCCTGACGAGCATTCTGGTGACCGTGTTCACCACCAGGGAATATCCGCCGGAAGACCTCGCACGTTTCTCCGAAGAGAAGCGATCCTCCGGCAATTTCATCGGCGAGATCGTCCACAACATCCTGCACATGCCCCGGCAGATGCTGAGCATCGGCGTGGTGCAGTTCTTCAGCTGGCTGTCGTTCTTCAGCATGTGGAGCATGGCCACGCCGGCATTGACCGAGCACGTGTTCAAGGCCCCGGCGCCGGATCCGGCCGCGTTCGACACGGCTGTCGCGGCGCAGGCCGACGCGTTCCAGACCGCGAATGCCGCATATCAGAACGCGGCGGATCTGGTCGGCTCGTACATGGGCTATTACGGACTGTCGTCGATGGTGGTGGCGCTGCTGCTGAGCTTCTACGCATCGCGCTTCGTGCTCAACCGCAAGCTGGTGCACTTCGTTTCGCTGCTGCTGGGGGGCATCGGCTTCCTGTCGATGGCCTATGTGCCGTCGCCGCAGTATCTGGTCCTGTCGTTCGCGCTGGTCGGCGTGTCGTGGGCCAGCATCCTGTCGATGCCGTACGCGCTGCTGGCGTCCTGCGTCGAGGAGAGGAAGATGGGCCTGTACATGGGCATCTTCAACATGTTCATCGTGATTCCGCAGATCGTCGCCGCGACGCTGCTGGGGCCGACGCTGAGGGCGGTCTTCGACAACCAGCCGATCTACGCGCTGATGATCAGCGGCGGCAGCCTGATCGTCGGCGCGATGTGCCTGGTGCTGGTGCGCGAACCGAAGATCGCGCACGACGGCGCAGTCTCCGCAGCGCATTGACGCCCTGCTCCTGCAGGAGCGACTTCAGTCGCGAAGCAAACGATGTTTCGGATTGCGGTCGTTACAGCGGCTGCAATGCGCACAGCTTCGCGACTGAAGTCGCTCCTGCAAATCGATATCGCTATCGCCCTGCGCGGGTTTCAGCCCGCCGCCCCGCTCGACCGCCGCACCACCAGCGTCGCCGGCAGCATTTTGCTTTCCGCCGGCTGTTCGTGGACGCGTTTGAGCAGGGTCTCGACCAGCAGCTCGCCCGCACTGGCGGTGTCCTGGTACACGGTGGTCAACGGCGGATTGCAGAACCGCGACATCGCGATATCGTCGAAGCCGACCACCGCGATGTCCTCGGGCACGCGCAGGCCGTGTTCGAGCAAGGCGCGGATGGCGCCGATCGCGATCAGGTCGCTGGCCGCGAACACCGCGTCGAACAGCACGCCCCGGCCGAGCAGCGCCTTGGCGGCTTCGTAGCCTTCTTCTTCCGAGCTGAGCGCGTCGACCTGCAGCGCGGATTCGGCCGGGATGCCCGCTTCGCGCTGCACCACCTCGCAGCCGCGATAGCGCTCCCAGAATTCCGGATAGTGGCCGGAGGCATCGCCGAGAAAAGCGATGCGCTTGCGGCCGAGGCCGAGCAGATGCTCGCCGACCAGGCGTCCGCCGGCGAAGTTGTCGCAGCCGATCGACACGCCCGGCTGGCCCGGCAGCACCGCGCCCCAGCGCACGAAATGGGTGCCCTGCTCGACCAGCTTCTCCAGCTTGGGCCGGTAATCGACATAGTCGCCGTAACCGAGCAGGATCAGGCCATCGGCCTTCATGCTGTCTTCGTAGTCGGCGTGCCAGTCGTCCGAGAGCTGCTGGAACGACACCAGCAGATCGTGGTTGTGGCGGGCGCAGGCGCGGGTGATCGAGCCCAGCATCGACAGGAAGAACGGATTGATCTGGGAGCCGTCTTCGGTCGGGTCCTCGAACAGCAGCAGCGCCAGCGTGCCGGCACGCTGGGTGCGCAGGCTGGAGGCGCGGCGGTCGACCTTGTAGTTCAGCTCCTGCACCGCATCCATCACCCGCTTGCGCGTGTCGGCATTGACCAGCGGACTGCCGCGCAGCACGCGCGAGACGGTGGCCTGCGACACCCCGGCGCGGTGCGCGATATCGACCGAGGTGGCCTTGGTTTTACGAAGCGACATGAGCGGGTCCATCAGGTGCAGACCTGAAGTGTAGAACCTTGGCTGTCGTCCCGCACTGCCGGCGCCGGCGCGGTGCGCAAACGGCCCGGCACCCAAGCCTTCCTCACGGTTCTCTGCGCGCTGCAAAGAAGCGCCGTCATTCCCGCGAACGCGGGGATCCAGCGACTTGCAACTTCTGCGCAGCGCAAAGACACTGGATTCCCGCGTGCGCGGGAATGACGAAAAAATGCGTCCTACCAGTCAATCGATCTGTCTGGATTCCTTGAAGAAGCGTGGCGTACCCATGACTCGTCACCGCACTCAATGCGCGGCGGGCGCGCCCTCGGCCACATCGCGACGCGGGCCCTGCTTCACCGCCAGCCACGCCACCGCCGACAGCGCCATGCACACGCCGCCGATCGCGAACACCAGCGCCTTGTTTTCCAGCTGCGACAGCAGATAACCCACGCCCAGGCTCACCGCCAGCTGCGGCAGCACCACGCTGAGATTGAACACGCCCATGTACAGGCCGATCCGCGCCGGCGACACGCTCTGCGAAAAGATCGCGAACGGCAGGCTGACGATCGCGCCCCAGCCCAGACCGATGATCGCCATGCCGAGGTACAGCATCGGCGCGCTGTGCACGAACAGATAGACGAAACCGAAGCCGGCCGCCATCAGCAGCAGGCTGATCGCATGCACGCGCACCTCGCGGAAACGCTGCGCCAGCGGATTCAGCACCAGCCCCGGCAACACCGCCGCGACCGCGTTCAACGACAGGAAACTGAAGGACATCAGCTGCCCGGTCGCATCGTCGTCGAGCTGCGGAAACCGCTGCTGCACGAAGCCGATGATGAACACGAACAGCGTCTGCATGCCGAACCAGCTGATCGCATGCGCCGCCAGCACCTTGCGGAAACCGGCGAGATCCTCATGGCCGTCGAGCGTCTGCCGCTCGGTCAGCGCATGCGCGATCAACACCAGCGCCAGCGCACCGAACACCACTTCCAGCCACAGACTGTGGGTGTGGTAACCCGCCATCTTCAGGCCCATCGCGATCAGCGCATACACCGCGAACGCCCACAGCGGACGCATCAACATCAACAGCGCACCGACGCCGAGCTTCTGGGCCGACGCGCCGGTTTCGGTGTGCGCCAGCACGCGTGGTTCTTCGACCAGCAGCGCGGGCACGATCGAGAACACCAGCGCCAGGCCGGCGCCGAAATAAATCAGCGCGATGTTGCCGTAGATCGCACCGATGGCGTACGCGAGCACGCCGAACGTGCCCGACACCGTCTGCATCCACGTATAGCCCGCCGTGCGCTTCGCGCCTTCGGGCGTGACGTCGGTGATCAGCGAGCGGGTGGGATTGAAACCGAGATTGATCGAGAGATCCAACGCCAGCGCGACCGCCACCGCCACGCCGAGAATCGCGTCGAGGCCCAAGGCCTTGTCGATCGCGCCGATCGATGGCAGTGCCAGCAGCATGGCTGCGGTCAGCACGCCGCCGACCAGGATGAACGGCCGCCGCCGCCCGCCCCAGAACCACACGCCGTCGCTGATGATGCCGATGATGACCTGGCCGAGAATGCCCGCCAGCGGACCCGCCGCCCAGACGATGCCGATCTCGTCGAGCTTCAGCCCATACTTCGTCGACATCAGCCAGCTCAGCGCCGAAATCTGCACCGCCAGCGCGAACCCCATCGCCGTCGACGGCAGGCTCAGCAGCATCAGGAACGGCAGCGACAGTCGTTGTTGCATCCGCAGCATGGGCGGTCCTCCCCGGGTGGTGGGGCAGCATAGCGTGTCGGTTTACGCGCTGCGGTGAATACGGTTGCTGTTGCGACGCAGCATCACGATGGCGATGCGCACAGACGCCCGCATGACGCAATCATCGACGAAGCCTGCCGTGCGCAGCAAAGAAAAGGCCCTTGCCGGGGGGAACCGGACAAGGGCCAAATGCTCGCCTGTTGAGAGCGGTATTGCTTGAAGCTTAGTAGCGGTAGTTCACGCCGAACAGATAGGTGCGGCCGTATTCGAAGTACTCGCGCGGCTGGGCGTCATTGCCGCCGAACGAGGAGCGGAACGGCTCGTTCTCGAGGTTGTTCACCTGCAGCAGGAACGACAGGTCCTTCAGCGGGCCCGACTGGATGCTGTAACCCAGCTGCAGATCGGTCACCGTCTCGCCTTCGAAGGTGCGACGGGTGCGATCGCCACCGAAGCCCTGCACCTCACCCACGAACTGCGAGCGATGGCGCTGGCTGACGCGGGTGGAGAAGCCGAAGCGCTCGTAGTACGCGGTGATGTTCGACACGTACTTCGACAGACCGGGCAGCGGCTCGTTCGGAGAGCTCGGACCCAGCGGCTGGACGCTGCTCTTGGTGTCCGAATAGTTCGCCTGGATGCCGAAACCCATCAGCGGCTCCCACAGCACGTCGAGCGGCACGGATGCCGCCAGCTCGAAGCCCTTGACGGTACCGCCGTTGCCGTTCACCGGACGGGTGTACACGCCGACCGGATTCGGTGGCGGGTTCGCAGGATAGTCCGCCGGATCCACGACCGTATCGTTGATGTTGAACAGCGTGCTTTCGTTGTAGATGTAGGTCTTCAGATCCTTGTAGAAATACGCAGCGCTGACATAGGCCTTGTTGCCGCCGAAATATTTCTCGTAGGACACGTCGTACGAGTTCGCTTCCCACGGCCTCAACCTGGAGTTGCCGCCGTCGCGCGTCCACCACGGTATGCGATTGCCCGTGATCGGATCGATGGGATTGACCGCACCGGTGATCGGGTTGATTGCACGATTGCGGTCGACGCTGACGTTGTTGTTGACGCGCATGTCGTCCATGCGCGGACGCGCGACCTGCTTGCCCGCGCCGAAGCGGACGAACTGATCCCACGGAAGCCCGAACGACAGGTTCAAGCTCGGCATGAAATCCGTGTAGTTGACGCCATCGGCGACACTGCGGCCCAGCGGGTTGCCTTCAAAGGTCTCGTTGCCTTTCGAGCTCTGATCGACGCTCACGGCCTGGATGCCGATATTGCCCTTGACCGGTACCGGGCCAAGATCGGTGTTGATATTGGCTTGGAAGAAAGCGGTCGTGACCTGCTCGTTCACTTCCCAGTTCTTGTTGGTGATGTCTTTGTTGTCGTTGCGACGACGCGTGTACAGCGTGTTGTAGGCGCGCAGCGCGTCGTAACCGTAGATCGACGACACCCCGTAGGCATTGAAGGCCGAAGAGGTCGCAAGATCGGTCGGGATGGGCGCGGAAATACCGTCCGGGCAACTGGGCGACACGCCACCGAGGCAGGCGGTCAGGTCGAGGAAGGATTCGTTCGAGGCGCGGCTCTTGGTGCGATCGGTCAGGTTGGCGCCGAATTCGACGCTGCTGAACCAGCCCTCGTCGAAGGTGCGCTCGAAGTCGAAGCGCAGCGAAGTCAGGCTGTCCTTGACTTCGAAGTCCTTGATGTAACCGTCCTGACCCCAGCCGCCGGCATCGCCCAAGCGGAGAATGCTGGCATCGCCGTAGTCGTAGCCGAAATCGTGGTCGAAGTAGCCATTGCTGTTGAAGTCGACCGTGAGCGTATCGCGCGGGCGGCCCGAAGCGATGCCGGAATAGGTTTCCAGGATGCGCTCTTTGCGGGTCGCACCGGAATAGCTGATATCGGCCGATGCGGTCCAATGCGGGCTCAGCGTCAGCTCGTGCTTCCAGCCGATCGCGAACAGGTCGTCGTAGGTCGCATTGAAGTCGTTGCGGACCACCGGGTTGATGCCGCCGGTGAATACCGCGTGCGAAGGCGTGTTGCCGGCGGCGGGAGTGCCACCGAAGGCGGCGGCGAATTCCATGCCGCGCTTCTGCTCTTCGCGATCGAACTTGGAGTAGAACACGTCGATCACGGTACGGTAGGTATCGTTGGGAGCGAACTCGAGCACACCCATGAAACCATCGCGCTGGTTGTCGTTCTGCAGGTCGTACAGCTTGCCGCCACCGTAGATGCCGCCACCGTCGTAACCCCAGGTATCGCCGAACTGTTTGGCTTGACCCGGATTGTTGAGGTGGGCGTAACCCAGCGCGATACCGACGGTGTTGTCGGCGAACTGGTCGATGTAGGACAGGCTGTAGCGGTAGCCGGTTTCTTTTTCGTCGCCGACCTTGTTCTGGTCGCCGCGCAGGTTGGCGGCGAAGGCGCGCTTGCCGTAGGCGAGCGGGCGGATGGTCTTGAGGTCGACGGTGCCGGAGAGGCCCTGGCCGATCAGCTGCGCGTCGGAGGTCTTGTAGACCAGCACCTGGCTGACGAGTTCGGACGGGTACTGGTCGAACTCGACGCCGCGGTTGTTGCCGAGGCTGACCTGCTCACGACCGTTCAAGGTGGTGGTCGAGAAGTCGCCGGCGAAACCGCGGATGTTGACTTCCTGCGGACGTCCACCGAAACGCTGCGCGGTCAGGCCGGGCAGGCGTGCCAGGGAGTCGGCGATCGAGGTATCGGGCAGCTTGCCGATGTCTTCGGACGAAATCGCCTCGACGATCGAGGTCGACGCCTGCTTGGCATCGATGGATTCCTGGATGCTGCGGCGGATACCGACGACTTCGAGGGTATCGAGGTCTTCGGCTTGTGCTTGGTTCTGGTCGGCCGTCTGGGCATAGGCGGTGCTGACCATCATCAGCGTGGCGGACGCCAACGCCGTACTCAACAGGTTTCGCTTCAAAGGCTGCATGGATCCCCTCCACATCAGCTGGAATTCGTTAGCAGGCCCATGCGCGAATCCGCGTCTGACGCGTGTGTTCCGCAGTTCCCGGCACGTCCGGCGTCCAGCCTGTCCCCGGCGTGCCCGGCGATGGTAGTCGGTGGCCGGGGAACAGACAGTGCCCTGCATACGTATTCATGCAAAAACCCGGTCAAATCAGGGTCATGGAAGCGTTTTGACGTCAAAAACCACGGCCGGACAGGTTAGGCTGGACGGTTGCTGCAGTGCAGCAACGCGGTGCTCTCGGTCGGGGTCGGCCCGGATAGCCCGTCCGGCGCAGGCCCGATCAGGCCTTCTGCCACAACGCCACGGCCAGCCCCACGAACACCGCCATGCCGACCCAGTGATTGTTGAGGAAGGCGCGGAAACACCGGTCGCGCTCCCGGTTCCGGCCGATGAAGAACTGGTAAGCCACCAGCGCCAGCGCGACCCCCAGCCCGGCCCCGTACGCCATCCCGAGTCCGGCCTGACGGCCGATCAGGCCCAGACCAGCGAAGAACAAGGCGTACAGCACGCCCAGTGCAAGCAGATCGAGGTCCCCGAACAGGATCGCCGTGGATTTGGCCCCCGCGCGCAGATCGTCCTCGCGGTCGACCATCGCGTACCAGGTGTCGTAGCCGGTGGTCCAGCAGATGTTGGCCACGTACAGCACCCAGGCCATCGGCGGCACCTCGCCACGGACCGCCGCGAACGCCATCGGGATACCCCAGCCGAACGCCAGGCCCAGGTAGACCTGCGGCAGATAGGTGTGGCGCTTGAGATAGGGGTAGCTGGCCGCCAGCGCCACGCCGACGACACTCATCAGAATGGTGAGCCGGTTCATCGTCAGCACCAGCGCGAACGCGACCAGCATCAGCAGCGCGAACACCGCCAGCGCCTCGCGCCCCCGCACCGCCCCCGTCGCCAATGGCCGGCCCTTGGTGCGTTCGACCAGCGGATCGAGCCAGCGATCGACGTAGTCGTTGATCACACAGCCCGCCGACCGCGTGAGCCACACGCCCAGCGAGAACACGACCAGCGTCCACCACGGCGGTACGCCATCGGCGGCCAGCCACAGGCCCCACCACGTCGGCCACAGCAACAGCAGCCAGCCGATCGGACGATCGCCGCGCACGAGTTTCCAATACACGGCCAGGCGTTCGCGCCAGACGGGCATCTCAGCGGAATTGGCGGGGACTTCACTCATCGTTCTGGGGTCGCGGCGCGGCAGGCTCGCGCCATCCGCTCGAATCGGGGACAATAAGGCATCAGGCGCCTGTAGCTCAGCCGGATAGAGTAGCGGCTTCCGAAGCCGTTGGTCGGGGGTTCGAATCCCTCCAGGCGCGCCAATTCGACTAAGACAACCGCTCTCTGCGGTATCCACGACCCCTGCATTTCGCAGGGGTTTCGCGTTTTTCCCTTGGACTCGGCCTTCATGGCCCATCGCCTCGTTTGGCGAAAAATTCGCCAGTTTTCCCTCTCTCCTCTCCGTTCCCTTGGACTTCGCGCTTGTCAAGTGCAAGCGACGGTTTTGCAATTGCTATGCATATCAACGGGTTATGCTTGGTCTTGGGAGAGCGGTTTTGTGGGGTCAATGCCTATCCAGCGGGATGCTAACGACTTGCGGCGCAGCTCAAGCGATATCGCAATCGTGCGCAGTGCGCGGTAGCCTGATCGTAAAGCAACGTAAAGATACCGGGGGTAGATCCCGCCGAGCATCTGGACGTACCCAACGACAAAGCGGCGAAGGGATTGTCCGCGCGCTGCTCGACTTGGAGTGAAGGGGTACTCATGGACAGCACGGCTATCGCCGTCATTGATCGTCGAATCGAAGTGATCGAAGGCTCGGACGAACAAAAACGCACTATCAGTCGAGTCAGCCAATTGCGGGGCTTGCCCTGTGTCGTTCTGCTCGGTGAACCTGGCAGTGGAAAGACAACTGTGTTGCAGTCTGAGGCTCGATGGCAAGGCACCGAGGCGATCAAAGTTCGCGCTTTGACAAATGGCGTTCGAACGCAAGCCGAGACATTGTTTCTTGATGCACTTGACGAATATCGCAGCGACGGCCAAGCAGCTGACAAAGTCTACGGCCTTGCACACGCGATCGCCGGTGCTGGCGCGCAAGCATGGTGGCTGAGTTGCCGCGCCGAGGATTGGCGAAAAGAATCCGATCTCCAAGCAATTCAGGCCGTCCGTAACACGACCCACGGCCAACCCATCGTCGTCGGTCAGTTGCTTTCCTTAAATCACTGGGAAGCGATCGAGATGCTGCGAGCGCTCGGCGAGGTGGACCCAGAGGCGTTCTTGGATAAGGCCGAGTCTCTCGGCGCAGAAGCTTTCACACACAACCCTCTCAGTTTGCGCCTGCTGCGCGCCGCTGTTGCAGCCGAGGGGCACTGGCCACAGACCCGCTTTGACTTGTTCGAGTCTGCAGTCCGGCGCTTGGCGCACGAAAATAATTCGGATCGTAGGCACGATCGCCAGAGGCCATCCCATGAGGTCATCGTCAAGACCGCCGATATTGCGAATCTGATGCTGCTGGTATCCGGCGCGCGTGCCCTTTGGCGCTCGGCTGCGATCCCACCCGGCGCATCGGGCGGGCGGCTCGACTACCTCACGGCGCACGACCTTGAGATCCAGCCAGATTTGCTCCGTTACAGCTTGGATACGGCGTTGTTTCGCGGCGAAGGCGAGGCGTTCGAGCCGATGCATCGCACGATTGCAGAATTCACCGCTGCACGGGCGCTCGCACGCGCGGTGCGCGGTGAACCCGGAAGCGCGGCCTTCCCGCTGTCTCGCGCCCTGGCGTTGATCACAGCTCCTGATGGCGGTCCGCCAACCGAGCTGCGCGGCCTGTTCGCATGGTTCGCTGCCCATCTCGCAAAACTTGGAAATCGTGACGGCACGCAGCAGTTGATCGAAATTGATGCGCCAACAGTAATGTCCTATGGCGATGCGGCCGTCTTTGACACCCCATGCAGGCGAGCGATTCTTCGCAATCTGACCAAGGCAACGCCATATTTTCGCAGCCGTGAAGGCGGCAGCACATCAGTCGGTGGTCTGGCTGGAGAAGACCTCGCTGCAGACTTCGACGAGATCTTGCGCGCACCTATCGACGGCACTCAGCGCCATTTTAACGTGCTGGACGTGCTCGCCAGCGGTGCGCCGGTGCACTCGCTCAAGCATCTGTTGCGCGAGATGGTGTTGGACCCGGCCCGCCCCGGGTGGGTGCGTCGACAGGCCACAGCCGCTTGGTTGAATGGACACCCGCACCCGGCCCGGGGGCGTCGTGATTTATTCGATGCGCTCGCGGCGGAAACCGTGTCGGAAAGCCAGGAAGACACTCGATTGAATCTCGTAAACGATGCGCTCGATCCTGCATTGACGACTGCCGACCTACGCCAGTTGATCTCGGCATTGAGAAACTCCAGTCGCAGTCATACGGTGGGTCGTGCCACGTGGTTGAAAGCCGAGCTTGAAAAACGCCCGCGTCATGATTTGTTCGATATCTCGATTAAAAACTGGATTCGCGAAAATAGCGGTCCTGACTACAGCTCGGAAATCAACGACCTGCTGGATGAAGCGTTAGCAACGATCATACGAAAAGCCGGTGGCCTTACGGCAGATCGTCTTTTGCAATTGGTAATGAACGCTAGCTGGTACGCATTCCCTCACCTTGAAGAAGAATCACAAGCAGCCGTGCGAGAGTGGCTTGATGCCGATGTTGAGCGCGAACTCGCACTGTTATGGGCAATTAGAGATTCTCTGTCTTCAAATGATAAACCATGGATGGTGGTATCTTGGTTCATAGAAGTTACGAAGCGAATGCCGAGCGCTGGAACCGGGCATCGGTTATTGTCGATGGCAGACACATGCGCGGATACTGAGCAAGCGCGTCCCATCCTCGATATTGCATTTCATTGTGCGAATCACATCAACGCTGATCCTGGTCTTTACTGGCAGCTCTACGAGCACCTGAGTCGAATTCCGGAGATGGCCGACCAGTTCAGAAAACTGCGCATCCATGAGCTTGAGCCATGGCGCCTCAATGAAATGAAAAAAAGGGCAGAAGCAAGAAAAAAAAGAGAAGCCCAAAGGAAAAAAGATGTTGGAAACATAACGCCGTTAATCCCAGATGTCAGAAGCGCGAAACGGCCAAGAATCTTGGAATGGGGCGCACAGCATTACTTTGGTTGGCGCAGAAGCGATTCTGGCGCCATACCACCAGGCATGCCTGCCGTGGTCGAAGCGTTTAATTACGAAGTTGCGAAAGCCATTGAAGCAGGCTGGCGTCATATTCTTACCCAAAATTTCGCATGGCCAAGCGCTATTGATATCGGGCAAATAGATGCACAGAGTAATCATTATTTTGTAGAGCGCTCCGCTCTCGCAGGCTTGGATCTTTCCATGGAGCAAGCAGAACAATCAAAACTTTCTGATGTTCCGCTGACGGTCGCGATCTCAGTCCTGAGAGAGAGCAATACGGTTCGACATCAGGCGCGTCGCGAGCGACTGGAAGCTTGGGCGATTGAGCGAATTTGCAAAGATACAGTAACTGCTGTTGATGCTTTACAGGCATTCTGGATCGCAGCTCTCGATGCCGGCGCGACAGATGTAAGTTTACTGCCGTGGCTCAATCGTTCGCAGCCCGCCTTGCAAGTGCTCTCTCATGCCCTGCCCTCGTTATTGCGTGCCCGCCCGAGCATGCCTGCTCATGCGTTGGGTCAAGCATTGTCAGCGGCGGTGAAGTGCGTTCCGCCTTCAGTGCTCCGCGATCTCACCCAGGAGGCGTTGACGAATACTGCTTTGATAGGAAAGTCACGCCTTTTGTGGCTTTATGCCGATTTTTCTCTCAGTCCGGCGAAGTACGCTGAGCCGAGCGCTGTATTGCCAAGCGAGCGAAACATCCTTGCGGCATTCGATCTGGCATTGCAGTCAGACGATCTCCTCAATGCTCTGGATATCAATGATGATGCGCATCCGCTTCGACGGGCAATGATCATTGTCGCGCTGGGTCGTTATGCATCCCCCTCAGCAGACTATCCGAATGCTCGATATTTTCGAACATCCGGTCGGGAAGAAGTCGTTCGTCATTCAATCAACATGCTCGGCGCCATGACAGGCAAAGCGGTCACGTCGTTGCTTTCTCAGCTGATCGCTGATCCCAGACTGGAGTCATGGCGCAAAGAACTTGCTCATGCCAAGTTTCAACATCTTAGGATAGTTCGCGATCAAGCCTTCGCGCACCCGTCACCCCTTGCTGTACGCGAAGCATTGACGGGAAAAGCGCCGGTGAATTCTGCGGATTTACGCGCAATCATCCGTGAAGAGCTTTTGCGCTTGCGGCGTGAACTGAGAACTGCGGCCGACAGCCCATGGCGGGAATACTGGGACAATGTCGGTAAACGTGACCTTACGCCGACACCGAAGCTAGAAAATAGTTGCCGCGATCACCTGATTCTTCGGCTTCGCGACCGAATGCAGCCCTATAGCATTGCGGTTTTATCGGCTGAGATGCGGCATGCAGACGATAAGCGAAGTGATATCTCGTTATGCAGCCACGCTGGAAGAACTTTTCCGATCGAGATCAAGCGTGACTCGAACGACGGGCTTTGGACTGCCCCAGCAACCCAGCTTCAGGCTTACGCGAACGCCGATACTGCGGACGGTAGTAGTCTGTATCTGGTGTTTTGGTTCAACCACCGTGATTCGCGGCTTCCAGCACGGCCAGACGGTGGCGCCAATCCAACGTCTGCGCAGGAATTACAGGACATGCTAGTCACCGATCTACCGGAAGATATGCGGTCGATAGTCGACATCATCGTATTCGATGTGTCGGACATTGATGGAAAGTTCGCATCAAAGGTAAAAAAATCTGTGTCTTCCCGCCGGAAATCAAAGTCGGCGCTATGAATGCGTTTCACTGATTTGGCAAAAATTACATGAACGCGTCTACAGGGCCAAGTGTCCTATGGGGAAGCATCCGCCTGCCCATGTCTGAGAAACCGTTCTGCGCGAGGTGGCAGTCCGAAGCAGGCGGCAGCGCAGCCAGAGGCATGTTTATCTAGCACGTGCCACGTGTTTGGCAGCGGGCTGATCGAACAGGTCGACCATCTTCCTGAGCCGGTCCTTGTCGGCCCGGTCCATGCCGACGTATTTGCGGAAGAACCGCAGGTCTTCGGGGGACGCCTTCACGGGCGGCGGCTCACCCAGCAGGTCTTGGATGGTCACGCCCAGGGCTTTGGCCAGGTCGACCAGGACCTTCGCCGACAGATGGGGCACCTCGCGGTTCTCCAGTTCCCAGACGTAACTCTTGCTGATGCCGGCCGCCTGGGCCAATCCCTCCATCGTCAGGCTTGAACTTTTGCGTAGTCGCCTCAATCGAACGCTGAGTGTAGTCGCCATTCGTCTTCTCCCTCGGCCGGAGGCACCGCTATACGGTGCATGAATATTCATATGTGAATTTTACTAGCCTATGACTTCAGGCGATTGACAACCGTGATGCGAGTTCTAAAATCCAGATTTTAAGTATGTCGATATCGAACAAGCGTGGATCTGCGGGGCGCTTTATCGGCGAAGGGGATCGCCGACGTAAGGACGAGGTTTACGCTGGAGACAAACGTGTCCAGCTCTGTAGTGCATTTGGATTTACTGTTGAAAATTCCGCCTGAGGAAGTCCTTTTCGACTTCCTGGCGCAGTGCGGCCTGCCGCTGCGCTTTGGCATCGTGGACACGGACGGCTACGCTTACGAGACGCTGCGCATCGCCGCAGCGATCGAGCGCGCGCCATCGCCCGTCCGCGATTGCATTCTGGCGAGCATGCGGCACGTCGCCCTGCTGACCGACGAGGCCGGACTGGAGGCATTGCGCGCGGTGAACCAAGCGCACACCGGTCGGGTGAGCGCCTTGCACCTGCCGGATGCTCCGGCGCAGTGCGCGCTGTGGATGTACCTGCGTCACCGCGATCTTTTCGATGAAGCCGTCCGCCTTCGCGGAATTTACGCTCAACTGACCGAACCCATGTTGCTCGACACCTTGCGTCAACCGCTCACCATGCCCGACAACCTGGTCGTGGACAGCGTGCGCCTGTACGAGGCGACCTTGCTCGATGAGGTGACCGGCGGGGAGATCGCGATCAAGGCGCCCGAGGGCGATGTCCGGGTCAGCGTATTGGACCTGCTGGACCACTGGATGCCGATCGAGAACCCGATGCGAAACAAGCGATTCAGTGTGGTCGCGGCCAAACTGGGCATCGAGTTTTTCCCGGAGCCCGGACAGATGATCGGTCGCTCGGTGGTACTGGCGCTGAGGAGGCGTGGCGGCAGCAATCTGGGCGATTTCGACGCCGGTACTCGCGCCCACTTCGAGGCCTGGATGAGTCACTGGCGATTGACGCCGGGTCATGGCGGGCACGCGGGTCCATCGCTGTCGACGACGGTCTGATGCGCAATGGACGTGTTGGATCTGTTGGCCTCCTGCATCGAGCAGGAGCGCACCGCGATTGCGCCGGCGCTGGCCGATATGGCCGAACGTGGACGGCTCGAACATCTACAGCAGTTGGGTGCGCTGGTTCCCGCGCGGGCACGGGTGATCATTTGTCCGCGCTGCGAAGCACGCAGCGTACGGGTCATCGCTGCCGGTTCGGCGTTCTGCGCCGAGTGCGGACAAGTCGCGCTGGCGGTGAAGGACATGCACCGGCTCGCGCCCGATGGCGACTGGCTGCGCCGACGGATCGCGCAGGCACTTGATCTGGCGGGCGAGTCGGCGTGGGTGACGATTCCTGGCCGGGTCTGGCGGATCGGCGATGTCGGGCAAACCAGGAACCGCCATCGCGTGTTGTTCGGACAGCAGTTGACCGACGTCACGGTACAACGCGCGTTACTGGCGGTGTGGCCGACGCATATCGGGGACATCTCGGTGATCATGATCACGACATCTCGAATCGAGCGCGTATTCCTGCCAGGCGTACAGGTGAGACTCGTTCCCCTGTCGGCCGCATTTCGGGTCCGCGGTGGAGGCCTGGTGATGGACGAGGCTGTCTGGGCGAGTGTGCAGGCACCAAGTGCTCAACGCGCCACCAAACCTCGGCGCGGACCGTTTGCGCACGATTTCTGTGAAGTGATCCTGTCTGGTGAGGCCGCACCGATCCCGCTGACCCGTGCCCAAGCCGCGATTTTCCGAGTTTTGTGGGAGATGGAGGGCGCCTCCATGGATCGTGAGACTTTGATGCATGAGGCCGGCATAGAGTTGGACAAGCCGGTCGATGTCTTTCCACGGAACAAATATCCGGACGCGAATCGGGCTTATCGGGTCCTGGTTGCGTCTGATCGGCGCGGGCGCTACCGCCTGCCTCGCGATGCGCCCGGTCCGTCTCAGTGATCGGCCGAGCGCCAGTGAAAGTGCCCAGCCAAGCTTTGTCTTTTGCTCGAAGGGTTGTTGGACTTGCAACAGAGCAGCATCTGGGTCGCGCCGACCGTGCTGCCGAGTTGAGGGCGGCATCGCTTATGAGACGAATCGTGACCTATCAGCAAACACTTGACTTGAGTTCGGTCTATTCTGACAACGATGCCGGATAGTCCTGAGCTGCGGATGTTAATTTTCGACTGAAATGGACGTTGTGGCCACTCCCTCGCAAGATCAGGAGACAATACGCGCACCGATCCCCGTATTGGCCAACGAATTTGGATTTCTCATGACCGAAGCACTACCTTTGCGCTCTCCGGTGTTGATCTTCGAACGTCAGATAGCAGGGTCGGCATTCGCCGTCGCACCCGAGCGTGAGGAGGAATTGTTGGTAGCGGCACCTACGTTTTCGCTTGCTCTTTCCAACGACAAGGGATTTTATATCCGCGTCAATATGTCTACTCATGAGGCGATCCTGCCGATAGCAACGCTTGAGTATCTCTGGACCTGTGCTTACTTGTTCTGGGTGCTTTACCAAGAATACGTCGACGCTCAGCGGCGGGGCGATGAACAACTTGATCTCTCTGCACGGCGCAACGTTTGTGATGCGATAGATGTATTCAACTGGGCACGGAATAATCAGAAGATCTCCGGAGTCGAAGATTGGCCTGATGCTCTGCCGAGACCCAGTAGAGGGGGCGTCCACGACGATGTTTCCGTTGCTAACGAGTTGTTCTTGGTGGCAGTCGCGTGGATCATTCATCATGAAATTGCACATATCCGCGCAAAGCATCCTGCAATGCATCGAAGCTACGCGGTCCAACAAGAGATCGAAGCCGATGAGATGGCCACAGACTGGATTCTTAGCGGGTGCGAGGATTCAGAGCTGCGCAGGAAACGCCAGCTTGGAATGGTAACGGCACTGTTGGCCATGCAGCTACTGGATGAGCCATTGGGCGCAGATACCTACGTAAGCACTCATCCTCCAACTGTCGAACGACTGTATGCCTGCCTTGATCGTGCACAGGTCAATGATGACGGTGTGCCGCGCGCGTTCGCCGCTGTTGTGCTGCAGTTGCAGCTCGCTCAATTCGAACTTTCGATTCCGTTGGATGGGTCGTCCATTCAAGATATTCTCGCTGGTGCGATGATCTCGTTTCATACGGGCAGGCGCACTCGCTGATCAACTAAGGCGTTGGAGAAGGTCAGTTAGCTTGAGCGCCGCTTGGCATACAGGCATCCTCGATTGGAGGTGCGTTAAGCACTGGCTACGTCCAATATCCAGCATCAATCATAACTTTAGCGAAAGTCCCGACTCTCAGGTCGAAGCGTGGCCATGAGCGTTCCGTAATCGTGCATCCTCTGCACGATCAAGTGCTGCACCCCATCGGCCCGCTCCAGCCGCCCATCGATGGCCATCAGGCTCGACTCCAACAGCTCGCGCCGCTGTTCCTCAGCCGTCCGCTGCCACACAACGGCGTTGACCATGCCATGTTCGTCTTCGAGCGTCACGAAGGTCACGCCACTGGCGGTCTCGGGTCGTTGGCGCATCCGCACGAGGCCGGCGAAGCGCACGCGCTTTCCGTGCGGCAGCTTGGCGAGGTCGGCTGACGATAGGCATCGCCGCGCCGCGAGCTGTTTGCGGATCAGGCTGAGCGGGTGTCGGCCGAGGGTGAGGCCGATCGAGGCGTAGTCGGCGACAACGTCCTCGCCTGGTGTGGGCAGTTGGATTGCGATGTTGGGCTCGACCGTTTGCGGGATACCGTCGAACAGCGGCAGTGGCGCTTCGACGCCGGCCACGGCCCAGCGGGCGCGGTGGCGATGTCCGCTCAAGCCTTTCAGCGCACCCGACTCAGCGAGTAGCGCCTGGTGTCGGCGATCGAGGCCTGCACGATGGCAGAGGTCGGTGACATCGCGGAACGGTCGTTGTGCGCGTGCTGCCGAGAGCCGCTCGGCCAGGTCCTTTGCAAAGCCACTCACCAATCGTAGGCCGAGCCGGATCGCCGGCTTGCTGCGCATGTCGCCGTCGACGAACTCCAACGTGCAATCCCAGTCGCTGTAGCGCACATCCACCGGCAGTACCCGGATGCCCTTGCGCCGCGCGTCTTGCAGCAGTTGGTCGGGGGTATAAAAGCCCATCGGCTGGCTGTTGATCAGGCTGACGGCGAAGGCGGCGGGTTCGTGGCATTTCAGCCAGCAGCTCGCATACGTCACGAGCGCAAAACTGGCCGCATGGCTTTCCGGGAAGCCGTAGCTGCCGAAGCCTTTGATCCGCTCGAAGGTCTGCTCGGCGTACGCACGGGCGTAGCCGCGAGCCAGCATGCCGGCGAGCAGTTTGTCGCGATACGGCTCCAGCCCACCGCGTCGCTTCCACGCGGCCATCGAGCGCCGCAGTTGGTCGGCCTCGCCCGGCGTGAAGCCTGCGGCATCCACTGCGACCTGCATCACTTGTTCCTGAAACAGCGGGACACCGAGCGTGCGCTCGAAGACGTGTTTGAGGCCGGGCGGATAGTCGATCGGTTCCTCGCCGCGACGCCGACGCAGATAGGGATGAACCATATCGCCCTGGATCGGCCCGGGACGGACGATCGCGACCTCGATCACCAGGTCGTAAAAGCAGGTGGGCTTCATCCGCGGCAGCATCGCCATCTGCGCGCGCGATTCGATCTGGAACACGCCGATGGTATCGGCGCGACTGATCATGGCGTAGGTGTCCGGGTCTTCCGCAGGAATCGTCGCGATCGACAACTCTCGGCGCCCGGTGTCGCGCAGCAGGTCCAACGTCTTGCGCACGGCGGTGAGCATGCCGAGCGCCAGACAATCGACCTTCATCAAGCCCAGGGTGTCGAGATCGTCCTTGTCCCACTGCAACACCGTGCGGCCTTCCATTGCCGCATTCTCGACCGGCACCAAGGTGTGCAGCGGATGCTCGGAGATCACCATGCCGCCCGGGTGCTGCGAGAGGTGGCGCGGAAAGTCGATCAGCTCAGCGGTCAGCCCGACGATCTTGCGAAGGATCGGTGTGTCGGGATCGAAACCTTGCTCTCGCAGGAACTCCGGTACCGGTGCGTGTCCGCCCCAGCGATCCATCGTGCGCGCGAGCCGATCCACCTGGTCGGGCGGCAGGCCCAGCGCCTTGGCCACGTCGCGAACAGCACCTCTGCCGCGATAGCTATTGGCGACAGCCGTCATCGCGGCGCGGTCTCGGCCATAGCGCTCGAACACGTACTGGATGACCTCCTCACGGCGCTCGTGCTCGAAATCGATGTCGATGTCCGGCGGCTCGTTGCGTTCGCGCGAGATGAAGCGCTCGAACAGCAGGTTCATGCGCGCAGGATCAAGCTCGGTCACGCCGAGTGCAAAACACACCGCCGAATTGGCGGCCGAGCCGCGTCCTTGGCAGAGGATGCCTCGGCTGCGTGCGAAGCGGACGATGTCGTGCACGGTGAGAAAGTACGACTCGTACTGCAGCTCGGCGATCAGCGCCAGCTCATGCTTGATCAACTGCCGTGCCCGATCCGGCGCGCCCTGCGGCCAGCGCCATGCCGCACCTTCCTCTGTCAGCACGCGCAGCCATGTGGTGGGCGTGTGTCCCTCCGGCACGAGCTCATGTGGATAGGTGTAGCGCAACTGATCGAGCGAGAAACGGCAGCGCTCGGCGATGCGCAGCGTTTCTGCGAGCAGATCGTGCGGATAGATCGCCGCAAGCGCCTGGCGGCTGCGCAAGTGGCGTTCGCCGTTGGGGAACAATCTCCAGCCAGCTTCCGACAGCGTGGTGTGGTGACGGATCGCGGTCAGCGTGTCCTGCAACGCTCGACGTCGGCGGACATGCATATGGACATCACCCGTGGCGACCAGCGGCAGCCCATGCCGATGGCCGAACGCACGCAGTATGGCCAATCGCTCTGCATCATCTTCGGCGCGGTGAAGTTCGACGGCGATCCACAGCCGATCTGGGAACAGACTGCGTAGCCAGTGAGCGTCGGCATCCGAAGGCGTGCGCTCAGGCAGCCATAGCGCCAGCAATCCAAGCGGCAGATCGATCAGAACCTCGCGCAGCAGCCGGTACTCGCCTTTGCCAGCGCGTCGACGCGCCACGGTGATGAGCCGGCACAGCGCGATATAGCCTTCGAGGTCTGCGGCGATCAGCACCAGTTTCGGCGCGTCTTCGATCTGCATCTCGCTGCCAATGATCAGCGGCAAATCGAACTCGCGGGCGGCCTCATAGGCACGCACGATCCCGGCCATTGAGCACTCGTCGGTGATTGCGAGCGCACGGTAGCCCAACCGCTTCGCGCGCTCGAACAGTTCCTTCGCCACCGATGCGCCGCGCTGGAAACTGAAGGCCGAGAGGCAATGCAGTTCGGCGTACTCGGGCCATCGCACGTCATCGCTCATGCGAACCAGCCGTGCAACAGGAACGGGCCGTCATTGCCCGGCGCACAGAACACCCAGGCACGTTGGCCTTGCGACGTGCGGATCACGTAGTAGTCGCGCCGCGCGTCGCCTTCGTCCCACCAGCCCGACTCGATCCGCTCCGGCCCGGACAGGATCTCGAAGCGCATGTCGCGCAGTGGAATGGGGCGTTCAAGCAGCCAGCCGGGGCGCTGCGGCAGATCCGGAGGCGTCTGGCGCGGCGTGTCACGCCCCGTGGCGCGTTCGGGGCGATGGTCGGCGTGTAGGCCGATCCCGTGGACCGCATCGTCGCCGAGCCGGGCGCGCAGTCGTTCGCGAAGCTGTTCCCATGGGATTGCGTGCTCCGGCCGGGTGTCGAAAAGATCGCGTCCGGCCGGCACGAACGACGGCAAATCGTCCGCGACGAGGCGCAGCGCGCGCGTTGCCGCCGGCAGCCGGATCTGATCGAGCCGACTGCGTGCGATCTCGAACAGTACGCGGGCGTCGCGCTCGGCGGACAGCAGCCCGATCGCGATGACCGTCGTCGGGTGGAACTCATGGACGAAGTGCAGCGCGAACCGCTGGACGCCGCCGTCGCGACTGGACAGGAATGCGGACAGATCCGATGTGAGCCGACGCAGTGGAAACAAAAGGCCTTGGCTGGTCTCGACCTCGTGGTCGAACTCGATCAACGCCTCGAAACGATCGGGCGGCTGGAAGTAGCGCAGCGGCGGTGCTTCGCGCCCACGGATGGCATCCAGGTGCGGCAGGACCGACTTCGGAAAGCGGCGCGTGATTGTCTCGCGTGGCAGCTCGAACACTGACCGCAGCTGGCGCATGCCCATACGGGAGAACGCGGTGGCGACCTCACCCGGCAGACCGCTGCGCTCAATCGGCATCTGGCCCAGCGCCTGCAACAGGTGCGGCTCATCGATACCGATCTCCTCGTGCGCATTGGCCAGCACGCGCGCGGCGTGCGGGTTGGGTGCGGCCACGATCCGGTGCCTGAAACCGAGGTCGGTCATCTCGGCCCGAAGACGACGGGACAGTGCCGGCCAATCGCCAAACAGCGAGCGGCTCGCTCCGATCTCCAGCACCAGCGCGTGCGCGAAATCCAGACTGACCTGCGAGCTGAAGCTGTAGGCCCAAGTCGCGAGCAGGTCGCGGGCCTGTGCTTCGAGCTTCGGGTCGAACTCGTGGGGAATGAAGGCGCCGGTCAGCGCCTGTGCCGCCGAGACCAGCATGCCGCGACGCAGTCCGAGTGCTGCCGCCGCCGGGCTGACGGAGTGCAGCATGCGGCGCTGCGCCGGCCCCGTGATCAGGACCAACGGACACGTCGGATCCGCATGCGTGCGCAAGACGGCATCCATCGCCAAGTACGGCAGCAGCAGACAGACCCAGCGCATGTGCCGCCACCTCAGCGCGCGGTGGCGGTGAGTGCGATCGCGCGCGCAGGTGGCGTCCCGCCCCGGCACTTCAGCACCCGCACCGACCTGTCGCTGGGTTCGATCGCCAGCCGCAGCGCTGCCGGGGACGGGTTCGCCGCTTCGCGCAGCGGACGGAACGCGATGCCGAGGCACTGCCCGTCGCCAGCAGCGGTCGAGAGACGACGCAGGGTGCGGTCATCGACTTTGTTTGGCCAGCACAGCACCGCACTGCAGGCACCGGAGCGCAGGCACTGTTCGGCGGCCCACATCGCATCGCGCGCTGCCGTCTCGACCACCTGCAGATGCCGCAGCTCCAACCCGGCGGAGTGCCAGGCCGGCGCGTGCGGACGGTAGGGAGGCGCGATCAGGGCCACCCGCTGCCCGGCCCGGGTGAGGCGGCTCAGCGTTGGCCAGACCAGCGCCAGTTCGCCCATGCCGTCGGCCGGCAACAACACCTCGCTCAGGGCGTGTTCGGGCCAGCCACCCGTGGGAAGCGCCAGATCCAGCGCAGCATGGCCGGTCGGCTCGGCCGCCGACACAGGCCGGCCGACTGGCTGGCCACGCCAAACCTGGCGGCTCGCCAGCAAGCCGTCGAGGGCCACCACGGCCCCCATCAGTCCGCTCCTCCCTGAGCGCAACACTGGGTTTGGGAAGATGAACAGGCAGGCATGGATCGGAGTCTCGGGGCAGGACGTATCACGTCGTGAGACAGGCCATGCTACCCGGAATTAGTAGAATTACTAAAACACCAGTCCTGCCCGGGACTTGCCGCAACAACCTCGCGCCAGCGATGCACAATGACTAACGGAAATGACAAACGGATTCGACAGGGGGCAGACGTCGATGTGCTATTCGGCTCAGGTCTGGCAGGCCTACCAGGACTACGTGCGCAAGTTCGGCGCCGAGCTGAGCATCCGCGAGTTCGTGGAGTTGTACGCCAGTCGCGACAAGGGCGCGAAGGTCAAGACGACGAAGGCGATGGACGATGCCTTCCTGCGCGCCAGCGCGCCCGAAACCCGCGCGATCGCCGACCGTATCGAGGCCTGGAACACGCGACAGGCGATTGAGCTGGAACAGCTTCTGTTCCGACAACGCAAGCGCCTCGCCGACGCCGAGCGCACGCTGCACACGAAATCGACGAAAAAGGCGCTCGACGACCAGCGCATCGCCACGAACAAGATCGACTGGGCCAAAAGCAAACTCGCCGACCTGCGACGCACCACACCCGAGGATCGTGATCGCAGGATGTTCCCCGGCGTCTATTCACCCGTCATGGTGATGGAGCAAGGCAGGCGCGTGATCAAACCAATGCGGTATCAATGCCGCCCCGCCGGCAAACCCGCCTTCTACGACACCAAATATCCCGGCACCTACAACGCCCGTCGCGACAACCTCGAAGGCTTTTGGAAAGGTCAGTTCGGCCACACCCATGGCGTCATCGTCTGCGACGCGTTCTACGAGAACGTCAGTCGGCACAAGGTGGAAGGCCGCGAGCTCGCCGACGGCGAGGTCGATGAGAACGTGGTGCTGGAGTTCAGGCCGCAACCGCGGCAGGAGATGCTGGTTGCGTGCCTCTACTCGCACTGGCAGAGTGATGGCGAGGAGTTGTGGTCATTCGCCGCGATCACCGACGAGCCGCCACAGGAAGTCGCCGCTGCAGGACACGATCGCTGCATCATTCCAATCAAGGAGGAACATCTGAATGCATGGCTCGACCCAAGTCCGAAGAAGCTCACTGCGCTGTACGCGATACTCGACGATCGACAAAGGCCACATTACGAATTCAGGATGGCGGCGTGAGGAATTGCGGATATGCCCAATTCGACCCAAAGCGGACAGTAGGAATACGCAAACCTGATCGGTGCTTCAGCTTGTCGGCTAACAATCTGGCCAAGAATTGATTCGATGGCGTTGCGAGTGGGGCTCTATTACTTACAATTCATTCCTAATCGAGGGAATGACTACGGGGGGCGGGATGATTCTCACGGATAATGAGACCAAGATTGATCTCCTGAACAATGAGGCAATCGCAAAAACTATTATTGAGCTGCTGCGCGAAAAGCCAGAGCGTGCTGTGACCATAGGTGTTCACGGAGATTGGGGTGCGGGGAAGTCCAGTATCTTGGAGATGATCGAAAGCGGTGTCGGTTCGGATGAAGACGTCCTCTGCATCAAATTCAATGGCTGGCGCTTTCAAGGGTTTGAAGATGCCAAGATCGCACTGATTGAGGGTATCGTTACCGGCCTTATTGAAAAGCGCCCCTTGCTTACTCGGGCCGGCTTGGCCGTAAAGGATATTTTCAAGCGCATTGATTGGCTGAAGGTCGCGCGTCACGGGGGCGGTCTCGCTTTCACTGCGTTCAGCGGCATTCCCACAGCGGATCAGATCGGCGCGGTAGTCGGCACCTTGAAGGGAATTTTCTCCGATCCAAAACTCGCCACGAAGGAGAATTATGACAAAGCGATCGACGGTGTGCAGGGTCTGCTGAAACCGGGAGAGTCGAAAAATGTGCCGGAAGAGATCGAGGCGTTCCGGAAAGCTTTTGACGATCTACTCAAGCAGGCGGGCATAAAGCAACTGATAGTCCTCATCGATGACCTCGACCGCTGCTTGCCTGATACGGCGATCGAAACGCTCGAAGCCGTTCGGCTATTCGTCTTCACTGAGCGCACCGCATTCATCGTCGCGGCCGACGAGGCGATGATTGAATATTCGGTGCGCAAGCATTTCCCCGAGCTGCCGGACACGACCGGCCCGCGAGACTATGCGCGGAACTATCTCGAAAAGCTGATCCAGATCCCATTCCGGATTCCGGCTTTGGGCGAGACGGAAACCCGTATCTATGTCACCCTGTTGCTCATCGGCGCCGAGCTGGGCGAGGACGATCCCGCTTACTCGGCGCTCATCACCGTCGCGCGTGAATTGCTCAGACGGCCCTGGAAGACCGCAGGGCTCGACGCGCAGACGGTAAAGACCGCCTTGGGCGACAAAGCCGGCCAAGTCCAGAACGCGCTCACCTTGAGCGATCAGATCGGTCCGATCCTGGCCAGCGGCACTCAGGGCAATCCGCGGCAGATCAAGCGCTTCCTGAACACCCTGCTGCTGCGCCATCAGACCGCGCTCGCTCGCGGCTTCGGAGAAGAGGTGAAGCTGCCCGTCCTGGCGAAGCTCATGCTGGCCGAACGGTTCCTCTCCAGATTGTTTGACCAGATCGCAAGCGCGGCTGCCCGCGATCCGGACGGCCGTTGCGTAGATTTGGCGGCGCTTGAAACCGCTGCGTCCGAGGAAAAGCCGGCCCCCAAGGCGAAGCTGGCCGGGCCTAAGATCAGTCCCTCTCATGACGCCAAGCCGACGGCTGTACCGGAGTCCAAGGACAGCGCCATTCTGACGGAATGGAAGGCCGCCGACGCGATACGGGCTTGGGCGCGGCTGTCACCGGCGTTGGCCGAAGTCGATCTGCGCCCCTATCTGTTCGTGACCAAGGATCGAAAGGACTACTTCGGCGCGGCCTCCGTCCTCGGGCGTCTCGCAGCAGTTGTCGAAAAGCTGCTCGGCCCGAAACTCGCTGTCCAGGCGTTCGAAGGTGAACTCAAGCAGCTCGCTCTGGCCGAGGCCGCGCAGGTCTTCGAGGAGCTGCGCGGACGCGTCATGGGCGGAGACGCCTTTGATACTGTGCCGCCCGGTATCGACGGGCTCGCTGTGCTGGTTCGTGCGCATCCGACGCTTCAAGCCAATCTTCTCGACCTGCTCGAAGCCCTACCGGCCAATCGGTGCGGGCCGTGGCCTGCGTCGGGTTGGGAGGGTGTCGTCAAGGATTCCGACGCCGTGGCGCGCTTCGAGAAGCTACTCCAAGGATGGTCCATCTCCGGATCTTCCTTCTTAAAGCCGACGGCGAGCGCCGCGCTTCGCACGCGGAAGGGCGGGCGCTGATGGGCACATCGACCGCATATGGGGGTGCTGGCGGCGGCACGCCGCTCATTCCGAGTTGGTTACAGGGTGATGGCGACGGCGGGAACGGAGCAGGCGCGGGTGATGGCGACGGGGCACAACCCTCGTCGCCTGATGGATCGCCCCCCGCAGTTCCTCCCGCGCCAGGGCCGCGGCCGACCGCGCCGGCAGGGGCGTCGGATCGCTACACATCTGCCCGAAACAATTTCACACGCTTTGTAAGCTCGGGCGGCGGCGACCGTAAGAGTCTCGGCCGCGCTGTCTCGCAATATGTGTCCAAGTCGGCGGGCGGCTCGCGCCAGGCCGCGCAGCGCATGGGCTCATCGCGGGGCGCTGGTGCCGGTCTCGTCCGATTCCTCAACGACGCCAGCGTCAATGGCGTTCGCGAAGCGCTGCGAACGCTAAACCTCGAAAGCCTTGCCGGGCGCCCGATTGAGGAAGTGTTCGCGGGGCTCGCCGATTACATCTGCCCTGAAGGCGGATCGATCGATGAGGGGATCGCGCGAGACGCTTTCGTCGAGACCATTGCCGATCTCGCCGGCGCCGGCATTACCGACATTGATGCGCTGACACCGGGCCAGATCCAAACCGTCTTCGAACTATATGCGACACACGCGATCGAGGCGCGCATCTGCAACGACATCGGCACGAAGGTAGTGACATTGCCTGCCGATCAGCGCGTGGCCGAGAGGGTTCAGGCGCAACTGCGTGATTTCATCCAGCGCGGTGTCAGCGACGCGATCAATGCCGCAGGTGTCAACATCCAGTCGCTGACCCCTGATGCAGTGATGGGCTTCGTGACCAACGTTTATCAATCTGCCTTTGACGTGTTGCAGACGATGGGCGACGGGGAGGCAGCGAAATGAGGCGCCATGTCATCATCGGCCGTTTCGGGCCGGACGATAAGACCCGCACCCCGAAGGCGCGCGACGAGGTTGCTTCGACCTTGCAGTTGGTGGCGGGCAAGCGTCTCGATCATGGGATCGGCCGCGCCTTGGCAGACCTCAAGGCGTTGCACCTGACCCCGAGCGAGATCGGCGCGGACATGCTCGTCGTCGCGGCCCATGTTCACGCAGCGGACACCCGCATCTCTCGTGCCACGGAATCGCAGGACGCCTGGACGCGCGAGATTCGGCTGGTCATCCCCGTAAGCGATCCGGTGCGATGGATGGCCGCGGCGCCCATACTGGTCCGCGCCCTGAACTTCCTGACGGGCGATAGATGGGATGTGGGCTTCCGCAAGCGGGCCAAGGGCTATGCGAAACTCGTTACCGCCGCGGAACCCACCCTTATTCCCGCATCGTTCGATGGAGTGAGTTTGTTCTCCGGTGGCTTAGACAGTCTGATCGGCGCCATGGACAGCTTGAATGCTGGCGAGACGCCGCTCCTAGTGAGCCACGCGGGCGAAGGGCTGGTAAGTAAGTCGCAGGAGCAGTGCTTCGAAGGTTTGAAAGCCGCTTACAAATCATCCGCCTTTGATCGGCTGCGGGTGTGGATGAGCTTCGATAGCGGGCTGGTCGAGGATGTTGGATCGGAAGACACCACGCGCGGGCGCTCGTTTCTGTTCTTCTCTCTGGGCGTCGCCGCCGGCACAGCGCTCGGCCGCGATTTCGTGCTCAAGGTTCCGGAGAACGGCCTGATCGCGCTCAATGTACCGCTCGATCGGCTTCGGCTCGGCGCGCTTAGCACACGAACGACGCATCCTTTTTATATGGCCCGATGGAATGAATTGCTGCAAGCTCTAGGAGTTGGAGGCAAAGTCGAGAATCCTTATTGGAACAAGACCAAAGGGGAGATGGTAGCGAAATGCGCCGACCCTGCCTTGCTAAAACAGCTCGCACCCTTATCGTTATCCTGTTCGTCACCAGCGAAGGGGCGTTGGACGAAGAAGCCGCAGGGGCACTGTGGGTACTGTCTGCCATGCCTTATTCGGCGTGCCTCTTTGAGCGGCATGGATGCAACTGTTTACGGCCTGCCCGACCTGAGAGCTGCGATTTTGGACACTAGGCAGGCCGAAGGTCAGCAGGTTCGATCCTTCCAGATCGCAATCGAGAGGCTTGCTAAGCGCCCGGGAATCGCCAAGGCCCTCATCCACAAGCCAGGTCCGCTCTATGACGATCCCTCCCGCCACGACGACCTGGCCGATGTATACCGCCGCGGTTTGGAGGAGGTTGGGCGTCTACTGACTGGCGTTCGCGCCGCGCCGTTGTAAGGGCTGCTATGCAATCGGGTCTCGTCGATTTCCATTGCCACCTTGATCTCTACCCGGACCACGCAGCCGCGGTGGAGCGTTGCGAGCGCGATGGCATATTTACGCTCGCAGTAACCACTACGCCCAAGGCTTGGCCACGAAACCATGAATTGGCGTCAACAACCCGTCATGTTCGGGCGGCTCTCGGTCTGCACCCCCAATTGGTCGCCGAGCGCGCACATGAGATTGGGCTATGGGAAGAGTTGCTGCCGCGAACGCGGTATGTAGGCGAGGTAGGGCTGGATGCCAGCCCGCGATTCTACAAATCGTTCGAGGCTCAGAAGGAGATATTCGCTCGTGTGTTGTCGCTCTGCGCTGCGGCGGGGAACAAGATCGTCACAGTGCATAGCACCCGTGCGACCAAGATAGTGCTCGATATGCTCGAAAGGCACATGCCACCTGCACGTGGCAAGATAGTTCTACATTGGTTTACAGGAACCGCCGCGGAGACAAAAAGAGCGGTCGACCTAGGCTGCTTTTTTTCAGTAAACATAGAGATGCTCGCGAATGAAAAGCGCGCAGCCATTACAAAGAAAATTCCGTTAGATCGCATACTGACGGAAACAGATGGGCCTTTCGTTCAAATCGATGCACGCCCCGTCACACCAAGCGATGTCTGGATGGCTATCGAAGAATTGGCTCGTATGCACGGAATTCTGCCGGCTGAAATGTCCGTCACTGTAATGCGGAATCTTAGAAGCCTACTCGCAGAACAGCTATAGAATAAGCACTGCTCACTCGTCCCAATGCATAGAACCTTAGGCCCCAAAAACGGGGCTAGGTTCGAATGGCATTTATTTAAGCGCCGCACTCCAACTTTCGTCATCCGTCATCGCCACCTACGCGGGGAAGACGGGACTTAAAGTAAGTGCCATTCAATGTCTGCCCCTGTTCGGTAGAGAACAACCCTTCCGCAAATACCCGCACATTCCCGTTACGCGAAGCGAATACGGGCTGCACGCTTGCGGATGTTTTCCATCCCGTCCGCCCCCCATGCCAGTGCGCAAACCATGCCCCACTTCGACACACGAACAACACCCCAACGAAAGGGGTCAGGTTCAAGTGCCAGCGTCCGCTTCTAGCATTAAGAACCCGTGTCTTCTCGCTGAAGCGTGGTCCCTGCCGGAAATTGAACTAGTCCTTCTTGAGTGCAACATCCCGGCCAGCTATCGAAGCGAATGAGTCAGGCAGTGCGCGATCAAACTATCCGTTGCGCTCGAACCGATTCTTCCTGCGTGGGCTGATTCTGTTGCTGAGCCAGTAGCTGCGTCTGCTGCTGTGTAAACGCATCAACCTTCTGCAGCGACTGTTCGACCGGACGCTCGACGGCTTGCGCCACATCGGTCACGGAACGGCGTGCTGCTGGATCGGATGGGTCCTGTCCTTGCACGACGAATAGCAGGGTTCCGGCTGCGATTTGTGAGCCGTCCTGCTGTCGCTTGCCGGTCTCGTTGATCGCGATATGGTCGGCCGACGTGATGCCAGCGGCCTTGGTATCGCAGAAAGTACACATCATCAATCGCTCGCTGGACTGATCGAATACGCGCCCCTTCTCGGCATCAATACGGGCTACTCCGGTTTCGATCTGTTTGTAGAGGCGATGATCGGTGTGATTCGGATCGCGTGGGTCGGCCAAGCTCAAGGGAGCAGGCGCGGGTGCTGCAGGAGAGACCGCATCGTTGGCAGGCGCGTTCGGTGCATTGGTTGGCGCTTGCGGCGCTGGCGTTGCGGGGGCGGGTTGGCCAGGCGTTGCTGGCTCGGAAGTGCCCTGTTGTTGGCTCTGCACGCGCGGCGCGGGGCCAATATTGAACTCGCCGAAACTACCATCGCGGACCAGCCGATTGAGGCTGACCGTAATCTCCGGGTTACTCGCGTTCCAACTCGCGCCGATGTTTTGATTGCCTTCCCCGACAGCTCGATTGGTGCCATACGGATTGCGCAGTGTGATCAGGGCATCATTGGTTTGCGGGTCGCGCGACACCCCTACCACCATGTGAGCATGGCTTTCCATCAAGCCGTCCCGCACATCTCGGCCCTGCGTGGCCATCGAGACCGGCCGGCCGGTCGCCAGCGCCTGTTCGACTTCGGTATAGGCTTCCTCCACTCCCACCCTGGCGCCGCGAGACACCGCTCGGAACGGCGGCGGCTCCGGGCGCGTGACATGGTCGGGGCCGGTCGGCACCATTGGCGGTGCGTCGGGGTTTCGGATCTGCAGATTGCGGCCTGAGTCTCCGGTCAAAGCGTAGATGCCATCGGACAAGGAGCCGCCGCGAGTCACGCTACCAATGGTCTCGTAGCCCCGGTCAAGGTTGACTCGCCCCTGCGCGTCACGGCCATACAGTTCGGCGAATCCGGCTTCGATAACGGTCGGCCACAAGGGGCCAGTGCGCTCGCGATTGTTGTCGACCGTACCTCCACCTTCTTTGCTGATGTTGTGGCGAATATCCTCTTGGGACACCGTGATCGATTGCTGGATCGGGGTGCTCTGCCCTTGGCTTCTCTCCTGCGCATTCGGTGGGCGATAGAGCGTGACCGTGAAGTCGCCAGCCTCGGGATTGAACCGGATAGCGTCGCGAATACGATCTGGCTGCTGTTCACCCAGCACACCCATCGGTGCCAGGAAATAGCAGTTGTAAATCTCATCCTGACGGATATCCGAAACGCGCGGCCTACCATCCGCACCATACAAATCTGCAGCGACATACTGCCTGTGATCTCTACTCATACCTGATCTTCTATTCCGTAGATGGGTGTCAATTCAAAGCTTCCAAAAAAGCGAATTCTGCACAGGCAGGTTGGAAAAACACTGCTCGGTAGAGCGACCGAGTCAATCTTTGCGTCATTGACAGCACACGATGACCGGCGGTAGCTGGTCACTGGGTATCAGCTCAAGAAACCCCACTAAACGCTGCCCATCCATCTCGGGGAGGGCGTCGCGGGCTATCACAAAGGCGATATACGTCGGCGAGCCATTCGCGCCTCTCTCCTGCTTCCATAGCAGGAGTTGATATTTGCCTTCAGACCATGTGTCCGGCTGCGGTACACCACCCAAGGTTTGTTCGACGTATTGGCCGGCTTTGGCGCCCATCGCTGCCCCATCGGTGAACCCAGGTTTGGCCCAAACGAACTCCCCATAGATCACGTGGTACTCGCTATTCAGATACTTCTCCAGCCACTCCGTCATGGCTAACTTTGCTGGTTGTTGCTCACTCTCTGGCGAAAAGCGGTGAGGTGGCGCAGGCGCAGCCCACTGCTGAAGACGGTCTAGCATGCCGCCTCGCGGCTTGACCGTCTGACAGCCCGCCAGCATGAAACACACCAGCAGAGCCATACACGCCGCATGAGTAGTCGTGAGCGTTGTGCTTTTCCGTGTTCCGTTCATGTTGGTTCTCGTGTCCTTGAATGGCGTGCTTCGCTTCACAGACGTTCGGACGACCCGAACGCGAAGAAGAGCGGGGCAGTACCTTGGCTTCTGATCGAAGGCGTTGACCCAATCCTATCGTCCGCAAGGTGGGAGGCAAGGAGGGCGCCAACGGAGCCGGTAGCTAAAAATTGCGTTTTCTTTCAATACGTTAACGGCTGGAAAATAAAAAGTCCATTTTCCAGCCGCCCTTCCACCTGCTTTCCAGCCGTTCGATGAATAGTGTGTGTCTCGCCCGCTGCCATCGCAGCCTGTCGAGGAACACACCATGCAAGAGCGCAACACAGCGCAGGCCGTCGCCGACGAGCCTCGCGCCTTCGATGAGACCCAACTCGCCCGACGCTGGGACATCTCCGTCCGCACCCTGCAGCAGTGGCGGCGGATGGGAATTGGGCCGATCTACCTGAAGCTCGGCAATCGGGTCAGTTATCGCCGCGAAGACATCGAGCAGTACGAGCGTCAGGCTCTGCGTCGCGGCACCGGCGAGCGTGCGTTCACATGAGCGCAACGTCGATGAGTGAGTCGATGCGCGCGTTGTCGGCATTGGCGGACCTGTCCGTCGCTGAGCTGACGACGCTGACGCCGCTGCAGACACTCCACGCCGTCGAGCACCTTGAGGCGGCGACTGCGGGGCTCGATGCCCTTCGTCGCAAACTCGACGCGGCGCTGAACACGACTTACGGCGAACACGTTCGCCGCGCGTGCGCGGAGGCGTGTCAGGACGTGGGCCTCGTCCACATCGATGCGGGCGAGGTGCGCATTCGCGTGGAGATCACCAATCAGGTGGTGTGGGATCAGACGCAGCTGGCCGCGATGGCCGCGCGCATAGCCAAAGGCGGCGAGCGCGTCGAGGCGTATCTCGACATCACGTACCACATTCCCGAGACGCGTTGGTCGCACTGGCCGCCCACGTTGCGCACGTCGTTCGCCCGCGCGCGTCTCGCAATGCCTGGCGCACCGACGTATCGACTGAGTCCACGCGAGTCCGTCTGACGCGCGTGTGCAGGTTCGCCGATGCGGTCAGCTTTTCCCTCCGTCGCATCTTTTTCCCTCTGCTCGACGACTGGCGCTGCTGACGGCGCCGGCGCTGGAGATCCTCATGTCTCAAGACCCCGTGCATATGCCTGCAGAACCGATGGTTGATGCACGCACCGCGCATCAGACGCTGTGCATTCCGCTGCAGTGGCTCAACGACAAAGCCCAGCGCCGAGCGCGCGGAATCCCGGCGTATCGGATCGGCCATCTGCTCCGATTTCGGCTGAGCGAGTTGGAACGATGGCGTGATCGCACCGCCACGGTGATCGCGCCTGGTCACGCGCAGCCTTCGGAGGCGGACTATGGCCGAGCCTGACTGGACCGACCGCAGTGCGCCCACTACGAGGATGAATGCCTCTGACGCCGACGACACGACAAACGCGCTCCGCCTCGCGTTGCTCGAGCGCTTGGAGACGGTGCTGACGACCCTGTTTCCAGAAGGAAAGACACGTCGCGGCACATTCCTGATCGGCGACGTGCTGGGAAGCGTTGGCGACAGCCTAGAGGTCGTGCTAACGGGCGAGAAAGCGGGGCTGTGGATCGATCGCGCCGAAGGGACTGGCGGTGATGTGTTCGATCTCATCGCCGCGCACCACCGGCTCGATGCGCGGTCCGAATTTCCGCGTGTGTTGGAGGAGGTGCGTCGCCTGCTTGGGCGCGCGCCATCGCAGCCACTGCAGAGGAACAAACCGCAGAAACGACCGCCGGTGGAACCTCTCGGTCCAGCGACGGCGCAATGGGAGTATCGCGACATCGCCGGCCACGTCCTCGCGGTGGTGTATCGCTACGATCCGCCCGGCGGCAAGAAACAGTTCCGGCCGTGGGATGCGATGCGCCGCAAGTGGGCCGCGCCGGTGCCGCGGCCGCTGTATCACCAGGCGTGCATCGCGACCACGGACACCATCTTGCTGGTCGAAGGCGAGAAGTGCGCGCAAGCGCTGATCGAGGCGGGTTTCGTCGCCACCACGGCGATGCACGGCGCAAATGCGCCGGTCGAGAAGACCGACTGGTCGCCGTTGATCGGCAAGGCGCTGTTGATCTGGCCTGATCGCGATCGACCCGGTTGGGAGTACGCGATGGCGGTGGCGCAGGCGGCGTTGGCCGTGGGCGCGACGGCCTGCGACGTGTTGCTGCCGCCGGAGGACAAGCCCGAGGGTTGGGACGCCGCCGACGCGCTGGCGGACGGATTCGATGTCGCCGGTTTCATCGCCAGCGGCCCGCGCATGAGCATCAAACCCGCGACCGCGACGCCGACGCAGGAAGCCTCGGTGTGGGCGACCGACGATGCGCTCGCGCTGTCGTTCACCACCCGCTACGCCGAGGACTGGCGCTACTGTGCCGCCTGGGGCAAGTGGCTGCTGTGGGACGGCCGCCGCTGGCAGGCCGACGAAACCCTCCTGGTCCAGCACCTCGTCCGGGCGGTGTGTCGCGAAGCGGCGCTGAAGGCAGATTCGCACCGCCTCGCGGCAAAACTCGCCGCCAGCGGCACGGTCGGCGGCGTGGAACGGCTCTCGCGGACCGACCGCCGGCACGCGGTGACGGCCGAGGTGTGGGATGCCAACCCCTACGCCCTCAACACCACCTGCGGCATCGTCGATCTGCGCAGCGGCCAGGTCCAACCGCACGACCGCGGCGACCATCACACGCGACTGGCGACGGCGACACCACGCGGCGACTGCGCCCGCTGGCGCGCATTCCTCGGCGATGTCACCGGCGGCGACGCCGCACTGCAGGCGTATCTGCAACGCATGGCTGGCTACTGCCTCACCGGCGCGACGAGCGCACACGCGCTGTTCTTCCTCTACGGCACCGGCGCGAACGGCAAGTCGGTGTTCGTGAACGTGCTGGCGACGATCCTCGGCGATTACGCGACCAACGCACCGATGGACACGTTCATGGAAGCGCGCGGCGATCGCCACCCAACGGATCTGGCCGGATTGCGCGGCGCGCGCTTCGTCGCATCGATCGAGACCGAACAGGGCCGGCGCTGGAACGAATCGAAAGTCAAAGCGATCACCGGCGGCGACAAGGTCTCGGCACGGTTCATGCGCCAGGACTTCTTCGAGTACACCCCGCAGTTCAAGCTCGTCATCGCCGGCAACCACAAGCCCGCCATCCGCAACGTCGACGAAGCGATGAAGCGGCGCATGCACCTGATCCCGTTCACGGTGACGATCCCGCCCGAGCGTCGCGACCTGACGTTGACCGACAAGCTGCTGGCCGAGCGTGACGGCATCCTCGCCTGGGCGTTGGCTGGATGTCTGCAATGGCAGCGCACGGGCCTGCAGCCCCCCGCGATCGTAGTGTCGGCGACCGAGGAGTATTTCGAGGCCGAAGACGCGCTGGGACGCTGGCTCGACGAACGCTGCGTCCGCGAGGCCAACGCCAAGGCGCTGACCGGCGAGCTGTTCAACGATTGGAAGACCTGGGCCGAGGCTGCGGGCGAGTTCGTCGGCTCGCAGCGTCGCTTCTCCGATCTGCTGATCACCCGAGGCATCGAGAAGTGGCGCAATCCGCTCGGTGTACGGGGATTCCGGGGCATCGGACTCAAGGCCGCACCCCGGACCGGCTACACCCCCTATGCCGACGACTGAGCCCTTCACCGCACCCCGTCTGACGCAGACGCCACAGTCCATGATTAAACCCTACGCGTGCGCGCACGCACACATGGGAGATAACCACGCACTGTGGCGACTGCGTCAGGCCCGACTCCCACAGGACCGCACCATGACGCCCACCCTCCCCGCACGCGACCTCGGCACCAAGAATTGCTGGGCCTTGCTCGCCTCCAATCACCACGTCGTGAGCGACACTCAATCGTTCAAGCTCCAACGCCTCATGAGCGGCGGCATGCGCCTTCTGCACGCGGCCATCGGACAGGACGGCGCGGCATGACCGTGTGGACGTTCGATGAGGTCGAGTACCGCTTCCACGAGGCGGCCGTGACCTCGCACCGCCTTCCGCCGGCCCGCGTCGCCGGCTACGTCACGATGTGGCCCGAGATCGCCCGCCAGTCGTGGGAAGGCTATGCAGACGAGCTGACGATCCTGCGCATGCCGGCGACGCCTGTGGCCATCGACCACCTGATCGAAACCACACGCTGGCTGCTGTGGCTCGACGAGTCGCAGCGTCGTCTGGTGTGGGCACGCGCACGCTACGTGCCGTGGAAAGTGATCTGCAAGCAACTCGGCTGCGCGCGGCCCACTGCGTGGCGTCGTTGGCGTCATGCACTGACGTTGATCGTGGTCGAACTCAATGGCCAGCCACCACGCATCGCAGACGAAACCGCAGCGTCGCGCAACGTGACGCAAGCGGTCGCAAGTGAAGGGGCAGGATCGCAAAACCCCTGCGAGACGCATGCAACAACACCCCCGTGATCGGAGTACTTTATCCCCCATGCTGACGCGACGACCCTCAGGCACCCATCAACGCTTGCCGATGGTGCTTGCGGAGAGGATGGATGCATCGCACGAAATCGTAGCGCGTCGTAGCGTGACGCGACGTGGCGAAACCAGCCGCATTGCAGCGTGTTTCGATGCGGATTTGCAGGCTGTTTTCGCATCGCCACCGATGTAGTCTTTGCACCATCACATCGCTGACCCACGAGGACAGATGTAGCCCCACAAGGTCTACGGGTCCTTCCTGCGCCCCTGCCTGAGCGGGGGGCAGCGCCGCAGAACCCCGCTACCGTCAGCACACGAATTGAGGTTTGCAGGGTTTGCAGGGTTTGCGGTTTGCACCCGCCGGTTTGCACTTCGCGGTTTGCACCGCGCAATTTGAATACCACCTTTTTCCAGCCCATCGGCCATTGCGTTCGCGTACCCCCCTGTTCCCGGGCGCGATGGTCGGTGGGCTTCTTTTCGAGTCCACGATGCCCAACGCCCTCACCGTCGAGACCCGCCGGGTCGAGGCGCTGATTCCCTACGCGAGGAATCCAAGAACGCACAGCGACACGCAGATTGCGCAGCTCGCGGCCAGCATCGTGGAGTTCGGCTGGACCAATCCGATCCTGGTTGATGGCGACAACGGCGTGATCGCCGGCCACGGCCGGTTGCTCGCCGCGCGCAAGCTCGGCATGACCGAGGTGCCGGTGATCGAACTGGCGCATCTATCGTCTGCACAGAAACGCGCGCTGGTGATCGCTGACAATCGTCTCGCACTCGATGCCGGTTGGGACGAAGCGATGCTGGTGCTGGAACTGGCGGAGCTTGCGGATATCGGATTCGAGCTGGATCTGACCGGCTTCTCGGCAAACGAAATCGAACGCCTGCTCGATGCAGTCGAAACAACCGAACCGGCTGAACCGGCCGACGGCACAGACAAAGACGCAGACACTAATTCCAGCGAAGACGACGACGTTGGCGATGACGACGATTCGCTGCCGCCCGCAGACCCGGTCTCCCGCATCGGAGATGTGTGGATGATCGGCAAGCACCGGCTGATCTGCGGCGACGCCGCCGATCCGGCCGTCGTCGCGGCGCTGATGCGCGGCGAGACCGCGCACCTGTGCATTACCTCACCGCCTTATGGCCAGCAGCGCCATTACGCCAGCGGCGGCATCGGCGACTGGGATGCGCTGATGCGCGGCGTGTTCGGTGCGGCGCGCGCTGCGCTGCACGACGACGCGCAGTTGCTGGTCAATCTGGGCCTCGTCCACGACGACAATGAAGTCCAGACGTATTGGGACAGCTGGACCACGTGGATCCGTGCGCAGGGTTGGCGGCGTTTCGGCTGGTACGTCTGGGACCAAGGGCCCGGCTTGCCGGGCGACTGGCGCGGTCGTCTCGCCCCGAGCTTCGAGTTCGTCTTTCACTTCAATCGCAATAACCGCAAGCCGAACAAGATCGTGCCGTGCAAGTTCGCGGGGCAGGATATTCACCTGCGCGCGGATGGCTCCTCCACCGCACTGCGGGGCAAGGATGGCGGCGCGCTGGACTGGGCGCATGCGAACCAGCCGACACAGGACATGCGGATTCCCGATTCGGTGATCCGGGTGATGCGCCACAAAGGCAAGCTCGGACGCGGCATCGACCATCCGGCGGTGTTCCCGATTGCGTTACCCCAGTTCGTGATCGAGACGTACTCGAATTCGGGAGAGTTGGTGTACGAACCCTTTGGCGGCAGCGGCACCACGCTACTGGCGTGCGAGCGCACCGGCAGGATTTGTCGCGCGGTGGAGATCGCCGCCGACTATGTCGATGTCGCGATCGAGCGCGTTCGCCAGCAACTGCCGGGACTGCCGATCACGCTCGAAGCGACCGGGCAATCCTTCGACGCGGTCGCGTCCGAACGCCGCAGTGATGCGCGGGCGGCGGCATGAGCTGGGTCGCCGAACGCATCGAGCACTGGCCGCTGTCGCGGCTGTTGCCATACGCGAAGAACGCGCGCACGCACTCGGACGAACAGATCGCACAGATCGCGGCATCGATCGTCGAGTTTGGATTCACGAACCCGATCCTGGTCGGCAGCGATGGCGTCATCGTCGCCGGCCACGGCCGACTGGCTGCTGCCCGGAAACTCGGTCTCGATGGTGTGCCGGTGGTGGTGCTCGATCACCTCTCGCCGACACAGCGCCGCGCACTGGTGATCGCCGATAACCGGCTTGCGGAGAACGCCGGCTGGGACGACGCCATGCTTCGCACCGAACTGGAGGCATTGCAGGACGATGGTTTCGATCTGGACCTGACCGGCTTCGATCCGGACGCGCTCGCCGAGCTGATGGCGGGCGAAGAAACCGACCAATCCGGAGAAGTCGACGACGACGCAATGCCAGACGACGAGGCCATCCCGGTCTCTCGACCGGGCGATCTGTGGCAGCTCGGCGAACACCGCGTCCTGTGCGGCGACGCCACCGACGCAGCGAACTACGTGCGATTGCTGGCAGGCGAAACGGCGGACATGGTCTTCATCGATCCGCCGTACAACGTGAACTACGCCAACAGCGCCAAAGACAAATTGCGCGGCAAGGACCGCGCGATCCTCAACGACAATCTCGGTGAGGGCTTCTACGATTTCTTGCTCGCGGCACTGACACCGACGTTAGCGCATTGTCGCGGCGCGATCTACATCGCGATGTCATCGAGCGAACTCGATGTGCTGCAGGCCGCTTTCCGCGCCGCAGGCGGTCACTGGTCGACGTTCGTGATTTGGGCGAAGAACACGTTCACGCTTGGCCGTGCCGACTACCAGCGCCAGTACGAACCGCTCCTCTATGGCTGGCCAGAAGGCACGCAGCGCCACTGGTGCGGCGACCGCGACCAGGGCGATGTGTGGCAGATCAAAAAGCCGCAGCGCAACGATCTGCACCCGACGATGAAGCCGGTCGAGTTGGTGGAGCGGTGCATCCGCAATTCGAGCCGGCCCGGCGACGTGGTGCTGGATGGTTTCGGCGGATCGGGTACGACTCTGATCGCGGCACACAAAAGCGGTCGACGCGCGCGGCTGATGGAACTCGATCCGAAATACGTCGATGTGATCGTGCGGCGCTGGCAGATCTGGAGCGGCGAGCAGGCGGTGCGCGAGGATGACGGCGTGGCGTTCGACGATCTGGCGGATGCCTGAACGGCTGGGCGACGGGGTTCCCATGGCTGGCCTTGACTGTATCGCAATTGAGATACACGATAGTCGCCAGGAGGACCCCCTATGGCCAGCCAGACCTCAATGCTTCACGTCCGCGTGGACGATGCGCTCAAGACACAAGCGACCGAAGTGCTCGCAGGCGTTGGGCTGACCCTCTCCGATGCGGTTCGCATTCTGCTGACCCGCGTTACCAAGGAGGGCGGTCTGCCAGCGGGCCTGACGGTCGACGCCGATGCCTACGATGCGTGGTTCCGGGCCAAGGTGCAGGAGGCCCTCGCCGATCCGCATCCGCCGATCGCACACCAGCAGGTCATGGATGAGGCGCAGGCCATGATCGACAGGAAGCGTCGTGCTCGCACTTGAGTGGCGATCGACAGCACGTGCCGATCTCCTGGCGATCATCGACTACATCTCCGACGACAATCCCGACGCGGCGCAAGCGTTGAAAGATGAGATCGAAACGAAGGTCGCGATGCTGCTGACCCACCCGAAGGCGTTCCGAGAGGGGCGCGTAGATGGCACCCGCGAGTTGGTCGTTCGACCGAACTACGTGGCGGTTTACCTTGAGGGCCCACACGCCGTTACCGTTCTTCGGGTGCTGCACGCGGCACAGCAGTGGCCGCAGGCCTGAGGGCGCGATCAGATTATGAAGAAGACCGGGCGAGCCCCGGTCCGGATGTCGTCATTCGTCGTCGGCAAACATGAAGCTGCCGGGGCCGTTGCCCTCGTCGTCGCAAAGCAGGATGAGCGTACGCTCCTTGCCGTCACGACACTTGATGACGAAGCCGTAAAGCTCGTCGTCGAGAGGATCGTCGCTCGCGCCGGTGCGGGCGAGCGCGGCGATGGTGCCGCCGACCAAGGGCTGCAGTTGTTTGAGATAAAAATCGGTGGGTGTGGGCATGCGGCACTCCGGTGTTGTCGTGGTGGGTATTCGATTGTCGGCGTGCAATGCCACGCGACGGCGTGACATTGCGTCAGGCTGCGTTGCGCTGCGCTTTCAATCTGCCGACGCGGCCTCGGCGATGCGGTAGATGCGTTCGCCGCCTTCGACCTTGTCGGAGGTGATCGTCAGGCCGAGCTTCTTCTTGAAGGCGCCGGCGAAGGTGCCGCGCACGGTGTGGGCCTGCCACTCGGTCGCTTCGCAGACCTGCTGGATCGTGGCGCCCTCGGGTCGCTTGAGCATGGCGATGACCTGCGCTTGTTTGCTGTTCTCGCGGGTGCGCGGTGCGGATGTCTCGCCATCGCCGGATGCGGCGGCGTCCGGCGTCGGCTTCGCGGCTTTGCGTTCGGTCTTGCGTGCGGCTTTGGGCGTCTTCTTACCCGTCGGCGTCGGCGTCTCGTTCGTTTCGTGTTGGCCGGGACGTTCGCGACCCAGTGCGCCATAGGCTTCAGCGGTGACCATCCAGTCGCCGTCGCTGCCGATGATCATCGCGCGCTTGAACAAGGCTTCGATGACCTTTTGGCGTGCGCCGCCTTTGATGTTCTCGGGGAACCATTCGATCTTGCCTAGCGTGTGATCGATGGCGTGGGTCAGCACGGCGGTCTGGGTCGGGTTCAACGCGATTAGCTTGGTGTTCGTTTCGGTGTTCATGGTGTGTGTGCTCCTGAGTGGGTGTGCGGTGTTGGATGTGGTTGGCGCGACGTGATGAACGCGCTGTTCCAAACCAAAGCCAAGCGGTGTTCCGCACAAGCGCAGCGCGTTAAGCACACAGATGGGATGACGTCGGCGCATGCGCTGTGCGCGTGCGAAGTCAAGTCGATCGTCATACAGAGCAATCATCCGAATGGGACTTTCGATCCGCGCCTATGCGCGTCATCGCGGCGTGACCGACACTGCGGTTCACAAGGCGATTCGCGCGGGGCGCATCACGCCGGAGGCCGACGGCACCATCGATTCGGCAAAGGCTGACGCCGAGTGGACGCGCAACTCGGCGCCTGCGCGCACAGGAACGCAGACGCGCGCAGCACGCGTAGCGGTGCCGGAAACGGTCGAGGCGACGCGCGAAAGCGGCACCACGGCGCTGCCTGCGGGCGGCGCGTCGCTCTTGCAGGCGCGCACCGTCAACGAAGTCGTGAAGGCGCAGACGAACAAGGTGCGGTTGGCGCGGCTCAAGGGCGAGCTGGTCGAACGCTCGCAGGTCGTAGCGCACGTCTTCAAGTTGGCGCGCGACGAACGAGATGCGTGGCTCAACTGGCCGGCGCGCGTGTCGGCGCAGATGGCAGCGACACTGGAGGTCGACCCGCATGCGATGCACCTGGCGCTGGAAGCAGCGGTACGTGATCACTTGCGAGAACTGGGCGAGCTGCGCCCACGGATCGATTGACGATGTTCGATTACGAAGGCGCGGATGCCATCGAGCGCGCTTGGCATGAAGGACTAACGCCAGATCCCCTGCTGTCGGTGTCCGCGTGGGCCGACCAGCATCGGATGCTGTCGAGCAAGGCGTCTGCGGAACCGGGACGTTGGCGCACGTCGCGCACGCCGTATCTGCGCGAGATCATGGATTGCCTCTCGCCGGCATCGCCGATCGAGCGCGTCGTCTTCATGAAGGGCGCGCAGATCGGCGGCACCGAAGCGGGAAGCTGCTGGATTGGTTACGTAATCCACCACGCGCCCGGGCCGATGATGGCGGTCTGGCCGACGGTGGAGATGGCCAAGCGCAACTCCAAGCAGCGGATCGATCCGCTGATCGAGGAGTCGCCGGCACTGGCCGAGTTGATCGCACCGGCGCGATCACGCGATGCGGGCAACACCATCCTCGCCAAGGAGTTCCGCGGCGGGGTGCTGGTGATGACCGGCGCCAACAGCGCAGTCGGTCTGCGCTCGATGCCGGTGCGGTACTTGTTCCTCGACGAGGTGGATGGCTATCCGCTCGATGTTGAGGGCGAAGGCGATGCGATCTCGCTTGCGGAGGCGCGGACGCGAACCTTCACCCGGCGCAAGATCTTCATCGTCTCCACGCCGACCATCGCGGGCGCCAGCAGCATCGAGCGCGAGTACGAGGCGTCCGACCAGCGTCGGTACTTTGTGCCGTGTCCGCACTGCGCGCATGCGCAGTGGTTGCGCTTCGAGCAATTGAGGTGGGAGCGCAGGCGACCTGAGACTGTGGCTTACATCTGCGAGTCTTGCGAGATGCCCATCGCCGAGCACCACAAGACGTCGATGTTGGAGCAGGGCCAGTGGCGGGCGACGGCACCAGGGAACGGCCGAACGGCCGGGTTCCACCTGTCGTCGCTGTACAGCCCGGTGGGCTGGCGCACGTGGCGCGAGATCGCGGCGGCGTGGGAGAGCGCGATCGACAAGACCACGGGCTCCGCGTCCGCGATCAAGACCTTCAAGAACACCGAGCTGGGCGAGACCTGGGTCGAGGACGGCGAAGCGCCGGACTGGCAGCAGTTGCTGGAGCGACGCGAGGACTATCGGATCGGCAGCGTGCCGCGCGGCGGCCTGCTGCTGGTCGGTGGCGCCGACGTGCAGAAGGACCGTATCGAGGTCTCGGTCTGGGCCTTCGGTCGAGGCAAGGAAGCGTGGCTCATCGAACATCGCGTGTTGATGGGCGATACCGCGCGCGAGGGCGTGTGGAAGCAACTCGCCGCGATGACCGGTGAGACCTGGACGCACGCCTGTGGTGCGCAGTTGCCGCTCGCGCGTTTCGCGATCGACACCGGCTTCGCGACGCAGGAGGCGTATGCCTTCGTGCGCGCCTGCCGCGACAGCCGGGTGATGGCGGTCAAGGGTGCGGCGCGTGGCGCGGCGCTGATCGGCACGCCGACAGCGGTGGATGTCTCGGTCGGTGGTAAGAAGCTGCGCCGGGGACTGAAGCTGTACACGGTTGCGGTCGGCCTCGCCAAGCAGGAGTTTTACAACCACCTGCGCAAGCAGGTGTCGGTCGGCGAGGACGGCACCACGCTGGTGTATCCGCCCGGTTACATCCACTTGCCGAAAATCGACGCCGAGTTCCTACAGCAGCTGTGCGCGGAGCAGTTGGTCACACGGCGCGACCGTAACGGCTATGCGGTGCGCGAGTGGCAGAAGCTGCGCGAGCGCAACGAAGCGTTGGACTGCGCGAACTACGCACGCGCCGCAGCGGCAGCGGCGGGACTGGATCGTTTCGAGGAGCGCCACTGGCGCGAGCTAGAACGATCGCTGGGACTGCCGCCACCCGACGCACCGACGCCGATGTCGGGTCCTTCCACCAACGAGGCCACCGATTCCGGTGGCCTTTCCACATCTGCGCGCCCGACCCGTCGGCGCGTGGTCAAGAGCCGCTGGCTCCACCGCTGAACCCCATCGAGTCAATGCCGCATGGCCTACACCCCCGAACAGCTCGCCGCGCTGGAACGTGCGCTTGCAACCGGCGAGCAGCGCGTCACCTTCGGCGATCGCACCGTCGAGTACCGCTCGGTCGACGAATTGATCGCCGCCATCGGCGTCGTGCGACGCGGATTGGAGGAGCAAGCGATTGCGGCAGGCACCGCACGCCGTCGACCGCGCCGTGTCGTCGTGAACACCGACAAGGCGACGTGACCGGATGAGTTGGTTCACTCGGCTGCGTGCACGTGTGTTTGGCGCGTCGCCGACTTACGACGGTGTCGGCGGCGGACGACGCGCGCGTTTCTGGCAGGTCGGCAATCCCGGTGCAGTCGCCGCGCTTGCCTATGCGCAGGACGAGTTGCGCGCCAAAAGCCGCGATCTGGTCCGTCGCAACGCCTGGGCGGCGACCGGCGTCGAGGCGTTTGTCGCCAATGCCATCGGCACCGGCATCAAGCCGCAGTCGATGCTCGAGGATCTCGCGCAGCGCGAAGCCGTGCAGGCGCTGTGGCGCGACTGGTGCGAGGACGCGGATGCGGCGGGCCTGACAGACTTCTACGGCCTCCAGGCACTCGCCTGCCGGGCGATGCTCGAAGGCGGCGAGTGTCTCGTGCGCTTGCGCTACCGACGCCCGGAGGATCGGCTCGCGGTCGGCCTGCAACTGCAGTTGCTCGAACCCGAGCACCTGCCATCGACGCTGCACCGCGAGCTGCCGAACGGCAACGTCATCCGCGCCGGCATCGAGTTCAGCGCGCTCGGCAAGCGCGTGGCGTATCACCTCTACAAGAGCCATCCGGGTGACGGCATGCTCGCGCCGATGTCCGCGCATGGCGGCCTGGACACCGCACGGGTTCCGGCCGATGAAGTGCTGCATCTGTTCCGGCCCCTCCGTCCGGGCCAGATCCGCGGCGAGCCGTGGCTGGCGCGGGCGCTGGTGAAGCTGCACGAACTCGACCAGTACGACGATGCCGAGCTGGTGCGCAAGAAGACTGCGGCTATGTTCGCCGGCTTCATCACCCGCAGTGCGCCAGAAGACCCGCTGCTGGGTGAGGGCGAGGCGGACGCGCAGGGTGTGTCCATGGCGAGCCTAGAGCCAGGGACGATGCAGTTCCTGGAGCCGGGCGAGGACGTGACGTTCTCGCAGCCGGCCGATGTCGGCTCGAGCTACGACGCCTTCATGCGTCAGCAGTTCCGCGCCGTCGCGGCGGCGATGGGCATCACCTACGAGATGCTCACCGGCGATCTGACGCAGGTGAACTACTCCTCCATTCGCGCCGGCCTGCTGGAGTTCCGCCGCCGCTGCGAGGCGATCCAGCACGGCGTGATCGTCCACCAGTTGTGCCGCCCGCTGTGGCGCGCATGGATGACGCAGGCGGTGCTCGAAGGCGCGCTGGTGCTATCGGGTTACGCGCGCGGTGGCGTTGCGCGTCGCCGCGCCTACCTCGCAGTGAAGTGGATCGCGCAGGGCTGGCAGTGGGTCGATCCGAAGAAGGAGTTCGACGCGATGATCGCGGCGATTCGTGGTGGCCTGCTCTCACGCAGTGAGGCGATTTCCAGCTTCGGCTACGACGCCGAAGACATTGATCGCGAGATCGCCGCCGACAACGCCCGCGCCGATGCGCTCGGGCTGGTGTTCGACTCCGACCCTCGCCACGACAGCGGCCCAGCGCAGGCCGCAAACGCACCCTCTCCACAGGCCTCCTGATGACGTCTCTTGTCCACCTGGCGTCCCGTCTCTACGGGACACCGCTGCTGATTGCGCGCGCCAAACTCGACACAATCCTCGCCGTGCTCGGCCCGCGCATCGGGCTGATGCACACCGAGCTTGCGGTGCCGATCACCGTGCCGACGCACTCCGAAGCGATGCCGTCGATGCCGGGCATCGCGGTGATCCCGATTCACGGCACGCTGGTGCGGCGCGCAGTTGGATTGGACGCGGCATCGGGTCTGACCTCCTATGCACGGATCGCGGCGGACATTGACGCGGCGCTCGCAGCACCCGAGGTCGCAGGAATTCTGCTCGATATCGACTCGCCCGGCGGCGAGGCCGGCGGGGTGTTCGAGTTGGGCGCGCACATACGTGCGGCGAACGCCATCAAGCCGATCTGGGCGCATGCCGGTGACAGCGCGTTCTCGGCGGCTTACGCCATCGCGTCCGCCACCCAGCGCGTAAGCGTGTCGGCTACCGGCGGCGTCGGCTCGATCGGCGTGATCGCGCTGCACATCGACCAGTCGGTGCGCAACGCACAGGCGGGATTGAGCGTCACCGCGCTGACGGCCGGCGCGCACAAGAACGATGGCACCCCGCACGCGCCGCTGACCCCGCAAGCGACGACCGCGCTGCAAGCGGAGATTGATCGTTTGTATGACCTGTTCGTCGATCACGTCGCACAGATGCGCGGACTCGACGCCGAGCGCGTGCGTGCGACCGAAGCGGCGCTGTTCTTCGGCGACGACGCGGTGGCATCGGGGCTCGCCGATGCCATCGCGCCCTTCACCACCGCGCTCACCGACTTTTCCGCCGCCCTCAGGCGCGGGCGTTCGCCCGGTTCCAACACACCGCTCGCTCTGTCGACGCGGCTTGCCCATCCCCCCACCCCGGAGTCCTCCATGACCTTGCCCACCGAGGCTGCGCCCGCGCAGCCGACGCCGACTGCTGCACAACCGGCGGCAGCGATCGTCACCCCGCCGACGGTGACCCCGCCGACAGCCGCACCGCTCGCGTCCCCCGCGCTCGCGGCCGCACCGAACGCCGATGTCCACGCCGAAGCGACGGCCATCGCCGAGCTGTGCCTGCTCGCCGGCTGCCCTGAGCGCACCACCGAGTTCCTCGCTGCGCGCATGACCGCCGCCCAGGTCCGACAGGTGTTACTGCAGGCGCGCGCCGACCAGGTCGAGATCGCCTCGCACCACCTCGGGGATGCCGCGCCAGCCGCTGCGGCGACCGCCGCCAATCCCGTCCTCGACGCCGTGCGCAAGCGCATCGGCGCCACGCGCCCGCAGGGAGCCTGAGCCATGACCGTCCTCCACGAACCGGTCCACCTGAGCGATCTGCTCAAGTACGAGGCGCCGAACCTGTACTCGCGTGACGAAGTCGTCGTGGCATCCGGTCAGAGCCTTGCACTCGGCGCCGTGGTCGGTCGCGTCACCGCGAACCACGAGATCGTCGCACTTGATCCAACCGCCAACGACGGCCGCGAGACCGTCGCCGGTGTGCTGATCGAAGCGGTCGTCACCGCTGCTACCGAACGCAAGCGGAGCGTGATCGTGTCTCGCCACGCAATCGTCCTCGGCGGCTCGCTCGTTCTGCCGACCACCCTTACCTCCGAGCAGACCACGGCCGCCCTCGCGCAGCTGACCGCGCTCGGCGTCCTCGTCCGCCAGTTCCCCCAGAGCACGACCAATGCTGAATCCATTCTCTAATTCCGCCTTCTCGATGGCGGCGCTCACCGCCGCGATCAATCTCATCCCCAACCGCTATGGCCGGCTGCAGGAGCTGGGCCTGTTCCCCGACAAGCCGGTGCGCCTGCGTCAGCTGCTGGTCGAAGAGCGTGCGGGCGTACTGACCCTGCTGCCGACCCGGCCGCCGGGTGCGCCGGGCACGGTCAGTGCCAGCGCCAAGCGCCGCATGCGCTCGTTCGTGGTCCCGCACATTCCGCATGACGACGTGATCCTGCCCGAGGACGTCAACGGCCTGCGCGCGTTCGGCTCGGAGACCGAACTCGAATCGGTCGCCAGCGTCGTCGCCGAACGCCTGGAGACGATGCGCAACAAGCACGCGATCACCCTGGAGCACCTGCGGATGGGTGCGCTCAAGGGTCAGATCCTCGATGCAGACGGCAGCATTCTCTACGACCTGTTCGAGGAGTTCCGGATCGCGCAGCAGACCGTCGTCTTCGACATCGACAACCCGAGCAACGGTACCGATGTGAAGCAGAAGTGCATCGAGACCCTGGCGCTGATCGAGGAAGGCCTGCTTGGCGAGTTCATGACCGGCGCCCGCGTGCTGTGCTCGCAGGAGTTCTTCGCCGCACTCACCTCGCACAAGGACGTCAAAACGGCCTATGCGCAGTGGCAGCAGGGCGCGGTGCTGATCAACGACGTGCGCAAGGGCTTCAACTTCGGCGGACTGGTGTTCGAGGAGTATCGCGGCAAGGCCTCGGATCTCGACGGCACCGTTCGGCGTTTCATCGCGCCGGGTGAAGCGCACGCCTTCCCCCTGGGCACGATCAACAGTTTCGCGACCCACAACGCCCCGGCGGATTTCAACGAGACCGTGAACACGCTCGGTCAGCCGCTGTACGCCAAGCAAGAACCGCGCAAGTTCGAGCGCGGCACCGACCTGCACACCCAGTCCAACCCGCTGCCGCTGTGTCTGCGCCCTAGCGTGCTGGTGAAGCTCTCGATCAACTGAGTCAAATCCATGACCAATACCAACAAGCCGGCGGCGTCGCCGCCGGCCGGGGACCGCTTTGCCCGCGCGATCGAGCGCGTGCTCGAACACGAAGGCGGCGATGCGGACGATCCGCGCGATCCCGGCGGCAAGACGCGCTGGGGCATCAGCCAGCGCGCCTATCCGTTCTTGGACCTATCCACGCTCACCCGCGAGGGGGCGATCGCGCTTTATCGCCGAGATACGTGGACGCCGATCCGCGGCGATGCGCTGCCGGAAGCCATTGCCTTCCAGGTGCTCGACGCGGCCGTGAACCACGGCGTCCTGCGCGCGGTTGGCTGGCTGCAGCAGGTGCTCGGCGTGCGCGTGGATGGCGTCGTCGGGCCGCTCACGCGGGCTGCAGCAAGCGAGGCCGATCCCGTCACCCTGATCCTCGCCTACAACGCGGCGCGGCTGGACTTCTACGTGCGGCTTCGGACGTTTCCGACGTTCGGTCGCGGCTGGACGCGCCGGATCGCCGCCAACTTGCGCTTCGCGGCGCAAGACCTCGCATGAGCCGGAGTGATCCCGCCTTCGAGGCCGCACACGATGCCTTGTTCGCCGTGTTCGGTGAGCCTGCACAGGTGCGTCGCAAGCGCAGTCGCACGGTGCCGGTGCGCGTGGTCGTCACCTACAACGTGCGCGAGCTGGGCGACTACAGCCAGGGCCAATCGCGAGTGACCACCGTGAAGTTCCTCAATCGCGAGTGGCGCCCGCGCGCGGGCGACCGATTGCAACTGCCCGCAGGCGCGTTCCTGATCGAACGCATCATGGTTGACGACGGCATCGTGACCGAAACGGTGCTGCATGGGTGAGACGCCGATTCCGTGGGCGATTCTGGAGCTGGTGCAGACGCGATTGCGCACCGTGCGCAAGGCCGGCGGATATCGCACAGATGCCGGCCGCGATGTGCGTGTGGAACCTGCGCCTTTCGATCCGAACGACACCGCGCGCCTGACGCTGTATCCGTTGACGACGCTCTATCCCGACGATGCGCGCAGTGCCAGCGAGCGCGGCTACACCTTCGTCGTCGAAGCCCTGGTGCCAGTAAAACTCGACAACGCGCAGCAGCGCATCGTCGAGACGATCGCCGATATCGAGGACGCGCTCGACGGTTTTGTGCAGGCGCCGCTGGCGCTGCCGCTGCAGTTCCAGGAATCGGTGCTGCTCGATCGCCCCGATGGCGTCGCCGCGATGGCGGCGCAACTGCTGTTCGGCACGCGTTATCGCCGGAGCGTGCCGCGATGACGTTGCTGCACGCCGATCTCGATGGCGTGTTGGCCGCCTCGCGCAATCTCAGCGCGCTGGCCTCGCGACTGCCGACCCTGCACACGCGCGCCATCGGCACGTTGCGTCGCCGTCTGCCGGTGGAAGCCCGACGCGATATCCAGGCCGAGTACCAGATCGGCGCACGTCGGCTAGCGCAAGACCTGCAATCGCGCGCCACCGATGACGGTGTGCGCCTCGTCGGCCGTTTCCGTGGGATCGGCTTGCGGAACTTCGCGGCACGTCAGACCCGGCGCGGCGTCACCGCCGCCGTCCTGCGCGGCAAGCGGAGCCTGCGTGAGCACGCCTTCCTTGGCGTCGGCGTCAATCGCAATGCGCAGGTGTTCCGCCGTGAAGGCGCCAAACGCGAGATGCAGCAGGGGCGCTATGCCGGCAAGAAACGCCAACCACTGGTGGCCGAGTACGGCGCCACCGCCGCACAAATGCTCGCCAAGGGCCGCCGCCCCGAACGCCTCATCGATTACGCGCGCGGCGTGCTCGCCGCCGAGTCCGAACGTCTCCTGCGGCTCGCTGCCGCGTCATCCACCAATTCTTCCGCCACTGGACCCTCGTCGTGAACACGATCCGTCTCTATCACCCGCACACCCACGAGGGTGTGGCCTACACGCCGCCGCCCGAAGGGGTCGAACTGACCGTCAACGACGCCGATGCCGCCTTCCTCAAGGCGCTCGGCCTGACCACGCCACCGCCCACGCTTGTCGATGCGCCCACCGCGTCGACGCAGACCGACACGCACACCACCGACACCGACGACCACACGCACGTCGATGTCGCCGACAGCGAGGACACCGTCGCATGAAAGATTTTTCCTTCCAGGGCGGGCTGTATCTGGGCACTCGTCTGCCGGGTGGCCGTCCCGGCGCGCTGCGCTGGGTCGGCGATGCGCCCAAGTGCGACCTGACCCTCAAGACCGAGACCGAGACGCGCAAGGAATCGTACTCGGGCAATCGACTGACCTCGGCGGTGCTGCAGAAAGGCAAAGAAGCCGAACTGTCGATCGCGATCAACTGGGCCGATATCGACAACCTGCTGCTCGGCCTGTACGCGACCAAGGCCTCGATCGCCGCGGGCACGCTCACGGGCGAGGCCTTGCCGGTGCCGCTGGCCGCCAACGATCTGATCGCGCTCGATCACAGCACGATCAGCCAACTCGTGATCACCGACAGCAACGCCGCGCCGGTGACGCTTGCGGCGAACACGCACTACCGCATCCAGAGCGCACGCGCCGGCCTGATCAAGCTGCTCAACCTCGCGGCCTTCACCATGCCGCTGCGCGCGGCCTATCGCTACGGCGCACGCGTCAGCGTGGCGATGCTCACCACGTCCGCGCCCGAACGCTTCCTGTTCCTGGATGGCACCAACACCATCGACGGATCGCCCGTGCAGGTGCGTCTGTACCGCGTGCAGTTCAATCCGGTCAGCAACCTTGGCCTGATCCACGAGAGCTTCGGGCAGTTCGAGATGACCGCCTCGGTGCTGTTCGATCCAGAAGCCGCCGCCGATCCTCTGCTCGGCGGATTTGGGCGACTCGATCTGCCGGAGGTGGCGTGATGGCCACGAGAATTCCCGCTGCGCTAGCGGACGAGGCGACTTCAACGGCCGACGATCTCGCGGTATTGCATCCCGATCGCACGCTCACCATCGGCGGACGCGACGTGACGATCCGCGAGTACGGCTTCTTCGAGGGACTGGACGTCGCGGATCGTGCGGCGGCCTTCATCGCCGATCTGGTCGCCGCAAGCGAAGACGGCACCCTGCGCTACACGCAGGTCCGTCGCCTGTTCGGTCGCCACCGTTCGGTGGTGCCATCGATCGCAGCGCAGGCGGGCGATGTCGAGGTCGCATGGTTGGAAGCGTTGGCACCCGACGACCTGGAGATCTATCTCGCCACATGGTTCGCGGTCAACGCCGCTTTTTTCGTGCGCGAGGCGCTGGCGGAACTGCGCGAGACCGGGCTGCGCGAGACGCACGCCCTCGCGGCCGGCGCCTCGGCTGGAGCGAGTGTTTCCTCCGACTTGCCGGGGCCGGACTCGGCGATCTCGATCGGCTCGGACGCATGACCGAGCGCCAACTCAACCTCGCCTTCGATGCGCTGGAACGCGACGACCGTCGCCGCCGCGCCGACTTCATCGAGGACGTGGCCACTGCCGTGTGGGGCGGCGATGCGGCCGAGGCGCGCGTGAAGGTCCTGCGCGGCCCCGACTGAGTCCACCGATCGCACCATGAACCAGGACACCGTTCTTAACCTCAAGGTCCGCGGCGACTCCACGCAGGCCGAAGCGAGCCTTGCGCGCGTCGAAGGCGCGCTCGGCCGCGCCGACCGTGCGGTCGCCCAGCTCAATGCGACCAGCACGACGGCCGCGCGCACCAGTGCGACCCAAGCGCAGACGCAGGACGCCGTCGCGGGCGCACATCGCCGCAGCGCGAGGGCGACCGATATCGGTGCGCGTGCGGTCAATGAATACGGCGTCTCCGTCGGCCAGACCCGGCAGGCGATGCGGATGCTGCCGGCGCAGATCACCGACATTTTTACGTCGCTCGCGGGTGGACAAAAACCATGGCTGGTCGCGATCCAGCAAGGTGGTCAATTGAAGGATTCCTTTGGCGGCATCGTGCCCGCCGCACGCGCGCTGCTCGGCGCGATTACGCCGCTCGCCGTCGGCATCGGATTGACCGCCGTCGTGATCGGTGGGTTCGCGGTCGCGACGGTGTCCGGCTATCGCGAGACGCAGGCCTACGAGCGTGCATTGATCGCCAGCGGCAATGCTGCGGCAACCACAGCCGGGCAACTCGGTGTCATCAAGGACACGGTCGGCGCGGCGACGGGCGAGTATGGCGATGCGCAGGTCGCGCTGACCGCGCTCGCCGCCGCAGGCACCGTCGCAGGCGACACGCTTGCGCTGGCCGCCAGCGCGGCGGTCAATCTCGCGACGTTGACCGGCGCGTCCGTCGAGGAGACGACGCAGAAAGTCATCGCGCTGGCGCGCGCGCCGTCCGCGCAACTGATCGAACTCAACCAGCAGTACCGCTTCCTCTCGGTCGAGGTCTACCAGCATGTGCGCGCGCTCGAAGCGCAGGGGCGTGCGCAGGACGCCGCGCGCCTGGCGATCGAGACCTTCGCCCGTGTCCACGAGCAGCGGGTGCAGGAGGCGTATGCACGCGCCGGCTCGCTGGAGCGGGCGTGGATCGCACTGGGCAAGGTCATCGGCGGCGTCTGGCAAACGATCAAGAACATCGGCCGCGACGATCTTGCCTTCCGGCTGTCGAAAACCACCGACGAACTGGAGCGCATCGGCAACGAGTGGAAGCAACTCGGCGGGATCAACTCGCTCGATGCCGTGCTCGCCAGTCGCGATGTCGACGCCGGCACCAAGGACCGCATCCGGGCGTTGCGTCAGGAACAGGCCGCGCTGCAACGCGAGGCCAACGCCGAGCAGGCGAAGGCAGGCGCGCAGGCCGCCACGCAGGCGACGCAGACGAACGCGATCAACGCCCTTGGCCGCGCACAGGCAGCACTCGGCCAGGACCGCGCCGTCGCCAAAGCACAGCAGTTGCGCGCACTTGAGCGCGATATCGCAGCACTGCGGGCGGGCGGCGTGAAAACGGTGGAGGGCATCGGTATCGATGCCTTCGAAAAATCGCGCCGGGCGCAGATCGACGAGCAGTTCAAGCCGGCGAAGGGGCCGCGTCCGTCGAAGCCGAAAGCCACCGATGCAGACCGTGCGCGCGAGGCCGCCGAACGCGAACTCGAGTCGCTGCGTCGCGAGATCGCGCTACTCGGCGAAGTCGAAGCTGGCCAGACCCGCGCGGGCGAAGCGGCGCGGATTCGGTATGAGACCACGCAGGGCGCGCTGAAGACGCTGGCGCCTGCACTGAAGGCGCAACTCGTCAATGAGGCCGAAGCCCTCGACAAGGCCCGCGCCGCTGCGGAAGCCGAGCGCGAGCGCAAGGCCGAGATCGAGAAGACGACGCGCGCCTATGAAGCGCTCCGCGCCGGACTGCGCACGCCGACCGAAGTCGCGCTGGAAGACGCGCGCGAACAGGTCCAGTTGCTCAACGATGCGCTGCGCGACGGGATCGCAACCAAGGATGCGTTCGATGCGGCGATGGCGCGCGTGGCGCAAACCTCGTTCCGTAAACCCGACGCCGTGCCCGGCGCCGCGCCAGACCTTGGCGACACCGGCGACGAGCTGGCGCAGATTGAACAGTCGCGCGTGAGGTTGCAGGCGTGGCACGCCGAACAACTGGCGTTGCTCGCACAATTCCGCTCACAACGCGCCGATCTGAATGCGCAGTGGGATGCGCAAGAGGAGACGATTGAACGCCAGCATCAAGCCGCGCTCGCACAACTGCAGTCGGCGCAGACGCAAGTGCTGCTCGCGGGCGCGTCCGCGACCTTCGGCCAGCTCGCCGAGATCGCCAAGTCCTTCGGCGGCGAGCAGAGCGCGACCTATCGCGCGCTGTTTGCGCTATCGAAGGCGTTCGCCATCGCCCAGGCCGCACTCGCGCTCGCCAACAACGTCGCCGAAGCGAGCAAATACGGGTTCCCGCAGAACATCCCCTTCATTGCCGGTGCCATCGCGCAGGGCGCGACTATCGCTGGCCTGATCGCGCAGGCCACGTTCAACGGTGGCGGCGGTTACGCGACCGGCGGCCACGTGCGTGGGCCGGGCACGGCCACCTCCGACAGCATCCCGGCGTGGCTGTCGGATTTCGAGTTCGTGACCCGCGCGGCCGTCGTGCGTCAGCCCGGTGCGCTTCCGTTCTTGGAGGACTTCAATCGGCGCGGTATGCCGGCCGTGGAGGCGTGGCAGGCACGTCGCTTCGCCAGCGCCGGGCCACCATCCGTCTCGCTGCCGCGCGCCCCGCGCGTGAACTTTGCCGAAGGCGGCCTCGCTCGCGCCGCCGCAGGCCTGAACCCGCAACTCAACCTGCGCCTGATCAACGCGATCAACACCGATGCGCTCGCCGATTCGATGGCGCAGAGCCGGGGCATGGAGCAGACCATTCTCAACGTGATCGACCGCAACGGCAGTTTCCTGCGCCAGCGCCTCGGTGGTGGCTGATGGCCTATGCGATCGACACCCTCGTGAAGGCCGGTGGCGACGATGCCCACTATCGTTTGCTTGGGGCGATTCAAACGCTCGCAGAAAGTGTCGGCTGGACGACGCTGCGCTTCGACACATCAATGTCCGAACGCGAACTGATCCTGCGCTCCACCGGCACCACCGGCGAGGAAGAGATCACCGTCGGCTTCAAGGCATACCAGAACCTCGCGGCGGATTACTACAACCTGCTCGCCGCGACGATGGTCGGCTACGTGCCGGCGGCGCCGTTCGAGGCACAGCCCGGCATCAAGACCAGCGGCGTGCCGGGCCACAACCAGGCCGTGACGTACTTCTTGACCGCGAATCCGCGCCGGATCGTCGGCGCGTTCAAGGTCGGCTCACCGATCTATGCGCACGTTTACGTCGGCAAGGCGCTGGCGTATGCGCGGCCGAAGGAGTTTCCATCGCCGCTGATCGTGGCCGGGCACTTTGATGGCCGCGAAGCGAAGCGCTACAGCGATCTGCACTGGTTTCCGTACAAGGGCCGCAAGGGCAGCGGCGACGCGAACTACAACGATGGACATCTCTATCTTCGCGATGCCGGCGGCACCTGGAAGAAGGTGCAGATCTCGCCCTTCGGCAACGGCCACGCGAACGAGGTCACGTATGCGAGCCTCGCCGGCGAGTACGTCGGCCGTAACGGCAGCGGCAATCGTTGTCTCGTCCCCGCCGGCACCCTGCACCAGCCGCAGCCGCTCGAACTGTATGACATGCAGTTCGGCGCCTACGACAACGACGTGCGCGGCTATCCGAGCAGCGGCAATCTCTACGGCGTGCTCGATGGGGTGAGCTTCGTCTCCGGTTTCAACAACGCCTCCGAGAACGTGCTCCAGCTCGAAGGCAGCGCGGTCATCGACCAGACCGGCCTGAGCGTGCGTCAGGCGGTCGATGCGATCCGTGCGGTGAACGGCCGGGCGTTCGTGGTGCTGCAGGACGGCGCACGCACGACGTGGCGCGATTACGTCGCGGTGGAGATGAGCTGATGGCGACGTTCACGGGACAGGTCGCGAGTTTTGCAGCGCTCAAGACCACCATTGAGACCACACTTTCGGCACGCGGCTGGACCTTGGAGAACGGTATCCTGAGCAAGAGCATTGCGTTCGTACAACTGATCGCAACCGCGACGGAACTGCGCCTGCAGGCCGGTACCGGCCAAGCGGCCGCAGCGCTCACTGGCGCGTGTCCGCAGTCGGTGAAACTGCTGTCGTTCACCAACGCACCGATCCAGTGGCCGGCGGTGTACCTGCTGCACGTGTTCGATACGCCCGACGAGATCTACGTGGTGCTGCGCTACAACGTCGATCGTCATCAACACCTCAATTGGGGCGTGTCGTCGATGCTGCAGATCGGCGGGTCAGGCCTGTGGTGCTCGGGCACGTTCCGCGGCGATGTCGACGGCACGCGCGCGGGCGTCAAGGTGTACATCGACACCAATACCGGCACCCAGCTCGGCGCAGCGCCCTACGACGGCTTCGGACTCGGGTTCTTCTTCGCCAGCATCGCGGGCACGTATCACTCGTCCTTCATTCACTGCGGGCTCGAAGGCGCGCCCGCGTGGCGCACCAACGTCGGCGGCAACACCGGCGATCTGCTCGGTGTCTCGCACAAGGCCGGCCTGCTGCATGCGCTGCCCTCGCAGTTCAACCAGGCCACCGTCCTGCTGCCGATCGACGTGTTGATGGCGCGTCAGGCGCAGGGCCAGACGATCGTCGCCACGCTCGCGCACGCCCGCTACTGCCGGCTCGATCACCTCGATCTGAACGCTCCGCTGATCTACGGCCCCGAACGCTGGATGGCGTATCCGCTGCATGCGCTCCATCCGGTGCAGCGCAACGGCGTCGGCTGGCCCATCGGCGGGCAGCACACCGGCACCTTCGGCATTGCCCTGCGGGAGTCGCCCTGATGGCCGCGCTGCTGGGCATCGCGCCCACACCGCGCCTCTTCGGCGCGATCAACTCGGCGCTCTCGGTCGAACTGAACGCCCTCGGCGAGGGGGCGTTCGCCCAAGCGACCTATGCGCGCGAACGTCTCACCGCGCGCGCGGGTGCGTTTCGCCCATCCGACGCGCTGCGCTGGCCCGCGACCGGGCGGCTGGCGCACCGTTTCGCCGAGGATCTCTTCGACCGCATCCATGTCCTGCCGACCGCACTCTCGCTGGGCAACGTCGTCTCGGAGCTGACCCGCGAGATTGCGGTGTGGAACGCCTGGCGCGCGACACCGCAAACCCTGACAGCCCTGCGCCTGATTGGCGATGCCGGCAGCACGCTCGCCGCACCCGTTGCGCTGCCGATGTCGCTGCGACCGATGCAGGAGCGGGTGCTGACGCTCACCGTCGGTCTCGACGGGCCGCCGGTGATCGATGCGGCAGCGGTGCTGTCCTTCGCGGACGGATCAACCTGGTCGATCCGCATCGATGGCCTGCGTCTGATCGCATGGTCGCTGCCGCCGGACTGGACGGAACCCGTGATCGAGACGCTGGCGTGGCTCACCGATGTGCAAATCGCCGTGGCCGGCACCGTCACCCGCACGCCGCTGCGCGATGCGCCGCGTCGGTCGTGGGAGTTCGCCGTCCTCGCCGATCGCCGCGAACGGCGCTGGGTCGAGCACGCGTTGTTCGACTGGACCGGCCGCGTCTGGGCGCTGCCGGTGTTCGTGGACACGACGTGGTGTCGTGCAGCGGTGCCAGCAGGCGCGACCGAGATCCCGGTCGCAACCGTAGGGCTAGACTTCGCGGTCGGCAGCCTCGCCATGCTCTGGCGCGACGTGGCGACCTACGAACTCGTGGAAGTTGCGCAGATCGCGAGCGATCGCATTGGTCTGCGCGCGCCAACCCGTCGCGCATGGTCGATCGGCACCCGCCTGTTCCCTTGCCGCACTGCGCGCCTGACCGACGCGCCAGAACTGCGACGGCACAACGACCGGCTGATGCAGACGCAACTGCGCTTCGAGGCGACGGAATCCTGCGACTGGCGAGCGGCGTTGCCGGCCACGCGCTATCGCGGATTCCCGGTGCTCGAACACCGTTCGGATGAGAACCGCGATCCTTCCGCGAGCTTCGCGCGGCGCTTCGATCTGCTCGATGGCGAGGTCGGGCGATCGCACCTGGATGATCTGTCGGGGCTGGCGTGGACGACGCAGTCACACGCGTGGCGGCTGATGGGCCGCGCCGAACGTGCTAGCCACCGCAGTCTGCTGTACGGGCTGCAGGGGCGTGCGGAGGCCCTGTGGTTGCCGACCTGGACCGATGACCTGGAGGTGATCGAAACCATTGGCGAGAGCGCAGTGACGCTCACCGTCGCCGCCTGCGGCATCAGCCGCAGCCTGCGCCAGCAGGCGGGCCGCCGCCACATCCGCATCGAACTGCTCGATGGAAGCGTCTTCTATCGCGCCATCGAAGCCTCGTCTGAAATCGCACTCGCCAATGGCGAAACAGGCGAACGCCTGCGGATGGATGCGGCGTTGGGTCGATTCGTCGCACCCGAACGGGTGAGACTCGCCTGCTGGATGGCGCTGGTCACGCTCGCGGGCGACACGGTCGAACTGCAGCACCACGCCGACAGCGAGGGCCTGCTCGATTGCGCGGTGACCTTCGCGGGCGTTCCCGCCGAGGAGCCGTAACCGTGGGCCTGCTCTCGCGCGAGATCGAGCTATACGACTTCTCGATCGGGTTGCACCACTGGCGCTACACCGATGCCGGCCGCGAGGCGATCGTCGAGGGCCAGCGCCACGCGCCGGTTGCGCTCACGCGCGGGCGCATTGCGCAGTCGGCGGAAGAGGCGAAGAACACGCTCGAGATCACCGCGCCGCTCGATCTGCCGTTGCTGAACCTGTTCCGGCCGGTGCCGCCGGGCCTGCGCGTGCGTCTGGACCTCAAGCGTGTGCGGGTGCGTGATGGGCTCGTGCGCTTGGGCTGGACCGGGCACGTCGCGGACCTCGACGAAACCCACAGTGTCGCCAAGCTGCGCTGCCAGTCGCTTGCCGCCGCAGTCGAGACCCTCGGGCTGCGCCGCAGCTGGCAGTCCTCTTGTCCGCTGGTGCTCTACGGCCAAGGACCGGGCCTGTGCAATGCCGATCCGGATGCACACGCCGTCGCCGCGGTGCTGAGCGACGCGACCGGCTACACCGTCGCCTCGGCAGCGTTCGATGCGTTCGATGACGGCCACTTCGATGGCGGCGTGCTGCAGTGGACGGCCAGCCTCGGCATCGAACGCCGCTTCATCGTCAGCCACAGCGGCGCCACCTTGCGCCTGCTCACCCCGGCCGCGCTCGCACCCGGCGCAGGCGTAACGGCGCTGCCCGGCTGCGATCGCACGATGGGGCCGCGCGGCTGCGCGAAATTCCGCAATGAACTCAACTACGGCGGTCAGCCGACCTTGAAGGGCCTGCGCAATCCCTTCGGCAGCGACCCGCTCTTCTGATGCCGCTCCCTCGTCCACCCGCTCGGTGCGCTTCGCGTGCCGGCATCACCGTGCCTCCGCCATGTGGCTCTACGTCATCGTCCTCATTCTTGCCATCGCGATCAGCGTCGCGATGCGCCCCAAACCGCAATCGCAGAAACCACCCTCGCTCGCCGACTTCTCGGTGCCGACCGCCGAAGAAGGGCGCGAGGTGCTGGTGATCTTCGGCGAGGTCTGGATCGACGATCCCAACGTGCTCGCCTTCGGCGATCTGCGCACGACGCCGATCAAGGCCAAAGGTGGCAAGTGATGGATGGCTTGCGCATCCATTTGCGTCACGTGCGCGCCGTCGATCCGGCCGCCGGCCCGCTGTGTACACCCAGCATTCGCGCGTGGTGCCGCCAGCACGGCATCGATCTTCGCACGCTGTGCGAGGACGGCATCGTCAGCGATGACCACCCGCACTTGCACGACGATCCCTTCGTCGCACGCGCGATCGTGATCGCGCGTGCCGAGGCGGAGACGCAAGCAACCGAGAACTTCGATGCGTCGTGAGGTTGTGTATCGCGGTTGGATCGTCTTCGCCTGCGTCTTTTCGATCCTTTCCGGCGGCATGCTGTGGATGTCAGGCGAACGCCTGTTCGCCGTGTTCGGCATTGCGGCCGGCATCTTCCACGCGCTGTGGGGGCTCGATGCCCACGCACTCGTGCGGGGTCGCTGGCGGCGACGCGCGATCGTGATCCCGCAGTTGCGTCCGATGGTAGTCTCGCCGCCGAAAAGAAGCCTAGCACAGCGCCTGTGCGCGTGGTGGAGGCGGCATGGGTAAGTCGAGCAAGCCAACCATCGGCTACCGGCACTTCATGTACCTCTACATGGGCGAGAGCATCGGCCCGAACGACTATCTCGCCGGCATCAAGGTCGGCGGACAACATGTCTTCGAGGGCGAGCTCGCCGGCAGTCGCACGCTGCTGATCAACCTGCCGCAGTTGTTCGGCGGCGACAAGAAAGAAGGCGGCCTCGTCGGCAACCTGCAGATCCGTATGGGCGAGGCGACGCAGCTCCCCGATCCGTATCTGCAGCAGCAAGTGCCGGGACCGTGGCCGGCGGGGCGTGGGCTTTGCACCACGCTCTATCGCGGCATGGTCGGGGCGATGAACCCCTACCTGAAGCTGTGGGCGAAACGGTGGGGGCGCTTCACGCAAGGCTGGTCGACGCCGGTGTGGCAACCATCGCTCGCGCGCATCGGTCGCGGCATGAACGCAGCGCACATCCACTACCAGTGCTTCACCGACACTGTTTGGGGTGTTGGCCTCGACCCGGCGCTGATCGATGCGGACAGTTTCCTGCGCGCGGCGCAGCGATTGCACGATGAGCAGTTCGGGCTGTGTCTGGGCTGGCGACGCGGCGACTCCATCGGCAGTTTCCTGCAGATGGTCAACAACCACGTCGGCGGGCTGTGGGCCTTCGATCCGATGCTCGGCAAGTTCGTCTACCGGCTGTTCCGGCCGGACTACGACGTCGCGACGCTGCCGCTGCTTGATGAGACCAGCGTGCTGGAACTGGAAAGCTGGCAGACGCCGCTGCTCGACGGCAGCGTCAACGAGGTCACCGTGCTCGGCCGCGACTGCGTCACCAACCTCGACATCGCCGCCACCTTCCAGAACATGGCCAATGTCCAGGCGCAAGGCCGTGTCGTCGCTGACCGGCGCTCCCTGCCGGGCCTATGGAACCGCAGTCTGTGCGAGCGCGTGGCCGCGCGCGAGACCGGCGCCGCGAGCAGCCTGCTGCAGCGGATCAAGCTCACCGTCGACCGCCGCTGGTGGGGCGTGAAGCGTGGCGACGTGCTCGCCCTATCCTGGCGGCGCAAGGGCGTGCAGCGGATGCCGGTGCGGGTGCTGGAGGTCGACGAAGGCACGCGCACCGACGGCGCGCTCGCACTGCTGCTGATGCAGGACCTCGATGGCATGGCGGCGACCACCTACCTGCGGCCGGTGATCGGGCCGTGGACGCCGCCGGACACCCGCCCGCAGCCGCTTCCGGCGCAGCGGCTCGTGGAGGCGACTTACCGCGATCTCGCCGGCCGCCTGCGCCCGGCCGATCTGGCGCTCGTCGAGGACGACGCCGGTTTCGTGGTCGCGCTCGGCGCGCGACCAAATGGGCCGGCCTACGGGTACACGCTCACCACGCGGACGACTGGGGGCACGTTCGAGGAGGTCGCCAGCGGCGATTTCTCCGCAGTCGCCACGCTCGCGGGCGCACTGGGTCCGACCGATACCCGCGTCCAGCTCGCCGACATGCGCGATCTGGATCTGGTCGTCGTCGGCACTGAGGCGCTGATCGACGAAGAACTGGTGCGGGTCGATGCGATCGACGTCGTTGCCGGAACGCTCACGATCGCGCGCGGCTGCGTGGACACCGTGCCGGCAGCGCACGCCGAAGGTGCGCGAGTCTGGTGTACAGACACTTACGTCGGCGCCGATCCCACCGAATATCTGGCCGGCGAAACCGTCGAAGCAAAACTGCTCACCCGCACCCAGCAGGGCTCGCTCGATGCCGCACTCGCGCCCATCGCACAGGTGCGCCTCGATGCGCGTCACGCGCGTCCCTATCCGCCAGGGCGGGTGCGGATCAACGGCAGCGCTTGGCCGCCGACCAGCTTCGCGCGACTGGCGATCGCGTGGGCGCACCGCGACCGCGTGCTGCAGGCCGACCGCCTGATCGAACATGAGGCCGGCAGCATTGGCCCGGAGCCGGGGACGACGACAACGGTGCGCATCGTCCACGCGCTCAACGGTGCAGTGCTGCACGAAACCACAGGCATCGCCGGCACCAGTCACACCCACGATCTGCTGCTTGCGAACGACGCAACGATCCGCGTTGAGATCGAGACCCGGCGCGGGGCGCTCTCCAGTCGCCAAAAGCACGTCCGTGTCCTCAATTGCGAGTGCGGCGAAAAACTGGCGAACGCTGACTTCGACACACAGGCGGCCTGGACGCTCGGCACCGGCTGGTCGATCGTCGGTGGCGCCGCAATCAAGGCCGCAGGCATCGTCTCCGATCTCGAACAGCCGTTCGCGTTCGTCGATGGTGGTCTCTACCGCATCGAAGTCGCGTTGAGCCAGGTCACCGCCGGCAGCGTGCGCGTCCGCCTTGCCGGTACCACGCCCATTGACGGCGTGGCACCCAACGCCAACGGCACCTCCATCGACACGCTCACCGCCGCTGGACACACCGCACTGCGCATCACGGCGGACGCGGCGTTCGCCGGTCGCATTGAGCGCGTGAGTCTGCGCCGATTGGCGTAGTCCGGGCACGACGTCAACGCTTGTTTTGAAGCCTGTACGACAGGTGTCTGCTTGTCGCAGCGCGACATCGAACAGTGCTTGGCTTCCATCGCGCACAGCGCGTTCATGTCCTCGTCGGATCGACGACGCCAACACACAGGAAAGCACATGCCCACCATGACCCTCACCATTGAGCGAACACCGCGCACCGTGAAGTTCCGAGGACAAACTCTTCACGTCGAGCAACTCGGCGTGCGACTGCCCTTCGCGTGCAAACCCGATCGACTGCGCGATATGTGCGCCACTGGCGAGCACCGCATCTATGTCACCGAAACGATCGAAATGACCATCGCGGAGTTTGATGACTTCACGACGGACATGACCCGGCCGCAACCGTGGCTCGCGGGCAAAGGCGGCAACGTCGCCGATGGCTGTCTGTGCATCGAGGTCCACGCGCCCGGCCGCCCTTTCCTCTACGTCGATCCATCGGGCTACGACTACGCGCGTTATGTCGCACGTCTCGGATAGACGAATCCATCGCGAACAGAAGTCAAGCATCCGCTTGGCTTCCTCCCCGGAAGCGCGTTCATGCGATCCGCGACAAGGAAATCGACGACTCATGCAACCCAAGAACTCCAGAAAGCAACCCAAGCGAGTCAAGGAATTTTTCCTCGCTTCGCTCCTCGTGCGCATCTCCGGCAAACGCGGTCGCCATGCCTGGCGACGCGACGTGCTGCGGGCCGCCACACCGCGCGCATTGTTGCGCCGCATCGACGGGCGGAAGCACATCGCCTACGCCAGCAACGGCATTGATGTCATCCGCATCGAGCTGATCGACGTCGGCAGCACGATTCTCGCACCTATCGCGGATGGCGCGCAGGCCGAACCGCTGCGAGATTTGATCGAACGCATCCACGCCCGACCCACCGGTCTGGTGTGGTGGGCCTGAGCGCGTCACGAACTCGCACGCCTTCCGCGCAATCACGATACCCATTCGCGCATCGCACGCGACCGCGTCGCCGCAAAGGCTGTACGTCGTCTGTCTCCGCGCCACAGCACGGCCATGTCGTCGCTTGGCTTCACTTGCGAACAGCGCGTTCATGGATGCACACCCACGCACTAGGACAATTCGCATGAATACTGAAATCAACCGACTCGATCTTGAAACGCACCTCGCCTTGCGCAACGGCGCAGATGCCCTGCAGTGCATGCGCGAAGCGATCGAACGTGCTGCGCAGGAGATCGCACGTTATGAGGCGCATTTTCAGAATGCCGACGGCCTCGACCAGAAAGCAAAGGTGCTGAACTGGGCGATCAACCACGTCTGCACCAGCATCATGGGAAACGCGCGCATCGACCTCGCCGCCGGTGCGCAGGCCGAGTTGCACGCCCTCGCCAAGCGAGCGGAAGCACCATGAGCGCAATCCGCACCTCGACGGACAACGCGCGCGATCCGCTTGAAGCGATCCGCGCGATCGATTCTCGGCTACCGCATGCCATGCAATGCGCAGATCTTCAATTGCTGGACGCTGTTCGCTGCGACCTCGCGCAACGCTGGGGCGACGGCGACACAGCGGACGGAACAGACCGCCGACCCTAGTCCGTGCGCCTGAGACTGCCACACGGCGCTCACTGTCGCGACGTGTGTGACGTGTGCGCATCTAGCAGGGAAACGTGCGGTCATCGGCCTAGCGCGCCACTGACGCAACGTCTGCTGCGAGCGCACCGTTTGCCGAATCCGTACCGAACCTGTCAGTCCTTCAATCCTCGAAGCGAACGCTTGGCTTCGGTGCCGAACAGCGCGTTCATGCGGACATCATCCACACCACCGCAGGACATAAAATGAACAAGGTCGATGCACTACTGACTCAAATTGCACAGCGCATATTACGTATCGAAACGCTCGAGTCCCGCCGCCGGGATAGTCTGGACTTCCACGATGTTTCCGTGTTGGAACTGCGAGATGCGCTTGAGGCGGCCTACAACGCCGGAATCGAGCAGGGGCGCAAGGCCAAAGGCGCAGGCAAATCCGCCAGCTGATCGAACATATCGGAAGTCGAGCTCTGGGTGCTTGGCTTCCATTGCGAACAGCGCGTTCATGCCGTCACGCGAAGCACGGCGCGACGCGCGAATCCACTCACACAGGAACGACACACCATGAACCGCACCACGGAAACCCTCGAAGACGAAATCAAGTTCGCGCGCGCACGCGGTGCGGACAGCCTGCGCATGATGCGCATGTCCGTCGCGCATGCCCTGCATGCCGTTGAGGACAGCATCGAGCGATTCGACGGCACAGACGACCTGAAGACGCAGGCCGAATGCATCAATCTTGCGATGATGTGCATTTGCAACGATCTGCTTCCCAAGCTCCGCCTCGACACTGCCGCCGACGCACAGGCAGCCCTTTTGCTTGTCTCCGCACGGAGGGCAGCAGCATGAGCGCCGAACGCATCACGCAGGGCATCGACCGCGATCTGGCTGAGCATTTCCAAATTCTCGACACCCGGTTCCTCGTGGCGATCCATCATGGTGACGTGGATGTCGTGCATCTGGCTCGGCAGGAACTGATGAATCGCGGGCTCAACGGCGAGGGCCGCTGGGTCGGCTTCGCCAAGGCGGGCGAGTTGCTCGGGGTATAGCGCAGCCGCCATGCCTGCTCCATGGCGCCGGCCACATTCCGAATGCTGTTTCACACGCCCGGTGCAGCCAACGCTGCTCCGAGCATTTTTTGCGTGTATGGCGTTTGCCGGTTACTCATCGGAGTCTTCTTGCAGGCATGGAGAACCAGAGAAGGCAGTCCAGTTCACACCAGCAGATGTAGCGTGATAGTGCGACGAAAATCGCGTGCAAGGCTTCGCCTCAAATTTCCGTAGCAATGCCAGCGGTCATGCACTTGGCTGTGCAAGGGAATAGTGCGTTCATACACGTAGACCCGTGCACACGGAAATACCAGTGAATATCGACGTGGACAAGTACGAACGTCTGAATCCGCGACGCCATCAGGCGCGGCGAACAAGTGAACGCCGACAGCCGGCAAACGCTCGAATGCAGGCTGCACTCGATCACCCGCACACAGGAAGCGCAAGCATTTCCGGACCCCCAAGAAGGACAAGGGCCTGGGACGGCACCCGAAACAGATTGCACATCGGCATCGATAGGATCGTGCCTATGCGGCGTTAGGCATCCGGCGTATGCCGGTAAGAAGCGGACGGCCGAGGTGCTGAAACACCCCGGCCGCCCTGACCACCACCGTTCGATTGGAGAACGACAATGGCTGCAAATACTCTATCAGGCCCGAATCGGGCCGAACATCGTCCGTCGCGCTTTGCGGCTGTTGCTGCTACTGGAGCGCGGACATGACCGAAACCACGCGCGAGATCCCGTTCCGGGACATCCCTGTCGAACAGCGACCCTTGCTGTTGATCGCCTCCGGCGTAGGAGTCGCTACCGCGCTCCGAGAAGCTGCCGACCTTGAAGACGCGGTTCGTCGTCTGCTGTTGATGGGAACAGAGACCGGCCTTGACGGAGGCGTCGCATACCTCTGCGAGTTCGCTCTGGAGATTGCTGGTGCACTGCGAAAATCGACCACTGATGAGTGACGGCGAACGCATCTTGCTACTGCGACAACTCGATTGATCGAGTTTTCTGCGGTTTCGCCCAGTTATCCTGCTCACTACGTCACTCTGCGATACAGCAACCGGATTGCATTGGGACACTGCCCGCTGGTTTGAATGTCCAGCGGACACCCCATGACAACGATCCAACTTAGCGACGCGGCACACATGACGCCGCCGCGGCGGCGCATGGAGGTGGCCGCACTCCTCGCCCTGGGCCTGCATCGTCTTCGCGGCGGTGGCGCGCACGCCGGCGCAGTTGCCGCACCCTCTCCGGTTGACCTTGGCTTTGGCGGGGAACCACGCGTACATGCCAACCCCGCTCACCGGAGTCCACAGGCATGACGCAACAACACCCCGCGGCAACGCCCGCATCGATGGCTACGCGCATCGCGCGCCTAACCGACTGGTCGTGGCCAGATCTGTCCAAAGAATGGCGACGACTCTTCAGCACTGACCCATTGGTGATCAATCGGCGTTTCGTCGAGAAACGAATCGCGTATCGCTGGCAGGAGATCGAGTTCGCGAAGACAAATCCTGGTTTGCTCGCGCGCAACCAACATCGCATCGACGAGTTAGTCGCCACCGGCCAATTGAAGCGCCAGCCCGTCGGCGCGATTCCAGTCGCAGGCACCGAACTGATCCGCATCTACGCCGGCATCGAACACCGCGTGCTCGTGCTGTCCGATGGCGAGTTCGAGTATGCCGCCAAGCGATATCCGAGTTTGTCGATGATTGCCCGCGCGATCACAGGGACTCGCTGGTCCGGTCCTGCCTTCTTCGGCCTGCGCAAGGCGGGTGGCCGATGAACGCCACAGCACCCAAGCGCTTGCGCTGCGCCGTCTATACCCGCAAGTCCACGGAGGAAGGACTGGAGATGGCGTACACCTCGATCGATGCCCAGCGCGATTCGGGTGCGGCCTACATCGCCAGCCGTCGCGCCGAGGGATGGATTCCGGTCGCCGACGATTACGACGATGGCGGCTTCTCCGGCGGCACCCTCGAACGCCCTGCCCTGCAGCGGCTGATGGCGGACATCGCGGCGGGCCAGATCGACATCGTCGTCTCCTACAAGATCGACCGCCTCAGCCGCTCCCTGTTCGACTTCGCCGAATTGGTGAAGATCTTCGACAAGCACGGCGTGACCTTCGTGTCGGTGACCCAGCAGTTCAACACCACCGACGCGATGGGACGGATGCTGCTGAACATCCTTCTGACCTTCGCTCAGTTCGAGCGCGAGCTGACCTCCGAGCGCATCCGCGACAAGTTTGCGGCCAGCAAGAAGAAGGGCATGTGGATGCACGGCATCACCCCACTCGGTTACGACGTCAAGGATCGCCGGCTGGTGATCAATGAAGCCGAGGCCGAACAGGTCCGAACGCTGTTCCGCCGCTTTCTCGAAGTGGGTTCGATGATGAAGGTGGCGCAGGAAGCCCGCGCGCGCGGCTGGCGCAACAAATCGTGGACGGCGAAGACAGGACGGCAACATATCGGGAGGCCGCACGATCGCAGCACGATCTTCAAGATGCTGCACTGCCGAACCTATCTCGGCGAACTCAAGAACCGGGATCAGTATGTCGAGGGCACGCACCCGCCGATCATCGACCGGTCCCTGTGGGACGAGGTGCATGCGCGCCTTCAAGTCAGTGGCACCGTGCGCGCAGGCGCGGCCCGTCAAGGCAAGGTGGCCTTCCTGCTGAAGGGCCTGCTGACCGGCCCGGACGGCCGTGCCCTGACGCCGTGGCACACGACCAAGGCCAACGGGCGCACCTACCGCTACTACCTCAGCACGCGCGACATTCACGAGGGGCGGAAGGCGTCCGGCCTGCCGCGCCTGCCGGCCGGAGAACTGGAGGCGGCCGTGGTCGCGCAGCTGCGGCGCCTGCTCCGCGCACCGGAGATGGTCGCAGCCATGATCCCGCAGGCCATCGCACTGGATCCGACCTTGGACGAAGCACAGGTCACGGTGGCGATGACGCAGGTCGAGCGGGTGTGGGACCAGTTGTTTCCGGCTGAGCAGCAGCGGCTGGTTCGCCTGCTAGTCGAGAAGGTCATCGTGACGCCGACGAATCTGGAGCTGCGGCTGCGTCCCGGTGGCGTTGGCGCCCTCACAGCCGAATCACGGCAGACCGCCGAAGAGATTGCAGCATGAGCAGCCCGACGCTGACCGTATCCGGCCCGGCGGCCGAGGTGGTCGCCAGCGACGGGGGAGTCGTACTGAACGTCCCCATAGCCCTGAAGCGGCGCAGCGGCCGGCGGGTGGTGACGGTCGCTGGCGCGGAGCCCGTGGCGGCAACCCGCGCCGGGGCCACCCCACTGCAACTGGCGCTGGCCCGTGGCCACCGCTGGCTGCGGATGCTGGAAACCGGCGAAGCGGCCTCGATGTGCGACATCGCCCGCCGCGAGGGCACCAACCACAGCTATGTCGCTCGGCACATCAACCTGACTCTGCTGGCGCCGGACATCGTCGCCGCGATCCTGGACGAGACCCTGCCGGAGGGCGTCCAGCTCCTGTCCTTGGCGATCAACCCGCCGATGCTGTGGGAGGACCAATGGAGATGGCGCGTGGGGATGACGACATAAGCCTCTGCTCCGCCGCAGGAATTCCGTGCTTCTCGGTGCGCGCGCGATTGCGCTACGCTGCAATCTGGCAGGTGAAACATGAAGTACATCGACAAGTACAGCGACGCGCCGTAGTCGCCTGATCGAGGTGCCGTCTCGCTCCTGGAACCGTGTACCGGGGCGTTCGCCACTTGACGCGCCCCTCGCGAAGGCGTTCCATAGTCGACATGGCATTACTGCGATTCAGACGCACACGTGTCCGCCGAACCATGGCGGCGTGCGCCTTGTTTTGCATGCTGTACCTGCAAGTCGCGGTGGCCGCGTATGCCTGTCCTGTCCAGGTACCGCCATCGGAGCCCGCACCGACGATGGTTGAATGCGAGGATATGACGATGCCGGACCCCGAGGCACCGGCGCTGTGCATCGCGCACTGTCAGGACAGTCAGATCGCGACCCCCGATCTCAATCCCTTGCAGGTGCCGCCATCGGCCCTGCCTCCATTGCACTTCGCCTTGACCGAGGCCTTGCTGCCGCCGGTGCGCGCGCAATACTACGAAGACGTTCCCGTCTGCCAGTCGGACCCACCGACCGCGCAACGCTTCTGTAGCCTGCAGATCTAAGCCCCGACCGCGACTCGCTCTCGCGCTGCCGATACCGGCGGCGCGCTCGTCGTTGCGTGTTCGGAGGTCTTATGTCCGTTTTCTGTTCGCTGTACCGCCGGTGCAGCTTCCGCCATTGGGCGGCGCTGGTGCTTGCCCTGACATTCGTGGCCGCACCTGCATGGTCGGCTGCGCCCATTGCGTTCGATGATGCCGTGCGCTTGGCGGTGGAGCACGCGCCCGCGCTCCAGGCGCGGCGATTGCAGACCGAAGCCGCCCGGGAAGACGCGGCGCGTGCCGCTGCGCTGCCTGATCCCAGGCTGACGCTGGGACTTACCAACGTCCCGGTCACCGGCACGGATGCGTTCGACCTGCGCGCCGATGACATGACCATGAAGCAGGTCGGTGTCATGCAGGAATTCCCGGCGTGGGCCAAGCGCCAGGCCCGCCGCGCGGTGGCCGATCGCATGATCGAACAGACGCAGGCGCTGACCTTGGTCGAACGACTGGCCGTCCGCCAAGCCGCCGCCCAGGCCTGGATCGCCTTGTGGACCGCCCAGCGTGAAATCGAGGCGCTGCAGGCCCAGCGGGAGCAATCGGCTCTTGCGATCAGTATCGCCAAGGCACGGTTGGCCGGCGGGACAGGTACCGCGGCCGATGCCTTGGCAGCCCAGTCGGCGGCGCTGGAACTGGACAATCGCATCGATGCGGCCGAGGCGGACGTCGCGGCGGCCCGCGCCACGTTGGCGCGCTGGCTGGGCATCGAACCCGAAGAGCTGACGATCATCGGTGCATCGCCGGACCTGACCGTGCTGTCCGTCGACGAGTCCTCTTTGCTGACGTCGGTGGCTCGCCAAGGCCCGCTGCTAGCGTGGCAGTCGCGCGAATCGGTAGCCGAGGCTGCCGTGGCCGCCGCCGTGGCCGAAACGCGCCCCGACTGGAGCGTGAGTGCGATGTACGGCCAGCGTGAGCGCACGTCGGGTGGTATGCCGCGCAGCGACATGCTGAGCATCGAGTTCTCCATTGGCCTGCCGCTGTTGACGCGCAATCGTCAGGATCGCGGCGTCGCGGCGCGACGCGCGGAGTTGGATGCGGTCGCGGCCGAGCACGAGGATGCACGCCGCATGCAGGTCGAAGCCGTGCGCCGTGGCCTCGCCGAATGGCATGGACTGAAGCGTCAGATCGCACGCAAGGAACAACAGGCGTTGCCGCTGGCGCACGATCGCTCGCAGGTCGCATTGGCGGCCTATCGCGGCGGCGGCTCATTGCAGCCGTGGCTCGACGCCCGCCGCGACGAACTTGAACTGCACATCGAACACGCTCGCCATCTGGGCGAACTCGGGCGCGTCTGGTCCGCGCTCGCCTACCTGCTCGACGATGAGGAAAAGCAGCCATGACCCGCAAGCAAACGTATGCGATCGCGATGTTGCTTGCCGTCGGCCTGTTGGCCGTCGGTCTATTCGCAGGCCACTGGTGGGCGCGACACCATGCCGGGGACGGCAAAGGGATGGTCGCCGATACCGAATCGACCGCCGATGCGCGCAAAGCCCTGTACTGGTTCGATCCGATGGTGCCGGACCAGCACTTCGACAAGCCGGGCAAGTCGCCCTTCATGGACATGCAGTTGGTGCCCAAATATGCCGACGAGGTGACCTCGTCCGACGTGCGCATTGCGTCGGGTGTGCAGCAGAACGTGGGTATGCGCACGGCCCCGGTCGAAACCGGCACGCTCGCGTCCGAGATCCGCGTGCCGGGCACCTTGACTTGGGATCTGCGCCAGGAATTTGTGGTCAGCGCCCGCGTCGAGGGCATCGTGACGCGGGTCGAGGTGAAGGCACCGTTCGAGCCGGTCCGTCGCGGCCAGCCGCTTGCGACCTTGCTGGCCCCCGAGTGGAGCAGCGCGCTGGCCGAAGCGCAGGCGCTGGGCGATGCGCGCTCGGCATCCGCACGGGAGTTGCGCAGCGCAGCGCAACAGCGATTGCGCGTGCTGGGGGTGTCCGGTCGCAGCGGCAGCGGCGGTGTGGTGTTGACGGCGCCGGGCGATGGCGTGGTGAGCGAGGTGCTGGTACGCGAAGGCCAGACGGTGATGACGGGAACGCCGCTGTTCCGTATCAACGGCACGGCCACGTTGTGGCTGGAGGCCGCGATTCCACAAGCCGGCGTGGCCGGCATCCGGCCCGGCACGCCGGTCGAGGCGATGATCGATGCATTGCCCGGGCAGATATTCGCCGGCGAGGTGGAAGCCCTGCTGCCGCAGATCGACTCGATTAGCCGGACCCAGCGCGCGCGCGTCGTGCTGCGCAATCCGCAAGGTCAGTTGGTGCCGGGCATGTTCGCCGAATTGCGTCTGCGCCCGGAAGGTGGCCAAGCGGTGCCGCTGGTGCCGAACGAGGCATTGATCGCAACGGGTACCGACAGCCGCGTCATCGTGGTCGGCACGGACGGGGCGTTCCAGCCGGTGCGCGTGCGCACGGGCCGCAGCAGCGGCGGCAAGACGGAAATCCTCGCCGGCCTGCAAGGGGGCGAGCGCGTGGTCGTCTCCGGCCAGTTCCTGATCGACTCCGAAGCCAGCCTCTCTGGGGCGTTGCAGCGTCTGCAAGCCCCGGAAGCACCTGCACCGATTACGAAGCCGATGCAGGACATGGAGACGTCATCCAAGGCGATATCGACAGCATCAAAACCGACGATGCCGAAAACGACAGTCCACAAGCCGAATGCCGGCAAGCCGTCCGATAGGGCACGGCGCTCATGCACGGTGGCGTACTGGTACGACCCGATGGTGCCGGACCAGCATTTCGAGCAACCGGGCAAGTCGCCCTTCATGGACATGCAGTTGGTGCCGAAGTTTGATTCGGGCGCGGATTCCAATTGCACTGTGCGCGATGTCGAAGCCGCGGCCACAGCGGAGCCACGGCCATGATCGCCCGGCTCATCCGGATTTGTATCGCCAACCGTGGCTTGGTGCTGTTGATAGCCGTGCTGCTGGCGGCAGGGGGTATCTCGTCCGTGCGGCAGACGCCATTGGACGCGCTGCCGGATCTGTCCGATACGCAGGTGATCATTCGTACGCAGTGGCCCGGGCAAACGCCGCGCATCATCGAGGATCAGGTCACCTATCCGCTGACAACAACAATGCTCTCCGTCCCGGGCGTGCGCGCGGTGCGCGGCTACTCCTTCTTCGGCGACTCCTTCGTCTACATCCTGTTCGACGACGACACCGATCTGTACTGGGCGCGTTCGCGGGTCCTCGAATACCTCAGCCAAGTACGCGGCCGCCTGCCGGAGGGCGTGAATCCCGCGCTCGGCCCCGACGCCACCGGCCTGGGCTGGATCTACGAGTACGCGCTCGTCGATCGCAGTGGCCAGCACGACCTTGGCCAACTGCGGGCGCTGCAGGATTGGATGTTGCGCTACGAACTGAAGACCATCCCCGATGTGGCCGAGGTCGCGAGCATCGGCGGCATGGTCCGCGCCTGGCAGATCGTGCCCGAGCCACAGGCGCTGGCGGCCCGGGGTATTACCGTCGCGCAGCTGGTGGATGCGGTGGAAGCAGCCAATGGCGCCACCGGCGGTTCGGTGATCGAACAGGGCGAAGCCGAGCTGATGGTACGCAGCGAGGGTTATCTGCGCACGACCGGGGACTTCGAGCGGGTGCCGGTGACGACCGCCGCCGGTGGCGTGCCGGTGCTGCTGGGTGAGATCGCCACCGTGCAGCGCGGCCCGACGTTCCGTCGCGGCATCGCCGAGTTGGATGGCGAGGGCGAAGTCGCCGGCGGCGTGATCGTGCTGCGTACCGGCAAGGATGCGTTGACGGCCATCGACCGCGTCAAGGCGAAGCTGCAGGCATTGCAAACCAGTCTGCCAAAAGGCGTGGAGATCGTGCCGGTCTACGACCGTTCCGAACTGATCCGCGAGGCGGTCGGCAATCTCACGCGCAAGCTCGGCGAAGAGTTTCTGGTCGTCGCGCTGGTGTGCGCGGTGTTCCTGTGGCATCTGCGTTCGGCGCTGGTGGCAGTGATCACATTGCCGCTGGGGGTGCTGGCAGCGTTCATCGTGATGCGTTATCAGGGCATCAGCGCGAACTTGCTGTCGCTCGGCGGTATTGCGATCGCGATCGGCGCGATGGTCGATGCGGCGGTGGTGATGATCGAGAACGCGCACAAGCATCTGGAGCACTGGCGCGACGCGCACGGTGAAGACCCGGCGGGTGAGGCGCGCTGGCGGTTGATGGCGGACGCGGCCAGCGAAGTCGGCCCGGCGCTGTTCGCCAGTCTGTTGGTCATCACCCTGTCGTTCGTGCCGGTGTTCGCGCTGCAGGCCCAGGAAGGTCGGTTGTTCGCGCCGCTGGCCTATACCAAGACGTATGCGATGGCGGCGGCGGCCGGCTTGTCGGTCACGTTGATTCCGGTGTTGATGGGATATCTGATCCGGGGGCGCATCCGACCCGAGACGGCCAACCCGCTGAACCGGATGCTGATCGCCGGCTATCGGCCGGTGCTGAACACGGTGTTGCGGCATCCACGTCTGACGCTGATCGCCAGCAGCCTGCTGTTGTTGCTGACCGTGATCCCGTATACCCGCATCGGCAGCGAATTCATGCCGCCGCTCGACGAAGGCACGTTGCTCTATATGCCGACGGCGTTGCCCGGGCTCTCCTCGGGCAAGGCCGGCGAACTGCTGCAACTGTCCGATCGCATGATCAAGACCGTGCCCGAGGTCGCGCATGTGTTCGGCAAGGCGGGCCGTGCCGAAACCGCCACCGATCCGGCGCCGATGGAAATGTTCGAGACCACGGTGACATTCAAGCCGCGCGATCAGTGGCGACCCGGCATGACGCCGGACAAGCTGCGTGCGGAACTGGACGCGGCGGTGAAGGTGCCTGGCCTCACGAACCTGTGGGTGCCGCCAATCCGCAATCGCATCGACATGCTCGCCACCGGCATCAAGAGCCCCATCGGCATCAAGGTGTCCGGCCCGGACACCGAGGTCATCGAACGGCTCAGCGCGCAGATCGAAGGTGTCGCCAAGACCGTCGGCGGTGTCAGTTCGGCGTTGGCCGAACGTGTAACTGGCGGACGCTATGTCGACGTGCGCATCCGCCCGGAGGTCGCGGCCCGCTACGGTTTGAGCCAAGCGGATCTGCAGCAGCTGATCGCCATCGTCGTCGGTGGCGATGCCGTCGGCGAGACCATTGAAGGCCGCGAACGCTATCCCATCGTTATCCGTTACCCACGTAGCCAGCGCGATTCGTTGACCGCGCTGGTGCAGTTGCCGCTTGTAGCTCCGGACGGCGCACAACTGACGCTTGGCCAAGTGGCTGACCTCTCGCTCAGCCCGGGTCCACCGATGCTCAAGAGCGAGAACGGCCGACTGGTCGGTTACGTCTACGTCGATGTCGCCGGCCGCGACCTCGGTTCGGTGGTCGCCGATCTGCAGCAACGCATCGGCGCGGACGTGAAACTGCCGGCGGGCTATGGCATCGCCTGGTCGGGACAGTACGAATATCTCGAACGCGCACTGTCCCGCCTGCGATGGGTCGTGCCGGCCGCGCTGGCGATCATCTTCCTGCTGATCTACCTCGTGTTCCGCAGCGCCAGCGAGGCCGCCATCATCATGCTCAGCCTGCCGCTGGCGCTGGTCGGCGGGTTGTGGCTGATCTGGACGTTGGGTCACGCGGTCTCGATCGCCACGCTGATCGGCTTCATCGCCCTGGCCGGCGTCGCCGCCGAGTTCGGCGTGATCATGCTGCTGTACCTGCGTCAGGCTTGGGAGCGGCGACTGGCGGCCGGCGAGCCCGCCACCCTCGACACGCTGGAAGCAGCGATCCGCGAAGGCGCGGTGCAGCGCGTGCGCCCGAAGGCGATGACCGTCGCGGTGATCCTCGCCGGCCTGTTTCCGCTGTTCGTCGGCGGTGGGGCCGGTTCGGAGGTCATGCAGCGCATTGCCGCGCCGATGCTCGGCGGGATGCTCACCGCGCCGCTGCTGTCGATGCTGGTCATCCCGGCCGCGTTCCGGCTGTTGCGCGGCCGAGCGCTGTCGCATGCATCGGCGATCGCACATGAACCCCGCTGAGAGATCACATCCCTCGTCCCCGGTCGCGACGGCAGTCGAACTGCAGTACCGCCGCGCCATCCGTAGTCACCTGCCCATCAACCGCGAGACATCCTCATGAAAATGATATCCCCGATCCTCATCTCGACAGCCTTGTTGCTCGCCGGCTGTTCACAAGCCTCCAGCCCCGACAGGACCACCGCCGAGGGTGGGGCGGTGGAACACAAGCCGATGACGGCTACCGAGCATGCGGCAATGGCTGGGCCGACGAAACCGGTATCGACGGAAATGCCGCAGTCGGCCCGAACCGCTTCAGCGACCGGCACTGTCGAATCCGTCAACGCCGCTGCCGGCACGATTACGCTCGCTCACGGCCCGGTCGACGCATTGGGCTGGCCAGCGATGACGATGGGGTTTAAAGCCACACCCCAGCAGATCGCGTCGGTGAAGGCCGGTCAGCTGGTGCAGTTTGAGTTCGCGTCCCAGGGTATGGACGCGACCATCATCGAAATTGCCTTGGCGCAGCAGTAACGGGGCAGTTGGCCAGGCCGTCACGATGTGGGGGCCTTGCCAGCATCCAGTCAATTGCATCGGGACACGCAATTTCTGCGCGCCTCACGCAGCGAAGAGATCCCGCTTGGAGATGTATTCCTACGTCAACATCTGCAGCATGCCGAACCCAATTCAGTGCGCTTCATCGCCACGCCGCTCCGCACGGGCATCGCGCAGGATTTCGACCGCTTCCTTGATCACATACAAGCCGATCAACGCGCCGATAAAAAAATCCGGATACGGCGACCGCAGCCAGAGCACCAGCATCCCAGCCAAGATGACGCCAAGATTGGCCACCACATCGGCACGCGTGAACAGCCACGTCGCCCGCAGATGCACCTCGCCTGACTTCAAGGGAGCGAGCATACGCAACACGGTGACATTAACTGCCAACGACAGCAGTGCGGTACCGATCATCCAACCACTAAGCGGCTCAGCGCCGAAGACGACGCGGCGACCTACTTCGACCAGAATACCAATGCCCAGTACCAGCAGCACGCTGCCGCTAAACAGCGCGGCATTGGCCTTGAACCGGGCCGTACGGCCGATCGCGACCAAACCAATCGCATAAGCGGTAGCGTCGGAGAGCATGTCCAAGGCGTCGGCCAGCAGACCTGTAGACTGGGCGATCCAACCGGCAACGCCACCAATCACCGCCATGGCCGCATTAAGTGCCAGCGCAATCCTGAGTATGCGACGCTCGTTCGCGTTCTTGGCTTCGTGATGGCAACCGCATTCGCTCATGGCAATATCCTCATGACTTGGCCGGGATCGAGGCTCGCCCGGATCGGGTGTTGACGACGAATCCAATCAACGCCACGGTCGCCACCACCAACTGCGCCAGCAGCGATTGCCAGGAAGGGTAGACGCCAAGCCATTCAATCCTTGGTGCTTGAACGAGCGCTTGGGGTATCCAGCCCGCCTCTTGCAAAGCGGCCACGCCTTTGCCCACCAGGACCACCGCCAGAATCGCAATCAGGATCGAACTGATCGAGAAGAACTGTCCGATCGGCAAACGTCGGCTCATCCGCAGCATCCAGTACGCTACGACGGCGAGCACCACGCTACCGGCCACAAGGCCGGCGACGATGGCGCCGGAGGCCTGTTCGCTCCACATCGCGATGTAGAACAAAATCGTCTCGAACACTTCGCGGTAAACCGCCACAAAGGCCAGCGTGAACAGAAAAATTGCCGAACGCCGCGTCAGCGCCGCCGACATCTTGGCGTGCAGGTACTGTTGCCAACGGCCGGCCAGGCTCTTCTGATGCATCCAGATGCCTACGCTCAACAGCACGGCCGCGGCGAACAACGCCGAGATGCCTTCAGTCACTTCGCGATTGGCGCCACTGATGTCGACCAGGTAGGTCGCCGCGGCCCATGTCAAAGCGCCCGCCAGCAGCGCACCCGCCCAGCCGGCGTGTACGTAAGGCAGCATGTCCCGACGCTCGGCCTTACGCAGAAAGGCGATCATGCCAATCACGATCAACAGGGCTTCCAAGCCCTCGCGCAGCAAGATGGTGAAGCTACCGAGGAAAGCGGTGGTCGTGTCCGTGTGCTTGTCCAGCAGCACCGTCTCGGCGCGACCGAATAATGCATCGACCTGCGCCGCTTGCGCGGTGAGTTCGGCGAGCGTTGCGCGGCTGCCCAACAGTGTGCGAAACCGTGCCATGGCGGTTTCGATCTCGCGCAGCAGCGCCACGTTACGCGTGGCCAGCGTGGGTTCGACCGGCTCCACGCCATCCAGGTAGGCCGACAGGGCCAGCGACGTGGCTCGCGTGATATCGCCGGCGGCGTAGGCACGTTGGCTGTCGGCCAGTCGCTGCCTCGCCAGCGTGAATGGCCCGCTACTCGACAGAGGCTCGTTCACCGCCTGAGGGCGGGAACGCAGATAGGCAACGATCGCCGCGGCCTGCGCCGGGGATAGCGTGCTTGTGAGATCACTTTCGCGGGTGTGGGTCAGGGCTTCCAGGGTGGGAATGCGCCCGCGCAATTCGGCATTCCCGCGCCACAACGCTTCACCGTCGGCGCGTGTTTGTGGCGAATACGCCAGGCTGCCTACGTAGAATGCCAGCGCCCAGCGGTCGGCATCGGGCAGTGCGGCGAAACTGGCCATTCCGGTTCCGGGTACACCCTGCGAAATCACCTCATACAGTGCGAAGGGTGTGCGCTGGGCGGCGCGGGCGGCATCGCTGAAGGCGATCGGCGGCGGATCCAAGCTGGCAGCGGCCGGGCCATCACCGCGACCGTTCGGGCCGTGGCAGGCGGCGCATTGCTGGGTATAAAGTGCTGCGGCTTGGGCCGGCTCCGGCGGCGATATCGGTACTGCGCCAATAGGGTAGCTGACTAGCAGTTCGTCGGCCAAGCCGCGGGCGAGTGCGGCGACCTGCATGGGCTCAGCCTTGGCTGCCACCGCAGCCACCAGCCGGTCGGCCTGGGCCATCAGCACGGGTTGCTGATCTGTGGCCGACATCGCTGCCAGTTGCGTTTGCACCGCGGCGGCGAACTCCCGCATCTCTTCATATTCGCCGACATCGGCGACCCGGCCAGCCTGTACGGCGCCGGCATAGTCGACCGCGATGTAATCCAGCATTTGCCATGTCTGGCGCGGGTTGACCTGATTCGTTTCGGCCGCGATTGCACAGGCGGGCACCACCGCCATCCACATCATGGCGAGGAGGCTCAGACGGATCAAATGGGCGAACCGGGGCATGGGCGATATGCAATCCAAGGCCAGCTGGCACCGGCGGAAAGGCCAGAGTAAAGTCTGTAGTGACTACAGAGTCAAGAGATGCGAATGAAAATCAGTAACGCCGCAGCCGCCAGCGGCTGCCACTTGGAAACCATCCGCTACTACGAGCGTGTCGGCTTAGTGCGGCCGCCAGCGCGGACGGCCAGCGGCTACCGTGTTTACAGCACCGTCGAGGTCGAGCGCCTGCGTTTCATTATCCGCGGACGCGAATTAGGTTTCAGCCTGGAAGAGATCCGCAGCTTACTTAGGCTGAACGACGACCCCCTCATGTCGTGCGGGAATGTCGATACCCTCGCTCGGGGGCACTTGGCGGCTATCCAGCACCGAGTGGAGCAACTGCAGCGCATGGCCGCCGAATTGGAGCAGGTCATCATTCAATGCTCGGGTGGTGAACGCGGTGCGTGTACGATCTTGGGCGCTCTTAAGCAAACTGGGGGTGCTACTGAATGCATGAATCCTCAGTGCCGCACATGATGGCCGAGCGCACTTCGGGATTGTTTCTCTACCGACGGAATGCGAATGCTCAGATGTTGCGCGGAGCGAATGCGATGACCGCCATGCCGGCGAGCGCCAGAGCACCGCCAAGGAGGTCCCAACGGTCGGGACGGATTCCATCGACGGCCCACAGCCACAGTAGGGCCGTAGCAACATAGATGCAGCCGTAGGCGGCATAGGTCCGGCCGGCGGCGGATGGGTGCAGGCTCAACAGCCAGACAAAGGCCACCAGCGATAGCGCTGCCGGGAATAGCACCCACATGCCAGCGCGTCCATTCAGCCAAAGATAAGGCAGGTAGCAGCCGACGATCTCGGCCACAGCGGTGGCGCCGAACAGTAAGACGGTTCTCATCACGGTCTCCATGTTGTCGCCATTCTGTAAGAGCGGAATCAACACCATATCGCAACGAGGCGATGCGGACGGTTTACTCCGAATGTGATCGGACCTCGCCTTGAGGCGCTCTGTAAGCCAGCAGCCTCAACGCATTAGCGACCACCAGCAGCGTCGAACCCTCATGGAACAACACCGCGATGCCCATCTTGAGGCCGAACATCGTTGCCGGGATGAGGATGACGACCATGCCCAGGCTCGCCCACAGATTCTGGCGAATGATCCGACGGGTCTGCCGACTCAAACCGATCACGAATGGCAGTTTCGACAGGTCGTCACCCATCAGCGCGACATCGGCGGTTTCAAGGGCGACGTCAGAACCTGCGGCCCCCATCGCGATGCCCACCGATGCCACAGCCAAGGCCGGTGCGTCGTTGACGCCGTCGCCGATCATCGCGACATCGCCGGCTGCCTGCAGTTCGCGGATGGTCGTCACTTTGTCCTCGGGCATGAGATTGCCGAGGGCGCGGTCGATGCCGACGCTCTTCGCCACAGCATCCGCGACCTGCTGGTTGTCGCCCGACAGCATGACCATCTCGCGAATGCCCAGCTCTCGTAGTTGCGCGATCACGGCCGTCGCGGCAGCACGCGGCGTATCCATCAATCCGATCGCACCGAGGTAGCGCTCGCCGTGTTTGACGGCGAAGGTGGTGCGTCCTTCGGACTCGAGGCGGAGCATGCGCGCATCGAGATCCGGCGGCAGGCCAGCGGTGTCGATCTCGGCGAACAGCGCTCGCTTGCCGATATACACAACTTGACCATCGACCTCCGCGCGCAACCCTTTGCCGGTCAGGCTTTGCAGATTGGTGGCGACCGGTAGTGCCACACCGGCGAGGCGTTCACTGCCATCACGGACGACGGCCGCAGCCAAAGGATGATCGCTCAGACGTTCGACCGCGACCGCGACGCTGAGCAGTGTTTCCTCATTGATATTTTCAGCAGTCAGCACATCGGTTACGCGCGGCTGGCCTTCGGTCAAGGTGCCGGTTTTGTCGAACGCCAACGCATGCAACACCCCGAGCCGTTCCAGCGGTGCGCCACCTTTGATCAGTACCCCTGACCTCGCCGCCCTCGCCACGCCGCTGAGCACCGCGCTGGGCGTCGAGATCGCCAGCGCGCACGGGCTGGCGGCTACCAGCACGGCCATTGCTCGATAGAACGACGCGCTGAATGGCTCGTCGATCACTACCCAGGCGAACAGCAGCACGAAGGCCAGGGCCAGCACCGCCGGGACGAAGTAACGTTGGAACCGGTCGGTGAACAGTTGGGTGGGCGATTTCTGGTTCTCGGCCGATCTCACCATCTCGACGACGCGCGACAGCGTACTCTGATCAGCACGGCGGCTGACTTCGATTTCAACGAGTTGCGCACGGTTGAGGGTACCGGCGAATACGCGATGCTCGGCACTCACCGCATCCGGGTTTTCGCGCGCTGTCGCGGTATCGGCGACCGGCCGTTTGTCGACCGGCACGCTTTCGCCGGTGATCGCGGATTGGTCAATGCTGGTCTCACCGACAACGACGAAGCCGTCCGCTGCGATCCGCTCGTCCGGTTTGACCACTACGATGTCGCCCACCTGCAGCGCTTCGACCTTGGTTTCGACCAGTTCCTGGCCGCGCCGCACCAATGCGGTCTCAGGTCGCAACTGCGCCAAGGCTTCGATCGCACGACGGGCACGGCCCATTGCATAGTTTTCGAGCGAATGTCCCAGACTGAACAGGAACAGCAGCAAACCCGCTTCCCCCCAGTGTCCCAGCGCGATCGCGCCGGCCGCGGCGACGAGCATCAGCGTGTCGATCTGCAAACGCCGTTTGCGGAGATTTTCGATAGCCTCCCGCACAGTGAACCAGGCACCTGCCAAGCAGGCTGCGGCGTACAGTCCACGCACGATGATCACGTCCTCGCCCATCGTGCGGCTGACAATCCAACCGATGAGCAACAGCACGCCGCTGAGTAGCGCGAAGCCCAGCTCCAAGTTTCCGCTACCGTGTTCGTGACTGCCGTGACTGCCGTGGCTGTCATCTTCATGGGTGTCGTGTGGCGACTCTTCGTGCGATGCATGCTTGTTTATGGACATGGCGCTTTTCCTCATGGTCGGTTGAGCTGCAGCAGTTTGTGCATATTTGCGATCAGCACCTCGCTGACCTGACGGCAAAGCACCGCGTGCAGGGTCTAGATCTGATATGCGCCGTAACGCCGGATCTGTCCTGCCTTCTGTTGCATCCAGTGAGCTGTATTCACTGATCAGGAGGGCAAGGCCTTACGAATGGTCCATGCCTGATCGACAGGATGAACGAACACCACACCGGAAGGAAGGTTGCCGACATGTCCAGTTTCGCGAATCAGTGCCACCACAGACTCGGCGCGATCATCCTCACAGTAGGCCTCGATTCTGGTTTCCGGGCTGCCGACAGATCCCATGTCCGGCCGTACGATCGGTTCATCCGGATGCACCACACCATGCACTCGCGTCAGCGAGAGCTGATAGAGACCTGCACGCTCGAGCGCATGCACAATGCGGTCGGCATGCGAGGGGTGTACGTAAGCGAGGATCAATTTCACGGCTGTCTTCTCCAGATTGATCATTACGACACATCGTTGATAGGAATCGACTGTTCTACTGAACTGACGTAGATCCACCCTGAGTCGGCATGCCCGGTTCGCCCCACACGGCGAAAGACTTCGATGGCCCGAGCAACCTCGATGTCCTCACAGAAGACCTCGATCTGGACTTCGCTGATCACCTTCTCGCCCAACTCGACCGAATACTCCTGCTCACGCGCACTGAGTGCGCGCAGCAGTCCCTTGACATCGAACAGGCTGACCCGCTGGAAACCCGCTGCATCCAAAGCGTGGATCAGATCTCCTACACGATTGCGGTGTACGAATGCCTTGATCTGTTTCATGGTAAGGCCTCTCTCGTTTTACGTTCGGCACGTAGTTCCAGCCATTCATAGAGCACGGGCAACAACACAAGAGTCAGTAGCGTCGAGCTGATCAAGCCGCCCACCACCACAGTCGCCAGTGGCCGTTGGGTTTCCGCGCCTACACCACTGGAAATCAGCATCGGAACCAAGCCAAGCACCGCGACGCTGGCAGTCATCAGCACTGGTCGGAGGCGCAAGGCCGTGCCTTGGATCACCGCTTCGCGGACTGATAGCCCCTTGTCGCGTAGTTCATTGAGAAAACTGACCAATACGATGCCGTTGAGCATCGCTACACCGAACACGGCGATAAAGCCGATAGCGGATGGAACGGACAGATACTGCCCGGTGACGAACAATGCGAGCAGACCGCCGATGGTGGCGAATGGCACGTTGGCGAGGATGAGCGCTGCATACTTGATGGAGTTGAACGCGGTGTACAGCAGAACGAAAATGAAGAAGATCGTAATCGGTACGATCAGAGCCAGCTTCGCCAAAGCGCGCTGCTGGTTCTCGAATGCCCCACCCCATTCGATCCAATAACCTGCAGGCAACTTCACCTGTTGTTTGATCGCCGCCTCGGCTTCTTTCACGAAACTATCCACATCGCGACCGCGCACGTCCATCTGGATGACCGCGTAACGCTGCAACTGTTCGCGGCGGACGAAGGAATATCCCTCTGCGACGCTAACATCAGCGACTTCGGACAATGGCACCACAGCACCATTGGCGGTACGCAACGGAATCTGGCGCAACGACTCCACTGACGCCCGCGTCGCCTCGCTCAACCGCACGGCAATATCAAAGCGCTTCACGCCATCCAGCAATACGCTGACCGGCTCGCCACCAAGCCCATTACGGACGATCGTCAGCACTTCCTCGGCGTTCATGCCGTGACGGGCCAACTCGTCGCGATCGACTTCGATGCGGATCTGCGGCTTGCCGACATTCGCTTCCAGCGACAGATCGGCCACGCCTCGAACTTTGCCGAGTGCCGTCTTGAGTTGCGCACTGATACGATCAAGCTCTTCCAAGTCCTCGCCATAAAGTTTCAATGCGAGTGTCGCGCGTACGCCGGAGATCAGCTCTTCCACGCGCATCTGGATCGGTTGCGTGTAGCCGGGCACGACATTGGGCACTACCTTTTCCAAGGTCTCTTGCATGGCTTCTTCGAGCTGTTTGATATTACGCCCGGTTTTCCACTCGTCCTCCGGCTTGAGGGCAGTGTAGATTTCCATATAGTTGACATCTGCGGTCTCACCTTTTTCGGCGCGCCCAATCATGGCCAAGGTGGTATCTACCTCGGGAAACTGCTCGAAGGCCTTTGCGATTGTGTTGCTGGTCTTGATCGATTCGTTGAGCGACGTGGACGGGATACCTGTGACACGCCACATGATCGAACCTTCCTGCAACTGTGGCATGAACTCCTTGCCCAGAAACGGAAACAGCGCCAGGCTCGCGACCAGAGCAACCACTGCGCTGATCACTACCACTTTCTTGCGCTCCAGCGCTTTCGCCAGCAGCGGTCGATAGACCCGTTTAATCCGCGCGACCAGCCACGTATCACGCTCGGGCTTGGGCTTCAGGATCATCGAAGCCAATACCGGGATCAGGGTCAAGCTCAACACCATAGACCCAGCCATCGCGAAGGCAATATTGAACGCCATCGGCTTGAACATCTTGCCTTCGAGGCCTTCCAGTGAGAACAACGGCAGGAACACGACGATGATGATGGTGATGGCGAACGCAATCGGATTGGCGACTTCTTTCGCTGCGGTCAGAACTGCAGACGTTCTATCGACTTTTTCACCATGTTCGAGGCGTTCGGCCATGATCCGAAAGGCATTTTCGACCATCACCACAGCGCCATCGACCATCATGCCGATACCGATCGCCAAACCTGCAAGCGACATCAGATTTGCCGAAAGCCCCGCCTGTCCCATGCCGATGAATGCGATCAACATCGCTAATGGCAAAGTCACGATCACCACCAATGCCGAGCGTAATTCACCGAGAAAGAGGAACAAAATGATCGCAACCAGAAGTGAACCCTCGATCAACGCCCGCACAGCCGTGCCGACCGCCTTGTTGACCAAATCAGTGCGCTCATAGACGGGCTTAAGAACGATGCCCTCCGGTAACGCATCGCGCACGACATCGAGCTTACCCTTGACCGCTTCGACCACGTCCTTGGCATTCTCTCCGATGCGTGCCAAGGCCATGCCGAGCACGACTTCCTCGCCATCGCGTGTCACCGCACCAAATCGCGGTGCAGGGGCTTCAACCACACGCGCGACATCACGCAGATACACCGGCACGCCGTCTTCGGCCTTGAGCACGATCTCGCCGATATCCTCGGTTGACTTCAGCAAGCCCAAGCCGCGCACCAGAAACTGCTCGCGGCCGACATCCATGACGTTGCCGCCGACCTGGCCATTGTTGGCCGGCAACGCAGCAATCACGTCACCGAATCCCAAGCCACGAGCGTACAGACGCTGAGGGTCAATCTGTACCTGGAACTCGCGCTCGCCGCCGCCCCAAGAGGTAACGTCGTCGACACCAGGCGCGGTGCGCAGGACCAGGCGCACCGTCCATTCCTGCCAAGTGCGCAGGTCCATATCGGTAACTTGTTCCTTGCTGACACCCGGTGCGCGTTCGACGGTGTACCAGAACACTTGCCCCAGACCAGAGGTGTTCGGTCCCATGCTGGGTTTGCCGTAGCCCTCCGGCAACCGGTCGCCGATTTCCTGCAGGCGCTCGTTAACGAGTTGGCGAGCGAAGTAGATGTCCATGTCGTCTTCAAAATAGACCGCGACATACGACAGGCCGAATAAACTCACCGAACGGATTTCCTGCACTTTCGGTAGGCCGGCCAATGCAGATTCCACAGGTGTGGTAAGCAGCAGTTCGATATCTTCGGCCGCCAGCCCCGGAGATTCGGTATAGATGTTGACTTGAGCGGGCGTCACGTCGGGAAACGCATCGATAGGCACGTTGCGTACCGCATTCATGCCAAGGAACGCCACGACCGCGAAGATGATGATCACGAGGAATTTGTAACGCAGGGAGAGTTCGACGAGGCGATTCAGCACGTCGCACCTCCATCCGGTTTCAGGGCGAGGTCAATGCGCATGACCTTCTCCCAGTTGCGCCTTGAGCATCTGCGACTTCACCGCAAAGGCACCGGCCACGACGACCGTATCGCCCGCTTTCAAGCCCTCGCGAATCACGGTGCGGTCTCCAACGACCTCGCCGGCACGTACAGCAACGGGTTCGAGCGCACCGTCCGCGCTACGGCGGAAGACCACCGTGTCGCCTTCGAGCTGTACAAGGGCATCGGTCGGCACCGAGAGTTGGGTTGCGGACTTGTCGACGGCGTTGGCGGCAGCTGTTGCCTCGAAATACACTTCGACGAAATCGCCGCCATGCAAACTATCTTCCTTGTTCGCGACCTCCAGTCTTATCGTCGCACTGCGAGTCGCATCCGAGGTCCGGTGCGCACTGCGCAACACTTTTGCCGCGATGCGCTCGCCACCAATCACCACGGTGGCAGCGCTTCCCGCCTCGATCCGCGAAACGGTACCGGGCGGCAATTTCGCATCGACCCATACGATCGATTCATCGACCAGACGGAATAGAGCCTTGCCTGGCTCGATCCGCTCGCCAACAACGAAATCATCCTCGGTGATGCGGCCAGCATGCGGTGCAGTCAGAGTGAACTGGCCGTTGACTGTGCCGCTGGAGGCGCCGGGGAGACCGTAAGCCTGGGCTTTGGCACGAGCACGATCGACGGCGACTTTGGCTTCGGTGATGCGACGCCCTGCGACCGCTTCCCGGCCGAGTGCGGACACACGGCGCCATTCCTGTTCGGCAATACGCAGTTCTGCCTGGGCATCGGAAACCTCGACGCTCGCCAGTGTCGCCAGCGGCACTCCCGCGCGGACCTCATCGCCGAGCTTGACATGCCGCCTCACTACCAATGCCGCGACGCGCGGCGTGATCAGCGTCGTTCCATAGGCGCTGTCGACCACTTCGCCCGGAGCTCTCAACTCCTCGCTAAGTGAGGACGGCTGCAATGTCTGCAGCGTGATACCGGCGGCTTTGAGCGCGGCCTCATTCATTTTCACCGGGGCAGTAGCTTCGCTTTCCTCGGCGTGCTCGCCTTCCTCGGCATGCCCGCTCTCTTCGTCGTGCTCAGCCTCGCCCTCCGCGTGGGCTTCTTCCGTCTTGTCAGCCGATGTGGCTTCCACAGATGCTGCGGCTTTGGGGTTTTCGGAACAGGCACTTAGCGCGAACAACAGTGCTGCGGCCAGCGGTAGCAGGGTCAGTCGGTGATTCAGCATATTGGTGGCTCTCATGGGGTGCGCTCCAGATCGGCCCAGTCTTCAAGACGGCCGGTGGCAGCGAGGTAGTCGGTGTAGGTGCGCCACAGGCGCGCTTGCAGTTCGGCGCCGGCCAGTTGTGTGTCCAGCGTCTGCTTGAGCTGCAGCAGATAGTCCGCGGTCGACAATTCGCCCTCGCGCCACAGGCGTTCGAGCAGATCTGCACGGCGTTCGACGTCGGTCCCACGGCTGCGCTTCCAGCCATTCCAAGCCGCGTATGTCGCGGCGTAGCTGTCGGTGACGCGACGGCGGTCGGCGTCCAGCGCCAACCTCACGCGCTCCAACTCAGCTTGGGCGGCATGGACATCAGCTTGGGCTGCTACCACTTCGGCTCGGTAGCTGTTGCGGACGAACAGCGGGACGGTGACCGTAACTCCGAAAACGTTGTCTCGGGGACCGCCAACGTCGTATTCCTTGCGTCCACCGTATGCACCGATGGTCGGATCGGCGACACGGCTGCGTCGGGCCACCATGACATCCCGTTCTGCGGCCTTGGCGGCGGCATCAGCCACCAGCCATTCCGGTAAGGCCTGCAGATCGTTAGTCATCGGTTCTGGCGCCGGCAAATCGTCGGTCGATAGTGGCGCTGCCAAAATCGCCTCGACGTTGCCGCCGACACTGCGGAACCGCGCCTCCGCATCGGCTTGATCAGCTAACAGCTGCGATTGCTCCGCCTGGGCCTCATCGCGGGCCAACTGTGCCAGATCGCGCTCCAGCCCTGAAATATCATCGGCTGCGAACTGCTTTGCGGCCAACTCGGCAAAGCGTGTCACCAGTGCCAGCCGGCGCTCCCCGGTACGAACGCGCTGCTGCGAGGCGTGTAGATCCGCCAAACCGGTTAGCCATTGTCGAGCGAAATCGCGTCGGCGTATTCGTGCTTCGGCAGTGGCCAGATCGACGCGGGCGCTGGCGGCATCGCTTCGGGCGCGGCGTTTGCCGCTCACATCCAGCGTGAGATTTATCCCTGCACTAGTAGTGCGCTCGCCTCCCTCATCGTCGCCGGAGAACTCCAGCTCAGGGTTATACAGCGGCTGTCCCGCAGCATCGAGACGAGCGCGAGCCGCCGCCAGTTGGGCTTCGGTGGCGCGATAACTGGGATGTTGCTGCCATGCAGCTCGCAGCGCCTGACGAACAGGCGCGGTGGTGATGCCGGGTTCTGTGGCATTTGCCACGCTCAGACAAACGCTGCCGGCCAATACGGCCATGGCAGCGCGCGCGACAACACGTCGCGCCAAGTAAGAAAAGGGCATAGAAAGATCCTCTGAGTCGACAATGACCTTCAGTGACACGGCACTGAAAGCGTTTGTATTCGACTCAGATGATCGGAGGACGGAGCTGGGCTTGCAGAGGAGGTTCTGGCGGCCGAGAACCAGCACCGGACGCGGGCATATGCCCTGTCATGAAAACAAAACAAGCAGGCACTACAGCGACATCCGCCACCTGATGGCAGGCACCGTGAGAACAACTGCTGGCGTGTGCCGATGGTGTTGGAACCGGATCGTCACCCGTACCCGTTGACGGTGGTGCCTTCAGATTGGCGGCATACTCACCGGCCTCCTGACCAAAGCCCAGGTCAGCCATGTCATGACCGACGCAAGCCGCAGCTGCACCAATCTTCAACCCGAATAGAAGCAACACAAAGACTGCCAAGCGCGTCGAAGTGCGCAGCCGGTTGAGAAGTCGGGCGTTGGCTGGGGGGGCAAACATCCTAGATAGGCTACAGGCAGATCCGTGCGTTACACAATACACAATTTCGTCGGAAGTAAGGCGTGTCCCGTCCGCAGACGGGTCGCAAGGCCGGGACCGCCCTTTCCAAGCAGCGCACTGTTACGCTACGCTGCGATCCGGCGTGAGAGAGCGTTTGGATTTCACGTGCTCTGGCTGCGCCAATTTCTTTCGTCGAATCTCTCTCGGACGGTATTTCCGCTGTCGCAGATCAACGCACAGGCTCGGGTGCCGCAGAGGTTTCTTCCGGCACGTTGCCCGCCAACGCGCGCACCAGTTGGTCTGCGCGGATGTACTTCCGCCAGGCGGCGTTGACGTCCTCGAGACTCAACTCGGTGATCCGTTGTTCGAGGGGCGCGTTGATTGCCCGCGCGCCGGTCCGCAGCGTCTGTAGCTGGCGGCCCAGCAGCAGGCCCGGCTGGGCGGCGAGGCGTCGTTGCTCCTGCAGATATCCGGTCTTGGCCAGCGCCAGTTCGTCAGCGCCAAACCCGTTGCGCTCGACCATCTCCAACTCATCGGCCAACGCGCTCTCTACGCGCTGGCGATCGCTCACCGCGAAGCTCGCGGAGGCGCGCCACGACGAGCTGGGCGCGGTGGCGTTCCAGTCGAGCTGGGACCACGCCCCGTAGCTCAGGCCTTCGCGCTCGCGCAGCCGGCGCCAGAGCCGGCCGCTGCCCTGCTGACCGAACATGCGATTCGCCAGCGCGAGCGCCAGCGCATCCCGCTCCCCCTCGCGCAGCGGCAGGAAGGCGGCCCAGCTCAGGAACGCATTGTCGGTGCCCGAACTCCGCCAGATCAGCGTTTTGGGCGCAGGCGCCTGCCGCTGTTCGTCGTCGACGAGTGCCGGCGCCCCAGCGCGATCGGCGGCCAACAACGGCTTCAGGTGGCGCTCCATCGCTTTCGCCACTGCCGCCGCGTCCATGTCACCGACAACGGCCATCCGCACTTCCCGCAGCGGCAGCAGCGCTGCCCTGGCCTGTTCGATGTCGGCCAGCCCGACGCGCTGCAGCGAGGCCATTTCCTCCTCGATCGTCGGTGCGTAGCGCACGTCGTTTTCCGCGTACGGTTTGCCGTGCCGCGACAGGAGTTCGTCGAGGCGTGCCGAGGGGTCCTGCGAGGCACGATCGAGCCTGCCCCGCCATTTCCGCTTCTCGCCCTCAAGCGCCGCCTCTTCGAAGCGGCCGGCCTCGAGCAGCGCACGCACCCGGGCCATCGCAGCATCGAACTGGCCGGTGCTGGTCTGGATGTCGATCAGCAGCTCCTGGCGGAAAAAGCCCACCGTCAATCCGGTCTCGATGCGGTCGAGTTCGAACTGGAACGCGGGTGCGCCGCCGGGCGTCGCGCGGTACGTACCGAGCATCGCGGCCATCAGGCCTGCGGCGCGCGTCTGCTCCTGCGATGACGTGGCCGCCAGCATCGGGATCGCCAGCCGGGCGAGCACCGCACCGCCGCGCTGCGGACGTCGCGTGACGGACAGCGCCAGGCGCCGGTCCGCGAGCATCCTGGTCTGGGGCCGGACTTCGGCCGCGGCATCGAAGGGCGCCGCCAACGTCTTGGCCGGGCGGGTCGCCCCGTTCGCTCCCGCTGGTTGCTCCGGCAATGCCACCGCACCGGTCGATGCCCGTGCCACCGGTGCGGCCGGGGCGCCGGTGGGAAGCAATGTCACCACCAGCGGCGTGCGGAGCCAGTCCGCTGCGACCCGACCCAAGTCCTCACGGGCGAGCGCCCGCATGCGCGCATAGTCGGCCAGATGCAGACGCCAGTCGCCGCGACCGGCCGCCTCGGACAGGTCTTCGGCCAGCCGCTCGGGGTCGTTGAATCGCCGCCGCCATTCCGCCATCCAGCCGTAGCGTGCCTGTTCGACCTGCTCCGGCGTCAGCGCAGCGGCATCGGCCAACGCCACGCGCAAGGCCTCGGCCACCGCTGCGGGCGCTTGCCCGGCCGCCGGCTGGGCGGCGAACAGCAGGGTGCCGCCGTCGGCCTGCTCACGTGCCTGTCCCAGCACCCTGGCGGCGATGCCGGCATCGACCAACCGCCGGTTCAGCAGCCCCGACGGCTCGCGCGTCAGGGCGTAAGCCAGCAGCCGCGCGGCGGCGGCGTCTCCGTCGCGCGCTCCTGGCCCCGGCGTTGCCGCCATGACGATGGGCCCCACGCCCGGCCGCGCCAGCGACAGCGACTGGGCGGTCGCGACCTCGTGCGACGGCCCCGGGCGGGTCTCTCCAGCGGGCTGCCCGGGTCCCTGCGGCAGGGCGCCGAAGTCCCGCGCGATGGTCCGCAAGGTCTCTTCGGTCTCGAACGCGCCTGTAACGACCAGCGTCGCCTTGTCCGGCCGATAGTGCTGGGCCCGCAACGCTGCCAGGCGAGGCGCGTCGAGCGATTCGATTTCGATCAGGCGTCCGATCGGCGCCCTTCCATACCCCTGGCCGGCATAGAGGGTCCACATCGATGCCTCGATCGCCACGCCCAGCGCCGAGCCCTGCGCACCTTGCATCTCGTTGCGGATCGCCCCGAGTTCGCCCGCCACCTGCCCGGGCTCGATCGCGCCGTCCGCGAGCGCTCCCGCCAGCCATTCGAGGTACCAGCGCTGCACTGCCGCATCCGCGGCGAAGCTGGCCATGAAGGTGGTCCGGTCATGCGACGTCGTCGCATTGGCGCGGATCCCGCGCTGCGCGATGGCGGCGGATGCACGCCCCTGGCCCAGGCGCGGCCTGAACATCAGGTGCTCGAGCACATGCATGGCCCCGCTCGCGCCCGCCGGGTCTTGCAGCGCGCCGGCCCGCACGGTGAGTTGCACCGCGACGACCGGCTTCGACGCATCGGGCACCAGCAGTACCTGCAGCCCGTTGGGCAGCCGGTATTCGCTGATACCTTCGAGCGTCCGCACCGGAACCGGCTGCACGACAGCCGCTCCATCCCCTGCGGGAGCGGATGGGGTGACGGCCGACACCGGCAGCGAGGCCAACAGGCCGGCGGCGAGCAGGGCGGCAGCGCCCAGTCCAACCGTCCACCCGTGGGATCGGGCGCGCGCCCATGGGCGCGACGGCACGGCAAGGTTCAGGCGCATGTGAGCTCCGGGTCGGTCAGGTGAATATGGGTTTCTTCCGCAACGCCTTCATCGATGAAGGCGGCGATCGCTTCGCGCAGCGCCGGCAGATCCGCAGCGCTGGGATACCGGCCATCCAGGCGCACGTAGCACTCGTCCTTGAGCCGTTCGCGGTCGAGCCGTATCCGTGGCCTGGTCCAGCGCGCCCGGATCGCCCGGCGTGCCGCGACCGACGCATCCGATGCGTCCGGCATCACGGCCCCTGCCTCGCTGGCAATGCGCATCAGGTCGGCCTCCAGCCTGTCCAGCGCCGTCGCGCCGGGCATTGCGTGTGCCTGCCACGGCGTGCCCTCGAAGATCGACCACGCCTTGTGCCGCAATGGACGCAGCCAGAGGTCGAGTTCGCGCGCGAGGGGCGGGCCGGCCGGGCCCTTCAGCAAGGCTTGCGCATCGACGTCCGCGAATCCCAACAAGCGCAGCAAGGTCGCGTACATGCCTTCGCCGTAGGCCCGGAGCACCTGGTCGCACGTGCGCGCCCGCCATATCCGGGCGGGTTCGCCATGGCCTGCGGTGAAGCGGAACCCGCATGCGACGCCATTGACGGTGTCGACGATGTCGCGAAACTCCTCGCCGCTGGGATGGTGTCCGGATGCCACCCAATAGCGCGCCAGTGACGGCACCGCGGCGGTCGCGCCGAAGTCCAGCAGCCGGCCGTCGAGGGCGACATTGGAGGAGCTGACGCCCCCGTGCGGCAGACACAGCAGGTAGGTCGCTGCCAACTGCCGCGACCAACGCGCGAAGCCCGCCGTCAGTTGGTCCTGCAGCGGATCGGTTCCGCCGGCATGCCGTTCGAGCGCGGCGATCGTGCAACGCACGCGATGCGCATCCGCCAGTCCCGGCAACGCTTCGGTGCCTCGATAGAACGGTGCGCGCTCGAGATGCGCCGGCCGCAGGAACGCGCGACGCACCAGCAGACAGCAGCGTTCCGGCTTGGGTCCCTGATCGGTCTGCCACACCTGGACCGTGCCGGTCGCAATGATCGCCAGCGTGCGCACCGCGCCGTATGGCAATTCGCGATGCAGGATCTCGGCCAGCAACGATTCGCGGACGCACTCCTCGAGATACGCGCCGCCCGACGCATGCCCCACATCGACGTCGCGGCCGATCAAGGGCGTCCGCCCCACGCCCTTCACGCAGTACGGGCCGATGATCGCAGCGCGACCGCTGCCGCCGTTGGTGCCGATGCCGCCGCCGCCATAGCGGTCGGCAGTGCCGGTCCGGTCGGGCGTCTCGCCATCCGCGCTGACCTTGTACGCGCAGGCCGCGAGCAGGTATGCGGTGTAGGCGGCGCGGTCGCCGTTCAACCGCGTCCAGGCCGGATCGGCTTCGGCTTCCTCGGTGTTCAACCAGAGCAGCGTTGCGCCCTGCAGCCTCGTCAGCGGCACCGGCACATGACCATTCACCGGATCGAGCACATCCACCGCGACTTCGGCGTGTTGGCCAGCATCGAACAGGTTCATCGGGCGCGTCGACTCCAGGAGTTTCAGGGGCTCGGGGATTTCAGGGGAGATGCGTAAAGGGATAGCCACGGATCAAAGGGCGTCCAGCGCCGCCACGCCGGTCCCCGTCAGCACCCGACGCAGTCCGGTATGCAGCGCAGCGGCTTGCGCCGCGAGCGCCGACTGCGCGCCAGGAGCGGACGCCGCGCCTGCACAGGTCGCCGCCAGCACGTCGCCTTCGGAGTAGCAGGCCGGGCACAGCGCGGCGGCGCCGTGCTGCTGGAGCCGTGCCAGACCGTCGTCGGTGAGCAAGCCGTACGTCAGGAACGCCTCGGCGGCGCCATCGGGCGCGCGCACTTCCACGTATTGGCCCAGCCGCAGCGGCGTCACGAGCGCGTCGAGCAGTTCGGCGGGCTTCCGGTCCGCATGGACCGGATTGGCGCTCGCGAGCAGCAGCCAGTCGCCAAGCCGCCGGGCCTGGTCGAGCATTTCCAGGGCCTCGCCGCGCAGCTGCCCTCCACCGCCGTGCGCCAGGAAACCGCTGGCGGATGCCGAAGGCACTGGCGCAGCGCTCAGGCGGAACGGCACCCGCAGCCGCTTGGCGGACCGCCAGCCCCGGTGCATCCGCGCATAGGCGATTTCGGCGACTGGCGACAGCGGCCCGCCGACAGCGGCACGCCGCAGCAACGCCCGCAGACCGACTTTGTGCAGGGCGAAATGCGCAATCCATGGCTCACCGCTCGCCGCGCCCGCCAGCTCGGCGGCATCGGCGCCGGCCAGCAGCGCTGCTTCGCCGGCCTCATCCAGTCGCTTCCACAGCAACGCGCCGGCCGGCCGGCCGTAGGTGTCGAAGTAGACCTCCACGCGCCCCTCGGCAAACGCATCGCAGAGTTGCCCGACATGCCAGCCGACACCGTGCGCGCCGGGCGGATTCTGCCCGGCCAGGCGCGGCAGCATCAGCCCGAGCAGCTGGCGCAGGCAGGCCGCCTTGTCCGAGGGGGCATCCAACGCGCGGCAGAGTTCCTCGAGTGTGTAGATGGTCATGCAGTCCTCGGCGCATCGAGACGGCCCGCGATCGCTGGAGGTGGCGCAGCCGGACCGACGGCCGACACCGGGCATCGTCCGCGCGGGCTGCCGGATGCATGGCGGGCATGGTCGGTGGACATTGGCGAAGTCTTCATTCGCGCGACAGGGCCTCCACCGGGCTCAGCGCCGCTGCGCGTTTGGCCGGCCAGGTTCCGGACAGGATTCCGACCAGCGCGGAGACGGTGAATGCGGCCACGAGGGCCGCCAGATCGACTTCCAGCCGCATCCGCGATTGGGCTGCGTTGGCGATCAGTGCGGCAACCGCGCACAGGACCAGGCTGATGACGCCACCGGCGCCGCACAGCAATACCGACTCGACCAGGAATTGGCTCCGGATGTCGGACTGCCTCGCGCCAATGGCCATGCGGATTCCGATCTCGCGGGTGCGCTCGGTGACCGACACCAGCATGATGTTCATGATCCCGATGCCGCCCACCAGCAGCGCGATCGCCGCCACCAGGCCGAGCACCAGCGCCAGCACCCCCATCACTTCGCGCAGCGCATTGATGTCGCTGGCGGCGTTCCAGGTCTCGAAATCCTCCGCGCCGTGCAGTGACTTGAGCCGTTCGGTGATGCGCCGCCGGAGGTTCTCCGCCTGTTCGGGATCGGTGATGACAACGGTGAACTCGCGGGTCTCGAAGCGCGTGTCGAGCTTGGCCGCAAAGGCGGAGTGCGGAATCAGGAGTTCGCCGGTCGACTCGCGCCCGAAATTGCTGCCCGAGGCCGGCTCGAACAGCCCGATCACGGTGAACGGCAGCAGGGCGGGCGAGGGTGGCGCCGGGTCGCTTGCGATACCGGACATGCCGGCTTCCGCCGTGGGCGAAGACTCCACGGTCTCCGCCGACAGGAAAATGGTGCGACCGATCACCCGCTCGCCTGGCCGGAACAGCGCTTCGCGGATCTTGTGGTCGATCACCACCACCTGCGCACCGTTGTCGAGTTCCACCGGCACGAACGTCCTGCCCTGCACGATGCTCAACCGGTTCACCTGCAGCGTCGACGACTGCGCGCCATGGACTTTGACGCGCGCGTCCTTCGCGCCCTGGCGCGCAGCCATGTCGCTTTTCATCTGGATCTGGACCGTCTTCACGCCATCCAGGCCGCGTACCGCATCGAGGTCCGAAGCGCTGAATGGCTGCGGCTGGCTACCGGGCGGCAGACGCGGGTTTCCGGTCCAGACCTTGATGCTGCTGTCGAAGAGCGCGCCCACTTCGTTGTCGATCGAGTGCTGCACCGCACCGCTGAGGGTCACCACGACCACCACGGCCGTGATCCCGATGCAAACCCCGATCAGCGACAGCACCGAGCGCAGCCTGTGCCCGAAGATCGCCTGAATCGCGGAGCGCAGCGCCTCGCGCGCGCGGCCGACCGCCTGTCGCCAGGCCGGGAGCAACCGCGTGACCCTCGCGGCGGAGGCGGCATCGTCCCAGGCGAACAAGGGTTCCGCGTCGGCGGCGGACACCGGCGCGATGGCGGCGTCCGGCGAACTCGATACCGCCTCATTGCGGCGATCGGCGACGATGCGGCCGTCGGAGATCTCGACGATGCGTTGCGCGCTCGCGGCAAGCCCTCGCGCATCGTGGGTGACGACGATGACGGTATGTCCCTGCCGGTTCAGCGCTTGCAGGATCCGCAGCATCTCCGCGCCCGACTGCGAGTCGAGCGCACCCGTCGGCTCGTCGGCGAGCAGCACCTGGCCACCATTCATCAGCGCGCGGGCGATGGACACCCGCTGTTGCTGGCCGCCGGACAGCTCGGTCGGCTTGTGCCGCAGGCGGTCCCCGAGTCCGAGCCGCTCCAGAAGCGTTCCCGCCCGCCTCGCGCGCTCGTCGGCCGGGACGCCCGCATAGATGGCGGGCAGCGCCACGTTCTCGATGGCGTCCTGGTGCGGCAGCAGGTTGTAGCGCTGGAAAATGAAGCCGAACGTCTCGCGCCGGATCCGGGCGAGCTCATCGGCATCGAGGCCGGCGGTGTCGTTGCCATCCAGCAGGTAGTGGCCGGCGCTGGGGCGGTCCAGGCAGCCCAGCAGGTTCATCAGCGTGCTCTTGCCGGAGCCCGAGGCACCGACGATGGCGACGAACTCCCCGCGTTCGATCGTCAGGTCCACGTCGACGAGCGCGCGCACTCTCTGCGTGCCGACGGCGTATTCGCGCGACACGCCGCGCAGCGCGATCAGCGGCGTGCTCATCCCGCCTCCGGTACCGCCTCGTCGCCCGGCGCCGCAGGTGTGTCGCGCGTCTGCTGGGCGCCGTCCGCAGGCGAAAGCAGCACCCGCTCGCCGGCCCGCAGTCCTTCCAGCACCTGGGTGCGGGTCGCATCCTGCAGACCGATGCGCACCGAGCGGCGCTTGGTGCCGCCCTCGGCGGTCCAGGTGAACACCTCGTAGCGGCCATCGTCGCGGCGGTCGCCCAACGCGATCGACGGGATCGTCGGCGTGGCATCGATGGCGCCGCTCTCGATGAGCACACGCACCGTCATCTGCGGCAACAGGACCCGGCCCGGGTTCTCGACCTCGAACAGCACGTTGTAGAACGACGCGTTGCCGCTCTTCTCCGGCACCGGCTGGATCACACGCACGTGGCCCCGCAGCGGCTGGCCCAGGCCGGACAGCGTGGTGAAGGAGGCCGCTTGGCCGACCTTGACCTTGAGCACGTCGGCCTCGGCCACCTTGGTGCGCACGGTCATGCGATCGATGTCGGCCAGCGTCAGCAGCACCGGGGTGGTCTGGCTGGCGTTGACGGTCTGTCCCTGCGCCACCACGATGTTGACGACAACGCCATCCATGGGCGCGGTGATCGCCGTACGCGACAACGCCAACCGGCGCTTGGCCAGCTCGGCATTGAGTCGGTCGAGCGTGGCGAACCGCCCCTTGTAGTCGGCGCTCAGGCTGCGCAGCTCGGCTTCCGCGTCATCCAGCGCAGCCTGCGACACCAGGCGGCCCTCGAACAGCTGGCGGTAGCGGCGGGCGTTGGCCTCGGCACGCTGGCGCAGTGCGTTGGTGGATTCCATGGCGCTGCGCTGCTCGGCGACGGCGGCTTCGGCCACCTGTACATCGCTCTGGGCGGTATCGGGATCGATGCTGACCAGCAGCTGGCCCGCGCGCACGGTCTGGCCGAGCTCGATGTGGATCGCCCTCACCTGGCCGCTGACCTGGGCGCCGACATCGACCTCGGTGCTTGGCGTCAGCACGCCGGCGGCCTGCACCATCTGCCGCACGCCGGCGGTGGTGACCTCCGCGGTCTCTGGCGGCTCCGCGGAATCCGAATCGAGCAGCGACATCGCAGCCGCGATGGCCGCGGTCGCAGCGACAGCGACCCAGAAGAGTCGGCGCGGCCGGAGCCAGGCGCGCCAGCGGGAGGGGCGTGGGTCGGAGGTCATCATGCGGTCGAAAGCTCGGCGAGTGCGGCGGTGCCGCCTTCAAGGGGGGACAGGGTGCCACCATCCAGCCGCAGCACGCGATGGGCATCGCGGATGGTCGCGGGGCGGTGGGCGACGACGATCCTCGTCAGCGCCATGGCGCTGAGTTCGCGGCTGACGATCTGCTCGGCGACCAGGTCGAGGTGGCTGGTGGCCTCATCGAGCACCAGCACACGCGGCTGGCGATAGATCGCGCGGGCCAGGATGATCCGCTGCCGCTGGCCACCGGACAGGCTGCTGCCGAGGTCGCCGACCTCGGTGTCGAAGCCCAGCGGCAGCTGTATCACGTCATTGAGGATGCAGGCCTTGCGCGCGGCGTCCTCCATGCGGGCGGTGTCCGGTTCGGCCTCGAAGAAGCAGATGTTCTGCGCGACCGAGCCCGACAGCAGCAGATCGTCCTGCATCACCGCCGCCACCGCCCTGCGGTACGCAGCGATCCCCGAGGCCTCGATGGGCTTGCCTTGGTACAGCACTGCGCCGCGCGTGGGCGGCATCAGCCCGAGCAGCACTTTGAGCAGTGTCGACTTGCCGGAGCCGCTCGGACCGACGATCGCCAGCATTTCGCCCGCGTCGACGCGCAGCTGCACGCCGCGGAGAATCCACGGTTCGGTGTCGGCGTAGCGGAACCAGACATCGCGCAGCTCCAAGGTCGGCGAACCGCCAGCATCGCAGTCGCCCGACGCATGCGCAGGCACCGTTCCGGGCGTCGACGCGGCCTCGTCCGGCACCTCGGCATCGACGCACTCGGGCGTTTCATCGGCGATATCGGCCAGACGCTCGAAGTGAAGCGTGAGCATGCGGAAGTCGCTGGCGTGATCGATGAAACGGCTCATCCTGGCGGTGAACTGGGCCTTGTAGGCCACGAAGGCGACCAGCATGCCGACCGTCATCCCCGCGCCCGGCGCGATCACCATCGCGGCGCCGAAGTAGAACACGGCGACAGTCTCGAGGCCGAAGATCAACGTGCTCAGGGCACCGAGCGTGCTGGTGAGCGTCGCGACGCGCGTGCGCCGCTCGCGCACCTCGCCGGCCAGCACCGCCCAGCGCGCGCCGCGTTCGCGCTCGACACCGAACAGCTTTAGCGGGGTGATCGCGCGCAGCGTCTCGACCAGGTGCGCTTGCTCCTTGCCGCTGAAGGCGAAGCCCTCCTCCGACGCCTGCAGCATCGGTTGCCAGGTCACCCAGCGCACTGCGGCGTAAGCGCCCACCGCCAGCACCACGATACCCGCGAGCAGCGGCGAGTAATGCAGCATGATGGCCAGCGCCGCCAGGCCGAACAGTGCGTCCAGCACCGCCTCCAGCGCAGTGGACGTGAGCGTGCGGCGGATATCCTCGGTGGCGTTGAACCGGCTGATCACGTCGCCCAGGTGGCGATGCGCGAAAAAACGCACCGGCAGCCGGATCAGATGATCGAAGATGCGGCGCTTCCATTCGAACGAAAGCGTTTCGCCGAAGCGCACGGCGAGACGGCCGCGAGCCCAGCCGAGCATGGACTGGAGCGCGAAGAACGCAGCGAACGTCAGCGCAAGCACGTTCAACAGCTCCACCTGCTTCTGCCCGATGACGCGGTCCACCACCCATTGGCCGAGCAACGGCGCCGTGAGCGCCGCCACCTCCAGCCCGAGCGAGATCAGCAGCAACAGCCCGACCGAGCGGCCGAAGCCCGGAGTCGCCGCAACGTAGCGCCGCAGGGTCAGGCTGGGCGGTATGCGGGTCAGCGTCGGCTCGCCATCGGGCCACAGCTCCATGGCATAGCCGGTGAAACCGCGCGCAAGCTGCGCCGGGGTCAGCACCCGGCGACCCACGGCGGGATCGAGCACGACCACATCGCCCCGACGGCCGACCGACTGCAGCACGACGAAGTGGCGGTGCTCCCAGTGCAGGATGGCCGGCAAGCGCAGCTCGCCGAGGTCGGCCGGTGCCACCTCCACCGCTTGCGCGGCGAGCCCCAACGCGCCCGCGTCCTGCAACAGTCGCGCGAACGAGGTGCCCCGACTCGCCGATGGCAGCTGCCGGCGCAGGTCTCGAAGCGTGAATCGACGGCCATGGGCGGACGCCACCATGGCCAGTGCGGCCAAGCCGCATTCGCCGGACTCGGCCTGCCTGACAAGCCGTACGCGCGTCACCGCGATGGTTCCTGCCCGGCAAGCGCACTCGGCGACGGGGCTTCGGCCGGCAGCAGTTCATCGAGGCTGAAGTGGAACGCCTCGCGGCCATGCAGCAGACGATCCAGCAACAGGGCGACGCCCGCAGTGCCATCGATGTAGGTCGCGGAGACGGTACCGCCCAGCCGGGCGGGCATTGCCGCGCCGCCGTGGGCGGCGACGCGGAAGTGACGCAGCGCCCCGGCGGTGCGCCAGGCCAGATCGGCATAGTCGGGACGCGCAAGGAAGGTCGCCGCGTCGAGCAGGCAGTGGGTCAGGCCCGCCAGCCCGGGGCCCAGTCCGGCACAGACGGTGTAACGCTGCGCCACGGTCGGCAGCGCTTCATGGATGAACTGCTCGAGCGCGGCGTCGCCGGTGAGACGGTGCAGCCGCAGCGCGACGCTGACGATGCCGGCCGTGCCCACTTCCAGATAGGGGTAGATGATGCTTGCATCGCCGCCCGTGGCCTGCTTCGGGAATCCGATCGAAACGCCGACCTTTCGGGAAAAGCCCAGATCGTGGCGCAGCCCGGCGAGCGCGGTGTCGAGCAGAACGGGGTCGCCCAGCGCGCAGTACGCGTAGGCCAGGAACAAGGCGATCCCGGTCGCGCCGTCGTGCAGACCGATCCGCAACGGCTCGCCGCTCGATTCCGTGGCCCCGGGCCAAGCCACGGTGGCGCCCTTCCATCGGGCGTCCTCGACCAGCACCGCGCAGATCTCGCGAACGCGGCGCAATGCGAGCTCGTCGCCGGTGCGCCGCCAGAGGCGCAACGACACCAGCCCGATCCCCGCCAATCCGTAGCCGAGCGAGCAGTCCGCGTACAGCAGCGGATGGTCGTCGCAGGCGGCCAGCAGCGTGGTGGCGGCCAGGTCGTCGCCCGCCTCCATGCAGGTCCAGGCACCGCCCACCAGCCCGTTCAACAAGCCGGGGGTCTCGGCTCCGGCCAGCAATCGTCGGTACACATGTCGGGCAAGGTCCCGGCCTGTGGGCATCCCCAACCTGCACTGCACGAAGGCGATACCGGCGAGGCCGTGGTCGAAGGCGAGCAGTTTGTCCTCGTGGCCGGGATCCATCCCGAACAGCGGCTCCGCACGCGACAGGTCGACGTGCTCGCGCAGGAAGCCCGAGAGGTCGGCGAACAACGCCTGCAATTCCGCGCGCTCCGAATGTCGCGGCGCATCTTCCATCGCATGCGCGCGCGTCGCGTCGCTTCCGCGCAACAGCGCAAGCGCGTCCTGCAGGCTTTCGGCATCACCGGAAAGCAACCGCTTCGACGCGGCACCGTACGCGGGATCCAGACCGTAGTCCCGCTCGAGCGATCCGAACACCAGGTCGGCAAAGCCGTCCACAAGCGGCAGGTTGCAGGCGCTGGGGCAGAGCATCGCCAGCAGCACCGCGCCGATGCCGATCACGTCGTCGCGCAGTTCCGCGACGGGACGGTTGAGGCGTTCGTTGAATGCGTAGCCGGGAGTGAACGCGTTGTGGCCCCGGTCGATGGCCGGGCGGAACGCGGTCTCGAAGTCGATCAGCACGAAGCGGCCGGTCGACTCGTGTTCGATGATGTTGTTCGTTGAAACGTCGCCATACACGACGCCGCGCGCGTGCATCGCCTGGACCTTGCCGATCAGATCGATGGCGACGCGATGCGCCAGTCCGAACCATGCGCCCAGGTCGGCTGCGGTCGACTGCGAATGCAGCGTCGCGCATTTGCCGACGATGATCTGGCGCAGGCTGCGCCCCGGCACATGGCTGATGACCAGGAACGAATGGCGCCATTCCTCGAAGAAATCGATGGCGCGCGGCGCAAGGTCCAGCCCGTCGAGCGTGCGAAGGACTTCGTATTCGCGCCGCCGCCGTACGACGGCATCCTGGCCATGGAGGTCGGGATCGGTGAACGGACGCGCCTCGCGCAGCACGAGCTGCTCGCCGCTCTCGCGGTCCCGCGCCAGATACACACCGCCGATGTTGCTCTGCTTCAGCACGCCGAGCACTTCGTAGCGACCGTTCAGCAGGACCGGACCTGCGACATCTTCCGACGGATCTTCCGTCCCGCTTGCCGGCGGGCCGTCGGCCGTCTCCGTGGACGCGTCCGCATCGAGGACGCAGGACGGCGTGCGCGCGAACGGCGGCACGACGAAGTTGGGCAGCCGCTGATCCTCGACGAAGCGGTAGTTGCCGTCCAGGACCAGGCTCTTGCGCTCGTGGAAGACGTTGACTTCGGAGAAGTTGTGGAAGCCCCCGTAACGGTAGGACAGCACCGACGAGTCCTTGTACGGGCTGTCCGAAAGGACGTAGGGGCCGCGCAGATCGCCGCAGGCGGCGTGCAGCGTCTCCAGCAGTTCGCCGAACAACTCGTCCGACGAAGGATAGATGGTGATGAACTTCCCGCCGGTTTGACGCGGGACGTTCTTGGACAGCAGGCGCAGATGGCGCGCAGGGTCCGCGGCGAACTTGAATTCCGTCTGTCGCGCAGGCGCGATGGCGGTGACGATCTCGAGCGCGCGGACGGCATCCTCGAGCGTTGCGGAGAGATGGATCTTCCAGCCCTGGGTGAGACGACTGGGGATCGGGCTGACCACCTGGGTCCACATGTGGCCGGTCAGGAGACGCCAACGCCGCGGCAGGCGCGGCAGCACTACCGATCGGTAGTCTGCTTCCGGTTGATAGGCGGTATCGGGTTGATGGAAGAGCTGAACGGGGTGCGACATGCGGTACGACTCGGCGGCACAGTCATCGATAGGCCACGACATGAATGTCGTGGACGCGGCATATCCGGTCGGTGGACGTCAGGAAAGCCATTGGCGGCGCCGCCAATGGCCCTCTTTTGAATCAGCGGCAGCTCTGGCTGGAGGTGCTCCATTCGCTGCTGCCGACGCCACCGCAACCGCTGCTCCAGGTGCTCCAATCCATCGGCGATGCATCCATGCCGAAGGCTTCACCACCGCGGATGTCATTCAGTTTCTGCAGGGCGAGAACCTTCACCTTCTGGGCCTGTTGCGAGACTTCATTCTTCATGGAATTGCTCCTTGGTATATGAGGCGTTGAGAAAACGAATGGAGCGAAAGCTCCATCGGTTGGCATGGACGCGCCAACGCGGGGCAGCAGATCGACGGTGTCGGTCCGCTGGCATCAGGTCAGGAGAGAATCAACTCGGGAGGACTTCAATTCGTTGCGACAGTCGACCTTCGCAAGCCAGCGTGCTTGGCGGTGAAACGGGTCGACTCAAGACGGTAATTCATCGCATTCATCCCTAAATGTTCTAGAGCAACGCAGCTCTTGGGCAGTAGCACCCATCCTTCTTCGGAGGACCGGCCCGATCATGCTCGGAGCCGGCCCTGCGGAATTCTTGCAGCCCGAGCATAGGAAATTTGAACAGCCGCTACAAGGGCTGTGGGCCGAAAGCTTGACGGGGCCCGTCCGGGGCGATCCGCCCGGGGCGAATCGCCCGCACGCATCAGCGGGATCTTCGGGCCGTACATCACGGCAACCACGGGTGCATGCGAACGCCGACAGACCGGGTCCGCAGACTGCGTCCGTGCCCTGGCGCCAGACGGATATCTTCCTCGCGATGGAGGCCCGATCGTCCAACCAGCGCCTCGCCGGCCTGATCGGATCCGATCGCATCCACACCACACCGTCCTTGCGGCGTTCGAGCACGACGCGAGCCATGGGGCGACTGCACTCGTCTCCCGCAAGCGGGACGCGACGGTACCGGCTCCTCCCCGCGACTTGAAACCGCCCGAATCGCGCCCATCCTTGCGCCATCGCCAGACACGCATTCACACGCAAGGACACCCTACGGATGAGCACCGACACCCCCGCCGCGACCCCCACGGTCGAAACCCATGCCTTCCAGGCCGATGTGCAGCAGGTGCTGCAACTGGTCATCCATTCGCTGTACTCGAACAAGGACATCTTCCTGCGCGAGCTGGTATCCAACGCTTCCGACGCCTGCGAGAAGCTGCGCTTCGAGGCCATCGCAGCGCCTGAGCTGCTGGGTGACGGTGGCGATCTGGCGATCGACCTGGCGGTCGACGCCGACGCGCAGACGCTGATCCTGCGCGACAACGGCATCGGCATGTCGCACGACGAGCTGGTGCAGAACCTCGGCACGGTCGCGCATTCCGGCACGCGCCGGTTCCTCGACAGCATCGCTGCCGGGCAGAAGGTGGACGCGCAGCTGATCGGCCAGTTCGGCGTCGGCTTCTACTCGGCCTTCATCGTCGCCGACAGCATCGCCGTCACCAGCCGCCGCGCCGGCCACGACGACGCCTGGACCTGGCGTTCGACCGGCGACGGCCAGTTCAGCATCGAGCCCGCACCCGCCGACACCCCGCGCGGCACCACCCTGCAACTGCATATCCGCGAAGACGCCGGCGATTACCTGCAGCCGTGGAAGCTGCGCTCGCTGGTGCGCACGTATTCCGATCACGTCGGTTTCCCGATCCGCATGGCGAAGCCGGCGGCGAACGAAGACGGCGAGGCTGAAGCCGCGACCGAGCTTGAAGTCGTCAATCAGGCCTCGGCGCTGTGGACCCGGCCGAAGAACGAATTGTCGGACGACGATTACAAGGCTTTCTACAAACACGTGTCGCACGATTTCGCCGACCCGCTGGCGTGGACCCACAACCGGGTCGAAGGCAACCAGAACTTCACCTCGCTGCTGTTCCTGCCCGAGCACGCGCCGTTCGATTTCCAGTACAGCCGCGACGAGCGCAAGGGCCTGAAGCTCTACATCAAGCGGATCTTCATCATGGACGCCGCCGAGCAGATGCTGCCGGCGTATCTGCGCTTCGCGAGCGGCGTGATCGATTCCGACGATCTGCCGCTGAACGTCAGCCGCGAGCTGCTGCAGGAAAGCAAGCAGGTCGAACGCATCAAGGGCGCGCTGACCAAGCGCGTGCTGGACATGATCGAGAAGATCGCGCGCGACGAGCCCGAAAAGTACATCGGCTTCTGGAACGCCTTCGGCGCGACGCTGAAGGAAGGCGTGGCCGAGGACGCGACCAATCGCGAGCGCGTGCTCAAACTGCTGCGCTTCCCGACCACGCGCAGCGAGGCCGCCGACCAGCGCGTGTCGCTGGACGACTACATCGGGCGCATGGCCGGGCTGCAGGAAGACATCTACTACATCACCGCCGAGAGCTGGAACGCGGCGCGCAACCATCCGAAGCTCGAAGCGCTGAAGGCGCGCGGCATCGAAGTGCTGCTGATGCACGAACGCATCGACGACTGGATGTCCGGCTACCTGCACGAATACGCCGGCAAGAAACTGCGCAACGTCGCCAAGGGCGAGATCGATCTGGACCAGCTCGGCGACGCGCAGGACAAGGCCAGGCAGGAGGAAACCGCCAAGGCCGCCGCGCCACTGGTCGAACGCATCAAGGCCGCGTTGGGCGACAAGGTGAAGGATGTGCGCGTGTCCAACCGCCTGGTCGATTCCGCCGCGTGTCTGGTCGTGGACGAATACGACATGTCGCTGCAGATGCAGCGGCTGTTCCAGGCCGCCGGTCAGGCCGCGCCGCCGTCGCAACCGATCCTGGAGATCAACCCGGAACACGCCCTGCTGCAGCGTCTGCATGCCGCGCCGGACGACGATGCGCGCACCGCCGATTACGCCACGCTGCTGTTCGAACAGGCGATGCTCGCCGAAGGCGGCCATCTGGACGACCCGGCCGCGTTCATCGCGCGGATGAACCGGTTGCTGGTGGGCTGAGCGAACGGATCAATCCTCGCCGTCTCGCTCTGCGGCGGCGAGGTCGGCCTCCGGGATGGCATACCATTCCGGAGGCGCGCGCAGTATCTGATGCGCTTTACTGCGCGCGTGCCGTCGTTGCGACCATCGGCTGGAGGTTGTTGTTCGGCGAAATCAGCGCTTGCTGGCGCTGCTCTTCCAAAGCCGCGTCCGCTTTCTTGGTCGATTCCTCGACCGACGTGGTCACCGCCACCTCGAGCGGCACGCTCACACGTTTGCTCGACGGATCTGTCGGGTTGCCTTCGATCGCGATCAGCGTATCGTTCCGATTGTTCAGCACCACCGTGTTGATGTTGTTGAGCGGGGGAGGCCCCTCCATGGCGGCGGCGGTCACGGCGGCGGCGGCGCGACTGCGGTCGTTCTCGCTCATGCTGCCCCATGGAATATTCGTTCTCGCCGGGTCCGCCATGGCATTCCACACTTCGCTGTAGGTCGGAAAAGCAGGATGTGTGGATGCGGACATCGGCAATGTGCCCACCACACGGTCGTTAGGCACCAACTCAGGCGGATACATGCCAATCGGCGTACCGTAGGCATCCGCAGCAAGCACTTTCTCGGTTTGCAGCGGCGGTTGGGGCTCGGTCTTCTCCACCGGGGGAAACGAACCGGATTCGCACGTCACTTGGCGTACCGTGGAGATTCCTTGGTGCATGCTTCCGCTAGGGACGCTTTCCGGCGACGAGACTTCGACCGGTGAGAGATTGAACGTGCACCCTTTTTCCTGCTCTTGCTTCGGATCGTACAGGTTGCCGGCGATCGCCCACGAATCGGCAACCGGAGCCGGTTCGGGGCTCGCCGTGCGATAGCGGGTGTTTTCGGCAAGGTCCTCGTCCTTCGGCCGGTAGTAGCCCAGTGACGGCGGATCTGAAAAGCGATCGCCGCGCTCCCTGAATTCATCGTTGTCGTACAGATACGGTCCCGGGAAGTGCATATGCGAATCGTGGATGACATTGGTGCTGCCCAGGCCAAGATTCGTGTCCTCCGGCTTCAAGGACAGCAGCGGTTTCTCGAAGTCCACCAGATCATTGATGTAGTTCTTCGCCATGTTGGTGTAACGGACACCCAGACCGTTCGCGTAATACGCGTCTCCGAGATCGCCGTGCGCACCGGGAACCTCGAGATTCGCTCGCGTTTTGTCGGCGCTGAGACCTTCCTCGATATGTTCCGTGCCCTCGAACGCCCGCCTGGTCTCATCCCGGGCCGAGAGCTGTAAACCCCCGACCACGGTAGGCGCCAAGCCATAGGGTTGACCTCCGCCGATCCACCCGCCGTCTTTGAGGTCGCCTTCGGACACAGGGTCGATGCCGATGTACGCTTGCTTCACGTCATCGCCCTTGGCGATGCCTGGTTCTTCTTTGTTGAACTTGATGCTCCCAGCTTTTACAAGGCCATCGTCCAGGGTCTCATAAGTAAAGTCGTCAGGATCATGAATCCCGCGCTCATGCACGAGATGGCCGAGCAGTGCCGCTTCTTCCGCGCCGCGGCTGAAGCCCATGGAGGCAAGACTGATTTCCGCTTCCGGGTACTTATCCTTCCATGCGGCGGCTTGTTTGCAGAACTCCACGTACATGGTTTCGGCCCGATCATCGGCCGAATAGCCTTCCGCGCCATCAGCCATGTTGTCGTAAGTTCTGGTCTGGGTGCCCGTGACGTACGCGGCGGCGATATGGGGGTCGCCGTAACCGGCTTTGATTTGGCGGTCGAGCTCTTCGTAGATCTGCGCTACGCCCGTGGGCGCGAAATTCTGGTCGTGCCTGTCGTTGCCCGTTCCGTCGAGGAAAGCGAAGAACACGAAGGCGTTGGGGTCGTCCTTGCCGGCCAGGACCGGGACTTGCATCTCGGCTTGCAGGCGCTTTCTGTCTTCGATCAGCGCAACATCGTTCGCTTTGATCCCTGCGTAAGGGCTGCCGTCCAAGGTCGCCTTGGCCCCCGTTTCGGGGTCGATCACATACGGATGCCCATGGACGAGGTCCGCCTCCGGTACCTTCCCGAGTTTCTCTTCTTCCGTCGCCATCCGATAATCCTCTCGCCAGCCGTTCAGCCATCAAAACGCGCGTCCAGAATCTACCCGAATCCATCTCGTTTCGCACATGTGCTCTTGAGCGCTTGCTTTGCCGCAGCGAACCCTCGCCGCTGTTCGAACAGGCGATGCTCGCCGAAGGCGGGCATCTGGACGACCCGGCCGCGTTCATCGCGCGGATGAACCGGTTGTTGGTGGGGTGAGTTGAGGGCTGCGGTATCCGCTTTTTTCCAGCATTTCAAGAAAACGTCGTCATCCCCGCGAACGCGGGGATCCAGTGACTTCCAGCTTCCGCGCAGCGCAAAGACACTGGGTTCCGCGTTCGCGGGAACGACGGGTAAAAGTACGATTCGCGCCAATCACAACGCTCCGGTTGATTGTCTAGGGGAATAAAGTGGGGATACCTCGGGCCGGGGGTCATGCCGCCTCGCGGCGGATGACCAACGACACGGGAACCCCGGCCGCGATGCGCGCAGACTGCAGCGCATATCTCCCATCCGGGTTCCCGCCGTCGCCACGATGAAGATCTTCCGCAAGGGCATGTTCTACGGCGACGTCGCGCGGCGGCGGCGCGTCGGTGCGATCGAACTCGCCGAAATGCAGCCGACCGTGCCCGAGCACGAGATGGAAGCGCACAGTCACGACGATGCGCATTTCGTGCTGGTGCTGGCCGGAAAGTACGTCAGCAGCGCGCACGGCATGCCGGCGGTCTGCGCGTCGCCGGCGCTGGTCTACAACCCGCCGGGCACGACGCATCGCGACTGTTTCCGTGGACTGCAAGGTCGCTTCTTCACCGTCTCGATACCGGCCGCCGCCATCGCCGGCCGCGCATTGCCCACGCGCGCGCTCCGTTCCGACGCCTTCTCCGTACGCCACGCCCATGCGCTGCGCGATGCGCTGCATATCGACGACGACGCGTCCGCGCTGCAGATCGAGACCGGACTCGAAACCCTGCTCGACAGTCTGCAGCAGCGTCAGCGGATCGAACGCAACGATGGCCCCGCGTGGCTGGCGCGCGCCCGCGACCGGCTGCGCGACGACTGTACGCAATCGCCGCGCATCGACGAACTGGCACGGTTGGCCGGCGTGCATCCGGTGGCGTTCGCACGCACGTTCCGCCGCCGCTACGGCCGTTCTCCGGGCGAATACCTGCGCGAATGCCGGCTGGAACGCGCCGCCGCGCTGCTGCACGACCGCAAGCGCCCGCTGCTCGATATCGCCGCGACGGCCGGCTTCAGCGACCAGAGCCACTTCAGCCGCGCGTTCCGGCAACGCTTCGGCTGCACGCCTACGGACTACCGGCGCCTGCGTTGAAATCCAGTCGCAATGGTTCGATCCGTACAAATCGCGCACGCGCTTTGCTGCTAGTGTGGTGTCTCGAAAAAATTGAACTTGCGTGCGACTTGCGTGAAGCGGCTTCCGAGAACTTCCGAAACAACACCGAAGACGTTGGCGATGGTGCGCCTACTCTGTCGCGCAAATCCCTGTGCCTTTGTGGGAGGGGCTTCAGCCCCGACAGATCTTCAGCAGCAGAAGCGTCGGGCCTGAAGGCCCTCCCACAGTGACGCTATCCGTTGTATCCAAGTCACTATTTTTGAAACACCACATCAGCGTATCGACATGTTTCAAGCAGCATGTTTCGAACAACGCGTTTCCCGCCATACGGAGTTCACCGATGCACCGCTTTCTGATCGCACTGTCCTGTGTCCTCGCCGCCGCGCCCGCGTTCGCACAAAGCTCCGCCTTTGATGAGGTCACCCGCTCCGTCTCCGCAGGCGATTTCAAGCAGATCACCAGCGTGATCGTCGCCCGCGACGGCAAGCTGCTGTACGAACATTATTTCGACGACGGCGGCGCCGAAGCGCGGCGCAACACCCGCTCCGCGACCAAGACCGTCGCCGGCATGCTGCTGGGCATCGCGATCGCCGAAGGCAGGATCCCGAACGCGCAGGCGCCGATGCTGCCCTACCTGCACTATCGCGGCGTCATCGAGAACCAGGACAAGCGCAAGGCCAGGATCAGCTTCGAGGATCTGGCGACGATGTCGTCGCTGCTGGAATGCCACGACGAGAACCAGTATTCGCGCGGCAACGAAGAACGCATGTATCTGGTCGAGGACTGGGTGAAGTTCTACGTCGATCTGCCGATCCAGGGTTTCCCGGCATGGATGCCGAAGCCGGCGGAC